>NZ_WEIO01000005.1 GCF_009183655.1 Bacillus aerolatus
ATTATTATAACAATACCCGTATTCAAACGAAACTAAACAGCCAGTCGCCGGTACAATACCGGCAACTGGCTGCTTAAAAGGTGTTTTGATCCCTGTCTCAAAAACGGGGGTCAGTCCCAAGCTTAAAAGGCTTTATTGTTTCTCTTTTATTTGCATCGGGTTGCCGCCGGCGAAGGCGCCGGGCGGGACGTCGCGGTGGACGAGCGTTGCAGCGGAAACGATGGCGCCGTCGCCGATCGTCACTCCTGGAAGAATCGTACTGTTGGCGCCGATCATGACGTTGTCGCCGATCATGACTTCACCAAGACGGTATTCTTCGATTAAATATTCGTGGGCGAGAATGACCGTATTGTAGCCGATAATTGTGTTCCGGCCGATGGAAATAAGCTCCGGAAACATAATATCCGGCACGACCTTGTAAGCAAGTGCAGTTTGTTCACCGATTTTCATGCCTAAAAGTGAGCGGTACATTCCATTTTTCACTTTCATAAAAGGGATAAAGCGGCCAATTTCAATGACTGCTGTATTTTTAAACGTTTTCCAAAACGAGACGGTTTTATAAATGTTCCAGAGCGAATTCGCTCCTTCCGTTTTATACCGTTTCGTCTTTCTCACTTTTCCGCCGCTCCAACTTTCACAATATCGAGCAATTCAGGCATCGTATCAAGCATGAAATCTGGGTGGAACGTTTGCAAAAACTCTTTTCCTTTAATTGACCAGGCTACACCGGCTGTTAATGTACCGGCATTTTTCCCGCCGTCAATGTCATGGTAATTGTCACCGATCATGATGGCTTCTTCCGGCTTGGAACCGAGTGCTTCTAATGCTTTTTGCAGCGGCTCAGGATGCGGCTTCGGATGAGTAACATCGTCCAGCCCGACAATGACATCAAAAAATTGATACAGATTCGTCAGTTTAAGTCCTTTAATAACGGTGTCGCGCATTTTTGTAGAAACGATCGCCATTTTAAAATTATTTTCCTTTAACGTCCGAATCGTTTCAAAGACGCCGTCAAATTCCGTGACGAGGGCATCATGATTGTCGATATTAAAAGCCCGGTAGCGCGCGACCATTTCCTCTGTGCGCTCCTCGTCAATGCTTGAAAATGTTTCATGAAGCGTCGGTCCCATGAATGGGTACACATCTTCCCGCTTATATGATTGTGGAAAATAATGATCAAGCGTATGCAAAAACGAAGAAATAATTAATTCATTCGTGTTAATTAACGTGCCATCTAAGTCAAATAGTAATGTCGTTATTTTAGTCATGATAGTTTTGCTTCCTTTCCTTGGACGAATTCAGTGCGCTTCCATAATGCCGACACGGCCAGCGTCAATAAAACGGCCGTAATTAGCCGGATCAAAAATAAAGCAAGCAATGGCAGCCCGGTAATGCCGAGCGGCACGAAAACCAGTGTGTCTTCCACGACCGCATGGCATGCCACTAAAAAGATCATCGCAAGCGTTACATCCCGGCGGCTGACACCGTCTTCTTTCACCGCTTGAATCATGACAGCGGAGCCAAACGCAAGGCCAAACAGCAATCCTGCGGCGAGTGTCGTGGATGTATTTTCTTTCATGCCTAGCATGCGGGTAATCGGCGCCATCCACCGTGAAAAAGCGTCAAGCCATTTTAAATCTTTTAAAATTTGAATAGCGAGCATAAGCGGTATGACAATGATAGCAAGCTGAATAACGCCATAGCCCGCTTTCTCAAGACCCATCATAAAAATTTGGCCCCAGCCATCCGGATCCGCCTGCAGCGGCGGTGCCATACCGTATTGTGCCAGTTCACTTCCGCCTCGCCATACGAGATTGATGACTATCGCTGACACGATCGCCAGGCCAAGTCTTACCGCGATCACGACGGACATTTTTACGCCGACACGCACAGCTACGCTTGATTCAATAAATAAGTTATGCGAAAAAGACATCATAACAGCAAGAATAAACACTTCTTTTACGGTCAAATCGAGGGATAATATGGCCCCGATGCCCGCATATATATTTAAAAAATTACCGAGCACGAGCGGAATGGAGGCGTCACCCGACAATCCGAAGATCCGCATGACCGGGCTAATGACATCCATCAGCCACGGCAAGACAGGAGTATATTGCAGCAGCGTCACGATCAATGTGACTGGAAAAATAATTTTTCCGAGCGTCCATGTTGTTTTAACCCCCGAAAGCAAACCATTTTTTAATGTTCCCCACATCAGTTTCTCCCCCGCTCCCTTATGTTATTTTTCATTCACTAAGCTGTTGTAAGGCAGCGGCTCGGCTTTTTGGTTGCGCCGGATCATCCATACGGCGATGGCTGCCGCCAGCAAAACAAGTGAAATCACTTGGGCGATCCGCAATGAATCTGTCAGCATCAAGCTGTCTGTTCGTAATCCTTCAATAAAGAAGCGGCCGATTGAATACCAGATGACGTATGATAAAAACAGTTCGCCCCGTTTCAAGTTCACTTTTCTTAGGCTTAAAAGCAAGATGAAACCGAGCAAATTCCAAATGGATTCATACAAAAAAGTCGGGTGGTAATAGTGTCCGTCAATATACATTTGGTTAATGATAAACTCAGGCAAATATAAGTTTTCTAAAAAGGAACGCGTTACTTCCCCGCCGTGCGCTTCCTGGTTCATAAAGTTGCCCCAACGGCCGATGGCCTGCCCTAAAATCAAGCTTGGTGCGGCGATGTCGGCTAGTTTCCAAAAAGAAATATTTTTCACTTTCGAGAAAATAATGGCGGTAACGACTGCGCCAATTAAAGCCCCGTGGATCGCAATGCCGCCATTCCAGATTTTAATAATATCTCCTGGATGCTGGGAGTAGTATTCCCACTGAAATATAACGTAATAAAGACGTGCAGAAAGAATGGCGATTGGAATCGCCCAAATTAATAAGTCAGCGAACGTGTCTTTCTCCAAACCGAGCCGCTCGCCTTCTTTCGCAGCCAAGTAAAAGCCAAGTGCAATGCCGAAGCCGATAATCAAACCGTACCAGTGTACCTGGAATGGTCCGATCGCTATGGCAATCGGGTCCAACGGATAACCTTCCATACTTTTTCCCCTTTCTGCCGGCAGTTCTTACTTACATTTGCTCAGGGTCGCGTTCATTAATGACACTGGCCAGTTTATCAGTAAATTCTTGCGCCGTGTTGACTCCGAGCCGCTTTAGACGGAAGTTCATCGCCGCTACTTCAATAATAACAGCCAAGTTTCGGCCCGGGCGCACCGGTACGGTGATTTTCGTAATTTCTGAATCAATAATTTGCATTTTATCTTCTTCAATGCCAAGCCGGTCGTACTGCTTTTTAGAATCCCAAAGTTCTAGATGGACATTAAGCGTAATTCTCTTCGATCCTCTAATGGCGCCGGCTCCGAACAGAGTCATTACATTAATGATACCGAGACCGCGAATTTCCAGCAAATGTTCAATTAATTCCGGCGAGCTGCCGACAAGCGTATCGTTATCTTCCTGGCGGATTTCCACACAGTCATCGGCTACGAGGCGATGCCCTCTTTTGACGAGATCAAGCGCCGCTTCACTTTTACCGACGCCGCTTTGTCCAGTAATGAGCACGCCCACTCCATAAATATCAACGAGTACTCCATGGACCGCCGTTGTCGGTGCGAGCATTTTCTCTAAATAACTCGTCAGCTTGCTTGAAAGTCTCGTTGTCGTCAGCTTCGATCTCATGACAGGGACGGCATGGCGTTCGGAAGATTCGATTAACTCTTCCGGCACTTCTAGACCGCGCGCAATCACAATGGCCGGTGTTATATCATCACAAAGCCTTTCCATTCTCGTTTTCTTCTCTTCCGGATGCAGCTTTTCAAAAAAGGTCAGCTCTGTCATTCCAAGCAACTGCACCCGCTCTTTCGGATAATAATCAAAAAAGCCGGCGAGCTCAAGCCCCGGGCGGGAAAGATCACTCGTAGTAATCGGGCGGTGGAGTCCGTCTTCGCCGCTAATGAGTTCTAAATCCAAGTTTTCCAGTAAATCTGTTGTGCGCACTTTAGCCACTATTCTTCCTCCTCTAAAGGCAATATTCATCTATTGTAACATTTTCACACCGCTTAATTAAAATGAAGATTGGAAATTTCATCTCAAAATCATTAAAAGTGTCCTTTTCCTCTCTTTAGCGGTATATATAAAGTGAAAAAATAATCAGGAGGAAAAACATATGAAAATCATTATTGATGCTGGTCACGGATACACAACGCCTGGAAAAAGAACACCTGATGGCATGAAGGAATTTGAGTTCAACCGGGATGTTGCTATCTTTACTAAAAAGAAATTGGAATCAAAGGGAGCAGCTGTGTTCTTCACTCACTCAGATCATGAAGATGTGCCGCTCGCGAAAAGAGTTTCACAAGCAAACAACTGGAAAGCCGATCTATTTTTATCAATTCACGCCAATGCTTACGGCAGCGGGTGGAACAGCGCAAACGGCATTGAAACATTTATACATACGTCGCGTCCAAAGCAGGCAGAAGCGCTGGCAAAGGCGATTCAGCACCGTCTCATCCAGCTCACCGGCCGCAAAAACCGCGGGGTGAAAACAGCTGACTTCTATGTGCTGCGCAAAACAGCCATGTCCGCTGTGCTCATAGAAGCGGGCTTTATGACAAACCTTGAAGAAGCGCGGCTGCTGCGGACTCTTTCTTACCGCGAGCTCTGTGCCAAGGCGATTGCTGAAGCGGTAGAAAGTCTTTATCAGCTGCCGGTCTGCTAAAATAGGAAAAAGCATCCTAGTTTTCCAGGATGCAAAAAAGTGCTACTTCTTTTGAAACACAGTTAATTGCAAAACAAGATTCACAAGCGCCATCATTACCGCCATCAACAGCGCCATGCCAAAGCCGGAAATGTCAAACGCACCGCCCATGATGCTGTCTGTCAGCATTAGCGTTAAAGCGTTAATGACAAACAGGAATAGGCCAAGCGTCAAAAAAGTAATGGGCAGTGTGAAAAGAATAAGCAGCGGCCGGACGATCATATTCAGTATTGATAAGATGAAACTGGCTATGACGGCCGACAGAAAGCTGTTCACGAAGAGTCCTTCGAAATAACCGGAAATGGCAATGAACAAAATCGCATTAACAAAAATGCCGATCAGCCACTTCATCTGATTCACTCACCTTCAAAAATCGAAGGCTTTTCAATGTCTTCATTGCTGCTGTTCTTGTGTAAAGCCGTTGTTTTAATGGAAACTGATCCTGTTTTCGTCTCTGCTTCGATTGTCACTTGCTCGAGCGCTTCTTTTTCACTTTCGAAGCGGACAAGCTTTTGAACCACTTCTTCTTTTTCTGTCACTCTTTTCATGCCTGTCTCAGGGAGCTGCAGCGAGCCGAGGTTTGTGCGCAGTACACCTTTCATCGCCAGATGTTCTGGCACGTATATTTCGATATGCCCAGTGACGGCCTGTGCCTTTACGGTATGAGCTGTATCTGATTTTAAGTCGCACAGCACATTGCCGTTAAATGACTTAATGTCTGTATAGCCGACAGAGCCGACGACATGAACCGCTCCGTTGAATGAACTCGCTTCTACTTTTTTTCCTTCACAATCGATAAAATAAATTTGGCCGTTGCCTGTTTCACCTTCAAATTCGGCTACTTTTGACTTTTTCACTTCAATTTTGCCGTTCGCTGTTTTCACTTCAAGCGTCTGCACGTCCATATCACGCATACTGAATGAACCGTTGAACAGTTTCACTGAAATATCATTGACAGCGGCTTCCGGCACGTAAAGAATCGTATCCACTTTCATCAGTTTTAAGCCGACAGAAAATGAGAATTTATCTTCGCGCGCATAAAAGACGCTATTCTTGATGAACGCTTCACGCGCTTCATCTTCATTATCCGCACCGTACATTTTCACGTGACACTCCGCTTTCACACCATTTTCCTGCCAAGGCTGAATTGTAAAGTTGCCGCTCGCCGTTTCGGCTTTAATGCGTTGTGGAGAAAATTCGCTTTCTTGAAAGACGTGTGAGAATTCAACGGTTTTTCCAAGCGGAAAATCAAAGTCCTTCAGTTTTTGTACAGTCGACTGTACAAATTGAAACAGCTTATCCTTCGGCTGATGAGCGGAGCCGCTTGATTCCCCGCTTTGTTTTTGTCCGCTGCCGCTTAATTTTTGACCAAGATTGACGAGTTCATCAAAAAAGTTGTCTCTGCGTTCTTTACGGACATTTTGGCCAGGTTCTTTTTCAAGCGCCTCCAGCAGCGTTAATGCTTCGCTTGCTGTAATTAAGCCTGCTTCTACCATTTCCAAAATTCTTTTTTTCTCTTCGTTCATTCGAGGCACTCCATTCATTAAGAATTGGCTTTCTATCTATATTTACGAAGAAGCGGTAAAAAAGTTTCATCCATCTTAATTGTTCACTTTCTGTGCCCTTTCCCGTTCACGTACTAACACTTTATTCAAATAATGTCCGGTGTATGAATCTTCTGCTTTTGCCACATCTTCCGGTGTGCCGGCCGCGACAATGGTGCCGCCTTTGTCCCCGCCTTCAGGACCGAGATCAACAATGTAATCAGCGGTTTTGATTACGTCAAGGTTGTGCTCAATGACGAGCACGGTGTCACCATTTTCCACTAAACGCTGCAGCACATTTAGCAGGCGGGCAATATCATCGACGTGCAAACCGGTCGTCGGTTCATCCAAAATGTAAAACGAACGGCCTGTAGAGCGGCGGTGAAGTTCAGATGCGAGCTTCACGCGCTGTGCTTCCCCTCCAGAAAGCGTCGTCGCCGGCTGGCCAAGTTTAATATAGCCAAGCCCCACGTCCGCAATTGTTTGCAGCTTGCGCTTAATTTTAGGTATGTTTTCAAAAAATTCGAGCGCATCTTCCACTGTCATAGCAAGGACGTCAGCAATATTATGGCCTTTATATTTCACTTCAAGCGTTTCGCGATTGTAGCGCTTGCCGTGGCACACTTCACAAGGCACGTACACATCCGGTAAAAAGTGCATTTCTATTTTTATAATTCCATCGCCGCGGCATGCTTCGCAGCGGCCGCCTTTTACGTTAAAGCTAAACCGGCCTTTTTTATAGCCGCGCACTTTCGCTTCATTTGTCGTTGCATACACATCACGGATATCGTCAAACACTCCGGTGTAAGTAGCCGGATTCGATCTCGGCGTCCGGCCGATTGGAGACTGATCGATATCAATGACTTTATCAAGATGCTCGATTCCTTTTACATTTCCATGCTTGCCCGGCTTTTGCTTGGAACGATGCAGTTTCTGAGCAAGCCTTTTATGAAGAATGTCATTAATCAATGTACTTTTCCCTGAACCAGACACCCCTGTGACAGCAATAAACATCCCAAGCGGAAATTTCGCTTTTACGTTCCGCAAGTTGTTTTCTTTCGCTCCCGTTACTTCCACCCAGCGGCCATCCGGCTTGCGGCGCTCTGCCGGCAGCGGAATGAATTTTTCACCTGATAAGTATTGACCGGTCAATGACGCCGGGTCGCTCATTACTTCCTGCGGCGTGCCGGCGGAGACGATTTCGCCGCCGTGAACGCCCGCACCCGGCCCGACATCGATTAAATAGTCAGCAGCCATCATCGTGTCTTCATCATGTTCGACGACAATGAGTGTATTGCCGATGTCGCGCATATTTTGCAGCGTCTGAATGAGACGGTCATTATCGCGCTGGTGCAGACCGATCGACGGCTCATCAAGAATGTAAAGAACTCCTGTCAGCCGGGAGCCGATTTGAGTCGCCAGACGAATCCGCTGCGCTTCTCCGCCCGACAGCGTGCCTGCCGAGCGGCTCAGTGTTAAATAGTCGAGACCGACATTAATTAAAAAGCCGAGACGTTCCTGAATTTCCCGCAAGATCATTTGGGCAATTTGCATTTCTTTTTCGGTCAGCGATAAGCCGGCAAAAAATTGTTCTGCTTCTTCAATCGAAAAGTCAGTCACTTCACTTATGTGCAATTCATTAACTTTTACTGCCAGGCTTTCTTTTTTTAAGCGGTACCCTTTACACGTCGGGCACTTTTGCTGCCCCATATATTTCTCCATTTGCTCCCGGATATAGTCTGAGCTCGTTTCCTTGTACCGGCGTTCGACATTGCTAATGACACCTTCAAACACAATGTTGTTTTCCCGAATTTGGCCAAAGTCGTTTTCATAGCGGAAATGAATGCGTTCCCGCCCGGACCCATACAAAATCTTATCGAGTTGTTCTTTCGGCAAGTCTTTAACGGGCACGTCCATTTTAATGCCGTAATGACGGCATACGGATTCTAAAAGCTGCGGGTAATATTGCGAGCTAGTTGGTTCCCACGGAGCGATTGCATGTTCTTTTAAACTTAAATCCGGGTTCGGGATGACGAGCTCAATATCCACCTTCAATTTCGAACCAAGGCCGTCACACGTCGGGCAAGCGCCGTACGGACTGTTAAAAGAAAACATGCGCGGCTCCAGCTCTCCGATCGAAAAGCCGCAGTGCGGGCAGGCATGGTGTTCTGAAAATAGCAGTTCTTCCTGGCCGATGACGTCGATAATGACATTGCCTTCCCCGAGCCTTAAGGCCGCTTCAAGTGAATCCGCCAGCCGGGGCTCGACGCCTTCTTTGACGACAACACGGTCAATAACGACTTCAATGGAATGTTTTTTGTTTTTTTCAAGCTCTATCTCTTCTTCTATTTCTCTCATTTCCCCGTCTACACGTACGCGGACATAGCCTTGACGCTTAATGTCTTCGAACACTTTGGCATGCGTGCCTTTACGGCCGGAAACGATCGGCGAGAGTACTTGCAGCTTTGTCCGTTCTTCATACTGCATAATGCGGTCGACCATTTGTTCAATCGTCTGCGACGTAATTTCAATGCCATGGACCGGACAGATCGGGCGGCCGACACGGGCAAATAACAGCCGGACGTAGTCGTAAATCTCCGTTACGGTACCGACTGTCGAACGCGGATTCCGGCTCGTCGTTTTTTGATCAATGGAAATGGCCGGAGACAAGCCTTCAATGGCATCAACGTCCGGTTTGTCCATCTGCCCGAGAAACTGGCGGGCATAAGCAGACAACGACTCTACGTAGCGCCGCTGCCCTTCCGCATAAATCGTATCGAACGCAAGCGATGATTTTCCGGAACCGGACAAGCCCGTCACAACGACGAGCTTATCCCGTGGAATCGTGACATCAATGTCTTTTAAATTGTGCGCTCTTGCTCCTTTTACGGTAATTTTATCTATTCCCATATAAAAGTCATCCTTCCGATTTCAACTCTAACAATGCATCGCGAAGCTGAGCAGCCAGCTCAAAATCAAGCGCTTTGGCTGCCGCTTTCATTTCGCTTTCAAGACTTGCGATCAAGCGGTTTCGTTCTTGGACAGTCATCTTCTTCTTCGTTACAGAAGCTTCGTAGCTTTCCATTTCCTCCGCCGCATGTGTCGCCCGAATCACATTGCGGATATCTTTCTGAATGGTTTGTGGAGTAATTCCGTGCTTTTCATTGTATTCCTGCTGAATCGTCCGGCGCCGTTTCGTTTCATCGAGCGCTTTCGTCATTGAATCCGTCATTTTATCTGCGTACATAATAACGTGGCCGCCGGCATTACGCGCAGCCCGGCCCATCGTTTGAATCAGCGAGCGCTCGGAACGAAGGAATCCTTCTTTATCTGCATCCAATATGGCCACGAGCGACACTTCAGGAATATCAAGCCCTTCCCTCAGCAAGTTGATACCGATAAGCACATCATATTTGCCGAGACGGAGATCGCGGATAATTTCAATCCGCTCAAGCGTTTTAATTTCCGAATGGAGGTATTGGACTTTTACGCCAATCTCCTTCAAATAGTCGGTTAAGTCTTCTGACATCTTTTTCGTTAACGTCGTCACAAGCACCCGTTCATTCCGGGCAGCCCGTTCATTAATTTCGTTCAACAGATCATCTATCTGCCCTTCAATCGGACGGATGTCCACTGTCGGGTCAAGCAGGCCGGTCGGACGAATGATTTGCTGAGTCATGTGCGGCGTATGCTCCATTTCATAGGGACCCGGTGTCGCGGATACGTATACAATTTGATGGACGTGGTCTTCAAATTCTTCAAATTTCAACGGACGGTTATCTTTTGCAGACGGCAGGCGGAATCCGTGATCGACAAGCACTTGCTTGCGCGCCTGGTCCCCGTTGTACATGCCGCGGATTTGCGGAAGCGTTACGTGTGACTCATCGACGACGATTAAAAAATCATCCGGAAAATAGTCGAGGAGTGTGTATGGTGTGGCTCCAGGAGCTCGCAGTGTTAAATGGCGCGAATAGTTTTCAATTCCCGAGCAAAAGCCCATTTCCCTCATCATTTCCAGGTCATAGCGCGTCCGTTGTTCCAGCCGCTGTGCTTCGAGCAATTTATTTTCCGCATGTAAAATCGGGAGCTGTTCTTCCAGCTCTTTTTCAATGTTGTCAATGGCGATTTTCATTTTTTCCTCACGTGTAACGAAGTGGGACGCCGGAAAAATAGCCACATGTTCACGTTCGCCCGTAATTTCCCCAGTCAATGCATCCACTTCGCGAATCCGATCAATTTCATCTCCAAAAAATTCAACGCGGATGCAGCGTTCATCTCGGGACGCCGGGAAAATCTCTACGACGTCGCCGCGCACACGAAACGTTCCGCGCTTAAAATCAATATCATTCCGCTCATACTGTACATCTACGAGTTTGCGCAACAGCTGATTGCGTTCAATTTCCATGCCGGTCCGCAACGAAATGACAAGATCGCGATATTCTTCTGGAGAACCTAAGCCGTAAATACAAGACACACTGGCAATAATAATGACATCATCCCGCTCAAACAAAGAAGACGTAGCGGAGTGGCGCAGCTTATCTATTTCATCGTTAATACTCGCGTCTTTCTCTATAAAAGTATCCGTCTGCGGCACGTACGCTTCCGGCTGGTAATAGTCATAATAGCTGACGAAATATTCCACCGCATTGTTCGGAAAAAACTCTTTAAACTCGCTGTACAACTGGCCGGCGAGCGTCTTATTGTGAGCAATCACGAGTGTCGGCTTTTTCACTTCTTTAATCACGTTAGACATAGTAAATGTTTTTCCTGTTCCGGTCGCACCGAGCAGCGTCTGATGTTTTTTCCCTTCTTTTATACCGGCAACGAGCTCGGCAATCGCCCCCGGCTGGTCCCCTTGTGGACTATACTTTGAAAAAATTTCAAATTCGTTTTTCACCTTCCAACCCCCTGCTCCTCTTACAAATATACTCACTCTTTCACTTAAAAAAGATCCGGTTAAAGCTTGTTCCGATTTCCAATGTTAGTAATCATACTTCCCATTTTAGCATAAATGAAACCCGGCTTGCTATTAATAAGCGCACATACGTTCTGCATTTTTTCATTTTCACTTTTTCCCACAAAAAAAGCCGATCCGTTCACCGGAAAGGCTTTTTTTCTAAAGGATAATATCGATCCAGATTTTAATCGCCGTAGCGGCAATTAGAACAGCAAGCAGCCATTGCAGCAGCTTCGTATTCACCTTCTGTCCGGCTTTCGCACCGAGCGGAGAAGCAATGAGGCTTGCAATGATTACAATCAGCGCCGGCATAAACAGCACCTGTCCAGTCAGCAGCTTTCCTCCCGCGGAACCGATCGAAGAAAGAACTGTAATAGCAAGCGAGCTGGCAATCGTCATTCTCGTCGGGATTTTTAACATAACGAGCATGATCGGCACGAGCAAAAACGCGCCGCCGGCTCCGACAACCCCGGCTCCGATTCCTGCGATGAAAGAGAGAGTGACGGCCAGCCATTTATTAAATGTCACATCCTCCATTAACCGGTTATCCAAACTTTCCTTTGGCACGAACATCATCACAGCAGCAAGAGCGGCTAAAAGGCCGTATACAACATTCACCGTCGACTCTGTCATATTTTCTGAGCCGAATCCGCCGATAAAGCTGCCCGCCAGCGCAGCAGCCCCCATATACACAATTAATGTTTTATTTAAGTAATCACTTTTCCGGTACGCCCATACACCAGCAATCGTCGCAAAAAACACTTGCACAGCACTGATGCCCGCCACTTCATGAGCGCTAAAAGCGGCAAATCCCAGCAGCGGCGGGATATATAAAAGCAGCGGATAATTAATAATCGCCCCGCCGACCCCAACCATTCCTGATAAAAAGGAGCCGGCAAAGCCGATTAAAAATACTGTCGCCATCCATCCTATCGACCAATCCATCGCTTCTTCTCCCCTTTCCTATTTTTTAGTTCCATGTGCTAATACCACCAGCTACATTCGTAATATTCGTGAATCCTTTTTTCTTTAATAAGCGAGCTGCCTTTTGACTGCGCATGCCGCTTTGGCACATGACAACGACTTCTTTCTTAGAGTCCAGTTCATTCATCCGGGCAGACAGCTGCTGCAGTGGAATATTTTTAAAACCATTAATGTGACCAGCTTTAAATTCTGCCGGTGTCCGGACATCGATCCATTGTTTATCTTTTTTTCTCATTTCCTTCTTCAGCTCAGCAGCTGTTGTATTCCGAATTCCTGCGGCCGGCAGCATATTTTTAATAGCGATAAAAACAAATAAAGCTAGCAATATATAAAAAATTATAGACATTATTTATCTCCCTTTACGGACAGGGGTATGTTACCTCTCAAAAAAATTAACGGCTCTTTACTAAAAGATCAACCGCTTCTTTCACAAGTGTATCTGTCTGTTCTTCGTGCTCAATGTTGGCACGGAGGCACTGCTCCAAGTTTTGGCTGACGGAAAGATGCCAGGCAATACGCCTGGCATCAAAGAATTATTTAATTAACGTCATAACAGCATCCGGGTCAAAGCCAAGAATCCACTGTCCGTTAATTTCCGTTTGCGGCACACCCATCTGGCCTGTCGTTTCCACGAGGCGCTGTGCAGCTTCACGGTCTTGCTGGACATTTACTTCTGTAAATGGAATGCTCTGTTCATTTAAAAAGTTTTTCATCATATCGCAGTAAGGGCATGTGTTTGTTGAGTAAACTGTTACTTGATTCATTTTTATTCCTCCTTGTTATGCTTTTTCAATTGGCCCGTTTTCTTTTTTCCAGCCGGCAAAGCCGCTCGCCAAGTTTTCAATGTTTTTGAATCCATTCGCTTGCAGCAAGCTCGTGCCGATAGCAGAACGGGCGCCGGATTGGCAATGAACGATGATTTTTTTGTCCTTCGGCAAACTGTCCACTGCTTCTTCCAAATAACCGAGCATATGGTGGTGAGCTGTTGGAATATGACCCGCCTCCCATTCTTGCTGCTGGCGGATATCAATGACATACACATCATCTTTTTCATATTGGGCTTTTAATTGCTTGACGTCAATGTTTGCATACTTTTCGAGCGAAGGAACTTCACTTACAACACGTGGGCTCGCAAAAGCTGCAATTTTATCAAGACCGATCGATTCAAGTGAATGCTGGATATCATGTGTCTGTTCTTTCTCCGCAATGATAACGAGTTTTTTGTCATAATCAAGAATCCACCCGGCCCAGTTCGTGAAAATTTTTGTATAAGGCAAATTGATCGTTCCTTCAATATGTCCCTGGGCAAACTCGCTGCCATTTCTCGTGTCAATGACAATCACATCGTCTTGATTTAAATACTTTTCCAAGCCGTCCAAGCTTTCCTCGTAAGGAATCGTTTCATTCGCCAGCACACTCGGGCCAATTTTATTTACTTTTTTCATGACCGCAAAGTATTTAGGCGGTTCCGGCTGGTCTTTCAGCAACTCTTTTTGGAATTCTTCTTTGCTTTCTTCTTTCAGTGCCCAATTGTTGGCTTTTTCATAGCCGACAGTTGAGATCGGCACTGCACCAAGCGATTTACCGCAGGCACTTCCGGCACCATGGCCCGGCCAGACGATTAAGTAATCCGGCAGCTGCTTAAACTTTTGGACAGAATCAAACATTTGCGAAGCTCCGGAATCAGCCGTTCCTTTTACTCCAGCGGCTTTTTCCAGCAAATCCGGGCGTCCGACGTCACCCACGAACACAAAGTCACCAGTAAAAATCCCCATCGGCTCCTCTGAACCACCGCCTTTGTCCGTTAAAATGAAGGAAATACTTTCCGGAGTATGTCCGGGAGTATGCATTACTTTAAATTCCACATTTCCAATCATAAAAACATCGCCGTCTTTCACAAGTTTGGCAGAAAGATTGTCCGTGTACTGATATTTCCAATTCTCGTCACCTTCATCTGATAAATATAAGGTCACTCCATAATCGTTTGCCAGCTGGCGCGCTCCCGAAACAAAGTCCGCATGAATGTGCGTTTCAGCTGCCGCCGTCAACTGGAACCCTTCTTTTCTCGCTGTTTCAACGTAAGGTGTAATGTCACGTGCCGGGTCGATCACAATTGCTTCCCCTGTTTTTTGACAAGCCACCATATAAGAATATTGAGCTAATTTTTCATCGAAATAAGAACGAAAAAACATAAAGTAATTCCTCCTTTTACCTAGCGGGGTATATCAAGCTTATCTTTATAATACCCCATACCCTATTTAATTTCAAGAGAAAGAGCTGATTTTTTGATAGGAAGTGTTTGTCATTTTGGAGATTTTGTTCACGTTGCGGGCGCGTTGTTCGTCAATTTAGCTATTTTCTTCACGAATTCAAGCTTTTTTATCCATTTACCCATTTTCCCATAAAGAAATCCCGTCTGCCGTTGACGACCGGCAGACGGGATTTCTTATTTATGCGATTTTCTTTTTGTCTAGCTTCAGCGCCTAGCCCCTCGAGGTCAAATAACCTTTCCCCAATGAAGTCAAAGGGCGGACTTCTTTCTAGAAAAGCGGAGCCGACTGCTCTGGGGCGACAAGCATATGACAGGATGACGAAATGGCGCTTTTCAGCCATACAGTCAGACTGGCATATGACCTCGAGCCCCAAGGAGGCGCAGCTGGACAGGGGAAAGAACATTTGCTTGTCGGGGCTGATCAAGGCGCTTACGCTTTTCTTGCCTTCATCATACGGTTGGACAGCCAGAAACCGGCTGTTAAGGAAGCAGCGTCGATAATAATCAGCGGCCACGTGTGGGTGTAGCCTTTATATGCGGAAGCTGCTATTAAAGCAACGGTCAAACCGAGGCCTAAAAAGTGATTGAACGTTACTCTTGTAAAAAAGACGACGAGAAAGCCGGGCAGGAAAATTGCCATTATTATTTTATCTATCATGTTCTCACTCTCCGCAAGAAGCTTTTGTTGCCTTCATCATACTGAAACCTTGTCCATTTAAAAAGCCCTTTTCCGAAAATCATATTATTTTTTCTCATATTTTTGGACAATCATTTCTGTCATGTAGTTGAGCTCATTGTAAGGAATGAATTCTTCAGAAAGCATGTCCGGCAAAATGTTTTCGATAAAATACTGCACACAATTCATATCATGGAATTCCATAATTGTGGACAAAGCTTCTTTATAAATTTCAAGAAAAAGCGGCTCCGGATTGCGTTTTAAAATTTCTCCGAATGACTCGTAAAGCAAGTCGATTTTATCTGCTACTGATAAAATCCTTCCTTCTAGCGTATCGTCTTTTCCTTCTTTAAATCGTTCAACGTATATGCTTTGCAATTCTTCAGGGAATTCCTGCTCGACAAACTTCTTTGCCATTTGCTCTTCCACTTGTGAAAATAAGTCCTTTAATTCTTTCGTAGCATACTTTACAGGTGTTTTAATGTCTCCGGTGAACAGCTCTGCATAGTCGTGGTTCAATGCTTTCTCGTACAAAGCCCGCCAATTTACTTCCACACCGGCCAGTTCTTCAATCGTCCCTAAAAATTGTGCGATTTTCGTCACTTTGAACGAATGGGCAGCCACCGTGTGCGACTGGTATTTAAATTTTCCCGGCAATCTGAATAAATGCTCTAAGTCAGATAAACTTTTAAAATAATTATGTATTCCCATAAAATCATCACTCCTCCCCAGAACTAAAAGCAAGATCAGTCAGCAAAAGAAAAAATCATGGCATTTCCTCGTTTACCTAGACATATTTTCATTGTAGCCATACAATCGTTAAGTGGCTATTTATTTTACTTTTTTGAGGTGACAAAAATGAATTGGTGGGAATTATTCGTTGCTTTTATTCTCGGTCTTGTGGAAGGGGCCACTGAGTTTGCGCCTGTTTCTTCAACAGGACACATGATTATTGTGGACGATATTTTGTTAAAATCGAAAGAATTATTTTCAGCGCCGGTGGCAAATACGTTTAAAGTGGTGATTCAGCTCGGATCGATTTTGGCGGTCGTCGTTGTTTTTAAAGACCGGATTATTAACCTTCTCGGCTTGCAAAAAAGAACGAGTGCAACGTATCAGGCTGGTCCCCGGCTGACGCTGCTCCAAGTGTTCGTTGGATTGATTCCAGCTATTGTGCTTGGATTTTTGTTTGAAGATTACATTGATAAACATTTATTTAATTTGAATACCGTACTAATTGGACTAGTTGCCGGTGCGGTGCTTATGCTCGCAGCTGACTGGCTGGCGCCGGCACGGGTAAAAACCGAAACTGTTGATGACATTACGTATAAACAAGCATTTCTCATTGGCTTATTCCAATGTATTGCGCTCTGGCCCGGCTTTTCCCGTTCTGGCTCCACTATCTCTGGAGGCGTTCTGCTCGGCATGAGCCATCGGGCAGCCGCTGACTTTACCTTTATCATGGCCATGCCAATCATGGCTGGCGCGAGTGCATTATCACTGATCAAAAACTGGGAGCACTTCACAATCGACGCTCTCCCATTTTTCATTGTCGGCTTCATCAGCGCCTTTATCTTCGCCCTGGTGTCCATCCGCTTCTTCCTAGCACTCATTAACAAAGTCAAACTCACACCATTCGCCATCTACCGAATCGTGCTCGCAGCATTCATATACTTTGTATTTGTCTAAGAAAAGCGGAAGGCGCGATTGATGAACAACTTGCCGAAAACGTGATGAAATCAGCTAAACTGTTCAAAAAATAACTTGCATGCTAAAAAAAGCCTGATTCGCTAAGCGAATCAGGCTTCTTCTAACATATCCCCGACTACCGGTGAAGGTGCGGGGGCTTCTTTTGTGACTTCGATGAATTTAATGTGGTAGCCGTCGAGTTCAATGACTTTAAATGTGCAGCCGCCCCGTTCGATTGTGTCGCCTTCCTGGACTTCGAATTTCTCCGTTAACACCCAGCCGCCGACTGTATCGATGTCTTCCTCATCGATATCAAGTCCGAATAAGTCATTCACTTCGCTGAGCAGCACTTTTCCATCAAGGATCATTTGCTGGTCGTTTACCCGCTTAATCATCGGGGTTTCGTCCTGGTCAAACTCGTCGCGGATTTCGCCGACGATTTCTTCAAGAATGTCTTCTGTTGTGACAAGACCGGCTGTGCCGCCGTACTCATCAATTAAGATCGCCATTTGAATGCGTTCTTTTTGCATTTTCACGAGCAACTCATGAATGGCAATGGACTCAATTACTTGAATGACAGGACGAATGTAATGATCAATCGTGAGATTTTTTTTCTTTTCATCTCTAATGTAATCCGTCAGCACTTCTTTCATGTTG
The DNA here is from genome assembly GCF_009183655.1 of Bacillus aerolatus. Lineage (GTDB taxonomy): Bacteria > Bacillota > Bacilli > Bacillales > Domibacillaceae > Pseudobacillus > Pseudobacillus aerolatus. Next base: position 17,556 of record NZ_WEIO01000005.1, read on the forward strand.
ACCATGCCGACGATGCGGTCTTTGTCACCATCCGCAATCGGGTAGCGTGTATAGTTTTCTTCTATGGCTGTGACGATACACTGCTCCACTGTTTGCGACTTGTCAAAAGCCGTCACTTCTGTACGCGGAACCATAATCTCTTTTGCGAGACGGTCATCAAATTCAAAAATATTATTCACATATTTATATTCCGATTGATTAATTTCTCCGCTTTTCAAGCTTTCCGATAAAATCATACGCAATTCTTCTTCTGTATGAGCCATTTCATTTTCCGAAACTGGCTTGAAGCCGAATAATCTGATTAACAGCCTAGAAGCTCCGTTTAATGCTTTAATGAATGGATACATCAGGCGGTAAAAAATAATCATTGGTTTGGCAAACAGCAAGGTGACCTCTTCCGCCTTTTGAATCGCCACTGTTTTTGGCGCTAATTCACCAACAACGACGTGTAAAAAGGTAATTGTTGAAAAAGCGATCACAAACGACAATACCGTGACTAAAGACTCCGACAAATTCAGCTGTACAAACAGCGGATGCAGCAACCGTTCCACAGTCGGTTCGCCGAGCCACCCGAGCCCGAGAGCTGTCACTGTGATCCCTAACTGACACGCGGATAAGTACTCATCAAGATTCGTAATGATCTTCTTAGCGGCTTTCGTATTGGCACGTCCTTCTGCTGCCAACTGGTCGATCCTTGTGCTCCTAACCTTTACAATTGCAAACTCGGTCGCTACGAAGAAACCGGTTAACGCAATCAAAAAGGCAACCATGATTAAGTTTAATATGTCCAAATAAGATCCTTGCGGCGAGCGTTGTGCCGCAAGGAATTACACCTCCGTTAAATTAAAATGAATATTTCTATTCAACCGTCCTTTTTTTCGTGCGCTGAGGCTTGATCCGGCCTGTTTGCGTACAAAAATCAGTCTGATTGTTTTCGTCCATAAACCGAGTCGCACTGCCTGCAAACATTAGTGTGCTTCTTTCTATTGCCTTCCCAACACCCTCACCTCACTTTTACATATACTTCTACTTTAAAACATTGGCCTTTTTCAGTCAATGTTTAGAAATTAAAATATAAGCGAGGCAGGAATCGTCATCTCGGCTGTGCCACAATCCCGTTATGCACATTTATATAGGCCGACGCTGGGGACAATATCAAATTCTTTGCCAAATGGAAAGCGGCTGAGGTCTTCTACTATATAGTGGATGTTCATTTGGTTTTTATGCTATACCCGCGGCGGCTGTAGTACAAATAATCGAATAAAAAAGTGAGACTGGTCTTTCATCATAGAAATGAGCTATCTACACAAATGCTATTTTAAACATTCAAAAAAGTCAAAATCCAGCTCTTTTACACGTGCTTCCTTTTCTTTTTACCACTTTTATTTTCCCGGCTAAAACAGGTAAACTACATATAACCACTTTTTCTTTTTCTGCACAAGGACATTTGTCATGCATAAAGGAGTGACTGCTTTGCAAAAAATGAAGATTTTGATCATAGAAGATGCAGAAAACGATGTTGTTCCAAAAGTTTTTTGAATGAAGAAAATCCTCAAGGGAATTTAATTTCCCCTGAGGATTTTTGATATAGTAATGTGCTGATTAATTATGAAAAATCATAGTTAACTTCCTTCTGCCACAAACCCTTTTTCCTCTTCGGCTAAAATTAAGCCAAGCCCATGATGCTCTCCTTCGTAAAGCGAGCCTTGGACAAAGCGTATTTGGCTGTTTACATCGACGACTTCGAGTTTGCAATAGGCGGCGTTTTTTTGCAGCGCTTCGTAAAACTCAGTGTACGTGTTAACTTCCATATTATTGACTTTATAAATAATTTCACCGATTTTTAAGTCCATTTTTTTCGCCGGTGTGTGCGGCAAAATCCCGAGGATCATGACGCCTTTCGGCTGCGGTGTAAAGAAATAATGGCGGTTCCTTTCATACGCATAGTGCCGCCTGGAAATCCAGATACGGCTGATGAAAGCGAAAGCGGCGCTTGCCACCGCGAGGAGCGGTACCCAGTAGGCTGCGACAGCCAGTAGAAGCGTAATGACACCGACCGTTATAATATTTTTCCCGGTCGCTTTGACTGCGAGTTCCGGGAGTGTGCTTTTGATGAGCTGGGCAAAGCCGACTAAAAAAGGAAACCAGATGAATGCATACGTTTCTGCTCCAATGGAAATAACCGGCCACCACGGCCACGGCGAAGTAAGATCGCCGGCAGGCAAAACTAAAAACACTGGCACGAGCCACAGTCGTTGAGCGAATTGAACTCCTACGTTTAATCCGCGCGGGCTTTCTGCGAGGCGCGGAGACGTTCCCTGCCAGCCCCGTTTGAACATAAGCAGGCCTTCAGTGATTAACAACAGCGCCAACAAGACAGCCATCGTCATCAATATCTTGCTGAGTGACAGCCCATCATACGGGATAAAGGTATAACCTGTTTTTTCCGAAACGGCGAAGATGAGCAAAGAGAGACCGATCGTCCAGGCGGGCGAGAGCAGCCGGAAACCGCCCACACTTAAAATGATCGTGACTGCAGCGATAAAGTTCAGCAGCTCGAGTGGCAGCGTTAATCCGGAAGCGATAGCCGCGATGGATAACAGCAATCCGATAAATAAACTGGAAGGCAAGATGTATCGAATTTCTTGATAAATATCATACACACGCGTGTGGAAATCTTTTCGCTCTCTCGTCACACGAAACATGCCGACGACGAAAGCGAGTAAAAATGAAAAATAAAAGACCGGATGAATAAATAATTTTCCGAAGCCAGCCAAAAGCTCCAATAACCATTCTTGTACCACGGCGTTCCCCCACCTTATATTGCTTACACTATATAGAATATTGTACCAAAGAAAGCGGGGGCGCGTGAATATATATTGTGAAAGAAGCGTTACGCTTCCAATTATAGGACAGGCAGTGGCCGGTCTGTTTACACTTTGCTATCCGGGCAGGCAATTGATAAATTGATCCTGCTTACTTTTTTAGACTTCTTATATAAGCCAAAGCCGCTTGCAGCTGGAGGTCATTTTTTTCTTTTTTCATTTCTTCCATCCATTTTTGTTCAAGCTTATTTGCTGTTTCTTTGTCGATCGTTCCTGTTTCTTCTAATCCTGTTTGAATTTGCAGGGCGCGGACCGCTTTTTCCGTTTCGGCACTGAAATAGCCGTCTGTCCGGCCGGGGGCGTAACCGAGACCGTCAAGCATCACCTGAGCGCTTTTCACGCTGTCATTGTTCATTTCGCGGGTGAGCGGTTTATTCACTTGCAGCGGGTGTGCATAAAAATATTTCGGCTGCCTTACTTCAATATCCGGACGGATGCCTTCTCCATGAATCCAGTTGCCGTTTGGCGTCAGCCACTTATGAGTCGTCAGCTTCAAATTGCTGCCATCCCCAAGCGGTACTGGCTGCTGCACCGTACCTTTGCCGAAGCTCTTTTCACCGATGACCGGATAGCCTTCCGCTTCTTTCAACGCACCTGCCAGAATTTCCGAAGCGGAAGCGCTGCCTTCATCCGTAAGCACCGCAATCGGATAAGGCTTTACTTTTTTCTTTTCCGAGAAGTACGGTATTTTGCGCCCTGTCTTTTCTTCAATTTGCATATAAGGCTTGTTTTCTGTGATGAGCACTTTTAAAATCTCTTCTACGCTCGTTAAAAAGCCGCCCGGGTTTCCGCGCACGTCAATGACGAGCCCGTCCAGTTCTTTTTTCTCAAGCTTTTTCAATTCGGATTTAAAATCCTTTGCTGTCTCTTCCGAGAATGATGTAATTTCAATAACTCCAACCTGCTTGCCCTTCTTTTCCTTCGTTTTCGCAAATACGGTTTCAATTGGGATTTCATTGCGCTTTACTTTTACATCAAGCGGCTTTGTCATGCCAGGACGGATGATGCCGATCGTGACAGTCGTTCCCTTTTTGCCGCGTATTTTTTTCGTCGCCTCAAAAATTGTCAGGCCGCTCACCGTCTTGCCGTTAATGGTGACAATTTGATCTTTCGGTTTCAACCCAGCTTTTTCCGCCGGAGAATCTTTAAATGGAGCAACAATTGTCAGCTTGCCGTCCACAACAGTAATTTCCGCGCCGATCCCTTCAAACGAAGAGTCGAGCGATTCTTCAAACTGCTCTACCGTTTCCGCATCCATATAAACGGAATATGGATCTTGCAAAGAACCAACCATTCCGTCAATCGCACCTTCTATTAGACTAGAACGGTCGACTTTTTCAACATATTGACCAGCAATCACTTCGTATGCTTTCTGTACTTTATGAAGCTCGTCCGGCAGCTCAGCCGGTGCCGCCTGTCTCTGCACGTTCTCTTGCGGCTGGCCCGCGCCCTCTTGTCCGTCGAGCGCCGCCAGGCCACCGTACATTCCTCCGGCTCCCGTTATAAAAGAAGACACCGCCAACACTGCCACCCATTTTCTCTTCACTATTCCGCCCCCTCCAATTTGGAAAGCTAAAAAAGCCGGCCGGCTCAATTCCGCACGGACAGCCCCTTCTCCTAACCTATGAAGCAGGCGGACAAGTTATGAACACAAAACGGGGTCAGTCCCTCATCGCTTTAAAGCGATGAGGGACTGACCCCCAATATATTAACGCAGTAACGCAGAAGAGATAGCCTGCTCAACCTGCCGGATAATATCTGATGACTCTTCGATGCCGGTGGAAATGCGGACGACTCTTTCGTTGATGCCTAGTGTGTGTTTCTCTTTTTCCGTCAATGAACGGTGCGAGGTGCCGAGCGGATAAGAGACAGTCGTTTCCACACCTGCTAAGGAAGGAACGATTTTAATCCAGCCAAGCGACGAGAAGAAGCGGCTCATATTGATCTCTTCCTTTAACTCGATCGTAACGACGGCGCCGTTGCCTTGTTCAGACACGTATTCCGGATAATACATTTTTTTCACTTGGCTGTGCTGGCGGAGAAAATCAGCCAGCTCTTGCGCATTTTTCGCCTGCCGCTCCATACGAATAGCTAATGTTTTTAACCCGCGGTAAGCAAGCCATGATTCGAACGGGCTTAAGTTCATTCCCATATTTACGATTCGGCTGCGGGCAGCGGCAATGAGCTCCTTGCGGCCGGCTACAACACCGGCTGTAATATCGCTATGGCCTCCGATATACTTTGTTGCACTGTGAACAACAAGGTCGATTCCCTTCGTATAAGGCTGCAGTAAATAAGGCGTTGCAAACGTGTTATCAACCATCGTATAGAGCTCGTGCTTTTTAGCAGTCTCCACAAGCGCATCCACATTTTCTACCCGTAAAAAAGGGTTTGTTATCGTTTCCGTATACAACAGCTTCGTATTTGGCTGAATAGCTGCTTCGATTGCCCGGCCGTCACTAAAATCAACAAACGAAGCAGTAATACCGAACGCCTTCAACTCTTCTTTGATCAGGTGGTAAGTGCCTCCGTACAGATCGCTTGCCGCGACGATATGATGGCCGCTTTGTGCCACCGCTAAAATACCTGCTAAAATCGCTCCAAGGCCGGATGAAGCGGCCACACCATCAGGAGCAGATTCAAGTGCCGCCACCCCCTTTGCCAGCTCATCTGAATTAGGGTTGCCGTTCCGCGTATACAAATAAGGAGTGTCCCCTTCAAAATACCCTTCCAGCTCTTCTAAGCTGTTAAACGAAAAAACAGACGTCTGGTAAATGGGCGTTGCCTTCGTTTTAAACTGACGCCCCTCCATAAGCCCGCTATGGACCGCCTTCGTCCTAAATGATTGACCTTCCATTCCATAAAGCACTCCTTCGTAATCAAATCAGCCTGCAGCACTTTAACGCGTTATCGCAGCGGGGGTCAGTCCCCCAACACTTTAAAGCGCTGAAGAATTGATTCCTTTTATTTTAGTTCGCTGATGAGTTGGTGCATCATTTGTTCGTCCATGGGTCCGATGATTTTTTGGTGGACGGTGCGGTCGGTGTTAAGAATGTAGGAAGTCGGGATGGTGACGACTTCGTATTGTTCACCGATCGTTCCGTCAACATCAAGCGGGATTGGGAACGTTAAGTCATATTGCTTGGCAAATTCGGCCACCGCTTCTTTGCTTTTGTCTGCACTCGTTAAATTTACCGATAAAATTTCCACGTTGCTTTTTTCAGCTTCTTTTTTATAAAAGTTTTGCATATGGGGCATTTCCGCTTTACAAGGCGGGCACCACGTCGCCCAGAAATTTAAAATGACTTTTTTGCCTTCATAATCTGACAGCGACACTTTTTTTCCATCTAGTGTTTGTAGAGTGAAATCAGGTGCTTTATCGCCGAGTCCGATACCGGATACTGCTCCTGAAGCGATTCTTTCATCCGTCACTTTTAAGCCCGGATTTTCAATTTCCGTAATTTCCTTCTTATCCTTCATAATGTTCATTGCTGCAATGCCAACGAGCAACACGAGCAGCAACACGCCAAACCATTTTTTATTCAACTGGATCCCTCCTGATGATTAAAGTAAAAAACAACGCTGCACCTATATACAGCAGACCGCCACTTGAAAATAACTCAGCGGTCAACGACTCAAACAACAGCTGCCATAACGTAAACAGCCAGACTGTGCCCCTTATTTGCTTCATAGGTATAGCGAGCAAGACGACTCCCCCGGCCAGCTGGATGAGCGGCCAAAGGACTGCTTGTCCGGTTAACAAGGCTAAAACGATTTCAAATGAGACTCCTGTCAGCATCCATATCCAAGCAGCCAGTGCCCGTTTTTCAGCCGGGCATTTCCAGACAATGTACAAAAGAACGAATATAAATGCGAGCCAAACCCCTTTCCAGCCGCCATTAAAATATAAAAGCGACAAAGGCGCCTGCATTACGAGTGAAAAGCTGAACAAGAGGATGCTCAGTTTCCATACAGCGATAAAGAGAAAGACAGCGTTTCCGTAAACATCTAAAAGCACCTTGTCCTTTTTCAGCCAGAGAACAATGGCTGAAATGAAAAAAGCAGCAATCACGGCGAGTTGGGAAGCATGTACGGTCAAAGAACCAATCGTAAACCAGTTCATTTCATTTTATTCCTTTGACAGAAAAATATCATCTTCTACGCTGCTTTCATTCATTCGTTTTTCTGACAGAGCCAGGTTATACTCAGCTTTTCCCCTAAAAAAATAAACACACATATCATCTGCTCCCTTATACTCATATAGGTATCACTTTACAATAAAACGACGTCTTCGTCCAACGTCTTTCATTATAGTTAAAAACGGGCTGCCTTAAAAGGTCAACCCGTTTTCCTTCTCTTCAATAATCATTAGTAGCCCCAGCCAATATAAGCTGCTCCAACAATGATTAAGAGAATGAACAAGACAACGATTAACGCAAATCCGCTTCCGTATCCGCCACCACCGCTCATACTTTACACCTCCCCTGCACTTACAATTACAGATTATTCAAAAAGGGGAAGATTGCGCGGGCGAACGCCCAGATCCGAATCTTTAGGCAGAAGCAGAAAAGAGAACAATAAGTAATAAAAAAGCTGCCTCCAGCAGCTTTTAAAAGCTTTTGAGGCAGCTCAACATTAAAAGTTAATATACTTGCGCGGGTCAACAGCATTTTCTTTTGACAGCGTCCACGGTCCTTCGTGAATCTCAAAGTGCAAGTGCTGTCCGAAAGAACGGCCTGTATTTCCCATATAGCCGAGTGTTTGGCCTTTTGAGACGCTTCCACCTTGTACGACACGCTCAGACAAATGGGCATAAACGGTTGTGAATACTTTTCCATTAATGGAATGCGATACCAAAATAACGTTTCCATAAGAAGATGAGTAGTAAGAACGGATAACTACTCCGTCAGCCGCGGCCACGATCGGCACGCTGACGCCATTCGCAATATCAATGCCTTTATGGTCGCCTAAGCTTCTTAAGCCAAATTCGGAAGACACATGCCCTTGAGCCGGACGCATAAATGAACCTGATGAAACAGCTGGCGCGTCATTTGAGCGGCTGACTGGCGCTGTTTCTTCTTTAGCAGGGGCAGGCTTGCTGCTGTTTTTCTTTTCGCTCACTGCGGCCTGCTGCTCTTTTTCACGAGCAAGACGTTCCTGCTCTTGACGTGCTTTTTCTTCTGTCGCTAGGCGCGCTTTTTCAGAAGAAATCGCTGCTTTAATCGCTGCTTCTTGAGAAGAAAGCAATTCCTGTTCTTCTGTTAAGCTCAATTTTTGGTTGTGCGTATGATCTTCTTCACTTGCCAGCTTGGCCATGACTTTATCTTTCTCTGTCTTTTTCTTATCAAGGCCCGATTTTAATTCTTGCAAGTCAGCAAGCATATTTTCAAGATTAGCCAGCTTTTCTTTTACTTTCTTTTCATTTTCTTCAAGCTGCGCTTTATCTTTCTCTTGCTCTTCTAAAATTTCTTTATCCGCATTCACAAGAGTTGTCACCGCACTCGCACGGTTAATAAAATCACTGAAACTTTCTGAACCAAGCAGCACGTCCATGTAGCTCGCTGAACCACCGCTTTGCTGGAGGGAACGGGCACGCTCTTGCAAAACGAGATTCCGCTCCGCAATGCGGACTTTTAATTCTTCTATTTCTTTTTGGAGTTTAGTAATTTCTTTTTTTGTCTCAGCAATGTCTGTTTGTTTTTCACGAATTTGCTTTTCTGCTTTTGAAATCGATTGATCAAGCTGCTTAATTTCTGCAGACAGCTTTTCCTGCTCGCTTTGCAGTTCCGTGATTTTTTTATTTTTCTCATTGATGTTTTGCTCAATATTTGATTGTTTCTCGTCAATTTGGTGCTGGCGGCTTTCGAGATCGGATAACTTTGAAGCAAATACCTCTTCCGCCAGTCCAAAAGTACTTCCAAATCCTAGTGATGCTGCTAAAGCTACCGTTAGTCCTACACGTTTCTTCAAACTCCAATTCTCCTCTCTGTTCCCCTGAAAAAATTCTCGTTTAGACGCTTATTAAGCGAATATACGTATACTGTCTATTACACTTTTAAAAATTTGCGAACGGCCATAAAGCTTCCCCACATACCGATAAACGCACCGATCAGCAAGATAATGCCGCTGATTTGCCACACGAACGGGAAATAAGCGAGCGGCTGAATGAAATGGCCTTGCATGCGCATCGTCATCGCTTCAATGACATACGAATAGCCGATAGCTATCGCTGCAACAGGCAGTATGGAACCGATTAGTCCAAGCCACAGCCCTTCTAATAAGAACGGCCAGCGAATAAACCAGTTTGTGGCTCCTACTAATCTCATAATCTCAATTTCTTTGCGTCGTGCAAAAATCGTCATTTTAATTGTATTTGAAATTAAAAACATCGCAGTAAACAATAAGCCAAGGCTCAAGATCATGCCAATATTCCGGCTTGTCTTTAAAAAGCTAAATAGCCTTTCGACTTTTTTCTCACCATAAATAGCGTCTTCTGTATAATCAAATGTTTTAATTTTCTTGGCCGCTTTCGGTGTGTCTGCCGGCCGCTTCGTTTTCACGACGAACACATCGTATAACGGGTTGTTTTGTTCAAACAAAGCAAAGTCATCACCGAGGTCTTTAATTAAATTTTGCAGCTCTTTTTCTTTCGTAGAATATGTAATACTCTCTACTTCAGGCAGGTTTTTAATCTGCTCTTTCAGCGCCTGCTGCTCAGTTTCGGTTGCGTCGAGCTTGATCAGCACGCGCACTTCAACGTCTTTTTCTATATCGGTTGCTGCCTTGTTTAAGTTCAGTAGAACGGTGAGAAAAACACCGACTAACAAGAGCGTAACGGTCACAGCCGACACAGCAGCAAATGTCATCCAGCCATTTCTGCTTAAATTTTTGAAGCTCTCCCGAAAATGGCGGCGGAATGTACTAGGCTTCATACCCGTAATCACCCCGCTGTTCATCCCGGACAATCCGGCCGTTTTCAATCGCGATCACCCGGCGGCGAATCGTGTTGACAATTTCTTTGTTGTGCGTAGCCATCACGAGGGTCGTGCCTTGATCATTAATTTTTTCAAAGATGCTCATAATATCCCAAGCTGTATCCGGGTCAAGATTTCCTGTTGGCTCGTCCGCAATGACGACTTTCGGCTTGTTGACGATGGAGCGCGCAATCGAAACGCGCTGCTGTTCTCCGCCGGATAGTTCAGACGGAATCATTCTCGCTTTGTTTTTTAGGCCGACGAGATTCAGCACATCCAGCACCCGCTTTTTAATAACAGCAGGGCTTTCTTCGATCACTTCCAAGGCGAATGCAACATTTTCATAGACCGTAAGAGTTGGCAGCAGTTTGAAATCCTGAAATACGACACCAATCTGGCGGCGCAGCAATGGAACATTTCTGTCTTTTAATGTCGACAAATTCACTCCATTTACAACGATCCGGCCTTCCGTCGGTTTTTCCTCTCTGTACATCATCTTGATGAAAGTCGACTTGCCGGCACCGCTCGGCCCGACGACATAGACAAATTCACCTTGTTTAATGGAAACGTCAATGCTCCGCAAAGCCGTTACTCCATTCGAGTATTTTTTTGTCACGTCTTTCATTTCTATCATGAAATCACCTATCGTTTTTTGTCAGTTATACGAAAAAAAAGCTGAAGAACCCAGCTTCTTTCTTCCTAAATCCAGATTTATTATAGCATTGATTAAACGCATGTTAATGGATATTTTTATTACATTTTCTTTTCAAACCGTAATATTCCCGATTATTTTTCAAGTTTTTCAACATAAACGATCGGCTTTTCTTTGTTGCTCTGCTAATAAGCGGTCTAAAAAAATTGAAATATTTTGTAACAACCAATCTGAAAGAAAACATTTTTTGTCGAAATATGGAGGTGTTTTTTGTTGGATCGAGCAGGCGGAGGGTTTTTCGCTGTGCGATGGGAGACAAAATAAAAAAACGCAGCCCAATCGCTGCGTTCTTTGCATCGTTCTTATTTTTTTGTAGCCAGCCACTCAGCAACTGCTTCGGCATCTGCGCCTTCAACAACATTTGGAGGCATTTGGCCTTGTCCGTTTTTAATGATGTTTAAAATATCGTCTTTACTGTGATCGGCTCCTACTTTATCTAAAGCTGGACCGACCGCGCCTTCAAGGTTTTCTCCGTGACAGCTAAGACAGCTTTGCTTATACACTTCTTCACCACGTGCATTCGCAGTTTCTGTTCCTGCATCATTGTTGCCTTCATTTGCTTTGTCATCTCCATCTCCGCCGCCGCATGCAGCCAGCGCCATAGATGAACCAATTAACAAAGCCATTAATGATTTTTTGAATTTCATGTTCTCTCCTCCTTGGTGAAATTACGCAATGCATGTTAAGTATACCAGAATTGCCATGTTTTAAAACCTTCTCAAAGCTCGGAGGAAAACCGGCCAAAGTAATGACAAACATAGCCTGATCAAACCCTTTTTACTACTTGTTTCACCTTTGTGAAATTTGTTTAACTGGCTGTTTACATATGGAAAGGCTACCCGGTATTCTTTCATCCTGCATTAAAGGATATTTTACCCCATTGCGGTTGATTTTATGTAACCACCCGGCACATACTTTTTCTCATCATATAATTATTAAAATAACCATTTTCGACTGCTTTAAACCTAATTTGTCTAAATCGATCGTTTTGTTTGCAAGCGCGTCTCAAAATCGTGCTAATTCCGCGGTTAAATAAAACCCTTTGCTGACTGCTTCAGCAAAGGGCAACTGTCGTTCTTTTATAATCGGGAGCGCAAATACGCATTAATGAACGGGGTGATGTCGCCGTCCATAACAGCTTGCACGTTTCCTGTTTCTTCATTTGTACGATGGTCTTTTACCATGGAGTACGGATGGAACACGTATGAACGGATTTGGCTTCCCCAGCCAATTTCCTTTTGCTCGCCGCGAATTTCCGCGAGTTCCGCTTCCTGTTCTTCAATTTTCTTCTGATACAATTTCGCTTTCAGCATTTTCATCGCTTGGTCACGGTTTTTAATTTGCGACCGCTCTGACTGGCACGTTACGATTGTATTCGTCGGCACGTGTGTAATCCGGACGGCTGAATCTGTCGTATTCACGTGCTGTCCGCCGGCGCCGCTTGCCCGATACGTATCAACTTTCAAATCTTCCGTGCGGATATCAATTTCAATTTCATCGTTAAATTCCGGCATAACTTCGCATGAAACGAACGAGGTGTGCCGGCGTCCGGATGAATCGAATGGTGAAATGCGTACTAAACGATGAACGCCTTTTTCCGCTTTCAAATAGCCGTATGCATTGTGACCTTTGAATAAAAGGGTAACGCTTTTCACACCAGCTTCATCTCCAGGCAGATAATCCATCGTTTCCACTTTAAAGCCCTGCTTCTCTCCCCATCGCGTATACATGCGCAGCAACATCGAACCAAAATCTTGTGACTCCGTACCGCCCGCTCCAGGATGAAGTTCTAAAAGGGCATTGTTCTTATCATAAGGATCACTTAATAGCAGCTGCAATTCAAAATCACTGATTTGATTGCGAAATTCCTCCAGCTCACTTTCCAGCTCACCTTGAAGTTCAGCATCCGCTTCCTCTTTCACAAGCTCATGCGTCAGCTCCAGGTTCTCCTGCGTCTCCAGCAAATCATTGTACTCATTGACAATTTCTTTTAAACCGTTCGCTTCATTAATGACCACTTGAGCGGCCTGCTGATCATCCCAAAAGTTCGGGTGAAGCATTTCATCATCAAGCGCCGCAATACGTTCCTCTTTGTTTTCTAAGTCAAAGAGACCCCCTGAAGTCCGCCAATTTCTTAGCTGTTTTGTCTAACTCATTTCGAATCTCAAATAATTCCATATAAGCACCTCTTATTCATTTTTATGATAAAAAATCAAAACTATTTGTTACTTTTGCTGTGTTGTTCATCATTTTAGCTATGTTGTTCACGAATTTGGCACGTTGTTCGTCATTTTGGCTACTTTCTTCACGATTTTAGCGCGTTGTTCATCACTTTGGCTATGTTGTTCACGACTTTGGTGCGTTGTTCGTCACTTTGGCTACTTTTTTCACGTTTTTAGCACGTTGTTCGCCATTTCAAACATTTTGTTCACGTTGAACGAGCGCCTTTCGCTTTTCTATTGTCCAGCTGCAGGCGCTAGCGCGTACGCTGATTTCGCTCTCTCTGTCGGAGTCAAAGAACGACTCCTTGTCGAGAGCTATAAATCCGCTATCGCGCTGAACGAGCGCCTTCCGCTTTTCTACTTACCCACAACAGTTTTTGTATTTTTTGCCGCTGCCGCATGGGCATGGTTCGTTTCTGCCGACTTCGGGGGCTTTTCGTACGGGTTTCTTTTTGGCTTTCTTGCCTTCGTCTTCTTTCGGGTTGACGGCTTGGCCTTTGGCGACTTCCTGGCGCTCGAGATTGTTGCGAATTTCGGCTTTCATGACGTATTTGGCTGCTTCTTCGTTGATGGAAGCGACCATGCTTTCGAACATGGCGAAGCCTTCGTTTTGGTATTCGCGCAGCGGATCGATTTGGCCGTAGGCGCGCAGATGGATTCCCTGGCGCAGCTGGTCCATAGCATCGATGTGGTTAATCCACTTAGAATCGACGGCACGAAGCAGCACGACTTTTTCAAATTCCCGCGTTTGCTCTTCCCCCATTTGTTCTTCTCTTTCGTCATATCGCGCTTTCACTTTGGCATAGATGACATCAATCATTTCATCGGCGTCTTTGCCTTGCAAGTCAGCTATTGTAAGTTCGCCTTCACTTAGCAAATTACCGTTTACGTAATCAGCGATTCCTTGCAAGTTCCACTGTTCTTCTGATTCAGCCGTGTTCACTTGCGCCTGGACAGCTTGTTTAATGACCGTCATGATCATGCCTTCTAAAATTTCGCGCAGGTTTTCTGATTCCAATACATCATCACGCTGTTTATAAATAATTTCACGTTGCTGGCGCAAGACATCATCGTATTCAAGCAGGCGTTTACGGGCATCAAAGTTGTTGCCTTCGACACGTTTTTGGGCGGACTCTACCGCTTTGCTGACCATTTTGCTCTGAATTGGCTGGCTGTCATCCATGCCGAGCCTTTCCATCATTGATTTCATGTTATCAGACCCGAAGCGGCGCATGAGTTCATCTTCCATAGAAAGATAAAACTGCGTAACCCCCGGGTCCCCTTGACGGCCCGAACGTCCGCGCAGCTGATTATCGATTCGGCGCGATTCATGGCGTTCGGTACCAATGACAGCAAGACCGCCAAGTTCTTTCACACCTTCTCCGAGCTTAATGTCTGTTCCACGTCCGGCCATGTTTGTGGCTATCGTTATAGCACCCGGCTGACCGGCTTCAATAATAATTTCCGCTTCACGGCCATGATTTTTCGCATTTAACACGTTATGAGGAACACCACGTTTTGTCAGCAAAGAAGAAATCAATTCAGACGTTTCAATCGCCACTGTACCGACTAACACCGGCTGCTTCAATTGATAACGCTGATAAATGTCTTCCACAACAGCCCGAAATTTGCCTTCGATGGAAGCATAAATTAAATCCGCCCGGTCATCACGGGCAATCGGACGGTTCGTCGGAATGCTGATGACTCTCATGTTGTAAATGTTGCGGAACTCTTCTTCTTCCGTTTTCGCTGTACCCGTCATACCGGACAGCTTTTCGTACATCCGGAAAAAGTTCTGGAATGTGATCGTCGCCATTGTCATGCTTTCATTCTGAATAGAGACGCCTTCTTTCGCTTCAATTGCCTGGTGAAGGCCATCGCTGTAACGGCGCCCTTTCATTAAGCGGCCAGTAAACTGGTCTACGATGACGACTTCATCTTCCTGTACTACGTAATCAACGTCGCGCTGCATCGTTACATGTGCTTTTAACGCTTGATTAATGTGGTGATTCAGCGTCACGTGTTTTAAATCAAACAAGTTTTCGATGCTGAACGCTTTTTCCGCTTTATTAATCCCGTCCTCTGTCAGCAGCACGCTTTTTGTTTTTTCATCGTACGTGTAGTCGTCTTCCTTCTTTAACGTACGGACAAAGCTGTTCGCGTGAATGTACAGCTGAGTGGATTTTTGCGCCTGGCCGGAAATGATGAGCGGCGTCCGTGCTTCATCAATTAAAATCGAGTCGACTTCATCAATGACAGAATAATGAAGCGGGCGCTGTACTTTATGTTCTTTATAAAGCACCATATTGTCCCGCAAATAATCAAAGCCGAACTCATTGTTCGTTCCGTACGTAATATCCGCTGCATACGCTTCTTTTTTCTCTTCTTTCGACAAGCTGTTTAAGTTCAAGCCAACCGTTAAGCCGAGAAAATTATATAGTTCGCCCATTTCCGCTGCGTCACGGGAAGCGAGATATTCGTTGACTGTAATAACATGAACGCCTTTTTTCGTAATGGCATTTAAATATACCGGCATCGTCGCTGTCAGCGTTTTCCCTTCACCCGTTTTCATCTCGGAAATATTGCCTTCGTGAAGAGCAATCCCCCCCATCAACTGGACACGGTAAGGATAAAGGCCGAGCACACGGCGCGCCCCTTCACGCACAACGGCGAACGCTTCTGTTAACAAATCATCAAGCGATTCGCCTTTCGCATACCGCTCTTGAAACTCTATCGTTTTGGCACGAAGCTCTTCATCAGACAGATTTTCCATTTCATCTGCCAACCCCTCGATTTTCAGTGCCATCTTTTCTAATCGCTTTACATCTCGTTTATTTGCATCAAACATTTTCGTTAATAAACCCATTTATAGCCGCTCCTTTTTACTTGCAACAAGTTAGTCCGTGAGCCAATAAATCTCATAAAATTCCTATTCAATATTACCACTATCGCCTACTTGAAACAACTGAACGGCACACGGAGGGCTTCTTCAAAAATAAAAACGCCCATAAAAGGCGTTTTTATTTTTGAGCAGCTTTTTCTCCTTGCTGCAGACGCTCCTGAAGAACTTTTTCCATTTCCTTCGCTCGCTTTGATAAACTCGAAGCAGATACTTCAAGCCGGGCAGCAAGTGCACTGTTGGAATAGCTTGTTTCAATAATTTGATAAGACTGGAATAGTGAATAAAGAGCCGCCGTATAAATTTCGGGTTTGCGAATTGTCGGATTTTCTTTTTGGCAGTACAAATTCCATAAAAGCACCGCTGTTTGCTGCCGGAGCTCTTCTACCCCTTCTTCTTGTAAAAAGGCAAGCAAAGCATCCGCTGTTTTTTCCTGCGACTCTTTTTCCCATTTTAATTCACCGTAGTCAAAAGCTTGTTCCTCAACTTCGTTACGTTCGTCGTAAATGGCGAATATACCTTCAAGCACGGACAGCCAATTTTCAGCTAAAAAGGCTTGTGAGCTCTTTTCTTCCGATTGTTCAAACTGAGAAGCCATCCACTTCTCCGCTTTCGGCACCATGTGCTGCTCAAAGTGGAAATCAATCATAAAGAACGTGTACTCTTTTTCAAACGGCAGCAATCCGCCGATCACAAATACTCCGTCTACCGGCAACTGTCGGCGTGCGCGGATCGCTATTTTTTCACCCGATAAAACGTCTTCTACTTCATAAATATTTTCCCGGACGGCCTTGACGGTGCCCGCTGTAAATTTCACCTTTGGCCATGTAAGGAAAATGTTTCTTGTTCTCTCCCTTTTCACAGATTGCGCACGAAGGGCTACAAACTCTTCTAGAATTGTCTGGCCGTTTTTAACTGGTCTCGTTAAAATAAACCAGATTTCAAAAGCAACTAAATAAACTTGCGGATCTTTGCGGAGAACTTCATATGTATGTAAGAGCGATTGAAACTGCTTTTTCATTTCATGTGAATAATGTTCCATCGCGTAATCAATTAATTCGCGCTGTAGATTTTCCAATTCTTCCTGCATTACTCCGTGAATCGCTGAGCCTTCCACTTTGCCACAGCATTTTTTGAACTTTTTCCCGCTTCCGCATGGACATGGTTCATTGCGTCCAACTGACATCAATTTACTCCTCCTCTGGATGATCAAACTCTTTCGTATTTTTCTATATTAACACGGATTGTCAACTCACAACAAAACAGACTCCCAAAATCGGGAGCCTGTCTAATTATAGTTTTCATTTTTCTTACAGAATTGTTCCTCCTGTGCTTTGAGAATTAATCTGTTCTGCAAGTTCGTTCAAGCGGTTTTCCAAGTCATCTAGTCTATCAGTTACACCCCCGCCTGCCGTAACCTCTTCTACTTCGTTCACTACAGGTTCTACTGGCGTTTCAACCATTCCTTCTTCTACTGCTGGTGCTTCTTCAGCAACCGGGATTTCAGGCGTTATTTCTTCGGGAGCAGTTTCAATGTCGCCTTCTTCAGGTGTTGGAGCTGGTGTTTCTGCTTCGCCCTCTTCAGCTGCTGGAGCTGGTGCTTCTGTTTCACCTTCTTCAGCTGCTGGAGCTGGCGCTTCTGCTTCGCCTTCTTCAGGTGCTAGAGCTGGCGCTTCTGCTTCGCCTTCTTCAGGTGCTGGGGCTGGTGTTTCTGCTTCGCCCTCTTCAGGTGCTGGGGCTGGTGTTTCTGCTTCGCCCTCTTCAGGTGTTGGGGCTGGTGTTTCTGCTTCGCCTTCTTCAGGTGCTGGAGCTGGTGTTTCTGTTTCACCCTCTTCAGGTGTTGGGGCTGGTGTTTCTGTTTCACCCTCTTCAGGTGTTGGAGCTGGTGTTTCTGCTTCGCCTTCTTCAAGTGCTGGAGCTGGTGTTTCTGTTTCACCCTCTTCAAGTGTTGGAGCTGGTGTTTCTGCTTCGCCTTCTTCAGGTGCTGGAGCTGGTGTTTCTGCTTCGCCCTCTTCAGGTGCTGGAGCTGGCGCTTCTACTTCGCCTTCTTCAGGTGCTGGAGCTGGTGTTTCTGCTTCGCCTTCTTCAGGTGCTGGAGCTGGTGTTTCTGCTTCGCCTTCTTCAGGTGCTGGAGCTGGTGTTTCTGCTTCGCCTTCTTCAGGTGTTGGAGCTGGTGTTTCTGCTTCGCCTTCTTCAGGTGCCGGAGCTGGCGCTTCTACTTCGCCCTCTTCAGGCGTTGGAGCTGGTGTTTCTGTTTCACCCTCTTCAGGTGCTGGCACCGGTACTTCTGGTGCTTCATCGACAATGGTTTGGATTAACGTATTCACTTGGACTTGGAGAATTTCTACTTTTTCTTCACGCTCTTGTACTTCCACTTGGGATGTTCCTTTTGAAGCTAAGGAATCCAGTCGGTTGTTTACAGCTCCCAAACGATTCTCTAAAGCTTGTAATTTATTTGCGTATTTTGTGTTCTCTGTTGTTTCTTCAACTGCTGGCTCATTTCCATCACTTTCTTCAACTGCTGGAGTCTCTAAATTTAACGAATCGACTTCTTGTTTATATTCTACAAGCTTATGTTCAATCTTTACAAGCTGCTTATCGATCGATTTAAGCTGCTGCGCTTTCCCTTTTATTTTCTCGGTGTTAATCGATTTTGCCCATTCGTGCTTTTCGGTCGGTTGAACATCCTCTTGTTGAGCATGTCCATAAATCGGGGCGGAGAAAATCGTTCCTGCTGCTAGAGTCATTGCGAGTACGGATGATACCTTCTTCTTTTTCGTCATTCACCTATTCCTCCTTCAACATGATTAAGCAAAGAGCGACAGCTGGCCTAAGAGCCTGAATGTCTTCTGACCGGGTGATTCCCAGACACATTCTTTACGCTACCCATCATAACGGCTGCTTCAACGCTAAACCAAGTCCTAATCTAAAAAGGGGAAAGCCCTACCGTCAATATTACATTTATATACATTTTTCTCACATTTTTGTATATCCAACAGGAACAAATCCTCGAATACTTATGTTGCTTCCGTCCTCTTTCTTCAAAAAAAATGTTCGTTAAAAAGCGTAATATCAAGGTTTAAGAGCAAATACCCAAAAATTCATTTGTAAAAAATAACCACCAACCAAGCAAGCCTGTCAATATTACTAATATTCCGACAAAAACAGTAAGTTTGAAGGAGTTTAAATCTCTGAAAGAAAGTTTGAGATGTCATTTCCTCTTTTCAAACAATAAAAAAATTCCGCTGCCAGATGACAGCGGAATTTTTCTACTTATTAACTTGTTTCAATCAAGCCGTATTTACCATCTTTACGTTTGTACACGATGTTCGTGCCATTGCTCTTTGCATCTGTATAAATGAAAAAGCTGTGGCCGAGAAGATTCATTTGCAGAACAGCTTCTTCAGAATCCATCGGTTTCAAATCAAATTGTTTCGTGCGGACGATCGCCAGTTCATCCGTGTCTTCTTCGGCTTCCGTTGGCGCCACTTCACTTTGTGCAATTGCAAAGTAATCTTGCAGTTCGCCTTTTTCACGGAATTTGCGATTCACTTTTGTTTTATGTTTGCGGATTTGCCGTTCTAGTTTGTCGACAATTAAGTCAATGCCCGCGTACATATCTTCATTTCGCTCTTCAGCTCGAAGCACTAGGTTTTTCATTGGAATAGTGACTTCGATTTTCGAGTTTTTATCAGGATAAACTTTCAGGTTCACGTGAACAGTAGCATTTGGAGTTTCAATAAAATAACGCTCCAGCTTGCTAATTTTTTTCTCGACGTATTCACGAATCGCCGGAGTTACTTCAATGTTTTCACCACGGATGTTATAGTCTAACATGTAAACTCCTCCTTCACATATAACTATGTATATATATTTCTCCTTTCCCTCAAAAACTCCTGCTTAACCTTTTAAAATTGTTTGTCGAATTTTCAATATATAATAATTATTCTGTCTATTATTTTTCATTACGAAAACATCCAAGCTGATTCAAGAAAAAATAGCTATCTCAGGGAGTATACGACGAGAGTCAGGAAAAAATGTCTGTTTCTCACATGATCGTGTGCGAGTCAGATAATGTGGTCTCTAAGTCACTAATTCTACCCGCTAATTCAGGAAAGCCGCTTCCTTTTCGGTAATCCCTGTCAAAAAAAACAAAAAAGCGAACTAGCAGGAACTAGTTCGCTCAAACTCAATTCTTTTTATCGTAAAAAACACCGTCTAATTGCATGGATGCATACGGATTGACGTATTTATTTACGGAATCTTTTTTCTTTGTTAAGCCTTGCATGTCTTTTTGAATCGCTTCTTTTAACTTTCTCAACTGGCTGTCAATTACCGCATTGCGCTCGACCATTTCCCGGCCAAGCCGCTGCTCTTCTTCTTTAAAAGGCGGCTGGATACCTGCCAGCAGTGCCTGTCTCTTTTCAAGCAGCTCTTCAATCGCCGCAACCGCTTCATCGCGGTCTGCCGGCGGATGGATCACGAGTTGAAACAGCTTTTCTGTTACTTCATAACAAGCTTTCACGGCAGACATTACGCCTGGCCGCCTGCACCGGCATGCTGAAGCTCGCGGTTTTTCTGAATCACTTCTTTCCATGCATCGCGGAATTCAGTCACAAAACCTTCGACCTCTTCTAAAACCGCTGTGTCGCTTTTAATATTGGCTTCGATTAAACGACGGTTCAAATAATCATATAAAGACAGCAAGTTTTCAGATACAGCTACATCCATATTGAGCGTTACCATCAGCTCCTGGATGATTGCCTGCGCTTTTTGGATACTTGTATTTTTAGCTTCAATGTCTTGATCGGCAATCGCTTTTTTTGCTTGATTAATAAATTTTAAACAGCCGTTATAAAGCATGAGCGTCAGCTCGCCGGGAGAAGCAGTCGTCACTGCGTTATTCGAATATGTTTGATATGGGTTTTTCATTGCCATGAAAAAAACACTCCTTTAATAATTAAAGATTACTGAAATTGATTCATTAAAAACATCGATTCTAGAAATTGTTTCTTTTGCGTGAGTTTATCGAGCGGCATCCGCTCGGCTTTCATCAAGTCTTTAACCATTTGGTCGATGTCCATGCCACTCGCCAGTCCGCCAATCCGCATTGTGATGCCTCCTTAAATCAAATCTTTTTATCTACTAAAACCCCTAAGTATTCAGTCATGGCTGCGTACATATCGAGCAGCTTTTTCGATGGTATTTCTCTGATCACTTCATGCGTGATGTCATCTACCATCGTTACGTAATACTCTTCCAATTCATCATGAAATTCAAATTTCAAATGTGTATTCGACGGTTTTAGAAAGTCGTTCATTCCTCGCACGACTTTTTCCATCTCACTTTTATCCGGCTGGCGCTGTGCCGTATCCGAATAATTTGCTTGTTGCTCCACTGCCGCTTTTACTTGACCTGTCTGATTAACAGGTTGAATGAGTGATTTAACCCTGTCCACTTTTTCTATCATTCATTACCGCTCCTTCCGGCATGATTTTGCTACTAGTTATATCGGAAGGAGCTTGCGGATGTTAATAAGGAGAAAAGAATCAATTGAGAGGTTGTGTGGAAAATTTGGAAAGAAAAACAGCCGGGAGTGCCCGGCTTGTCCGTTTATATGATCGTGAACTAAGGCAGCAATGCTTTGAAAATAAGCTTCTTCATGGGGCACGAAGTCTGTTTTTCGAATCGTTTTCTGAACTGAAATACGCTCGCCTTCTTCACTCATTACATAGCCTTCCACAGCTGTGGATCATTTCCTCTTTCACCAGTTACTCTCCAGCTGAATAAATATGCTGAACGCGCCCGACCTGGCCATCTTGCAGTCTCACTTTAATGCCGTGCGGATGCGAGCTTGAATTCGTTAAAATATCTTTCACTATTCCTGTCGTTCTTTTTCCCGTCCGCTGATCTTGTTTTAATACAATATCTACCTTTATTCCAGGCTGGATATCTTTGCGGGTTTTTCCGTTCATTTGATCAACTCCCTTTCGGATTGGTGCTTTCTCTCTTTAATATAGTCGATTTTTCATATCATTTACACAATAAGTAACTTTTTTAAAAATTGTATACCGTAAAGTTGTCCTCGTTACAAAAAATATCCGCGGCCGTGAAAATAGGACCGCGGATTGTACGATTGTTTCTTAACATTCTACTTTGGAATGATGGGCAGCAATATGTACGACGGATATTCTTCGTTGTGATAAATCGTTTGATTGGCCGGTACATACTCCTTACCGTCCACCATCGTTTGTCCATTATTAAAATTAACATCAAAACGCGGAAAGCTGCTGGACGAAATCTCCACTCTTATTTGATGACCGGGCAGGAACACGTTAGCCGTTGCCCACAAGTCAATCTCGTACTTAATCACTTGACCCTGAATGCTTTCCTCTTCTTTTTTAAAGCCGTTTCGATAAGTTGACCGGACGATTCCGTCTGTTAAGTTATAGGCGGTGCCATCAGGAAACACATCTACGAGCTTCGCTGTAAAATCAGTCGCGGCCGCATCTGTTTTTGCATAAAGGATGACTTTCACCGGACCGGTCACTTCTACCGCTTCTTGTAACACCGCGCTCGTATAAACGAGTATATCTTCTCTTTCCTCTACTTTCCTTTGGTCGACCGGACCAATGCATTGTACTTGATCAAAAAGAGTACCTCCCCCTGTTGTTGGGACGGGGCTAGCTGGATCAAATGTGAACTGATCTGTCTGCTCTCCTTCTGGCAAATCTACAGAAAGCTCCCCGTCTCCGAATCTTGTATTCGCTCTTCCTTGACTGTGAAAATAGTAAGGAATAAAATCTGTTTGCGCAAGCGGCCAACTGTCTTCTTCCCGCCACTCGTTCGTTCCCATGACGAATAGCTTCACCGGCTTTTCATTCATGATATTCGTGTCTTTCTCTTTCAGCCAATAATCAAACCAGCGTATATGCACATTTGTTAAATCTTCCTTATAATCGATCCAGTCTTCCGATGCGTGCAAGCCGAACTTTCTTTCACCGATCTGCGAACGAAAATCACCGTGCGCCCACGGACCGATGATCAGCTTTTGCGGCTGATCAAGCGACTTTTTTCCATTCGTATAGTTTTCAATCGTCGGCCCGAGCAGACCATCATACCAGCCGCCCATGTGATAAGCGGGCACAGTGATCTTTTTCAATTTATCGATTCCTAATGAAATCTCATCCCAAATTTTATCTTCCAAGCCGCATTCCAGCAATTCATAAAAATAGTCAGCGACGCCAAGCTCCTTTAACGGCGGCCATTCTGTCAACGGACTATATTTATACAAATCTTCAATATGATCAATCGCTTCCGCTAACTGGCGCATTTTCTGTTTGTATTCTTCCGGATCTTTATACTTGCGCTTTATTTGATCAGGCGCTATCGATTCCAATGCCCATGTCAGTGACAATCCTAGCCCGTACGCACCATTTTGATAAAAGCTCCCGGCCCGCAAATCGTTAAATGTCTGGGCAGGAAAGATGGCTTTTAAATGAGGCGGGTTTTCTGCGGCTGCAAGCAGCTGCGTAAATCCGTAATAGGAAAGCCCGAACATCCCTACTTTCCCATTAGAATAAGGCAGCTTGGCGGCCCACTCCACCGCTTCATATCCATCATTTCCTTCATATTTAAAAGGAAAGAACTCACCTTCCGATGCGAATCGGCCTCTCACGTCCTGAACAATGACGACATACCCATTTTGCACAAACCTGTTCGTATCCAAATAGCGGTGTGAATACAATGGAAGATTTTTGTTATAAGGCAGGCGGGTCAACAAGACAGGGTGCTGCTCGTCATCGTCCGGCCGGTACACGTCCGCGTATAAAATCGTTCCATCACTCAATTGGCAAGGTACATCTTTTTCTAATAAAATGTTGATTGTTTTCATTTTACGCAGTTCCCTTTCTTTAGCTGCTCATCTTTTGTTCTTCTAAATCACGATCAGCTTCTTGAATAGATACTTGGACTTTGTTTGTAAAAACACTGACGGTAAGCATGATGACTGCATTGATCGTGATGGCAACGATTCCGATGTCAAGATCTTGAATAAATGAAGGTGCCGACGGGAATAGTGTAGCCATCGTTGCCTCTGTCAGCGTTAAGTACGCAACTAACGCCACTCCGACAACCATTCCGGCGGAAGCGCCCGCTTTACTCACAGGATTTTTCTTCATTAAACTGAATACGAGCGGCGGGAATAACTGCAGCACAAAGCTATAAGCCATCGTGAGCAGCGCAAGCATCGTATTTCCGCCAAAAAATGTAAAGAATAAGGAAACGAAAGAGACGATTGGAACAAAAATACGCGTTAATTTAGCGATTTGTTCATTCGATGTGTTAGGCCTCACTGCTTTGTAAATGTTTTTCGACAAAATAGTAGCTGCCGTCAATATTAACATCGAGCAAGGAACAAGAGCGGCAAGCAGTCCAGCTGCTCCGACAACGCCGACAAACCAAGGCGGAAGCGCTTCTTTGGCGATTTTAAACAAAGCAAGATCGGCATTTGCCCCTTGTAAATTCGGTATTTGCAAAACAGCGGTAAAACCGATAAACAGAATAAACACAAGAACAATTTGATACAAAGGTAAAATTGCCGCGTTTTTCCGTAAGGCGGATTCATTTTGAGAAGATAAACTGGCCCCGAAACAATGCGGCCACATATACTGACCTAGAGCAATAATTAAACAAAGGGAAATATACCATGAGATACTTAATCCTTCGTCCTGAAGCAATAAGAATCCTGGTTTGGTCGCTTCCAATGTTTCAAACATCGGTTGGATGCCGCCAAAGTAATGAAGCGGCAAATAAATGCCTAAAAACAGAATAACGACAAGCATAAGAATATCTTTTAAAACAGCGGCCGACGCCGATCCATGGATGCCTGACACGTAAACGAAAATAGTGACAGCAATCATGCCGATCCAAACGGCAATCGTTGGAGAAATCATTCCGTACGATGCTTCGGAAACGATAATCTGGAAGCCCTTTAATTGTAAAACGATGTAAGGAATCATTGAAATAACGCCAATTACTGCTACCAGCAGTCCTAGTGATTTACTCTGGTACTTTTTTGCAAAAAAATCAGATTGTGTCAGCAAATTATGTTTTTTCGCATAGCGCCAAATCGGAGGTAAAATCCAGAATGGAATGATATAAGTTAAAGCACAAAAAATATAAATGGTAGGACCGCCCATTCTATAAGCCGCTCCACTCGCACCAAGAAACACAAACGTCGAGAACATCTCTCCGGCCATTAAGACAAACATGATGAAAGCACCGAAATTCCGCTCCGCAACGGCCCATTGCTCAAGCTTCATCTCCTGCCCTTTTCGCGCACGGATGCCCAAATAAAAAGCCAAAGCCAAAGTCGCTCCGATAATTAAAATTGAGCTATTCATTCATTCTCCCCCTCTCTTTCATAAATCACGCTGCTAATATACAGACAAACAGATGTTAAAATTAGCCACGCCGCCGCCCAAAAAACAATAAATGGCAGACCTAATATGTAAGGCTCCACACGATTGATCACTGTTAATGAACCAATCGCTGGGATAATGCTAAGCAACACAACAAGCTTCTTCATTTGTAAATTCCTCCTTTTTTAGATGGCCATGTCTCCACTTTTTTGAAAGCGCTTTACTCAAAAGACAAATGGCTTTTTCAACTCTTTATACACACTGAATCCAATGATAAGCAGCTTACTTTTGAAAACACCGACTTGTCCGCTGCACTGCCTAGTTTTACATTTCCATAACGTCCTAATGCAAGCCATAACGCAAGAACAAAAGTGCCTTGATCAGTTCCCGACAAACACAAGACGAGCCTCACGGAAAGGTGTTCTTTACCTTTCTGGGACTTTCTTGTGACCTCGAGGAGCTAGGCGCTGGAGCTGGACGCCATAAATATCCAGCCGAATGTTGAGGTGAATAATTGGATGATGTGATTGACCGCTTATAATCCTGCTTCCAGCTTGGCTACCGGCGGTACGAGAAGAAGTATAAGATTGATAATGGGGGCCAAAATATGGAATGGTCAGTTTTACTACTCATTTAATTCCTCCTAGGATTTCTTCATTTTTTTCTTTACTGCTCATATTTCCATCTAAATTTAAGCATAGTAAAACCGTATACTATAATTTGCACAATATAAAGTTTATAAATTGTACAAATTTTATGATATTTACGTAAAATATTTATTGTACAAAGTTCACAAGCTTTCATCCTTACGTTTTCTCTATCATCCTCCCATATACTCCTTAACATGTCTTTTTGACCTGCAGAAGATGTATGTTATGGTTTTGTGAGTGAACGAAGAAAGTAGTCAATGAAATACTGACTGAACTAAACAATGGACAGATTACTATGACTGGATCCAGCGTTAAGTTGAATTCTTTGAGAGCGGAGAAATTTTCGATCACGTACATAAAAATAAACTGGAGGTTACACATATGAATAAACAAGTTATTTTATCTTGCGCAGTAACTGGAGCCGGCGACACAGCTTCGAAAAGCCCTCACGTACCCGTTACACCAAAAGAAATTGCTGAATCATCCATCAAAGCGGCAAAAGCAGGGGCCACGATCGTCCATCTTCACGTCCGCGACCCTGAAACTCGTCAATTAAGCCATGATGTCAACTTATATAAAGAAACAGTAGAAAGAATACGGGAAGCGGATATAGACGTCATTATTAATATTACAGCCGGCGGCGGAGGCGACTGGATTCCGAGCGAAGAGGATCCAACCCGGGGCGGCGAAGGAACAGATATGCAAACACCTGAAGAACGCCATGAGCCTATCGGCGAACTGCTTCCTGAAATCTGTACGCTCGATTGCGGCAGCATGAATTTTGGCGACCAAATTTACATAAGTCCTTCCGACTGGCTGAGAAGACAAGCCCGCCTTATTCAACAAAGCGGTGTAAAGCCTGAGCTGGAATGCTTTGATACTGGTCATTTGCGTTTTGCCAATCAATTAATTAAAGAAGGATTGATCGACGGCGATCCCCTCTTCCAATTTTGTCTCGGCATTCCGTGGGGAGCAGCGGCTGATGCGGAAACAATCGCTTATATGAAAAACCGGATTCCAGAAAACGGTCACTGGGCTGCATTCGGCATCGGCCAAATGCAAATGCCGATTGTCGCGCACTCCGTTCTACAAGGCGGAAACGTCCGTGTAGGTTTGGAAGACAACCTTTACTTAAAAAAAGGCACACTCGCAACGAACGAACAGCTCGTCGACAAAGCTGTAAATATCGTACAAAGCCTTGGCAGTGAAATCATGTCTCCACAAGATGCCCGTGAAAAGTTAAATCTTAAAAATCCACACGGGAAGGCGCTATAAATGACAGATAACCAATCAACGGAAATCAAACATATTACAGTTGTCGGCACAGGTGTGATTGGAAATGGATGGATTACACGATTTTTAGCGAACGGGTATACAGTCACCGCGTCTGATCCCGCTCCAGATGCAGAGCAGAACATGCGTGACGCCGTCGAACGGGCTTGGCCTGTCATGCAAAAAGTCGGTTTACATAAAGACGCTTCCCTCGAGAAACTTTTTTTCGAAACTGATTTAAAAAAAGCAGTAGCTGAAGCCGATTTTATCCAGGAAAATGTTCCAGAACGGGAAGAACTCAAACGTTTTGTCATTGCAGAAATTGATGAGCACACCAAACAGGAAGCCATTATCGCCTCCAGCACATCAGGCATTTTGCCAAGTGTTCTCCAACAGGACTGTCTCCGGCATCCTGAACGCGTCATGGTTGGCCATCCGTTTAACCCCGTTTATTTAATGCCGCTCGTCGAAATCGTCGGCGGCAAACAGACAGATCCGTTCCTGATTGAAAAAGCGAGGGTTTTTTATGACAGCATCCAAATGAAGCCGCTCGTCGTAAAGCAAGAAATTGAAGGGCATATCGCTGACCGGTTAATGGAGGCCATTTGGCGAGAATCTCTTCATATCGTTAATGATGGCGTCGCAACGACAGAAGAAATTGATGCTTCTATCATTTATGGACCTGGGCTGCGCTGGGCATTAATGGGGCCATTTTTAACTTTGCACATGGGCGGCGGAAAAGAAGGCATGCGCCATTTGCTGCGACAGTTTGGCCCGGCATTAAAGCTGCCGTGGACGAAGCTTGAAGCACCTGAATTAACCGATGAATTAGCGGAAAAAGTCATTACCGGCTGCGAGCAGCAAACAGAAGGAATCCCAATGGATAAACTTGAACAGCGCCGGGATGAATTTTTAATCGAACTGCAGCAGCTTTTACAAAAATATTGGCCCAGTGCCAACTTGAACGGCAAATTATAATTATGGAGGTGGGACAAATGACAAACACACTGACCGTCTTAAAAGACCGCGTGCGTAAAGAATGGCTTGACTACAACGGGCACATGAACGATGCCGAATATGTCCGTGCATTCAGCTGGGCTGTTGACGGATTCATGGATGAAATCGGCATTACAGAAACATTCCGCAGCGAGACGCAGTACACGATCTTTACGCTCGAGAATCACGTCTGCTACTTAGCTGAAATGACACCGGACGAGCCGCTCGAAGTAACGGCTCAAATCATAGACTGGGACGAAAAGCGTGTTCATTTGTTTTTCGAACTGTACGGCGACGACGGAAAACGGGCCGCTACGAGCGAGCAAATGATCATGGGCATGGACCAGCAATCCGGCCGCCCTGCTCCCTTCCCGGACGAAATTTTCCAGAAAGTGGACTCATTAGCGAAAGAACACACCTCCTTGCCGGCACCGAAAGAAGTGGGCCGGGTTATCGGAATTAAGAAAAAAAGCAAATAATTATAGATGAGAAAAACGTGCACCCCCCGGGAGATGCACGTTTTTTCATAAAAAAATCTGCCTTAATTCAAGTATGATGTATGATAACATGATAACTATAATTGAATGTTCCAACTACTTTTATCTAGATTAGAAGTATTAGAGAGGATGCTGAAATTGAACGAAAACTGGATGATCCTTAAAGATCATGTGCGGGAAGAATGGCTCGATTATAACGGTCATATGAATGATGCTGAGTATGCGCGTGCATTCAGCTGGGCGGGATTCCGCTGGATGGAAGATGTCGGTTTTAACGATGATTTCCGAAAAAAGCATCAATACACGATTTTCACGCTGGAAAGTCATATTTGCTATTTGGCGGAAATGAATCGGAACGAGCCTTTCGAAGTGTCTCTGCAGCTGCTCGATTATGATGAAAAGCGTGTCCATTTTTTCTTTGTGTTATTTGGCGAAGATGGAAAACGGGCAGCGACGTGTGAGCAAATGCTCATCGGCATCGACCAGAACATCCGCCGCCCTGCCCCATTTCCTGCTGAACTTT
Organism: Bacillus aerolatus; assembly: GCF_009183655.1. GTDB lineage: Bacteria > Bacillota > Bacilli > Bacillales > Domibacillaceae > Pseudobacillus > Pseudobacillus aerolatus. The sequence goes on from NZ_WEIO01000005.1 coordinate 46,608, forward strand.
TTGAAAAAATCGAATCACTCGGCAAGCGGCAAGCAGACCTTCCTCAACCGAAAGAAGCGGGCCGGGAGATCGGGATTCGGAGAAAGAATTAATTAACGAAAAAGAAACTGTCCCGGAAGCTAGTGTGAATCACTGACTTTTGGGATCTTTTTTATCACTCTAATGGAACTCCACGAGATAAATCACTCATCTGTATCTTCCCTGCTTCCCTATCTTTTTATTAAAATGGTCCGTTTATCAGTCTAATTGAAAAACCCCAACAAGTCCGGTTATTGCAAACTCTCTCCTTCAACATTCGGACTTATTTTTCCTTCATACATCCGTATAATAGAGTTACAAGCAATCTTCCGAAAGGTTATTCATCCAATCTTTGCAAATACTATATTTTGTGGGAGTATGAAAAGTAAGGGATGAAGCTTTACGGAAAGGAGTGCGCCAATGACTCTTGATCAGCGCAGTATTGCTATTTTAAATAAGGTGATTCATTCAGAAGCATATGTGACACCGGCCGTCCTGATGGAAGAACTGAATGTATCGAAGCGAACCATTTATTATGATGTGGACAAAATTAATGACTGGTTAACAGTCAACGGCCTGCCGCCGATGCAATACGTTCGCTCAGCCGGCTTTTATGTAAGCAAGGAAGCACAAAGTCAGATTAAAGAGGAATTACAGAAGCTAAATAAGGAAAGGCATTATGAGTTTTCCCCGCGCGAACGCATCGCCTGGATGGCCATTTTGATTTTAACGCGAGGGCAAAAAATCATCCTTCAAGATTTATTGAACAAATTAAACGTCAGCCGCAGCACGCTGCTCGCAGATATCCGCCAGTTAAAAAATGAGCTGCATCCTTTTCAAGTCACGCTTCAATTTCAGCGCAGGGAAGGTTATTTCATTTCAGGCAGCGAGCAAAACAAGCGGCAAGTCCTTACACATTTTTTATCCGAAGTTCTGGCATTCAAAGATTGGCAAGATATCATGCCCGATGTACAGCTCGGTACATTTGAAGATAAAAATGCCGCTCGCGGGCTCTTCAATCAAACGGAGATGGACAGAATTCATGGCATCCTTGCTGATTCTGAACAAATCGTCGGTGTCCGTTATACAGATGAAGTCATTCAAACGCTAAGTTTGCATTTGCTGCTTTTGATTAACCGGTTGACAAGAGGAAAACACGTACAAATGGATACGGTTGAAAAAGACGTGATCAAGGAGTCGGCTGAATATGAAGCGGCATGCCTAATTGGCAGAGCAATTGAAGATGCTTACTCTGTTTCTATGCCTGAAGACGAAATTTTTTATGTCGCCACCTATTTGCTTGGGGCAAAAATTTCCTCTTACGAACCATTGGAATCGGAGAATCTGGATACCGTTTATCTAAAAAGTATCATTACTCGAATGGTCGATGACTTTCAAACGTATGCCTGTCTTGTTTTTGACAAGCGGGCGGAACTAGAACAGAACTTATTCATTCATTTAAAGCCTGCTTATTTCCGAATTAAATACGGAATAGAACCTGCGAACCCGCTAACAGAATCGATAAAATCTAAGTATCATGATTTATTCGTATTAACGAAAAAAGTCGTTCATCACTTCGAGTATATGCTCGGCAAGACGATTTCTGATGAAGAAGTCGCTTATATTACGATGCATTTCGGCGGCTGGCTTGATAAAGAAGGCGTGAAAGTACAAAGGCGAAAAAAAGCCGTCGTCGTGTGTGCAAGCGGCATCGGCACGTCAAGAATTTTACAAAAGCAAATAGAAGACCTTCTCCCTTCCACCGATGTCACAGCAGCATTTTCTGTCAGGGAGTATGAAAAAGCCGATCTTGCTGGCATTGATTTTGTTATTTCAACGACACCAGTTGCTGACAAGGGCCGTCCGCTTTATATCGTCAATCCGATTTTAAGCCATGCAGAAAAAACGACTTTGCTTAAGCATATCGAGTCAACGTCTGCGGGCGAGAAAACTGAAAACTTGTATGCATTACTATCCATTATTAAAAAGCATGCCGACGTGCAAAGCGAACAAGCATTAATGGAGGAGTTAAAAACTTATTTTCAAGCGAAACAAGAATCAGAAAGCGAGGTGCGAAGAAAACCGATGCTAAACGAACTTATTACGGAAGATAAAATTCAATTAGCCGATCAAGCAGCGAGCTGGGAAGAAGCCATTCGAACCGCTTCAGCTCCCTTATTGGCTGATCAGTCTATTACAGAACTTTACGTTGAGGCTATGATCAACAATGTGAATACTCTCGGCCCTTATGTCGTCATTGCACCAAAGATCGCCCTTCCCCATGCCCGCCCTGAAGAAGGCGTGAATAAAATTGGCATGAGTTTCTTACAATTGAAAGAAAGCTGTGCTTTTTCGGAGAAAGAAGAGCATCAAGTGAACTTATTATTTGTCTTGGCCGCGGTTGATAATGAAAGCCATATAAAGGCTCTTTCCCAGTTGTCGACTATGCTGTCAAATGAGGAAAATATCCACCGTTTAATGAAGGCAGAGTCTGTCTCTCAAGTGCTGGATGTTATTAATCAATACTCAAAATAGGAGGAATTACAAATGAAAAAAATTCTAGTTGTTTGCGGAAATGGATTAGGAAGCAGTTTTATCGTGGAAATGAATGTGAAAACAATTTTAAGCCAAATGGGTGTGGAAGCAGAAGTATCACATACCGATTTAACAACTGCTAAGTCAGAACAAGCGGACCTTTACCTTGGTTCAAAAGATTTGATTTCACAGCTTGAAGATGGCACCAAAAACATTGTCGGCTTAACGAATATTTTAGATCAAAATGAATTAAAAGCTGCACTTGAAGCGAATCTGTAAGAATAAATAAAGAAGCAGGCCTAGTCACGGCCTGCTTCCTAATGAAATGTAACCGAATAAACGCGTGTTTATTCAATTAATTTTAAGGAGGGCTATAAATGCTTGATTTTCTTATGAATGACGTGCTGGGTACGCCTGCGATCTTAATCGGATTGTTCGCTCTATTAGGCCTTCTCCTTCAAAAGAAAGGAGTTGCCGATGTCATCTCCGGAACGTTAAAAACAATTATGGGGTTCTTAATTCTCGGGGGAGGCGCCAGTATTTTAGTGGCTTCTTTAGACATTTTCTCAAAAATGTTTGAAAAAGCGTTTCATATCGAAGGGATTATTCCAAATAATGAAGCCATTGTAGCGATCGCACAGCAGACACTCGGCAAGGAAACGGCCATGATTATGCTGTTTGGGATGGTCGTCAATATTATCATTGCCCGCTTTACGCCATTTAAATATATTTTCTTAACTGGTCATCATACTTTATTCATGGCGTGCTTAATTTCTGCAGTATTTGCATCAGGCGGCATTACTGGTGTGCCGCTTATTATTATCGGTTCCATTATTTTAGGCGCATTAATGGTGTTCTTGCCAGCGATTTTGCAGCCTTACGTTCGCGAAATTACCGGCAATGACACGATAGCGGTTGGCCACTTCGGATCAATCGGCTACTTTACTGCCGGATTTATCGGCAAGCGTATCGGAGATAAATCTAAAACGACGGAAGAAATCAAAGTGCCTAAATCACTCGGCTTTCTTCGTGACACATCCGTGGCTATGTCGCTGACGATGTCTATCCTCTTCTTAGTCGTCGCTCCTTTTGCCGGCAAAAGCTATATTGAAGCTGAATTAAGCGGCGGCGTCAACTTTATCGTTTTCTCATTTATGCAAGCGATCACATTCGCTGCTGGCGTATATGTCATTCTTGCTGGTGTACGCATGCTCATCGCTGAAATCGTTCCTGCTTTTAAAGGCATTGCCGATAAAATCGTGAAAGATGCTAAACCTGCGCTTGACTGTCCAGCCGTGTTCCCTTTTGCTCCTAACGCTGTCATCATCGGTTTTTTATGCAGCTTTGTGGCTGGATTAATTTCCATGTTCCTCGTGCCTTTATTCGGTTTGAAAGTGATCGTACCAGGCCTGATCCCGCATTTCTTTACGGGAGCGGCAGCGGGTGTTTTTGGTAACGCAACAGGCGGAAGACGCGGAGCTGTCATTGGGGCTTTAGCCAATGGACTATTAATTTCCTTCCTGCCAGCCTTGCTTCTTCCTCTTCTCGGCTCACTTGGATTTGAAGGAACAACGTTTGGAGATTCTGACTTCGGAGTCGTCGGTATATTATTAAGCTATTTGATTCAGCTATTTTCTTAATTACTATTCTTTAAAATAAGAAAACCAATTCCCACATACAAAAAATATTGTATGACGGGAATTGGTTTTTTATTTTGGCTGTTTTCGTAAAATTTGCTGCTATTAGAGAAGGGGTGGTTGATTTCCGCTCCAGGATGCTCGCTTTCCGCGGGGCGGGCGGTGAGCCTCCTCGTCGCTTTGCTCCTGCGGGGTCTCACCTGTCCCGCTAATCCCGCAGGAGTCTCGCACCTTCCGCTCTAATCAACCCTTTTGCTACACTTTTTGTCATAAGAATATACTACAAAAACAACAATCTTTTAGAAAACAGCCTTTATTTTAGTTAAGGAGCCACTTTTTCATCTGCATCAGCCGGAGCTTGATGGTTAAACCCATCCGCTAAATGGCTATGTTCACCTAAGATGTAATAATCGAGCGTCTTTTTCGGAATTTGTTTAAATGACTTTCCGCGCACCATGTAGAACACAACACCGATGGCGAGCCAAATGAGTAAAGCAATCCAAGATTGTACGCCCATGAATGCCGGTGATCCCGGAATGGCCAACAGCCCAACGAAGACGAGACTTGCAATGGAACCAAGCAGGCTGCAAAACTTCCGTCCCGGTGAAACAGCTCCCTCCATTACACTGTCGTCCCCTGACCATTTGAAAAACTTAAAGGCAGCGAAACAAGTGTAAAAGTACGCAACGGCCACACCGATAGATGCCATATCGACAATCCATAAAAGCACTTGTCTGCCGAACCATGGAGCGGCTAAACAAATAACGAGAGTAAAAATAATACCTGCATAAGGTGTTCTGTATTTCGGATGAAGCTTTCCAAACACATCGGGCAAAATTTTCGCGCGGGCCATCGCAAACAGCAGGCGGCTTGCGGATACGTAGAATCCATTCAGGCCAGTAAAGATCCCCATACAAATGGCGATTGCCAGCACGGCTAATCCAAGGCTGCCAAAGTGGCCGGAAACAACATCTCCTGTTCCCCAAATAGATTGCTTCGCGACGAGATCCTGCCACGGCATCGCAACAGCTGTAAACATAATATTCGCCACATAAATCAATGTCGCAATGATCAGTGCCCACACAATAAGCATAAATGCTTTTTTCGCAGGGAAATCAAACTCTTCCGCGGACTGCGGCACGTTGTCAAAGCCGACAAAAGCAAATGGAGCAATGGCTACAATCGTTAAAATCGCGGACAAAGCAGGAATTTCTGGGTTGAATGCCGGCTGCAAGTTAGAGAAGGATGAGTCAGGATGCGTAAACATGCCGAGTGCCAGCGCCGCCACACCTAATACGAGTACGACACAGAAGATAAACTGCAGCCGTCCCGAGAAAGACGCCCCGCGAATGTTCAGCCAGGCAAACACAAATAAGGCGATGGTCGCAATGACCACTTCGGTAAAATACACGTCCCAGCCGGCGATATTGTACATTTGCCCTTGCATCGCCACTTTCGGAATCGTAAACTTAAACAGCAGTGCCATAGCGGACGCGTTCAAGGCAACAATGCTCATATACCCTAACACTAAAAACCATCCGCAAATATAAGCGTGCACCCTTCCAAAGCCGAGATACGCATAGGCAAACTCTCCTCCGGATACCGGAAAGTGCCTAATCAAAAACCCATAGCTGACTGCGATAATAATCATGAGAAGCCCGCCGACCCCAAACCCGATCGCTGCCCCGAGCGGTCCCGGTTTCGCCATCCAGTCTGCCGGAAGGACAAAGCTCCCCCATCCGATTGCCGAACCTAAGGCAATCGCCCAGACCCAATGCGGCTTCAACGTCTTGTCCAACTGCGTTCTTTCTTCCATGCAAAAAACCTCCCTATCTATAAGTAATTAAGCTCAAATAAGAGAGGTTAGTCTGATAGAAGCCGTAACCGTCCCTAAGAGCATAATCCCAGCAAGTAATTACTCAGAAAAATATAAATATTCTGAAAAACAAGCACGCACTCTTCTTAGGATCGGCACTGCTGCATCTAATGATTGAACGAAGTGATTGCTTTGTAGCCACGCTCGTACCATTTTCCTTATCCTTTACTATATTACAATTTTTGTCCAACCAACTATTTAACATTTAAATGAGTGTTATTAAATAGTTATATAAGTGAAATTAAACACGCTAAAAGGAACTTTCTTAAAAGCGCCGGCAGCGCCACTTTTATTTTATCACCGTGCGGCGTGCACACTCCATTGGTTCTTGTGCATAAATTTAATGCGAGGGTGCAAAAATTCGTGTTACTCGTGCACAATGCCCGGCGGCCTGTGCATAAGTCTGTTTGCCGGGCATATTGCGATAGTAATTGTGAAGAAAACTCCACTAACCTATGCACAACTCGGCGCCGCTCCACTTTGCTTATTTTACCCAACTGAAAAAAGCACCTGCATATGAGCAGATGCTTTTTCAACAAAGGGGATATGTGAACATCTTTTCCAACTTTCGATAGTTGTATGCATCAATAACCAAAAAAGTAAAAAAGCCCTTGCTGTTGTAAGCGCTTTCCTATATGCTGAATATAGGATGGACAGCAACAGTGGCTGTCATGTTATCTGGCGCAGGCGGGGCCGATATCGCTGCAAACGAAGAAAACTGCATCATTTGTACTTTAAATGCAAATGATGCATGCAAAAACAATCATGTTCGGTGAAGTCTTCACTGATTAAAAAAAAGCGCTAAAGGAGAAACCATTCCTTTAGCGCTTCTTTGTGGCTGAATTATATTAACTGTATCTGCAAAATGACAGTCATATAAGAAACAATGTAGAATAAGAAAAGATAGAAACGTATTTTTTAATAAGGAGTGGGGCGAATATGATTATCGTAACAACAGAGAACATTGCCAACTATAAAATTACCGAAGTTAAAGGGCCCGTGTTTGGGCTGACAGTGAGAGCGCGGGGCATTGGCAAAGACATTGTCGCTTCGTTAAAAGGACTTGTCGGCGGAGAAATTAACCAGTACACAGAAATGCTGGAAGATGCGCGGAAGCAGGCAATCGACCGCATGGTGCAAAATGCAAAAGCGATGGGCGCCAACGCGATTATTATGATGCGCTTTGACTCAGGGGAAATCGGCCAAAACATGAGCGAAATTGTCGCTTACGGAACCGCCGTCATCGCGGAACAGGAATAAAGCTGATGCTGGAATGGATTATCGGTTTTTACGGCTTGCAGCTGATCGTTCTCATCATCCTGATCATCGGCTCGTGGTTCATTTGGGACCGCCGCTTTAAAACGAAGCATGGCCAACACGTGCCAGAAGGGTTCGTCCGCACGAAAGAAGTATCGATTGACCCGACGACAAAGAAAAAACTCGTCGTTTACATGCATCCTGATACCGGAGAGCGTTTTTATAAGGAAGAAGAAAAATAAGGCAACAACAAAAACTCCGGGCTTCCATGTTGGAAAACCGGAGTTTTATTTGCAGTGGTTTTAATGAATACGCCAGGGTGTCCGCGGGTGAATGATGCTTGGCCCTTTTTTGTTCAGAAAAACTTCCTTTCTTCCAAAAGATGATTGACAATTCTGTCATCGAGGTTTACTATCTTTATAACCAATCGGAATGATAAGAATTGAGAGGTAAATAGGATGAATGATAATTCAAAAGGAAATCCATTAGCTTTGCTGCCGCTCGTTGTCTTTTTATCTATATTTATCGGCAGCGGAATAATCACAGGTAATTTTAAATCTGTTCCAATCATTGTTGCGGTTTTGATAGCCGCTGGAGCAGCACTGGTCATGAACAGAAAAAAACCTTTCTCAGAAAAAATGGATGTGTTTTGTAAAGGAGCCGGCCATCCGAATATTATGTTAATGGCTGTTATTTTTATTTTAGCAGGTGCATTCTCTGCAACAGCCAATGGGATGGGTGCGGTCGAATCGACTGTCAATCTGGCTCTGACGATACTTCCGCATAACTTATTAATAGTAGGAATCTTTTTTATCGCCTGCTTTATTTCCCTTTCAATGGGCACATCAACGGGAACGGTTGTTGCTTTGGCGCCGATCGGGATCGGCATCAGCGCCCAGACCGATGTTTCGATCGCTCTTGCGATGGGTGCCGTTATTGGCGGCGCGATGTTTGGCGATAATTTATCGTTTATTTCTGATACAACGATCGCCGCTGTCAGAACACAGCAAACAAAAATGAAAGACAAGTTCAAAGTGAATTTCTTTATTGTCCTGCCGGCAGCGATTGTGACAGCCGTCATCTTATTTGTACTGACATCGGGAGTAGAAGGCACCGTGGATACGCATTCATACAATTTTGTTAAAATTCTTCCTTACTTAGCTGTATTAGTCGCTGCACTTGCCGGCGCCAACGTACTCGTTGTATTAGCCGGAGGGATTCTTTTATCCGGAATCATCGGATTTATCGACGGCAGCTACACCTTGCTTACCTTCTTGCAGGCAGTTGGTGAAGGGATTGGAAGTATGCAAAACCTCGCCATGCTCGCTATTTTAATTGGCGGGATGGTAGAAATCATTAAATATAACGGCGGACTCGATTTCTTGCTGCACACAGTCACGAAAAATGTTAAGTCAAAGCGCGGAGCACAATTCGGAATTGCCGGCCTTGTCGGATTAACGAATGTTTCAACAGCGAACAATACCGTTTCCATTATTATTGCCGGGCCGCTTGCTAAAAATATCGCTGACGAATACGAAGTTGACCCGAGAAAATCAGCGAGTATTTTAGACATTTTTGCCTGCACCGTCCAAGGGATGATTCCTTACGGCGGACAATTGATGGCTGCTTCCGGACTTGCTGCCATCTCGCCAGTCGCAATCATGCCTTATTCGTTTTACCCTGTCTTAACAGGCATCTGCGGTGTGCTGGCCATCGTTTTCAACTGGCCTAAATTAGCCTCAAAGCAGCACGCCAGCGCAAAGAAAAATGTTTCTTAATATTCTTACTGAACCATGAAAAACCCCGGAGAGAAAATAAATGTCTCTCCGGGGTTTTTCGTTGGCATAAGCACCTTTATTTTTTATAAAAACTCTATCACACCTAAAGCAACAAACACTACAATAATAAACACTAACGTGGCATTGTGAACCCATCCGTTTCGATAATCAGGCATTACCTTTTTCTTCGAGTTTAATAGCATGAGTAAGGTAATAGCGAGGAAAGGTAAAAACGCTGAGCCGAGTGCAGCATACAGCAACACTAAACCAACTGGCTTGTTAAATATCAATAGAAGCATAGATGGAAAAGTAAGCCACGCTAGAAACGCTCTATATGCAGGATCTTTTTCAGATACTGGTTTGGAATCATTCACTTTATCTGCATTCTTCTGCTTGATAACACGTACAAAATCCGCAAACAAGTAAGGGATCCCGCTCCATGATCCAATTAAAGAGCTGAATGCAGCTGCCCAGAAACCAATATTTAAAACGAATTGTGCCGTCGTTCCAAAATTCTGTCCATATAAGCCTAGAAAATCTTTCAGCCCTTCTGTGCCACTGAAAGCTACACCAGAACCATATAGAAAATGTGCCCCTATAATCATCATCGAGATAGAAAAAAGACCTGTAATGATATAAGCAATGGATGCATCCATCCGCATAGCAGGTATCCACGACTTGTCGTTCCATTCCCTTTCCCGTATCCAATACCCATAGGCTGCAAGTGCCATCGTTCCACCTACTCCTCCGACTAGACCGAGAACACGGAAAATGGAACCATCTGGAATTCTAAATACAAGCGCTTCGGTTGGAATATTAGCAAGGCCCGGTAAAATCACAATGGCAGAACCGACAACAGCCACAAACATGATTCCGATTAAAACGGTAATGACACGTTCAAATATTTTATATCTTCCGAACCAAATTAGGGCAAAACCTGCGACAGAATGGAGTATCGCCCACGCCCATAAAGGCATAATTGGAAACATCGTATACATGATAAGGCCGCATGCCGTGGCAATGGCTGCACCATAGATAAGCCCGAATAACGAGACGTAAACGAAGAAGTAACCCATTGTCCAATTTCCGAGTGATCGCCAGCCTTCTAAAATGGTCTGCCCTGTAGCTAAGGTCCACCTACCGACACCTTCTGTAAGCATGTACTTAAAAAAGACGCCAATGAAAACCGCCCATGCAAGGGATATTCCGAAATCGGCACCAGCAACGATAGCCGTAACAAGGTCCCCTGCTCCGACTCCAGTAGCCGCCAAAACAATACCAGGCCCTACGACAGCAAACTTACTCCTTTTCTTGGCAGGTTGTACCGCGGCAGTAGTGGCTTCCGTAACATACTTTTTTTCCACTATATTTCCTCCCCATTGATTAAAGGCAGTCACTCATTTAGTTTCCATAAGACTAAATGAGTAAGTGCCCTTCTCATTTTTTTCTTTGAAACAGAAATGTTTGAGTGTGACTTCTCAAAGAAGGAATTGCTCTTATGTCGTTTATCTTATTGGTTGAAACCGACGACTGACATATGCAATAAAGAGAATGTTGTATGTTTTCCTGCCATAGATAGAGAAAGTAAGTGAGCATTAATGATTAGCCTGTTCCTTCATTAACTTTTTTATATTTATTCATTTTCGTTAGAAGCATTATTAGATAACTAGTTTAATAACCGATGGCACAGCCATCTTTTCGAGGGTCCGATCCCCCTTGCAGCATATTTGTTTTTGGATCGATAAGAATTCCTTGATAACCTCCGAAGTAATCCAAGCCAGAGGTGACAACATGACCTTTTTCCATCAATTCCAACCTTGTTTTACTTGAGATTTCTGATTCTAAAGCTAATCCATTTGCGGAATGACGAAAACGAGGGGACTCTCCGGCTTCTTGAACATTCATGCCATATTCCAAATGGTTAAGTAATACTTGAACCTGGCCTTGCGGCTGCATATCCCCGCCCATTACACCAAAAGAAAAATAAGGTTTTTCATCTTTCATTACAAGGGCAGGAATAATCGTGTGGAGCGTTCTTTTTCCTGGTTCTAATGTATTTAAATGGCTTTCTTCCAGAGAAAATCCTACCGCTCTATTTTGTAAAAACACACCTGTCTCCCCCGCAACCACTCCTGATCCAAAAGGAGTAAATAAGCTATTAATAAACGATATAACATTTCGATCTTTATCTACTACCGATAAATAAACGGTATCCCCTACCAGCTCAAAGCCAGGGCTTTCATTCGTCATCGGGTGTAACCTGTCAATTTGCTGGCTGCGGCTCAGTGCATACTGCTTGCACAGCATTTTTTCTACTGGTACAGGAGCAAAATCAGGATCAGCAATAAAACAGTCGCGATCAGCATAAGCAAACTTTTTTACTTCAGTAAGAAGATGAATATACTCGGAAGAATTGTGCTCTACATTTTTAAAGTCGAAGTTTTCGAGAATATTAAGCATCGACAGCGTGGCTACCCCTTGTCCATTTGGGGGAAGCTGATAAACATCATGGCCCCTGTAATTTGTTGAAATCGCTTCCACCCATGTTGATGAGTGTGCAGCTAAGTCCTCGTAACTAAGAAAGCCGCCTTGCTTTTCTACATACTCTGCAATTTCGCGGGCAATCTTTCCTTTATAAAAGGCATCCCTTCCTCCTTCGGCGATTGCTTTTAACGTATCGGCCAGTTTCGGGTTTTTAAAAATTTCCCCTTCTCTCGGTGCTCTTCCTTCTATCAAATAGTACTCGCTTGCTTCTTTATTTTGTTTTAATAGCGGTTCTGCCCGCCTCCATTGTGCCGCAATGATCTCAGAAACAGGGAAGCCCTTTTCAGCGTACTCAATGGCCGGCTGTAATACTTCAGCAAATGTCATCGTTCCATGCTTCTCTAAAACTTCAGCCCATCCATCTACAGTACCTGGAGTTGTGATTGATAAAATTCCTGTCTCCGGTACCTTCGTATATCCTTGTGACAAATAATAGTCTCTGCTTGATTTAAAAGGAGCACGGCCACTGCCATTTAAAGCCTCGACTCTTTTGTTCTTTTGATTGTAAATGAGTGCAAACATATCTCCTCCAAGTCCTGTCTGCATCGGCTCTACTACGGTCAGTACCGCTGCTGCTGCTATAGCCGCATCAAATGCATTCCCCCCTTGCTGTAAAATTTGCAGGCCGGTCATCGATGCTAACGGCTGGCTTGAGGCGGCCATACCATTTGGTGCATGAACAACTGAACGAGTAAGTGTCGGATTTCCAGCTGGACGATCTGCCATTCTTCTTCCCCCTATCTTATCAGATATCTGAAAATTCAGATTTATATCTTTGTAAAATACTTTCTCACAAACAATTGGTTAAGTCAATGACTTTTTTTCATTGATTTAGAAAGTTATTTAATATATAGTTATTCATAACGAAAGATTTTATTTTATTTAGCTTACATTTCGAAACAAAACTATTGGAGGGTCAGCTGATGACAAATAAAGATTTTGACAAAAATGAAATGCCCCCTATGAAACTAAATGAAATTGACAAAAAAATTTTGGAAGTACTTCTCGAAGATGCTCGCATCTCTTATACCGATCTTGCCAAGAAAATCGGGCTTTCTAGAGTAGCCGTTCAATCTCGTATTAACTCCTTAATTGAGGAAGGGGTAATTGAACGTTTTACCGCTGTTATTAACCCTATAAAAGTAGGCGTTCAAGTTTCAGCATTTTTTAATGTGGATGTGGAACCGAAGTATTTAGACGAAATAGCTGAAAAGCTGGCCTTGCATCCTGCAGTCACCAGTCTTTATCATATGACGGGACCGAGTACACTCCACATGCATGGCGTTTTTAAAAATGCGAAGGAAATGGAAAGCTTCTTACTTGAAACCCTTTATTCCACGCCAGGAATCATGCGTGTAGACACTCAAATGCTGCTAAAACGTTATAAGAGCCGAATGGGACTGAAGCTGTAAAATGAAACTTCCATCAGTGGGGTTTTCTCCATCCCCACTGATGATTAGTTGAATGGATCGGGCGTTTACTGGCAGTTGATCCCCACCTATGCTTCTTAGAAACAACCTAAAGACTTTGGGAGGGGGGTCTTACTGCCAGTTAATGCGGGATAAATGGATGAAAACGATGGGAGGGAGTTTATATGAACTTGAAAGCGTATTTAAATATTGCAGCGGCAATGATTAGAACGGGAATTTTAGGATATGGAGGCGGTCCATCAGTTATCCCGCTTTTCCGCCACGAAGCCGTCCTGCGATACAAATGGATGAGTGATGAAGAATTCGGTGATATACTAGCCTTCGCCAATGCTTTGCCAGGCCCTATTGCAACGAAGATGGCCGCACAACTCGGCTATCATCGAAAAGGAAGTCTCGGTGCGTGCATAGCAGTTATATTCCATATTTTGCCCACTAGTATCGGAATTGTCGGCTTATTAGGACTACTCTACTCCTTAAAAGAATCCGTCATTGTCGCTGGAATGGTTGCAGCTGTCCGTCCAGTTATAGCTGTCCTTCTCGGTATGATGGCTTATGATTTTTGTGCAAAAACATGGAAAGGATTAGGGAAAGTTGTCGGAGTGGCCTTCGGTCTTCTATCTTTTTTATTGCTTGCCGTCATTCATTTGCATCCAGCTATTACCATTATGTTGTTTTTAATCTATGGAGCGTTCCATATAAAGCTCTCCGGTTTGATGAAGAATAAATGGGAAAAATCAAAAACTAATCAAGATCGCGGGGTGTCATCATGATTTTGTGGGAACTATTTTCAGGATTTTTTGTAGCAAATATTCTGGGCTATGGGGGCGGACCAGCCTCTATCCCGCTTATGCAGCAAGAAGTGGTTAATCATTACGGATGGATGACAAATGAACAGTTTGTGGATATGCTGGCGGTTGCCAATGCCCTTCCCGGACCAATTGCGACAAAAATCGCCGCTTTTGCTGGTTACCAGCAGGCTGGGTGGATCGGACTCATTGTAGCCACGCTGGCAACCGTAGCTCCATCGGCGATTGCTATCATTATTCTTCTGAAAGTTCTGAATCACTTTAAGCAATCTTCTGTCGTTAAAGGAATGACGCTTTTAGTACAGCCGGTTATCGCAATTTTGATGATTCAGCTAACGTGGGATTTCAGCCATGTATCCTTTGATTCCATCGGTTATTGGCAATCACTCCTGATCGCCGGTATCGCTTTGTTAGCTATCACTAAGTGGAAAGTACACCCTGCACTCGTTATCGTAGCAGCGTTTATTTACGGCGGAGTTGTTTTGCCGCAGTTTATTATATGATTTCTTGTTCCTCTCTTCTTCCAAAGATAAGACGGCTCTCCCTAAAGGTAGTTATATATATAAGGCCATGGATAAACTCCATGACCTTTTTTATTATTAACGATGAAATTGGAAAATCTGTTGTAACCTGACTCGATAGATTCGAAAAAACTTACGTAGTGACAGGCACACTTCCATTATTCATATACTTTTTCTGCTCCTGGATGAATGGGAACTCCTTTAAACCCTTTTAAAATATCTTCTTCTTTAAAGTCTTTCATTGGTTCATTGTTCTTGATTAATTCATCTTTATTTTCTACGATGGCTCTAGATATACGCTCTACTAACTCTTCTGGCAAATCATTACTTGCGAAAATAACTGAGTAAGAAGCTAAAGTATCGACAGGCTCTTTTTGTCCTTCATATGTGTTTGCCGGGAGCTGAGCGGGTATAAACCCTGCGTTGTTTTTCTGAATATCTTCTGCAATCTCTTTAGGAACTTCTAAAAATTTAACACCCTTTAATGCATTTAATTCCATGACCATCGAAGAAGGAGCTGCAGTAATACCCATTGCTACATCGGCATGACCATCTGCAAGCAACGATGGCATGTCTCCAAAGGTTGTGTATGAAACTTTCCCTCCATTTTTTTCTATATCTTTATATGAAACATCATAATGTTTTAAAATGGCTTTAGTTACTAACTCGCCTCCCCAATTTTTCATGCCTGGAAGCAAATGTGCCCCTTTAGAAAGATCTTTAAATGTGTCGTATTTGCTATTTTCTACCGCAAACGCTTGATAATACGAAGTATACAACGAGGCTATACCACTAACATTTCCAATAGCACCGTCTTCAAACACGCCAGCTCCATTTACTGCATCATTAATGGAATCGGAAAAAGTGTAGCCAATGTGAGCGCTTCCATTCGCGACATCGCGAATGTTCGATTCACTTCCTCCTTCTATTACCGTAACATTTAATCCTGGAATTTCTTTCATTAAAATTTCAGCAACACTTGCCCCTGTTTGATACCATCCTCCTCCAATCGGTCCAGATGCGAGAGTAATATTGTTCGGTACTGGTTTGTAATTATCTTTTTTCGCACCTTCTCCTTCAGCAGCCGAATTTCCATCACTACAACCAGCCAAAGCTAGTACTAGCGAACCTATTAAAACTAATATTAAATTTACTTTCTTTTTAAGACTGTTCATTTTCATTCCCCCTTTTGTTATTATTCTCCATTACTCAGGAAAGCAGTTGACTAGAGTCAGCAAGGCCTTGAGAATGCCGCTTTTCTTTTTGTTTGCGGTGTTGATTAATTAAAGTGACCAAAAAGATTGAAATACCAATGATGTCAGTGATCCAGCCGGTATCTATTAATAAAACAGCACCAACGATATTTGCAGCTCTTTCAAATACATTCATTTTTTGGAATAACCAACCTTGCAAAGCAGAAGCTAAGCAGATGATCCCAATCATGGCGGTCACTACAGCTATAACAATATTTACAAGTTCTCCTTGAAGTAATAATTCGGGGCCGAAAACAAACATGTACGGAATAATAAATGTACCTAAACATATTTTCAAACCCGAAAAGCCTGTTTTAGTAGGGTCAGACTCAGCTATGGCAGCAGCGGTATAGGCAGCTACGGCCACCGGCGGAGTGACGTTTGACATAATGGCAAAGTAGAAAACAAAGAGGTGAGCTGCCAACGGGTCTACGCCAATTTGGACAAGAGCAGGAACCCCTAGGACAGCTAAAATGACATAGGCCGAAACAGTTGGCATGCCCATACCTAGAATAATAGATGCCAGCATAATAAAGATGAGAGAAAGAATAAGACTGCCACTTGTGAAATTCAAAACAACAGATGAAAACTTTAAACCGAGTCCTGTTAAATTCACACTGCTGATCAACAGACCTGCCGCTGCGCAAATGGCAGTGATTGATACTGAGTTTTTTGCCCCTAGTTCTAATGCTGATAAAATATCTTGAATACTCATTCTCGTATTTTTTCTAAAAAGCGAAACGAAAATAATAGCTAAAATAGAATAGAATCCTGCTATTTGAGGGGAATACCCTCCCATAAGCATTCCAATGATCAAGATGATAGGAAGTAATAAAAACCACCCTTCAATGAATACTTTCTTCAAATCAGGAAGTTCTTCTTTTTTAAGGCCTATTAAATTATTTTTCTTTGCTTCAAAGTGGACCATGTAGTAGACGGCAAAATAATGCAATAAAGCAGGAATTAAAGCATATAACATTAATTCAGCATAGGGGATTTGTAAGTTAGCCGCGATGATAAACGCTGCTGCTCCCATCACTGGAGGCATTAACTGCCCGCCTGATGATGCTGCCGCTTCTACTCCTCCAGCAAAGTGCCCTTTATACCCTACTCTTTTCATTAAAGGAATCGTCAAAGTTCCCGTTGTTGCAACGTTTGAAACCGCTGCCCCGCTAATAGTTCCCATCAAACCTGAAGCTACAACGGCTACTTTAGCTGGTCCCCCTGTTTTAGCACCAGTTAAAGAGTATGACAATTCTATAAAAAATTTTCCGGCTTTTGATTTTGCCAAGAAGGCTCCGAAAATGATAAAAGTAATGATATAATTTGACATCGCCCCTAAGATAATGCCAAATATCCCCTGTGTCGTATTAAAGTAAGTACTTATGGCTTTTTGAAACGATATGCCCGGGTGACCGAGAAGCCCTTGAAGATGTTGGCCAAAAAATACGTACATAATAAATAACGCAACGATAATAGTCATAGCCCAGCCCACAGATCTTCGAGTAGCTTCTAGTACTAATAAAACTAGAACCGTTCCAATAATCAAATCTGGCTGGGTTGGGGTACTTTCACGAAATACAACATCTGGATAACTGAAGATAATATAGCCGGCTGTTATTAAAGCTGTTATAAAATAAAGAGAATCAACTACCTTTTGCACATGGCTTGTTCGCTTTTTAAATGGAAATAGAAAGGGTATTAAGAGTAAAGTGAAGCATAAAGTGATAGAGCGTTGCTGCCAGGCTGAGAAAATACCAAAACCAGACGTGTAAAGGTGAACAATAGACATGGTGATCCCTAATGCCGCAATTAACGAAAATAATATTAGCTTAGAACCTGTTACTTTCTTTTGCATAATCTTGTCTATAAAAGAGTCCGGCTCTATTTGAATATTGTCTAAGTTTAAGGCATCCGCTTTTTTATCCATTTCTGTTCCCCGCTCTCTTATTTAATTTGCCTTTACATCATTTGTTTTCTTAAACACACTTTCAATGCCCCCGTGAGTTTGTTGAATTAAATTAAAGTCTAAACGATTTAATATAGAGAAAATGTGATTATACATTAATAAAGAGGCTTTTTCCGAATGACCATTTTTAATTTCCATTAAAATATTAAAATGTTCTTTAGGGGAACGGGGATTATTTGATGACATCGATCCAAAGAAAGTTAAATAAATATTTGTTAAGGCGATTAGATCCCTTAATTGATTGACCAAAATGTTGTTTCCAGAAATTTTTGCTATTTCAACATGAATATCTTCCACTTGTAATAACACTCCAGGAATATCTCCTTGTGAATAAGCTGCTTTTTCAAGCTCTATACATGATTCAATTCTTTCAAAAAACCCTTTTGATTCTTTAGATTTTTCACATGCTTTTCGAACCGAATAGTCTTCCAATAACATCCTCATTTCAAAAACATTTTTAACTTCTTGTGGCGTAGGCTGCGCAACAAACGCTCCTCTGCGCGGAATAATCGTAACTAACATTTCATAGGACAGTCTTTTTAAAGCTAGTCTAATAGGTGTCCTGCTTACATTTAACATGTTGGCAAGCTCTTCTTCCGATAATTTCGTTCCAGGTGCCAGTTCTCTATTAGTTATAGCTCTTTTTATCATTGAATAAATTTCGTCATCTAAAGAAACCTTCTTTTTATTTTTCTGCATAAAAACAAATCCTTTCTAAATTGTATTTGTGATTGTATACAATTTTAAATACGCTATTAAATCCAATTTATTAATCCTCCGCGCGTAGTATTCTAATTATTCAAATAAGTATATTTTTTGAGGCATGAACAACAGGGTAAAATCCTGTTGTTCATGCCTTAAGATAAATGGACAAAAGTAGGAATTTTCAGTACAATCTGATACAGCACCCTTCTTTATTAATCTGGGTTTTTGCACCTTAATTTTACTTAAAGAAATGGTGTTTTTCTTTTTCTGAAAAAGGTCGAATATTCAACTTCTAATAAGCATTAAGCCAAAAACTCATATACAGAAGTTGAGATTTCAATCATTTATATCTTCAAATAGAAAAGTAATCTCTCACTATTTCCTTCAACGTATTAACTTTTTGCAGGAGGCTATATGATGCACCGACTATCTAATATGTCTATGAATGTTGATATGACATTGGAAACACTTGTGAAAATCTTGGATTACTCGTCTGATGAGATCTTTGTTCTTGACAGCAATAAAAAGATTATTTACGTAAATAACGCCTGTGAAAAACATTATGGATTAAAAAAGTCAGATGTATTAGGCAAGTCCAGTGTAGAACTATTCGAAAAAGGATACTGGAGGCCGTCGCTCGTTCCAGAGGTATACGAAAAGAAAAAACCGCTTTTAATAAAGCAAACAACGAATATTGGCGCTGAATTACTCACCTCAGCCATTCCTATACTTAATGATAAGAACGAAGTCGAATTAGTCGTAACGACGGCTAGAGAATTACAAAGCTACAATATGCTCAAGGTGAAAGAAAAAGCAGGGGCACATTCTTCTAAACAAATAAATCAAACCGATATAGGTATGATTACTAATTGTGAAAAAGTCAAAGATATTCTAAAATTCGCTCAAAAAATTGCTGTAACAAACTCGACCGTTTTAATTCAAGGCGAATCCGGAACAGGTAAAGGAGTTCTTGCCCGCTATATCCATCAAACGAGCAAAAGAAAAGAAGGACCATTTTTAACGATTAACTGTGCAGCCATCCCGGCAGAATTACTTGAATCTGAACTTTTTGGATATGCCCCCGGAGCCTTTACTGGCGCCAATCGATCAGGGAAAATTGGGTTACTTGAAGCAACAGACAATGGCACACTCTTTCTAGATGAAATAGGTGAAATGTCACTAACACTCCAAGCAAAGCTGCTTCAGGTGATTCAGGAAAAAAAGTTTATTCCCATTGGCAGTCACGAAGAAAAAAAAGTGAATATCCGAATCATTGCTGCAACGAATCGAAATTTGAGCGAGATGGTAGAAAACAGGCATTTTCGAGAAGATTTATTTTATCGATTAAATGTCATTGATATCAAAATGCCGCCTCTTCGAGAACGAAAAGAAGATATTATTCCGCTCTCCTATCATTTTTTATATAAGTTTAATACCATGTACGAAGTAAATAAACTCATTTCAGAAGAATGCCTTGATATGCTTACATACTACAAATGGCCTGGAAACATACGGCAGTTAGAAAACCTAATAGAGAGGTTAGTTATTACAAGTGATTCGATCATTGAAGTTCATGATCTCCCAGAATCGGTCTACCACAATATTCGAGAAAATTCCGAGCTGTCCATCCCTTCATCACTCAACGAAGCGGTAGACAGAGCAAAAAAAGAGATCGTCCGAAAATCATTTCAAAAGTATAAAAGTTCTCGAAAAGTAGCAAAAGATTTAAAGATCAGCCAAACGAATGCTTTGAAGCTCATTCAAAAATATTGTGATGATTTACGTGACAATACAGAAGAACCTTGATTCAAAGGTTCATTAAAAAATAGGAATCGTCCGTTTATAAACGGACGATTCCTATTTTTCATTATCCATGCGCATGAAATTGTGCTGGGAAGAAAAAGTTACTTCATTAGCTAGATTTTCGTTCGGAAGAATACTCCTTTTCTTCACTCTTTTCAGATGAAGATTGTTGTACTGAAGAATTGATGTAACTATCTTCTTTTAACCACTTTAATAGTGATATCGCAATGATTACGGAAATAAACATAATCGGGAAGCCCGTGATCACCGATAACGTTTGTAAAGCTTCTAATCCACCCCCATACATTAATGTGATCGCGACAGAACCAATAATCATTGCCCAGCTTAAGCGAATCCATCTTGCTGGTTCTTTCTCATCAGTCGTTGCTTTTGTCGACATAAAAGAAAGTGTATAAGCAGCAGAGTCAATCGTTGTTGCCAAGAAGATAAACGCAAGTACAACGAATACGGCGAGAAGAACATTAGCTCCCATTGGCATTGCTTGAATCATCGCAACAATAGCTGCCGGTGCCCCCTCATTTTGTAAAATATCGATGACTGGAAGAATATTGTTTAACTCAAAATAAAGGCTCGTATTGCCAAATACAGAAAAGGCTAAAGCACACCCGAGAGTTCCCCCGACACACATGGCAAGTATTACTGAGCGTATCGTTCTCCCTTTTGAGATTCTAGCTGTAAACATTGCCATAAACGGAGCCAAAGCAAACCACCATGCCCAATAAAAAATCGTCCAATCCTGCGCAAAGCTTGATCCGCCTACCGAATCTGTATAAAGACTCATTCTTAAAAAGTTTTGTATTAATAATCCCGCGCTATCTGTGAATTTGTTAATAATAAATACAGTTGGTCCTGCTATAAAAAAGAAAAGAGCGAAGGCAATATAGATATAAATATTGATATCACTTAATACTTTTAACCCTTTTTTCAATCCGAAATATACACTTGCAGAAAAGATAGCGGTCCAGAACGCAATAATAGCTACGTCCAGTCCTAAAGAACGCTCAACCCCGATTAACTTCGAAACAGCTTCAGCTAACATTGGTGTACCAAGACCAAGAGATGTTCCGACCCCTCCGACGATGCCAAACATAAACAATATGTCGATGCATTTTCCTAAGTAACCGTCCACTCGATCTCCTAAAACGCCGCGACAAGCTGAGCTTAGTCGTGTATTAGGAATTTTCCGCACATATAACGCGTACGCCAAAGCAATAGATGGCAAACAATAAATTGAAAACCCCATAAACCCCCAATGGAAAATTCCGTATGTGGAAGCCCATTCAGCAGCTTCTACACTTTCAGGAGTAATGCCAAATGGAGGTGCTGTATAATAATAACTCCATTCAATAAACCCCCAGTATAATAAGCTTGATCCAGCTGTTGATGTAAATATTAAACCAATCCAACTGGCAGTAGAGAACTCCGGCTTGTCTTTTTCGTCACCCAGCTTAATATTTCCATACTTACTTACCGCTAAAAACATTAAGGTACAAAAAATTAAGAACGTTACTAGTAAATAAAGCGAACCGAACTTTCCGCTAATAAGCCCCAGTATGCTTCCTAAAAATTGATTGCCTTTTTCCGGATTAATTAAAACAGGGACCGTAAATACTCCTAATACAATTAACGCCATTGAAAAAATGAACTTGTCCACCCTCGTTTGTTCCATAACCCATCCCCTTCTTTCTGTATAATTTGGCGTTCAAAAACAGAAAATTGATTATTAAAATTTAAAAAATAATTGTTATGGCCTCCAATACAATCTCATTGAACTTTCCTCTTCTTCAATCATTGTAATAGAAGAGTTTTTTCTTAACTTTTCATCATGATATAACTGCCGTCCAAGGTTAATGGCCTTGGACGGCAGTCATGATTGAATGAGGACTAAATGACGTACATGTACAGCTTTCAATACCTTATTTTATTATAATGAGTTTGAATAAAGCGAGTGTTATCTGCAAGCGTTTTCATTTCCTGAAAAACTATCTTACGTCCATTGCTTCCTTAATTCGCTGATGAAAGTGATGTAAAGCGTGTTCACTTGGTGAATAAACACCTTGTTTAAAAGCTTGTGTATGGAAACCTTCCTGCAGCATTTCCACAAGTTCAAAATCTTCTTCACGGACTTGGTCAACAAACTTTATGAGTTCTTCTTGCTCTTCTGAAATATGCTCACTCGGAAAATAATAACTGTAAATAGCCAATGATTTATTTGGTGCAATCGGCAAGATCTGACTCGTTGTCATATTTCCAGAACCCGGATAAATACTAATCATCATATTCGGCCATACCCAATAAAACTGAGCTTGTTCTTCACTATTTCCACTTGTTAAACTTGAATATTGGCAGCTGTAATTCCTGTGAAGATCAATATTGTAATTTTTCATATCGAACGTTTTCGAGAAAGCAGGATGAGCAATTTGACAATGGTCACATTCTAAATAATTATCAACCACTGCTTTCCAGTTCGCATTAATTACACGTTGATTCACTCTAACTTTCTTTAAAGATTCGAGAAACGTGTATTTATCCAAACTTCCTACTAATTCTTTATAAGAATCCTTAAGAGGCAAAGCTTCGGAATCTAAATTAATAAAAATCAACGATTGGTATACTTCTAGCTTTACAGGAGTCATACAGCTATGGTCTCCTAAGTCATTCGTTCGAAAGTTAGGTGCCTTATTTAATTTACCATCTAAGTGAAATGTCCAGCCATGGTAAGAGCACATAAATATTTTTTTATTTCCTTCTTCACTGCGTTCTACCTTTGCGCCCCGGTGAGGACAAATATTATAAAAAGCGTTTAATTGATCATCATTGCCCCGGCTAATAATGAGCGGTTCTCCAGCTATATCAAAAGTAAAAAAATCGCCTTTCTTTTCCACTTGACTTACATGCCCAGCCAAAATCCAACTTTTAAAAAATATCTTCTTTTTTTCCTCCTCAAAGACTTCAAGATCTACATAGCGATTGTAAGGCAGCGTATACTCTAATTCCTTCACTTTTTCTTTCATATTCACAGAAAATTCCCCTTCCCGTCATTTAAGTAATAGTAATTATGCACTTGCTATCTATAATGCAATAGTTGTGCCAACGCTAATTGAACGGAAAAAGGCAATAAAACGGGGTTTTTCACAAAAAACTGAGTTTAATTACGTTCAGGTGATTTTTTTAAGAATCACCTTTATGTTAAAATGAATGTTCTTTTTTTAGTACAGACTAACTTTCTCCAATCATCGTTGAAAAGGTATTGTCTCAAAAGCTTATTTTGCGTAACTTTTATTTTATCATTGGGCAGCGCGCATATTCTAACTGTTCCTGCGCATAAATAGGATTTGGGCGTGCAGAAGATCGTAAAACTCGTTCACAAAGGCCGGTGACCGGTGCATAAGTTTGTTTGCCGTGCATATTTCGGTGATTTCCGTTCAGAAAACTATTACAGCCGTGCACAAACGCTAATAACCGGCGCACATTGCAGCACCACTCCACATTGTCTATTTAAAGAAAGGGCTGTTCCAAAAGTCTTTAAGCATCGACTTTTGGAACAGCCCTTTTGCGTTGGCATCCGTTTAGATTGTGAAACTTAGTCATTGAAGTACATGAGTGTAGACAAATAAATATGCTTTTCTTCTTGAAGGTAATTGTTTTGCGCCAAAATCAACTCGATTCATTTATGCTTAAAGCGATAACACTTCTCGGCGTCGTAATTGAGAGCGGCTCGATTTTTCATTTATTAGATCATTCCTATAAAACGCTAAGTTTCTCGTCTCGCACATCGCTAATAAACATATGACCAGGGGCATGGGTAATCATCAATGAAGGTTTGCTTTGTAAGGCGACTGCTTGAGGTGTCACGCCGCAAGCCCAAAATACAGGGATCTCCCCTTCCTTAATTGTCACTGCATCACCGAAATCAGGTTTGGAGATATCAGCTATGCCAATTTGACTTGGATCACCGATATGAATAGGTGCTCCATGTACAGAAGGAAAGCGCGTGGTAATTTGAATGGCGCGAATCGCATCTTCATGCGTCATTGGACGCATACTTACAACGGTCGGCCCTTCAAACACCCCTGCTTTTTCACATGAAATATTCGTTTTATACATTGGAACGTTACAGTTTTCCTCGATATGTCGAATAGGTATACCACCTTCAATGAGCGGTGTTTCAAATGTAAAACTACAACCTAGTAGGAAGCCGACCATATCATCTTCCCAATACTCTGTAATGTCTGTTGTTTCTTCTGTGAAAACACCGTCTTTATAAATGCGATATTTAGGAATGTCCTTTCGAATATCCGCATCCCCGGCAATTTTACTCGGATGGAAAGAGCCGGGTTCCGTCACATCCAATAAAGGACATGGCTTCGGATTCCGTTGGCAAAACAGCAAGAAATCAAAGGCATATTCTTTCTTTAAAATAACTAAATTAGCTTGTGTAAATCCTTTTGACATACCAGCCGTTGGCCCCGTAATGTCTTGTTTACGGATAAGGTCCCTTATTTCATTTGGAGCCATGTTTTCATAGTTGGTCATGTACAATCTCTCCTCCCGATATTATTTAAATAACAATGGTATTTGTTCAATTAGTGTCACGATTCCCAAATACCCCATGACGACGACGACGAATCCGCCTGAAATCGTTAACCATAGCGGGTGTTTATAATCGCCAACAATATTTTTCTTGTAAGCAGCTATTAACAGCGTTCCGAGCGCAATTGGTAAAATCAAGGCATTCAGAGCCCCCACTAATAATAAAACCTTAACAGGCCGTCCGACTAAAGAAAATGTTAAAGTTGAGACTAAAATAAATAAAATAATAATCCAATTATGATACTTTTCGATTGCTGGGCTGAACGAACGAATAAAGGAAACAGATGTATAAGCGGCACCTACGACAGACGTAATGGCAGCTGCCCACATAATGACACCGAACATTCGATAACCGATATCGCCTGCAGCGAGTTGGAACACGGAAGCTGGAGGGTTTTCTGGATCAATGGCGAGACCTTGAGACACAACGCCGAGTACAGCTAAAAATAACGCGACACGCATGACACCTGTCACAACAATCCCTGTTACAGAACTTTTCGTCACTTCAGGTAATGATTCAACCCCTTTTATCCCCGCGTCTAACAAACGATGCCCGCCAGCAAATGTAATGTATCCTCCTACCGTTCCACCAACGAGTGTGACGATAGCAAATATACTAATTTTTTCAGGAACGAACGTATTAGCAATGGCTTCTCCAACAGGCGGCGATGTAGAAAATGCCACATACAACATTAAGATGATCATAACGAAACCGGCGATTTGAGCCGCTTTGTCCATTGCTTTACCAGCTTCTTTAAATACGAAAATAAAGACAGCAAATGCGGCACTAATAATCGCACCTGTAATAGGATCAATTCCAAGCATAGCATTTAATCCAAGCCCTGCTCCGGCGACATTTCCGATATTAAATGCCAGACCGCCTATGACGATAATAACTGCTAAAAACACACCTAGTCCGGGTAAGACCTTATTAGCAATCTCCTGGCCACGCAGCCCCGAAACGGCAATGATCCGCCAAACATTCATTTGCGCAAAAACATCTAAAATTAATGAAATTAAAATAACAAACGCAAAGCTTGCGGCCAATTGTTGAGTAAAGACCGTCGTTTGCGTTAAAAACCCAGGGCCAATCGATGATGTCGCCATTAAAAAAGCGGCACCAAGCAAGACACTCCTACTTACTTTCTTTTTCACTTTACCTGTTCCATTTTTTTGTTCTGTCATAAAGGTGTCCCCATTCTATTCGATGATGGATGAAACAATAATCTTGTTATTTTCTAACGTTTCTTTAATATACTTCGCAAAATCAAGTGCATGTTCACCATCTCCGTGAATGCAAACCGTGTCTGCTTTTAAAGAAACTTCCGTATTTTGTTGAGAAGTGACTTTTCCTTCTGTCACCATTTTCACTACTTGGGTCACTGATTGTTCTTCATCTATTATTAAAGCGTCAGACTGCAAACGAGAAGTTAACGTACCGTCCGATTGATATGTACGATCAGCAAACACTTCGTGTGCCGTATGTAGGCCGATCTTTTCTCCTGCCTTCGTCAATTCACTTCCAGCAAGTCCGAATAATACTAAAGATGGCGAAACGTCATAGACAGCTTGGGCAATAGCCTCAGCCAGTTTCGGATCTTTTGCTGACATATTGTACAAAGCCCCATGTGGTTTCACGTGTTGCATCGTTTCATTACATGTGGATAAGAACCCTTGAAGAGCACCAATTTGATAAACGACCATATCGTATGCTTCCTGCGGGGTAATTTTCATTTCGCGGCGCCCGAATCCATTTAAATCCGGCAGGCCGGGATGGGCACCAATTTTCACGTTATTTTCAATGGCAAGCTTGACCGTTTCCCTCATCACACTTGGGTCACCTGCGTGAAAACCACACGCAATATTCGCTGATGTTACATATTTTAATATTTCTTTTTGTTCACTAAGTTTATACCGGCCGAAACTTTCCCCTAAATCACAATTCAAATCTACTTTAAACATCCTTTTCCCCTCCAAATAGTTTGATTAAACTTCTATCCACCTTCGAGTAAAGGTAAGCGTTTACAAGATAAAAGCACAACAAGTTCCGAATTAAGGAACAAAGGTTTTGAAATGCAAATTTATTTTATCATAAAAAAAAATGTCTGAATAGACACCATTATCGAATTTATTGAAAATACCGAAGTGAAATACTTTTGAGATTTCCACACTTGTTTTTTTATTTTTTGCTAATTATAATTTAAATAGTCCATTTTTAAGAACTTTAGTACCGAATTTTGAAACCGTTGGGGGTGTTGAAATTGACTCATTGTTTCCCTGAAGCTATCATAAAACCTTTAGGTGATTCCGCACTGATTGTCCAGCTTGGCGAGGGAATAAGTCCGTCTATTCACCAAAAAGTTCAAGCGCTGTCCATGTTGTTGAATACTTATCCTTTTGATGGCTTTGTTGAGTCTGTACCGGCTTTTAACAATATTACCATCCATTATGATCCCGTATTAGTGTTGAATCACCTTGCAAACAACCAGCCATCATTGACTTCTTTTCAAATAGTTTGCTCGAATGTAAATGAATTAATTCAACATATTGATGACTCACAAAAACTTGAAGCAAGACTAGTTGAGATTCCCGTTTTATATGGCGGTGAATATGGCCCTGATTTAGATGATGTAGCTTCGTATCACAACATATCACCAGAAGAAGTGATTCGAATACATACTCAGAGTGAATGTTTAGTTTATATGTTAGGGTTTGCTCCGGGCTTTCCATTTATGGGGGGAATGGATGAAAGAATTGCAACGCCCCGCCGCGAAACTCCCCGGTTATCGATTACACCCGGATCAGTCGGAATAGCCGGCAAACAAACGGGTGTTTATCCATTAGAAACACCCGGAGGCTGGCAGATTATTGGGCGTACGCCATTAGATTTATTTCGCCCGGATCTTTCACCGCCGACATTGCTGCAAGCTGGAGACAAAATCAAATTTGTCCAAATTTCTCCTGAAGAATATCACACGTATAAGGAGAAGAAGCGATGACTGTAAAAGTGCTTAATCAAGGTCTGCTCACAAGTATCCAAGACTTAGGGAGATACGGTTCTCAAAAATATGGTGTCATTGTTAGCGGAGCAATGGATAAATATTCGCTAAGAGTGGCAAATTTACTAGTAGGAAATAAAGAAAATGAAGGTGCTCTGGAAATTACATTATTAGGTACGTCCCTTCAATTTGAAAAGGATATGTTAATCGCGATAACAGGCGGTGATTTACTCGCTTCGATTGATGGCGAAAAAGCACCAACGTGGCGGCCTGTATTAGTGAGAAAAGGATCTGTGTTACAATTCAAATCTCCTTTAAAAGGATGCCGGGCCTATGTAGCTTTCGCTGGAGGGATCGCTGTTCCAGAAGTAATGGGAAGCAAAAGCACATACCTTCGTGCAGGAATAGGCGGATTTAAAGGCAGAGCTTTGCAAAAAGAGGATGTACTTGAATTCGGTGAAATGAATAGACTCAGCACTTCGTTGTTTCATCAATTAAATAAGAGAAATAACGATTTTACGTGGGCAGTCAATTATGATGCGCTCATCAATTTACAGCAAACTCAGACGATACGTGTCATAAGAGGCACGGAGTTTGATCGATTCGATGAAAAAAGTAAAAGAACCCTTTTTAATGAACCGTATACATTAACAACTCAAGCAGATCGGATGGGTTACCGAATGGAAGGTCCTCCCCTCTCTTTAGCAACAGAATTTGAATTGCTATCTGAAGGTGTCACACATGGAACGATTCAAGTACCGCCAAACGGACAGCCCATTATTCTCATGGCAGACCGTCAAACAACAGGCGGTTATCCGAAAATCGGTCAAGTGATTACTGCTGATTTGCCTAGCATAGGACAGTTACAACCGACTGCCAACATCCATTTCAAGGAAATTTCACATAAAGAAGCAGAGAGGGAATTATTAAAGAAAGAACAAATAATAAATGAAATAAAAATAGGCGTCCGCTTTAAAGGACTTTACTTATGAGAGGGAATGACATCATGAAAGTAAATGAGTTCAAAGAATTAATCGACTATATTGAGCAGTCTTCTATCGATGTACTTAAATTAGAAAATAAAGAGTTAAAACTATATTTTCAAAAGCACAATGCGGCGAACGTGACAATAGATTTGGCAGAACAAGCAGCTCCAGCCGCACAAATGGCGCCAAAAGATGAAACGATAGTGGAACTAGAACAGCCTGCCTCAAATGAAGATAACAGTTTTCATCAAATCGAGTCTCCTATGGTTGGAACTTTTTATTCACGTTCGAATCCAGACGCAGAACCTTTTGTTCAAGTAGGATCAATGATTGAAAAGAACCAGCCCGTTTGTGTGTTAGAGGCTATGAAGTTATTTAATGAAGTGGCATCAGATGTTGACGGAGAAATAATAGAAATATTAGCTGAAGATGGACAAATCATTGAATTTGGACAGCCGTTATTTGTTGTAAAGGTGAGTGACTGACATGCTAAAGAAAGTATTGATTGCCAATCGCGGCGAAATAGCTGTTCGCATTATTAGGGCATGTAAAGAAATGAATATTCAAACGGTTGCTGTCTATTCTGAGGCAGATAAAGAGGCGCTCCACGTAAAATTAGCAGATGAAGCTTATTGTATAGGCAAAGCCCCGTCAAAAGAAAGCTATCTTAACATCGTTAATATTATAAGCACTGCAACGATCACTGGAGTCGATGGAATACATCCTGGTTACGGATTTCTAGCAGAAAATGCTGATTTCGCTGAATTATGCCGTGACTGCCACATTGCCTTTATCGGTCCTTCTCCAGAATCTATTCGAAAAATGGGCATCAAAGACGTGGCTAGGGATACGATGAAAGAAGCTGGCGTTCCTATCGTACCTGGTTCAGACGGAATCATAAACGATTATGAAGAAGGCTTAGAGGTTGCGAAAAAAATAGGTTTTCCAGTGATCATTAAAGCAACAGCAGGCGGCGGCGGAAAAGGAATACGTGTTGCCTACGACCAAGAAGAATTAAAAAAAGGAATCGAAGTCACACAACAAGAAGCAGAAACTGCCTTTGGAAATCCAGGCGTTTATTTGGAAAAATTCATCCAAGACTTCCGCCATGTAGAAATTCAAATTATGGCGGATTCACATGGAAACGTCATCCATTTAGGCGAACGTGATTGTACGATTCAACGAAGAATGCAAAAACTCATAGAAGAAACACCATCACCGGCTCTTTCAGCCGAAACTCGAGAAAAAATGGGAAATGCGGCTGTTCAAGCAGCAAAAGCTGTTGATTATGTAGGCGCTGGTACAGTTGAGTTTATATATGATCACAAAGAAGACAATTTCTATTTCATGGAGATGAATACCCGCATTCAAGTAGAACATCCGATCACAGAGATGGTCACCGGAGTCGACTTGATTAAAGAACAAATTCGAGCAGCTTCCGGCTATCCATTACAATGGAAACAAGAAGATATCACCATGACTGGGTGGTCAATTGAATGTAGAATTAATGCTGAAAATCCAACCAAAAACTTCATGCCTTCACCAGGAGAAGTAAAAAAATATATTTTGCCTGGCGGTTTTGGGGTTCGAGTTGATTCTGCTGTCTATGGCGGATACAACATACCGCCGTTTTACGATTCAATGGTAGCAAAATTAATCGTACACGCCAGTACAAGAGAAGAAGCCATTAAGAAAATGATCCGTGCTTTAGATGAATTTATTGTAGAAGGCGTTTCCACAACGATTCCATTCCATAAAGCACTTTTGCAACATGAAGTGTTTTTAAGCGGAAACTTTAACACGAATTTTCTCGACACATATAGTTTAGATATAAAAGAAAACTAAACCGAAAACATCCTCTATTTATTCCTGAAAAACAGGTGAATAGAGGATGTTTTTTATGCTTTGATATAGCCTAACCGTTCGGAAATTTGCTCCGCTGCCCGCTTGGCTTTTTCTACGAAAACAGGGATATTTTCATTTTGATA
Organism: Bacillus aerolatus; assembly: GCF_009183655.1. GTDB lineage: Bacteria > Bacillota > Bacilli > Bacillales > Domibacillaceae > Pseudobacillus > Pseudobacillus aerolatus. The sequence goes on from NZ_WEIO01000005.1 coordinate 77,327, forward strand.
ATTCGCTTCAATCCCAGCAATACTAATCCCGGCAACAACATCACCTTTATGATCAAAGATAGGAGCAGCGATGGCCGATGTATGATTCTCTAACTCAGAATGACTAATCGTGTACCCATCTTTTTGAGCTTGTTTAATCGCTTTAGATAAACTTTCCTTATTAGTGATCGTCCCCATCGCAAAAGGCTTTAGTTCAATCGATTCAATATATTCATCAACTTCCGAGCTCGGTAAAAAAGATAAAATCACTCGGGAACAGGCCCCCGCATACAAGGGACTTCTTCTGCCGATTGCCGTATATAAGCGAACTTTTTGGTTCGTATCGATTTTTTCAATATACATGGCCTCATTGCCTTGTTTAACAATTAAATTCACAGCTTCCCCCACATCATTATGCAGCTCTTGCATAATGGGGAAGGCAATTTGCCGAATATCAAGCCTGGAAGAAACTAGTTGACCGAAATGAAGAAACATTAGACCCAGTCGATATTTTGAATCTGCGCCCTTCTCTAAAAAACCCATCTCCTCTAAAGACATTAACATACGATAGACAGATGTTTTCGGAATGCCAGATAAATCAATAATTTCTTGAAATGTTAATTGGGCATGGTCTATAAATAAATTTAAAATATCCATTGAACGGACAACCGTCTTATTTTTCCGGTACATGACTTGTCTCTCCTTTATGTAGACATGTTACTTTACATATTTGATCATTTAAATTTGGGCCACTACCAAACTATCTACATAGAAAGCAGGAAAAAGGAGGATCCATATGGCTTAATACTATCATATCAAATTTTCGAAAGGCGTAGAAGGCAATCACAAAGACAGAGTAAATATTTTTTGATGCTTCAAGAAAAGCCGTTAAAGCGATAGTTTATCTTCTAGTATTGAGTAGTCGTTCGTAGAGAATGTTCTTAACGGACCTACTGCATTGTGCACAGATCATTGGCATTTATGCACGACTGTGCTGGCTTTCTGCACGGGAATCGTTGAATTGTGCACGGAAAACAGACTTGTGCGCCGGCCGCCGGGCTTTGTGCACGGGCTGTCCAGTTTTCTGCACGCCCACGTCCAATTTATGCGCGAGAACAGCCGGAATATGCGCATGAAATTAAGAAGCTTTTGAGACAATCTCCTTGTCATTTTCGACAGTATTTTGATGATATCCAGCACACTCACTCCCCACTCCCTCAAGCCATTCAAAATGCTGTTCATCAAGAAGACGGTTGACGATTCCCCAATAATAGCCAAACACCCGGTTTATCCGCTTGCCGCTTTTAATTTTTTTGAAAAGAATTCGCAATGCTTCGAGACCGATTTCTTCCCGGTCGTCAGCAGTGTAGTGAAAATAATACTTTGTCGATAACAGCACAATACGAAAGCTTTCTTTGATTATAAAAGGATCACTCCATAGCCCCTTTGCATAAGCGGCAAACTTTTCAGGTACATGTGCTAATATCGATTGATCACTACGTGTTTTTAAAGGTTGGTTAGTTTTTAAAAGATTACTAGTTTTATGGGGTGTCAATCGTTCAACAACTTTTTCCTTTCGCCACACGGTTTGCGCTTGTTCGTCCACCGTTTGGGGGATGTCATTTCTTTCTTTTTCCCGATCCATCCAACGATTAAATACCCAGAGATTACTCGACTGGGATTGGTCTTTTCTTTCCGTGGCATGCACGGATAAAAGGCCAAACTTCACCGCTTTTCGCTTCATGCGATGGAAGGTTGATTCTGAAACTGGTCCCCACTTCCCCGCTGCTGCTTTTAAAAGCGTGGATATAGAAGCGTTGCTCACACCAGCCACCTTCGCGCAAAAACGCAGCAACACCTTCAAACAAATGATTTCTCCTTTTGTAAAATCAGCTTTATGCTCAAATAAAAAAGCTTCCATATGATGATTGAATTCTTGCAAAGACTGAAACTGGCTAAACCGTTGAAAATTTCTGATCTCTCCTGCACGCACTCGTCATGCCCCCATTTTTTCTATGTAGTCACTTCTTATATAAAAAAAGTGGAGAAAAAAGGACACCTTATGTGGAAAAAATATTGATCTGTTCAAAATATTTCCAATCATTTCTTTTTTCATATAGTTTCAGCCACTGCAGTTTGTAATAATGTAGATTAGAATAATTTTTTAGGAGGATCATAGATGTTTACATTTACTACTAGTATCAGCAAGCTTCTTATGCCGTTTATCTGTTTGCTGCTTCTTACGGCTTGCTCTAATACGCCTGAGGAAAAGCCAAGTGAAACGGAAAAATCAGCAGAGGCCACCCCGGCTGAAAAGATTCCGAAAGCAGGAAGAACAGCTGAAGAAATGATTACACAAAAACCGGGCTGGTTAATGAAAAAGCATTTTGATAAAGACATTGAAGCCGTGAAAACGATCGATTGGTACAAATACCGCAACTTTTACGATGATACGTTTAAACCAATTATGGAAAAAGAAGTGGGGAATTATTTTCAGGAGCATAAGAACTTAACGAGTGATGAAGTGTATGACTACCTTGTGTATACGCTCGGTTCAGGACAATATGAAAGGTTTTACGAGCCGCTCTCTTCTTTTGATCACGGCTTTCAAGCACCTGACTTGCCGACCGGGGAAGATACCGTCGAGAAGGAGCAAAAACAAGCCAATGTCGTCGTATTAATGGATGCGAGCGGCAGCATGAAAGCCGAAGTTCCTGGCGGAGTGAAAATGGATTTAGCGAAAGAAACGATTCAAGCTTTCGCTTCTGAACTTCCGAAAGAAACAAACATTTCATTGCTCGCCTATGGCCACGTTGGAACCGGAAGCGATGCGGATAAGGTAAAATCATGCCAGGCGATCGAATCTGTTTTTCCTTTGGCAAAATATGATAAAGCTTCCTTTAACGAGGCGGCCGATTCCTTTCAAGCGAGCGGCTGGACACCGCTTGCCGGTGCGATTAACAAAGCCTCTGATATCCTTTCTGCTTATCCGTCTGATGAGTATGCCAACATCGTTTATATCGTCAGCGACGGCGTGGAAACGTGCGACGGTGATCCCGTCGCAGCAGCTAAAAAGCTGCAGGTACAAAACATTCAAGCGAAGGTGAATATTATCGGCTTCAATGTGGATGATCCGGGTCAGAAGCAATTAAAGGAAGTGGCTGAAGCGGGCGATGGAGAGTATGTCACCGTCAAAACAAAAAACGAACTGGAAACACAAATCATTAAAAAGTGGCGACCTTCCATCTTTGAGATTATCGGAAAACAAGGCGTGCCGCTCAGTCAATACGCGAACAAAACAGCTGAACTCATCGACTACAAAGTTCACTTAACAGATTTAAGCAACTATGAAAAAAGCCGGATCGTGAACGCCGTTTACTTTTTACATGATAAAGACCTCATCGATGAAAAAATAAAAGAAGAAGTAAAATCCCTTGCAGAAGAAATGAATGAACTGCGCAACGAACATTTTACTAAATTACATGACATCAAAAAACAAGAACTCGAAGATGCTAAAAACGACATTGATCAGGAAGTTTCAGAGTGGAAGGAACAGTGGGAGGAATGACAAATAAACAGCTTAAGAACCCAAGGCGTTTGCCTTGGGTTCTTAAGCTGCCTAAACTCGCAACCGGATCCATTGCCTTCTGTCGTTTTAATTGCTTGAGATTGAATGGCGTCTTCTATTTAACGTAGTCATAGAACGCTTATTAACCTTTAGCTTTTTTTCCTTTTCTTTTTCTTTTTTTCTTTCTATTTTTTTTCAAACCCGTGATTTCATCTTCCAATTCAGTCATTTTCTTTTCCATCTCTTCTATTCTTTCTAACAAGCCTTTCGGAAGGTGATTCTCGCTGATTCTTTGAAACGACATGAAGTTCATCTCCTATCCAGTAAAAAAACAGTCAAAGGGACATCCAATGACTGTTTCATTACGTTTAATACCATTAATTATGATTTTCTTAGTTCAGTTATTACTAGATAGAAAACCTACTTCTTGCAAAGGATCAGCGTATCAGTGAATACGGCAAAGTGAACTCTCTAATTCCTTCTGCATATGAGCCATATTCATAAGGGTTAAAGTACATTACAAACCCTGTGTTTGTCATATAAAATTGGTATTGATGGTCATCTAAACTTTCGAGCCCATCCCAGGAGATGTTCCGCAAAGCATATGCCTGGGCGTTAATCCGGTCAATAACTGCCCGCTTATAATTTGATTTCAGTGCGAGATCATCAAGCGACATAAAATGGTCGTTTTTCACGTCATAATTGTCGGAGAAAAGCTGTCCATACCCATGCGCACCGCCTGTATATTGAAAGTCTTCAAAAACAACACTTACATAATTCACATCAGCGCGGGCTACTTTGTAGGAAACGTCATATTCATAATACTTGCCCATCCAATCGTCTTCCCGAGCAAGATCCATAATTTCCTTTCGGATATTAACGAGCTCTTTGCCTGTTTCCACATAATAATTGTTCAAAGAGTCAAAATTCTGTACGCCATTCGTATCTTTAAATTGTGGATAAAATATGCCTTCAGCTGCCTTTTTCGGATAAGAAACCACGCTCATTCTAAACTTTTTATTGAGCGCCCGGGCAGTGAAAACAGCAAACTGCGCGCGCGTAACGACACCTGACGGATTATATTTAGTGGCCGTATATCCAGATGTAATTCCATTAGCAACAAGCGGGCTGACATAAGGAGAACCCCAATAAGCCCTCGTCATATCTTCCCATTCGACCGGTACGGATCCTGATAAAGAAAAGGCTTCCTTCGTAATCTTTGCCATTTCAACACGTTTTAACTGTCCATTTGGGTTAAAGTTTGCTGCTTTTGAAAACCAGCCAGCGTTTACAGCGGCGGCAATTTCTTTATAAAACGGGTGCGATGCCGGCACGTCTTTAAATCCCGGGTTCGGCACATTCGTCAACGGCAACTTTTTCGCACGCACAAGGATGGCGGCTGCCTGAGCTCGAGTAACCGGTGCATCTTTGTTGAACTTTCCATTTGAACCACCTTTTAATACACCCAATTCACTCAAATAATAAACTTCCTTTGCACTCCAGTGAGTCGATGGCACATCTGAATAAACAGCCGCCTCTATGTTTGATGTTGGAAAAAAGCACAAAAGTAAAACGGCAAGTAAAGCAACTTGTATTCTTTTTGTTAGATTCATTTCTCCACCCCTTTTTCAATTTTCCGAATTATATGATGATAAATTCATAATACCATATTACTATTTTAGTTTTATACATGTTTCATGAATTAGTGGTCATACAAACATTTTTGATGGCGGAGCAGCTTGCTTTAAAATATCTCTGCATGCGAAGAGTACCTGACACTAATTCCGCCTAAACAGAACGAATTACAAAAATAGGAAGATGGATTTAATTGTGAAAACCGATGATTAAAACTTATAATTAGAGAGAGTAGATGGTGAGACTTTAGGTACAACCCTTGCATTCATATGAGCAATGTTCAGAAAGGAAGGTGGAATGTTGAGGAGCTTATTTCATACTTTAATAACTTTATTCATTTTATTCGTCTCGTGGCCTTTTATCGAAAAACAAATAGAAAAAACGGATGTTTCCCCCGCATTAGAGAAAATCAAATCGGATATATATGCTTTTAAGGAAAATCCCGAAGTTTCAGCAGTGTTTGATAGTCTTTCGGGAAGCTTTTATCAGCTAGTAGGCAAGCTGGATGAGACGGCCTCCCTGTCGCAAAACCAGGAACAAACGGGGACCAAGCACGTTGAAAAACCGAATTTAGAAAGGCCAATGGAACAAGCTTTCTCGATCCATAATATTGAACTGATGGATAGTAAAGAAAAGGTGGAACAACTTCTCGGCCCCTCCAAACGCTCCTCTTATAATGAATACGGAACCGAGTGGCATGCTTATCATAAAGACTATCAAAACTTTTTGATGGTCGCCTATGATGAAAACAATAAAGTGGCGGGCCTTTATACAAACCAAGATTTAATCGCTTCAGTAAGCGGGATAAAACTCGGAAGCCCAAAAGACACGGTTCTTCAGAAATTAGGGACACCCTTAAGCCAGATACGCAAAGGGTTGGTCTATATTCAGCTTCAAGAAGATCAAGACTATGACGTATTCATGCTTGATGGCAGCTATGTAACGGTGTTTTATGACAAACACAAAAACAATACAGTTACTGCCATCCAACTCATTAACGAAGAGCTGGAACAGAAAAAGAACGATTTTTACACAAAGGCCAGTGAACCGTTAAAAGAAGGCTTTGAGTATCAATTGTTTGATTTAACAAACGCCGACCGCGTCAATCATCATCTCCCTGTTCTAAAATGGGATAACAAAGTGAAAGAAACCGCAAGAAAACATAGTATGGATATGGCTGAACAAAGTTACTTTTCCCATACAAATCTTAAAGGGCAGTCTCCATTCGATCGGATGAAAGAAGATGAAATTTTCTTCACAACAGCCGGAGAAAATTTGGCATACGGACAATTCAGCAGCATCTTTGCACACGAAGGCCTCATGAATTCCCTCGGACACCGAGAAAACATCCTCCGTCCGGAATATCGCTTTTTAGGTGTAGGAGTAGCTTTTAATGAGGAATCACAACCTTACTATACAGAAAATTTCTTTACGAAATAGTTTACTGGGCTGAATGAACAATTCAGCCCATTTGTTGTGGGAAATGTGAATTCACTCTTGTTGTTGCTTTCAAACGGAAAATAGTTCATGAACCCATATTTTTTCCTATTCAAATTGATTATTTTCAATCAACATCAAGAGACCCCAGCAAAACTAGAATCTTCTTTGTGTAAGTTAAAATTAACGAAAAAGTGGAGGAAACCCTGGTGGTTGTTGATTCACTTGCTTTACCGTTGTTTCTTGCGAATACAGAATCAACCGTGTTGACCTGATTCGATAATTCGAGTGGCGACAGGCCCATTTCTTACGTTTGCAGTTTTCGAATCTCATCTTCAGATAGCTCGGTCAACTTCGCAATCAGCTCTATGGAAAACCCTTCTTTCAACATACTCTTTGCGATTTTCCGTTGACCTTCTTCTCTCTCCAACTTGACCAACTCCCCAAATGTAGGCGGCAAGTTGTTTCGATCTAAATACATCATTTCCATCTCCTCCTGCGAGAGAATAATTTCATTTCGAAGCTTTTTAGACAGTTCTATTGGAATTTGTAGTAAGTAGTCAATGAAGTAAATTAATGTAGACAAATAGATGCGTCGTTCTTCTTGGGGATAAGCGTTTCTTTGTAAAATTAATTGGATTAACTGGCATTTGAAGCGATAGCGTTTCTCGGCGTCCTTTTTGGCCTCATTGGCAAATTTGCCCGCCAATACAGCGATAGCGAATGGATTATTTGATTCCATAAGCTCTTGTTCATCGTAATCAGTAAACTTGAACATATTATATTCATACGTTAATGCGGTGCCGTGAGACGAGCGATGATACATGTGAGGACGAAACTGTTTGGAAGCATCCGTTAACAGCGCAACTGCTACAATGTCCCGGTCGTACTTATCAAAGATCCGATAATAATAACGAAACATTCTTTTTGAAAAACTTGGATCAGGGTTCCCCTGCACTTCAATGTGAATCAAAATCCACCTTTCCTCGCCGCTTTTTAAAAACACCTTCACGATTTGATCGGCTACTTGCTTGCCTTTCTTTTCTTGAATGATCTCTTGAAAAAGCTCCTGCTGCAAAAATTCAGGTTCTTTTACAAATTCAATCTCTTCGTACAAGTCAGGCGCAAAAAACAACACAAACTCTTCAAACAGCTCGCGGATCAATTTCTTCCAGAGACCATCATAGTCGACCGCACCGTATTCGCGCGGCTTCTCTAGCACCAAGCTATTTATCACTAATATATCACACCCTCCATTCATATTATACATCCATAATAACACAAAAAAGAAACATGCGTTCGTAATTAACACTCGACAATTTTCGAGCAGTGACAGCACTTTGCCGAGCCGGTATATTACCTCATAATCAAGGATAGACTGGGAGACAGAACATTGGGAAATTATAGGCGTTGAAGAGAATGCCCATATACAAGAAGGGAGGATACTGCGATGGATGAAGCCGGACTTCTAAAAAATAATAGAAATGATGCCGCTCGCTCTGCTTACTCGGCCCGCAATCTCTGGTCAGGTTTCCTGTTCGGACTTGGACTTATTGCCTTTATAGACGAAACTGTTTTTCATCAACTTCTGCACTGGCATCATTTTTATGATAAATCCACGACTAACATTGGACTAGTCTCAGATGGGTTGTTCCATGCTTTTAGCTGGTTTGCGACGATCGGTTCCTTGTTTATGTTTGCAGATCTCCGCCGCCGAAACGCACTGTGGCTTACAAAATGGTGGGGAGGAGTTTTGCTCGGAGCAGGCACGTTTCAGTTATACGACGGGATCATCCAGCACAAACTCATGCGCCTACACCAAATCCGCTATGTGGAACCCATTCTTCCCTACGATTTAGTATGGAACATAACAGCTGCCGCTATGATTATAGCAGGAGCCGCCCTTATCGTTCGCACACGACGGGAATCACAGTAGAGGGGGCGTAACAATTGAATCACGAATATATCGATCACACCATTGGTCTTTCCTTACAACTTATTTTAGCCGTACTGTTTGTGCTGGCGCTCGTTATATATGCTGGGGCTGGACTTTTATCCAGTACACGAAGTCACTTAAAAAAATGGCCAAAGTACCGTTACGTCCTCTGGATTTTGGGCGTTATTAGTGCTGCTGCAGCGATAGTCGGACCTCTAGCCGCTCGCGCTCATTCCGACTTCACAGCACACATGCTCGGTCATCTGCTGCTTGGAATGCTTGCCCCTCTGCTCCTCGTTCTTGCTGCACCGATGACCCTGCTTTTACGAACGCTTAGCGTAACGAAAGCGCGCCGTCTTTCAAGAATAATGAAGAGCTGGCCAGTACGTACGGTTAGTCATCCCATCACCGCATCTTTTCTTAATATCGGAGGACTGTGGATATTGTATACGACGAGTTTGTACGCGGACATGCAAGAGAATATCCTTTTACATCTAGTCGTGCATATCCACGTATTCTTAGCAGGTTATGTTTTTACAGCATCCATGATTTATATTGACCCCACTCCCCATCGATTAAGTTTTATTTACCGGGCCATCGCATTAGTGCTCGCCTTAGCCGGTCATGCGATCCTATCCAAGTACATCTATGCTTACCCGCCTACTGGTGTACCTACAGCACAAGCAGAAATGGGCGGCATGCTCATGTACTACGGCGGAGATGCCATTGATCTTACTCTTATCTCTATCCTGTGCTTTCAATGGTTCAGAGCAACCCGGCCTCGAACACCATTATCCATGAGCCGGTCCATGCACTCTTAAACATTGAAAAAGAGAACAAAGCAGGAGCGTTAACTTCGGGAAGCGGCAGCACCAAGACTATCTTTTTTCAAAAAGAAAAAGAGCAACCGCCATGGTTACTCATTTATTGCTCTTCCTATCTTCCCGCCAAGATGCGGCTATTAGCCGCCAAACTGATTCATCAAAAACATCGATTGTTCATTCGAGCGCTGGATCGCCTTTTCCATCGCGGTGAACTGGCGCCAGTAGCGGTCTTCAATCTGCGTGAGCCGATCTTCAAAGCTGTCGATCCGGCTGTCCAAGCCTCTAAGTGTCCGTCCGATCGCAAATTGCTGAAGCGTGGAAAAAGAATTACCCGCTTTTTCTTTCAATTGATCCATCGTACCGGTGACTGTATCGTATAGACGTTGAATGACTCCTTTTTGGCCGGCCGTTGTTCCATCCCCGCGGAAAAAATTCTCGACAGATTCCGGATCTTCTTCAATCGCTTTACGGAGCTTAGACTCACTAATTTCCAGTTTCCCGCCTTCTAAATAGTTGGCAGTAGTCGTGATTCCCAGCTTAGCGAGCTGATTAAACATACCAGATACTTTGTCATTTGCCACAGGCTGCGAAAAGTTCATCCGCATATTCGTTAAGACGCTTGCCAGCAGAGGGTCCCGGCGCAGCAATCCGCTTTTCGCTTTTTCCTCCCATTGTTCTTGCTGCTTATCTGACAGTTGTTCACGCTGCATGTCTGTCAGCGGCGTATAGCTGCGGTATCTGTCTTCACTCGTCTTCTTTTGGATTTTATCGATGAGTTCGTTGTATTTGTTGACGAATTCTTTGATATTCTCAAAGACTTTATTACTGTCATTATTGATCGATATACTAACAGGCGTGTTATCTGTAAATGTTTGTTTTAACGTAAATGATACGCCGTTCATCTCAAATGTATTAGAATTTCGTTCAGTTGACAGGCCGTTTATCGTAAAAACAGCATTTTCTCCGCCTGTTTCGGTAGAGTTCGAAAATTTTAATAAATCATTGATGAAACTTCCAGTCGTCTGAATTTCACTATCCGTTGCATCATCATACGTACCAGGCGATGTTGGAGAAGAGTCACCGCCTCTAAAGTTTCCTGTTTCCGTGCGTGTCAAGGAAATCCGGTCAGAGAACGTATCATAAAACATAGAAATCCCCGCGTTCGCACTGTTCACTTTATTAATCACTTGATTCATTGATTCAGATGCTTCAATGAGAAACTTTTCTTTTACCTCTCCCTTTGAGGTATGGGAAGTAATATTGAAAGCGGCATAATCCTGTTTATATGTTACCTCTACGACGGTGTCTTTCGCCTGCTCATTGTCGAAAATCACTTTTCCCATATCTAAGTTGATTTTGCCTATAATTTCTCCTGATCCTTCGGCTGCCAGCTGTGTATACCCTTCACCGTCGGCTGAACCGCTTAGTTTGTAGGTCGTCGTTGTACCTCCCTTCGTCACCTTTAAAGAGAAATCAGTGTCTGTAAGGCCTGCTTTAGAAAGCTGCATTTCCTTAGTTGCCTCAGTAAATGTCTTTGTCTCTACCTTTTGGTCAATTATATAATCCACTTTAATAACAGCATCTTTCTTAGGAGCTGTCTTAAATGTCAGCTTGCCATCCTGGCTTAAAAATACTTCATCATCAACAAGTACTTTATTAGGATCAGTCGTAATATTAAAAGCTTTTCCATCTACTTTTACAGTCATATCACCCGACTTGTCCGTAAGAATCTTTTCTCCTGTTTTCAAACCGATTTCAACTGTCGCATCGGTGCCATTAGCCGTTAGAGTAGCTCTTCCAACGACACCTTTTTCCCACGTAAAACTGCCGCCAGCTCCAAATTTAGTTTGCTGGCTGCGAAGGCTTTGAGAAGCATCCACCTTATCAGTAGAGCTTCCGGAAATGGAACCGGCATTGATTCTCGTTGCTGCACTCGCTAGCTGCTCTACCTTACTGATCGAATAAGAAGCTTGCGAAGCTGCACTGCTCGCCGTTGCTGTTACCCTTTCCTCATTTGTAGATGACGTCGTTCTTGCACGGTATCTAGTCGTCAGTTTCATCTGTGTCAATTCTGACCGGAAATCTAACAGCAGCGTATTCATAGATCGATAATCATCGCGCTGCCACTCTAATGTTTGTTTCTTTTGCTTGAGCTTATCAAGTGGCATCCGCTCCGCTTTCATTAAGTCACTTACGAGCGAATCGATATCCATCCCGCTCGCCAATCCGCCAATTCGAACCATTTACACCCAACTCCTATATTTTTTAGTCGACCAGCAGCTCAAATAATCTGCTTTGGTGACTGATCCGCTATATGTAACTATCTCTTCCGATTATCTTTTCCAATATTTATATCGGTTGATTCAGAGGGAGTTTAATAATAACTATGAAACAATTAAAAAAAGCCGTTTGATTTTATAAAAATAAAAAGCAGACAGAGACGATGATCTGTCTGGGGTTTGAGCTTTATTTTATTGTTTACAGAATCCATATACAACTAGAAAGAGCAGATAATTTTTTAACAAATTTCATTTATTGATTGAAAATTTCAAAAATAAGTTTTATAATTTCAATATACAAAACATCATTTCTAATAATGAAACGATATTTATTTGTCAAACGATCATTTTTTAAGGAAGGAGAAGTTATGTTATTTACGTCTAATAAAATACAAAATTTAGCTCCTTATTTTTTTTCTTCTATTAATAAAAAGAAAAAGGAATTAATCGCTCAAGGGATCGATGTGATTGATTTAGGAATTGGCGCACCCGACCTGCCGACTCCCTCGTTTGTTATTGAAAAGTTGAAAGAGGAATTAGATAATCCTAAAAATGGAACATATTCTCCCTACTCTGGGCTTCAGGAATATCGGGAAGCTGTTGCCTCCTTTTATTTAAAGGAGTACGGGGTAACTCTCGATCCAGACACAGAAGTGTTAGCATTAATTGGTTCGAAAGAAGGCATTGCTAATATCATTCCAGCTGTAGTAAATCCCGGAGAGTCTATATTAGTACCTGACCCTGGCTATCCTGTATACCGGACGTCCGCTTATTTATCTGATGTAAACGTTATCAATCTATCGCTTAAGCCTGAAAATCAATATGCTCCAGACTTCACGGAAGTGGATAAAAACGATATCGAGCGCTCGAAACTACTATTTCTAAACTATCCAGGAAACCCTACTTCCGCTACGGTCGATTTGAGCGCATTTGAACATGCTGTTTCCTTTTGTAAAGAAAATCAAATCGGCATCGTTCACGATGCTGCCTACTCTTTAGTCACATATGAAGGCTATAAAGCACCTAGCATCTTAGAAGTTCCAGACGCTAAAGATATAGCCGTTGAAATGGGCTCTCTTTCCAAAAGTTATAATATGACTGGATGGAGAATTGGTTATGCCGTTGGCAACAAAGAAATGATTAAAGCACTTGCTACTTTGAAAAGCAATATTGATACGAGCCAATTTATGGCGATTCAAAAAGCAGCTTGTGCCGCCTTAACTAGTGACCATGCCACTGTGAAAGAAAACAATAATATTTATTATGAGCGAATGAAAAAAATGGTCAGTGCTCTAAATAGTATAGGTATTGATGTTGAACTTCCTAAAGGATCGTTTTTCATATGGGCTCCTGTTCCAAAAGGATACTCCTCAGCCGCCTTTGCCGAACAAGTATTAACTGAAGCAGGAGTAATCATAACACCTGGCCATGCATTCGGCCCTTCTGGAGAAGGATTTTTCAGAATATCTATGTCGGTCTCTACCGATCGATTAGACGAAGCGATTAAAAGAATCGCAAATTTGAAAACGGGGGTAACACAATGATTAACAATCAATGTATTAAAGTTGAAAAGTTATCGGGCGGCCAAGGTGTGGTCGCCTGCTTAAAACAAGAAGGTGTCTCCAAAGTATTTTGTGTGCCTGGAGAAAGTTATTTGCCTGTCATGGATGCCATTTATGACGAACCTTCTATTGAACTTATTTCTTGCCGTCATGAGGGCGGCGCTTCGTTTATGGCGGAGGGTTACGCTAAATCTACTGGCGAGCCTGGTGTAGTCATGGCGACAAGAGCGGTTGGCGGAGCGAATTTAGCTATCGGTGTTCATACTGCCTATCAAGATTCTACTCCTATGGTTGTTTTTCTAGGTCAAGTACATACAGCTTTTCGGGGGCGTGAAGGCTTTCAAGAAGTTGAATTAGATCAATTTTTTGGCCACATATCTAAGTGGACCGTTGAAATAAAAGATACTGAAAGAGTTCCTGAACTAGTCAGCCGGGCCTTTAAAGTCGCAAAATCTGGACGACCTGGTCCAGTTGTTGTCTCTTTACCGGAGGATATGTTAAGAGCTGTTGCCGAAATGACGTTTATTCCCACACCTGAACGGCCAAAACCAGCTCCTTCCGTCTCTGAAATTGAGCAAGTACGTTCTTTATTAAATCAGGCAAAAAAACCGATCATTATCGCTGGAGGCGGAGTTGTACGAGCGAATGCCGAGAAGGAATTGGCGGCTTTCGCCCAATCATTCGGCATACCGGTTATGGCTTCCTTCAGGCGTCATGATGTGTTTCCAAATGACCATGACTTATACGTCGGACATTTAGGTTTAGGTACGCCGCTGCCTATATTAGAAACAGCCAAACAAGCGGATGTTATTTTAACTGTGGGGTCAAGACTTTCGGAAATTACTTCCCAAGATTATTCATTATTTAATAACAATCAAAAGTTAATCCACATCGATGTGAATGAAGATATCATTGGGAAAGTATTCATTCCTGCTGTAGGAATTTTATCCGACGCCAAAGAAGCCCTCTCTGCCTTCTCAAAGATGGATGTAACGATTGGAGCAGAAGCAGCTAAATGGGCCTATGAACGCCGCGGGCTTTTTGAAAAGCATTCCGAATTAAAGCCGGCTGCCCAAACCGGAGAGGCGATCTCTTACCAACAAACGATTCAACTATTACAAAGCGAGCTTCCGCAAGAAACAATCTTTACTAACGATGCCGGAAACTTCGCTACTTGGTTCCATAACTATTTCGTTTTCACTAAAGAAAAAACATATATTGGCCCTACCTCAGGAGCGATGGGATATGGAATTCCAGCAGCCATTGGAGCCAAAGCCGCCAATCCAGCATCTCCTGTTGTATCCTTGTCAGGTGATGGCGGTGCGATGATGACGATTCAAGAGCTAGAAACAGCCGTCCGATATGAACTTCCGGTTATTTGCATTGTCTACAACAATCAAATGTACGGAACGATTCGCATGCACCAAGAAATCCATTATCCTGAAAAAGTAGTAGGAACAGATCTTGGAAAGGTGAATTTTGCACTTCTTGCGCATTCAATGGGCGCTTCAGGTGAATTGATCGAAACAGCGGACCAATTCAAACAAGCCTTGCAAAAAGCGTTAAATAGCAAACTTCCTACCCTTCTCGAACTAAGAATGAATCCAGAACAAATTTCTGTTTCAAAAACCATTGCAGAATTAAGACAATCTAACAAGTAAGTCATGCTCAAAGAGGCTGTCCCATAAGTGCCTGGCTCCTCCTTTATATGTCCGTATATAGTAGAAGATCGAAGACTTCATACTATATATTACGCTGGAGGTGCCTGGCACTTTGCTTTTGAGACAGTCTCTTTGATTCCCACAAAATGTGTTTCACTTTTTGTGGAAACAAATAATATTAGGAATTATCAAAAAATATTGCAGTATCATAGAGACTGTGGTAAATTTATCATGACAAATAAAGAAATGACGTTTCGTATAATGAAATTTGTATTGTATTGATCTTGTATACAAATATAGAATAAGATTATTTTTAAAGTAAGAGCTCTTATTTGTAAGCGTATACATCAAAACATCATGAATCCATAAAAATCCTTATTAATGGAAAGGCAGCTCGTTTCTGTCCAACTCCAATACAAAGGATCACACTATGGACAAGAATACACTAATATCTTCATTCAAGATACATTAGGGGGGATTTAATGCTTCAGCTATGGAGTTGGTATAAAGAGAAATCATTTATTTTAAAAATCACGACTGGCTTTATTCTCGGTGTCATTGTAGGGTTACTATTCGGTCCGGCGGCCGGTGTGTTGGAACCTTTCGGGACGCTTTTCCTTAAGCTTCTTAAAATGATTGTCGTGCCGCTGATTTTGTTAACTTTAATCGTATCCGTCAACAATTCTAACCCGAAAGAGCTGGGCAGGATCGGCGGAAAGATCTTCCCCTATTATTTGATCACAACAGCTATTGCAGTAATGTTGGGTATCTGGATTGCGAAATTGGTTAAGCCAGGGGTAGGGTTAACTATGCCAGGAAGTGCCGATTTTGAAGTTCCCGATGCTCCGTCAGCGTTAGATGTTTTACTTAACATCGTACCGACAAATATTTTTCAGTCGCTCGCTAATGGTGATATATTGAGCATCGTATTTCTAGCGCTTGTCGTTGGCTTTTCCATTTCATTCATGCGGCATTCCAAAGATGACGGAATGAAAGATAAAGGAGAGTTATTATTAAACTTTTCAGAAGCCGGCAGTGAAGTAACTTTCCGAATTTTAAGCGGCATTCTTCAATATGCTCCGATTGGCGTGTTAGGCATTACGGCTACTTCAATTGGAAATCAAGGGTTTGAAACACTGCTATCTTTAGGAAAATACGTCGCCGCTTCCTATCTCGGTGTCGGTATTCAAATGTTTATTGTTTTCCCACTGATTTTGTTGTTGTTTAAAGTGCCTGTCCTGCGATTTTTCAAAAATATTCGCGAAGCTATGATCACCGCTTTCGTCACGTGCAGCAGCCTTGGTACTCTTCCTGTTACTCTCAAAGCGGCCCAAAAAGCCAAGATTAGCGACCGGGTAGCAAACTTTACCTTGCCTGTTGGCGCAACGGTTAACATGAACGGCTCAGCCATTCATTTTGGTGTAGGCGTTGTATTTGCCGCAGATATAGTCGGCTACGATTTAAGCCTCGGAGTGATCATTGGCATCATTTTAACAGGAACACTCGCTGCCGTTGGAACAGCTGGCGTACCTGGTGCCGGGCTGATCGGCATGTCCATCGTCTTTACTCAGGCTGGCCTGCCAATTGAAATTGTCGGCCTGACTGCCGGAGTGAATGTCATCACTGACATGATCTTTACAACCTGTAACGTTACTGGTGACATCGTGGGAGCAGCCGTTGTTGATAAAAGCGAGGAGAAACACAGCGACTATAATGAACCCGTCGTAGATATTACAGCCAAAACGATGACAAAATAGTCTATCTTAAAGCAATGGCCAGACAGTAGAATTACTGCCTGGCCATTGCTTTTTTCTTTACTCTCGAACCCAATGAATACCACAATATTAAACTTCTCATAAACAAACCTATTCCATGCAGCCGAGTGCTTTTGAAATATTCAATGCGGCTTCCCTAGTTTTCACCTGAATCTCATCTTGAACATGACCATCAATTCTACTAACAGGCCCACTCACGCTCAAAGCCGCAATCACGTTCTTCGAATGATCTCTTATAGGATAAGAAATACCGATTGTTTCCCTCTCCTGCTCCCCAAGACTAATAGAGTAACCTTGAGCCTTAATTTGTTCTATATGTTTATATAAAGCTTCTTCCGACTGAATAAGGCTATCTGCATTGTCCTCTAATTTTATCCGGGAAATGAGACCATTTTGTTGTTCTGCGGGCAAAAAAGCTAATAATAACTTTGGTCCCGACCCTATGTAAACACTAGAACGTTTTCCTACACGAGTATGTAATCGAACCTTTTGATTACTTTCTATTTTTTCAATATAAACCGCTTCATCTCCATCCAATATCACTAGATGAACGTCCTCATTTAATTCTTCACACAACGCCTGCATCCACGGCTTTGCAACAGTTCTAATTTCTAACTGTTCAGCTACAACATTGCCTAACTGTAACAACTTAAGCCCTAAGCGATAGCGGACATCGTGGCCCGTGTTTCTGGATTTCATTAACATTCCACATGCTTCTAATGACGAGAGAAATCGAAAAACAGTCGGTTTAGGCATCCCAGATTTCTCTGTTATCTCACTCAATGTCAATTCAGTTTGACCATCTAAAAAAAAATCTAGCAACTTCAAGGCCTTGACTACGCTCTGATTCATTATTGCCCTCCTCAAACTCAACGTGCTGAAAAGTTGTTTGCGCTTTCATCAGATGTTATTCCTATTATACCACGTATTCGTACCATCGCTCACTGAAGAGAGCTTTGCTGATGATAACAGCTATAGCTATATAAACCTCACTTGATTGCTCTAGACACCCAAACCCTTAAGCTTCTTATCTATACTGTGCCTATCAAAATCTGTTAGGAGCGGATAATAGATAAGAATAGTTTGGATGAGATTTGGCACTTAGCTTTTCTTCATTCGAATTATTTATTCATGACAGCACAAAAAACATATATTCATAATAGAAACTAAACAAGCTTCCAGTGTCGCACAGTTTCTTTTTTTACAAAACAGAAAAAGAGCAACCGCCATGGTTACTCACTTCTTGTTCTTCTTCTTATCCTTTGAGATCGATGCTTCCTCCGAGATGTGGCTGAGCAGCGCGCTGCAGAGCTTGCAAGTCGGCTTGCCCCATCATCTTGTTGAGAAAATCAGCATTCCCTTCTGCTTGATCCATTGCTTTCTTCATAACCGACATAGAAGCCTGTTGCTGGACTTGACCTTGGCTTAATGCTATGGACATTAATGCGATATCCATGAAAACATCACCTTTCTCTTTTTAATGGATAACAGAGTGCAACTTCTTTTCTAGGGAATTCACTTCATTCTTTAACACATTCAACTGACCATTCAATTGCTCAACTTCACTTGCTGAAAGCTCATGTTCTAAAGCATATTCAGCTATCCTTTTCATTTCATGAAGCTTCACGTTCATTTCTTCTAAGATATAATTTTGTTCCTTACACCATTGGAGCTGCTGTTCGAGAAATTCCTTTTGCTCTTGTTGGTCTTTATCCATCTGGTTTCCTCCTCGTTAACAGCTTCTGTATATAATAGTAACAATAGAGATTCTGGAAAATTAGTAAGCATTCTTAAACATTATGCAAATCTATTACTCTTCGATAAAATCTAATAATTTTCGGGTGGTGACAGGAATTAAAACTCATGGGGGTGGATGGTATCTGACACTTACTTTTTATTCCAACCTTCTACGTAACACTCAATATTTGAATCATTCAAACTTTTATGATAACATTATTTCACGATTATAAATGGGAATTTCCTCTGCGCTTAATTTATTTGCCTATTAAGGCGGTATGAATTTGTGTATCCGTGATGGCACATCATACGTGCACGTGTGTTGCCCGTACATCACATCAATGCAGGTACTATTGCTCATTTAGCCTATTATGTTATGAGCAGAGTTTTCTGCTTAATGGTAAGAGCTGTACGATTCATGTCCCAGATCCATCTCCTTTTAAAAATGAGCAGAGGGGCTAAATAGCCTAAATTAAAAGGAGGTTTTCAGATGAATGAAAATCAAGGAAATCGTATGAATCGATTTAAGATAAGGAGAAAAAGACATCGGGGATTTTGTATTGCTTGGGGTGTTCTTAGTTTCATGAGCACACTAACAGTTGTCCCTCCAATCACCTCCTTGCTGTTAAAAGTACTTTTCTATCTCTTCTCCTTTTTAGCTAAGTTATCGCTAAAAATGTGTAATGGGATACAAGTTATAACAGACCTTATCGGCTCTTACCTCAATTATATAAAGCTCTGGAGAAGTTCATGGTTGATTTTAAACTGAGTAAATTATATGGAATAAACAATAAAAAGTATTTATCGGAACTTTTAAAAGTCGAACTGTCTAAATTAAAAGACATTGAAACTCATTTCAGCACTACTCCTTTTTATCAAAAGAACCAAAAGGGAAAACGTCGTCGACTTTATAACCCACATCCTGATTACAAAAAAGTCTTACAGCGCTTAAATATTCACTTAAGCAGGATAGTTGCACCTGATTATGTACTTGGCGGTATTAAGAAACGAAGTTATGTTATGAACGCAAACCTTCACAAGGAAAACGATTATTTCTTATTATTAGATTTAAAAGATTTTTTCCCTTCTACCCGTGATAATCATGTCTATTATTTTTTCAGAAATAAGCTCAAGATGTCTCAAGATATAGCCAAGATCTGTACTTTGCTTACTACAGAACCATCAGAAGATAGAACCTTTAGGCACTTGCCTCAAGGTTACTCTACTAGTCCTTATTTAAGCTTCCTAAGTTATTTTGATATGTACAATGGCATTAAAAATATCTCAGACAATCAAAATATTATTTTTTCTTGTTATTATGATGATTTAACGTTTTCTTCGAAAAAACGCATTTCTTTTAAGTTTAAAGAAACAATTTCTAACATTGTAGCCGATTATCATTTAACAATAAATAAAGATAAAACACGCTTTTACACAAAAAAGAGAAAAGTTATTAAGATCACAGGTGCAATTATTAACAAAGGTCAGCTTTTAAAAGCGCCTAACAGTCTTCAAAAGAAAATGTATATATACTTCAAAGAATTAACGCAGAAAACCCAACAAAGACCCGTAGAAAAAGAGCATATAATTAAATTATGTAATAAAGTAATCGGTTGCTTAACAGCAATACAGCACATAGAACCGAAAAGGGAATTTCCACACATCAGAAAAAAAGTAAAAGAAATTCGTAAAGCTCTAAGATAAAAGGCCGCCTTAACATTGGACAATAATGATACTTGTCCAATATTAAGGCGCACTTGTCTATTTCGATAAACAGAATATAAAAAAGCTGGCTGCTAGATATCCCATTGTCCGCCTTCGAAATCGGCTTCATAGTTTATCAGTCGTTAGCTCAGCGTATGATCTAGCGTAATAACAAAATTTATAGAAATCAGTTCAAAATCAGACTAACTCTGCAACAAACTGATAGTCCATTAGTTTCAAAAAAATGATGGATCCTCAACCGTAATTATTTCTATACCTGCTCTTTTTAAAATCATCTTTAATCGCCCAAACCCTCCCCCTTTAAAATCCTCCGGAAAAACAGCAACAAACTGATATTCTGAAACTGAAGGATAAAGCACCATCTTCCTTTCCGTCTTCTCCGTATAACCCGGGTACAGGCCAGAGCCATATAAGCCAAAGTATTCAACAATATACTTCCGGCCGTTCTGCTCAATGATCCAGTCGGGAATGTACGTTTCATTAACTGCGTCATTGAAAAAGCGCGCTGCTTCCCTCTCTACTTTCGCACCCGGCAGCGATCGAAGAAAAAAGTTATGAAGCACAAGTTCTTCTTTAGAATCACAAATCTGTCCATCTTCTCCTGCAAGCAGTTGAAACTCTTCCGGGGAAAACTTGTATTCTGGAAAACTTTCAATAATCCATTGATAAAATTTGCTGTCATAGTGGCGGTCAGCGACGCTGATAAATCTCGGAAAGTATTTGCGAAAATAAGCTCTGTTGAGGAGCGGCAACCCCTCGCGCAGAACCTTCTGTTTTTCGCAGTAATCCCGCATCGCCTGTACTCTATGTTCTTTCGTATACCAATACTTATTCGGCACACGCTGGAATTCCGTTACTGTAAATCTCCCCGGATACAGAGCTTGGACAATCTCAATGGGCGATCCATGAAAGCGGTCAAGCAAGCCGCCGAGTTTCGCAGCCGCTAGCCTTTTCTTCGTGAGAAACGAGGGAATATCTTTTTCTGCTACACCTTCCGCTTCTAAAAGGTGTTCAATCGCACGTTTAGCATGACTAAGATCCTCCCAATAGCCATTCGGTTTCGCCGGAAAATCTTCGATGGAAAAATGCTCAGGAAACAAGAAGCAAAATAGCTTTGAAACTGAATTGGAGTGATAAGAAAGAACGCCTGACAAACGATACCGAACAAGCAAATCGCGGTTTACCTTTTTGGGAACATCTTCTAAGAAGATATTTTCTTTCTGAAGTATTTCGATAATTTGTTTTTTCAATGTGGCATTATCCTTTCGATAACGTTGAGGAGTTTTCTTGAAGTCAGTTGCCTTGAAGTGGTTGGGATAAATCGCATGTAACAAACGAAAAGGAGAATCCCCATGGCGTTTCAGCGGATTGGAAACCCCCCATTTCAAAAGAAGTTCACAGTTAACGACCGAAGGAATATCAGCAAACGTCAGTCCTTCCTGTTGAAGCCACCATTCAAAACGCTCTTTTATTCGTTCTATGTCTGCCCAATAATTGACCGGCACACGGTGGAAATCAAACTCTTGATACTCACCTAGATAAACAAAATGAATCAACTTGCGGATCGACTTAAATCTGTTCAGTGCACCCCATAACTTGTTTTCCTTAATATGAGTCCGTGTAATTCGAGGAATCTCAGCCCTCGACAAACCAAGCTTTACTTCTAAAACATAACGGATCAGGACAATCACATTCTCATCGTTCTGCCAAGTTCCCGGTGGTAAGGCGTGAATCTGGCCAGCGAGTAAATTATGATAAGACTTTACAACAGAATGTTCGATTAATTCATCGTTTGAGAAATTATAGATACAGGTTTCTTTCATTTTTATCACCCTACTTAATTATAACACAAATTACGAACATTCGTTCCTTGTTTGTGTCATTGTCAACAATAACCTAAAACCATCTCACATTTTAATAGGAATCAAAATATAAGAAAATCCGGTCTCCCTATTAAGGAAAACCGGATTTTTATTAAAATTAACGAAGAAGTTGAAGAACCCCCTCGTGGTTGTTGGTTGGCCTGCTTTGCCGCTGTCTCTTTGGGGGACAAGAATAGACTATCTCTTCATCCGTACATGCTTAATCAAATTATTGAATAAAAATCAGGTGGTGACAGTAATACCAAGCTTCTTGTTATCCTTTTAGATCTATGTACCCGCCTAGATGGGGTTGAGCTGCACGTTGTAGCGCTTGCAAGTTCGTTTCTCCCATCATCTTATTGATGAAGTCAGCATTTCCCTCTGCTTGATCCATCGCTTTCTTCATGACTGACATAGAAGCTTGTCGCTGGACTTGTCCTTGGCTTAATGCGATTGACATTAATGCTATATCCATGAAAAACACCGCCTTTCTATTTCTAATGAACAACAGAACGTAACTGTTTTTCCAGAAAATGAACTTCACGCCTCAATTCGTTCAATTGGCCATTCAACTCGTTAATTTCTGCCGAATTTAGCTCATGTTCGCGAGCGTATTCAGCTATTCTTTTCATTTCATGAAGCTTCACATTCATCTCTTCTAAGATACGATCCTGTTCCTTACACCATTGGAGCTGTTCTTCAAGAAAATTTTTATGACCTTGGTGATCTTTATCCATCTCGTTCCCTCCTGTTAAACAGCTTTTTACAAAGACTATGGGCACCCTATTTCTTTTTTCCCTATTCAAAAGATATTTTGCTATTTATCTTGAAAATAAATTCTTTTAGCCATTTTAAGTAATTATTTGAGAGTTCTAAAATGCCCTCATGACCGCTCCATTCATTGAAGGTAAAATGATAAGATGTAACTACTGAATCTGTATTTCCGTTAAATGAAACATTATGATACTCAGGCTCTGTAAAGGCTAAATGTACAATTTCTTCTCCTTTTTCATTTACAGTGTACATTTCAGCACTTATAGATTCCGCGGGTTTAATTGTAATAACCGATTGAAGATCTGTATTCACCTGCGCTGAAAGCTCTAACAGCTTTCTGTGCACAGTATAATTCCTTTGGTTTACTAGGAATCGGATTATTGAGTTTTTATCAACTAAATCTTCTATCTCTTGCTTTTGCCTTGGCTTCTTTGCCTTATCTTTTACATAAGTAGTAATGCTTCTCGCAGCTGATAGAAACGCACTTAAGTTATAAGTGAATTCTAAGAGATTTCCTTCATTCTCTAGCGTTTGCATTTTTTCAAAAAAGTACTTAGCCTCAGCTAGTTTATGATCGCAATAATCCATATTCCCTTCCTCCTCTTATGGTGATTTAATTCTACTAAAAGTTATACCCTTTATGTATTAAAATAAAAGGCCATGGATAAATTCCATGACCTTTCTCTTTCTATTAACGAAGAAGTTGTAAGACTCCTTGTGGTTGTTGGTTGGCTTGCTTTGCCGCTATGTCTTTCGATCATAGAATAGACTATATCTTCATCCATGTGTTTCATGGAGCTGGGCACTTCGAACAGCTATTGCTGCCCTATGAGATTCATAGTCATAGCTTTCGCCTTAGACCGTACTTCCCTAGTCGTTGAACCTTCTCCAATGTTTCCATACAGGAGCTTGGCTGCTGATTATCCATTGTGTCATCTTCATCATTTTCAGACCTTCACGCCTACCGTTTTCAGTTACGTTGTGGTTGATGAAGCTTTAGGAAGTTCCAGCAATTCACCCAGTCATACTCTAGCTCGTTACCAAGCTAGACGCCCTTCAAATCAATTATCTCAAGAGTTGTAACACTCCTTGAGGCATTTGATTGGATTGAGCCAACATTGCCTGTGCTGCTTGAGAAAGAATTGAGTTCTTCGTTTGAGTCATCATTTCCTTCGCCATGTCAACGTCACGTACACGAGACTCAGCAGCTGTTAAGTTCTCAGCAGATGTTCCTAAGTTGTTAATAGTATGCTCTAAGCGGTTTTGGAACGCACCAAGCTTAGAACGTTCAGCAGATACTGATTCGATAGCATCGTTGATAACATCAATAGCTGCACTAGCTTTATCATGAGAAGATACGTCTAACGCTTTAAATGTACCTGTATTATTAGTACCATTTGTTACATCAGTAGCAGTTGTATAAGATGCTGTTTTTCCAGAATTAGATACTACTGTTGTACCATCCTCACTGGCAACTTTTAGGGCATCTGAAGTTGCACGCATGTCACGAACATCAATTGTCATGCTCTGTCCAGCATTTGCACCAATTTGGAAGTTAGCAGAGAATGTTCCAGTTGCTCCAGCTTTATCAGCAGTAAAGACTACTGGTTCTGTTGCAGATTCCTGACCTACTTCTTGAGTAAGTTCAATAGTTGCACTTGAACCTGCTGCTGCTTCATACTTTCCAGCTAACGTAGCATTACCATCAATAGCTGTTCTTAAGTTTGCAGCAGTTGCGTCAGCATCTGCTCCAATTTGCACATAATTAGCGCCTGTTTGCGTAGCATCATCTGTAAAGATAAACTCTTGTCCATCAATATTGATCACGCTATCAGCAGCTGGTTGTGCTGATAAATCGAAGCTATATACACCTTGTTGTGTTGCGCCAGTTACACTTGTAGTAGGGGCTGTTCCTGTTGCTTCACCTGCTTTTTCAGTGATTGTTAAAGTACCATCATTTCCATCAACTACAGTAAAACGTGCATTTAATCCAGCATCTGCTTCAATTGCAGCTTTTAATGCCGTTGCTTGTTGAGTAGTTGTTGTTGCAGAATCAGTGTCAATATCTAAACCAGAACCCGCATCAAATGTTACTCCACCAAATGAGATTGATTCTCCAGCATTTAGTGCAGTACCTAATGTGAAAGTATATGCTCCAGCTTGTTCAGCAATACCAGCCGTATCCTGTGAAACAGCTGACACAGCACCTGCTCCTACACCGCCACCAACTACAGCTGTTGCGGAAGCAGCATCAGCAAAGCCCGCATTCTCAGTTAAGATAATCTTCGTATTATCTACAGAATCTACAGATGCTGTGTATTTTTCTCCAATTGCACCTGATCCTGTTTGAGCGTTAATGTAGGAAGTTAAGGCTGCAGCCTGTTGTGCAGCAGTAGTAGCTGAATCAGTATCAACATTCCCACCACTTGCAAAAGTAATTGCTGTAAATCCATCGATTGTTAAATCCTTACCAGCAACAAGAGCAGTGCTGATATTAAAAGAATATACACCAGCCTGTTCTGCAATACTAGCTGTGGTTTGAGAAATACTAGATGCTCCAACAGCAGCTTGAGGTCCGCCAGCAGTACCAACTGTAACAGCTTTATCAGTTGTTTGAGTACCACCATTTAATAGCTTCTGAGTATTAAACTCAGTTGTATTACCAATACGATTAATTTCAGATGTTAATTGGTTAATCTCTTTTTGGATTTCACCACGGTCTGTATCTGTATTTGTATCATTAGACGCTTGTGTAGCTAGTTCACGCATGCGTTGTAGAATATCATGTGTTTCATTTAATGCGCCTTCAGCTGTTTGAACCATAGAAATCAAATATGTTATCGCAGTGGCTTTTTATCCGCTGCTTCTTTATGTTTCCATAAAGTTCAGGTCATATCTTCACCCATATTTGGGTGCCCCGCGCTCGTGGGTGGGTTATTGGTACGGTTCCTCACCACCTGACCGTCACACCTTCCTAACTACTAGCTACCGATTCATTAGGCTTGGCTCGGTATTGCCCACCATCCACCTTGAGAGGCTTGGTTTGGGGTTCCACCGAATTCACGGAGTTATCATCTAAGCATTACTGCTTAGAGCGGCATTTCTAGTCTACCGTCTTGAGCGTTACGGGAAGCCATATCTAATCCACGAATTTGTCCACGCATTTTTTCAGAGATGGCAAGACCAGCTGCGTCATCTCCAGCACGGTTAATACGAAGACCTGAAGATAATTTCTCCATTGATTTTCCTTGTGCATTAGAAGCGCTGTTTAATTTGTTATACGTGTTGAGCGCCGCAATGTTGTGATTAATTCTCATTGTAATTTTCCTCCTTGAATGTGCCGTTCACGTCCTTGTGAACTTTTAATTTTTTACGAGTTGTCCAGGTCGGCCGCCCTATCTAACTCGCTACATGGTTAATATCGGAGGGATCGGAATATATTTAATAGTTTTGAGGAATTATTTTTCTTTTTGTGGCGGATTATTGAATGAAAAAAGAGCTCCTTTTGATAGAAGCTCTCCGCTTTATGATTTATTCGCTTTTTCAAGCAGGCTAAAGATGTCTTTCACTTCCGCTAACGCACTTTCATTTTCCTCCTGAATCGCCAAATACACTTCTTTCCGATGTATATCCACATGCTTCGGGGCATTGATGCCGAGTTTGATTTGGTCGCCTTTGACGCTGACGACGGTGATCTCGATGTCATCACCGATTTGGATGGCTTCGCCTGTTTTTCTCGTTAAGACTAACATTGTTCGCTCACTCCTTTTTGGCGCTGGCCGGCATGATGAGGTGGCGGGTTTCGTAGCGGCTGTCGTTAAGGATCGTTTGCTTTGCTTTTTTGTTTTTTATGTTCATAATGATCGGTGCCTGTAGGTTTGCCGTTGTTTCATTAAATGGTTCCCGAACGGTTAAAATCGTATACACAGCCGCTTCTTCTGCTTTTCCCAGTTCAAGTGTCTCAATTGTTGATTCATCTAGCTGAATATCATACTCCGAAAAAAAAGCAAAAGGACTGGCGACGATAAAGCCGAGTGCCGGCGTACTTGTGGACTGAAGGACAAAAAACACATCGTTGTCCGGAAAAGCGAGCAAAGTGAAGCTTTTTTCATCTACAAATCCAGGAATGCCTTGGCTGAATGTCCATACTTCCTCTTCGGTTACTTCCACTTGACCGTGGTATTTTGTTTCGATCATCATCTTTTCCACATTCCTTTACTTAAATTTCCTGCTCGTAGTTAATACCTTTATACTTTAAGTTTTCGAAATCAATTGATAAAGAAGGGGATTGTTTCATCGCAATATTCACTTTGCCTGGCTGATAGTTATGGATCGGCTTTTGCGCCCTTGTGTTGTTAATAACCGGGTTCGTTTTTACGTTAATATTCACTTTACCCGGAACGAAGTCGATCTTAACACTGCCTGCGGAAGGAATCCAGCCAATGTTAAATTCAAGCTCCGGCCCTTCGCTGTTCCTTTTCGCCTGTTCTGGAATCGGATCGCCGCCGT
The DNA here is from genome assembly GCF_009183655.1 of Bacillus aerolatus. Lineage (GTDB taxonomy): Bacteria > Bacillota > Bacilli > Bacillales > Domibacillaceae > Pseudobacillus > Pseudobacillus aerolatus. Next base: position 104,590 of record NZ_WEIO01000005.1, read on the forward strand.
TTTCAATCATCATTAGCTGGTCGCCTTCCTGCGCTCTTCTTTCCAGGCCGCTCAGCCAATCTTCATACCCTTGCTGGGCCGCTTCTTCAATCCGCTTGGAAATATGCTTTAAATCCATATCTTCGCGCGCTTTTGTCTGGTCGATCGTCAGCTGCGCCGGAGTGCGTTCAATTTGCATATCGGCTTTCGGCTGCTGCAGATCGAGTTCAGCTTGCGGCTGTTCAATCGACTGCACTGGCTGCTCGGTCGTCAGTTCAATTTTCGCTTGCTGTGATGTCATTCGTATTTGCGGCACTTGCATAGCCAGTCACCTCACTTTCATAAAATAAAAAAGCTACCCCCGCGGGAATAGCTTATCGTAAAAAGTCCATTAATGTCGGCTGGATAATGCGGGCACCGATGCTCAGGGCGGCACGGTGGACGCTTTCTTGAGTTTTTAATTCTGTGATGACTTTTTCGACATCGATGTCTTCGTTTTCAGACATGATCCGGGTCGCGATGACTTCCTGCATCATCACGCGTTCTTCCATTAGTTCGATCCGGTTTAAACGGGCACCCATGTTGGCGCGTTCATAAGTGATCGCATCTGTATGCCCATCCAATTTTCCAAGGAAATCACCAATTTCAGTATCGGTCTTCTCACCTTTTAATGTCTTTACAAGGTCATTAATATCATCGAACAGCCCTTGTGTAAATGCTTTCGTCGGATCGGCATTCACTTGGATGTAGACGCCTTTGGACAGCTCAAGCTTCACCGGGCTGTTATTCGTTGTGGCGGTCACTGCATCGCCATCCGTCGTGACCGGCGTCTTCAGTGTATCCGTTCCGTTGAATAAATACTTATCGCCAAACTTCGTGTTGGCAATTTGCACGAGGTGCTCTTTCAACTGTTCCACTTCCTGCGCGATAGCTTCCCGCTGGCTGCCTTCATACGTATCGTTGCTTGCCTGCACCGTTAATTCACGGATACGCTGCATCGCACTTGTCGCCTGGTCGAGTGCTGCATCGGAACTTTCTGCCCAGTTGTACGCTTCACTAAAGTTACGCTTATATTGTTCCACTTCCAGCAAGTTCGTCCGGTATGTCATCCCTTTCATCGCAACGACAGGATCGTCGGATGGCCGGTTGATTTTCTTTTGTGTCGTCATCTGGTCCGACAGCTTCCCGAGACGGTCATAGCTATTAGAAAGGTTCGTTAACATATTGTTAGACAGCATCGATTGTGTTACGCGCATTCGTTACCCTCCTTATCTTCCGCCGGTTCCCATACCGTTAATAATTTTATCTAGCATTTCATCGACAATTGTAATGTTTCTCGCCGCTGCATTGTACGCATGCTGGAATTTAATTAAATTCGTCATCTCTTCATCTAGTGAAACCGAGCTGACTGATTGGCGGTTCGTTTCCACTGACTGAGCGAGCACCGCACTGTTTTTCGTCATGCGCACTGCTTGCTGGGCCTCAACGCCGAGCTTTCCGATGATCCCTTCATAAAAAGACTGAATCGTTCCGGTCTCAATCGCACTGAAATCTTGAAGGTTAATTTCCACCTCTGGATCGGTAAAGCCCTCTAGTTTCTGTGTGCCGTTCAACAGCATTTGGGAAATGTTCGCCAGGTTAATCGCATTCGTCCCGTTCCCGCCGTTTGATGCTTTCACAGAAGCCGCGATCTCTTTCGTTGTGATATTGCTCATTTGAATGGTTTTTGCCGCATCTTTAACATTCGCTTTATCTGTACTCAGTCCGTCAAAGAAATTTTTAGTTGACTGCGCGTCTGCTTCCAATCCGTATCCTTTTTTATGCACTTCATTGAAAATCCGGCCAAATGTATACGCCATTTTATCCAAATCGTTAAGTGCTGTCGGATAAAGATCTTCATGTGATTCCGCCAGCCCTTTTATCTTTCCTTGGGGAAAATCAGAAACAGTAACCGGAGTGGCTTGCCCCTCTACTTTAAAGCCCGTAATAGATCCATCCGTAATTTGAGTCTCAATTTTATTAAATGTTAAGCCTTCACTATCTACAAGTGTAATATCTCCGGTCACATCAGCTAGTTTAATTGTGTATTTCCCTTCAGCAATCGCCAAAGCTTTCCCGCCGGAACCAATCGTTTCCACCTTCACATTCACATGCTGCGACAACTGATCTACTAATCTATCACGCTCATCATACAAATCATTCGGTAAATAGCCATGGGGCTCGATCTCGCTGATTTGTTGATTAAGACTGCTGATTTGTTCGAGGATGGAGTTGACTTCTTTAACAGTGACGTTGATTTGGCTGCCGATGTCATTTTTAATCGCGGAAATCGAGTCATGCATGTAATGGAACGTATCCACGACTGCCTGTCCGCGCTGCAAAACAACCGCCCGCGCCCCTTCGTTTTCCGGGTTCACACTCAAATCTTGAAGCGACTGCCAAAATTGGCCCATAACAGCGGATAAGCCGTTCGTGCTTGGCTCGTTTAAGATGTCTTCCATTTTGCTTAAGGCTTCTGACTTCGACTGCCAGTAGCCAAGTTTATTGTTTTCGCCGCGATACTGTGTGTCTAAGAAACTTTCACGTACGCGTTGAATCGAGCCCGCTTCGACGCCTGTCCCCATTTGTCCGGGAATTTGCGGACGGTTCATCGCCGGTGCCGGGTAAGGTTCAGTTTGTTGGAAGTTTACGCGCTGGCGCGTGTAACCCGGCGTGTTCGCGTTGGCGATGTTGTGTCCGGTTGTGCTGATCGCCGTTTGCTGTGTGAACATGCCGCGCTTGGCAACTTCTAATCCATGAAAAGTGGAGCGCATGGATGTTCCTCCATTTCTATATCTTCATTTTACTCAAAAAAAAGGGGGCGAGCCCCTTGAATTATACTTGTGAATCGAACATGGAACGTTTTTGCTGTTGTCCGCTGTTCTTCGCCGGATGAGTATATGTCGCTTGCGCAGGCTGCGGCTGCAGCATGCCCATGCTCATGTTGACAAATTGCAGCGACTGGTAAATAAGCTTTTGATTTAATTCATTCAGCTCTTTCAATCGTTCCAGCCGGCCGGAAAGGCTTTTCTGCAGCTCCATGAGCCGCCCTTTGTCCACTCCAACTGCGGCATGAATGCAATCCGCAATCGTTGCTCCCGCTTTCCTGGCCATTTCATCTGCTTCCCGCTGCCGCTGCCGCTCCATTGTTTGGATGGCCGCCACGTATTTTTGCTCGTCCTTCAGCAATTGATCAAGTCCGTTCATATCGTTTTGCTTAATAATATCCGTTTTCTTCTCACAGAGCGCCAGCAGCATCCTGTGCAGGCGGTCCATTTTATCGAGTACGTCAATTAATTTTCCTGCAGACATTCCCATTATCCTCTGCTTTCCTGCGGCGCGTTTGGCACTCCGCGTTCATTACTTTTTATAAAATTTCACAATACCTTCAGCAATTTTCTCCGGTTGCGGCTGATATTCACCCTTGGCCACCTGCTGTTTCAAGCTTGCGATTTTTTCCATTCGTTCTTTCGTCATTTTAGACACTTCCTGCATGCCTTTCGCCGCTGAAGAGATTTCCAGCTTATCAGTTGGCGCTTCGATCGCCTTCTTCGGATCGTGTAGTTTGTTTAATTGCTTTTGGTACGGGTTGATTCCGGACACGCCAGTTTGATTAATTTTCACTGCAGATCCCTCGCTTTCTTTTTTTCCGATTTTCTTATTTGTTACTTATTATATCGGTTTTGTGGAAAAAAAGTTAACAGCGGCTTCATAGGCGGTTTTTCTTAATTTTGTTAAAACTTCTGTTGCCGCTCCAAAAAGAAAATCGGGTCATTTATACCATTCCATGTTCTACCTTCTTTTATTCGCCGCGTAGTACGTCATATGCTTGTCGCTTCTTTGTTCTCCTGCTTCAAATGCTTCTTCACGCTTGATTCTATCCAGATCGTTTTCAATGTCATCTGTGCAGTTTCCGCAAATTTTGCCTTTGTTAATGATCGCTCCGCAGCGGTCGCACGGGTAGCCGAGGTTCGGAAAATGGGCTGCATGGAGTCGGCCTTTTTTCACCCACTTGTGAATCTGGATTTCATCCGCTCCTGTCACTTCCACGACTCGTTCAATCGTAGCCGCCCGGTTTTCCCGCTGGCGTAAAAATTTATAAACCGCTTCATACATGAGTTCTTCTTCTTTCGCGCATTTGGCACACACATCACGGAATGCATTTTCCATATACAATTCACCACAGCGCGAGCAGTTAACGATTTCATTCATATTTATTCCTCCAACGCTCTAATCTCTTTTTCTCTCTCAAGTTCCCTGTCCCCGGGCGAGTGTAAGTGAACGCACTTCTACCGCTCCCGCTTGTTTCAATAGGAGAGCTGCTTGCCTGAGAGTTGAGCCTGTAGTATATATATCGTCGATAATGAGAATTTTTTTATTAGAAATGACCGTTTTTTCTTTCAAGCGGAAAACTTGCGGACCTTGGAGGCGTTCTGTGCGGGATTTTTTCGACTGTTTTTCTGAATGAATCCGCTCGAAAACGTCTGCCGTTTCAAGCCCAGCTTCCTTGGCGAGTGCTTCCGCCTGGTTAAAGCCCCGTTCATACAGCCGCTCTTCACTTAAAGGCACAGCGACAACGAGGTCAAACGGAATCTTTTTCACCGCTTCCTTAATCTCCTCGGCAAAAGCACGGGCAAGCACGTAATCTCCGCGGTATTTAAAGCGGGCAATAAACTCTTTCATCGCTTCATTGTAACTGTACAAAGACGAATTGCCGGTGAGTACACCTTGAAAAGTGAGGTCCTCTTCCCAGCGCAGGCAGTCAGAGCAAATGCCATCAGCGATAAAAGCAGGATCAATAGCAGCAAGCGGCTTGGAGCATGTCCGGCAGTGCTCACCGGTGATCCGTTCAAATGTGCTGTGGCATTTCAAGCAAAGGGCAGGCGGGGCTTCGAGCAGGAAAAACTGCCGCCAGTTCAAGCTTCTATTTGTTTCTTCTTCACAAAGCAGGCACCCATTCATCGGTCCAGCCACCCCTTTTCACGCCCTTCTTTGTTCATTTGGCGAATGTGGGCTACCGCTTTTTCGATCGCTTTCGTTTTTCCGAAATGAAAAAAGCGGACTTTGCCGTCAGGAAAGTCGGCGCTTCTGCCGGCGCGGCCGGCAATTTGCACGAGCGCGCTTTCTGTAAACACATCGTCTTCCGCACCGATGACAGCCACGTCAATATTCGGAAACGTCACACCACGCTCTAAAACCGTCGTCGACAGCAACAGTGGAATCTTTTTTTCACGCATAAAAGTGACTTTTTCTTTCCTTGATGGATCTTCGGCATGCACCGCTTCAATCGAAGGATCCAATTGCTGAAACAGCGGCAACGCTCGTTCCATCGAGTCAATGTGCGGGAAAAACAAGAGAGCTTGCTTGTTTTCTTCTAGACGCTTAACAGCCCACTCTTTTATATTCCTCGGCAGGCGGCCTTTTTCAATGGCTTTTCTCCAGTTGCCGCCCCACTCTAGTTTCGGTACAGGGAGCGGGTGACGGTGAAAACGAGCGGGGATTTTCACGAACGGCCTTTTTCCAAGACGGCATTCTTTTTGCCACGTGTCATTTGGCGTGGCTGTTAAGTAAATGAGAGCGGATAGAGGTTTGCGGGCTTTTTGAACGGCGAATTGCAAAGTGGATTCATATGAGTAAGGAAAGGCATCGACTTCATCGACGATCATGACGTCGAATGCTTCTGAAAAGCGGAACAGCTGGTGAGTTGTGGAGACGACGAGTGGACTGTACGAATGGCGGTCAAGGCTGCCGCCGTACAAAGCGGTGACTTTTGCGTCAGGGAAGACTTTTTGCAAACGCGGGGCGAGTTCGAGGACAACATCGGTGCGCGGAGTGGCGATGCAGACGCGTTTGTCGGCGAGCAGCGCGGCTTCGATGCCTTGAAAGAGCACCTCCGTTTTACCCGCGCCGCACACGGCCCAAATAAGGACGTCACTGTTATCACGAACGGCCCGGATCACCGCATCGGATGCCGCAGCCTGTCCTTCTGACAATTGGCCGCTCCAGTGCAGTGTACCGTCCCCTTCAAATAAAGGTTCAGGCCCAACCCAGCGGACAAGCCTCGAACAGCCTGAAACCCGCCCCATCATCAGGCAGTGCCGGCAATACGGACACGCTTTACCGCAGCGGGCACACGGGAACATGGCAAACCGTTCTTTTTTCGTGCTGCCGCACCGTTCACAATGATAGAATTGATTTTTTGTAGAAATACCGGATATGAATTGCAATTGCGGAGAGTTCGATAGAGGAAACGGGACTTCTTCTTCAAGAAGCAGCCGGCCAGCTAAAAAAGCGGCTAAAGAAGAGGGTGAAACAGGGATTGGCATAAAGTCAGCTCCTATTCTTTTTTGATTCTCTTCTATTATACGTGATTCCCTTCTCACTTGGTTACTTTTTTCTCTTTCAAAAAGTAACCAAGTGTTTTAAGATAGTATGTGCAATTTCCCAGTATCCTCCTATAAAGATAGAATTAAATTGTGATATAATGCCAGAGGAGAAAAGACTCAAAATGGAAAGGGGTTACTATGAAAAAAATAACTGCGAGCTTGGCCGTGATTGTTTTATTTTTCACTTTAACGATCCAAGCGTCTGCCCAATCATTTAATGATGCAAATAGCCACTGGGCGGCGAAAGAAATTCAGGCGCTTGTCGATGCCGGTGTCATTAACGGCTATGATGACGGAACGTTTCGGCCATACACTCAAGTAAAAAGAGGACAGTTTGTCGCATTTTTAGTACGGGCATTAGATCTTCCTCCGGGAGATTCTGCTTTTAAAGACGTTCCCCGAGGGAGCAGTTTATATAAAGAAATTGCCGCTGCCAAAAAAGCCGGACTGATGGAAGGAACGATAGACGGTTATGCGCTCGCCAATGATCCGGTGACGCGTTCTGATGTAGCCGTCATGCTTGACCGGGCAATGCAGCTAAAAGGCAATTATCCGACAAAAGCGAAGCTGACGTATAAAGATACAGCAGACATTACACGCTATGCGTACGAGTCCGTCCAGCGCATGACGCACTACGGACTGATTAAAGGAACAGCCGACAATGAATTTTTGCCGAAAAAAATCGCCACGCGCGGTGAGTCAGCGGTGTTCGTTTACCGTATGATGGAGAAGCTTGATTTGTTCTCTGGCGACAAAGATCCAGTCGACATTCCTAAGCCCAGCGATTCTTCAGAAGTCGTCGTGCCCGTCAATGACTCTCAATATATTAAAGTACGAATGAACACGCGCGGTGTGCCGCTTACATACGATAAGTACACAACAGATGGTCACATTCGCTCGACCGATCACCACTACTATTATCATATGGGCAACGCTTCAAAGCCGCTCGGTTCGCTCCGGGTGACATTGAGAAAGCTCGACAATGGCGATGTGTTCGTCTTTACGAAATTCATTCATAATGGCGACAACACGTATTCCGCTTCTGTCATCGTGCCATTCCAGCAGTCGACAGACTACTCACTGGCAAAATACGAATCATTCGGGAAAGTAGACCAAAGCCACGATGGCACATTTGGTGTGGATAAAACGTCCCACCCGGTCGGTATTTTATCAGCGAAAAAAGGCAATACGGTAACAAACGAGATGATGATGGGGAAAAACTATATTTCCCTTCACCGTCAGAAGAATTACGGGAACGGACAAAGTTCTGTTCTTCGTGAACTTGTCAATGAATATGAAAGCTATCAAATTTATACAGACGCACAGCGAAACCTTGTTACCGCTCACGTAAACATGTCGGTTAAAGGAAAAGCGATCTCTGAAAACTGGGTATTGCTTTCTAGTAAAAAATTATTTGCGGATAACACAAACCGCGACGACTGGTTTGAGCGGACGATTAAAGAATACAGCTCGATTAATAACTGGCTGACCGCTGACGGTGCTTATACAAAATTGCCTTGGTCCATTGAGCCGGGCTATCAAATGGGGTACGGCCGCAACATCGGCAGGCTGCAAGGCGGTATTTATTTAACGGCCTATACCGGCAATAAAGAACGTTACTTACAGGACCTTGTATTAAACGCTATCGCTGATCTTGACGTTTTTTCAGGCGGAGCGGTCACAGCCGGCAGGACGCCTATTTTTAAAACGGAATACACGAGCACATGGCTGAAAGGTACGTACGGGACAACCGCTCCTTACGTGGACACACGCCATAATGAAAACGCGGCGCTGTTTTTAAAAAATGCTTCGGAAATCCTCGATATTCCGCAGCTGGCTGAAGCGAACCTTCGCTATGCGGACTTCCTCGTGCAGCAAAAAGCAATCGGCAACATTATCCGGGTATCACCATCGAGCCACTTGATTGCGGACTATTATGCGCCGGGCAGTCAGAAAACGCACGTATCGCTCAACCATGCACTTGGCGAAATGAGATTTTTACTGGAAACGTACAAACAAACGAAAAATGAGACCTATTTTAAAACAGCCAGAGAATTAAAAGCAGGCATCGAAAACTTGCATCCGCGATGGATTCGTACTGACAGGGCCGGCGACCTCTGGTACCAAGTGAACGGCAACTTTCAATTTACCGGGAATGACTATGACTGGTTAACTTTGATGGACTTGCTGCTCGGGCAAATCGCCTTTGAAGAAAATGGCCTTCCACGCAGTACCATTTTTGATAAAATGATTCGCTCAAAAGCACAGTACCTCGTCGATAACAACATTGAAATCAAATCACAGATCGTGCTTCTCCTCGAACAGCAAGGGTTCGGCGACATTGTCAAATCTGCTTCTGCGAGTGCAAAAGCGAGAGGTCAAAAACTTGATCTTGACGAACTGCCGAAAGACGAACTTGATTTACTAGCAGAATAAGCAAAAAAGCTCTCCCCGAGTTGATCGGGGAGAGCTTTTTTACTATGAAATTTATGCGGCCTGGCCGGTTATTGGCCGGTTTGCCGAATTTACTAGCCATTCCAGCTGCCCGGCAAACATGCTTTTACCGGGCGAGCGCTGATTTATTATCCGATTCCACTCTTTTATTAACCAAAACAATCCATTTCCAAACCGAACGATCAATCCCGCTGTTTCGACCAGCCAAACCCGAACGCTCCTTCACCGAGGTGGGTGCCGATGACGGGGCCGAATTGGCTGATGCCGAGTTTTGCATCTGGAAAGCGTTCCTTCAGCTCGACCATCCACTGGCGGGCTTCCTGCTCGCGGTTGGCGTGAATCACGACCGCTTCGAGCGGTTCGCCTTTTTCGTAATCCTCCGCGAATAAGTCTGCTACCCGCTTCAGTGCTTTTTTACTCGTGCGGATTTTTTCAAACGGCGCGACCTTTTTATCGACAAAGTTCAGGAGCGGCTTCACTTGCAGCAAGCCGCCAATCAATGCCTGGGTACCGCTTAACCGCCCGCCGCGCTTTAAGTGGTTCAAGTCATCAACGACGAAATACGCTTTGACATATGGCCGCATCGCTTCCAGCTCCGCCATGATTTCGTCCGGCCCTTTGCCTTCATTGGCGAGTTCTGCCGCCCGCAGCACGTAAAATGCTTGCGGCGCGCTGCTGATTTCCGAGTCAAACGAGCGGACCGTGAAACCTTCCACGAGATCCGCTGCTGCGACGGACGTTTGATACGTGCCACTGATGCCGCTCGATAAATACACACCGACGACGGCGTCATAGTCTTTTGCCAGCTGTTCATACAGCTTCACAAATTCGCCGATCGGCGGCTGCGAAGTCGTCGGCAGCTTTTCTGCTGTGCGCACGGCTTCATAAAATTCTTCCGTTGTAATATCCAGCTCTTCTCTGTATGTTTCCTGTCCCATTACGACGCTTAACGGGATCATATGTATGTTTAACTGGTCGCGCAATTCTTTCGGAAGATAGCTTGTACTATCCGTTACAATTGCCGTTTTCATAAGGATACCTGCCTTGTTTTATTTTTGTCTTTCAATTAAAACGAGTCTATTTGTCCGGAAAGCTGAAAATGGACAAACTTATAGTCCGCGTTTATTTTATTCTATAAGATATGCCGTTTTTTTGCATCTCATTCCGAAAAAATTTGTTTGATCCTGGGCGGCGTGCATATTCCGAAGGTTCTCGCGCACAAACCGGGTACCGGCGTGCAGAAATTCGTGTTACTCGTGCACAAATCCCAATAACTCGCGCACAATCGAAAAACTGCCAGGTCCCTCTATTTGTTGTTCATCAGTTTGGTAGCTTTGTTCACGATCCCTACACGTTGTTCATCATTTCTGTCTACTAAAAAAAGCGGCTGCCCCTGCACTTGGGACAGCCGCCTGTCATGTCGCTTTTATTTCTTTCCTTTTCTTCGGAGCAACGTGAATCGCCTGGCCGATTAAGCCTTCGACGGCTTCGAGCAAGCCTTCGTTAAAGCTTGGGTGGGCATAGGATGGGAATTTCACGTCTTCTTCTTTCGCGGCCATTTCGAGCAGCTGCACGAATGTACCCGACAGCTCGACCGCTCCTTCACCGATCATGTGAATGCCGGTGATGATATCATTCGACGCATCGGAAATGACTTTGACGAAGCCGTCTTTTTTGCCGGAAATCATTGCGTAGCCGTTGCTGCCGAGCGCAAACTGGCTGACGCGGATGTCCATGCCAAGGTCACGCGCTTGTTTTTCTGTGAGACCGGCAGAAGCGATAGGCGGAATCGTATGGGCAATAGCCGGCACGAACGTCAAATCCACTTCCGGTTTCCCGCCGAATATTGCTTCTGCGGCCGCTTTTCCTTGCTTGATCGCTTTCACGGCAAGGAGCGGACCTTCCGTGACATCGCCGATTGCATAGATGGATGGAACGGATGACTGCATGTTTCCATTCACCTGAATAAAACCTTCATCTGTTTGCTCCACTCCGAACCGGTCGATGCCAAGTTCTTTCACATTCGGCCTTCTGCTGCCTGCGGCAAACAAATGAGTGCCTTCGAGCGATTCCTCTTTTCCGCCGGCACGAACGGTTACATGAACGCCATTCGCTGTTTCTTCAGCGGATTGGATCGAAGCCTCTTTAACTACTTGAATTTTTTTCTTTTTCAACAGGCGGTTCAGTTCTTTATTGACCGATTCATCAAACGGAAAATCGGCTGTGTTTTCAAGCAGCACACTTACTTGTGCACCGAGCGCGGCGAAGCTTGTCGCCACTTCAAGTGAAATATAATCGTTGCCGTAGACGAGTAAATGCTTCGGCATGTCTGTTAAGCTAAAAATTTCATGCGACAACAAGACGCGGCTGCTTCCTGCCAGCATTCCTTTCGGCCATACCGGTGAGCTTCCTGTCGCAATAATCGCCTGTTTAAAAACGTAAATATCAAACTGGTGGCCATTTTCAACGCCGATGCGGTCTTCCGCGATAAAACCGGCTTTTCCTTGGATAACTTCAACTTTATTCGCTTTGCAAAGGGATTCGACGCCTTTTCTGAGCTGCTCGGTCACTTTCGCTTTGTACGAAACAAGCTGTCCTAAATTGAACGTGCCTTCCACAGCAGGCAAACCGAGTTCCTGTAAGTGGCTCATTTCCGACTTTTTCTTGGCCGCGTATGTAAATACTTTGGACGGAATGCACCCTTTATTTAAGCAGACGCCGCCAAGATCGGCCTGTTCAATCAATGTAACCGGCAAGCCGAGCTGCGCGGCCCGGATGGCTGCACTGTAGCCGCCCGGGCCGCCGCCGATGATTACAAGCTCTCTTTCTTGACTGATTTCCCCAACAACCATTTATATCATCTCCAGCATCAGTTTGTTCGGCTGTTCAATTAAACTCGCAAACCGGTTCGTAAACGCGACAGCGGTCGCACCGTCAGCGACGCGGTGGTCAAATGACATCGACAGCGTCATCACATGACCGATGACAATTTCATCGTTTTCATTGACGATCGGCCTTTTTTTCGTTTTATGAAACGCGACGAGCGCCGTTTCTGGATAGTTAATGATCGGTGTCGCGCCGATGCTGCCGAGCGGGCCGACGTTGCTGATCGTGAACGTACTATTTCGAATATCAGCCGGTTTCAGCTCGCCATTTTTTGCTTTTTCATTCAATCGTTTCATGTCGTTATGAATCTCTTTGATCGATTTTTTATCAGCATCATGCACAACCGGTACTATCAAGCCGTCTTCTGTATCTGTCGCAAGGCCGATGTGATACTCTTTCTTCAGTAAAATTTTATCGTTTTCTTCATCGAGTTCCGCATTGAACACCGGAAAGTCTTTCAGCGCAATTACGAGCGCTTTCACGAAAAATGCCGGCACAGAGACAGAGACACCTGCCGCTTTCAATTCTTCACGCAGCTTCAGCAAGTTCGTCATATTTACTTCTTCAAAATGAGTGACGTGTGGAATCGTAAACAAGGATTTCGTCATCTTTTTTGCAATTTGCTTGCGCATGCCTCGGAACGGAATTTCGTCCGGCGCAGCTGTTTGTCTCAAAGCCCGTTCATCACTCACCGCTTGTTTTTCCGGTACGGCTGTGTCTGCCTGCGGCTCTTGTTCACCTCGTAAGAAACGGTACACATCTTCTTCCGTCACTCGTCCGGACGGGTCCATTGGCGTCACATCTTCAATATCGATATTGTTGTCACGGGCAATTTTGCGTGTAAACGGCGTGGCCAGCACGCGGTTAAAAGAAGAAGCAAATGCTCTTTTCACTGTTTTCTTTTCAGCTGCCGCTTCTGTTTTCACTTGTTCATTTCGTTTCGGCTCGTCTTCGCTTGCTGCCGCGCCGCCTTCCGCTTCAATATAAAGCAGCGTCGTACCGACTTGAACAGTTGTACCTGTATCAACGACAATTTCTTTAATCGTCCCAGTGCCCGGCGAAGGCAGCTCGGCGACCATTTTGTCAGTCTGCACTTCTACAAGTGGCTGGTCTGCTGTTACCCGGTCCCCTTTTTTCACAAGGTAATGGAGAATTTCCCCTTCGGTCATTCCTTCCCCGATATCATGCAGCTTCACTTCCAACACATCATTTCCCCCTTTATAGAAAAGCTCAAGCACCTTGATCGGCCTCGACAAGCAAATGTTCTTTCACCAAAGAAGTCGTTCTTTGACTTCATTGGTGAAAGGTTATTTGACCTCGAGAGGCTAGGTGCTGGAGCTAGACATTTAGAAAAGCGCAAGCACCTCGGTCAGCCCCGACAAGCAAATGTTCTTATCCCAATGTCTAGTTGCAGGCGCTAGCGTGTACGCGGATTTCGCTCTCTCTGTCGGAGTCTGAAAAGCGCCTCCTCGTCAAGAGCTATAAATCCGCTATCACGCTAATCGAGCGCCTTCCTCTTTTCTATAAAGAAGTCGTTCTTTGACTTCATTGGGGTAAGGTTATTTGACCTCGAGGGGCTAGGTGCTGGAGCTGGACCTTTAAAAATGAACAACTTTTTCGATGCCTTGCACAACGCGCGCCGGCGTCGGTAAATAGTGATCTTCTAAAGCGAACAGCGGCACTGGCACGTCAAAGCCTGTCACTCTCTCGATCGGCGCCCGCAAGTATAAGAAAGAGGTGTCATTAATAATTGATACGATATCGTTGCCGAGACCGCCTGTGGAATGTGCTTCGTGCACGATGACGGCTCTGCCTGTTTTTTGCACAGATTCAGCGATGATGTCGCGGTCAAGCGGATACAGCGTCCGCAAATCAATGATTTCGCAGCTGATGCCTTTTTTCTCTGCCTGTTCTGCCGCTTTTTCAACGACTGGAATCATCGCGCCCCAGGCAATGAGTGTGACGTCTGTTCCTTCTTTTACTTTTTTCCCTTTACCGATTTCAACAGTGTATTTACCAGCCGGGACATCTTCCCGTTTTGCGCGGTAATTTCTCATCGTTTCTAAAAACAATACTGGATCCGGATCTTCCATCGCCGCGATCAGTAAGCCTTTCGCATCATACGGACTGGACGGGCAAACGACTTTCAGCCCCGGCATATGAGTGAACAATGCTTCTGTGCTGTCGGAGTGTACTTCCGGCGCGCGGATGCCTGCTCCGTACGGCGCCCGGATGACCATCGGCACGGTGAAATGCCCCATCGTTCTCATGCGAATGCGGGACACGTGCGTCATAATTTGCTCGTAAGCGGGATAAATGAAGCCGAGAAACTGCATTTCTGCTACCGGTTTGAAACCGTTAACGGCAAGGCCGATCGACGTGCCAATAATGCCCGCTTCTGAAAGCGGTGTATCAATCACGCGGTCTGCGCCGAATCGTTCCTGCAATCCTTCTGTGGCGCGGAACACTCCGCCGTTTTTCCCGATGTCTTCTCCGAGAATCAGTGTCTTTTCATCTAATTCAAGCATCGTTTTCATGCCGTCATTGACTGCCTGCACCATCGTTAACAATTGAGTGGTTTCTTTTGTTTGCGGTATATCTCTTATTTCCATTGCCATCTTACTCCCCCCTCAAATGCGCAAGATATGATTCTTTCTGGTCAGCGAGCTGAGCCGGCAATTCTGCAAACACGTGATCGAATAAATCTTCGACGTTCGCTTTCGGGAATTTTTCCATCGCTTCGACAGCTGCTTCCACTTCTTCTTTCAATTGTTCCTGGATATCAGCGACCCACGCTTCGTCCCAGCAGCCGTAGTTTTTCATGAATCGTTCCAGACGAAGGAGCGGATCGACTACGTCTTTTCCTTGATCTTCCGGACGGTATTTCGACGGATCGTCCGCTGTCGTGTGTGCGCCTGTGCGCCATGTAACGGCTTCAATAAGCGTCGGGCCGTTGCCGCTGCGGGCATAGTCAAACGCTTTTTTCGTTTCAAAGTACACCGCGAAACAGTCATTGCCATCGATGCGTACACCCGGTATGCCGTAAGCGACTGATTTTTGGGCAATCGTTTCCGAGTTCATTTGTTTTTCAATCGGTACAGAAATCGCATAGCCGTTATTTTGGTTAAAAAAGACAACCGGTGCTTTAAAAATACTCGCGAAGTTTAGTCCTTCGTGAAAATCGCCTTCTGATGTGGCGCCGTCTCCGAAGAAAGCGATCGCTGCATTGTTCGTGCCTTTACGCTTTTCCGCCCAGGCCGCTCCTGCCGCCTGCGGAATTTGTGTCGCAATCGGCACTGCGGGCGGAAAAATCTTTTTCCCTTCCGGCGGCACGCAGCCTTCCACCCGGCCGTTCCAGTACAAATATGTTCTTATCATGTCGGCACCGTATGTCAAAGTTGCACCGTGGTCGCGGTATGTCGGGAACACCCAGTCATCCGCTCCGAGAGAGAGAGCACTGCCAACTTGGGACGCTTCCTGTCCTTCAAACGGTGCATACGTGCCGAGCCGTCCTTGGCGCTGCAGGCTGATTGCTTTTCTGTCGAACGTTCTAATTCTCGTCATATGGTAATAAAAATCACGAACAAGCTGCTCGTCAATTTTGTCTTTATAAGAAGAATCGATTAAATTTCCTTCGTCGTCGATCACTTTTTTCATTGGGTATTGAGTCTTCATGATCTTCCCCCCCAAGCGTAATTAGTTGCGAATATCCCACTTCGGCTTCATTGAAGAAGTATAAAAGCTGTTTCTTCTGCCTCTGTCGGCCATTCTTTTCTCGCACATTTTATTCGCTGCTTCCATCGTCGTCACCCGGTCAAGCTCCGCCTGCTGGTACACTTCTAAAATCGAATCGTAAATATGCTTCGTTTTCGCCAGCACTCTTTCTTTATTCACACCGTATAGTTCATCAGCCACTTGGATGAGCCCGCCGGAATTAATGATGTAATCCGGTGCGTGCAAGATGCCTTTTTCAGACAGCTGTCTGCCGTGGTCTTCCGTTAGAAGCTGGTTGTTCGCTGAACCTGCAATCGCTTTCACTTTAAACTGCTTGATTGTGTCATCGTTGACAACGCCGCCAAAGGCGCACGGGACGAAGATGTCTGCTTCCTGAGAGTAAATGTCATCGCTCGCGACAACTGTCACGGACCCGGACGTTGTTTTTGCTTTTTCCTGGATCGCATGCAAGCTTTCTTCATTAATATCTGTGACGAACAAGTCCGCCCCTTCTTCAAGCAGCCCCTCCGCCACTTTGTAACCAACTTTGCCAAGACCTTGAATCGCGTAAGTGACGCCCGATAAACCATCTTTGCCAAACAGCATTCTGTTCGTTGCTTTAATGCCGTACAGAACGCCCATTGCTGTTGGAATCGAGGAATCTCCACCGCCGCCATAAGCTTCCGGAACACCAACAATACGGTTCGTTTCTTTCATGGCGTGAATAAAATCATCCATCGTTGTCCCCATGTCTGTCCCCGTGTAAAAACGGCCGCCGAGAGAATCAACGAACTGGCCGAACGCGCGGAACAGTTCGGGTGATTTGTCTGTGCGCGGATCACCGATGATAACTGCTTTCCCGCCGCCGAAATCAACATCGGATGCGGCACACTTGTAGCTCATCCCTTTCGATAGGCGAAGTGCGTCCTCCAATGCTTCATCAAGGCTGTTGTAAGGCTGCATACGGCAGCCGCCAAGCGCCGGGCCGAGCGTTGTATCATGAATGGCGATGATCGCCCGCAAACCTGTCGCCGGGTCGTTGCAAAAGACGACTTGTTCATGTTCAGACATTTTATCGAATAGAACGAACTCTTCTGTGATTGATTTTTTTTCTACTAAACTCATTTTTGTTCCCCCTCATTGCTGATCTTCATTTTTGTAAGCCCTTTCAAAAAATAACAAAGACCTTTAAAGCAATTACGTTTAATATCGACCATTCCTTATTTAAAGGGATTTCTTCTACCTTAATTATAAAAGGCTAAACAAAAAATACATATACCAAAGTGGTTGAGTTTTCCGATCTGTCTTTACTTTTTGTATAGATTTTCGCGTGTTGCCTCCACTTTGTAAAGCGCTTTCATTTCTTAGTGTCTGCACTTAATTGCATAAAAAAATAAACCTCTAAACAGAGGTTTATTTATAGTGAAGGCCATTTATGTTTTTCATCGGTTGGCAAAATAATTTTCTCTGAAACAGGGGATTTTAACACGATAGACGTATGAATAATACCGAATTGGATCAAATAATCAATGAGCTTATTTAAGTGTTCCATGTCATTTACGGCTGCTTTCATTAAATAATTAACCGTCCCAGTCAATCGGTGACATTCAATAATATCAGGATGCTCATAAGCCATTTTCTCGAATTCATCATAAGGAACACTTACCTCACTTACTTGAATGAATAAAAGAATATGACGACCAACAGCAGCTGGAGATACTTGTGCACTTACTTTATCTATAATCCCTTTTTCCATAAGTCTAGTGAATCGCTCTGCCACGCTAGGCCGGCTAAGAGATAGTTTTTTTGATAAATCACTTAATGTGATTCTTCCGTCTTCTTGAAGAATTTTTAGCAGTTGAATATCTGTATGATCCATACTCTCACCTTCAAACTCTTTTATTAAGGCTGTTTTTGCAAACTTTGTTGCTATTTACCAAGTAGTGTGGTGTGGTTGATTTCCGCTCCAGTTGCTCGCTTTCCGCGGGGCGGGCGGTGAGCCTCCTCGGCGTAAACGCCTGTGGGGTCTCACCTGTCCAGCTATTCCCGCAGGAGTCTCGCACTTCTGCTTCAATCAACCTTCAACAGTTTTCGTTTTAAAAGCAACAATCTCTTAGAAAAGAGCCTTTATTAATTAACCGATTTACCCATATATTTTCAAAAACCGGGAAGCTTTTCTTTAAAGAAAGGCAATCCCGGACATTTTCAATATATTACTACATTGTATTCGTGAAAAAATAAAGAATACTTCCTGTACCTTAAAGAATACCGAGCACATCTAAGAAAACGATCACGATAATGACTGGCGCGAAATACTTAATTAATAGAAACCAGGCAGCAAAGATCTTTTTGCCAATCGATGACCCTTCGGAAATCTCTTCTATTAATCTTTGCTTGGAAATTTTCATCGGAACGAAAATGGCAATCAACAGTGCGCCAAGCGGCATTAACATATTGCTGACAAGGAAGTCGGCTGCATCAAAAATGGATTTATTAAAGATCGTTACGTCACTTAATACGCCGAATGACAAGGCGGAAGGAACGCCGACAAGAAAGATGAGCAATCCGATGATCCACGAGAATTTCATACGTTTACTGTCGTTTCCTTTGGATAGAACCGCTACGATAATTTCGAGCATCGAGAAAGCCGATGTTAAAGTTGCAAACAGGAACAGTACTAAAAAGGCGATTAAAAATATGACTCCAAATGGGATCTGGTTAAAGACTGTCGGCAAGACGTTGAATAATAATACCGGACCGGCATCTGGCTTTAGGCCATAAGCGAAAACAGCCGGGAAAATCGCCAAGCCAGCCAAAATGGCTACGAGCAGGTTCATTGTCACAATCGAAATAGCCGATTGCGGAATGCTTTCTTTTTTCGATAAGTACGAGCTGTACGTAACCATGACGGACACCCCGACGCTGAGTGCGAAGAAAGACTGCCCCATCGCAAATAGAACCGTTTCAGATGTGATTTTGGCTAAATCAGGCTTTAAGAAAAATTCAATTCCTTCCATTGATCCATCGAGCGTCACGGAGCGGAAAATGATCAAAAGGAATAAAATAAACAGCGCAGGCATCATAAACTGGCTTGCCTTCTCTATTCCTGCCGTTACTCCTTTTGATACGACGTAAATCGTGATGACCATAAAGATAAATTGGGCCAGCACGGAAACCACCGGATCAGTAATCGTCTCTCCGAACAGCGCGCCGTATTCCGCTTCCGACAAGCCGCTTAAATCCCCTGTGAAACTTTTGAAAATATAAATTAAAATCCAGCCGCCAACGACACTATAAAAAGATAATAACACGAAGCATGTAAATATCCCGAGACGGCCGATCAAATGCCACGAAGAGCCGGGGGCTAATTCTTTATAAGATTCAACCGCATCTTTCTGCGTACTTCTTCCAATAATAAATTCCCCAATTAAAAGCGGGAGTCCGACAAGCAGCGTAAACAAAATAAAAATTAAAAGAAAAATGCCTCCTCCGCTTGTCCCGGCCACATATGGAAACTTCCAAATGGCGCCGAGCCCGATCGCTGAACCCGCCGCGGCCAAGATAAAACCGAGTTTCGATGACCACTGTTCTTTTTGTTCCATTTCTTCACCTCACAAGTTTTTCATTAAAGAAAGCGCTTACATTGTTTTTCTTTTCTATTACAAGCTTAATATATAACGTTATTCTTACGTCATTTTATCAATCGGTAATAGTTGAGTCAACCGCGTTTTTAGAAAACTTTCATTTTTTAAAAATGACTGGATTTTGAAAGTAAAAAAAGAGCGCAGCTGAGGCGCCCTTCGTTAAACATTTTCCCAGTAAAATTTTCTTTAAGAAAACTTTTGTCCGAAAGCGGCTCACCGTTGCATAATAGCACAAGCCAGCTCTCTCAGGCAACCGCAAAATACTTCCTTTATTTTGCGGCTTTTGATTTAACCGCTTCCAACTCTGCCGCTGTACGGTTGATCTGCCCGCCCGCTTCTGTGATCATGCTGTCGAGCAATTCTTTCACAGTCGGGATATGGTCAATCAGTCCGGAAATTTGGCCGCTGTTAATGAAGCCATTTTCCATGTCGCCTTCGATGGCGCCTTTGACGTGTTGTTTTTCCGATGTCCATTCTGCATATTGCTCCAATGTCATGCCTGCTTTTTCCCGCTCGTCCAATGTTCTCGCGTACGGCGTGTTTAAAATTCGTCTGACGCGGCCAACGCTGCGGCCGATGATCATCGTTTCCGTGTCACCCGCTTCAACGAGATTTTGCTTGTACCGCTCGTGAAATGGTGCTTCCTGCGTAGCAATTAACCGCGTACCGATTTGCACACCGCTTGCGCCGAGCATGAGCGCGGCCGCAAGACCATGACCATCGCCTATGCCGCCGGCTGCCAACACCGGGACATTGACGTGCTTCACAATTTGTGGAATAAGCGTAAACGTCGTCAGCTCCAAATTGGAATTGATGCCGGCTGCTTCAAATCCTTCCGCCACGAGAATATCCGCACCGGCCGCTTCTGCTTTTTGCGCATGCTTCACAGAAGCGACCAGCGCAATAACAGTGATGCCATGCTCATGAAGCACCGGAATGAGCGGCGCCGGATTGCCGGCTGAAAGAGAAACGACCGGAATGTTATGTTTAATGACGAGTTCGATTAATTCTTTCGTATACGGCGACACACTAATCGCGATATTCACTGCAAAGTTTTTAGTCGTCCGCTGTTTTGTTTCTAAAATAATTTTTTCTACTTCATCCGGCGTCATCGTGCCGCAGCCGATCGTGCCGAGACCGCCCGCTTCTGACACCGCAGCTGTCAGCTGGGCATTGCTGATGTTGCCCATTCCCCCTTGGATGATCGGGTAGTCTATCTGAAGTTTCTCACAAATGTATTTCATGATTTCTCCTCCTCTTAATAAGAATGTTATAATAAATGAAAAAGAAAAACAATTGCGTTAATTTTAATGGAGGGGAAGAAATGATTGTCAATTACAAAGGAAAAAAAGCACAGTTGGATTCATCCGTTTTTGTTGCACCGAGCGCCCAATTAATTGGCGATGTACACGTCGGGGAAGAATCAACAATTTGGTTTAACGCCGTGCTTCGGGGAGATGAAGGCCCGATTACGATCGGGAAAAGATGCAGCATTCAAGACAACTCGACGATCCACTTATATGAAGGCGCACCCGTTGTCGTTGAAGATGAAGTCACCGTCGGGCACAACGTTATTTTGCACGGCTGCAAAGTCGGCAGACGCTCAATTATCGGCATGGGCTCGACGATTCTCGATCATGCGGAGATCGGAGAAGAATGCATCATCGGCGCCAACACATTAATTCCAAACGGCAAAAAAGTCCCGCCCCGCTCGCTCGTCGTCGGCTCGCCGGGAAAAGTCGTCCGCGAATTAACTGAAAAAGACTTGGAACTCATTCAACTGTCCATTGATTCTTACGTTCAAAAAGGATACGAATTCCGCGAAATTTTCGCCGATGAAAACAACTATAAATAAAATAAACAGAGGCTGCCCGACTTTTGGGCAGCCTCTTTCGTTTACTGGCCAGTAAACCAGATTTACGAGCCGAACACCCTTTTTACGGGGCAGCCTTTTGTAGTTCTCTAGTTAATAATCAGCGGATGATCCGCCGCGTCATATGATTTGTCTTTGCGGCGCATGTCGTTGTCTTCGCGGAATACTTCTTCAAAGAACTGGCTCGCCGGTTCAGCGAGCAGCTTGTAATACTGTTCGAACAAGAGCGCCGCATGGTTGCCGTTCCACATATCCGGCAGCAGTTCTTTCGGCAGGCCAGGATCAGTAAAGAGAAACTTGCGGTATTCATGAACGAGGTTCGTCCGTTCGACGAAGCACTCGGCGTCGGTCATTTGTCCGCTTGCCATCGTGCTTTGATGAACGATGTATTTCTTGCTGTAGATAGAAATAAACTCTTCATATTTCCCTTCGATTTCTTCGAGCGGCCAGCTTTTTTCGACGAGCGTTTTGTCAGCTTTCGGGCCTGTGTATTCCGCCAAGAAATAATCGACGTATGAACTGATATCATATCTTTCAACGAGCAGTCTGACTTCTTTTGCAAGATCGTTCGGTGTAATCCAGCAGCCGTTTGAAAAGCTGCCGAAGCCGCTCCATAAAAGTTCTTTACGCAGTTCATCACGAATTTGCCGTTTTTCTTCGGGGATCGCATACATGAGCATACGCCATTTGCCGTCCCATTCGTGCGGCATTAATTTAAAAATCCGGCGGGCCGCTTCTTCCATACGCACCTCTCCGCGCGGGGTCAAGAAATAATAGCTTTTATTCCCCTTTTTTTCGGACTGAATCCATCCTTGCTTTACCATTCTGGAAACGGCCACGCGCACCGACTGCTCGTTGTGGCCAAATTCCTTTAATAACCGGATTAAGCTGCCGATCCAAATTTTGTTGCCGTAATGGCGAATATAATCGCCGTAAATCGTAAAGATCATTGATTGTGTGTTCGCCATTTCTTCCCACTCTTTCTCTGTTCGTTCTTTATCTGTCTATCACGTACTTTCTCTTCTTTTATTATAACGTTAGATTGGAAAAAGCAAACTTATTTTCCTGAAAACTGCGGACTTCTTTTTTCACTGAATGCTTGCAGCGCCTCTAAGCGGTCTTCTGTCGGGATCGTTAATTCGTACGCTTTTGACTCAATCGCAAGCCCCGTCTGCATGTCCGTGTTCATCCCTTGCGTAATCGCGTATTTTGCTTGTTTAATAGCAACCGGGCCGTTTTTCATAATGTCAGCCGCAAGCTGTTCACAAGCAGAAAGGAGCTCTTCCTGCTTCACTACCTTCAAGACAACGCCAAGCTCCTGTCCTTCTTCCGCCGTGAATTTCTTCGCTGTGAAAATCAATTCCTTCGCCTTCATTTCACCGACTAACCGCGGCAAACGCTGCGTGCCGCCAGCGCCTGGAATGATCGCCCAGCTCGTTTCAGTCAGCCCCATTTTCACACCTTCTGCGGCAATTGGAAAGTCGCAGGCAATCATCAGTTCGAATCCGCCGCCAAGCGCATAGCCATTTACTGCGGCAATCGTCGGCTGTGGCAATGCGGCAATGCTGTTGAACACGTCTCTAATCGCTTTTACATTTCGTCTTACTTCTGTTTCCGTCAGCGTCTTCCGTTCTTTTAAATCGGCGCCGGCGCTGAAAGCTTTCTCGCCTGCTCCAGTAAAAATAACGACTTTCACTTCCGGATCCAGTGAAATCGCATCGGTTACTTCCTGCAGCTGCTTCAGTGTATCGTAATTAAAACAGTTTAACGCTTCCTTACGGTTGATTGTAACATAAGCAATATTGTTTTCTTTCGTATACAAAACAGTGGACATGATTCTCTCTCCTTTTATGGCAAAAGGCTGTCCAACACTTGCCGCTGCTCTTCCTCGGAAAAGAGCGCTGGCGCCTGAAGGACAGCCTGTTTTAAATAATTATTCGTTTACATTTTCAATAATAGCCGCAATTCCTTGGCCGACGCCGATACACATCGTCGCCAAACCGTATTTCTCATCGCGCTTTTTCATTTCATAAAGAAGCGTCGTTAAAATACGGGCACCGCTTGCTCCTAGCGGGTGGCCGAAAGCAATCGCTCCGCCGTTGACGTTTACTTTTGCCTGATCAAGCTCCAGTTGGCGCATGCACTCAAGCGCCTGGGAAGCGAACGCTTCATTTAATTCAACGAGGCCAAGATCCTCTGTTGTAAGGTTGGCGCGTTCCATTGCTTTTCTTGAAGCGTAAATCGGTCCAAGTCCCATAACGGCAGGTTCAAGCCCCGCTGTTGCACCCGTTACATATTTCGCTAATGGTTTTAAGTTTAATTCTTTCGCTTTTTCGGCACTCATCAGAAGCAATGCTGAAGCACCATCGTTTACGCCGGATGCGTTACCGGCTGTTACTGTGCCGCCTTCAAACAGCGGTTTCAGTTTGCCGAGCTTCTCAAGAGTCGTATCCGGACGTGGATGTTCATCTTGGTCAACGACGATTTCATTGCCTTTCCGGTCTTTGTATACAACTGGAACGATTTCATCCGCAAAGCGGTTTTCTTCCATTGCTTTTTTCGCGCGCTGCTGGCTTTCAAAAGCAAATTGATCTTGGTCTTCACGGGAGACGTTATGACGCTGGGCAACGTTTTCTGCTGTTTGCGGCATAGAATCTACGCCGTACATTTCTTTCAGCTTTTTATTCGTAAAGCGCCAGCCGATTGTTGTATCTTGCAGTTCCATGTTGCCGCGCGGGAAATCTTTATCAGGCTTGGCCATAACGAGCGGCGCACGTGTCATGCTTTCTGTTCCGCCCGCGATAAAGATATCTCCTTCGCCGACAGCAATCGCTCTTGCCGCGTACATCACTGCATCGAGGCCGGAACCGCACAGACGGTTAATCGTCGTGCCTGCGACTTCAACAGGAAGGCCTGCGAGCAGCCCGGACATTCTCGCTACGTTACGGTTGTCTTCGCCCGCTTGGTTCGCGTTGCCGAATATTACTTCTTCAATTTTTTCTGCCGGAAGATTCGGATTTCTTTCGACGAGTGCTTTAATGACAACTGCGCCAAGATCATCCGGACGTACGTCTTTTAATGCTCCTTTATATCTGCCAATAGGTGTGCGGACAGCATCTACAATGACTACTTCTCTCATTTTTTAATCAACTCGTCTTTCTTCGTATAGTCATACACACCTTTGCCGCTTTTACGTCCAAGCCGTCCTGCTTTAACATATTGTTCAAGAAGCGGGGCCGGGCGGTATTTCTCCCCAAGCTTTTCGTGCAAATATTTTAAGTTGTTCAACCGGGCGTCAAGACCAACAAGGTCGACAAGTTCAAATGGTCCCATCGGATAATTTAAGCCGAGCTTGATGGCTTTATCAATTTCTTCCGGTGTGCCAAGACCCTCTTGCAGCATGTAGAACGCTTCGTTGCCGACAAGTGCACTGATCCGGCTCGTGACGAATCCAGGGAATTCATTGATGACAACTGTTTCTTTGCCCATTTTAATAGCGACTTCTCTAATGATTTCAGCTGTTTCATCGCTCGTTTCCAAGCCGCGGATAATTTCGACGAGAGGCATTTTATGTACCGGATTGAAAAAATGCATCGCGATTGTTTTTTCCGGGCGCTTCGCAAACGAAGCAATTTCTGTTGGACTCATCGTGGATGTATTTGTCGCAAAGAAGCACTCTTCTGACGCATGCTCTTCAATCGTCTCAAATACTTGTTTTTTAATAGCTGCTTTTTCAGGAACGGCTTCAATAATTAAATCAGCGGCACCTGCTGCTTTTGCGAGATCGCTTTCATAATTTAAATTCGCGCGTGCTTTTTCAGCTGCTTCTGCTGAAATTTTGCCGCGTGAAAGGCCTTTTTCAAAGATAACGTCAATCTCTTGCTTTGCATTTTGCAAAGCGGATTCGTTGATGTCCACTACTGTCACTGAATATCCGCCGACTGCTCCGACGTAGGCAATGCCTCTGCCCATAACTCCGGAACCGACGACCACAATGCGGTTGATCATATGGATTCTCCCCCTTATGCGTGTAATGAAGACGGACAGATGGCTTCATGCCGTCTGTCCGTACTCATTTGTCAATTAAAGTCCGAATGGATTGATCGGACGGCTGCCGTAGTAAGACAGGATGCTCTTCGTTTCTGTGTAAAGATCAAGTGTTTCAATGCACAGCTCACGGCCGAATCCGGATTGTTTGTATCCGCCGAATGGTGTGCCCGGGAATGCCGAGAATGGGCAGTTGACCATGACGATACCTGCTTGAATTTGGTTCGCTACACGAGTTGCGCGCGCGCCGTCTTTTGACCAGACAGCAGAACCGAGACCAAATTCTGTATCATTAGCGAGTCTGATCGCTTCTTTTTCATCTTTAAATTTCATGATGACAACAACTGGCCCAAAGATTTCTTCTTTGACAACCGTCATGTCATGGTTGACGTTAGCAATGACAGTTGGCTCATACCAGAAACCATTTTCATGGCCTTCAGGCTTCACTTGTTTACCGCCGGCAAGAATTTCAGCGCCTTCTTTAATGGCAGATTGAACGTAGCCGTCGACAGTATCAAGCTGGCCTTGGTCAATGATCGCACCAACGTGTGTTTCTTTATCGAATGGATTGCCAAGCTTCAATTTTTTCGTTTTTTCAACAAATTTGCTGACGAACTCGTCATAAATGTCTTCATGAACGTACAGACGTGAACGTGCTTCACAAGATTGTCCTGTGTTGTAGAAAATACCGAATAGAGATCCATCTACTGCTGCATCGATATCTGCATCTTCAAATACGAGGTTAGGAGATTTGCCTCCAAGCTCAAGTGTCACACGTTTTAATGTTTGGGATGCTTTAGCCATGATATCTTTACCGATTGGCGTAGAACCTGTGAATGCTACTTTATCTACTTTCGGATGTTCAACTAAATAGTTCCCAACTTCTGAACCTGAACCAGGAATGATATTGACCACTCCGGCAGGAACGCCAGCTTCAAGACAGATTTCACCAAGAACAATGGCTGTAAGTGGTGTGACAGAAGCAGGTTTTACAATGACAGAACAGCCAACAACAATGGCCGGTGCTATTTTCCAAGCAGCCATCATTAACGGATAGTTCCATGGAATGATTTGCGCACATACACCAACTGGCTCTTTTTCTGTGTAGTTATGGAATTGGCCTGGTACATTATTTACTACTCCGCGGTGGCCAACGACCGCACCAGCGTAAAATTCAAAGTCTTCGATCGCTTGTGTAATTTGTCCTTGTGCTGCATGAAGAGATTTACCTGTATCGAGAATTTCTAATTCGACAAGCTCATTGAAACGAGAGCGCATGATGGCAGCAATTTTGTTTAACACTTGCGCACGGCGGCCGACCGGGTACTTTTTCCATTTGCCGTTGTCAAATGCGTCGCGTGCTGCTGCGATGGCGCTTTCTGTATCTTCTTTTGACGCTTTTGCTACTTCAGCTACTAGTTCTCCAGTTGCTGGATTGTACGTTTTAATTGTTGCGCCATTGCTGCTTTTTACTTTTTCACCGTTAATAATTAAATGATAAAAGTCGCGCTTGATCGCTTCTTGTTGAGTTTTCGTTTCTTGAGTTGTTGACATTTTTTCCACTCCCTTTATTTTCCTGAGAAAACAGGTTTTCTTTTTTGCATAAAAGCTTCGACGCCTTCGCGGTGATCAGCTGTTAATCCAGCCGTCCGCTGGCCTTGTGCTTCTAGTTCAAGGTAGTCTTCAAAAGAAAGCACTGAAGCGGCTTTTAATGATCTTTTAATTAAACCGATAGCTTTCGTTGGCATAACAGCCAGACGAGCCGCAAATGTACTCACTTCTTCTTCGAATGTTTCTGCCGGAATCATCCGGTTAGCAAGGCCGATGTCGACTGCTTCAGCAGCCGGCACTTTTTCTCCTAAGATAGATAGTTCCGCTGCTTTTGCCTGGCCGACGAGCTGCGCGAGAAAGTAGAGATTGCCAGAGTCCGGAATCAATCCAACATGGACGAAGGCGTTTACAAAACTAGCTTTCTCTGAAACGAGCCTGAAGTCACAAGCAAGCGCGAGGCTGAACCCTGCACCAGCGGCTACTCCATTGACTGCTGCGACAATCGGTTTTTCACATTGTCTAATTTGTTTGACCATCGGCCCGTAATGGTCTCTTAGCACTTGGCCGTGATCCATGTTTTCATCGACTTCTGACAAATCCTGGCCGGAACAAAACGCCCGTCCTTCGCCGATCATGACGATACAGCGAACTTCGTCGTCGGCTGAAGCAGCTTTCACCGCATCTTTAATTTCACGGTTCATTTGCGCGACGAACGCATTTAGTTTATCAGGTCTGTTTAAATAGAGCCAGGCGACTCCGTCTTTAACGTCATAGCGAATCGTTTCAAACATTCGACAAAGCCCCCTTACCTTCCTTTATAATTCGGTTTCCTTTTTTCAACGAACGCATTCATGCCTTCTTTTTGATCCTGTGAAGCGAAAAGCAGATAGAAATTTTTCCGCTCGTATTGCATGCCTTCATACAATGGATAATCGACGGCTTTGTTGACCGAATCTTTGATGAGCCTCACGGAAAGCGGCGGCTGTTTCGCGATTCTTGAGGCAAATTTCAAGGTTTCTTCCATTAACAATTCAGGTGCGACGATTTTGTTGATGACGCCGTGTGCTAGAGCGGCTTCCGCCGGAATGCGCTCTCCCGTCCACAGCCATTCAAGTGCTTTCGTCCTGCCGGCGAGCTTTGTTAGTCTTTGTGTGCCGCCTGCACCTGGCATGACACCGATCGACACTTCCGGGAAAGAGAACTCAGTTCCGCTTGCAGCGATCAAAATGTCACAGCACAGCGCAAGCTCAAAGCCGCCGCCGAATACAAATCCTTTAACCGCACCGATGATCGGCTTTTTAATTAAAGCGAGCCTGTCCCAGTCAGCAAACTGATTTAACAGCTCGAGGCGAATCGGATCATCTTCGGCCATTTCATCAATGTCGGCGCCTGCTGAAAAGGCGCGGCCTTTTCCCGTCAAGACGATGACGCGGACATTATCATCGCGGTCAAATGCTTCCATCGCTTCGACAATTTCGCCGACCATCTTGCGGTTCAATGAATTGAGCTGGCGGGGGCGGTTCAATTCGATGACCGCCGTGCCGCCTGTTACAGATGTTTCGATGAATTCAAAGCTGTTCATTACGCGTCCTCGCCGATCATCAACGTAACGAGGTCACCCGCAAATCCCATTAAGTCCTTTCCAGATGCTTTTCCTTCGTCTGAACGCAAACCTTGCTGCAATGCTTCCATGCTGTCATAAGTCATTTCGCACATTAGATAGTATTTTCCTTCGCCGCCCATTGGAGATCCAGTGATTTTCGTCACTTTCATTTCACGAAGACCCGGGATTTTTGCTGTAATCGGTCCATGCACATTGAAATAGTGCTCATCAAATTTCTCTTTATTTTCAGGATGTTTGTACAACGCGATTAATTTAGCCATTTTTTTCTCTCCCTTTATCTTTACATTAATGTAGAAACAGGTTTCATTGCTTCAAAGACGTTTTTACAGCTTTTGCAGTATAAAATGCTTCGGCAAGCGGTCGGCCCGAAAATGTTTTCCATCGTGACGTACGTCGATTCGCAGTACGGGCAATCAATATGCCAAGTGCCGTCTTCTTCAAAATGCTTCGGCGGCGGGGCAATACCGAACGCCCGCAAGCCTTTATGGCCGTTTTCTGAGATGCGGTCTGATGTCCATGGCGGGTGAAAAATAAACTCCACTTCAACTTCCGCAATTTCTGGCAATTCTTTTACCGCATTTACCGTATTCTTTTTAATAATTTCCAATGCCGGGCACCCTAAAAATGTCGGCAGAAGAACGATTTTTACGTTATTTCCTTCAGTGACAACTTCTTCTACCATACCAAGGTCAATAATGTTGACTGTATCAATTTCCGGGTCTTTTACATTCATGAGTGCCTCATATACTCGTTGATTAGCAGATTCTACAGTTGCAGTCATGTAAGGACACCTTCTTTCCGGTATTAGATTACCAAATAGCTACAGGATCCAGTCGGTACACTTCAGAAAGCGTGGACAGTGCTTCTGTTAAATCTTCTGAATGGTCGCCGTTTCGGCCATTTGCAGCCGGTGCTTCAGGAATTGCCGGCACTTCCATTCCGATTGATTCAAATACTGGTGCCATGTTCGCTTTCCATTTATCTTTCAACTCTTCTTCACTAGCGATTAAGCCATTGCTTTCAATTGCTTGTTTCGCGCTTCCATAGGAGAATACATCTCCGAAGTCTTTCATGACAAGTTCAATGGCGTCATTCATTTTCTTTTTCGCTTCATCTGTAGAGCTTAACAACTGCACAAACCATGTTTTCCAGTGCAGCATGTGGTAAAACAACTCCATGTTTACTTTCACAGCTGCTTCAGCCAGCGGAGTGTAAGAGCTTTGGCGCAGTGAATCGATTTTCACTTTTTTCGCCTGCGTGTAGAAATAGCTTCTGACGACTGCATAAGCCCAGTCGTATTGAGGTGTTTCCATGTAATAACCTTCACCGTTCACACGCTCAGTTAACACGCTGTTCTTTCTTTCTTGTACTGGGCGCAGGTGAGCGAGGTCATCCGCTTTCCCGAGTCCTAAGTCTTCAAGAAGAGTGTAATACATGGTGGCATGCCCCATGCTGTCCTGGCTGATAGAAGAAGAAGCGACGTCTTCCTCGATGTGTGGAGCAAGTCCGAGCCACTCAGAGCCGCGGTAAGAGAACAAGAAGTCATCGTCCGCCAGTTGAAATAAAAGATTTGTTACTGCTTCTTTATATTCCGGGCTTAATACGTTTTCTGTGCTGCTCATTTATCGTCGCCTCCCCATGACAAGATCTCTTTTTCATCCAGCATTTGCTGTTCGTAGTGACGCCACTTCTTCTTTAAGTAGCCGTACCCTTTCGTCGTGCGGTATTGTTTATTATCAAGCCGGCCGAGTGTTAATTTCTCTTCGGCGTCCATGCCTCTAATATGCTTTCTGTTCACAATCCAAATGTCTGCAACTGGCTCGCGGCGCATAAAGTTTTCCTGTGCCATCACAAGGGCCATATCTTCGTTCGGAGCAAGCAGACTGAACTGATGCTGGAATGCAGAGCTCGGTGTCCGCTTGCTGAATACTTCATATTCTTGATAAAATGTTTTTTCTGCCATTTTTCTTCTGCTCCTTTCTATTCGTTCAGTTTACTGTTGCTGCCAGTGCGTCGCGCACCCATGCGTTGTTTTCATAAGAAGATCTGCGCAAGTTCAAACGTGCCTGGGAACGAGGCCCTTGGTTTTTAATGATTTTTTTGAATTCTGACCAATCCGGCTGCTCGTAAACCCACGTTTTATTTTCTTCATCGTAATGCATCGTTGAATCCGGAATGGTTAACCCGAGCGATAAAATACGCGGAATATATTTATCAAAGAAATCTTGTCTTAATTGTTCATTTGTTTTTGTACGGATTTTATATTTAATCGTTACGTCTTGTTTAGATGTGCCTGTTGTGTCTTTGCTTGCTGGTCCGAAGAACATCAGCAATGCCTCCCACCAGCGGTTTAATGCGTCTTGAATCATCGCTTTTTGTTCATCTGTTCCTTCAGCAAGTGCCATAATGATCGCTTCGCCGTGCTGTGCATGGAATACTTCCTCTGCACAAATGCGCTGCAACGCTCTTGCATACGGGCCGTAAGAAGCACCGAGCATGTTCGTTTGCGTAATGATCGCGGCTCCGTCTACGAGCCAGCCGACAAGTCCGGCATCCGCCCATGTTTTTGTTTCCATATGGAAGACGTTGTGGAACTTCAAGTCGCCTTTAAACAAGTCTTGCATTAAGTCGCCGCGGTTTTTGCCGTATGGCTTTAACAAATCTTCTGCTACACGAAGGAGCAGCTGTCCGTGTCCCATCTCATCTTGCACTTTTGCCATGATGCCGAGCTTTCTGTGAAGAGACGGTGCTTTCGGTACCCATTCTTTCTCTGGAAGCGCTCCCATAATTTCACTGATCCCGTGCATGGAAATCAACTTCACTAAGGCCATGCGGTACTCTTCCGGCATCCAGTCATCGGCCTCGATTTTATCTCCTGCTTCGATCCGCTGGACAAATTGCTCTAACTTTTCCTCTTCAGTCATCGTTGACAGATTAGACATTGTCTGCTCCTCCTTTAATTCTATCTCAAGTTTTTAAAAAACGTGTATAACACTTTTATAACGTAATTATAATTTATTGTTATATATAATGCAAATATATTCTGATAATTTTCTTTAAAAAGTTTTTTCCAACTATCGTAAATACACATAAATAGAAGCGCCTGTCTGCCCGACAGGCGCTTCTATCATCACTTTATGATCATAAGCGTACTTTTATTATACTTTTTCTGCACATAATGGCTCGTCCGCCATTTTAATTGATTCAGTCGGACAGCCTTCGAGCGCATCCTCCAAGTCATCAATTAATTCTTCAGGCACTTCAGCTGTTCCTTCGTTATCATCAAGAATGACGTAAGCAAGGCCTTCATCATCGTAATCAAAAATGTCCGGCGCACTCGCTCCGCAAGCTCCACAGGCGATACAAGTTTCCTGATCGACAATGGTATATCTAGGCATGATGTTTGTTCACTCCTTTTATATTTTAGACAAGCTGTTTATTTAACGGCTGTTTCTTTTTTTTTGTCAGACTGGTCCATAATGGACGTGCTGTGAAGCGGCTGAACTTTCGCTTTTGGATCAATATATACTTTCGCGTTGCTGACAGCAGTTGGCGCTTCACCAAATCCGCTGGCGATTAACTTCACTTTTCCTTCATACGTACAAATATCTCCTGCTGCATAAATGCCTTCGATATTTGTCTCCATGCGGGAATTGACAACGATGCTGTTTTTCTCAATTTCAAGGCCCCAGTTTTTAATCGGGCCGAGGGAAGAAACAAAACCGTAAGTAACGACGACGTCATCCACGTCGACGACTTCTTTTTGCGTGCCTTTCACTTCTTGGAGCACGACTTGTTCGATTCGGTCTTCTCCGATTAATTCAGACGGCACGTACGGCGTCAAAATGTTCACGGAAGAATTTTTCATCGTTTCTACGCTGTGCTCATGTGCGCGGAATTTATCGCGGCGGTGAGCGATCGTTACTTTTTCCGCAATCGGCTCAAGCATAAGCGCCCAGTCAACCGCCGAGTCGCCGCCGCCGAATACTTGTACTTTTTTCCCCGCAAACTGATTTAAATCATTAATGAAATAATGAAGGTTTTTGCCTTCGTATTTTTCCGATCCTGCAAGTTCCAGCTTTCTCGGCTGGAAGGCTCCGTTGCCGGCAGTAATCACGATTGTTTTCGTAAAATGAGTGCCGGCATTCGTTGTCATTTTAAACACGCCGTCCGCCTGCTTCTCGATTTCCTGCACGGCTTCTTCCAGACACACAGTCGGATTGAATTGATCCATTTGCTCTTTTAAATTATCTACGAGTTCCTGCGCTCTTACTTTCGGGAAGCCGGCTACGTCGTAAATGTATTTTTCAGGGTACAGCGCGGACAGCTGCCCGCCAAGCTGCGGAAGGCTCTCGATGATCTTGCAAGACATTTGTCTCATTCCTGCATAAAAAGCAGTAAACAAGCCAACGGGCCCTCCTCCGATAATGGTGATGTCAAAGGTTTGTTGATTGTCAGACATTCTTTAGTTCCTCCTTCAATATAAGTGATTCTCTTATTATACGCCTACCGTATTAGAATTTCTCAAATCAACTACCCGAATCGCTTTTCCTTCTGATCTTGGAATCGCTTTTGGGATATTGAAGACGATGTCCATTGTGACTAAACAAGTGTTTTTCATTAAGTGCTGGATTTGTTTTTTCATTTTTTGAATTTGTGCATGGGTTAAATCTTCTGCAATTTCTTGATATAATTGGCTGCTCACTTCAACGTGAAGCTCTGCGCTGTCCATCGAGCCTTTTCTTACTAAGTGAATTTGATAATTTGGAACGAGTCCTTCTATTTGCAAAAGCACACGCTCAATTTCAGATGGGAAGACGTTTACGCCTCGAAGGATGATCATATCGTCTGTACGGCCTTTTACTCTCGACATTCTTACTGTCGTCCGTCCACATTTACATTTTTCTCTCGTAATTGACGCAATATCTCCTGTGCGATATCTGATTACTGGAAACGCTTCCTTTGTTAAGCTTGTGAAAACAAGTTCGCCGTCTTCTCCTTCAGCGACCGGCTGCAGTGTTTCCGGATCGATAACTTCAATGAAAAAGTGGTCTTCCTGGACGTGTAAGCCATCTTGCGCTTCATGGCATTCAATCGATACGCCAGGTCCCATAATTTCACTTAATCCGTAAATATCAACCGCTTTCAAATTAAACGTTTCTTCCAGCTTAGCACGCATTTCTTCCGACCAAGGTTCCGCTCCAAAGATGCCGTATTCGAGTGACGTCTCCCGCGGATCTAAGCCCATTTCCACCATTTTTTCAGCGATATTTAAAACATAAGACGGTGTGCCGGCAATGCCTCTTGGCTTAAAGTCTTGAATGAGTGTAATTTGTCTGTCTGTGTTGCCTCCGGAGATCGGAACGACGGCGGCACCTAATTCTTCTACTCCGTAATGAAGGCCAATTCCACCGGTGAATAATCCGTAGCCGTATGCGTTGTGGAAGATGTCAGATTTCTTTCCGCCAGCTGCCACAATCGAGCGCGCCACTACTTCTCCCCATACTTTAATATCATTTTTTGTATAGCCAACAACTGTTGGTTTTCCGCTCGTCCCTGAAGAACCGTGAATACGAACGACATCTTCCTGAGGTACAGCAAATAATCCAAACGGATAATTGTCACGCAAATCCTGCTTCTTCGTAAATGGAAGCTTCACGATGTGGTCAAGGCTAGTAATGTCTTCCGGGGTAATACCAAGCTCTTCAAATTTCTTTTTATAAAATTCAACATTTTCATATACTTTCTTCGCTGTCGTTTGAAGACGATTCAGCTGCAAGCTTTCCATTTCAGGACGTGCCATTGTTTCAATTTGTGGATTATACATGTGTACCCCTCCGTTACTTAATATGTCATATTCCCGCTAATAGGCTTTTAGAAAAGTGCGCATAACGATTTAAAAACGATAAATTACAATTCGGTAATATGTTTAAAGTTTAAAATCTCAAAAGCCGGTTGTCAATAATTAATTTCTGAAAATTCGTATTTGCCCGTTTCGTCTTTATATTCTTTTCTTTCAGATGCTTCTTTTTATAGTGGAAATATTCGATAAATTCCAGACAAAGCATGTAAACGCTACCAATTGTTCTTTTTGAGCGAACTCAGTATTTATATATATAAAGAAAAAAACATAACGAATTTACAGAAATATTCGAAATTTATATTTACATCTAGAATGGCCTGTGTTAATTTTATTTAAATGATTTATAAGCGCTTTCATATATGTCGTTTTTAAATCGTATGATTAATTTTTAGTTATTCAGATCGTAAGAAAGGAGGAAGGAAAACAGACGATCCACACATCTTTTATTGCAGCGAAACACATTGCTAAAGAACAATAGCATTCATCTTTTTATTTTAACATGTTTGATCAAGAAAGGAGCTAATTAAATGGGAGCTTTATCAAAAAAAGATACGGCGACATCTCGCCCTTCAGTTCATAAAACAAGTTACACTCATTTAACTCAACAACCGGA
This sequence comes from Bacillus aerolatus, assembly GCF_009183655.1. Classification (GTDB taxonomy): domain Bacteria; phylum Bacillota; class Bacilli; order Bacillales; family Domibacillaceae; genus Pseudobacillus; species Pseudobacillus aerolatus. Next base: position 139,263 of record NZ_WEIO01000005.1, read on the forward strand.
ATTCCGTGCTCTTCTTAAGAAAAAGAAAGCATTCATTCTTCCGATGACGATCTTTTTTCTCGTATTTTATTTTCTGCTGCCGACTCTCGCTGCTTATACAAATATTTTGGAAGCGCATGCATTTGGCGGACTCACATGGGCCTGGGTGTATGCACTAGCACAATTTGTCGTCGTTTGGGTGGCCGGAGTTATCTACATTAAAAAAGCCCAAGGCTACGACAGCATGGCGGAAGATATTTTAGCTAAGCATAAGGAGGAATTGGACGCATGAGTGTGATGTCACTGGCCTTATTTCTAGCAATCATCTTTTTAACTCTCGTGATCACTTATCTTTCTTCTAAGAAAACGAAGAATGCGAGTGACTTCTATACGGCCGGCGGCGGATTGACTGCCTGGCAAAATGGCTTGGCTGTCGCTGGTGACTTTATGTCTGCCGCTTCTTTTCTTGGAATTACCGGCGCGATTGCTTTAGTCGGCTTTGATGGTTTTTATATGAGTATTGGCAACCTTGTTGCTTTCTTATTTTTGCTTTTTCTCGTATCAGAACCACTTCGAAATCTTGGTAAATACACACTTGCCGATATGATTACTGCCCGCTTTAATTCGAAAAAAGTTCGCGGTATGGCAGCGGTTAGTACACTTGTTATTTCAATCTTTTATATGATTGCCCAGCTTGTCGGCGCAGGCGGCTTGATCAAGCTTTTGCTCGGCATTGATTACTGGCTGTCTGTTCTTATTGTCGGTATCTTGATGACGATTTATGTGATTTTTGGCGGCATGACAGCGACGAGCTGGGTACAGATTACGAAAGCCGTACTGCTTCTCGTTGGATCATTTATTTTAACGTTTATCGTTTTTGCGAAATTTAATTTTAACGTCACACACATGTTTGAACATGTAAAAACAGCGACTCCGCTCGGAGATATGTTTTTACACCCTGGAAATAAATATACAGATGCGCTCGATATGATTTCATTTAATATGTCGCTCGTTCTCGGAGCCGCTGGCCTGCCTCACTTGCTCGTCCGCTTCTTCACAGTAAAAGACGCAGCGACTGCCCGCAAATCTGTTGTTTATTCGACTTGGTTCATCGGCGCCTTTTTCATTATGACGATTTTCCTTGGCTTCGGCGCAGCTGCGTTCGTCGGCTTTGATAAAATCGTTGCTGCCAACCCGGCAGGAAATATGGCTGCTCCATTGCTTGCCCAAACTGTAGGCGGCGAAATTTTATTCGCTTTTGTATCAGCTGTTGCTTTCGCTACGATTCTTGCGGTTGTTTCCGGGCTCGTATTAACGTCCGCTTCGGCATTCGCCCACGATATTTACGGTCAAATCATTAAAGGCGGAAAGGTCACGGAAAAAGAACAAGTATTAGTCGCACGCATCGCCTCAGTGAGTGTCGCGGTTGCATCGATCATCCTTGCGATCTTTGCGCAAACGCTAAATGTTGCTTTCTTGTCCGTTCTTGCACTCGGTATCGCAGCGAGCGCCAACTTACCAGTTATTTTATGCACGATTTATTGGAAGCGCTTTAACGCGACAGGAGCTATTACCGGTATGCTGGTCGGCCTTATCAGCTCGGTCGTGCTCGTGCTTTTAAGCCCGAACGTCTGGAATCCGGAACCGGGCGCAGCCATTTTCACGGGCGATCCGTTATTCGGCATGATGAACCCGACGATTTTCACTGTACCTCTAGGCTTCCTCGGCGCCTACTTAGGAACTGTACTGTCACGTGAAAAAGCAGATGAAGAAATATATGCGGAAGTGCTGTTCAAATCCAATACAGGCTATGGCATCAGCTCCGCTAAAGACCATTAAAAAGCAGGTGACTGAATTGACAAAACAATTGGACGAACTCGAAGTCCACGACACTCATTACGATCAAATTATCGAAACATTAAAACAAGAGCCGTATGCCAACCATTTAGGCATACAGTTAACAGCGCTCGGCAAAGGCACGGCTTCTGCCGAACTGCAAATTGAAGATCACATGCTAAATGCACACGGAACCGTTCATGGCGCCGTCATGTTCGCCATCGCTGATTACGTCTTTGCTGCAGCGAGCAACTCCTACGGCAAAATATCCGTCGGCTTATCGACTAACATGAACTTTATGGCTCCCGGCCGCAAAGGGGCTGTTTTAACCGCTTCAGCAGTGGAAGAAAAAAAGACGCGGCGAATTGCCTGGTACCGGATCACCGTTGAAAGCGAAGGAAACCTCCTGGCGACGATGGACGCCACGGTTTACCGGAAAGACCAATATTTCGTCCCAGTTGACGAATCTTAATAAAAAAGAGGCTGCCAATTTATGCTGGCAGCCTCTTTTCTAATTTGTTTAGGAAATTAGAAAACAATCTTAATGTGAATGTTTTTGCTAATGGAGCGGGTCTACGTCCAGCTTCAGCGCCTAGCCCCTCGAGGTCAAATAACCATTCCTCAATGAAGTCAAAAAGCAGACTTCTTTGGGGAAAGAACATTTGCTTGTCGGGGCTGACCAAGGCGCTTGCGCATTTGTTGTCCAGCTCCGCCTCCTTGGGGCTCGAGGTCATATGCCAATCTGGCTTACGGCAAAAAGCGCCGCTTCGCCAGATTGGCATATGCTTGTTGCCCCATGGCAGTCGGCTCCGCTTTTCTAATTAAAACACTTCCGTCCATTCTCCGCGCTTGGACAGCATGTAACGAGCGAGTTCTTTCGCCCCTTCCAGGCTGTGGCTCGCTGCCCATCCGCACTGCACTTCATTGCACGCAGGCACTTCTGTCGCTTCGAGCACGTCGTTCAATGTCGCTTCCACAATGCGCAAAACGTCTTCGTAATCTTCATGATTAATTACAGACATATAGTAGCCTGTCTGACATCCCATCGGACTAATATCCACGATTTTATCGGAATGGTTGCGGCTAAACTCGGCCATCATATGCTCGAGTGAATGAATCGCCGGCATGTCCATATGGTCTTTATTCGGCTGAGAAAAACGAAGGTCATATTTGTTAATTTTATCGCCATTTGCCCCTTCCACAACACCCGCCAGACGGATATAAGGCGCTTTTACTTTCGTATGGTCAAGGTTGAAGCTTTCCACATTCATTTGTTTTTGTTCAGACATCATGATCGCTCCTTCATAAAATAAATTACTTTCATTATACCAGTTATCCGATTCCTTTTGGGTTATTTCATCGCAGACAAGGCCGTTTGCTTCCAGCCGCCTTCCTCTTTATTGAATACCATGATCTGGCGCGTCGTTTCTTCAATTTCTTTTTCTGACTGTAAATCTTTCGTGACTGACTTCATCGCGACAAATATGTGGGCTTCTTTTTTCTTATCATCATATTTAATAATGGCCGTATGCAGCGGCTCCATCTTCGCATCAAATGTGTCAAACACCTTCTTCACATACAAACGCTCTTCCTCATAATCACGGTCTGTGTTTTTAGAAATCGTATCCATATACGCATCTAGATCTTTTCCATTAAACGCATCGACATGCCGGGTGAGCGTCTTCATTAACTCCTCTTTTTCCTTAGGAGGAATATTATCCGCTTCTTCAATCGGCCGAGTGACTGGCTGCTGCTCCGCCTCTTCCGTTGTTTGTATCTCGTCAGTCTTCTCTTTCTTCTCTTCCTTCGCTTCCTCATCACCGCAGCCGGCAAACAGAACAGCAGCCAGCAAAGCAAGTCCAATTAATCTAAATTTCAACGCCTTCACGTCCTTTCTGCCTTATTGTATGCCAAAATCCCTTTTCTCCTCAACTATCGAACCCCGGGAAAAAAAAAGAATAGTCATGCAGGCGCAAGTTTTATGCACAGTCACTTTGGTTTTGTGCGCAGCCTAAGGGAATTTGTGCGCGAGTTCGGCTTATTTATGCGCGAACAATACTTTTATGCACCGCAACTCGGAGTTTATGCACCGTCCCAAGGATTTGTGCACGAATAACCCAGTTTTCTGCGCAGATGTGCAGCATTTGTGCACAGACCGCAAAAATAGCCGCCCAAGGTACTTACCCTGGACGGCGCATTTTTCATTAATATGGATAGTACGGATAGTATGGATAGTATGGATAATATGGATAACCCCCTCCATAAAAATAAGGGCTGATCAAGCTTCCTGCCAGGCCGCCGAGGAAGCCGCCGAAGAACGGGCGCGGACGGAAGCCATAGCCGAAACCGTGGCCGAAAAATGGACGCGGACGAAAGCCGAAGCCATACGGCCGCTGACGCATCATCTCTTCCTCCGTCCAGTTGGTCATCGTATCATTCATTTCAGGATGCATATTAGTTCCCCCTTCAATTAAAAACTCCCTACATCCTATGTAAAAACCAATCAAAATGTCATTAAAAGAAAAGCGGAAGCGCCTGTTCTGCCCCGACAAGCAAATGTTCTTTCCCCAAAGAAGTCGTTCTTTGACTTCATTGGGGAAAGGTTATTTGACCTCGAGGGGCTAGGCGCTGCAGCTGGACAATAAAAAAACGGCAAGCATTAGCGCCTGCCGCTTAAGATTACCTAACTTCTACCCAGCCTTTTTTAATAGCGGTAACGACGGCTTGGGTACGGTCGTTAACATTCATTTTTTGCAAAATATTACTGACGTGATTCTTGACGGTTTTTTCGCTAATGTACAGCGCTTCGCCGATGCCACGGTTGCTTTTTCCGTCGGCGAGCAGCTGGAGAACTTCGCATTCGCGGCGAGTAAGCAAATGCAGCGGACGGCGCACTTCTGTTTGCTGGAACCCTTTTCCTTTGCCTTCGTCGTTAGCGAGGCGGCGGTAATCGGAAATCAAGTTATGCGTGACGCGCGGATGTAAATAAGAGCCGCCTTCAGACACGACTTTAACCGCTTCTATTAAAGCATCTGCATCCATTTCTTTCAACAAGTAGCCTCTTGCCCCTGATTTCAGGGCATGCGTGACATAGTTTTCATCATCGTGAATGGAAAGAATGATCACTTTCGTATCCGGGAATTTTTCTACGAGTCCGCGTGTCGCTTCCACGCCATTGACTTCCGGCATATTAATATCCATTAAAACAACATCCGGCTGATGACTTTCAATCAGCTCAACGGCATCTTTGCCATCATCCCCTTCAGCCAGTACATCAAACGATTCTTCAAACTCTAAAATTCGTTTAACCCCTTCACGGAATAATTGATGATCATCAATAATAACGATTTTCGTTGTCATTGGTTTTCCTCCCTTAATTCAACATCTACTCTACAATAGGAACGCGGATAATAACGAGTGTTCCTTCACTCGGCCTTGACTGGATGGATAAGTCTCCTTCCAACAGCTCAAGGCGTTCCTTCATTCCCATAATGCCGAATGAACTCGTTTTTTTCTCTCTTACATCAAATCCGCGGCCATTATCTTTAATCACGGCCAGCACATTGTGTTCTTTTATTTCCAACTTGACTGTAATCGCTGTTGCTTGCGAATGCTTTAACGCATTTTGTACCGATTCCTGAATCAGGCGGAACAAAGCGACTTCCAGTTTGGATGGAAGGCGTCTTTCGCTTCCCATATTTTTAAAATTAATTTTTGTCGATTGCTTTAATGATTGAATATGCTCTTCAACGGTTGCTAAATATTTTTTTATTGTTGGGACGAGACCTAGATCATCAAGGGCCATTGGACGCAAGTCGTAAATAATCCGCCGGACTTCATATAAAGCCGACCGAACCATTTGCTTTAAGCTGCGAATTTCTTTAAACGCTTCATCCACACCCCGTTCTCTGTACAGCCGCTCGATTAAATCGGACCTGAGCAAGACATTAGCCATCATTTGCGCAGGACCGTCATGAATTTCACGCGATAGCCGCTTGCGTTCTTCTTCTTGAGCCTCCATAATCTGCAGGCCAAATTCCTGCTTCAAACGGGCATCTTCCAACACTTCACCTATTTGTTTCATATCTTGTGTCAAATAATTCAGGACAACAGACACTTGCGAAACGAGATGCTCCGCTCGTTCAATCGTAGATTCAATCGTATGCAGACGGCGTTCCAGCTCATTTCTTCTTTCAACAAGCTGTTTTTCCTTTTGCCTCGAAACGAGCAATTTCATTTGCAAATCGTGGGCTTTCTCATATGTCTCACGGACTGATTCTTCAGAATATGTATGAAAATGCTTGCTCACTTCTGATAGCCGTTTTCTTGCCATTCTCACTTTTTCTTCTAAGTCATCCTGCTCGTCAATTAAGGCATGTACTTGTATGCGTACTTTTTCAAGTTCACCAATTAAAGCTTCATAATCGCGCCTGCTTTGCTCAGCAATAGTGAATATTTCCCCTTTACTCTGGTCCACTGCCACAATCATTTTCTTTAAAATTGTATCCAAAAGTGATGTATTTGTGTTTTTAGCAGCCATTCGGTGATCCCTTTCCCGACATTCCTATTTTACCTTTATTCCATCCATATCACTATGATGAGAATAGGCTTTGTGTAAAATCCCTCTGAAAGACCTGTAAAATTAAAAACAGAGCTCTGTCTTTAGGACATAAGCACTCTGGTTTTCATATACTTTTGACACGATTCGACGTGGTTTTCAAAGTTTCCTTACCATTTTAACCGGACTCTCTGTTGATCATACAACATTGAGGACGTATTCATTATACCACGCCTAAATTCCCCCTACATTAAAGTTTAATTACTATTACATTAAAAAGATTTCTTTCTTCACACACGCTGGACATATCACTTTGCTCTTTCCTCGTTTTTATATATCATAAGAATGATTAATACCCATTTTCTTGTTTATTAAACTCGAAAAATGAGTGATTTTTAAACTATTTATTTGGAGGAATGAATTGTGCTGCCTCATTATTATACAGTAAAAGGATATGGCGAAGAAGAAATCGTCATTCAAAAATCCCGTTTTATCGCCTATGTTAACCGCGCAGAAACCGAAGAAGAAGCACAGCAATTTATTGCTGATATTAAGAAAAAGAACTGGAACGCTACACATAACTGTTCCGCTTATATGATTGGCGAAAACAATCAAATCCAGAAAGCGAACGATGATGGGGAACCGAGCGGCACTGCCGGTTTGCCAATCCTTGAAGTGTTAAAAAAACGCGGTTTAAAGGATACAGTCGTCGTTGTTACCCGTTTTTTTGGCGGAATCAAGCTTGGTGCCGGCGGCTTAATCCGTGCATACGGAAAATCAACCTCTGAAGGAATCACAGCTACGGGCGTTGTCGAACGCCGTCTTATGCAAATCATGGAAACAACGATCGACTATACGTGGCTCGGCAAAATTGAAAATGAACTGCGGTCGTCTGTTTATGGAATTAAAGATATTCATTATCTCGATACGGTGATGGTGGAAACATTTGTCGAAGAAAGCCAAAAAGAAGCATTTGCTGCCTGGATGACAGAACTGACAAATGGCCAAGCTGTAATAAAAGAAGGTTCTCTTCTATATCAAGAGAATCTTGTCAAAACGTCGTAAATTTTTAAAAAATACCCAAAAAATTAAATTTACGGTTGTCGCATTTCATAGTAAAATGAAAGTTGGCTTTTGAAAAAACAACTATTTCAGCGGCTGCCCCCTTGCCGCATTAAATATTGAAGGAGACAAAACTATATGTTATCAGATAGACAGCGTATGCAAAGACGCAAAAGGAAAAAGCGCAAGCGCCGCATCGCGTTTTTTGTCCTACTGCCTATTATTTTTCTTACATTCACAGCGGCCGGCTACGGTGCCTTTTTATATAAAAAAGCAGAAACGATTTTCACGGGTTCCTATATGGATGACGGGCGCAAAAAATCAGACTTGCGAGATGCAAAAGTTCATCCGCTGAACGATAATATTTCGATTTTGTTTATCGGAATTGACGAAAGTGATGTGCGCACGAAAGAAGACAAGACACGTTCAGATGCTTTAATGCTCGCTACTTTAAATGTAAAAGATAAATCAATAAAGTTACTCAGTATTCCGCGTGACTCCTACGTGAATATTCCTGAAGTCGGCTACAAAACGAAAATTAACCACGCCCACGCACACGGAGGTCCGAAAGCGACGATTGATGCTGTTGAAGAATTAATGGAAGTCCCGGTTGATTATTATGTGCGCATGAATTTCTATGCGTTCATGGACGTTGTCGATGCACTCGACGGTATTAAAGCCAATGTGCCGTTTAAGTTGTCGGAAAAAGACTCCAATGATAAGCATAATGCCGTCAACCTCGAACCCGGTCTCCAGAACCTGAACGGCGAAGAAGCGCTGGCTCTGGCACGGACGCGATATTATGACAATGACATTGAACGAGGCAAACGCCAGCAGGAACTTTTACAGGCTGTCATAAAAAAAGCGGTCTCTGCCAATTCCATTACAAAATATGACGAAATTCTCGAAGCCGTCGGTACTAACATGAGAACAAATATGACATTCAGCGAAATGAAGTCATTAATCAACTATGGTAAATCAGGCAGCGTCCAATTTGAAACACTCACATTAAAAGGGGAAGACGACAAAATGGCGAACGGCGCCTATATTTACCGCCTCGACGACGAAGAACTCGAAGTCACCAAACGCAAACTCGCCCGTCACCTCGAACTAAACTAACAAAAAAACAGCATTCGAAAAGAATGCTGTTTTTTATGGGGTCAGTCCTTCAGCGCTTTAAAGCAGTGGGGGACTGACCCCCACCACTTTAAAGCACTAAAAAGCTGCCGGGTTTCCCCGGCAGCTTTTCATCGTCAAGGAAATTATGGATTTGCAGGGTGTGGATAATTTTGAGATTTTTGGATCGGCGTCCAGCTCCACCGCCTAGCCCCTCGAGGTCACAAGCCGAGCCTCCCAAAAAGGTAAAGAACACCTTTCAAGGAGGCTCGGCTTGTGCTTGTCGGGGCTGATCAAGGCGCTTGCGCTTTTGTTTTGTGTTTAATTCTTTTTTACACGGACGCGCATAAAGTTAAGAAGTGGTTTGTAATTGGAACTGACAAGGCCGATGCTTTCAACGAATAGTTCAATAGCGATGGCCAGCACCGCAATCATGATGAATGCTCCCCAGACGGTTGCCATGGAGAAAATAATGGCCGCGAGACCGAACATGGAGGCGATCGCATAAACAATGAACACTGTCTGCTTATGGGTATACCCCATGCGCAGCAAACAATGGTGAAGATGTGATTTATCCGGAGCCGATAAAGGCTGTTTGTTCACTTTTCTTCTGATGATCGCGAAGAATGTGTCGGAAATCGGCACACCAAGAATAATAATTGGAATAATCAGCGAGATAACTGTGACGTTTTTAAACCCGAGCAAGGAAAGCACAGCGATAATGTACCCGAGGAAAAGCGCGCCGGTATCCCCCATAAAAATCTTGGCCGGATGAAAATTGTAATGCAAAAAGCCGAGCGTGCTGCCTAATACGAGCAGCGCCATGCTCATAACGTAAATATCGCCTTTCATAAAGGCCATCAAGCTGATTGTCAACAGCGCAATCGACGACACACCGGCCGCGAGACCGTCCAGACCGTCAATCAAATTGATTGCATTCGTAATGCCGACAATCCAAAGAATGGTCAATGGAATGCTGAGAAAGCCGAATTCCATTTCACCGCCGAATGGTAATGTGATAAATTCCATTTGGACGCCGCCATAAAACACGACAACGAGAGCCGCAAGCAGCTGTCCGCCAAGTTTAACTTTCGCTGACAACTCAAACCGGTCATCAAGCACACCTGTCACAATAATGATAAAGCCTCCGATCACGATAGCCAGGTTATATTTCGACTCAGGCTGCAGAACAAATATGCCGATCATAAAGCTGATAAAAATAGCGAGACCGCCCATTCGCGGCATAATTCTCTCGTGGACTTTGCGGTAGTTCGGCTTATCCACTACACCAGTAGCAATTGCCAGCTTTTTAACAAGCGGTGTGATCGCCAGCGAAGCTAAAATACAAATCACAAAGGCAAGGAAAACCATGGAGTACCTCCTTCAAAATATAAACAGACAAATTGTGCATTTATTTTCAATCGTTCATTTCGCAAAAAAAAAAAAATACATATATAAAACGGCTTTCGCCCGCTCACCTTATCTTCTCTCATAAACTGATTTCACTTCAACATTATAATAGCTAATGAAGATAACTTCCATAGAAAACAAATAAAAAGGCCATTATTTTTCCTTTTTCCTGTTTTCACGACTTTTCAAACATATTCTTCCCCGCACTTTTTAACGAGGTTTTTCTTTATTTTGACAATCCCATAGATATATTAGTCATTCGATTCTTCTTTTGGTAAAATAAAATAATGATTTGATTATTATATATTTCACCTACTTGAATTTTCTCCAAGGGAGCGTAAAAATACATGATTTCGTTTTTTAAAAAGTTGGGCGATTCAAATGACCAGCGCTTAAAAAAGTATTACAAAATTATTCAACAAATAAATGCGCTGGAAACTGATTTTGAAAAACTGTCTGACGAAGAATTGGCGCAAAAGACGGTTATTTTTAAAGAAAGACTGGAGAACGGCGAAACGATCGATGATTTAAAGGCAGAGGCGTTTGCGGTTGTCCGCGAAGCCTCCAAACGTGTGCTTGGCATGCGGCATTATGATGTTCAGTTAATCGGCGGCCTCGTGCTGACGGAAGCCAATATTGCTGAAATGGCAACCGGTGAAGGAAAAACACTTGTTGCTTCGCTGCCAAGTTACTTGCGCGCTTTAGAAGGAAAAGGCGTGCACGTCATTACAGTTAATGATTATTTGGCAAGCCGCGACCGGGAAACGATCGGACCGCTTCATGAGTTTCTTGGGCTTACGGTTGGCCTTAATCTGCCTTTAATGAGTCCTGAAGAGAAGCAGCGGGCTTATCAGGCAGACATTACATACGGAGTCGGCACAGAGTTCGGCTTTGATTACTTACGTGACAATATGGTGTGGCATCCGACTCAGCGCACGCAGCGTCCGTATCATTTTGCCATCATTGACGAAGTAGACAGCGTATTGATTGATGAAGCGAAAACGCCGCTCATCATCGCGGGGAAAATGCCGGCAAGTGCAGACCTCCACGTGATTGGTGCCCGCGTTGCCAACCGCTTCGCGAAAGACGAGGATTACCATTTAGATGATGAAACGAAAGCCGTCAGCTTGACCGAGCAAGGCATTGAAAAAGTTGAAAAAGCATTCGGCATAGATAACCTCTATGAATTAGAGCACCAGACGCTGTACCATTATATGATTCAGGCCGTGCGCGCCCACGTGATGTTTGAGCGCGACGTTGATTACATCGTCAAAGACGGTAAAGTGCTGCTCGTTGATATGTTCACAGGCCGGACGATGGAAGGCCGGACGTTGAGCGACGGACTTCACCAGGCGATTGAAGCGAAAGAAGGCCTGGAAATTACGGATGAAAACAAAACACAAGCTTCGATTACGATTCAAAACTATTTCCGCATGTACCCTCACCTTTCCGGTATGACGGGCACAGCGAAAACAGAAGAAAAAGAATTTCAGCAAGTGTATAACATGCAAGTAGTCCAAATTCCAACGAACCGGCCAAAGCAGCGTGTCGATATGCCGGACAACATTTATGCTGATTCAGAAACGAAATACAAAGCGGTAACAGCAGAAGTAAAGAAAAGACATGCGTCCGGCCAGCCGGTCCTTGTCGGTACGACTTCTATTCTTCAATCTGAAAAAATAGCAGACTATTTCCGGGAAGCCGGTCTTTCTTTTGAGCTGTTAAACGCCAAAAGCGTTGAGCAGGAAGTCGAGTTAATTTCCAGAGCAGGCCAAAAAAATCACATTACAATAGCTACCAATATGGCCGGCCGCGGAACAGATATTCTTTTAGGCGACGGAGTGGCTGAGCTCGGCGGACTTTTCGTACTCGGAACAGAGCGGCATGAAAGCCGCCGAATCGATAATCAGCTCAAAGGACGCTCAGGACGTCAAGGAGATCCGGGTGCCAGCCAATTCTTTATCTCCTTGGAAGATACGATGTTCCGCCGCTTTGCAAAAGAAGAGTTGGAAAAGCTCTCTAAAAAACTGCAAACGAATGAACTTGGCATTGTTACGAATAAAAAAATGAATGAATTTGTGGATCGTGTCCAGCGCATTGTCGAAGGGGCTAACTTCTCGATGAGGGAATATAACTTAAAGCTCGATGATGTGATTAATGAGCAGCGCGGCATCATTTTTGGCCTTCGCAATAAAGCGGTAGACTTGGATGAGCATTTCGACCGGTTCCTTTCCATGCTGCAAGAAGCAGCCAGCGATGAAGTCGATCGGTTATGCCCTGAAGACGAATCTTCAGATGAATGGCAAGTAGACCAGCTCGCCGGAAACATAAGCGCTTTGCTTGGCGGCCGCCCTGTTCATTTACCTGAAGAAGTCACCAGCAGAAAAGAAGTGGATGGCGCGGTGCAGCGAGATGTTTCCGCTTATGTGGAGGAACTGACTTCCGGGCATCAGCCGGAATGGGATGAATACATTAAACGAATCATCCTCTCTACGATTGATCGTCTCTGGGTCAGTCATTTGGAAAATATGACACGGCTGAAAGAAGGCATTGGTCTTCGCTATTACCAGCAGGAAGATCCGATGAGAATTTATGCACGAGAAGGGCTGCAACTGTTTACAGACATGCATCACCAGCTCCAAAAAGAGATTGCCAGTCAATTTGGCCGACTCATTAAAGAATTAACTAAAAAGGAGTAGTGTTTATGTTCCCGTTTTTTAAAAAGAAAAAAACGAATACAAAAGAATTGAAAAACGATGGCCTTGAAAGCACCATCGCCTCCAGTGAACTGTCAGAAAGCGAAGCTGCGGAATCAGCGGAAGAAATAGAGACAGAGCTTTCTTTGCATCCGTCCGTCGATGTGCCAAAAGAACAATTGTATGTGCTGCGTTTTCTCAACAATGAACTGCCGCCGCTGAAAGCAAACCAGCTTTCCCTCTCAGGCATCGAATGGAACGAGCAGCCAGAAGGCCTGGCCGTAACCGCATTCGTCCGTAATTCCGTCGGTAAAGGGATTCAGCTCGGAGATATTCCTTTGCTGTTAATTAACGAGGAAAAGAAAATAAAAGCAAAGCACGGCTTTAACCTTGCTGAATTAGGAGAAATCCCGGCAAAAAGCAGCCGTCCATGGACGTTCGTTTTCCCGGCATCCTCCATTGAAAAAAATGTGGAACTTGCTAAAGAAAACTGGACGCTTGCCTTTGATTTAACGTCAAAAGAGCATAAGCTCGATTTAGCCGATTCATGGGAAGAGTCGTTGCCGGAAGTGGAAAAAGAAAAGCTGCAAAAAATCGTTGAACAGCTCGGCGCCCCTGGCAAAAACGAATTGAATTTCACCGGATTACAGGCGAAAACAGCGGAAGATGGCAAGTTTCATATCACCGTCTTGATCCGCAACGGCTACGATCGCAACCTCAACATTGAGAAGCTGCCGCTGCAAGTATTGGACAGCCGGAAAGAAGTTATTGCAGAAGGCCAATTTAATTTTGGCAGCTTAGAAATAAAAGCAAATACGACAAAACCGTGGTCCTTTATTTTCCAAAAAGAGCTTTTAAAAATAGAAGATCCAGACCTCTCTACTTGGAGTGTGCAAGTAAAAAATAACTAACGTGCCAGCTTTAAAGTGTAATATTATACGTACAAAAACAAAAGGCTGTCCCTAAATCAAAAGATAATTGATTTAGGGACAGCCTTGTTTTTATGATAGTGGCGCTATATGTGCACGGATTACATGAATTTCTGCACGTCCACATCCGATTTATGCACAGAAACTTCCGGGATACGCACACCGCCTAATAACAAAGAAAAGTTACACAAAAGAGGCTTTTGAAACAGGCCCCTTTCTCAATTACTTGCTTCGGAACACTTCCAGAATAGCCGAAACCGTTCTTTCACTGCCATCAGAAGGCCGGTTCAGTACTTTCGATTTGCTTGAGCCGATCATTCGGCCCGCCAAAGTCGTTGAACCGCCGCCATCCAGGTTTAGCGCTTCGTAGCCGCCCAGACTCTTCAAGTAATTGGCGAATTCTTGCAGCGTCATGCCCGGACGGCCTTTTTGGCGGCCGTCCACTGTTACAAAATAAACTTTCCTGCCGGATTTATCGACCATGACAGCAGAACGCGGCGCTCTCGTTCTCGCATTGGGACTCGTGGCAGCCATTGTCATCTCCGCTTTCCCTTTTTGAACAAGGAGCGGACCGCTTGCGAGCATGAAGCGGCTGTCCTTCCACTTCTCTTCGACATCAACTGTTAATGAAACCTGGTCACCCGGTTTCAACTGTTTTAAGAGCTTTGTTTTCTCGCCGTGCGCTGATAATACAAAGCCATTTTTCGGAATGACGGAACTTGAGCGCTCTCCGTACGTCCGAATATTAGTCACTTTCCCAGTCACTGCTTTGCCGAACTCAGCTCCCGGATCGAGCGGCTGATCAAGGTCGTCTACCGTTACTTCATAGCCGTACGGATTCGTTCTCGTATTCTCATATTTCATGCTTCTCGTATAAACGATCATTTCATCTTTTTCACGAGATTCATTATATCCTGTCATCGGAAGAGTCGTTTCTCCAAAACGGACCGTCACAGGCAAGTTTAATCGGTCAATGACCGCGGCCCCATTTTGCTTCATACCGAACGCTGCCGGCACATACATATAGTCAGTATTTTTGCCCGACACAGCTCCAAGGTTGTCCAGATGGCCGTTATTGGCAAGCATATAAGCTGGTTCCCTCGTACCAAAGTGGAAGAAGGATGCGTTGATCGCTGCCAGCTGTCTCTGCCCTGCCGGCATTTTGCGGTTGGACAGCGCGGATACTCTATCTAACTGGTAATACGGCGCAGGCAAATGATAAGAAATGCTGTGCCCTCTTTTCGTTAAATCGATACCAATGATATCGATCGACTGATACTTTCCATTGACTTTCGTATACAAATGTCTCCAATTGACGCCATTACTCAATGCTGTTGTTTTTGCCAGACTTTCTATAGGAAAAGCCAGCAGCAGGACGAGCATAAAAATGATCGGTCCTGTTTTTTTGTTAAGCAAAACCTAAATCCCCCTCTATCTCTTAGACTAGTACAATCATACCAAACCCAGAGATAATTTTGGCTATTTTTTACTAAAACTGTTCAAAACAAAGAAAAAAGCATCTGCTCACGAGGAGCAGATGCTTTCGGGCCATCCAACCGTTGCCACTTCATTATTGTCAAATTACAAAACAGAAAACTACATTTTTATTGTATCATATCTCCGTATTTTCACAAGAAAAATTTTCATCTAATGGATATAATATCTTTTACAGAAAGAAAATAGCTTCATTGTGTTCAAGTATTGATTATAGTATGATTAGTTCGCCGTTATTCGGGATTGTTTGTGGAGGAGATCGTTTTGATTTTTAATTCATTTGAGTTTATTTTTTTATTTCTTCCAATTGTTTTGCTCGTTTATTTTTTGTTAAATAAGTGGAACTTTACATGTGCAAAAGTTTGGCTTCTCGGCGGTTCTTTATTTTTTTACGGCTGGTGGAACCCGAGCTATTTGCCATTAATTATTTCTTCGCTTATCGTAAACTTCCTCGTTGGCAGTTCACTCGGCAAAGATCACTCTCCTTATAGGAGAAAGCTAATTTTAACATTGGGCATTATTTTTAACGTCAGCCTGCTCGGCTACTTTAAATATTATGATTTTTTTGTCGAAAATATTAATTTTTTATTTGATGAGTCTATCGCTTTAAAAAACTTGCTTTTGCCGCTCGCTATTTCTTTTTATACATTTCAGCAAATTGGCTATTTAGTAGATTCATACCGCGGAGAAACGAAAGGCTACAATTTTCTTAATTATTCTTTATTCGTCACTTTCTTCCCGCAGTTAATTGCCGGACCGATTGTCCACCATAGCCAAGTGATGGGGCAATTCCAGCAAAAAGAAAACCGCAGGCTCAATCCGCAAAACTTCGCCCTCGGGCTGCTTATTTTCAGCATCGGCTTGTTTAAAAAAGTGGCGATTGCTGACTCGTTCGCTATGTGGGCGAACAGAGGTTACGGGATGGCAGAAGGGTTGACGTTTGTCGACGGCTGGATGACTGCGTTCGCTTATACGTTCCAGCTTTATTTTGATTTCAGCGGCTATTCAGATATGGCCATTGGCGCAGGGCTGTTGTTTAACATCCGCTTGCCGAAAAACTTTCTCTCTCCTTATAAAGCGGTGAACATTCAAGATTTTTGGAGAAGGTGGCATATTACTCTTTCTACCTTCCTAACTCAATATATTTACATCCCTCTTGGCGGCAGCAGAAAAGGGCCGGCCAGGACGTATATAAATATATTGATTATTTTCTTCATCAGCGGTTTTTGGCACGGAGCCGGATGGACATTTATCGTCTGGGGCATGATGCATGGTGCGGCAAGCGTGATCAATCGTGCGTGGAAGAGAGCCGGGCGCTCTATGAATAAGTGGCTCGCCTGGTTAATTACCTTCAATTTTGTGAATATATCATGGGTATTTTTCCGGGCTCCTGACTTTGAAACTGCCATGCACGTATTAAAAAGCATGGCCGGGCTTAATGGTATATATTTGCCGAAGGAAGTCATAGAAGCCCTTCATATCCCTCTCGGAAGTCCGGTGCTGTTCAACTTTAAACTCGGCAGCCCGTTCGTGGAAGTACTGCTGTACACAATTGGCGGCTTTCTAATCGTTCTGTTTGCGAAAAACTCCATCGAATGGAGAGACGAATTTGAGCCTAAAAAGACAGTCGCATTTTACGCGTCCGTTCTTTTTCTTTATTCCGTTATGCAGCTGCAGCAAGTGACAGAATTTCTTTACTTTAACTTTTAGGGTGGATCGTCATGAAACAATCAAAGCAGTTTATCGTTATTTTCTTTCTTCCGGCCATTTTCATTTTAAGCGGAGTGGCCGGCTTCAACTATTATATGGATCCTTACTGGACATATGGCCATAACCATCCATACAATGACCATCAAATTTCCGTCGATGAACGGGAACAAAAAACGAACCAGATTTATTTCCAGTTTTTCTCATACGACACGATCATTCTCGGCAGCAGCCGGACAACGTATGTGAATCAAAATATGTTCAAAGGAATGAAAGCCTACAATTACGCGGTAAACAACATGTCAATTCGTGAATATGATACTTTTTTGCAGTTTGCGAAAAACCAAAATGAACAAAAAGTGAAGCGAGTCATTATCGGCATGGATTTTTTTAAATCGAGCGTTCAGGAAAGCGAACAGTCTATTTCGCTTAAAAATTATGAAGCGAAAATACAAGAACCTTTTTACCGCGCGAGGAACTTAATTTCTATTGATATATTTAATTACTCTTTGCAAAATTTCCGTATGTCAAAGAATAATAAAGTGTCGGAACTGCGCGTCTATGATCGCTACAACGTCGCCCGCGCCAAAACAACAAGCGCATCTGAAAGGCTGGAAAATACCGAAGAAAAAATTGAGCGGTTTCGCGATGAGTTTTACGGAAAAAGTTACCAATATAACCCTAAATATAAAGAGTATTTATCGATTTTCAAGCAGCGGCATCCGGACGTAGAATTTATCATTTTTACGACTCCGATTTCCGCCAAGCTATTTCAAACAATGATCGACGAAGGTCAGCTGGATGATTACCAGCGATGGCTGCGCGATGTGACCACAGTGTTCGGCGGCGTCTATAACTTTATGTATCCAAATGAAGTCACATTGGACATTAACAACTACTTTGACGGCCACCACTTCTATCCCCACGTCGGCGATAAAATTGCTGACCGTATTTTGCAAGGGCCAAATGTGAAAAACAGCTCGTTCGGTGTTTACATTACAAACGAAAACATCGACGAACACTTGAAAGAAGTCGAACGGCTGGCGAAAGAATAAGAGACAAAACTCCACGGGGGCCCCGCGGAGTTTTTTTAGTTTGAAGCTGGCGATCTTGGAGCGTTGTTCGTCATTTTGACCGTGTTGTTCACGAATTGCCACATAGATTTTACAAACTCAAAAAAGAAGGCAGAGTACCCCTGCCTTCTTTTTTGATCAATTAGTAGAATCGTTTAAAACTGTCGAACCGTTGTTTAAAGTAAGAGTTGTCGAGACTCGTGATCGTGATGCCCTGCGAGGAGCTGGCTTGGATAAATTGATTGCCGCCAAGGTAAATGCCCATGTGCGAAATCCCTTTTTTGTACGTGTTAACAAAGAAGACCAGATCGCCGGCTTTCGGTTGATCGACTTCATAAGAGCGGCTGTAGTAGCCTTCTGTGTTCGTTCTCGGAATGCTCTTTCCTGCTTTGTTAAAGACATAATGGATGAAGCCGCTGCAGTCAAAGCCGGACGGCTTAGAGCCTCCCCAGACGTACGGGATGCCAAGGTGCTTTTTTGACTCAGCGATCAAGCCCTCAATTGAAAAAGAAGGTATGGAAGTTACCGGAGTGCTGGTCGATATCTCGCTTCCGTTCGTTCCCCCATTTATCACCTTCAACTTTTGTCCGGCAAAAATGGTATCTGACGTTAAACTATTCAACCGCTTTAACTCGGCGACACTCATGTTATGCACAATGGCAATTAAGCTTAATGAGTCGCCGCTTTTTACTGTATACATGCCCGATGCGGCCGGCGTCGTTACCGAGGTGGATGGCTTAGAAGGCGCTGGCGTCACCGTAGATGGCCCGCCGCTTACTTTTAATTTTTGCCCGGCAAAAATGGTATCCGATGTTAAACTGTTCAGCTGCTTTAACCCAGCGATATCCATGTTGTGGTTTTTCGCAATTACGCTTAATGAGTCGCCGCTTTTCACTGTATACATATCCGATGCGGCCGGCGTCGTTACCGGAGTAGATGGCTTAGAAGGCGCCGGCGTCACCGTAGACGGTTCGCCGCTTACTTTTAATTTTTGCCCGACAAAAATGGTATCCGATGTTAAACTGTTCAGCTGCTTCAACTCGGCGATACTCATTTTGTAGTTTTTCGCAATTACGCTTAACGAGTCGCCGCTTTTCACTGTGTACGTTCCTGACGTGGCTGGCGTTGACACAGGAACAGATGGTTTGTCCGGTACCGGCATTGCTGCAGCTGGTGTGCCGCTTACGTTTAACGTTTGCCCGGCATAAATTAAATGGGAATTCAATCCGTTCAGCTCCTGCAGCTGAGCAACACTCATTTTATACGCTTTCGCAATGGCGCTTAACGAATCACCACTTTTTACCGCATATGTACCGGACGCTGCGGGCGTTTTCACCGAAGCGGCAGGGGAATTCACTGTTGACGCCGGCTGGCCGCTTACTTTCAGTGTTTGGCCGGCATAAATGGTAAAGTCACCCAACCCGTTCAACTCTTGCAGTTGGGCCACACTCATTTTATACGCTTTTGCAATGGCGCTCAATGAATCGCCGCTCTGAACTTTGTACGTTCCTGAAGCGGACGCTTGTTTGACTGGCGCCGGCAAAGCAGGCTGAGCCGCCTTCGTGTGGGCTTCAGCATTCGGAAGAGGCCGCTGAATGACGAGGGCCTTACCTTCAGCTGCTTTCCCGCTTACTTTCAGCTTTTGCCCCGAAATAATCTCATGCCCCTTTAACCCGTTCAGCTGCTGCAGTTCAGCTTCTTCTATTTGATAAAGCTTAGCAATCGAATAAAGCGTATCTCCAGCCTGCACTGTATACGTGCCTTCGGATTCAGCAGCAGCTGGCTGAGAAACGTTTAAAATCTGATTCACCTGCAGCTGCTCACTGTTCAGACTATTCAAACTCTTCAACTCATTGATATCCATATGATATTGTTCGGCGATGCTGTACAATGTTTCACCGGGTTTGACGGTATGCTGTTCAGCCGCATGCGCCAAAGTGGCCGCCCCGGTGGAAAAAACGGCTGTTGTCGACAAAGCAAAAATAGTTTTTTTCATCTCAAACTCCTTACTGCCCAAGAAAAATCTGTTTTCTTTTTTATATCGGTTATGTATAGGGTCTTTTTTACTTAAATAGACTTCTTTCTACATGTATTTCTCCATGAAATTCAAATTACCTTCTTTAATTTGAAAAACCGCCAGGAAAAAACATGAAATTCGCTTTTTCCCGGCGGTTGTCGACTTTATGAACTTGTTTCTTTCCATTTCAAAAAGATTTGCTTGCTTACGCCTATGGCTGCTTTGCTTCCTCCAGCTTCTTCTACATTCTCCATCATCAAAGCCATAATAAAAGCAGGATTTTGCTGGTCGTAAGCAACAAAGAGCCCGTTTTCTTTTCCGGTTGTTCCTTTTTCCGCTTTTAGCTCAGCCGTTCCAGTTTTGCCGGCGATAGCAAAGCCAGGCAAGTCGGCTGCTTTTGCCGTCCCTTTTTGTACGACGAGCCGCAAGTCTTGTTTCAACAAATCAGCCGACTCTTTGGAGACGAGATCTTTTTTCCATACTTCCGGCTTCTCGCCTGCATAGAGCTGCGGCTTCATCATGCTGCCGTCGTTCACGATCGCCCCGTAGGCAGAGGCGAGGTGAAGCATACTTGAAAGCACTTCTCCCTGACCGTAACCCGTGTCGCTCAGAAGAACTTCTTTGTCAAGCGTACCACTGTTGGAAATTTGCGAAGCACGGACCGGGTAGGCAAACGGAAGCTTTTCCCCATAACCAAACGATTTCAAGCCTTCTGTCATCTTTTCCTTGCCCGCTTCGAGTGCAGTCTGGGCAAAATAAATATTATCGGAATGAATGAGCGCTTCCCGCAAGTTTACCGGTTGCCCCAAATCTGTTACCCGCGTTACCGAGTAGCTGCCCCATGAAGCATCTTTCTGCCAATGCAGTCCTGTGATCGGCCGTTCTTTCGACGGGTTGAGTGTGCCGGCTTTTAACGCAATGGCAGCGGTAATCGGTTTAATCGTCGAACCTGGTGAATAAGCAGCGGCAAATCGGTTCAAAAGCGGTTTCGCTGGATTGCTTTCAAGCTCTTTGTAGCGGCTGGCTGACACGCCAAGGACAAATTCATTCGGATCAAATGCAGGCGAGCTCGCCAGCGCCAATACTTCTCCTGTTTTTGGATGGACGGCCGCCGCTGTTCCTGGCTGGCCTTTTAATTGCTCATAGATCGTTTGCTGCAATTCGGCATCAATCGCGATTTTGATGTCTTTGCCGTTTACAGGAGCCGTTTCAGCGATTGTCACCGGCTCCCCTTTTGCTTTTGTAATATAAATCTTTTTACCGTCTTTCTCTCTTAATTCGTCTTCGAGCAGCTGCTCCAGCCCCCGTTTGCCTATTTTATCTTGAGCGCTGTATCCTTTTGATTTCAGCTTTTCCAGCTCTTCGCCGTTAATGTCACCGATATAGCCGGTTAAGTGCCCAAGCGCTTCTTTATACGGGTATTCACGCATTGAAATTTCTTCTGCCGCAAACCCTGGAATAGCTTTAAGCTGCTTTAATTTTTCTTCATCATAGATAGAAAGTTTTTTCAGCGGCACGAAATGTCCGGGCTGCACCCAGCTTTGCTTCAGCTGTTGATCGATAAATTCGGTTGTCACGCCGAGCAGATCAGCTAGTTTACCTTTTGCGGCCGCATCATTATCCAATGCGCCGGCTTGTACACCTGCCATGAAGCCGCGGCCATTAATGGCCAGCGAATGACCGTTGCGGTCAAAAATCTGTCCCCGCTTGCCTTGAAGTGTTTCGAGACGGATTTTATCGCCTGCCTCCATGCCAGGGAAAATATAAGATGCGTCCCAGTCAATAAACCATTGTTCTTCTTTATCCTTTTCTTCCCTTTTTAAGACCGCTTCCTTTTCAAAAGAAACGGGTCCGGCGAGCGTGTCCATTTCTACTTTGATTGGAATGACCGCTTTTTCAGCCTTTTTCCAGTCTTTTTCTTCCTCCGCAAGCAGAGTCACTTTTACATTTTTCACTTCTAAATCCTTGTAAATCGTTTTATAACGGTCAACGTAATCTTTTTCCTTCACCTTTTCTTTACTGGAAGGAGCCACATAGCTTTTATACATCTCTTCGAATTTCTTCTTATTCCACAGCTTTACGTATTCATTTAACCGTTCTTCTGGAGATGGCAGTTTGTTGCAGCCCGCCAGGCTTACTATCAGCACGAGCAGCCCGATTAAAAACAAATATTTCCGCATCGTTTCACCGCTTTCCCAAAAATATTCAAATCTACTCAAAACGAAGCAATTTAAATAATAGCTCGGAGGAACTCCTCTTCAACTGAGGTATTCTCTTTATTTTCACCTAGAGACTCATTTCCTCTAGCCAGTAAGCGAAACTTTCCACGAACAATTGCTTGTCGCTTCCAATTCCACTCCACTGTATACGTAGGATTTTCCACCCCTACATAGCCCAAGCGTGGCAATAACTTTCTTGCTTTTTTACCAATGTTAACTGCGCTGTTTATATCACGATACATTTTCGTTTTACACTTTGGACACGTAAATACTCTAACATCGGGTTCTTTATTTTCCATATAACCACAAGCGCAACATTCTTTCGTGGTGTTATATTCATCCACTTTTGTATAGTGTTTGTTGTTTTTTTCTTGAACCCATTCTAGTATGGTCCTAAACTGTCCTATTGGCGTTTGATTTAACATCGCACGTTTCATGGAACCGTATTTCGCCACATCTGGAGTAGGCACATAGTCACCAATTAAAATGTGGTCATATCTTTTACTAAAGTAATGAGCATAACTGTATAAGACTTGCTTAATTTGTTCTCGCCTTGTCATATGAGCCCGCTCTAATGCACGATTTAAATAACTCCAGCGTTTACTAGGCTTCCAATAACTTGATGTTGATGTTACAACTAATTTTGAATAGATCGAGCATTTATCTCGTTTTGATTTTAATTGGTCAATTCGTTTATCCCAATATCTTAAAGTAGAAGATAAAGCTTTCAATTCATATGATTTTCCCTCATGATCCATTCCAACTGCTAAATTCTTGTGGTTGGGGTCAAAAACAATGAAGCTGTTTTCTTTCACTTTAACTGCTTCGGTTATTTTTTCAACGGTAAAAACAGCGTAATAACCATTTAAATCTTTTGTGATGCGTAAAGTTTTAACTTTTTCATCTTCGTCTAATTGAAAAGCTTCTTTCAAGCCAATTACTATTTCTATTTGCCTTTTAGCCTTTTTATCGGTTTCTTTTGCTTTTCTATGTTCTTCCTCAGTTAATTTGCCCAATGTGATTCTAAGCCTATTTTCACCCAACAACTTAAAGCCTTTGTTCGGCTCATCGTAAAAAAGAGAAAACCATTTCCTTTTCCAAGAACGGTATGTTGGTTTTTGGTTATCTAACTCCGGATCAAAAAATCGATCATATGCTTCTTTTAAACGAAGAGCTGCATTTTTCAAAGGCGAGGAATGAACTTTATATAAAAATGGATGTTTCTCTTTTATTTTAGGAACTTCGTTTCGTAAATTTCTACCGTTTAGAAATTTTCTCTTCTTTCCATTTTTATAGTCTTCCTCTACTGCTTCAAAAAGTTGATTGTACAACCAGTTACACATTTTAGATTGACCATCCAACACCGATTCGATTTCTTTTGAAGTTTCTAATTTTATTTTCCGATTAAATATCATCAGTTTTCACCTCCTTAAGAAAAATTTACCAAACACACGTTTGTGTAATCAAGTGAAAACTCCTATCTGTAAAGAAAACAAAAAACCTATTCATAAATTAGTAGTTATTATATGGATTTAATAATTTTTATTAACATTGTTTTTTAGCCCTTGAATTTGATTTTTGCAGTCCTCTGAAAAACCGGTCTCCACTGGAAACTATTTATAGACAACGCCGGACACTTAAGTGCCCAGCGCTGGTTTTTTCGCATGAGAAACGTAACTATGTAACACCATGCCAATGACGATCAAGACCATGCCAGCGAGAGAAACCGGAGCTGGCAAAGGAGCAGCGAGCAAAATCATTTCGCCGGCGACCGCAAACAGCACTTCGATTGATTGCGTCGCTTCTACCGCTCCTAGTTTTTGCATATTCCCTCTTACAAGGTCCGTTGCCGCAAAAAATAAGACGGTCGCAAACACGCCGGAAAAAAGTGCGACGAGTCCGGATTGAACGACTTGGTTTTTGCTCGGCAAGCCGGCAGTGTATATCGCTGCTCCCGATAAAACCAACCAAAACGGCAAACTCGCCAGTGTCATCCCGAGCACACGCTGGTAGGCATCAAGCCGGTTCGAACACACATCCATCATTTTACGGTTGCCGAGCGGATAGGCGAAAGAAGCCACAATGATTGGTACGATACATAAAAAAACGGCTTGCAACGACAGCTGCCGTGCGTGTTCCATTTGCATAAGAGCGACGCCGGCGAGGATGATGAGCGACATCGCGAGTCCTCTGTACGGAATTTTCCCTCTCACTCTTTTCGGCCCATTCGCTGTTTGAATCGTTATGTAAAAAAGCGGCACGAGCAGCGAACCCGAAATAATCGTAATTTGCCATGTACCGGCGATGAGCCAGCCTGGTCCGTACGCAGCCGCAAAACAAAGCGGCGCATAAAACAAGCCAAAGCCGACAACACTCCACAGCAGCCAGGCGGACGGTTTTTTTTTCATTTCGTCAAACAGCGGACGCAGCCCTTTTCGGCCGGCAACAATCAAAACGAGCAACGGCACCATAAAGAAATAACGCAAGGAAGCGCTCCACATCCAGCTGCCTCCTTCTGCTTCCATGAGCCGGTTTAAAACGAATGTAAAAGCAAAGAAAAATGCGGAAAGCACACCTAACACGATCGGTCTCATTAACAAAATACCCCCAGTAACAGTGAATCCCTTCTGTCTTCACTATAGCGTATAGCCGTTTTCACCCGCAATGATAAATTTTTCGACTCAGCTTTGGGCGGCGTGCATATTCCCGGATTTCTCGTGCATAAATCAAGTGTTGCTGTGCAGAAATTCGTGTCATTCGTGCACAATGTCAAGCGAGCGGTGCAGAAATCCAGCTGTCGCGCATATTTTAGTCGTTTTCGTGCATAAAGCCATCAGAGCCGCGCATAAACTCCAATCGCCTGCGCACAACGCAGCGCCGATCGATTTTATTTACTTGAAAAAGGCTGCCCAAAAGTCAGTGAATAACTGACTTTTGGGACAGCCCTTCTTCGCATTCATTACGCCCAGTAAGCTAGTGAGCGCTTTTTCAGCATTTCACGGTTTTGCTCTGTTGTTTTTGTGAGCACTTCTTCTGTTGCCAAGTCGATGATCACGCCGTATTTGCGGATGAGATCCAATTGATCGATTTCGCCGCTGCGGTATTTAGCGAGGACGCTTTCCACGCCTTCTTCCAGCCAGCCGGCACGCGACTGGCGGATCATTGTTCTTTCCGCTTTTGTCGCTTCTTCATCGATTTCAAATAAATCTATTTCTCTATCAATTTCGCGAATAATGACACCGTAGTCTTTTTTCGCACGTTCAATGGAGACGTACTCATCGATGACGTCTTCAAGCACCGCTTGCGGGTCGCGCTCAAGCGGATCACCGAGGCCTCCTCCGCCCGCGGAAGGTCTTGTAAACGTATCGCCTTTTTTCACTTTCACGTTTGAGAAAATCGTGCCTAAAAATTGGCCGTCTTCTTTATCTTTATTTAACCAAGCCCCGTGCGGCGTAGATGGCAGTCCGCCGAAAATGCCCCATGTCACCGAACGGGACCGGTCACAGCAATACGACATGACGGTATCGTTTGCCTCTGTTAATATGCCGCCTTTTTCCACACCACAGCCGCCGCGGAATCTTCCCGGTCCTGCGGAATCCGTTACGATTTCATGCTTCGTCGTAATTACCGGGGAAAGCCGCTCTTGGCCTTCGCAAGGCTGGATGCTGAGTCCAACGCCGAATACCGGTGAAAGTGCGTTTGCGCCGTCTCGTTTATTACGGCCGCCATGTCCACCCGCCATCCAGTCGTACCACATAAAGTAGTTGTCATAGCCTGGGCGCTTGTCCCAGCCGCCGATTAATAGATACTCTAAGTTGAATGAGCAGGCAAGAGCGCGCTCCGGCATGACGTGAGACCATAATTCAAAGCAGGCGTTCATAATTTTTTCGTACGCGCCTGAACAAAATCCTGTTACAGCGACAGGCCAGGCGGCATTAACGACTGAATTTTCAGGCAGGTCGACGTGTACGACACGATAGAAACCGGAGTTTAATGGAATGTCCGGGAAAAATGTTTTCGTTCCGGCATAAGCGGCTGACATCGAAGAGCCAAACGCTGAGTTCAAGAAACAGCCGATGTAATCATGCGATCCCGCTAAATCATAAAAGATTTCATCGCCTTTAATCGTCATTTTTACTTTAATTGGAATGAGACCATCGCCCGCTGTTGGATCCATATCAATGTAATCCGTTGTTTCCCACTCGCCATCAGGCAGAGCAGCCACTTTTGCCCGCGCCAGGCGCTCAACGTAATCCTGCACTTCCGCAAAAGCGGTTAGAATTGTATCGAGGCCATATTTTTCAACGAGAGCGATCAGCTGTGTTTCACCCGTTTTCGTTGCTTCTGCTTGTGAACGCAAATCACCGAGGCGTTCTTCCGGCACACGCATGTTGGAAACGAGAACGTTGGCGACATCGTGTAAATACTCGCCTTTGCTCCAAATGCGCAGCGGCGGAATCCGCAATCCTTCGCCGTAATGATCTTTTGAATTGACGTCGAATGAACCCGGCACGGAACCACCCATATCTGCCCAGTGGCCATTCAGCTGCATGAATGCAATCAGCTTGCCGCTGTGAAACACCGGCCTGATCACCCGCGTATCGTTGAAGTGTGTGCCGCCGCGGTATGGATCATTGACGATAAAGACGTCGCCTGGATGTATGTCATCTCCGAAATCTTCAATGACGGCTTTTGCTGTTAAATGAAGCGTACCGACGTGAACAGAAATGTCTTGCGTCCCTTGCATGACCGTATTCCCTTCTGCATCACATAAAGCGGAACTGAAATCACGGTTATAAATAACGAAAGAATAACAAGTTCTCAGTACTTGCTCGGACATTTGGTCAACCAAGTTGACGAATCCATTTTTTAACACCTCAAATGTAACAGGATCTAATTGGCTTTCAAATACTTTGCTCATGCTCCCACCCCTTTTAGTTAGCTAATGTTGGTACCGTTTCTGCTGCTTCTTTCCCGCCGTTTTCATTTTTCTTTGCAAATGACATAATAATGTTGCGGTATTCATCTACTTTTACCGTGCAGCCAGGCGGCACAACAATCGTTGAGTCAAGCTGGTCGATAATTGCCGGACCGGCAAATTCAGAAAGAACAGGAATTTTGACACGGTCATAAATCGCTGTTTCTGTAAAGCCCCCCGCTTCTTCAAAATACACGTCACGCGTTTCTTTCAACGCTTCCTCAAGTGTTCCTGACGGCTCTTCTTTATTGAATTCCGGCTTTTGCACTGTGCCGATCGCTTCGACGCGCAAGCCGTAAATTTCAATGCCTTTCGTGTTGTCTGTAAAAGCAAACTCCCGCTCATGCTCCTTATGGAAACGCTCGACCGCGTATTCAAGCGAATGCAGCGGACGGTCCACCGAAACTGACAGCGTTCTCCACTGCCCGACGTAACGCATATCAACGTAGCGGATCAAGTTCATATTTTCCGATGCAATGCCTTCTTCTTCAAGCAGGCCGATCGCTTCTTTTTCCATTTCGATAAATTCTTTTTCCAAATCTTCTTTTTGAATATCTTCTACATTCGTTAAAAATGTTTTCGTGACATCGTGGCGCACATCGACTAATAAACAGCCCATTGCCGCTGCTACACCCGGGTGAGCCGGTACGATGACGTTTGGAATTTCCATTTCTTTCGCCAGCTCAGCTCCGTGCAGCGCACCTGCTCCGCCAAATGCAACGAGAGCGAAATCACGCGGATCGTACCCGCGGCGCACAGAGATGAGACGAAGGGCGTCGCACATGTTAGCATTCGCTACTTTCACGATCGCATCTGCTGCTTCGTGTACATTGTAATTTAATTTAGAGGCTACCGTGTTTTCGATCGCTTGCAATGACGCTTCTTTGTCCAATGTCATTTGTCCGTCGAGAAGCTTCGTGCCTAAACGGCCAAGCACAACGTTCGCATCCGTATTCGTCGGTTCTGTTCCACCGAGTTTGTAGCAGGCAGGTCCCGGCACAGCTCCAGCACTTTGCGGGCCATTGCGCAAGGAACCGCCTTCATCGATCCACGACAAGCTTCCGCCCCCGGCACCGATCGTTAAAATTTCAATGCTCGGGAAGCCGATCGGGTAGCCGTATTCAATGTACCAGTCTTTCGTGACGCGCAAATCGTTGTCATACATTAATGAAATGTCGGTGCTTGTTCCACCCATATCCAGCCCGATGGCATTTTTAAAGCCGCACATGTTGGCAATATGCTTGCTCGCAATAGCGCCGGCCGCAATCCCGGAGCTTGCCAGGCGGGCAGCATAGCGGGGAACAGTTTCAGATGTCATAACGCCTCCGCCGGAATGAAGGACAAGAATGTCGCCATTGTAGCCGACTTCTTTCATTTCTTTTTCGAGTACTTTAATGTACTTACTGATCGTCGGCCCAAGCACCGCGTTCACGATTGTCGTGCTCATGCGCTCATGTTCGAAAATTTCCGGCAGCGTGTCAGAAGACGTACAAATGTACACATCTGGCATTTCCTCCTGGAAAATTTCTTTCACGCGCTTTTCATTATCACCGTTCACGTAAGCGTTCATAAAGCAGATCGCAATCGATTCCACTTGGCGCCTTTTTAAAATTCTAGCAAGCTCGCGCACTTCCGCTTCATTTACTTCTGTGATCATCTCACCCGAATAGTCGACGCGTTCCGTTAATTCAAACCGGTCGCGGCGCTTAATGTAAGGCTCTGCTACATCATTGTAAGCATCCCATAAATCAAGCTTCGTCCCGCGGCGGATTTCTGTGACATCACGGAAGCCTTTCGTCGTGACTAGCGCGGCTTTCGGCAGTTTTCTTTCGATCAAAGCATTCGTACCCACAGTCGTTCCGTGGGAGAACATCGCAATTTGATCTCCCGTCAGCTTCGCTTTCGCAATGCCATTCATCATTCCTTTTTCGGGATTTCCCGGCGTGGAAGACGTTTTTGTTACGTAGATTTCCCCTGTTTTTTCATCAAATACAAACACATCCGTAAATGTGCCCCCAACATCGACAGCTACATGATATTTACTCACTTGATCGCCTCCAGTGTTTTATTTTAAACATGTCTGTTTAATGTAAAAGTTGAACTTCTTCCTTCCATGCGCTTTCCGGCACCACCTCCTAAAAATGAACAAATGCGGAAGCGCCTCGATCAGCCTTAGGCAAAAATGTTCTTTCCTCAATGTCTAGCTGCAGGCGCAAGCGCGTACGCTGATTTCGCTCTCTCTGCCGGAGTCAAAGAACGACTCCTCGTCGAGAGCTATAAATCCGCTATCGCGCTGACCGATCGCCTTTCGCTTTTCTATAAAGAAGTCTGCCTTTTGACTTCATTGAGGAAAGGTTATTTGACCTCGAGGGCTAGGCGCTGAAGCTGGACAGTATGAAAAGCGGAGCCGACTGCTATGGGGCGACAAGCATATGCCAATCTGGCGAAGCGGCGCTTTTTGCCGCACAGCCAGATTGGCATATGACCTCGAGCCCCAAGGAGGCGGAGCTAGACAAAGACCCGCTTCATTAACAAAGTTATCCACCATATGATTATTTAGTAGTTTTCTAATAACTTAAAACTGAATATTCAGAACCAGGAACTCACAGCAAGCGCCTGCTAAGCTTGCTGGATCATACTTTTTACTTTTTCGATAAGCTGTTCTTGTTCCCGGCGCAATTGAAACGCCTGATCGACTGTGACCGCATGAAAGCGGACTTTGGACTGCGGCTTTGCCTGTGCAAGAAGGCTTAAATCAGTACTGATAACGGTGCCGGTCGTAACAAAACCCCCGCCGCCTGTTCCGTCATTTAGCAAAATGATTAACTCTTCTTCGTTCGGGACAATCACACCGCCGATTGGATAAGGAATATCGACTATATTGCCAGGGCTGTTGCCTGATCCGAACGGAGCGTCTTCTTTTACGTAACGGACGCGGCCCCCATGCAGCCGGTAAGCGACTCGGTTAGACTGTGTGTGAATCGTCCACTCCTTGTTGAGCAGGCCCGTCAATCCTTCATCACTAATACGGTCACTTGTAATACCCAAAACGAGATGAAGATCAAGTTCCCGGGAAAAAGCAGGCAGTGCTTCTTCCGGTACGCGTTTCCCGACTTGCCGGAGCACTCCCGGCAGCGGTTCATTAAGCGGAAGGAAGTCCCCTTTTAGGAGCATCCGTCCAAGTACACCGGTAAATCCACTGGCAAAACAGGCGGAGCGGCTTCCGAGCATTTCCGGAGTAGCGAGCCCGCCGGAGACAGCAAGATAAGTGAAGACCCCTTCTCGAATGTTCCCGACTGCCAGCACATCTCCCGGCGAAACGGCCGCCGGCTGCCAGAGCGGCAGTTTTTCTCCGTTCAATGTGGCGTCCGCCGGCGCGCCGGTCAGTACGATAACCGTTTTTTTCTGGAATTCAATGACCGGACCTTTCATCATCATTTCCAAGCCAGCATAATGGCGCGGATTGCCGAGCAGCACATTGCCTAACAGGAACGAATATTTATCCGCGGCGCCTGCCGGCGGGACGCCCATATGATAGAAGCCAAATCGGCCCGCGTCCTGAATGGTTGACTTTAATCCTGGTTCAAGTATGTGCAGCACGGCTTAAAACCCCTCCATCAACTGTGATATATAAGTAGTCCCTTTTTCGTCATACTGTTCAACGGAAAATTGGACGGGCTTGATTTTATATTCGTACGTGCGCTTTTTTACTTCTTCGCGGATGTTGTAAAATTCTGCTTCAGTGATGGGGCGATATTTCCATAAATCACCAGGTTTGGCCAAGAAAAACGAATCGTGAAAAACGGACAGGCTCTGACCCGGATCATATACCGGAACAGCCGATAGGCCGATCAGCTGGTAGCTTCCAGTTGATTCTGTCGGATACACAACGGTAAAAGCTCCTCCCACTCCGACGGCTTCGCCCGGGGTATATGCCCGCGGACTCTTATATTTCGGCGCCTGGATGACTTTATCATTCCGTACTCCGAGCGGAAATCCCCAAGCGGTACCCGGTTTAAAACCGAGCGATGTAATAAAATACGGCGTGGAAGAATGAGCAGAAATAAAAGCGTCCTTATCCGTAAATCCGTTCGCTTTCATGACAAATGTAAAATCATCGCCGCCTGCTTCCGGCTGTAAGTGCTGATACTTTTTCATTGTTTTTTCCGTTATGGTGTCGTTATACCAAACTGGAATTTCAATGATCCGGCTGCTGAAATTCAACTCGGACCGGTCACTTTTTTGCTGGTCAATTTCCTGCAAATAATCGAGTAAATGATAAGGAGAGATCTCATTAGGGTCGTAGCGGATTAAATAAGACGCATTGCCGGGATAAATTTCAATCATGCCCGGAATGTCGCGGTTTCTCAGCTCATTTGTAATAGAAATGGCTTTAAAATTGCTTTCAATTCTCATGTCTTTTGAAATTTCCGCGTAAATATATTCATCTCCGCAAAAATCAAATCTCGTTTCCGGGAAAATTAACAAGTTGATCTCTCCTTCATTTCAATGCCTTCTTCATTCTTCGGCTGATCGTCGATGCACTGACCCCAAGCACACTTGACGCTTTGGCTGCTGTCCCATATTTGCCAACAGCAAGCCGGATTAACTGATCTTCCACTTCTTCAACGGCTTCTTTTAGCGGCATGATTCCGCGGACGGTTAAATGGGCCGATTCTTCTGTTTCTGTATTCCAAACAGCTCGGAACACATCGTCTCCGGAAATCACTTCTTTCCTGCCCATCACCACGAGCCGCTCCATCACATTTTGCAATTCCCTAATGTTTCCTGGCCACTGATAGCTTTCCAGCAACTGCAGCCCTTCTCTTGAAAACTTTTTCTCTTTTTTATAGGCTGCGTTTAACTCGTCGAGAAAGTAAAGAGCGAGCGGCGCAATATCTTCTTTCCGTTTTCGCAGCGGCGGGATTTGCAGCGGAATGACGTGCAGCCGGTAAAACAAATCTTCACGAAAGGTTTGTGCTGTCACCATCTTTCTCAAGTTCCTGTTCGTTGCGGCAAGCACCCGCACATTCACTTTGATCGGTACTAAACCGCCAACCCGGACAATTTCACGCTCCTGCAGCACCCGCAAAAGCTTCACTTGCATATGAAGCGGGATTTCAGATATTTCATCAAGAAAAATCGTGCCGCCGTCCGCTGCTTCAAACAACCCTTTCTTTTTCTCAACGGCACTCGTAAAGGCACCTTTTTCATGTCCAAACAATTCACTTTCCAGCAGGTTTTCAGGAATCGCTCCGCAGTTAATCGTGACAAACGTTTCATTTGAGCGCTGGCTGTACGAGTGAATCCGGCTGGCGATTACTTCTTTCCCGGCCCCTGATTCCCCGCTGATCAAAACAGTTGAATCTGTTTCTGCTACTTCTTTTATCTTTTCTACGAGCTCTGTCATTACTAGCGAGCGGTACACTAAATTTTTCATAAAATTCGGCGTGTCCCGGTTTTCATCTTCCGGTTTCTTTTTCTGTAATGGTTCTTCAGTGCTTACGTCACGGGACAAGACGATAATCTTTTCCAATTCACCTTTTTTAAACACCGGCGCAGCTGTGGATAAAATGTTTATATTTTGCTTGTTGCTTTGTGCCGCGCTGACCCGGTGCTGCTCTTTCAAGCATAAGTCCACAATATTCGGCTCAAACAGTCCTTTAGCTTCAAGGTCATATACATTTAACCGGATCAATTCTTCTTTTGAATACGGTCTCCAAAATTCTTGCAGGAACGCACCGGCGACACTTGTAATCTCTCCAGAAGGCTGAATGACTAAAATTTGTTCATTAGAAGCGGCATAAATAGCTTGCAGCTCTTCACTCAATTCGCGGACAAATTGCAGTTCACTTACGGCTTTTTCCAGATGCTCCTGCAAGTAAAATACATGGACGATACCTTGTGCCTGCCCGTTATGGTACACTGGCGAAAAATGACCAGTCATTTTTTTAAAATTAAACGAGCTGTCTACACCAAACTTTTTGTCACCTGCCAAAATAGCCTCCATCTCCACGTCAGCCGCGAGAATGTTTTTATAACTTCTGCCGGCAAGAATGGAGCGCGGCAATCCTAAAATCTGGCCGGCCGTTTCATTCATGAAATTTACTTCAAACTGCTGATTCGTCGTTACGATGCCAATTTCGGCGCTGTTTAAACCGTGATTCAAAAACTCCAACTGCAGCCGGGTAAGCGTATCTTTCGCTTCTTGAATCGTAATATAGCCTACCGCTTCGTTTTGTTCATTTACGCCGGCGACGATATGGCAATTGTGACAAAATTCCA
Organism: Bacillus aerolatus; assembly: GCF_009183655.1. Classification (GTDB taxonomy): domain Bacteria; phylum Bacillota; class Bacilli; order Bacillales; family Domibacillaceae; genus Pseudobacillus; species Pseudobacillus aerolatus. The sequence goes on from NZ_WEIO01000005.1 coordinate 172,622, forward strand.
CCCATCCGGTCTCCCGGACAAGCAGCAAGTCTTTTTCAAAGTCAATTGGCTGAGTCAGTGAAGAAGCGTCAGTCACTTGTTTCAACAAATCAGCAAGCGTCAGATACCCAACAAGCTTTTCTTTTTCGTAAATAAAAGCCACGCGGCTCTCTTCCCGGGCAAGCAAGTCGATTACATCTTGAACCGTTGCCTGACTTGACACCCTCGGCGGCAAAGGCAATAAAATCTCCTGCCATTTCCATCTCATGTCTGCTTATCCCCTTTCGATCCTATCGCAGGGAAAGAAAAGAACCTTCTGTCTGGCGGATTGCTTCTACGTGAATGCGTTTACATTTATTTTTATATAAGCAAGTATCGTGCCAAATAAAAAGAATCGATGAAACAAAAGTAAAATTCAGAAAAAACACGCTTTTTATTCACGATTTAGACAGAATTCTTTTTCCCGCTTCACTCCTTTCTTTCGACAAAAACAGATGAAAAACCTTTCTTGATCTTGCAGTTTTGCAAGTTAACTTGCAAAACTGCAATTCACTTTAGCGGAGTGGGGGACTGACCCCCACCGCTTTAAAGCGGTGAAGATCAGTCCCCCTTTTTCATCGTTTATCATTTTTTATTTTTGTAGTGCGTAAAGCCGGAGCAGTTGTTCGGTTGTTTGCCGGGCTTGACGGGCGGCCGTGTTCGGGTGCATTGCTTGTTTTATTGTTAGGCAGTCGGTCTGGATGGAGAAGATCCCGTCAAAATATGGGTGAAGAGCTTCAATGTCTTCGCCGAGCCGGCCGGCGATGGCGACAACTGGTTTACGATGCTGCTTCGCGAGTTTCGCTACGCCGACCGGCACCTTCCCGAGCAAGCTTTGTCCGTCGAGGCTTCCTTCTCCGGTGATAACTAAATCTGCCCACTCAATGTCTGTTTCCAAGCCTGTTAACTGAATGACCGTATCAATTCCAGAAACGATTTCGCCGCCGAGCGCAGCTGCAATGGCACCACCGAGGCCGCCAGCCGCTCCGCTTCCTTTCACCTTCTGCACGTCCACGCCGTACACTCTCTGAAACAAGCAGGCCGCTTTTTGCAGCGCCTGATCGAGCAGTACCACTTCTTCTTCGGCCGCTCCTTTTTGCGGCGCGAACACAAACGCTGCTCCATCGCTGCCGTAAAATGGATTCATCACGTCGCTCGCGGCAAGAAAGCGCGTCTCGCGGATAGCCGGATAGATCTCTTCATCCGAAAAAGAAGCAATTTCAAGCAGCGGGTTGCCGGCACAATTTATTTCATTTCTGCAATTGTCGAACAGTTTCCAGCCGAGCGCCTGCAGCATGCCAAATCCGCCGTCATTTGTGGCACTGCCGCCAAGCGATATAATAATCTGGCGAAAACCTTCATCGAGCGCCGCTTTCACTTGTTCACCAAGCCCGAATGTATTGGTTGTCATCGGCGAACGCTCCTCATCCGATAACAATGTCAGCCCGCTGCTTTCAGCGCATTCAATCAAAGCGGCCGGTTCTCCTTCATACTCCATGGCGAGATAGGAAGCTGTCATTTGGCGCATGAGCGGGTCATGAACAGTTAACGGCCGGAGCGTGCCGTTTAAAGCGGCTATTGTCCCTTCGCCGCCGTCCGCCATCGGTACTACTTTTACTTGTGCATCCGGCACCGCCTTTTTTATCCCTTCAGCCATCGCTTGTCCTACTTTTTCCGCTGAAAGCGATCCTTTAAATGAATCAGGTGCAATTAAAATATTCACACTCATCCCTCTTTTGTCATTTTCTTTATTTTACTTGATTAGGCTCGTATTTTCCCGATTGCGGCTAGTAACCGAAAAAACGCTTGAGGACTTTCCTCAAGCGTTCACTAAAGTGCTCGTTAGTACATCTATAGCTTAATCCTCTTTACATGAAAAAGACCAATTAAATCCAAAGAGATCCTTTTCAACACTTGGATTTCCATTCATGTCGTAACAAGCATTTGTTGCTTCCACAATTGTTAAGTGACTCGTTACTGAAGTATAACCAATGATTAAGAATAATACGGATACAACCGCAGCCACAATGGATGCATACGCTTTAGCGTTATACTTCATTGCTTCTTGCCCCCTACTCTTAAACTTTAACTATTAATAGGCGAATTAATTTCTGCAATCCAGCGGCGCTTTTTTTGTTACTTTCCTCTAATGGCGCTTGTGACGAGGGCGAATGCGGTAATGATGTGCATAAACATGCCGACGAACGGAATCCAGCCGATAACGGATGTGATGATGCCGAGTATGCTGCCGGTGAGACTTCTTCCGGCACTTAATGCAAGCAATAAGGTGATAATGTGCATGACGGCCATAAAACCGAGCGGCGCCCATAAATTGCCAACGATAATTGAAGCACCGATAATCGGCACGCCGAGTACGGCTTCCATGCCTCCGGTAATCCATTTCATTGCAGTGACCATTATGATTCTCTCCTTTTTATTATCCGTTTCTTATAGAGGTTGTTCAAAAATTATAGGAAGACCAGCTGGCAAATGTCTCGGTTTTTTATCTTCCTTTTTGAACACTCACTTATACTCTCTTTTACGGAGTAAGAGAGAAAAAAGTTTCAATTTCTTATTACTTTCTCCTGAAAGGCCGACCCAAATGACGGATGGAATGGCCATAAATGTAAGCAAAGCTACACCGGTCCAACCTGCCGATTCCCATAGAAAAGCAGTCAATGTCGTACCTGCGGCGGCGCCAAGATAATAACTGAATAAGTACAGGCTGGAGGCGCCGCCTTTATGGTGAGTCGCTCGTTCGTTCACAATAGCGGTCATAAGCGAATGGGAAACGAAAAAGCCGAGACAATTGAGCGCCAGTCCCAAAATGATAAGTCCGCCGGAGTGAGAAATCGTCAGCAGCGAACCGCTAGTGAAAAAGAAAGCGCCAGCCATCAGCATATTTGTTTTTGAAAAACGTTCTGACAGCTTTCCGGCGATGACGGAACCGGCCACACCGGCAGAATAAGCAAAGTAAAGAAAAGAAATGGTTTTTAGCGACCATTCAAACGGCTCGCCGTGCAAATAAAAAGGCAAGTACGTCCAAAGCCCGGTGAATGCTCCCTGCATCATAATGCCCGATAAAAACAGCGGGATAAGCATGGTGTTCTTTGTGTGATGAGCCATTCCTCTAATATCTTCCATAAAGGGACGTTTACTCGGTTTAAAGAAGCGGGAAGACGGTATCCACCATAAATAAAGAAGAAACAGCACAACGTCAGCAGCAATAAGGGCATAAAGAGCAGCTTCATAACTGGCGGCATCTGCGACATAGCCGAAGCTGGCGCGGCCGAACATGCCCCCCATGCTGTTAGAAGCAATGTAGAGCATAATGCCGAGCCCGATGCTTTTTACAGCTACTTCTTCTGAAACATAAGCAATAGCGGCAGCCGGGATACCAGCCAAGAAAAATCCCTGAATGATCCTCAAGAAGAGCAGCGCCTCAAACGAAGGCAAAAAAGGCATCACAATAAGCGGCAAAATGGAAAAAGCAAGGCCAATATCCATGATTCTCCGCCGGCCAAAACGGTCCGATAAAAAACCAAAAACGAGCAAGCCGGCCATTAAAGCGATAATCGTAAGCGACATCGATAAGCTGGCTTCAGCAGAGGAAATCTCGAACTTTTTTACAAACAGCGGCATGACGGGCTGTGTAAAATACATATTAGCAAACGTAATGAGCGAGGCGCAGACGAGCGCTCCCATCATTCGCCAAAATTCTTTATCTTTCGTTGTATACTTTCTCACCTGCGGCTGGTCATTCATTAGCAAAGCTCCTTTATTAAGTGAAAGCATTTGTACGTTTATGTATAAATGTACCTCTTTTGCCGTATGAACTCAATGACAATGCCAGTTTCTTCCGATATAATAGTAGCTTGTGAAAATAAAAATTGTGAGGTTTTCAGCTATGTATAAAGCGCAAACGTGGTTATCGCTTAACTTCTTCGCTTTTTTCTTTACGTGGGGCGTGTTTCTGCCGTACTGGACTGCCTGGCTCATATCGAGCAAAGGCTTGACAGTCGAATCTGCCAGCACCATTATTGCGGCCGGTTTGTTTATTCGTTCTTTTTCAACTTTCTTTGTCTTTCCCGCGCTGAGTACAAAGTTTCCAATCGGCACACTCGTAAAAGCTTTCACTGTACTGAGTACGCTGTCGCTTTATTTGTTTATTCCTTTTGATTCGTTTCGCGCCATGATGATTGCTATGGCCTTATTCAGTTTCATCTATCCGCTCATGCTGCCGCTGACAGAAAGCATCGGGGCGATTATGATGCAAAGTGAACGCATTCATTATGGAAAAAGCCGCTCATGGGGTTCAATTGGCTATGCGATTGCCTTGCTCATCGTCGGGGCTGTAACTGCTTATTTCGGGGAAAATTCTATTATATATGTTATGATTTTTGGCTGTTTGCTCATGTTGGCGGCCGCTTTTTATTACACACCTGCTTCCTTAAAAACAAAAGCAAATGACCATTCTGTTCCTTTCCGCTCGCTTTTTCAATCAAAGCGCTTCGTGACAGCGATGATCATTTGCATAGTCATACAAGGAGCGCATGCTTCTTATTATAGTTACGGTTTTATTTACTTGCAGGATTTAGGCGTGAACAATACGTGGAGCGGCGTCATTTTAAACATTGCCGTCGTTTCAGAAATTCTTTTTTTTGCTATCGCTGACCGACTGCTCAAGCGAACGAGAATTTCATCTATGTTTTTCGCTTCCGCTGTCGCATCCATTATCCGCTGGACACTTTTATTTTTGTTCCCGAGCGTGACAGTCTATGCAGCCACTCAAATTTTGCACTCCATGACGTTCGCTCTTGCCCATTTTGCATTTATCCGGCTTCTTTATGAAGAGTTCGACAGCCGTGAAATTCCAGCGGCTCAAGGTATATATGCTTCTCTCGGCATGGGGCTGAGCACATCCCTGCTCACTGTCGCCGGCGGCTATTTATATAAAGAAGAACCAGGCCTCGCTTTTTTAGGAATGGCGCTCGTTCTTATTCCAGCCGTTTTGTTAAGTATATATATGAAGAAAAAATTTGAAGCCAATCCGCTATAAATAAATAAGTTATTCAACTATTCACCCTTTTAATTGCACTTTTTTCACTTATACTAAAGAGATACATACGCCAAAGGAGATGACAAACATGAAAATTGTTAAAGCGGAACTTTTCGGCATTCATTTGCCGCTGAAAACACCGTTCATTATTTCTTATGCTACGTTTCATCATATGCCGTCTGTCATTGTTAAATTGGAAACAGATAACGGCCTCATCGGCTGGGGAGAAGCAGTGCCGGATGAGCATGTAACAGGCGAAAGCTTTTTCGGCTGTATCGAAATATTGCGGCACATACTTTTACCAACAGTTCTGGGGGAATACCCCTTTCAAATTGAAAAGATCCATCATAAAATGAATGAAGCGATTATTGCCAATCCAGCGGCAAAAGCAGCGATTGATATCGCCTGCTACGACTTGATGGGCAAAGCGTCCGGACTGCCAGTGTACGATTTAATCGGCGGAAAAAGCCATGCCGAGCTGACTTATCCGAAAGTGCTGAGCATTGAAGAACCGGCAGTAATGGCGGAAAAAGCCCGAGCAGCCATCGCTTCCGGTTTCCACTCGCTGAAGCTGAAAGTCGGCACCGATACTCAAATGGACGTGAAACGAATTCAAGCAGTTCGGGAGGCGGTCGGTTTTAATGTACCGATTCGGGTCGATGTCAACCAGGGCTGGCAAACATACGCCGCGGCTATTGGAGCAATGAAACAGCTCGAGCCGCTTCAGCTTGCTTGGATTGAACAGCCGATCCGCATTGGTGATATCGATGGACTGGCCAAAATTAAACAGCAATGTACGGTCCCGCTCATGGCGGATGAATCCATTCAGCACGGCGAACATTTAATCGAAATGGTAAAAAAAGAAGCTGTCGATAAAATTAATATTAAGCTAATGAAATGCGGTGGTATCTTCCCGGCAATTTCTATCGCCAAAGCGGCGGAATATGCCGGCATCGACTGTCAGATCGGCTCAATGGTCGAGTCTTCCATCGGTTCAGCAGCCGGCTATCATGCCGCCATTTCCCGCAAAAATATTACGAGCACAGAATTGACCGGGCCGCTGTTGTTCAGCAAAGATATTGGCGATTTAACGTATGACGTGCCTTTTGTCCACCTTAATGACAAGCCGGGACTCGGCCTTACGATAAATGAATCGGCGTTAAAAGAATTAACCGTCGCACAAGTGTCAGTAAAATAAGAAAGGAGGATGAACCGTGAAAACAACAGATAGCCGGCTAATAGACATTTTCAATCATTTGCATACCCACCCAGAAATCAGCTGGAAAGAAACTGAAACAACTGCTTATATTGCCGGGCTGCTGAAAAAAGAAGGATTGTTCGTAACTACCTTTGACGACTGCACGGGCCTGATCGCCGAAATCGGCAGCGGCAAACCGGTCATTGCCATCCGCGCGGATATTGATGCCCTCTGGCAGGAAGTGGATGGCACGTTTCAAGCAAATCATTCATGCGGACATGATGCTCATATGTCCATCGTCATTGGCGCCATTCTGCAATTGAAAGATCAAATACAAGATGGTACAGTCCGGTTTATTTTCCAACCGGCAGAAGAAACCGGCAGCGGCGCATTGAAAATGGTGGAAAAAGGTGTTGTCGATGATGCCGACTATTTATTCGGCATTCACTTGCGTCCTGTAGAAGAGCTGCCATTCGGAAAAATGACACCTGCGGTTCATCACGGAGCGGTTGCTTTTTTAACCGGGAAAATCATCGGCGATGACGCTCACGGCGCCCGCCCTCATCAAGGAACGAATGCGATTGATATCATTGCTGCGTTAAATGAACAGCTAAAACTGATTCACTTTTCTCCATTTGAACCGTACTCGGTGAAAATGACGCACGTAGAAGCCGGCGGACAAAGTTTGAATATTATTCCCGGATCGGCAAAGTTCGGTCTCGATGTCCGCGCTCAAAAAAATTCCGTCTTATTGGATATGCAAAAGATCATCGAAGAAAAAATCAATGGGCTCAGCCGCTTATTCAATGTCACGATTGAGATGGATTGGCTTGACTTTACTCCGGGAGCGGAAGTCAATGCTGAAGCGGAAGAACTGCTGCGCCAAGGCATTCTCGAATACGGCGGCAAAGACATGCTTGCCGGACCGCTTATCACATCAGGCAGTGACGATTTTCACTTTTACACAATTAAACGACCGAACTTAAAAGCTTCCATGATGGGCATCGGCGCGGATTTAAAACCGGGTCTGCACCATCCGAAAATGACCTTTGATCCGCGCGCCATTCAAATCGGCGCCGATGTGCTTACCCGTTCCGTCTTAAATGCATTAAAAAAATAAAAAACGCCTCTTACTAAAAAGCTTCTCTATGCTTTTTAGTAAGAGGCATTTATATTTCGGCGGGCTTTGTCCAGCGCTTTGGCGACTTTGTTCACGACTTCCAAGCTTTGTCCACCAATTCAGACGCTTTCTTCACGATTTATTGAACATGTAAAAAAGCTGTCCAAAAGTCAGTAAGTTACTGACTTTTAGAACAGCTCTTTTTTTGTTCATTAGTTTAAAATTGTCACGTTCACTGTGCGGCGTCCCCAGTCGAGAGCCTGGTCCTTCGTTGGTACGTGCAGGTCAATTTTGTTTCCTTTAATTGCTCCGCCTGTATCACCAGCAACGGCTGTTCCATACCCTTCTACGTATACTTTAGAACCTAAAGGAATAACGTTAGGGTCGACAGCGATTACTTTCGCATTGCGGTCATTATTTAAGTTAATACCTGTTGCCGTAATGCCTGAGCAGCCGGCACATTGTGCTGTGTAGGCAGTAGCGGACACAGAAATCGTTTTACCTTGCGGCGCTTGCTGTGCTGGTGCAGGATTGTTCGATGCTGCTTTAGCAGGGGCAGCCGCCGGTTTTGCAGCAGATACGCCTTTTACTTGTCCTGAAAGAGCAAGCTTGTCGCCAGCGTAGATTCTGTCAGAAGACAAACCGTTAATAGCTTTTAATGATTGGACAGAAAGACCGTTTTTAGAAGCGATTTTAAATAATGTATCTCCAGGTTGAATAGTATATGTACCATTTCCTTTGGATGCTGCAGAAGCATTTGTAGTTGTGCCGCCATTCACTTCTATTTTTTGATTAGGGAAAATTAAATCAGATGAAAGGTTGTTCCATCCTTTAAGTTGTTGAACAGTCGTATTATTTTTTTGAGAGATGCTCCAAAGCGTATCTCCACTTTGTATTGTATATGTTTGTGCGGATGCAGCAGTTCCGAAAAGGCCTCCGCCGATCACCGTAGTAGCTGCAAGTGCGATAATTTGTTTTTTCATGATAGAAAAACCTCCTGTGTTCTGACACGCGGTAACTTCCCAGTTTAGTATTCCAATTAAAAGGGAAAATAAGAAACAACCGCCTGCAAGAAGCATTTTTAAAAAATTGAGTGTCCAGTGGCACTATTGAATAGAAACAAAGAAACTATATATAAACAGCTGCGGTCAATCGCTCGATTACCTGCTGACGAAATTTATTGTATCATGCCTCGGCGTGTAATGTTTTTAAGAAGCCGTTACGCTTTTGCGCCTTTATATAACGATCTTGTTACAAAAAGATGTATTTTATATACTTGTAATCTAAATGAAATAAATAAGACAATTCCCGCATGTTAAGAGAAAAAAAAGAAACCCGCCGCAGCGGATTTCTTTTTTTCTTTCAGTCTATTTATTTCAAAATCTGTACTTTTACTGTACGTACACCCCAGCGGTATGCCTGCTGTTTGTTTGGTACGTGAACGTCAATTTTATTTCCTTTAATAGCGCCGCCTTTATCTCCGGCAATCGCTTCGCCGTATCCTTCAACGTATACTTTCGTTCCGAGCGGAATCACTTTCGGATCTACGGCAATCACTTTTGCATTTGGATTTTTCTTTAAGTTAATGCCAGTTGCCGTAATGCCTGAACAGCCTTTACATGAAGCAGTATAAGCAGTTGATTTAACAGTAAGTACTTTTGCAGCTTTGACTGCAACAGGCTTGCTTGCTGCAGGCTTAGCTGGCTGTGCAGCAGCAGTTGTATTTTGAAAGACCAGCTTTTGGCCGACTCTGATGTTGTCTGATTTTAAATTGTTCCATTGTTTTAATTGGTTTACAGTCGTCTTATACTCTCGTGCAATGCTCCATAATGTATCTCCTCGTTGTACTGTGTGACTCGCTGATGCTGCCTCCACGGCAGAAGTGCTGAATAGTACGCAAGCAACAACTAAAGACATAATAGCTTTTCTCACGGATTAGAGACCCCCTTCATTTGTAACACGAGACCTATTCTACCATGCAAATATAACGGCATCATTACACCAAGATGTTTGTTTCTTTACACAAATATTTCACGTGTTGTAATATTCAGACAAAAAAACCTCTACTAAAATCCGTCATAAACCCTTAAAGAACAAGGGTTTGTCGTTATTTGTTTGAAGAAAAAAAGGGAGACTCCTTCCATATGTAATGCCTGTGCTGCTCTTTTGCCATATAAATCTTTCATTTTTATACATTAATAAAGGCAATTTTTGCTTTAAAAGATACTCACTTTTTATCAAATTCTGTTAGATTATAATGGTATGGAAAGATAGAGTTGTATATAATAAGGAAAGATGTCAATTCACATTATTTTATTGGAGGATTTTAAATGATTTATCAAGTGCAGCTAGTCAAGGGGCTGTTTCGTCCAGACGATCGCTTTTATCAGCTGGACCACGCAGAGGAAATCAGGGGCTTGTGGAGCCGCATCTCTTTATTAATTATAGTAAGTACAGCCTTATACTTTTTAAGCGGCCTGTTAGGAATTCAATCTGAATCAGTTTCTGCCTATTTGGCTGATGTCGGCAATACAGAGTTTGAAGGGCAAAAGATGCTGTTTGCGATCGGAAGCGCGACCTGGGGCCTTCTTTATCCGTTACTCATTTTGTTTCTTCCGGCTCTTTTATTTTGGACATTTTTAGAAGTAGACTTTCGAAAACTGCTCGTGCTGCAATCGTTTGTTTTCGTTATTTATTTAATTGAAGTTTGCTTATTAATTCTTTTAAATGTAACGCTCGCTATCCCGAGAGACTCTTCCCCATTTTCCCTTGGTGTTCTTGCTCAATACGTAACAGAAAATGAACTCATCACTAGTTTTTTTAGTTTTATTACCCTATTCCATATTTGGGCGATGACCCTGCAATATAAATTTTTAAAACGGAGCTCAGAAAAAAGCCCGCGCTTTGTTCTTCTGCTCATTTTAGCCATTACAATTGCTCTTTGGCTATTTTCTGCTTTATTTACATCCATTCACGTTGACCGCTTATTTTAACAGAGAAGGAGGTGGCGAAAATAAATGAAACGAGTAAAGAAAAAGGTGTGGCTGACAGCAGGTGCGCTGCTTATTGCCGGAAACCTTTATTTAACTTTTAAAGAAGATAGTAAAACCGATCGATCTCAATGGATAACAGAGTGGAAGCCGTCAGCGAAAGATGATGTCGTGGAAACGTTCCAAACGACCGGCGTCATTACCCCGGCAGATGAAAAGCCTATTTATTTCGATAAAGATGAGGGAACATTCTTAAGGTTTCTAGTGGAAAAAGGACAGGAAATTGGTGCGGGCACGCCACTGTTTGAGTACTCTTCTGCCAACCTCGAACGGGAAGTAGAAAGATTGCAAGCAGAAAAAACACAAATAGAAAAGCAAATCCAGCTCGTTGATGGACAAATTTCCAAATTAAATTCAATCCTGTCAAAGATTGAAAAAGAAGAAAAAGAAGCGAATGATGATGACAATGACAGTAAAGATACTAAAAAGGAAACGAGCAGCGCAGCGAAAGTAACCGTGGAAAATGAAATCATTGACCAGGAAACAGAAAAGCTGAAGCTCGAAGAAGAAATCCGCAAATATGATACATTAATTTCTCAGGCTGAATCCAAGAAAAACAACTTAATCGTTAAAAGTGAAACAGAGGGAATTGTGAAAGAGCTCAATACGAAGCTGAGCAACCCGATCATGACGATCCGCTCACCAGAAGCTGCCGTGCAAGGTGTATTTAATGAACAGCAGCTGAATAAGGTAACAGATGGCTTAACCATATACGCTTCCGTTGATCCACTGCCAGTGACATTCAAAGGAGAAATTTCAAGCGTTGAAAAATTCCCGGAACAAGAACCTTCCGTGAAAAGAAAGAGCTTGTATCCGTTTATTGCTCAGCTCGATAAAAACAACATGGAAGATGCGGCCGATCAGCTGCTGCCAGGCATGAAAGCCAATGTCACGGTTGTAACGCGAGAAGCGCTGCAAGCGGTGACCATCCCCGCTTCTACTTTGATGAAGTCCGGTAAAAAATCGTATGTTTTCGTATTAAACACGAAAGGACAAATTGAAAAAAGAGCGGTGAAGAAAGGCCTTCTCGTTGACGGCATCCAAGAAATTAAAAGCGGTTTAAAAGCCGGCGAAAAAGTCGTGGCTGAACCAGCGAAGCTAATCATTCATCAAGGAGAATTTGTGTCTCCTGCTGACTATAAAGCTGTCACAAAAAAACAGCTGCAGCAAATGACAAAGAAAGAACGGGCAAAATTTATTTTAATGGGCCTATTATCCTAACACAAGAAAATCCCGGAGCCGCCTCCGGGATTTTCTTTATTTTATGTTCAGTTTGTACGCTTCTGCTGAAGCGCGGCCTTCCGTTTCGCTAATTTCGATAAAGTATTTGCCTTTTTTCAAATGGATAACCGCCAGTTCTTCGTCGCCGCTGCCATAATGGTCAAAGCTTTGAACGAGTGCCCCTTTCGCATTGTAAATCTCGATTTTGCCATCGAGGCCACTTTCCATTTCAAGTGTCAGTGAGAGTTGTTTGTCTTTCGTGACGTTTAAAGCAAAGTGATCGACATCACCAAAAGGAACGCCGGCATTCATGTAGCCTCTTGCTCCAAGCTGCCCGTCTATTTTTTTCAAGCTGATCGGCTTTTGGGGCACATGGTTAACGACTTTGCCATCGCCGTCTTTTAACGAATCTTTCATATCAGATACTTTTACTTCGTACGGCTGAAGGCTCGGTTTCAGTGAAAGAAACGGGCTGACGGCCAGGAAGTAGCCGGTCTCTTCTTTCGCCACGAAAGAAAGATTCACTTTCGTTTCAAATGACAGCTCCAGTAAATTCGGTCCAAACGGAATCGCTTTTACTATTTCGTCCTCATCCAACACTTTATCGCCGTTCGTGTCTTCAATGAGCGAGCCGCTAAAAATCGCCGGCTGGCGCAGGTCAAATGGAATCGCTGCTTTATCAGCTGCCGTCATTTTTCCTTGGTTGATGCTTAAACGGTGAATCGTCTCTTTTCCGGTATGTTTAAAATAATAAAAATCAGTATCTCCCGGATAAATAAAATAGTTTTTATAAGCGGTTCCCTGCTTAATCAGCATGGCTTTTTCAGGATTGTTCTCATCTTGATCCGCTTCCGCAGGTGTATTAGCCGCCTTTTTCGAACTAATCGTATATGGGTCTGCCGAAATGTTGTACATTTCATTCGTTAAACTTAGGACGTACGTTTCTCCTTTTTTCAACGCCACACTCATCGTGTTGTTTTGTGTACCGCCAAGCAGACTCATGATCAGGCTGAGCAAGTCATCCCCGCCGCCTGATATCGGGTTCAGCGTTCCGGTTTCTTTATCGTATTCAGATATGACAGCGACAGGAAGCTGGCTTGATCCTTTTTTAATGTCAAAGTCATAAATGCCATTTTCAGCCGGGACAAAAGAGTAATAATCTTCATCACCTTCCAGCTGGAAAAAGCCGGATGCTTCTTTCCCGAGCGCATACGGAATCGCATTAGCCAAAATGGCTTTCGTCATTTCATCTTCCATCTCTTCTGCCGGATCTTCATCCAGCGTGCTGTCGATCGAGTCTGCTGCTTTCGCTTCTGCATATTCTTCAAGAGTCATGTCGCCATTTTCAAGCGTTTCTTCTAAATCTTCTTTGAATGGCAAACCATCTTCGTCTTCAGGAAGCTGTTTTTCTTCCACTTTTAACTCATACGGATTAGCGGATGCCGTATAAGCATCGAACTCGAACGCTCCCGGGTTCATCATGAGCAGATCAAGGATTGAGCCGATGCTGCCTGTGCCGCCAAACGATTCATTTGTTACCGCCAAACGGTACTTCACACCAGGCACAGCTTTAAAAGAAAGTGATTCGCCTTTACTGATTCCATGATCGTCCGCTTCAGCAATTTCTTCTTCTCCCTCTATTCCTTCTTCTTCAAATGGGAGAGATAACTTTAAAGCGGAGTTCACACCAGGCAAGGCAGAGAGCGAAACCGAAAGCACTTTCGCTTCATCGACAGTGATTGTGAAATAATCATAATCAGCCGCTCCCTGTTCTTCTGGAAATAAAGTGAAATCTTTTTTCACGTAAGGTAATGACTTAACTTCTATAGGCGTTTCAGGATCGGCTTTCAGCGCGCTGAATTTTTCAGCTGTAAATGTGTAGCCCGACAAGCCGGACGCATTGTAGCTGCCGTTCATATCTTTAACTCCGACAATGAGCGTTCCTTTTTCTTCCGCAGTAAATAAGTATCCTTCCTTTTCTCCGGCGCGGCCTTTGTTATGTTCGATGAGGAAGCCTTCTTCTGCTTCCGCTCCTTCAGGGATAAAATAAAAATCCATCCCATAATCATAATCGCTGCTCGCTTCCAAAGCGGTTTGCACATGCTCATTTTCATTTAACGCCACTTTGTACCAGTGCGTTTCACGAGGCGTTTTCAGCTGCCCTTTCAATACGTTTTTCCCTGCTTGCAGTGCCTTTGCTGATTTAATGAGCGTCTTGCCTGTTAAAACAGGCTGTTTCGGCAGCTTTTTCACATCGTACGAAAGGGCCGCGAGCGGATTAACGAGACCGTTGGCGTAAGCCGTGTCGTAGCCTTTTGCTCCGAGGTCAGTCGCCGTTTTTTCTAAAATGTTTTCAATGTCATACGAAGTTAATCCTGGGTGCTTCGACTTTAACAAGGAAACCACACCGGCCACCATCGGGGAAGCCATCGATGTTCCTGTTAACGAAGCGAAGCTTGACCCTTTCCCATTTTCATAAGCCGTGCTGTAAATATCTTCTCCCGGGGCGACAACATCAACAGACGGGCCAAAGTTAGAGCTGTCGGACAGCTTTTTCTGGCGGTCGATGTTGCCGACGCTAATGACGCCAGGGTAAGCGGCCGGGTAAGAATACATATCGGACGATTCATTTCCAGCGGCTGCAACAACAATTGCTCCGCTGTCAATCGCCTGACGGACGGCTTCTTCCACAAGCGGCGAAGAAGCATAACCGCCGAGGCTTAGGTTAATGACATCCGCCCCTTTAGATACAGCATATAAAATGCCTTCAGCGATCGTAAAATCATTCGCGGTCATTTTTCCATTAAACACATCAACCGGCAAAATTTTGGCATTCGGGTTGACGCCGTGGCCGCCAATGCCGTTATTCGCTTTTGAAGCAATGATGCCTGCGACATGTGTGCCATGAAGGTCACGGACGGGATTTTTTGCTGGATCTGCCGCATTGTAAGGTGGCAGCAGCTGGTCTTTTAAGTCTGGATGCTTGAAATCGACACCGCCATCAACGACCGCGACGGTCACTTTATGCTTGCCGGAAAGTTTTAGCGCTTTGTCGATGTTCAGCATCGGCAAATGGTGCATTTTTGCTTTTTTCGGGTCTCCCTGCACCGCGGCAAACTGCTTGTACTTCACGCTCGGTGTAATGGAAGACACTCCTTTTTGATTCCGATAGACGCGCAGCACATCGCTCACTTTTTTGGACTTCGGCACATGGACAACGTCATATCCTAATTTCGGCAACGACCGAACAAGCGTCGTTCCTGCTTTTTTATGGACACTTTTCGTGAGCGGCTTGCTGTATTTAATAACAAGGGTGTTCGAATCAACAAGTTCGTTTATTTCTTTTGCCGCTTTATATGCTTCTATATTTTTCACATTGGCTGCGGCGGTCACAGGAGCCTGTTCTGCTGCCTGCTTAAAAATTTTCACTTCTTCATTATGTACGCCAGCTCCTGTTGCTGTCGGAAAAATCATGACAGCGGACAGGCCGATGGCGAGCGCTTTTTTCCAGCTTTTCATTTTATGATATCCCCCTGCGATTTTTGTCTACTTATTTTTATAATAACGTAAAAAAAAGAAAAATAGTTTCCCTTTTTACATATTTTTAGGAATAAGTGTAATTTTTTTCTAACCTCGTGTAAAAAAAGCTGCAGCCACTGTTTATGCGGCTGCAGCTTTTTGATCTTTTAAATAATACGAGTCATTACGACGCCTGTAATTTGGCTAATTTTTTCGTTCAGGCCGGGAATCACGTCACCGTTTACTTTATTGTCAATATCGATCATCGTGTAAGCAAAGTCGCCTCTGCTTCTGTTCACCATGTCTGCGATGTTCAAGCTGTAATCTGACAAGGCGGAAGTAATTTGCCCGACCATGTTCGGGATGTTTTGGTGATAAACAGTAACACGGCGCTTTCCTGTATAAGGAAGAGAAGCGTTTGGCATGTTCACTGAGTTTTTAATGTTTCCTGTTTCTAGATAATCTTTTACTTGGCGGGCGGCCATGATCGCACAGTTTTCTTCTGATTCTTTCGTAGAAGCGCCAAGATGCGGAATCGGAACCGCATTTTTCATTTTCAATACATTTTCGTTCGGGAAGTCCGTAATATATTTGCCGACTTTTCCGCTTTCAAGCGCAGCTGCCATGTCTCGTTCGTTAACGAGTTCGCCGCGGGAGAAGTTCAAAATGTGGACGCCTTCTTTCATAATGTCGAACGTAGTTTCATTGAACATTCCTTCTGTTTTATCTGTTAATGGCACGTGAACCGTAATATAATCAGATTTTGCATATAGTTGTTCAATCGTCATTGCACGCTGAACATTACGGGACAAGTTCCAAGCAGTATCGACTGAAATGAATGGATCAAAACCGATAACGTCCATATCCAAATCAAGCGCATCGTTGGCAACAAGCGCTCCGACTGCACCGAGCCCGATGACGCCGAGTGTTTTTCCTTTAATTTCTTTTCCGACAAATTGCTTCTTGCCTGCTTCCACAAGCTTCGGAATTTGGTCTCCCTGTCCTTCAAGCCCTTTCGTCCAAGTGACACCGGCAAATAAGTTGCGGGAAGAAGCCATTAAAGAAGTTAAAACAAGTTCTTTTACCGCATTGGCATTTGCTCCTGGTGTGTTAAAAACGACAATGCCGCGCTCTGTATACGCGCTGACTGGGATATTATTGACTCCTGCGCCGGCCCGGGCAACAGCTTTTACATTTTTGTCGATTTCCATGTCATGCATATTATAGCTGCGCAAGACGATACCATCGGGACTTTCACTGTCATTATCAATCGTGAAATTTTCTTTATTGAACACATTCAAGCCGCAATCGGCAATATTATTTAACGTTTTAATTGTAAACAATTGCTCGTTCTCCCCTTTTTTATGCATGATTTTCTTCGAATTGTTTCATAAAATCGATGAGGGCTTCTACACCTTCAACTGGCATCGCATTATATATGCTGGCGCGCATGCCTCCGACTGACCGATGGCCTTTTAACGTTTCTAAGCCCGCTGCCTTTGCTTCTTTTACAAATGCTGCATCGAGCTCTTCAGACGGTGACACGAAAGGTATGTTCATGATGGAACGGCTGTCTTTTCTGACTGGAGATTGGAACATCGCTGATTTCTCAAGGAAATCATACAGCATGCCCGCTTTCTTGCGATTGATTTTCTCCATTTCCTTCAAGCCGCCAAGCTCTTGCAGCCATTCAAACACGAGCTTCGCCATATAAATTCCGTATGTCGGCGGCGTGTTGTACAAGGAGCCGCTCTCACTGTGCGTCTTGTAGTCCAGCATCACCGGGCAGTTTTCCGATGCACGGCCAATTAAATCTTCACGGATAATGACGACTGTGAGTCCTGCTGGGCCGATATTCTTCTGTGCGCCGGCGTAAATTAAGCCGAACTTCGACACATCTACTTCTTCCGATAAAATA
Organism: Bacillus aerolatus; assembly: GCF_009183655.1. Lineage (GTDB taxonomy): Bacteria > Bacillota > Bacilli > Bacillales > Domibacillaceae > Pseudobacillus > Pseudobacillus aerolatus. The sequence goes on from NZ_WEIO01000005.1 coordinate 189,725, forward strand.
TTGGAAGACATGTCCGCAACAATCGGCACGCCGCCTGTGTCAGGAACACTTGTAAAAGCTGTTCCTTCTATAGTATTGTTCGTTGTAATATGTACGTAATCTGCTTCCGGATCAATCATACTGCTGTTCACTTCAGGAATATAGCTGAAGTTTTCATCTTCTGACGAAGCGATAACACGGATCTGACCATATTTTTTCGCTTCTTTAATCGCCTTTTTCGACCAGGAGCCTGTATTCACATAGTCCGCTTTTTTGCTGTTTGCAAGCAAGTTTAGCGGCACCATCGCAAATTGCTGGGACGCCCCTCCTTGAATAAACAAAACTTTATAATTGTCCGGAATGTTCATCAAGTCTCTCAGAAGCTGTTCAGCTCCGGTAATAATTTCTGTAAACAAACCCGAACGATGGCTTAATTCCATAACGGACATGCCGGAGTCCGCATAATTGACTAATTCTTTCTGGGCTTTTTCCAATACGGGCAGCGGCAGCATAGAAGGTCCTGCCGAAAAATTATACACTCTCTCCACGTGAACTCCCTCATTCGTTTTTTATTTTGAAATCTGAAAATTAATACTTTAATAATATCCATGAATTATAAATTATTCCGAATCACTTATCAAGAGGACTTCAGGCAACTTTCTCTCACTTTTTTTGTTGGTACCGCTTTCATTCCCTACTTAATAGCGATTGTCAATTTACGAACATTTTTTGTTTTTTTTTATCATTCGTTCGCTTTCTTCGCTGTTTAATTTTTCAGCCGAATTTTAAAATTCTTGCAAATTATTATTTTCTTCATAACTTTTTACTTTCGTTTTCAATTAACATTTTCCCCTTACTAAAACCTACAATCCCAGTTATAGCTTCATATAAACGTAGTCAGATTCTTTTTAATTTTACAACATTTATATTGTTTGTGACAGATTTTTAACATCTTGCTATAATAAAAAAGCTTCAACTAGAATTTTTAACAATACGCCCCTTTTTCGTTTTTGTTTTTATCAATTGTCAAGCTTACCGTAACTAGTCGTATGTTTTTCGCCACATTTGAAAGCGGTTGCATTTTATCCGCAGGCTGGTGGAGTTTTTTTCATTTAGCTGCTCTTCCCAATTTTTTGATGAAAAAGGACGACCATCTCATAAGGAGGATCTATTATGTTAGAAGTTTTGCAGAAAATCAACGGCGTACTTTGGGGGACACCAAGTCTTATTCTTCTTGCTGGTACTGGTTTTTTTCTTACTTTTCTATTAAAAGGGTTACAGTTTCATCGGCTTATCTACGCGTTTAAACTCGCATTCACGAAAGAAGATGAAAACGATGCGCAGGCAGAAGGTGATGTTAGTAACTTTAAAGCTTTAATGACAGCGCTCGCAGCAACAATTGGAAACGGTAACATTGCCGGTGTCGCCACAGCTATTACACTCGGCGGGCCGGGCGCTATTTTCTGGATGTGGATCGTCGGCTTGCTCGGCATGGCAACGAAATATGCAGAAGCGCTGCTTGCGATGAAATACCGTGTAAAAAATGCCAACGGCGAATATTCCGGCGGGCCGATGTACTATATTGAACGTGGCCTTGGCCGCAAATGGAAATGGCTCGCTGTCGCTTTTGCTTTATTTGGGGCCTTTGCTGCACTCGGTATCGGGAACAGCGTGCAATCCAATACGATTGCTGATGTGATGAGAGGTTTCCATATTGATGGCTGGGTAACTGGAATCGTTCTCGTTATTTTGACAGCACTAATTATCTTTGGGGGGTTACAAAGAATCAGCACAGTAGCCGGATTCTTCGTGCCGATCATGGCGGTTCTTTACATTGGCGGTTCTTTGCTCATTATCGGAATTAATCATGATCAGATCATTCCATCTTTCCAATTGATTTTCCATTACGCATTTAACCCTATTTCGGCAGTAGGCGGGTTTGCCGGCGTCGTTGTAGCTGAAGCTGTCCGCAACGGGGTATCCCGCGGAATCTTCTCAAACGAAGCGGGCCTCGGTACAGCCGCTCTAATTGCTGGAAACGCCCGTGCTGACCACCCAGTGAAACAAGCACTCGTTGCGATGACAGGTACATTTATCGTTACAATCATCGTTTGTACAATGACTGGTCTCGTTCTATTAATGACTGGCTTCTGGGATCCGACCGGCGGCACAATTTCAGGTGTAGCCCACGATGCGACACTTGAAGGCGGAGCTTTGACGACAGCAGCTTTCGGATCCGTCCTCGGTACATTCGGTGAGTGGATCGTTTCTTTATCCGTTATTTTCTTCGGATTCTCCACAATCGTCGGCTGGTACATGTACGGGGAAAAATGTTTCGAGTACATTGCAGGCTTGAAATACATTAACGCGTATCGTATCGTTTACGTATCTGCTACGGGCATCGGCGCCGTCGCCAGCCTGACAACAGTCTGGGCATTTGCCGACATGGCCAACGCCTTAATGATGATTCCGAACTTAATCGGTATCCTGCTTCTATACAAAGTTATCAAAAACGAAACAGACGACTTTTTCAAAAGCAAAGCGTTTAAACAGCCTACGAAGAAAGTAAGCTAATAGTAGGAAGCTGCCGGGAGATGATCTCCGGCAGCTTTTTTTGTAAGTATGTTTGCTGCAGAGGTAGCAGTTGTGCACACAATATCAAGCTTTACGCACGGGACGGCGAGATTTGTACCCCCTTTTGTCGACTCTGAATCGACTTTCACTTTCTGATCCGAGTTAAGCGGTTTGTGCACCAAGTGGAGGAGATTGTACACGGACTTTCGGGATTTGCGCACGGACTTTTGTCGTTTCTGCACCTGTACATTAACACTTCCACAGCCAATAGCCTCCCTACAGACAATTCAGTATTGTAAATTAGTAGATACGTACAGTATGATAGTAATAAAATATTACTATTTTACTATTCCGGAGGTGGTCCTTATGTATTGCCCGCATTGTGGAACAGACATGGGAGAACGCGCACGCTTTTGTCCCGGTTGCGGATCGAAGAAAAAGAAAAGCTCTTTCATAAAGCTTTTATTTATGCTTTGCACAATTAGCATTATCGCTTTTGCCGGCGCCATCGTTTATATGTCTCATGGATCAGGCAAGTCACAAAAAACCGAAACGGCTGTTGCTCCGGTGAATGTGATCAAAGAAGAACAACCCAAAACACCGCAGCAAGCCGTTGTTCTTCCGAAAAACATCTCGAAAAAAGAGCAAAAAGCAGTAACAGAGATTATTGAAGAAACCCAGAAAAAAGTGTACACCATTTTTACCGACACCGGACAAGGATCCGGCTTTCTCGTCAATAAAAAAGGCGACGTCGTCACGAATGCTCACGTAGTAGAAGGAGCTTCTTCTTTAACGGTAAAAGACAAAAATGGCAATACACACAATGGAAAAATTATCGGCTACTCTAATACAATTGATGTAGCAGTCGTGCGCGTACCTAAATTAGCCGGCCAGTCGCCGCTTGCACTCGAAAAAAGCAGCAAGGCAAAAGTTGGTGAAGAAGTCATCGCTCTCGGCAGCCCGCTTTCGCTCGAAAACACCGCCACACTTGGCCACATCACCGGAGTCGACCGCAGCTTCTATATAGGAGACTTTACGTATGAAGGCATTTATCAAACGTCTGCCGCCATCGCCCCCGGCAGCAGCGGCGGTCCGCTCGTCTCGAAAGCAACCGGAAAAGTGCTCGCCATCAATTCGGCCAAACGAATGGACCAAGACGGGATCGGCTTTAGCATTCCGATAAAAGATGTGAACAGCATGATTCAAGGCTGGATTCAACATCCGCTGACAGAAGACGAAATCAACTCCCTGTTTTACAATGAAAACGGCGAATTCTTTTACGAGGAATTCTGGGAAGAAGATGCCTACTTTGACGGCGGAGAGTACAGCGAAGAAGAAGAATATGAGTATGAATACGATGATCTTCCTGAAGAGTCGTATGAAGATGAAGAAGTTCCTGAAGAATCGTACGAATATGAAGAAACTCCTGAAGAAGTATATGAAGATGAAGATGGCTCCAAAAAAGAAAGCGATGATAATTATGATGAATACGATGAAAATGAAACAGCCGAGCCGCCTTCTACAGATGAAACGACTCCGGATACAAGCGCAGAAGAAAACAACATGCAGCCGCCTGCCTCTGACGAACCTATCGACGAGATCATAGATATGAACGGGGACGGCATCGTCGATATAAATGATCTGACAGAAGATATTAATGGCGACGGTGTACTCGATGAAAATGATTTAATTGCAGCCGGAGTTATAACGGAAAACGAACTCTAATGATTCATTTTTAAAAAAGCTGCCTTTCAAGGTCGTCTATCCCCTTGAAAGCAGCTTTTTTCTTGTGTCCTTTGTTCATTTTTGCCCGCATTGATGGTTTATAGTCTTTCCGCATTTGGAGTATAATAATGGTAACTGTTGTGGAAATCTTTGCTTTCAGCTCTATGATTCGGCGTTTGTTTTTTAAAATACATTTAAATTTTTGTAGAATTTTGTCGGTTGTTTACTGTATAATAGCTACAATTTGTGTTTAATAAAGGGGAGTATATATGCGTACTTATCAAGTTGATGAACGGCCGCCGGTTCTGGCACTTTTGCCGCTTAGTTTGCAGCACTTGTTTGCGATGTTCGGTTCGACGGTGCTCGTGCCGATTTTATTCGGAGTGAATCCGGCGACGGTTTTGTTAATGAACGGAATTGGCACACTGATCTATATTGTTTTATGTAAAGGACAAATACCTGCTTATCTCGGGTCAAGTTTCGCATTTTTATCACCTGTCTTTGCCGTCATGGCGACGAAAAGCTACAACGCGGCACTCGGCGGCTTTATTGCGGTCGGGATTGTTTTCATTTTAGTGGCGCTGATCATCCGAGTGGCTGGGACGAAGTGGATTGATGTCGTATTCCCGCCGGCAGCGATGGGAGCCATCGTTGCAGTTATCGGGCTTGAGCTTGTACCGGTCGCTGCCGGCATGGCGGGATTAATTCCATCAGCTGATGCCGATCCAAAAACATGGGCACCTAATATAGATACGATTACTGTATCTTTATTAACACTGGCGATCACGATTATCGGCAATGTCTTGTTTCGCGGATTTTTGAAAATCATTCCCATTTTAATCGGGATCGTTTCAGGGTATATTATTGCGGCGTTTTACGGACTCGTTAATTTGCAGCCGGTAAAAGAAGCTAAGTGGTTCGCCCTTCCAGACTTTTACCGCCCGGAATTCGACTGGGCAAGCATCGCGATCATTTTGCCGGCAGCACTCGTCGTCATCGCCGAACATATCGGCCACCTTGTCGTTACGCAAAATATCGTCGAACGTGACTTAATGAAAAAGCCCGGACTCGGAGTTTCATTGTTCGGCAACGGCATCTCAACGGTCATTTCCGGATTCGTCGGTTCAACACCAAATACGACGTATGGAGAAAACATCGGTGTACTTGCTTTAACAAAAGTGTATTCCACTTGGGTTATCGGCGGAGCGGCTGTCATGGCCGTCTTCCTCTCTTTCTTTGGTAAACTGGCCGCTTTAATTTCAACCATACCGACAGCTGTCATGGGCGGCATTTCCTTGCTGCTATTCGGCGTCATCGCCGTATCCGGTCTGCGTATGCTCGTTGAAACAAAAGTGGATTACTCAAAAGCCACAAATATGATCCTGACCACCGTCGTCCTAGTCATCGGCCTGAGCGGAACTACACTGAAGTTTGGAAACTTCGAACTAAAAGGAATGGCGCTCGCCACCATCATCGCCATCCTGCTCAGCTTATTCTTTACGATTATTGACAAACTGAAACTATCTAATGACTATGAGTAGAAAAGCGGAGCCGACTGCTTTGGGACGACAAGCATATGACAGGCTGACGAAATGGCGCTTTTCAGCCATGCAGTCGGACTGGCATATGACCTCGAGTCCCAAGGAGGCGCAGCTGGACATGAAAAGCGGAAGGCTCTCATTCAGCGCGATAGCGGATTTATAGCTCTCGACAAGGAGTTGCTCTTTGACTCCGACAGAGAGAGCGAAATCAGCGTACGCGCTAGCGCCTGCAGCTGGACATAAAAAAGCGGAAAAACAGCCCTCGGGCTGTTTTTTTATGCGCTCAGCCAAGTAATACGCTTTTCTGGCCAGCAACGAGTTTCCCAGCTAAAAAATAAGCTCTTTCACGTGATGAAATCTACTCCCTCTTTAATTTGCTCATTAGTTTACTCACTCTCACTTGGTAAGCGATCCAAGTAGCGGCTGCCGGGGCGAGTAATGCGAGCAGTCCAACACGGAGCCAGTAAAAAACATTTGCGGTTATTGCGCTGCTGTCTTGAAAGATGAAAGAATCGGCGGCAAAAGCTAGGGTTGTAAGAACGAATAGAAATAAAGCAACTTGAGCGGTTACGCGTTTCGCCCGCTTATATTCTTCAACGACGGTTGAGCGGTCCGTATAAATGGGCTTTGTTCCAGGTGCTGCTGAAAAAATGTGCATGCCGCTTTCTGAACAGACAGGCTGCCAGCCGCCGGCTTTGAATATGTCATAATAATCTTCCAGTTCCTCTTTCGGAACATGCTGATAATCGAGACTATATATTAAATGGCGCGGGTTGCTTTTCCGGAGCTTATATCCTAAAGGAGCGAACGATTGTAAAACCCATCCTTTTTCTTCCATCTTGCTTAGTTTTTTCATGTCTTTCTCTTCCCCAAAGGCCAAGCCATCCGATGCCATATACCGTTTATCTTTCTTTTTTTTCACTTTTCTCCTTCTCCTTTAAAAGTTGAAATGCATGCTTTCCATGCTCAACGATCCGGCTTCTTCTCTCGATTTCACTGCGGAGAATGCTTTCCCCTTTTTCCGTCGCTTTGTACGTTTTTCTCCTGTCATCGCCTGACTCAAGCAAAGCAACCAAATTGGCTTTCTCTAATTTTTTTACTAACGTGTAAAGTGTCGCCGGTCCTACAGTAAATTCCCCATCTGAAATTTCTTCTACATATTGCATGATGGCATATCCATGCCGGGCTTCAAGGACAGATAAAAGAATGTAGTAAGCTGGGTCGGTTAATTGGTCCATATCCTTATTTTTCAACAGCTGTATCTCCTCTACTATATCCATTAACGATATATCTATCACGGATATAATAATATTTTCCAAAAAGGATGTCAAGAGCGTTACCGGCAATTTTGACTGCTAATACTCAAAGTCAGATTAAATATGACTGAGCCCGTTTTATAAAAGCAAAAAACTGCCGGGAACTTTCCGGCAGCCTGCAAAGTTTCTTATTCTTTTACTTGATGGGTCCAACCTTCTTCTTGATATACCTTTTTCTCTTTCATTAGTTTGCCGAGCGCGCGTTTGAAAGCGCCTTTGCTCATGGCGAAGCGTTTTTCAATTTCTTCCGGAAAACTTTTGTCGCTGTACGGCATTGATCCGCCTCTTTGCAGCAAATAATCATATACTTTTCCGGCGTCGTCCTGCTGTGCTTCCTGCTTGCGGCCAAGCAAAGAGACGTTCACGGATCCATCTTCTTTCACGTCGATAATCCGCCCGTCCACTTTTTGGCCAAGACGCGGTTCAACTTTCCGCTGGGAATCGTGGATGAATCCGCGGTAGCCTTCTGCCGTGATAATAAACGTACCAGCTTTCGTCGCACGATACACAATACCCGTAATATCTTTGTTAAAATCTTTTTTTGACGCTTTCGTGAACTGCTCTTCCATGACGTCTTCTGTCGCCGGTTTGGCAAATAATCGCTCTTTCCGGTCGAGCTTTAACGTGCAATACAGACGGTCGCCGACAATCGGACGCACAGAATACATAAATGGCAAGTCGTCTTCAGACACGAGCACATCTTTCGTGAGGCCTATGGAAACGAACACGCCCAGTTTTTCCTCTACACCAACGACTTCAACCCAGCCGTATGTGTCTTGTGTAATGAGCGGCATCGTCATCGTTGCTGCCAGGCGCCCTTGGTGGTCTTGAAATAAAAATACTTCCACCGGCTCGTCCGGATCAAATTCTTCTTTTATCTCGGAGTGGTGCAGCAGGACCGTTTCTTCTCCATCTGTTAAAAACCAGCCAAATGGCGCTTCATTCTTCACATCGAGTGTAACGATTGTGCCAGCTTGTAAATTATACATATATGATAAATCCTTCTTTCGTTTGTATTTACTAACAATTTTCCCGATTCGGCTTTAATTATAACAGGCTTTTTAAACTTGAGCGCTTCCGTTTCTTTTCTTTCTGCAAAAAACTTCATTCCGAAGAATGAAGTTTTTCATTATTATTGGATGTTTCTCAGTTCAAATACCCGTTTTGGTGTTTTGCCATTGTTATCAACTGTTAAAATAAGCCCGACATTTGGCGCAAAATAGTAATAAAAGTTTTCTGAGTCTTTAATTTCAATCACATGCTTAAACGTGCCTGCCGGCGTTTTTACCGTTTTGTTCACGGATAGCACTCGGTGATGAATGCCGTATATATCATCCCTCCAATAGCTTCCTGTTTTTAACGGCAGTTTAATGTTTAAAAAGATAAAATCTGAATTGGCCACGCCTAAGCGCATCCAGTTTTTATTTTCAGTATAAGCATAGCCGTTGGCCCCGTTCACTTTCCAGACTTCCCAACCATACGAAGCACCGCTGTATTCCCAGTTTTCCAAGTCATTCTCGGCATCATAATACGTATACTTATGTTTTTTATTTAATTTCAATCCATAGTACACTGTTCGAAATTCTTTGTTGAGCTCATATTGCACATCTTTCGGAACAGCCGTAAATTTTGCATAGGAATTTTTCTTGATGAACGTTTTCTTATAAAGGTGATAATAACCTTCTGTCACCGCAAATACACTCGCCGTCTGTCCTTTTTTTAACGTCTTTACTTTTACAATTTTCCCCTTGGACCGTGTAAACAAAGGTGTATCTTTTAAAATAGTCACTTTGCCGATCGTTCCCTTCTTTAGCTCCACACCGTCCCAAATAACAGCAGCTTCTGCCTTTGCTGCTGGGAAGGAAACTGCTGCAGACAAAACAAGAATGGCCGTAAAAAAGAAAATAGCAAACTTTTTAACTTGATTGTTCATTATAATTCTCCCTTTTTAGTAAAATATACCTTTTACTATACCATTAAAAAATGATTATTCTTCTTTGTTTATAAATTTTAAAGCAGGGTAAAATAAACATACAATACACGTACTTAAAAAGGTGGTATATGAATGGGAAAAAGAAGGGGCCTGTCTTCATTGATCAAATTGGCTGTCAAATATGGACCAATTATCTACCCGGTCGTCAAAAAAATGCTGGATAAGCGGAAAACAGCTAAAACCATGCCTACCCAAAGATAAAAGCACGCAAAAGGGACTAGCCCAAAAGCAAAGAACCAGATACTTACGGGATAGTCCCTTTTTTATGTTAACATGCGGATATCCTTCTCATGCGCTGAAACGTATGGCAGTTCGCTCTACGTTTTCGTTTAATTTCAGCCAATTTATGTTATAATAAAGAGGAATGTGATTTCACTGGCTTCTACCCGCTTTTTTCAAGCATAGTGCCTCTCTGTTACATACAGCAAAGAAAGATTAGCGTTTCTATCTGGCCATTGTTGGGTAAATCGGATTAGACGAACTTTTAAGAACGGAGATGAAGAAAGATGAACGCAAAAAAATTATTAACGTACGGATTAGTCGTAGCCATTATGCTGCCAAAAATCAAAGAAAGACTCGAGACACAGCAACTGCGTAAATCCTACCAAAACGCACACCGCGTGCGCATGAACCACAACAGTATCCTGGAGAAAATCTCCGGCTAAAAAAACGAAACAAACAAACCAAAAACTCGAAACGCGCCCCGTGCCTTTCGAGTTTTTTTGTGCCTTTACATAAAAGGAATTACTTTAATGAATTAACGCTGTGCTCGAGCGGGGGTCAGTCCCCCATTACTTTAAAGTGTTAAACTGCCCACACTAAATAGTTGTTAATATTTTCTTATGCCAGTGTTATAATGGGAAAGAATGGGGGAGTGAAGATGGCGGTACAAAATGTGATGGAGGATATTGTAAGGGGGATTGTTACGGACCAGTTAGATCATTTACATCTTTCTTGTAAGTGCGAGCGGTGTCAGGAAGATATTTTAGCTCTTTCGCTGAACAATGTACCTCCGAGATACGTTGTTAACGACAGCCGGCGCCCCTTAGTGAAAGCGATGTATATGGTGAACACACAAGATCATGCCAATATAGTTGCTGCCGTTGCTCAGGCTGCAACAAGAGTCTCTGCAAATAAACGCTGTGCAAACATAGAATAAATACATGACCGATGACGGAAAACGAAACCCTTTCTCTTCAGCTAAATAATTTCCAACAAAAAATCCGCCCCATTTCGGACGGATTTTTTATTTAACAGAATGCTTTATCACTTTAAAGTGATGGGGGACTGACCCCCACTGCTTTAAAGTGATAAAGCACCATAACTTATACTCCTAATACGGCGGTTGTGCTGAAGAATTCTTTGTAGAGTGCTTTTAGAACGTTGTTTGTGTCGTCTTCGTGGATGCCGAAGACTAAACTGACTTCAGATGAGCCCTGGTTGATCATTTCGATGTTGGCGCCTGCCTGTGAAATAGCTGTTGTCGCTCTTGCTGTCAAGCCTTTCGTGTTGTGCATGCCTTCACCTACGAGTACGATCATGGCAAAGTGATGTTCGATGTGGACATCATCTACTTTCAATTCTTCGCGGCATTTATGAATGATGCGCTCTTCTTTTTCAGGTGTCAGCTGATGGCTGCGCACGATGACTGATAAATCATCGATTCCTGATGGTGTATGTTCATAAGAAATATCTTCTTCTTCCAAAATTTGCAGCAAGCGGCGGCCAAAACCAAGTTCACGGTTCATTAAATATTTGCTGACGTAAATCGTGGAGAAACCGCCATCCGCTGCAATGCCAATCACCGGGCTTTTCGTATATTCACGTTCCGCTACGATCATCGTACCTTCTGCAGACGGATTGTTTGTATTTTTTATGCACACCGGCACAGAATGCTGAAACGCCGGCATAAGGGCTTCGTCGTGAAAAACAGAAAATCCGGCATAAGAAAGTTCACGCATTTCACGGTAAGTCATCCGCTTAATTTCCACCGGCTGATCCACTACTCTCGGATTAGCAGCGAATACTGAGTCCACATCGGTAAAATTCTCATATAGCTCTGCTCCGATGGCAGCCGCTAAAATAGATCCTGTAATGTCTGAGCCTCCGCGAGCAAACGTCATCATCACTCCGTCTTTTGAATAGCCGAAAAACCCCGGAAATACGACAACGCCTTTACGGTCGCGCAAATTTCTTAAATTCTCATACGCTTCAGGCAAAGCGCGGGCTCGTCCAGGTTCATCACTGACAATTAAACCGGCTTCTTTTGGATTTACATACTCAGCCTCCAGCCCAATGCTTGAAAAATAAGCGGCGATCAGCTTCGCATTATTATCTTCTCCGCTCGCCTTTAATTGATCCACAAATAAATCGCGGTTTTCTTTACTTTGTCCTATCCGATCGCGTAGATCCTGTTCGATTACCTGAACGATCTCATCGCCAAGCCCAAGGCCGGCAGCTATATCTGCATACCGCTCCACTACCGCCTGCAGCTCTTTTTCCGCGTCGTTGCCGGAAAGAGATGCGTTCGCCAGACTGATTAGTAAATCGGTCACTTTAATATCGTCATCAAAACGTTTTCCCGGGGCGGAAACAACAACGATTTTTCGTGCGGCATCTTCTTTAATAATCGCAGCAACCTTTTTAATCTGTGCTGCGCTCGCTACTGAAGTCCCCCCAAATTTACTTACTTTCATTCCCACTCCACTCCTTGATCATAGTTAGATTTTCATGATGGAAAAAGTTTTATTTGAAAGATTATACCACTGTCTTACGCAAAAAAGAAGAAATAATCTGATATTTGCTAAAGTATTAAAAAATACCCGGCGTTTTCCGGGTATTTTCTCCAATCTTAAGACGATGAACGGTCTGCTGAAGCTCAGCTGCTAATTCACTTAACCATTCAATGGCTTTCGTGTTGTCAATTGTCGATCAAACTGTTGACCTGACCTTCCATCCTCTTCGGTTCCGTTTATTTCCCTAAGATCGGGGAATACCTATTATACGAACGCTCTTGCAACTGCAAGAGACCTTTCGCTCATTAGATTTTTATTCATTTACCAATAAAGAAAAGGAGAGTGCACACAATGAAAAACAATAAGTCTAAAGGCGGCAAAGCCGCAATGACCGCCCTGGCCCTTGGAGCAGCCTTTCTCCTCAGAAACGAAAAATCCCGCAACAAAATCATGGGCCAACTCAAATCAATGGCAAAATAACAAACTCTTTATCACGTTAACGCAGCGGGGGACTGACCCCCGCTGCGTTAATTGATTAAAGCAAAATTAAATAGAGCTGCTTAATTGCAAGCCGTTTTCTCATATTCTACACCGCTTTAACACATTAAAGTCACCTGTGGCCCGCTTTCTTTTCATCACTTTTTATTGAAACAAGTTGATGCTTGTGATGATGATTGGCATGGCAAACACGTCGATGAGAAAAGCGCCGACGATCGGTACAATAAGGTAAGCTTTTGTGGATGGGCCGAACTTTTGTGTAATAGCCGCCATATTAGCCATTGCGTTTGGCGTGGCACCGAGTCCATGGCCGGTAAAGCCGCCGACCATAACAGCCGCATCATAATCTTTGCCGAGCAGACGAAACAAGACAAATGTGCCAAACAAAACGATAAATACGACTTGAGCCGCTACAATAATCAAGATTGGCAGAGCTAAATCAGCTATTTCCCATAACTTGATACTCATCAGCGCCATTGATAAGAAAATACCGAGTGTGACATCGCCGATTAAATTAATGCTTTTCATATCGATCATATTTTTATTTGTTTGATCAATAATGTTTCGAACAATAACGGCGACAAACATCGCACCGACGTAACCCGGTAAGACAAAACCAGTTTGAGCAGAAAATAGTTCTCCTAAATACGTGCCTAAAGCCATACACAAAGTAATTAATAAAATTTGAACAATAAATGTATGAGAATTAACATCCACCGCTGTTTTCTCTTCAACAGCAGGTCCTGTTCCATCTTCTTGCTCTGAAGGTGTCAAATTATGCTTGGTAATCAAACGTTTGACTGTCGGACCTCCAACTAGTCCGCCGGCAACTAAACCAAATGTGGCAGCGGCCAAACCGATGGAAAGAGCTGAATTGACGCCCAGATCCTCAACCGTTCCGCCAAACGCTGTGGCAGCTCCATGCCCGCCTTCCATTGAAACAGCGCCTGCCATGATGCCAAGTAATGGATCAATTCCTAAAACAGTAGCAAGTGAAATGCCAATTGCATTTTGCATAAGAGCTAAAAACCCGCAAGCAAGCCAGTAAATAACAAGTAACTTTCCGCCAAGCTTAATTAACTTGAAGCTGGCACCGAGGCCGACAGTCGTGAAAAAAGTCACCATGAACAAACTTTGTAAAGACGTATCTAAAGTAACTTCCACTAACCCGGTTCCTTTTAAAATGGTCACAACAATAGCAAACAGCAGCCCTCCAACTACCGGTGCAGGAATGCAAAACTTTCGTAATACATTTACTCTGTCTACTAACAAACCACCAATTACGAGCAGGGCGACTGCTAAAAATATCGTCGTGATTTGGTTTGCTTCAATGTTCATCCTTTTTCCTCCCCTAATAACTTCAGAATGCCCTCGTTCAATAAATTGGCGGCAAGCATAACCGTGCGATTGCCTTCATCCAATTCAGGATTCACTTCAGAAAGATCGAACGAGATCGTTTTCTCTTGTGCTGCAATATATTTGATTAGGGTACGCACTACTCGCGGATCCAATCCAAATGGAGAAGGTGCGCTTACTCCCGGTGCGTGAGCCGCACTGATCGAGTCCATGCACAAAGTCAGCATCAAGTAGTCGCAGCCAGCGGCAAACTCGTCAATGGCCGATAAAACTTCAGACGAAACTTTATTTACTAGCTCCTCTTCCAAAACATAGCGGCAGCCGTAGCTTTCAGCTGTTTCAAAAAGAGCTTTCGTGTTGCCGAACTCCTGTATACCTAAAGCAAAATATTGACAATTTTTGTCTTCATCTAAAATTTGCCTGAACATTGTTCCTGATGACGGTTCCTGATCGTAAGGCCGCATATCAAAATGAGCATCAATATTAATAATACCGAGGGAAGCGTCCGGCCCAATCGCTTCTCTTACACCAAGGTAATGGCCATATAATGTTTCATGGCCGCCTCCTAGAATGACGGGGGTGGATTGTTCTTCCAACACTTTAGTAATATAATGTCCAAGTTCTTTCTGAGCTTTCTCCAGCTGGCTGCCTTCACAGACAACTGTTCCGCCATCGACAATAGTTTGATCACTTCCGCCATGCCACGAGAGTTTTGCCAGTGCTTGACGGATGGCCGCAGGTGCTTTTGCCGCTCCTGTTCTGCCTTTATTTCTTCTGACGCCTTCCTCACATTCAAAGCCAATTAGCACTGCTTTCTTACCTGCTTGAACTTGACTTTCCTCTTCACTCATATCCCACATTTGTATCATTTGATGGTATCGAAAGCTGGATTTTTCGCTTGTGCTATCAATGCGTCCTGTCCATACCTCTTTTTTTGGAAAATTGTACATTATTTTTCCTTCCTTTCCGAAAGTTTCGACAAAATTATTATTTTATAAAATTATATAGCGCTTTATTTATAAATTCTAATATAATTATTCTATAAACTTATAACTTAAAATTATAAATGTAAGGAGAAGATCATATGGACTTAAGGCAAATGCGCTACTTTACTACAGTCGTTCAGCAAAAAAACTTCTCAAAAGCGGCACAATTGTTGCATGTTTCCCAGCCTTCATTAAGCAATGCGATTAGCAAGCTGGAGAAAGAAGTCGGTTTTCCCCTGCTTGAAAGAAACACACGAAGCTTACATTTAACAGATTCAGGGAAAATAATGTATGAGCGTGCACTTGAATTGCTTAATAAATTTGACCATTTAACGAAAGAAATGAAGGAAGTCAAACAAACAGGAAGCGGGCATTTGTCTCTCGGCTTAATTGAATCTGCCAAGCATTGGATGCCGAAAGTCATTCATCATTTTAAAGGCGATTTTCCAAATATTAAAATTCAACTGCTGGAACTTCTCGGCGTCGAACAAGTCCAGCAATCATTGTTAAATTATGAAACACATGCTGCCATCACGAATCAGATGGTCACTCACCGTGATCTGCTTGCTTACCCTATTTATAACGAACGGCTCGTTCTGCTCGTTCACTTTCAAAATGAATTGTCACAAAGACCAACTATTACTATGAAGGATTTAGAACGAGAACCTTTTATTATCAGCACTTCCGGCTTTCAAACGAGGAAGGACATCTTACATGCGTTTGACAAGGAACAGGCTTCTCCAAATATAATGTATGAAATCGAGCGATTCGAAACTGCCTGCAGTTTAGTAGAGGAAGGGCTGGGCGTTACTATCATCCCCGAAAACTATATTAAATATTCAACCTTCCCGTCCATCCGCCCGCGGTACATCCAATCCGAAGCTCTGCAGCGTACCGTCTACCTTGCCCACTCCAAAAACCGATACCTCCCCCCCTTCATCCACAGCTTCCTCAACCACACTACAAACTTCCTCAAAAGCGAAAACTCGTAAGAGACAACTCGCATAGGAACTGACTTTCGTATTGATACGTAGTTAGTTCTACACTGCATTAAAGCATTAACGTGACGGGGGTCAGTCCCCCGTTGCATTAACGCATTAAAGTATTGTATTTAGGTGTTTGCTTCATTGTGTGGGATTAGTTTGTAGGGTTTTCTTGGTGGGTAGTATTAGGGATGCAAAAGAATGTCGGGAAGATCATGGGGTGATTCGACGAATTGGCGGTAAGCTTTCTTTTCGGGATTTGGAAAATAGGATAAGGTTTTATCGAGGTTTACATGGGGATTGAACTGATCAAAAATAAAAGCTCCGTAACTGCTCCACGGATAATCTTGCGCTTGGATAACGATGTCCGCTTCTAACGGGTTAAGATGAATGTACTTGCTCACTTTCAAAAAGTAATAAATGGAATTAATTTGCTGACAGCCGTATCTTCCCTGGAATACGTGGCCAACCAGTTCGTGGCGCTTGTTAAAATAAATGGCGTAGCGCGAGTTTAGCATTTTCATAATATCTTTTGTGGAGTGGTCAATTGTTTCCACTTGAAGATGGATGTGGTTTGTCATCAAGCAGTAGGCGTGCAGGTGGAAAGGAAAATAAAAACGAGTTTCTTCAAGTAATTGTAAGTACTTCCTACGGTCAGCATCATCATAAAACAAGGCAGCCCGCCTATTCCCGCGGCACGTAATATGATAAGCCGCGCCCGGTACCCATACCCTTAATTTTCTTGCCAAATACTATGCACCTCTCTCCATATAAAATAACTTTCCTAGACAACCATTCCACACCTTCCTCCTTTTCTCCTGTTAAAAAGCAAAATCTTTTCGTTTGTGCCCTTTAACGCTTTAAAGTGCCAGGGGTCAGTCCCCCTACGCTTTAAAGTGATGAAGCTCCCTCTAAACCCCGGCACAAAAAAAAGAAGCCCTTTCCAGGTAGGAAAAGGCTTCTTTTTTATCATCACTGCTTCGTATCAATAATTCGTTTTTCTGATTCCGGTGTTATACCCGGATGTGCCTGGATGTAATCTCTGAACATTTCCCAATCGACGAAGCCCGGTTCGCTAACGCGGCCTTCTTCGTACGCTTTGCCGAACATATCATATCCGTCTCCCCCTTTAGCCGTAAACGTGTTCGTCGCTACAATATATGAATCGCTATCTGCGAGCGGTGCATACTCGCCGCCTTTTTTCACTTCAATCGACTGAACGCGCGCTCCCGCCGGCTTGCTGCTATCATACGTAAACTTCAGACCGGACACTTGTAAAAAACCACCCGATTGTCCCGGCGCTTCTTTCACGCTGTGCTCAAGCGCGGCTTTAATTTCCGCTCCTGTCAAATTCATCAGTGCCAGTGAGTTGCCAAACGGCATAACTGTCAGTACTTCATCAAGCGTGATTTTCCCTTCATTGATCGACGCGCGGATACCACCGCCATTTTGCAGGGCAATCACTGCCTCTTTATTGATCGTTTTTGCTTTTTCCAGCATCCCGTCTGTAATCAGGTTGCCAAGATTCGTTTCTTTCGTCCGCACATCTGCGCGCTCTCCATTCAAAGCTACATCACTTTCACCAACAACTGTATTTCTTTTTTCATCGACGGCCGGCTTATACTTTTCTGCTAAAATTTTCGCCGCTTCTGGGTCATCCTTCAACACATACGCTCCGCCCTCATCTTTGGCATCAATTTCAATCAGTTTGCCTGCGTGTCCAATCACTTTGCCGTTTTCATCAAATGTAACGTCAAGCGTGCCTAAAAATTTATTGTACTCGTTCGCTTGAACGATGACTGTCGGATCTGTGCCTGTCGTTTCTAATACCGGCTCCTTCAGCTGGTCATGGGAATGGCCGCCGACAATAATATCAATGCCTTCCACTTCTTGCGCCAGTGTCATATCATTGTCTCCGCCGCCATCTTTAAAGCCGATATGCGTCAAAGCAATAATTTTATCTACTCCTTGTTCTTCAAACGCAGCGACCGCTTTTTCCGATTCTTCCAGATAATCTTCAAACGCCACTCCTTCTCCCGGACTGGAAATATCCGTCGTTTCAGCCGTCGTTAAGCCGAAAATGCCGACTTTTTCTCCGTCCACTTCTTTAATAATGCCATTGTATACCGTGCCATCTTGCGGAGATGCTGACATTTCATTTTTAAACAATCCTTTCACATTCTCATCGCTCGAAAAATTCACGTTGGCGCTCACGAAAGGAAATTTCGCGTTTTCAATAAAATCAGCCAACGGCTTCGTACCTAAATCGAATTCATGATTGCCGAATGTCATCGCATCGTAGCCAGCTAGATTCATAAACTCTAAGTCAGCCTGTCCTAGGTATTCATTAAAATAAAGTGTGCCTGAAAAGACATCGCCGGCGTCCAAAAGCAGCGCGTCCGGTTTCACTTTTCTTACTTCTTTAATCGCTGTCACTTTTCTCGCAGCATTTTCAACATGTGCATGCGTATCATTTGTATGCATCACTGTCAGATTAAATTCTTTCTCCGTGCTTGTAGACAACCGATGCAAAAATAGCGCCCATTCTCCACGTGTTAAATTGTCGTCCGCACCGAAATGACTGCTTGCTTTTCCTTCTGTAATTCCATGGTTAACAAGGGCGGCCACATACCGTGCCCATTTTTCACTCACATCGGAAAAGCTTGTTTCTGGCACTGATTCAACCATTGGAAGTTCATAAGCAAGCGCGATCAGCCGGGCTGTTTCATTTCGGGTAATCGCATCATGCGCTCCGAACGTCCCCGCTTTTTTTCCAGCAACAATGTTTTTCTCTGCAAGTGCGTTTACTGCCCACTGGCCGCGCTTCGGCACATCAGTAAAGCCGGCATCTTTATATGTACCTTTCGGGTCGAATCCTAAGGCAAGCGCCATTTGGATCACCGCATCTACACGAGAAATCGATTTGGCTGTACCAAACTGGTTGGCAGTCAGACCTTTCGTAATGCCATTCTCTGTTAAATAAGACACCGCTTCTGCATATCGTGCAGATACGTCAGTAAACGCCGCCTCTTCAGCTAAAACTCCAGCAGGACTAACTGCCGGCACAGTGATCGCAGCCGCTGCAGTTAACGCCATTAATTTATGATGAGACGCCTTCTTTTTCCCCAAATGAAACTCCCCCTTTTATGTAAAAAAGACCTATAATAAAAGATTAGTAGTTTCTTGAAAAAAAGCAATTCATTTTACAAAAAACTTAGAATACTTTAAAAGAAGTTTAATAGAAAAGAACTAAAGTATGTACTTTAAACATTGGACATTTATCTAAACTGACTAGTCAATACAGTTTTCCGCCGATTAAAGCTGTTGTACGACCATAACACGTCAGCTGTTTCAGCTAGTGTACGGACTGTCTGGCAAATACGGCAAAAAAGCCTGCAGAGATTCTCTACAGGCTTACTTACTCATTTAATAGATTGAATCATTCGAATGTGATCGGTGTTTTTCACAATGGAAGCTGCCTTGTCAGGGTCCACTTCTGCCTGCTCGATGTTTGTAAGTTTGTATGAAATGACCCGCCCGGCTGCTTCGTTTATTCGCTCAATCGGAATTTCGCCGCTTTTAACGGCTTTGATTAGAGCATTGTAAACTTCGAGCTGATGCTCATATTCGTGGCAGACGAGCAGCAAGTCAGCACCAGCCTGGACTGCTTCTTTGCCCATGTCTTCGTATGAATAGTATTTATTAACTGCACCCATTTCCAGATCGTCAGTAACGACGAGACCATCATAGCCAAGCTTTTCCCGAAGCAATTGTTCCATAATAATCGGCGATAAACTTGCCGGCTTGTCCTTATCATAGGCAGGGTACTTCACGTGAGTTACCATGACGAAAAATTGACCGTTGTCCTTTTCTTGAATCATTTTGGCGAATGGATACAGGTCAGAGTTTTCCAATTCAAGCTGGTCCGCTTCAACAGATGATGTTTCCACATGCGGATCGACATTACTCCGGCCATGGCCCGGAAAGTGTTTCACGGCTCCGGTCACACTAGAATCATTCAGCCCCTGGATGACCTTAGCGCCGTACTCATATGTTTTTTTCGGGTCTTTCCCGAAGGATCGGGTATCTGTTTCCGATAAATCCAGTACCGGTGAAAAATTAATGTGAATACCCATGGAATCAAGCTCTTTGCCGTTTAATTTAGCCACGTTGTACACTTCTTCGGCACTTGCCATCTGCCCCAGCTGCTGCTGGGAAGGAATCGGCGATACGTTTTCCCGCATGCGTAAAATATCGCCGCCTTCCTGGTCAACCGCCATCATGAGCGGCACGTCAAAAGGAGACGCTTCGGCCAGCTCTTGCAAGGAATTGGACAGCTTCGCTACTTGACTTGCTGAAGACATATTGCGGTCAAAATAAATGACGCCGCCGATTCGTTTATTTTGAATCAAATCTTTAATTTCTGTGCTCGCTTCTGTTCCGTGGAAGCCGACCATGATGATCTGACCAATTTTTTCTTCTGGCGTCATGGCTGCTATTATTTTTTCTGTTTTTACTTTTATGTCTGTTTCCTGCTCAATAGCTTCCATAACAGCCGGCTCTGGCGCTGTCGTTTCTTTCGTAGGCATCTCTTTTTTAGGCAGTTCTTTTACAGGTGCCGCCGTTTCTTTTGACTCACCTGGTTCATCATTGTCCATATTTAACTGGACAGTAAGGACAATGATAAAAAGCAACACCACGCCCAGTGAAAATAATTGATAGGTTTTCTTCATTATTGTGTCACAGCTTTCGTTTTCGTAATTTTAGGTGCATCCAGTTTCCAGTAATATCCTTCTTTAACAAGGTTCCATTTTCCGTTCCATGTTTGTACAAGTTCCTTTCCGTTACCTTGATCATCACGGGAAATCATTTCAAAAGAAGCGACTGCCTTATTTCCGTTTATTTCTTCTACTGTAACATACGAAACGGCGCTTTCAATGTTATTGCCGAATCCTTCTGACCATTTGGTGTAGCCGACTTTTGACTTACGGCTGGAACTGAACGAATCGTAAGCGCTCGATAAACTTCCAATCGTGATATTCGCATAATGGTCGTAAATGACGTTTTCAATGCTTGTTTCATCTTTGGTGCGATTCGCTTCCTTTTCAGCTAATGCTGCTTCTGCCCGTTCTTCCGCTTCACGAATCGCCGAATCATCAAGCAGCAAATCTATTCCGTAATGTACTTCATCTTCTGTAATAACAACCGTTTCACTTTTTAACAGCTGGCCTTTTTCTTTCACTTCCGCATGAACTTTTAATGAACCATCCACCGGAACCGGACCAATTTCAGCCAACGCTGTTACTGTTTTATTCGTGCTTTTCCCGTTAATAAAAACGATAGCCTCATCATAATTGGAAGACAATTGCACAGTAGATCCTCTCAAATCAAATTCCATTTCAATTTTATGATTGTTTTCTTCTTGCGGATCAATTTCTCTTTTATCTTCAACCGTTGCATATTCTCCTTTACTAGAAGCTTCTAATTCATGAGGTATAGGCAAATACGGTCCGAACGTCTTCGCTTCGTCTTCTTGCAATTTACCTTCATCGCGGCCATCAATTTTCAACGCAGCACCTTTCCGGTTAGCTGACACTTTAAAATAAACCGGCTGAAAATCGAGCCCGTACTTCGGAACCATTCCCCATGCCTTTCCTGCTTCTACAATCGATAAGAGTCCCGCTTCTTTCTTACTGAACAGCTCGTCGTTTTCAATCTTTTTCGCTTCCATTCTTAAATTTTCTTTCGTCTCTGCTAAAGCGGACGGATCTTCTTGATAAAATTTGAGCAGCTGCGCCGCGGCTTCTTCATCGACTTCCATTTCATCCTGCCCGCTGTTCAGCAGCTTAGCCATTTGTTTCGCATTATTTTTATCTACTGCTTTTTCAAATTCCTTGACAACCTTTAACGGCTTATTCATACTCTCCGCTATTTTCCATCCGGCCACTGTCACAACAATGAGCAGTAAAGCGACGGCTATCCATCCTTTTTTACGCCTGCTGACCGGTTCTTTATGTACTGGAGAGATTTTTTCTTCTTCAATTGACGGCTGTACAGTATGGCCACAGCTCGTACAAAAAGACTGGCCCGCTTTTAGCTCTTCTCCACAGTTTTTACAATATATCACAGTTTCTCCCTCTTCCATTCCATTTTATCTGCCAAACGACACCGTCGTTGACAACATTATACAAAAAAAATTATGAAAATATCACTATTATTTTATCATTATGGTAAATTTGTAGGTATATAGTTTAAAGGAGTGAATATTGTGAGTGATTTACAAACAAAAATTGGCGGCGGATTGAATAAACTTCAAGACAGTCTGCAGACAGGCAAACAAAAAATTCAAAGCGCCCAGGAAATTAGCCAATATAAACGGTTAATTCAAGAGACGTACCTTGAAAGAAACGAAATTCTTTTACAGCTCGGTGAAGAGGTGTACAAAAAGCTGCGCAGCCAAGAAATTCATTCGGATGAGTGGGCACAAAAAGCAGCTTCTCTTAGTGCTCTTGATCATAAAATCTATCAGGCCCAGCAGGCAATTGCGGCTGCTAATGCCCAGTCTGCGATTTCCCGCACTTGTCCAAACTGCCAAAACCCCATTACTGCTGATGATAAATTTTGCGGCAGCTGTGGCACAAAAGTTGAAATCCCTTCAACAGAAACAGACGTTGAAACAAAGACTTGCGCGCATTGTGAAGAACAAATCCCGGCTTCTGCTTTATTCTGCATTTGCTGTGGAGTAAAAACAGTGTGAGACCGATGAAAGGAGCACAGACCAATGTATTGTAAATTATGCGGAGCCGCCAACCCGGAAGGTAGCAACTATTGTCATCAGGACGGCACATCTCTTGCCAACTCTGCTTCTTTAAACCAGCTTCAATTGCTGAAAAGAGAAACGAGCTTTTGCCCATCATGCGGAGAAGGAACACTGGGCAGTGAAAATTATTGCGGAGCTTGCGGGCACACATTATTGACACATGCTAAAAAAGAATCAGCTGCGGCGATTGAATCAGTCATCGTCCCGGTTAAAAATTATTCGTTTTCATTTTCTTCATTTTTTACGAAAGAAACATTCAAAAAAGCACTGCTTCCGGCTACGCTCGCTTTTCTGCTGATGCTCGCGCTAAGCTTCCTCGTCTCTTCATCTATGAATCAATATTATGATTCTTTATTCGCTCAGATGTTTGATACGACACCGAAGGAATTAGCGGAGGAAATCGCAGAGGAAACAGGAGCCAATGTAAAAGCGCCCGGCCACCTTTTTGGGTTTACCGACGTAGCAATGATTTCCCACTTAGTCTCGCCGACTTACACGATGGATGCTAGAGGAGTACTTAACTATGACGAAGGCAGCTTTGCTGGTAAATTAAAAATAGATGCCTCTTCGCTCATCTTTTTGCTGTTTCCATTGATCACCTTGTTTCTTGCAGGCACCTTGCACCGGCGCCAGACGAAAGACGAGTCTTTTTCTCTTTTATTAGCGGGCGCAATCAGTATTGGTATTGTTTACGGACTTTTATTATCCATTCTATCTTTCTTCAGCGGTTTTTCTTATGATTTGAAAGTCAATGAAGGAGGAGAAAGCTTCAAGGCTGCCATCGATACGTCTTATTTCTTCCTTGCTGCTTTCTTGAAAGGAGCATTACTCGGTGCCTTTGTTAGCTTGCTCGGCATGCTTTTCAGTTTAGACAACCGCCATGTAACGAAACATCTGGAAAGATTTATGCCTTACGGCGAAGCTGTGCATCAAGGTTTTTCTGCTTTCGTTCGCGGCTTTGCCCTTTTAGCTGTCATTTTTACTGTGATCGTCGGCACTAAATTGAACGAATGGAAAGAAAGCTTTATCGACTTTTCTACTTTGTTCGATCTTCCACTATCCAGTGAGCTGCTTGAAAAAACATGGTCGTTTGCCGCTTCCATTGGCGCACAGCTGGCAGCTATTGTTTACAGTATGCTTCATTTTACACCGCTGACTTTCAAGATGAACGTGGATGAATTTGCATCAAATGTAGAAATGCGCTATTCCATCTTCGGAGGATTCCAAGACAGCTTTGGAGGGATGACGCAAAATCTCGATATTTTCCTCGATATGAATAATATCGCCTTATATTTAAAGCTGGCGATTCTCATTCCAGCTGGTTTCCTTTTATGGGCAGGCTATTCACTTGCTAAATCAAATCAGGCCGGTTGGCAAACGTTTGTCATATTTGGCCTCGTTTATAGTTTGTTCACTGCGATTCTTGCTGCGGCAAGTGGGGTATTCTTGAACGGTGAGTTTATGTCAGAAGGCTTCGACAACGACCGGCAAACGATGGACTACTCGATCTCTGTGAGCGCGATTCGCGTACTTATCTCCAGCTTCCTAATGGCTGTCATTCTCTCTTTCGCCGGAAGTTGGTTGTATAAATTTTTCTTACAAAAAAGCAGAAGCTGAAGAATGAAGAAAAAGGCTGTCAATTGGCAGCCTTTTTCTTTCTGTGTCAGAATGATACTTTCGAGAATCTCATGAAACAATCGTCCCTAGGATTTTGCACAGGGGTATTTTAGCACCCTCTCCTATGCTGATCGTATTTACTTATTTAAAAAAGAGTCTTTTATCCTTTTTATCTAGCTGAATTTTTTATTTTAAGATAAAGACCTAGTGTTATCCGCTCATTTTATAAAAGTATATAGAATAATTTTTACTGCATTGCTAAAATATGTATGTTGGTAAAAAACGAGAAAATTATAACAAATGGGGTGTATGGAGTGAAAAAAGCAGCAAAAATTTTGTTTGCCTCTTTATTAGCATTAGTTCTTTTGACGCCTGCCGTTAGCACGGCGTCCGCGGCTGGAGAGGCAACAACGCAAGGCACAACAGCTGTTAAGAGCAGCTCAAAAGCAGCAAGTGCAGTACAAGCGGCTTCATTCAGCGATGTGCCAAAAAGCTTCTGGGCGAAAGATGAAATTGACTACCTCGTTCAAAACGGCATCATTTCCGGCTATAAAAATGGCAAATTTGGCATAAATGATGCGATCAAGCGCGATCACGCTGCTATTATTCTAGCAAGAGCTTTAGGTGTCGAGAAAGAATCTGCACCAAATCCCGGCTTCCGTGACGTACCCGTTACGCATCCAGCTTACAAAGAAATTGCTGTTTTAACGAAATATGGTGTGTTTAGTAAAGCGAATTATTTTAACCCGAACGGCAAATTAAAGCGTTCGCATATGGCGAAAATTATTACTGAAGGCTTCCGATTTAACTATTCATATCTTGTTTCTTTTAAAGATATAAAAAGCAGTGACCCGTTCTATAAATATGTGGCAACACTCGGCAGCGCCGGCATTGCGGGCGGCAGCAATGGCTACTTCATGCCGAACAAAATCCTTAACCGGACAGAGTTTTCCGTCTTCGTTGCCCGAGCCCTTGAGACGCGCTTCCGCACAGGTGTTCAAGTCGACATCCAAAGTGCGCAATTCCAATCTGACGGCCGCTTGAAAATGAATTTAATGATGTATAACAACACCCGCCAAGCAGCGTTTAACATTAAAGGTAAATACACTTTGCACACGAACGACGGCACGATCATCGCCCAAACAAAATCAGCTCGAGAATACAAAAACATCACCGTCGGTCCAAACCAGAAAAAAGCCGTCGTCCTCTTTTTCTCAGCAAGCGAAATTAAAAACAAAGTCAGCCAGCAGCTACTAAACAATGCCTACTTCGGCTACGAACACTCGTGGAACTATTACGAATAAACATACAACACGATCTCAATAAAAGCGTGATTTCGCTTTTATTGAGATCGTGCTTTTTTATTTATCGCTTTATAGTGCCAGGGGCCATCCCTTTACCTCATTAACGCAGCGGGGGACTGACCCCCGCTGCGTTAATGCGGTAAAGGATCAAATCCGCTCGGTGTTGATTAGTCCTCCTAGAAGGAGCACGACGGCGGTGAGGTAGAACCAAAGGGTGAGGACGATGATTCCGGCAAGCTGGCCGTAAATACGCGTGTAATTGGCGCCGCCGGCGTATTCACCAAAAATTACGGACATTGCTTGCCAGCTGACGGCTGCGAATATGGCTCCTGGAATGACGGATTGCACCGTTTGCTTTCCATTCGGCAAGATTTTATAAAACAAGATAAAAAAGCCGAATAAAAACAACGTTCCGAGCCCCCACTTAATGACTGTCCACATCGTTAAAAAAGGAGCGGCTGTTTCAATGGATCCAATCAATTCTGTTGAAATTAACAAATGCAGCAGCCGCTCGGCTAGTGGAATAAGCAAGGAAAGCGGCACAAGGAACATAAAAATGAGCGTGACCCCCAAGTCCCTTACAACCCCTTGAAAAAATGAGAAAGGCCGCTGGATCCGATAGGCTTCATTTAGAGAACGGACAAGCGATTGAATAGCCATAGAAGACAGCCAAAACGTAGAGAAAAAACTGATCGAGGCTAATTGTCCCTTTCCTTTTTCAAGAACAACTTCTACATTCTCATGAATTAAATCATACGTATTTGCAGGTGCATATGGCTCTATGACACTTAAAATGTCCCCTTCTTTAACAGAAAAAAAGCTCACTAAAGAAAGCATAAAAATGAGAAAAGGAACAACGGACAACAACAAGTAATAAGCTGTCTGCGCTGCTTGGTCAAAAAAACGTTCAGCAAAAAAACGGCCGCCCACCCGCTTCACCAACCTTATAAACCGCATATTTACACCACCTTCACTTCCGCTTTTCCATCATCATAAACAACTGCCCTGTTTTTAAAAAACCTCATTTCTTTACTATCATTTACCACAAGAAGGCAGCCCAAACCCCGTTCACCGTATAAAAAAACTCATCGGGTCCAGTCCTCCACCTAAGAATAGTAATAAAAATCTAAAAACATTCATTCCAACCAAAAAAGCCCTGCAGAAAAAGTCTGCAGGGCTTTACCGCTTTAGTGCACCGGGGGACTGACCCCCGCCGCGTTACCAAGTTAAAGCGTTATAACTTTCCATTTGTTTTTTAGTCATCAACAGTGTCGCTGTGAACCATGAGCATCGCCATGATGGCAGCAACGTAGATGGAGACGGCTGGAGCAGTAAAGACGTGTCCTGCTGTCGCTCCAATGCCGACAGCCAATACGAAGCCGACGCCATACATGACGTAAGGGATCGTAAAGGTTTCTTTAATATGAATAGCAAAGTATACGATAAAGCGAATGGCGTAATAAAGCAGCGGTGCCATTAAGTACAGGAAGCCAAAGATGCCAAGCGAGAAAAAGATATCGTAAAAATCCATTTCGATCATTTTCGGTTCTTTTCCTGGTTCAGGCATATCGTAGTTGCCGGCAAATCCCGTCCCAAAAATCTTCTGAAGAATCGGTGCCTCTGCAAAGTCTTGTTTGAAATCAGCTAAATACTTTTCGCGGCTGCTGAAAACAAGATTTTGGAACTGTTCCTGCGTCACTTTCGGCTCTTCTGGTTCCGTCTCGGGTACTTCTTCTTCCACCACTTCTTGTTCCGGATCGGGCTTTTCTTTGCTGCTGAGATCAATCCCAAGTATACCAAGGTGGGCATACATATTATTAAAGACCGGTGTAAATGGAGTGGAGAGAGCTAACGCAGCAAGGAGGAATAATGCAACGAGCATGTTCGTCCGTGTCTTTGCCGTCCGTTCTTTCGTCAAGTAAATAATCAAAAGGGATATGCATGCGGCAGCCAGTACGATCACAATTCCGCCGTAGCCCACTTTCGTGCCGAGAAACAGCATGGAAATGGATAAAAGAACAAACGGTACCCAATAATAGCTCGTTTTGAACGACTCTGTCTTTTCAATGGCATAAAGAGCCGTTAACGGTAAAATGATGGCCATAATCGCACCGATTTCATTACCTGCAAAGAACCAGCCGGTAAAACCAATTTTTGTGTGGGAATAATTGGATAAACTTGTCCCCGTTAAGAAGGACACGATAAATACTGCACTAATAATAAGCGATGAATATAAAAAGTAAGAGGTTGTTTTCTCCACAAATGGCGTACGGTTTTTTTTCAGCTGCAAATACAGCATGTTAAATCCTAAAAACAAAATTGGAAAATAAATCACTTTATTATAAAACTTTAATTCTTTAAACAAAAAATAAGGATCTTTCAAATTCATATTTACGGCAATATTTATGCCGATCACAACCGCCAGACCAATTAAGTAAAATACATATTTCCTGGCGAGACGGCTGGAGAAAGCCAGTTTCAATAATAACAACAAAATCGCCGCCATATAGAGCACACGGACGATGACACCAACTGTAATATTTACGTTAAAAATCATGAGCGATGCCGTGGTCATTACATCAATAACCGGCTGCAAAACCAAAAATACGAGCAGCAGCAAAAGTGTCTTCTGATTCAACATGTTGATCTGTTCCTCTTCTCTTTCAGTTTCCTTTTATCATAATCGGCATGGCGCAGGGCTGCCATACTCAATAGTTTTTTCTTTAATTTCATTGCAACAAATCTCTTACGACTAAGCTTATGTATCAAATGCACCTTTTCCATTATATCACAAAAAGAAGACCGCTTTTTTATAAATATCGCCTTTTAGTAAATTACCGCCATTGTATTCTACCATCTTTTCCTCTCCTATACTATCTATTTTACATTACAAGTTTTTACGGTTTTAAAACACCGGTTGGAACAGCACTTTGACACTTTAACGTGACGGGAGACAGTCCCCCAGCGCTTTAAAGCACTGAAGGTCAGTCCAAAAACTTGGGCCGTGTTATAATGGAGTTTGCTTTGTAATAGCAGGGGGTTCATTTGTATGTATATCCGTCGCAAGGTCTGGGGTTTACTAGGACTAGAAAGGAAGTTACGATGAAAAAAACTCAACCACTTATTCAATTCGAGCACGTTTCTAAGGAAGCGATGCCCCATTATTATGATTTTGCTGTATCTGTTCATAGAATAAAAGAATTGCTAACAAAAGAAACGGGCCTTTCTTTTCACATGTATTTAATGAAGGAAGACGTCGAGGAAGTATGGGAAACAGTCGAACAAATCGCTGTTCGCGATGCTGATGACGTCCAGCTGCTGGCGAATGTCTTCGATTGCTTAGAAACCCGGGCCATCAGCTTTTCATCTATCACAGGAGAAAATAAGTTTATCATTCGCCCGTCGATGAACAATTCCATTTTTTACTTTCCAGCTTTTGAAGTCGCGCTCGCTAAGCTTCCCATTTATCAAAGCCATGAAGATTACGAAGAAGATTTCATTTTTGCCAACAATGATGAAAGCCTTCTTGCGTTTATGGACTTTATTTACTCCCGTCAAAAAGAGTACATGAAAGGCTACGTCAATATTTTCAGCGATACGGAAGATGGTGTCGAACGCATTCAAGAAAAAATCACTCATCAAGTGTCCCGCGAAGATGTGCTGCTGGAAGAAGGCGTCAAAACGGAAATCTTCCGCTCCATTGATGAATTTTTTCTTCACAGCGGCAGCTTCTTTAAAAAATACGACATTCCGTACAAGCGTGGCATTTTGCTTTATGGCGCACCCGGAAACGGAAAAACGACGCTCGTGAAATCGATTGCCGGCAGCACATCTGCACCGGTCGTTTATTGGCAAATTACCGAGTACACAACGAGTTACTCAATTAAAGAAGTATTTACGACGATTTTGAAAATGGCACCGATGATTCTCGTCATCGAAGACATTGATTCCATGCCGGAAGAAGCGCGCTCTGTTTTCTTAAACACACTGGACGGTGCCGTTTCTAAAGAAGGCATCTTCTTGATCGGCACAACAAACTATCCGGAAAAAATTGATCCCGCCTTAATCAACCGTGCGGGACGCTTTGACCGTGCTTATGAAATTAAACTGCCTGATGCGGATGCCAGACGCCGGTATTTGCAAAAGAGAAACATCCACCAGTTTATGTCTGAAGAACAAGCAGAGCGGCTCTTCCAAAAAACAGACGGTCTCTCCATCGCCCAGCTCAATGAATTGTACATGTCCATCGCCCTTCAATGGCATTACGAAAATCAAGTCGACATCGACAAAGTCATCAAAGATCTGCAAACAAACAACAAAAAAACGTGGCGGCAAGACTGGAACACCGCTCCCCAGCAGCCGACCATGGGATTCGGGCAATAAACAGCGCTTTAGCGCATTAATACACCGGGGGTCAGTCCCCCATCGCTTTAAAGCGATGGGGGACTGACCTCTGGCACGTTAAATGAACAAAAAGCTCACAAATCATCACCGCTCGTTAAAGGAGAGATCGATGAGCTTATGAGCTTCTTGTTTATTACACGTCTTATAAAATTGCCATTACTTGTTTGACGGAAGCAACGGATTTTTCAAGTGCTGTTTTTTCTTCAGCTGTAAGCGGCAGTTCGATAATGCTTTCGATGCCGTTGCCGCCGAGAATGGTTGGCACACCGAGGTAAAGATCATGATAGCCGTATTCTCCTTCTAGGTAAGCAATGGACGGGAGAATTCTTTTCTTGTCCCGGATAATCGCTTCAGCCATTTCAACGAGCGATGCTGCTGGGGCATAATAAGCACTGCCATTGCCGAGAAGGTTGACAATTTCGCCGCCGCCTTTTCTTGTCCGCTCGACGATCGCTTCGAGGCGGTCGCTTGGGATAATTTTCTCAAGCGGAATCCCGCCAGCATATGAGTAGCGAACGAGCGGCACCATGTCATCGCCATGGCCACCCAGGACAAAGCCTGAAATGTCTTCCACGGACACATTTAACTCTTCTGCGACGAACGTATTAAATCTGGCCGTATCTAAAACACCTGACTGGCCGATTACTCTGTTTTTCGGAAAGCCGGTCGTTTGAAAACATACATACGTCATGGCATCCACCGGATTGCTTAACACAAGAATAAAACTTTCCGGTGCATACTGAGCTACTTTTTGTGAGATCGACCGCATAATTTTCGCGTTTGTCGTAACGAGATCATCCCGGCTCATCCCCGGCTTTCTGGCGATACCGGCCGTAATAATAACCATATCGGCGCCTTGAATGTCCTGGTAGTCGGACGTCCCCTTAATGCGCGCGTTAAATTTCTGCACAGGACCTGCTTCCAGCAAATCAAGCGCTTTTCCTTTTGTCGGATTGCTTTGCTCTGGCACATCCACGAGCACAATGTCGCCTAAATCTTTTTGAGCCAGCATTAAAGCGGTTGTCGCACCAGTATAACCTGCGCCAATGACCGCCACTTTCGGACGCTTAAATGCCATGGAACTGCTCCTTTCTTACTGATGAGTGTCAGTTGATTATTGCTCTTCTCCTTGTGAAGGAGGCTGATCTGCTTTTTTTCTTGAACGGTTAGAAGTCTGGACTGGCTTTGCCGGAGGTTCTTCTTTTATAGGCGCATGTACAATTTTCTTCGGACGCTCTACTAATTGATACGTATCTTCATCAATTCGCGGAATCACATGAAAAGAAACTAGTTCTCCTACGCGTGCCGCCGCTTCTTTTCCAGCTTCTACTGCTGCTTGAACGGCTCCTACATCGCCTTCTACTAATATCGTGACGAGTGCACCGTCGATTTTTTCCTGGTTCACTAGTTCCACGTTCGCTGCTTTTAACATCGCATCGGCCGCTTCAATAGAACCAATCAGTCCCCGCGTTTCAATCATCCCAATTGCTCTTGGCATCCGTTCCACTCCTTTCTATTCCTGGACGATTTCAGTTGAATCGACAATTCCGATAATGACGGCATCGATCGGCAGAGGATTGTCCGGCATAATGAATCGGGCTGATCCTCCTTCTGTGATGATCACCTCGTCTCCTATTCCTGCTCCAATCCGGTCGGCAGCAATAATCGGCGAATGAATCGACGAACCGTTAGGATGAATCGGCTGAACAAAAAGAAGTTTTAATCCAGTTAGCCCATCTTCTTTTCTCGTTGCCCAGACGTTTCCAATTACCTTACCCATTTGCATGTCATCACCGCCCTACTTGTCGATTACTTCTATTTTTTTACTTAAATCACGTGCTGTATCTTTCGCCAACGGCGTTACGATTGTTGATTTCCGCACTTGAATAACCGATTCTGCGCTTTGCTGCACATCGTGCTGAGTCAATAGCTTGCCTTCAAACACCGTGCTTGCGTGCTTCACTTCCTGAACCATAACAGGAGAAGGAGAAGGCGCTGCCTGCCCGGCAATAATTAATTCCCCTATTTGCCCAGTCCGGATAAATCCAGCATTGGCTTCATCGGTGTCGATGTGCATTTCCAGCCGGTAAGAAGGCGATACCCGAATGAGAACCCGGCCAAATGTGATCGGCCGTTCGGTTCCAGTCGTCACTTGAACATACTGGCCGTCCTTCACTTGAAAACGATCTGCATCGTCAGGCGACATATGAATGTGTGCCTGGGCGATAATTAAGCCCTCCGTTAAATAGACGCTGCCTTTTGGTCCGATAATCGTTACCGGGGACGACCCTTTGATGTCACCTGACTGACGAATCGGGGGTTTGACTCCTAATTTGAACGCATCCGTCTGACTAACTTCCACTTGCGTAAGATTCCGGGAAGGTCCGAGCACTCGTACCCGCTCAATCGTGCCTCTCGGGCCTGATAAAATAACCGTTTCTTCGGCAGCAAATTGATTGGGCTGCGATAAGTCATTTTTTTTCTTTAATGCGTATGACTCGCCGAACAGAACAGCCAGATGTTGTTCAGATAGATGAACATGACGCCCTGATACAGCTATCGGAATTTGATTCGGCTGCAGCGTTGGCTGTTTTTGGCCTAGCTGCTGAAGCACCTCTTCCACAATGGATTGAATCGACTGTGGATCCATAAGCGTTCACCTCTCTTTTTACAGTCAAATGCTTATTCTGTGATTTCCGGCATCTTTGGAAGGATCGCTTCCAATTCGTTGTGCGGACGTGGGATAACGTGAACGGATTTCAGTTCGCCTACACGCTGAGCCGCTGCTGCTCCAGCATCAGTTGCTGCTTTAACTGCGCCTACATCACCGCGGACCAATACTGTTACAATTCCGCCGCCGACATGTACTTTACCGACTAAATGAACGCTTGCTGCTTTCACCATTGCGTCTGCTGCTTCAATTGATGCCACTAGTCCTTTTGTTTCGATCATACCTAATGCTGTCATTTCTCTTGCCATTTTAAATTCCTCCTAATTTTTATTTGCTGTATTGTTCAATCACTTTACTAACAAGTTGAGATACTTCTTTCACGTCCACTTGAGCGCTTTTGCCCATAGCGGCAATAACACTCCGGACAATTTCATCTGTCTCCTTATTTTCCACTAATGGAGAGGATGGAACTTGGATCGATCCTTTTCTCGGGATATCCACTTCTTTAATTCCGTACGCCATCCGTTTAATATTCAACAAATGACGGGCAGTGATGTTATCGGATGTGATATTACCGCCAAATGTGCCACAGCCAAGCGTCAGCGATGGTGCAAGTCCTGTCGTGCCGCCGACGGCTCCAACAGACGAAAGCGTGTTGACTAAAATTCTGGACACTGGCATATCGAGAGCAAATTCCCTTGCCACTCGGTCGTCTTCTGTATGAATCGATAAGCTGTGGCCGCGTCCACCAAGATCAAGCAGACGGCTGCATAGCTGTTTCGCATGCCTTTCGTCTTCTGCTGTATAAAGAGCGAAAATCGGTGACAGTTTCTCTAAGGAAAAAGGAACGTCTTTGCCAATTTCCGTTTCTTCAGCAACGAAGATCCGAATAGAATCATCAATCGTCAAACCAGCTAATCCAGCAATAAAGGCCGGGCTTCTTCCAACAATCTTTGGATTCACTTTTCCCGGTACCGGTGAAATCACTTTCTCCATACGCGCTTTTTCTTCTTGATTCAGCAAGTAAGCGCCATTGGCCTGCAATTCACGCCGCACTGCCGATGAAATCTGTTTATCCACGATAATCGCTTGTTCTGTCGCACAAATCGTTCCGTAATCAAACGATTTGCTGTCGACGATCATTGAGACCGCTTTTTCGACTTTTGCTGTTTTTTCAATATAAACCGGCACATTTCCCGGTCCAACGCCGTACGCTGGTTTACCGGAACTGTAAGCAGCTTTCACGAGTCCCCCGCCGCCAGTTGCCAAAATCACATTCACATCTTTATGTGTCATCAGCGACTGAGTCGCTTCCATCGATGCGTATGACAGACAGCCGATTAACCCTTCCGGCGCACCTGCCGCAGTCGCTGCCTGTTCACATACTTTCAACGCTTCCATCGTGCATTTCACTGCGTAAGGATGAGGGCTGACGACAATCGCATTGCGCGTTTTTAAAGAAATCAATGTTTTAAAAAAAGCAGTAGATGTCGGATTCGTCGTTGGAATAATCGCTGCTACAACGCCGAATGGAGCAGCAATTTCCACGAGCTTCTTTTCGCGGTCTTCGTTAATGATACCGACCGTCTTTTCATTTTTAATTGATTCATAGACAGCCCGGGAGCCGACCTCATTTTTAATTTTTTTATGTTCAGCCACACCCATGCCTGTTTCTTCTACAGCCATGACGGCGAGTTCATAAGACTTCTCATAAGCCGCTTCAGC
Organism: Bacillus aerolatus; assembly: GCF_009183655.1. Lineage (GTDB taxonomy): Bacteria > Bacillota > Bacilli > Bacillales > Domibacillaceae > Pseudobacillus > Pseudobacillus aerolatus. The sequence goes on from NZ_WEIO01000005.1 coordinate 223,952, forward strand.
CACAGCTTTGACAATTTGATCCACTTGTTCTTGTGAAAAAGACATGTAGCGCTGCTGGGCTTCTTTTGCTTTTCCGACCACTTGCCGCATCTCTTGAAGAGCAAGCAAATCGCGGTCAACTAATAAAGACATGTCATCACACTCCTTTTATAAAATGAACAAAAGCATTTAATAACGAATCGGGTCATTCGCAAGTTCAGTAATTGCATCCCGGAAAGCATCAGCCGCTGCCTGGCAGGCGGACTGGCTGCCTGTGAGCAGTCCGCCGCCGTAGTTCGTTTCTGATGGCGGGGCGAATAGCTCGCACATCTCCACATCGGCTGCTTTTAATGCAGCGTCAAGTCCGTAAATCGCTTCTAGAGGCGGAGCGATTAAATACGCCAGCGCCTCTCCTTCTGCAATTCCTGCCACAGAAGATAAGTAACTGCCTGTTCTCGAAACGACATGAGCAAATAAGAGATGGCTTTCCTCTTCGTTTAACGCTTCAAAGAAAGCGCCGGAATCAACCGTTGCCTGAATCGCTTCGAGGCCGCTTCTCACCTGCTCCGGCGTCGGGCCGGCAATGACGCCGATAAATTCTCCTGACAGCGGGCCGGATGAATAGTTTGCTCCTGCATAAAATGACTTGGCGTACACCACATCGACATCTGCGTATTTCGTAGCTTCATCAAGCGCTGTGTATCCAATGTCATCGCTTGTCGCGGTGAACAACCCGATGCTGCGGTGACTGCTGGCAAGTTTAAACTTTTTGGCCAGGCCTTGGTCGACGTTAGGGATTACCCGGATCGATAAAATTTCGGCTTTTACACGAGGTAATAGCATTGCTTCGCTTCCACCTCCTTAATTTTCTTTCTTTACAAGAGACACACCACTTGCTTCGTACTTTAAAATTTTTTGAACGACTGTTCCGAGATAAGCGCCTGCTTCTACCGGTGGAATGCCGCCTTTATGAATGTTGGAAACGACCATTCGCTCCGCTTCAAGTACGCCTTTATGCGGCTTATAACATAAATAAGCACTGAGCGACTCGGCGCTTACGAGTCCCGGCCTTTCCCCGATCAGCATAACGACCACGTCCGGCGTCAGCAAATCACCGATTTCATCCATTAAAGCGACGCGGCCTTTGTCTACATAAAATGTCGTTCCCGTTTGAATACCGAGATTATTGAGTGACTGTTGCAGCGACAAATAGACATCTTCAATATTCGTTTCAATCGCTTTTGCACTTAGTCCGTTGGAAATAACAATTTGCACAGCCGGAGAAGACTGGCACCGCTGTTTAATTATCGCTTTCGCTTCGTCAGACAGCTGGCGGCCGCGATCCGGACGGCGAATGTATTCTTCTTTATCTTTTACTTTCGTCTGAACAGAAAATAAATCAAGGCTCTCTAATACAGCTGGAGACACTTCACCGTACACAGCGTCAACAGCGGCCGCATGATCAAAGCGGAATTTCAGCCACGTATCCGTTTTCGGCCGGCTGCCTGCGCGGCCGACTGCTATGCGCGAAGGGGTCTTTTTCCGAAGCTCCTCTAACTGCTGTTCCTTTTTTTCCTGCTCCGGCGAGGAAAACTCTCCCTTCTGGGAAAGCGGCTTAACCGTCTGCTTGCCGTTTGCTTCTTGCATTTGAAGCGGCTTAAATCGCACTTGTCCTTCCGGTTGTCCGGCAGCAGCTTCAAGCGGCAAATTTTTCGGCTGCTTGCTCCATAAGTCTACTTCCGGTTCTGATTGCGTCTTTTCCTGACTTAGTTTTTCTACAACGAGCTTCGTGATTGAAGCAATTAATTCTTCCTTCATGCTTTCGCCTCCTATCTCGAAAATATCGTCGGATCTCCAGCCCGCTCACTTAGCCGGCCGTTTTCCCAGATGCCCATTTTTTCAAGCCAGGCAGCAAACTCAGGAGAAGGAGACTTGCCAAGTGTCTGCCGCAGCGTGGCGATATCGTGATAGCTCATTGATTGATAGTTCAACATGCAGTCATCTCCCATAGGAGTCGCGATAATAAAGTTCACGCCCGCCGCTGTCAGCAGCACGCCGAGATCTTCAATATCATTTTGATCAGCCCTAATGTGGTTCGTATAGCAAATATCCACACCCATCGGCAGTCCGTGCATTTTTCCCATGAAATGATCTTCAAGCCCTGCCCGAATGACTTGTTTGCTGTTGTATAAATACTCTGGACCGATAAAGCCGACGACTGTATTCACGATATATGGATTGTAGTGTCTCGCAAATCCGTAGTTTCTTGCCTCAAGCGTCATCTGGTCAATGCCGTAATGAGCTTCTGCCGACAGTTCCGACCCTTGTCCAGTTTCAAAGTAAAGACGCTCAGGCCCTGCACTTGTTCCAAACTTTTTCGCCAAATCCGCCGCTTCCTGCAGCAGCGGGGCTGAAATACCAAAGGAACGGTTTGCTTTTTCCGTGCCGGCGATGCTTTGGAAAATCATATCCGCCGGTGCGCCTTTTTCAATGGCTTTCATTTGTGTCGTTACGTGCGCAAGCACACAGTTTTGAGTTGGAATCTTCCACTCTTCGATAAACTCGTGGCTTGCTTCTAACAGCCGTTTCACACTTTCAACGGAATCATCAACCGGATTAATACCGACAACCGCATCGCCAATTCCGTAAGACAAGCCTTCTTTCAACGAAGCAATCATGCCTTCTACGTTATCTGTCGGATGATTTGGCTGCAATCTCGAAGCAAGCGTCCCCCGCTGTCCGATCGTAATGTTACATGTTGATAAAATTTCGATTTTACTCGCAGCATGCACGAGATCAAGGTTTGACATCAGTTTAGTTGCCGCAGCAATCATTTCGCTTGTCAATCCCTGGCTGATACGCTTTAGCTCTCTGTCGCCCGTTTTGTTGTCCAACATATATTCACGCAGTTCCGCTACTGACCAGTTTTTCATCTGCTCGTAAATCGGTTCATTCAAATCATTTTCGATAATGAAGGACACTTCATCTTGATCTGCTTCGATCAGCGGGTTATTGCGAATATCTGCTAATGTAATATCGCTTAAGACGGCTTTCGCGGCAATCCGTTCCTGCACAGTTTCCGCTGCCACTCCCGCGAGCCGGTCTCCCGACTTTTCTTCGTTTGCTTTTGCAAACAAATCTTTTAAATCTTTAAATTGGAAGGTTTCGCCCCCAATAGTCGTTTTAAGGTTCAACGCTGCCTGCCTCCTTGCTTATGAATGAAAAGTCAAAGTTTTAATGACTACAGGCACGACGCCTGATTGGAGCATTTGTCCAATATCCATGTAATCTCCGTGCTCGACTTCTATTTGATCGACGCATAAAATGCTTTGGGCGGGCTTTAACGCCTGCAGTGTCTGGCCGAGCACTTTTGCATGATCGCTTTGCAGCACGATAATGAGCGGCTGCGAAGAATCCGGCTTCAGTTCCTGGCATGCGAGCAGTGCACCGGCAATTGATTGAATGTCTTTAAACTTCAGATACGGCATATCCGTCAAATACCAGACGAAGTTTTGTCCTTCTTTGCCTGGATCATACATAGCCACAGCTGCTTCTGTGCTGCCCTGCAATTTCCTTAAACCGACAGCTACATCTTGTTCAAACGACACTTCAAAGACGGGCAGATTTTTTTGAGGCAGCTCGCTGCTTTCTACTTGAATCGTCGCGCCGCTAATATTTGTCGTTTGTGTGCCTGCGCCAAGCACAGTCGCTCGTACCGTTTCATCCGGCCTTCTCCATTCATACCACTGCAAACCTGCTGCCTGCTGGATTGACCGAGCGAGTATCACGCCAATGTCATCATACATAGCGGGGGACGCAGCCGGATCTTCAAACTGATACATGCACTCTGATACGCCGCCTGATACAACAATGACTTCAATGTCCGCATCCCATTGCGGCTCATGCCCTAAAATCAGCACTTGGTCTCGTGGGCTTGTCTGCTTCCTTAACACTTTGACGATTAATTCCGCCATCCAGCTGGTCACTTTTTGAATGTCCGGATGATCGCTGCTATCGCCCGTTTGCAGCGTCCACCCTTCCTGATTAATCAATTTTTGGACAGGGGAAGAAATGCTTTTCACTTTCCCTGCTTCAAATTCAATCAGCCGTCCGCCAATATGAAGGGTGCATGTGCCGGCTAACCGGCTTGATTCATACACAGCGATATTGGCCGTTCCCCCGCCAATATCAATATTCGCTGTTACCTTTCCCGTCTTTTTGGCGTACTCGTAAGCGCCAGATCCTTTTGCAGCAATAATGCCTTCTAAATCTGGACCGGCAGTGGCGACTAAAAACTCTCCCGCTGCATCAGACAAATGATGAACCATTTCTGCTGCATTTTGCTTCGTCGCCGTTTCGCCGGTAATGATGACGGCGCCCGTTTTGATTTGACCCGGCTCGATTCCCGCTTTCGCGTATTCATTTTTCACGATTTGGTCGACCGCTTTTAAGTCAATGACTGTCGGTGAAACGAGGGGCGTCCGGTAAATGGGGCTTCGGTAAAGGATTTCTTTATCGGTAATTTCTATTCTTGGCACATGCGTGTCACCGGCCATATTCATTAATGAAAACTGACTGATGACCAATTTTGTTGTGCTCGTGCCGATGTCAATGCCGGCACTCAGCAGTGTTTCCACGCGGGAAAATGAGCTCTTCACGCTATTGCACCACCTTTAAAAAACAAAAAGCGCCCCTGGAAATTCTGAAACAGAATTTTACAGAGGCGCCTTTGCCTGATTACTATTCTTTTTACGATAGATTAAATATAACTAAAAAGACACTCATTGTAAAGGTTTTCACTCGAAAACTAAATCTCCAGCGTTATGGGCGGATGCATATTCTTTCATTTCCTCTAAAGAAGAACAAGCAGCAAGATCCCGGAGCGTTTGAATGCCTTTGCCGGTAATGGATGAAGTCACTACAATTGGTCCATCAGCTACGGCTTGCTTTAATTTGCGGACTGCTTCTTCGATATTGGCAGAAGGGGCGTCTGCTTTTGTCACAACACCGACTGCAAGCTTCGGAATGCCGCCGCTGAACCCCGGCGGGAAAATCATTTTATCCCTTGTCGCATCTTGAATGAAAAAGACGTGCGTCACTTCTAAAGCGGTAGCCATAATATTTTTATAAAACAAAGGATTTTCGGTGTATTCGCCGGGCGTATCCACCACCCAGTCCCGGTACACGAGCGCCTGGGTTTTCACTGCTTCCACCGGTTTGTCCAGCAGTGCATTCGTCAACGTTGATTTTCCCGCCCTGATCGAACCGATCAACATCGCTCTGTTGGCCATCATTTTTCTCTCCCTATGATTTCGTTATCCGCGAAGCGGTGTAGCCAAGCTGCTCAGCTAAAAAGCGGTTAATTTCCAGCATCGCCATTTCTACCTCCGACACGCTGCCGACAATGACTAAGCTTCCGGTAAACCGGTCAAGAAAACCGATTGATACATTCGCTGCTTTTGTTGCCAAGTCTCCGGCAATAATGACCGTCTCACTCGGCGTCAATGTTAAAATTCCGAGAGCACCCGCTTCCTGAATACCGAGCTTGGCAAACAAATCCGGGTCCGGATTAGCAATCAAGTGGCTGAGCGTCACTTGCTTGCCGGGCACAAACTCTTGAATAAAGCGTTGTTTTTCTTCACTCATAACTGTTCCTCCTACTGAGCTGTTTCTTTTACTTTAACACTTTCTTCTGTATTTGCCGTTTCTTCTTCCATATACTCACCAGGACGTATCGTTCCATTGGCACGGTCTTCCTCTTCCAATCGGAGCGCAGTCGGTACAGACAACCAGTACGCGAGCCCAATCGCAATGACACCAGCAGAAAGTTTTCCGAGGATAACCGGCAAAATTAAATTCGGCTGAAAGTTAGCAGTGAAAGATAAGTGATCCCCTAATAAAAACGCTGCACATACAGCAAAGGAAATGTTAATAACCTTATCTTTCGGTCTCATATAGCGAACGAGCTGAAACATCGCTAAAATGTTCGCCACTGTCGCCAGCAGCCCGGCACTTCCAGTTGAGCTGAGCCCGAGTTTCCTGCCGCCTGCTTCAAGTGGTTTCGAAGCATATTTACGGAGCAAGTACACCATTGGAAAAGCTCCGGCGAGCATAATTCCAATGTAGCCTGCTGTTTCAAGTGCACGGAATTGATCTTCCTTATCCGCCATAATTGGATCAAAGCCCCAGGCGCCGAACAAGTTAGAAAACAGGCCGGTGAAAATTTCTACAATCGAGAAAACGAGTACTAGTTTAATTCCGGCATCCATTACACGGCCGAACAACATAAATCCGCTAATCATCATTTTCGGAAAGAACTTCAGCCCGGCTGCAATGGCTACAACGAAAATAAGCAACGGCAGCAAGTTCAGCATAATTTTGCCGTACGACAAAGCAAATTCATATGTGGAAGCGCTGGTCGTATCGATTACTTCACGCACCTTCGTGTTAAATAAAAGCGTCAACACACTCGCAATAAATGCCCCAATTGGAATGGTCAATACTCCGGACATCACCCCAAGCGCCATATATTTATGATCACGCTTATCCAGCATCGCAAGTCCCATCGGAATCGAAAACACAATCGTGGCGCCGGCCATGTAGCCGACAATCATCGCCATTACCCAGCCTTCGTACGTTTCCTTCAGCGCATTAGCCAGCTGATAGCCCCCCATATCAGACGCTAAAATCGCTGTAGCCGCAATGGCTGGATCAGCACCGATTGTGTTAAATAACGGGCCGATGACTGTATTAATAAACTGTGATAAAAATGGAATGGATGCCATAATACCTGCCGCTGGAACAAAAATATGACCAACTGTATGAAGACCGCCCATAAATTCTTTTCCAAGCCCCTCTTCCGGATTACGGATCGCCGCAAATGCCCCCAGTACCGCGCAAGCCATAATAATATAGACAACAATATTGCCAATCATGCTCATGAGAATCTCCCCTTTTTAGCAAAATTAGTAAAAACAAAAAAGCACAGACTCCTCCCGGTGGTGTTATACCAACGTTAAGCGCCTGTGCTTAATAACTGATTCACTTGTCTTTGTTATATTTAGCAATCACTTTAGCAGCTGTCTGATCCATTGACAGCTGATGTTTCATGCTGAACTTTCTGATTTTCTGATAGGCTTCTTCTTCTGAAATGGACTGCTTGTCCATTAGCAGCCCTTTCGCTTTTTCAACGAGCTTTCTTTTTTCCACCTTTTCATTCGCTTCTGCTACCGCTTCCTGCATCGCTTTCATTTTAGCGGCCTGGCTCAAGGCCACTTCAACAGCCGGCAGTAAATTCGTCTCTGATACAGGTTTCACTAAGTAACCGACGACATTAGCCTGCTTCGATTTCTCTACAAACTCTTTCTGGCTGTAGGCTGTCACTAAAATAATGGGAGTATCGATTTTACTGGAAATAATTTTGCCTGCCTTCAGCCCGTCCAGCTTCGGCATTTTAATATCCATGATGATTAGGTCCGGCTGCAGTGAAAAAGCAAGTTCAACTGCTTTTTCCCCGTCGCTCGCTTCTCCGACCACATCATATCCGTTATCTTGTAAAATGGAGGAGATATCTAAACGGATCAGCGATTCATCTTCCACCAATAAAATCCGTTTACTCACGTTCTTTCACCCTTCCTTCCCCAATGAAAATGATACGATAACGGTCGTTCCTTCAACAGAAGAGCCGATATAGTACTCTCCTGATAAATCATGTTCGATTAAATTTTTCACAATGTCCAGACCAAGTGACCGCTTCGCTGTTTTTCCCATGCCAGTGCCATCGTCCGCCACCGATAAAGTCACTTCATCGCCCCGACTTTCAAACTGCACGCTAATCGTTCCCGAAGAACGGTGGTGAAATGCATGTTTAATAGCGTTTTGTACAAGTTCATTCACAATGAGCGCAATGGAAACCGCTTTTTTCGAATCGACAAACATGCTTTCTCCTTCGCACTTTAGCTCTAGCGTCGCATGTTCGCTGCCGTGGTTTTGAATGAGCATAGCGGCAATTTTATTGGATAAACTAACAATGTCTACTTGATCATTATCACCGTCATCGCCTGATAATATAATTTCATAAACAGAAGCAATGCTCAATACCCGGTTTAAACTGTCTGTTAAATAGCCTTTGCTTTCTTCCGATACACCTTTGCGGATTTGCAGCCGCAGAAGACTGGCGACTGTCTGCAAGTTATTTTTTACCCGGTGGTGGATTTCCCGGATCATCACTGACTTTACGACCAGCTCCCTTTCTTTCATACGTAAATCCGTTACATCACGAATGAGAATGAGCATGCCGGTCACATGATCGTTTTTGTAAATAACCACTTTTTTTACTTCCAAGAAAAAGCCGGCCACTTGAACTTCTTCGATAACAAGGTCTTTTTTCGACTGAATAACCGGCTCAATAAATGGCAGCACATGAGCCGCTGGCCGCCCTTCACAATCTTCAAAGTTGAATACTTCCGTTATAAAGCTTTTTGCGGACGGATTGGCATATACAATCCGCAGTGAAGAATCAATGAGAATGAAATGCTCTTTCATAATATCCGACAAAGCCGGCCGATCATGATCAGTAAAGAAAAACAATTCCCACAACATCTCTGTAGCTGGAGAAAGCGATTTCATTTTTTGCGATACTTTTGACTCTGAATCTTGTTCTTCCTTAATCAGCATGCCAATTACTTCGCCATGATCATTCTTAATCGGCGCCACGCTTTGCTTCACGAAGATTCCTCGTTGGGTCACCGCTTTATTAAACAGCACGCTTTTCCCTGTTCGCTGGGAGAGAAACACACTCGGTTCAAATTGTTCATAGACAACTGTTCCTACATAAGGCTCGTGATACAATGTTCCTCCTGAAGACGGCGATGCTTCCGCCACCACAATTGCATTCGTGGAACCTTTCATCTGGCAGTCCACAAACACATTCGCTCCCGACAAATCCGCAATCAGCTGAAGCTGCCGCGACACTTCTTCAATCCTAGCGATCTCTCGCTCATCTAATGACGTAAACTCCCGGCACAACCGGCCTGCTTGATCACAATTTAACAATTAAACAACCCTCAATCAAAATCAACTTTATAATAATCCACAGTATAATTTAAAAGCAGAATAAGTGTCAATCACCTCAACAAAAAAGAACCCTAACCTTTGAAGCTCTTTTCTTTAACACTTTAAAGTACCGGGGGTCAGTCCCCCGCTGCGTTAATGCGTTAAACTAAAAAATCTGTCTGCTGAAGCCAGCAAACTGGCTTCAGCAGACAGATTTGTTTTTACCGCTATATTCAATGAATCACGTTTGGCGGTATTCCTCCGCGCAGGCCGGCGATGAGGTTTTCGGCTGCGAGCCGGGCCATTTTTATTCTTGTTTCGGATGTGGCTGAGCCGACATGCGGCAGGGTCACGACATTTTTCATGGAGAGCAGCGGGTTGTCCGGCTCAACAGGCTCTTGGGCAAAAACGTCAAGGCCTGCGGCTAGGATCTCTTTGTTTTCGAGCGCTTCAATTAAAGCCGCTTCGTCAATCACTTTTCCACGCGAAGCATTAATAAAAATACCCGTCTTTTTCATAAGGGCAAATTCACGTTTGCCGATCATTTTTTCCGTCTCAGGATTGAGCGGCGTCATTAAGCATACGTAGTCGGACCCGGCAAGCAGCTCTTCCAGCGTGCAGTATGTAGCTCCGTACAACTTCTCCGCTTCTTCATTCCGCGTGCGGTTATGATAAAGAATAGGCATCCCAAAACCGAGATTTGCCCGTTTGGCCACGGCCGTTCCTACGCCGCCCATGCCGATAATGCCAAGCACTTTATGGTGAACGTCCACTCCAAATTGTTCTTCCGGAAGAACTGTCGCCCATTGTCCCGCTTTTACGAATTGATCCAGCTCCGGAATACGGCGAGCAGTGGCGAGAATCAATCCAAGAATCGTATCTGCTACCGTTTCATTTAACACACCCGGTGTATTAGTAGCTACAATCCCCCGCTCTTTCAATAAAGGTATGTCAAAATTGTCATATCCAACCGAAGCATTGCTTACTACCTCAAGCTGCGGAGCATGGTCGAGCAACTCCCGATCCACCGCCAGCCCCGAACCGAGCAGCCCTCGCGCCTCCTTTAACTCATCTAAAAAATCTCTGTAATTCTCTGCATTCAAACCTTCAAAATACACAACCTCACACGTTTCCCTAAGAAAATCCAGCACACCTGCATTCATCTTTTTATACACAACCACCTTCGGCTTCATTCTCCTCATCCCCTTTTTGCTTTGTCGCTTTAAAGTGATGGGGGACTGACCCCCATCACTTTAAAGCACTAAACTACTTTCATTCTAGTTAATTTTCTGGAGTTCGTCCAGGAAGGCTGGCTGGAGGGCACATAAGTGGGACGAGAGAAACATGAGGCTTGGGTTCTGCTTGCCAATTTTTCAATATTTCAAAAAATATTTACGCAGGGCGTCCCCTGTACTATACTGAAACATAACAATGAGTAGAAAGAGTGTGTATCTTGAGGAATATACAAATGTCTGTAAGAGAAAAGAGCATCGTATTTATTGGCTTTATGGGTGTCGGAAAAACAACAATTGGCTCACTTGTCGCTCAAAAGCTGTATCGGACATTCATCGATATTGATGAAGAAATTGAAAAAGAATATCAAATGTCTATTAGTGAAATTTTTGCAGCACACGGTGAACAAGCGTTTCGAGAAATTGAAAAAGAAATGATTCGTTCGTTTTGTGAGCAGCGGCTGAAAATTATTTCCCTCGGAGGAGGCGCATTTATGCAGCCGGAAGTGCGCGAGATTTGTTTAGCCAACTGCATCGTCTTTTACTTGGATATGTCGTGGGAGCAGTGGAAAGAAAGGCTGAACATTTTGATCGACAGCCGTCCTGTTCTTCAAGGGAAAGACCTGGATGAAATTGAAGAGCTTTTTTATAAAAGGCAAGGCGCTTACGCAGTGAACCACTCAACATTGGCTGTTGATTCAAAAACCGCTAACGAAGCAGCCGATTATATTGTCGATTCGTTAAAACTTGCGTGGGATTTATATGAATAATCCAGCAGGAGAGGGCACTAACCTCTTATGAAAAAAAGCCGCAGGTTTACCCGCGGCTTTTTCCCCTATATATATCAAAGATTTATCATATTCATTACTCAGTAGTTAACCTTATTTACTCATCAATATTACGGAATTTAAAGAACGATCATTTTAGATTCTGTCATGTCCTCAATAGCAAAACGTGGACCTTCACGGCCAATACCGCTGTCCTTCACGCCGCCATAAGGCCAATGATCCAGTCTACCGTCACTCGTTACTCCATATTCAAATGTTTTTTGAAGATAGCGGACAGGCGCTCTTTTTCTTCGTCTTGAACGATGTAGTAGTAAACACCGTTGATTTTTTGGCCGGTGCCTTTAATTTGTTCTTGCCTAATGTTTTTTCGGGCAGCGGCGTAGTTTTTCTGGATATCTTTCATTTCATCGAGGGAGAGGTTTGTCTGTACGTTTTTCTCCATCGCCCCTAAGATGTCATCATATTTCCAAATGGATTGGACACTTGCTCCTTTTTCTAAAATACCTTGAATGACTTGCCGCTGGCGTGTCTGCCTGCCGAAGTCGCCTTGTGGATCTTCATATCTCATGCGCGAATATTTCAACGCTTCCTCGCCATTCAAATGGATCGTTCCTTTTGCAAAGTCCGCTCCTTCGTAGGAAAAGGCAAACGTGCTATTGACAGAAATTCCGCCGACTGCATCTACGATATCTTTGAATCCGTCCATATTCATTTCCACGTAATAATCGACGGGCACATCTAAAAACTCTTCCACCGTTTTCGCAGCCATATCCACGCCGCCAAACGCGTACGCATGGTTAATTTTATCTTTTTTTCCCCTGCCGACAATTTCTACACGCGTATCGCGCGGAATGCTCAACATCTCTGCAGAACCTTCCTGCCCATTCACAGACATCAAGATCATTGTGTCAGACCGCCCTTTATCGCCTTCCCGCTCATCCACACCTAACAGGAGCACAGTGAATGGCTCCTTGTCTTGCAGCGATACCGCTTCCGGGCGCTTTTCAGATTTTTCAAGCGCTGACTCGTTCAGCATACCTTCAAGTGCCTTGTTTAACGAAGAATACACATTAAATGCAAAAACCGCTGCAATTGCCAAAAGCAATAAAATAATGGTTAAAGTAATTTTCTTTTTACTCTTTTTCTTTCTCGTTCTTCTGCTTCGTTCCATTCTTGTATCTCCTTTAAAAACTGCCTTTTCTGTTAAACAACCCACTGAACATTATTTTTTATCTTCATTTCTTTGACCGCTCGCCGTCGGTACAAATCTGAAGAAACTTACCTTCATTGAAGCAATAACCGATTTCCATTTTAATGTGAAAGGTGAGATCGATTACTGACGGGAAATTTTCCTTATACTCCATTTCCCCTCCTCCTAATATACCATTTCATCATCTTATTAGCGATCATGTCGTTTTATTTTAAAGAAATTCGCGTCGACCGTTATTCAAATAACATATGGCGACATCCATTATTTATTACCTTCGAAGAGCTCTTTTGCACAAGTGTACTTTCCCACTATTATTCATAATTAATAAAACATTTACAATTTCTTAAACATATTTTCCTAGTAAAAATTAACCATAGTTGTTATGGTGTAAGAAATAGCATTTAAAGGGGGATCTTATTATGGAAATTATTGAAAACTATAAAATCACAGCGAACACTATGGCACTCACAGAAGAATACCACCAAAACTATAACTCGATTATTTACGATAGAAACGGAGTGTATGGCACGAAACAAACCGTACGTTCTCTGCTGGATAAAGCTTGCATGGATAGAATCTCCACATACGATGGCAGAATCACAGCAGTGCGCAAACTTTTCCCGTACCGCAAGAAAACCCCACTGGTCATTTGCCTTCACGAACGCATCAGTGCTTTCCCAACCACTTCACCGGATGCGTACGGCTGCAGCTGGATTTTTCCGCAGCATATTCACATGGGTGTTATGAAAGACGGAAAGCCCGTTGCCTTTTTTAAAAACGGCACCGAGCTGCCACTCACTTGCTCACTCCACGTCTTTAATAGACAACGGGAACGCACCGCCAACTGCCTGAACTACTTTCAAAGTAATTTAGAGTCAATTGCCCTGCCACTTACCTAACAGTCGCAGTGGGGAACTTCCATTCAGAAAACCTATTAAAAAAGCCGCCCGCTGATTTTCACTAATCAGCGGGCAGCTGCTTTATTGCTTTAAAGAAGCGAGGGTCAGTCCCCATCGCTTTACAGCGATGAAGGACTGGCTCCTGCTTGTTATCATCATCAATTTTATATTTTAAATTGGTTGACAGATTGTTGGAGCTCTTGGCTAAGATTGGTCAGGTGTTCGGCGGATTGTGCGACGGATTGGATGGCGCGCAATTGTTCCGTTGTTGAGGCATTGACTTCTTCACATGCCGCCGCTGTTTCTTCAGAGGTTGCAGCCATCGTTTGGATCGTTTTCGCCACTTCTTCTTTATGACCGGCCACTTTTTGAATTTCGCTGTAAACAGAATCAATGGATTGCTGCATATCTTTCATTAATAATGACAGTTCGCCAAATGTGATATCTGTATCATGCACGACCATTTCTTGATGCTGGAAAGTTTCTCTTGTTTCCAGCATTTGTCTCGATACTTGCCGGGATTGTGTCTGCAATTCTTCCATAGTTACTTTTACTTCCTCTGTTGAACGAGCGGATTGCTCGGCCAGTTTACGGACTTCTTCTGCTACTACTGCAAATCCTTTTCCTTGCTCGCCTGCCCGTGCTGCTTCGATGCTAGCATTCAGAGCCAGCAAGTTCGTTTGAGCGGAAACTTCCGTAATTGTTCCCATCACCTGGCCAATCGCTTTTACTTTCTTATCTAACTGGCCAATAACTTCTGCCATTGATTGCAAATTGTCCTTCCAGCCGTCAAACGAGTTTCTTAACTGCTGCATTTGCTCACGACCGTTTGCATTCATTTGATCAGCCTGGTTTGCGATTTCAGTCATGACGCTGGACTTTTCATTGATGAGGCTAATTTGGCTGCCAAGACGCTCTGAATTTTCATTGACTTGTTCTGCATCTTCAGCAGACTTCGCTGCACCCATAGCGATTTCGTTAACAGCTGTAGCCATTTGTTCGCTCACCGCATCTGTTTCTTCAGCCGCTGCACTTAAGCTTTCTGCCGATTGGCGCACGTTTGATACGGAGGAATTAACGACGGAAATAATACCGCCCATGTTCTCCACCATGGCGTTAAAGTTATTAGACAGCTGGCCAATTTCATCTTTAGATGTCACCTTTGAGCGGACAGTCAAGTCTCCTTTAGCAACTTTATCCATTGCTTTTCTCAGCTTCTGAATAGGGCCGATGATTTGATTCAGCATAAAGAATAAAATAATGAAAGCAATGATTACTGTCGCAAGCGCAAGCCATCTCAACAAATTTTGTAATTGTTTGGCGATACTGCTCAGTTCTTTTTCAGGATAGACTGCTCCTATCTTCCATTCTAAACTAGGCAGCGTGTTATAAATATTTACTCGCTTCTCTCCGTCCAATTCATAGCGGACAACGCCCTCTTCTTTACCTTCTTTATACATCTCTTCAACAAAAGGATACTTCATTAAATCTTTCCCCTGTTCACTTGGGTGAACAACTGCGACCCCTTCAGGATCAATGATAAAAGGGTAACCTTTATAGCCTAATTTACTTTGAGAGATTTGTTCAGAAATAGACGCAAGGCTGATATCCACTCCAATGACACCTGCGATTTTCCCGTCTTTTACAATTGCTTTCGAAGCGGAAACTATATAAGCACCAGTGAATGCATCTACATATGGAGTTGTCCAATGAACCTTAGTTGTATCTTTTAACGCCATTTTGTAAAAGCTTCTCGACGTTGGATCATATCCAGCTTCTAATTCAACAAACGGTACTACTTTCATTTGCTTTGTCGGAAAACCAAAGTAAACAGAAGAAGCTTCTTTATACTGTTTAGTAAAAGAAGTAAATTCACCTTCTAGATTTTTCAAAATAAGCTGGGTTCTTTTCGTATCTTTTTCAGAATAATAATCGGCATAATCCATCACAACTTTAGAATTAGCCATTTGATATAAACTTCTTTCATACTGTCCAAGAAAATATTGAATGCTATTGCTCATTTCATCAATGAGCGCTTCGCTTTGACCTACGACACTTTCTTCTGTTTTTTTCGTAATTTGCATACCAACGATGACGAGCATAATCGCAATCGCCACAATAAAAATAATCATTACCGTACTAATAATTTTCATTTTGATCGACTTAAACAACTCAAGCACCCACTCTTTCTAAAATAGTCATCCCTTATACTTCGACACATTTTTTCATTTATTTAGTATATTCATATAAAAACAATAAAAAGTTCGCCCTTTCAAATCTTTCAACTTTCATATTTAGCAAATTACTTCGATAGCATGCTTTATCACTTTAAAGGAATGGGGGTCAGTCCCCCATCGCTTTACAGCGGTAAACTGCAAGTGGGTTCTAACGACAGACTGCCCTTGTTTTGTTACGATTTATTTATTAGCATAAGAAGGAAGATTAAAAAAGGAAGTGTTCTAAATGATCAATGTATTATTTGTTTGTCTCGGAAATATTTGCCGTTCCCCGATGGCAGAAGCACTTTTTAGGGACCTCGTCAAAAAAGAAGGCTTGGACGGTCAAATTACTGTCGATTCCGCAGGCACCGGTGACTGGCACATCGGCTCTCCACCTCATGAAGGAACGTTGAAAGTTTTAAAAGAGTATAAAATAAATGCAGAAGGTCTTGTCGGCAGGCAGCTGGCCAAAAAAGATTTTGAAGCATTCGACTATATCGTCGGCATGGATGAAAGCAATATCCAAAACATTTACAATATCCTCGGCCAGCCAGCACACCCGAAAATCATCCGTCTACTCGATTTGACAGACAAGCAAAAAGACGTACCTGATCCTTACTACACCGGCGACTTTCAAGAAACATACGACCTGCTTAGCGAAGGCTGCCAAGTATTACTGGAGAAAATTAAAGAAGAACAATTATAAACAAAGCAAAAAGCCAGAAACCCGCTATCAAGGTTTCTGGCTTTTCTTTATTACTTTAACGTGATGGGGGTCAGTCCCCCACCGCTTTACAGTGGCAAAGACCCTGACCCCTTTAGCTGCTAATCCTTTTATCTGCCTGGTTTTAAGTTTATTAATACGTTAGTGACGAAGGTAAGTATGCCGAGAACAGTCAATGTGGCTCCCGTTGCAATAGCAGGCGTATAGGAGTCATTTTCGGTAGTGATTAGAAGGTATAAGGAAATCATCATAATAGGGAGTCCGATGTTGTGGAGCCAAAAGTGTGCTTTTGCCATTCCATTGGAAGCGAGAATAGGAAACAAATGATATAACATTCCTGCGAGCATTAGTGCAGTCCAGCCTAGAAGATTGATGTGCACATGCACTCCGGTCAATTCGTAAGAATGAACGATGGACATATAATAGCCAAGCAATACACCAACAGCAAAGTAAACGGCAGAAATCTTAATCAATTTAATAGCCATTTTTACCCCTTCTTTCTGCTGAAAAGTGATAAATAATAACTGACTTCTTTTCCTCCTTCCTCACTTAAATTTATGTTCAAAATCATCATAAATACCTAATGATTATTAATAATTTATTGATTAAAAAGGACTAGCTGCCTCACTTAACTAGAGGCATTTTGTCTTTTCACAAAAACAGCCTTTCTTTCATTTCATTCGAAAAGTGACAGGCCGCAAACATATGCTAAACTATGTAAGTGAATGGATAGAATGGATGAAAGGAAGCTGGGTAGTGAAAAAATTAACATTTGTCATTCCGATTATGATCCTTGTAGGCGCCCTGTCTTTATGGATGCTTAACAAAGATTACTCAGAAATTGACCTTCAAATAAGATGGCTTATTACTGCTGGTGCCGTCGTTTTATCAGGCGTGATCTCCTTCTTCTTACTAGGCAGCGACGGAGAAAACATGGATTCTCCGCCATCCCCGTATAACAATAGAAAGAAGAAGTAATTGGCTGTAGAACTCTTAGTCTCCCGGCAAAATGGACAAATTTATTCCGCAAAAAAGAGAGCCGAACATATCACATTTGGCTCTCTTTTTTTGTTTGCCTTTCACATCGAAACAATAATAGCAATATAATTCTTCTCCATCATTCCCCGCCAAGTCTATTTTGACGGTACGACCTACACCAAAAACCATTATTTTACGTAAACATTATTTATGTTCAACAAAAAAGAGAGCCAGTAAGACTCTCTGTACGATCACACTTTAACCCATCACCGCGCCGGAGGTCTGACCCCGTTATCAAACTTTACAATGCCACCATCATCTTTATTCACGTCCAGCGTCAGCGCTGCTTTGCCGTCTGGAGTAGTTATCTTATTTTTAGCTTCTTCACATTCCTGTTCTTCTTTTTTGATGCCTTGGTCCAGTCGGACAATCATGCGGTCAATTGAAGCGAGCCCGTCCCAGTTTCCGTTTTTAAGAAGCCGTTCGGCAAGTGCTTTTTTTCTTCCGATACTTAGTTCAGAAAATGAAGCTAGCGGCAGCTGTTCAAGGCGGCTTATCAGCTCCGCACTCCCTTTTACTTCTAACAGGCTTTTCACACTCTCCTCTAAAGTGGCGGATTGTTCTTTTACTCGCTCCACATTCGCTTGATTACCGAAGCGTTCAAGGACGCCTGTAATGACGTGTTCACGACCTGTTTTACCTAAATTGATGAAGACATCCCCGGCTTCCCTAATCGCTTTCTCCATTAATTTCTGATGACGAGACAGTTCTACTGGGGCTTGCATGCCTGATGGCAATGACTGCTCTAATGAGTCAATTTTTTCCACAAGCTCATTTTTCATCGGACAAGTCTGGACGGATGCAATCAGCCTTCGCAGATAATCCGCTTCTTCTTTCGTATCCACCGATGAAATAGCTTCTTTCGCTTCGTACAAACGGCGAAGCCAGTCAATTCGGATTATGACTTCTTCCTTTTCTTCAAGAGCCATTTTAAAGCTGCCGGCAGCCTGATGGATAAAAGCTAATTCTTGATTGTTCGTCTTCACAGAAGACTCGAGCGCGCTGAGCCTCTCATTTAATTTTCGATACAATATCTGCTCGTCGATGTTTTCCTCAAACGTGAAATAAATGTTTTCAGTAGAAACAGGAGATTCTTTGAATGCTTCTGCTTCACTAGACGGCAAAGATGAAAAATCAATCATGTCATATCCTCCCGGTGTCACGTCTTTTCCTTATTATATGGCAAAGAAATAGAGAAAAAAAGAAGAACCAACCCAATGGTTAGTTCTTCCTCTGCTGAACACACTTAGTATGTTCGGTGAATGCTGCAGCTCTTAGCGAGTGGCAGCGATTGCTTTATCAACGTCTGCTTTGATGGCAGAAAGTGAATCGTAATCAACGGAATTACCTTTTTCGTCGACAGGGAAAGCATTTAAAAATGCCTCAGCTGTCTGAATTTGCTCAGCAGCAGATAAGCTGTCATACGCTTTATACTTCAACCCTTCAAGGGCAGCATCTGCAGTAGTGATGTTAGCAGCATCATTAACAGCAGTGATCAGAGCTTGTCTTTTTGCAATAGCCCCTTCATTGCCTACTAAAGCTGTCTTTAAATCTGCAATAGTATCATATTCCTGATCTGCAGCTAGAATAAGCTCAGCTACTTCCAACCGGCCCAATGATCCAAGATTAATGAATTCATCGTTAGCAGTCGCAAGTGCAAAGTCAAGCAAAGCAGCACGTGCGTCGGATGCAGTAGTAGCAGCTTCAACTGCTTCTTTCGCATTAACGGCAGATACTAATTTTCTTACCTCAGCAACAGTTGTTGAATCTTGAGGATTAGCAGCATCTTTGAAAGCGGCTAGATCAGCATTGTATGCATTGCTATTTGCATCAACTACGTTAGAGAAGTTTAATTGCTTCTCTTTTAATGCTTTAAGAAGAGAGGCCGCATCACTTGCATTGTCAATAGCTGTGAGCGCTGTTGTTGGTTTGTTTACACCATCAAGGATTGCTGCAACCTCAGCAGCAGTAGTAGGCTTACTAGTCGCTTCAGAAATTTTAGTAACATACTCTTCTAAAAGTGCTGAATTGATAGAATCTGCGTTAAAACCTTTAGAAGCAAATGAAGAACGATTAGCCAGCGTATTTAACAATGTTTGAAGTTGTGCAGTAGTTGTATCTTTAGTAACTTTTGCAAATGCAGCTACAGCATCAGCTTCAGCAGCCTTATTAGCTGTATCGATAATAGCTTGAATATCGCTGCGTTGGTTTTTATCATCAGCAGCTGCCGCTTTAATCGCTTCTCTGTAGCGGTTTAATTCAGCATCGTTTACTGTTTTTAGATCAAATACATCAAGTTCAGGTTTTGTAATTCCTTCCAAAGAAGCCTTTTCGTACTTTTCAGCCAACTTTGTTTCAAGGTTATCAAGAGCTGTTAATGCTGTCTTAAGTGTACCGTTTGTAGTCGCTTTGTTCACAGCAATAAGTGCATCTTGAAGTGCTAAGCCGTCAAGTGCATATTCTTTAACAGATAACTTACCTTCTTCTCCATCAGCAATATAAGATTGAACCAACGCTCTAGCGTCAGCAATCACTTGGCTGTCTAGGGATTTGTTTGCTGCTGAAACTTTTTCAGTAACTTTAGTTGTGTTGATTGTATCAATAGCTTTTTGGAGCTCGTCAACTTTCACACCATTTGAGTTACTAGCAGTTAATCCTAGAAGTGTAACACCATCTGTTCCACCGATTACTGCTCCAGTATAATCAACAATCCATTCAGGGTTTACACGCTTAAAATTATCTTGAAGAGCTTTCAGAAGCTGCACTTGGTTCCCCGCATCCGCAACTGCTTTCACAACAGCAGCTTCATCAACCGCTTCACTAGCTTCTTTGTTTACCTTATCAATAGCTTGTTGAATATCAGCCAGATTTTTCACTGCAGGATCTGCACTTTTAATTGCAGCAGCGTAGTCTTTAAGTGAGTTTTCATCTACATTTTTGATGCCTGCATCTTTTAAAACTTTAAGTAAATTGACTTCATTTAATGGAGAAGCCTTAACAGCTTTGTCAATTGCAGCAAATTGCTCAAGTGCTGTAAAGTTGTATTCTACGCCGTCAACCGTCCACACACCTGTTAAATCCTTAGCGTCAACTGCAGTAACAAATTTAAATGTTGAAGAGGTTTCACCTTCTGAAAGATCCATCTCTTTAACTTTCACAATATTACCCTTGCTATCTTTAACTTCAACAGTCGCTCCTAATACATCTTCTTTAAGAGCATCAAACGTTACTTCAACACCTGTTTCGTTAATCGTACTTACCTTTGAAACTTTAAGGGCAGAAACTTCGTCTTTCAATGTTTCCGATCTATGAAGGAAGATCGCCAGTTCACCACGTGTGATCGAGTCAGCTGTACCGAAGCGGTTGTTTAGTTTACCTGTTGTGATTTTATTGTCAACAAGTGCCGCCACTGCTTCTTTATAACGATCAGATACATCTGAGAATTTCACGTTAGCTGTATCGCCTTCGATTTTATAAGCTTTCGCAAGCATAAGTGCTGCTTCACCACGTGTGATAGAAGCTTCCGCACCGAATGATGTAGCTGTTTTCCCGTTTACGATGCCTTGCTCTTTAAGAGCGTCCACATAAAGTTTCGCACGAGCTGGAACATCTGTGAAACCGGAACTTTTTGCATCAGCAATTTGCTTTTCAGTTAAAACAGCTTTCGCAAGCATCACTGCTACGTCTACACGCTTGATCTCTTTCGCTGTGCCGAATTGTGTTGGGGTTAAACCATTTGTTATTTTATGGTCTACTAAGTAGTCCACTGCTTCTTTATAACGATCAGATACATCTGTAAAAGATGATGCCGTATTTGTTGGTGCAGCCATTGCTGGAGTTACAGCTGTTGCTACTAACGTAGCTGTTGCAGCTGTCGCAACGAATTTACGATAAGATTTCGCTTGAAAAGCCATGTATACATTCCTCCAATTTCATATAATACTTTTACATCTTCCCATAATTGCTAGATTCTACACAAATATCTAAAGTCTTGTATCCTTTATATTAAACAAGTAAAATATTCCATTTTGCAGTACTATATTCCCTTTTTTATCTACATCTCTAGCATTATTTACTAGTAATACTAATATATAACTTCCCTGATAAAGTAATTTTTCAGTGATTAACATAGTATTTCCTCATTTATCTAATCCTTCAAAAACCTCCAAAAAAAAAAAAAAAAAAAAAAAAAATAAACTTTTTTAACAATAAAAAACAGAGAATCCACAAAAACGACTCTCTGTCGCTTTAACGTACCGGGGGTCAGTCCCTCGTCGCTTTAAAGCGATGAGGGACTGACCCCAAATTTCTTTAAATTAGTGAACTTATGAGCATCCCGGAAGCAGCTTCGTAGATTTCGTCAAATTGAGTGATGGGGAGCGGGTTTTGACCTTGGCCGAGTTCGATTGTAAAGCCGGGTCTGCGGAACTCTTGAATAAACCAATCTTTGTAGCCCGAATGGCTGTCCACATATCGGACAGCTTCATATCCACTCACTCGGGCAAACTGGTTGGCAAGCGTTTCTGATTCCGGCGGCTCAAGCCCTTCATATCCCCAGTAAAATTCTTCTCCTTGTGTATGCAGCGCAAGAAGCCGCGCAAATGATTCTTGCCTCACTAAGTTAGCCATCGCTTTTGACTCCGGTTCGGACAGCGGGGCATCACCTGGAAAGTCGCGCGAAGCCGGCGCTTTCGGCTTTCGTTTTGCTTCAAACTCCCAGTTGGCTGGAAACTGTTTGTTTAAATCGACTCCACGAATGTTCGCTTTCCAGCCAGAAAAATCAGTGCTGCCTTTATTAATCGCAATAACTTCTTCTTTTACACTAGCCGGCGGGCCATTTAAAACTAAATTGACTCCATCAGGGTCGACCATCGGGACGGCCGATAACTGTGTGCGCCCATATAAGGGAAGTGTCGTCACTCCTTTTATCGCAAAATAATTCGTCAAAGAAAGCAAATATTCATTTAAAAAGCGCATCAAAATAGGTGTCGTGATCCATTCATTAGCATGAAACGAAGCGTTCACTTGCACCTTGCGATTGCTTTTCCCGATCCGCAAATCATACAGCGGCAAACCGAGTACACTTTTTCCCGCTTCCCTTCTTCTCATAAACGGATAAACAGCCAGCAGCCTGTTCATGTCGTTAGTCATTCGCTGAAAATCATACGGCTGTTTACCGTTGACAATAAGCCATGTCACTCTTGTGGGAATTCGTACCTTTTGCCCAATTTGGAGCTGATTAGGGTTCACATTCGGATTGAGTAAAAGCAGTGCATCCACACTTAAACGCCGGGCTGATGCCAGCTTCCAAAACGAATCTCCTTTCTGAATCATCCGCGTTGTCACTGTAAAACCAGGAATTTGAATGGCCTGCCCCTGATCCAGCACGTTCGGATTGATCTCCGGATTCGAATCAACAATCAGCACAAGCGGAATATCAAACAACTGGCTATAATACCAGAGCGTATCCCCTCTTCGCACATGAATCTCCATAATTACCTCACACCCTCCCAAAAAAGCCTTTTTCCTCATCATATGTACACCACTTGGGAGCTATGACTTGCTTTATCGCTTTAAAGTGCTGGGGGTCAGGCCCCCGCTGCTTTAAAGCAGCAGAGGACTGACCCTTACTATTTCGCTTATCAAAGCAAATGCCAGCGGGATGAGGGCATAGGCAAATGTGATCGCGGTAGAGTGAAACATGGCGTTTGTGATTTTTCCCATCAAAAAAAGAGAGCCTCAATCATAGACTCTCTGTACTATATTGCCCTCAAAAAAGCTCTGCAACGGGTTCACCTGCAGAGCGTTAAAAATACTCATTCTGAAGAAGGACAGTCGTTTAAACAAAAGTTGCGCGGATGAATATGAGTAGATTTGCGGCAAAAATGGTTAGTCAGCGTCCAGTTGGAATAGGGATTGTCCAGGAAAATAAGCGAATGTTTTCGACTACGGCGAGAGAGATCAAATGGTCTTTGGGATCGTAAAAAAGCATTTGGTTTCGGTTTTCGCAACACTTATTCACACCTCATTTTTTTCAATCATTCCATCCCTATACATTCGATATAAAAAGTCAATTTCCTCCCACAGCTTTACTTTAGTGCATTAACGTAACGGGGGTCAGTCCCCCGTCGCTTTAAAGCGATAAAGAAAGACCTTCGATTATGAAGGTCTTTTAGGTGCATCGTATGTTAAGCAGATAATTTACGTTTATATCTACATACTATTTAATTAACAATCATCTCAATTAGTCAACTGCCACAACAGCAGGCTGTAACACGAACTTTTCAATGACGTGCCCTACACCATCCTCATTGTTAGAGAGCGAGATATAGTCAGCTCTTTCTTTTAATTCATCCACTCCGTTGCCCATTGCAACGCCTAAGCCGGCTGTCGTGATGAGGTCCAAGTCATTGTAGTTGTCGCCAATACCGATGATTTCCGATCGGTCGATGCCGAGCTTTTGCGCTAAATGCAGCAAGGCGATCCCTTTGTCGGCCTCCGGATGCGTCACTTCAAGGTAAGTCGGTTTCGATTTCGCAATATTCGCCCGCTCACCGAATAATTCACGCAGTTCGTTCTGCAAATCATCAATATAATTAGGCGCATCAATAAAGAGCGCTTTCGTAAACCCCCGCTCAGCAAGCTTGGCAAGATCGGGCTCCACCGTATAAGGAACTTTAACCGCATCAGCGTACCGACGGATAATGTCATTGTCCGAAGCTGCATAGAGAATGTCGTCTTGATACACTTGCAAGTGCATATTTTTCTCGTTAGCAATTTCAATTAACTTGTGGGCAATCTTCGGCGGAACAGGGCGCTCATACATCACTTCTTTTTCTTCCACATCCTGAATAAGCGCACCTTGATAAGTAATGAGCGGTACATTTAAACCGAGCTGCTGGGCAAACTGCTTTGCGGAACGAAACATACGGCCAGTCGCAACCGTTACGACCGTGCCGCGCTCTACCGCTTTTTGAATGGCCTCGACCGTTCGTGGTGAAACGATTAATTCATCATTAAGCAATGTACCATCAAGGTCGATCGCTATCATTTTGTACATAGGGTATCTCCCCTTATTGATATGTAATAAGATATTTAAAAAACAGGGCAGCAATCATCAAATACTCCCCTTGCTCTATCTCTTTTAAACGCAAACCTTCAATAACAATTACATCATTAGCAAACAATGTTTTGTGCGTCGGATACCGTTATTGGTGAATATTCGGAAAGGCCGCATGTTTGCGGCCTTTTCTGTTTTTGTCTATATAACTATTAATTTAACACCTTTTGCGTCCACTCTGTATGGAAACTGCCTTCCTTATCTATACGCTGATAAGTGTGGGCACCAAAGTAATCACGTTGCGCTTGTAAAAGATTAGCCGGCAGCGTTTCTGTCCGATAGCTGTCATAGTAAGCTAAAGCACTTGAGAATGCCGGTACCGGAATCCCCTGCCCAATAGCTATACTTAAGACTTCACGCAAAGCCGATTGATAGCTTTCTACAATTTCTTTAAAATACTCATCTAACAACAAGTTTGCCAATTTAGGATCACGGTCATAAGCATCCTTAATCTTTTGCAGGAATTGCGCACGGATAATACAGCCGCCGCGGAAAATCATCGCGATATCACCATAATTAAGATCCCAGTTATATTCTTCAGATGCCGCACGCATTTGGGCAAAGCCTTGTGCGTACGAACAAATCTTACTCATATATAAAGCTTTGCGTACAGCCTCAATGACAGCCTCTTTATTACTGCCAAGATCTTTTCTTTCCGGCCCTTTTAACAATTTGCTTGCTTTTACACGTTCTTCTTTCATAGCAGAGATAAAACGGGCAAAGACAGATTCAGTAATAATCGGAAGTGGGACACCTAAATCTAAAGCACTTTGGCTCGTCCATTTACCTGTACCTTTTTGACCTGCTGTATCTAAAATGACATCTACAAGAGGCTTCCCTGTATCCTCGTCTACTTTTGTAAAAATATCTGCAGTAATTTCAATTAAATAACTGTCTAATTCACCTTTGTTCCACTCCGAGAATACTTCATGAAGTTCTTGCGCCTGTAAGCCGAGTACATGCTTCATGATAAAATAAGCTTCCGAAATGAGCTGCATATCGCCGTATTCAATGCCATTATGAACCATTTTTACGTAATGACCGGCACCGTTAGGCCCAATATACGTACAACAAGCATCCCCTTCTACTTTTGCTGAAATCGCCTCTAAAATCGGTTCGATCAGCTCAAACGCTTCTTTTTGACCACCCGGCATAATGGAAGGACCTTTTAATGCTCCTTCTTCTCCTCCAGAAACACCCGTCCCGATAAAGTGAATACCTGTTGATTCTAATTCTTTGTTGCGTCTGATCGTGTCTTGGAAAAAAGTGTTGCCGCCATCGATAAGAATATCTCCCTTTTCAAGATAGGGTTTCAACGAATCAATCGTTGCGTCTGTTGGTGCACCGGCTTTCACCATTAATAAAATTTTGCGCGGCTTTTCTAATGACTGCACAAACTCCTCAATGGTGTTCGTACCAATAAACTTTTTCCCTGCAGCTTCTGTCTTTAAGAATTCTGTTGTTTTTTCAGGTGAACGATTGTACACAGCCACCGAGTAGCCCCGGCTTTCAATATTCAAAGCAAGGTTTTTTCCCATTACTGCTAAACCGATAACACCGACTTGTTGTTTTGTCATAAATGATCGCCCCTAAATAGATTGTAATTAGCTAACTGGATAAGCACTGCTCAAGTTTATTTTTTTCTTTTTCGAAGCCCGGCTTGCCTAATAGTGCAAACATGTTCTTCTTGTATGCCTCAACACCTGGCTGATCAAATGGATTGACGCCGAGCAAGTAGCCGCTCACGGCACAAGCCTTTTCGAAAAAGTAAACTAGCTCTCCAAAGTTATATTCGTTCATTTCATCTAATTCGACAAGCAAGTTAGGTACTCCTCCATCTACATGAGCCAATAATGCACCTTGAAAAGCTTTTTTGTTGACTTCATCCATCGTCTTGCCGGCTAGAAAATTCAGTCCATCAATATTGTCCGGATCTGCTTGAATCGTCAGATCAATCGCAGGTTTCTTCACTTGCAACACAGTTTCGAGCAAATGACGGCGGCCTTCCTGCACATACTGGCCCATGGAATGCAAGTCAGTCGGAAAATTAACCGATGCCGGAAAAAGACCTTTATGATCTTTCCCTTCACTTTCTCCAAATAACTGCTTCCACCATTCAGCTACATACTGTAAAGACGGTTCATAAGTAACGAGCAGCTCAATGTCTTTCCCTTTTTGATGAAGAGTATTGCGGACAGCAGCGTATTGATAACATTCATTCGTTGAAAGGTCCGAATTATTATAAGTATAGTACGCCGCCGCTGCTCCTTCCATTAATTCATCAATATTTATTCCAGCAGTTGCAATAGGCAAGAGACCAACTGCGGTGAGTACAGAATATCTTCCGCCAACGTCATCCGGAATCACAAAAGTTTCATACCCTTCTTCATCAGCAAGCTGTTTCAAAGCGCCTTTTGCTTGGTCAGTCGTTGCGTAAATACGTTTTCTTGCTTCCTCTTTTCCATACTTTTTCTCCAAATAGTCACGGAAAATACGGAATGCTATAGCTGGCTCCGTTGTTGTTCCAGATTTAGAGATCACATTCACAGAGATATCTTTATCCTCTAAAAGCTCGAATAAATGAGTAATATACGCAGCACTCAGATTCTGGCCGACAAAATAAACTTTCGTCGTATCGCTCATTTCGTTATGGAAACTATGAGACAATGCTTCAATCGTTGCTCTTGCCCCTAAATAAGATCCGCCGGTGCCTATCACTATAAGAGCATCTGATTGATCTTGGATTCTCTTGGCCGCTTGCTTAATTCGCAAAAATTCATCTCGATCATAGTTGATTGGCAAATCAACCCAACCGAGAAAGTCAGATCCAGGACCTTTTTTTTCATGAAGCCTATTATGAGCTACATTGACAAAGTCACTTACATGATCCAAGTCACTTTTTTTCATAAATGATAACGCGTTAGAGTAATCAAAAGAAATTGCCATACAGTACTTCCCCTCTCTATTCAAAATTAATATTATTTTTCTCCGTATCGGAGGACTAGTTCTTGCCTACCACCACTTAAACCCGTCTTCCTGCAATAATTGATCAGAAGCTTCCGGCCCCATGGAACCTGAAATATATGAATGCAGGGGAAGAGTATTCGCTTCGAATGCCTCTAAAACTGCTTGCACCCATTTCCAGGATAATTCAACTTCTTTCCAATGGGCAAAAAACGTAGGGTCCCCGCGCAAAGCATCGAAAATTAATCGTTCGTATGCTTCCGGCACTTCTTTGTCACTAGCTGAAAAGCTTAATATGACGGGTTCGGTTTCGCCATGGTTTAATGGATTTTTAAGATTTAATTGTAATGAAACAGATTCATTCGGACTGATCTCGATGGTTAAAAGGTTGGGCGCCTGCCCCTCGTTATCAGCTGCGTATAAATCGTGTAATGTATTTTTAAATTCAATAACAATCCTTGTTGATTTCTTTTCCATTCTTTTTCCTGTACGAATATAGAATGGTACCCCGCTCCACAGAGAATTATCAACCCACATACGTGCAGCTACAAATGTATCATTTGTTGAAGAGGCATCTACTCCAGGCTCTTCTTTATAGCTAACAACACGTTCACCATTGATTTCTCCTGAATCATATTGTCCGCGAACTACGTGAGAAGCGACATTTCCTTTCCCAACTGAACGAAGACTTTCCATGATTTTTCTTTTTTCGAGCCGAATATTTTCAGGACTTATTCGTTCCGGCAGCTGCATCGCTGTCATCATCAACATTTGCAGCATATGATTTTGGAACATATCGCGGATCGCTCCCGCCTGGTCATAATAACCTGCCCTTTCTTCGACGCCGACCGTTTCACTCGCGGTGATTTGAACGTTGGCGATATGATGGTTATTCCATATAGCCTGAAGCATAGGGTTAGCCACCTTTAAGGACTCAAGGTTTTGCACCATCGGCTTTCCAAGATAGTGATCAATACGATAAATTTCATCTTCTTCAAAAGCTTCGCTTAGTTTCTCATTTAATTCTTGGGCAGATTTCAAGTCATGACCAAATGGCTTTTCAATAATGAGACGTTTCCATCCTTTGGAAGAACCTATTCCACTTTCCTGAATGTTCGATGTGATGACATCAAAGAATTCAGGACCTACCGATAAATAAAACAGCCGGTTTCCATGTATGCTTAGTTCTTCTTCTCGGCTTTGAACTAATTCAAGCACTTGTTTATATCCTTCACTATTCGTTACATCCAGCGCACAGTAGCGAAATGCCTGAAGGAACTCATCTATTTGGGCTTCATTATTAACAAAACGTCTGGAGAATTTACTCAAAGATTCTTTCACATGCGATTGAAATTCCTTATTAGACCATTCGCGCCGGCCTAACCCAATAATTGAAAATGGTTTGGAAAGTTTTTCATCGAGAAATAAATTGTATAAAGCAGGGAAGATTTTTCTTTTAGCTAAGTCCCCTGTTGCGCCAAACAAGACAAAGCTGACCGAATCCAGTTTGAGCGTGTTTAAGACCTCGCACGTATTCTCCGTGGAAAGAATTTCACGCGGAACAGTTACCTCTTTCATTCCATCCCCTCCTAATGTTCTTTATCACCTGTACTAATGTAAGTATATCGTGTATAATATTGAATTGTAAGTATGCACTTTTTAATCATATAGTCACAAAAAGTATACCACTAAATATGCGAAGGAGTTGAATAGTATGGGACATCTTTGCAACAAAGTGTTTAACTGTGAAAAAGAATTGACCCTTTCCGTTATCGGGGGAAAATGGAAAATGCTTATTTTGTGGCATCTTGGTAAAGAAGGAACAAAACGGTTTAACGAACTAAAATCGCTGATGCCTGGTATCACCCAAAGAATGCTTGTTAATCAATTGCGGGAACTGGAAGAAGATCTGATTGTTCACCGTGAAGTTTACCCTGTCGTTCCTCCGAAAGTAGAATACTCATTAACGGAACAGGGAGAAAGTCTAATTCCTATTCTCGAGATTATGTATGAGTGGGGCAAAAATTATAAGAAAACCACCGCCGTAAAAGCCGGAATACAAATCAACGATTCCGTAAAGTAAGTATGCTTTATTCTTTAAAACATAAACAGCAAGATATACTATCATGTCATATAAAAACCATGTGCAAAGACTTTATAAAGGCTCGGTACATGATTTTAGTATGTACACATATAGAATTTCCTATTAAAAACGGCTGATCCTATAGAGTTTTTGATGGGGTTTTTTTAAAAATACCTTAACCCTATTTAACATTTAAAAGACGAATGTGTAAATGTCAAAAGGTAAAAAGGCTGTCCCAAAAGCAAAGAGCCAAACGCCTCCCCCACTAAATGTAGAGGGGGAGCTTGGCACTTGCGGGGCAGCCTCTTTTACTATTCACATGAAATTTTCTGTCAATCAGTGATCGTCACTTTTGCGAAAAACTCCTTCTCCAAAAAAGAAACAATATTATCTGTAGAGTTTTCAATAATTAAACGCCCTTTTTCAGCGGAACTGGATCGTGCTGTATGAAGACAGCCTGATGGCGGGATCAATGAAGGTGATGGCGGAAAACTTTGGTACGTAGGTGGATTGTCAATCCCTTCATCTACAATTAATTCTTCACGTACAAGCTCTGGCGCAAAATGCATCATCATCGATGTTTCCGCAATTGCAGCGTGTTCTAAAGCCCACCCCGGGAATTTCACTTCATCAAATACTTGAGGTATGACTTCCTCTGATAAATTATCCCACCAGTTAGAAAGTAAAATTTTAGGATACTCCTCTTTTTGGTTTCTCATAATGAGATCTGCAGCTTCAGCGAGAAAAGCCTCATTTTCATAATGACAGCTTACCATCAATATTTTTTGCCATCCGTCGTGTAAAAACTCTTCGAGCAAGTCATACACTAAAGAAATGACAGTCGAGCCTTTTAAATCAATCGTACCTGGAAACAGCGGGCCGCCGCCGCTCGCAGGAAGTGATTTATACCCGTAAGATACGGTCGGTGCGACTACGGCATTTACTTTCTCCGCTATCGATAAACTGATCTTTTCAGCCAGCATCGCATCAACACCAAGCGGTAAGTGGGGGCCATGTTGCTCTATTGAACCGATAGGTAAAATTAAAATGTTATCTTTTACTTTTGATTGATATTCTTGCCAAGTCATATTCGCCACTAAATGTTTATTCATAAACACTCGCCTCGCCTCTATATTATGTTATTCAATCTTAACATCAATTTTAGATAAATCATTTTCAACAACATCGGCATTCGTTAATTTTTTTCGTTCAATGTTCGTTTTAATTACATAAAGGAGGACCACAACGACTGCACTTAATAAACTTAATATTAACTGTGAGCGGGTTGCGGAGTTAAAAGCCATCGATCCAATGATCGCGGTCATTGCCATGATAGACCCAATAGTCAGATAAGGATAGGCCCACATACGCAGCTTAAGACGTTCCGGCGTTTCGCGCTCGATCTTTTTGCGAAGCCGCAGCTGGGAAATAGCAATCAGCAAGTAGACAAAAAGAGCAATAGCCCCTGATGAATTTAACAAAAATTGGAACACTTTATCCGGTGATATGAAAGCCATAATAACGGATATAAACCCAAATATTGTACAAGTAAGAATAGCCTTTAACGGCACTCCTCTCTTCGTCACATCCAGCATCCATTTAGGGGCATCTCCCTTATCGCCTAAAGCGAACAACATCCGGGATGCAGTGTATATGCCTGAATTTAAGCAAGAGAGCACCGCTGTGACGACGACTAAATTCATAATCATGTCAGCACCGGGGATGCCAATTACTTTAAGAGCCCCAACATATGGGTTTGTAAGCGCTTTAGAGTCATTCCAAGGAACGATAGCTACAATTAAAAAAACGGAGCCTACATAGAACATCATGATACGAACAATAACAGAGTTTACGGCTTTCACTACTGCTTTTTCAGATTCGGCTGACTCTGCTGCCGCAATCGTTACGATCTCAGAACCAACGAAGGAGAAAATAATAGTAGCTACAGCAATAAATACTGCGGCGGAACCAAGAGGCGTGAATCCACCATGTGCCGTCAAGTTAGAGAAGTCCATCGTTGTTCCGGGCAGCAGACCTAAAACGTAAGCTCCACCGATGCCAAGAAACAAAACGATTGCGACAATTTTAATTAAGGAAAACCAATATTCAAATTCACCAAAAGCTTTAACCGAGAAGAGATTGGTTATTGTCAACACTATTAGTAATATTAGATTTAACGCCCAAAGAGAAGCATCAGGAAATAACCAAGCTCTTAATATAGCAGCACCAGCGATCGCTTCTACAGCGATCACGATCACCCAGAAGTACCAGTACAGCCATCCCACAGTAAAACCTGCCCAATTTCCAAGTGCCTCCCGCGCATAATCTGAAAACGAACCTAGTGAAGGCTTTGCGACGACCATTTCTCCTAGCATTCTCATAACGAGAATAACTAAGATTCCAGCCATTAATGCGGTGAAGACCGCTGCTGGTCCGGTAATCTGTATGATGGCACCACTGCCGACGAACAAGCCTGCCCCAATCGAGCCGCCAAATGCGATCATCGTCAAGTGGCGCGTCTTTAGGCCCTTCTGCAGCTTATCTCCTTGATTCATATATAGATAGCCCCTTTATTATATAGATTATTTATCATATGGATGCTACACAATTCAATTGGATGGCAAGCACTTCCAATAAGCATATCTAAATAGAATTCTTTTAAAACAGGATAATCCCCCCAAATATTAGCCGCGAAGAAAAAACGAACAAAGGAATGTCTTCATTTAAAGAGTTTATAACCACCCCCAACCTTGGCATTCCCTAGTTGGGAGCAATTATAAATAAGAAGGATTAATTGAATTAAATGGCTTTACCGCCACTGTTGCCGTCCATTGCTTTACTTTTTCGAAATAAGAAATTGCTTTAAAGTCTAAATCTTTGTTTTGAAAGAAAAGAACAATGATCGGATTACTTTGTAATAATGTTATGCTCCGGACCAAATGGGAATTTAGTGATGTTCTCCGCCCCATTCTCGCTAATGACGAGGATGTCGTGCTCGCGGTAACCGCCAGCTCCCGGCTCTCCTTCTGGAATCATGATCATTGGTTCCATAGACACAACCATGCCTGGCTCCAGCACCGTTTCGATATCTTCCCGCAGTTCCAGTCCAGCCTCACGTCCATAGTAGTGGCTCAGTACGCCGAATGAGTGTCCGTAACCGAATGTCCGGTTCGCTAACAAGTTGTGCTCGCGGTAAATCTCATTTAATTCAGCGGCGATATCCATACATCTAGCCCCCGGCTTGATCAGTTCAAGGCCGCGTCTGTGCACTTTGCAGTTAATTTCCCACAGCTCCAGATGGCGGTCAGACACTTCTTCCAAGAACAATGTACGTTCAAGTGCCGTGTAGTAACCAGCGATCATCGGGAAGCAGTTCAGGCTCAAAATATCTCCTCGCTGCAGCTTGCGGGAAGTCGCCCAGTTGTGAGCGCCGTCCGTATTAATGCCGGATTGGAACCAAATCCACGTATCTCTCAGTTCAGCGTGCGGGTACGTGCGGGCAATTTCGCGCACCATTGCTTCTGTGCCATGCAGCGCCACTTCGTATTCCGGTACACCTTCGCGAATCGCTTCGACAACGGCCGCTCCGCCGATATCCGCAATGCGGGCACCGTTTTTAATCAAATCAATTTCCTCGTCAGACTTAAACATCCGATGCCCCATCACCGCCTGAGAAACGTCCACAAGCTCTGTTTTTGGCAGGGCATCCTGCACTTGGCGACGTAAATCGAGCGTCATATGGTCATTTTCTACACCGAGACGCCCGCTGGAGAAGCCTCCCTCATTTAATACCTTTTTCACCGCATAAAGAAAGTTGTCTCTTTTCCAGTCTGTGTAGACAATATTCTCGTCAAAGCTGCGTCTCCACGGCATGCCGGCATCAATGTTTGCGCTTACAGTAACATGCTTGTCTTGAGTGACGATCAGCGCATACGATCTGTTGAAAGACGTGTACAGGAAGTCACTGTAATAATTGATGTTATGGTAAGAAGTAAACATAACGGCATCGATTCCAGCTTTCGCCATATACTCGCGCAAACGGGTATTGCGGCGTGTCATTTCCTCTTTGGAAAAAGTAGGTTTTACTTTCTCTCCGCCATTCTGTAAAATTTTTGTTCTTTCAAGATCTGTGATTTGTTGTACCATGTTATTCACCTTTCCTTTTCCACAATTTTTTTAATAAAATATTTCTAGTTACTATTAATCTTTCACTTTCCTATCGTGCCAACATTTCATATAGCAATCGGAAAGGTTGCTATTGCGCGCGCCCTGATAACGGAGGATCACGAGTGCTGCGGAGATTAACGGGGCAAATTATAGAACACCTGACACCCGAAGTGACATGACAGTCATGCATTATGCACCAACTCTCTTATAAAATTCCTTTTAAGCGTTACTTACTACTCCTGATGCATGGATGTGTTCGCTGTTTCCTTTGTTCTTAACAAGGCTATAAATGCGATGAAAGCGGCTGCCATCAAGTAGAAGGCAGGAGCGAACGTGTTATCCGTCTGAAGAATCAGGAATGTTGCTATAAATGGGGCTGTCCCTCCGAAGATAGCGTTACCCATATTGAAAGATAATCCGAAACAAGTGTACCGCACAGAAGTTGGAAACATCTCAGATAGGAAGGTAGCAAGTACTCCATCATTTCCGGCTAATATGGCACCGAGTAAGATCTGTGCCAGCACGGCGTACATACCACCTTGGGAAAGAAGTGCAAAAGCTGGATAAGTAAACAGTATAAACAGTACACTAGCACCGATAAGCACCGGCTTCCTGCCGACCCGATCGGCGAGCGAGCCCACAAATGGGAGCAGGATGACATAAGTGGTTAGTGAGATAATTGTCGTAAAAATGGCCTTCATACTATCGAAACCTAACTCCTTAACAAGGTAAGTTGGCATGTAGCTGAGAATAGTGTAGAAGCCGACAGCATTAAGACAAATAACTCCGAAAGCAACTAAAATCTGCTTCCGGTTCTGGCGGACGCTCTTGAAAACGGGGGCTTGAGTCTCCTCATGCTCTTTCTCAGTAAAAACAGGCGTGTCCTCCAGTTTCATGCGTATATAGAGAGCAATTAAACCTAGTGGGCCTGATATAAGAAAAGGAATGCGCCATCCCCAGCTGTGCAAGGCATCTTGCGTTAGGTTGTACTCAAGAAGAACCGCAGTCAAAGCCCCAAGCAACAGGCCGGCAGCTGTACTTGCCGGCACCATGCTGACAAGAAGCCCTCTTTGTGAATTTGGTGCGTATTCAGCAATAAACAAGGAGGCTCCAGCATACTCGCCAGACGCCGAAAAACCTTGGACGATACGGCATAAAAGAAGTAACAGCGGTGCTGCGATACCTATCGTAGCGTAACTTGGTATGAGTCCAATTGAAAACGTCGCTAGTGACATCATGATGAGTGTAAGAACCAAAATACGCTTTCGCCCAAGCTTGTCTCCATAATGACCCCAAACGAGGCCTCCAATAGGTCTTGCTATAAAGGAGACGGCAAATACTCCAAACGTTCCGAGCAACGCTACCTTTTCGTTACCCGGAGCGAAGAAGACGACAGCAATGATCGTGGCCAGATATCCGTATGAAGCATAATCAAACCATTCGATTAAATTTCCAATAGCCGCCCCAAAAACGGCTTGTTTCACTCCAGTAGATCGATTTTCTTCACTTACTATCGTTTTTTCTACCTGTTGTTGTATTGACATTAATTTTTTACCCCCATGTCTTTAGGAATTGGCCAAAAATATCTAATATTAACATTATTCAGATAATTTCGATCAAAAAAAATTTCGAGTTTGGCTTCCAAAGGCTGGATAACAAACAATAGGTCAGAAAAAAGAAGATGATGGGACAGCTTTCTATGATTGTTTGATCTCGTACTTTCTCAGACAAATTGTAAATAACTACTCTAATAATGACTATTCAACTGCTATGCGCGGAAAGAATCTATCATTTTATCATCCTCCATTTCTGTATAAACAGTCCTTGTGACTAATTTGTTTTTTGCCGCCATTACTTAATGATTCAAGCTTTACACCCGTTAGCTGCATGCGATTAGTCAGCTAAATCTGTTGGATGAGCCTTCCATCATAAAGTCATAGGCTGAAGTAATCGTTCGCAAAAAATGACGAAAATTCTTAATATTCTGCATGGATTTCATGTAAGCGCTAACTTATAATAGGAATAATACCATTCTATTACATCTTATTACAATTGGACATTACGCTTAAAATCAAATTATTTTTTTGGAAATTTTGTATCGCTTGCACAAAGGAGGAAAAGTAATGATTACAGTTAGAGAAGCATTGCTTTTATCGGACTTGAATGGTGTAACAGTTCGCGCTGGAAAAAGAGGTTTGTTTCGTAAGATCCGCTGGGCACACGTTATTGATCATGATGACATGAGGCACTTCCTTGAAGGGGGAGAGCTGCTTATGACATGCGGACAAGTATGGCCTCAAGATAAAGCATCAGAATCCAGGCTTCTTAAAGGGTTTTTACGGCATCAAATTTCCGGTATTTTGTTTGCAACCGGCCGTTATTTAGAAGAATGTCCTCCAGCCGTTTTGGAATTTGGTGATAAATATTCTATTCCGATTTTAGAAGTACCATTTCACTTGCAATTTATTAAAATCACCCACTCTATTCACCAAGAAATTATGAAGCGTGAGTTTAGAAAAAAAGAATTGACCGCACAGCTTCCTTCAGAATTGGCCGGAGAATTACGATCTGCAAACAGCGGTGCGGATATTTGTCGTATCCTTGCCAAATTTTTCAAGTGCCCCGCTGTGATTACCGATTCTACGAACAAAGTGTTAGATAAGATCATTCCAACCGAAGGGAAGCGCATGAACCTTTCGCAAATAATGGACAATCTTACTGGGATATTAAACGATGAACTTTTGGATAATAGTCAACATGAAAATGAGTCGATCGCAACGGAGGGACAAGCTATCTATGTACCAACTAAAACTCCTCCTTATGCCATTGCTTCCCCGCTTCGAATCGGAGAGAAACATTGGGGAACCCTTTGGCTTATGAACTTTTATCAGCAGTTTGAAGAAGCACATACCTTTGCTCTTGAATATGCAGCTACTGTTCTTTTAGATATCCGTCTCAATCAACAAGAAGTAGGAGTGACCCGTAAAAAATTAAGAGCAGAGTTAATGGAGCTGCTATTTGAAAATCCAAAAACAGCCTCCATATTAATGGAAGATAGAATGCGTAAGCTTGGATTGGCTCCGAACGAGAATTGGATAGCCGGGTTTGTACTTCCTGGAAAAAAAGAGATACCACTCAGCCTATCCATTGAAATGGATTTTTTAAGTAATGAATGTACAAAATGGGTGGATGAAACGGAAGGGATAGACGGTTTCTGTGAAGTATATGAAGGCCGGCTGACTTTATTAATCTCCTCTAATCTTGAATATGAAGAAATAAAAAACTATTTAAAAGATTTATACAATCACGTGCAAAACATTTATAAGCAAGTAGTGCCCGTTTTTGTGTTTGGTGACATCAAGTCAGACTTGCTTTCTTTAGTGGAAAGCTATCAGAAGGCAAAGTCTCTGGCCCCGCTTGTTCAGTTCTCAAGCCCTGAAGGAGGGGTCTATTTTGCAGATGAATTACGGGGCGAATTGCTTCTTTATGGGGGAATGAATGCAAGTAAAGCCAAGGAGTTTCGAAACCTCGTATTACCAGAAGAGCTTCTTTCCGAACGGGGTTCAGTGCTCTATGAAACGCTAAAGTGTCTCGCGTCTCATAATTATAATCGCGAAATTGTTGCCAAAAATTTGCATATTCACCGAAACACCTTAAGGTATCGAATTGACCGGATTGAACAATATTTACAGGACAGCCTCTCTTCCTCAAGGTGCCAGTTTTGGATTCAAGTAGCTTTAGACCTTGAGTCGCTTGCGAATCAAAATCACGTATCTTCTTTAGAAACAGAAGGTGATGAATATAAAGAGAAAGTTGTTCTCCCGACTATTTTATAATTTTATGTTTATTGAACTTTTCCACAATCCGTGTGCAACTTTTATTTTATCAGTGAGCAGTGTGCATATTACGGCTGTTCTCGCGCATAAATCGAACTTGGCCGTGCAGAAAATCGGGACAACCCGTGCACAAAGCCCGGCGGCCGGCGCATAAGTTTGTTTGCTGTGCACAATTCAATGATTCCTGTGCAGAAAACCGTTATAGCCGCACATAAATGCCAATGACCGGTGCACAATGCAGCACTGCTTCACTTTGTTTATTCAACAGGGGGCTGTTCCAAAGTCTGTTAAGCGCCGACTTTGGAACAGCCTCCATATTCATTTAAAAAGATGAGCATCCGATTTCAACTACCTTAGTCAACAATGAGTATGCGAATCTTCATTCATACCTTTTTAATACAATAGCTGAATTGTGCCCCCCAAAGCCAAATGAGTTGGAGAGACCAATGTTTAGTGGAACACTCCGCGCACCCTCTGAGACATAATCCAAGTCACACTCCAGATCAGCAGTCTCTAAATTAATCGTTGGAGGTACTATACCTTGTTGAAGGCTTTTCACTAGAGCAATTGCCTCAACTCCACCAGCGGCGCCGAGCATATGCCCGAGCATCGATTTGTTAGCTGTCGTTGGAATTTGATAGGCATGGTCTCCAAATAACCTCTTTATAGCTAATGTTTCGGACATGTCACCTACTTGTGTACTCGTCGCATGAGCACTAATAACGTCTACCTCACTCGCTGCTATATTCGCCTTGTTCAAAGCATTTTTCATTGCCGCATAAGCCCCTCTTCCTTCCGGGTGCGATGCGACCATGTGATACGCATCTGAACCTGCTCCATATCCGATCACTTCACTATAAATAGGAGCTTCCCGGCGCAGCGCGTGTTCCAGTGATTCCAACACTAATATACCCGCTCCTTCACTCATGACAAACCCATCCCGATTGGCATCAAACGGCCGGCTCGCTAAAGCTGGTTCCTCGTTTCTCATAGATAAAGCTGTTGCATTTCCGAAACTCGCCAACGATAATTTCGTAATGGCCGCTTCCGCTCCACCGGCAAATATAACATCTGCTTCACCGTTGCGAATGACATTGAACGCTTCACCGATAGACGTGTTACCAATAGAACACGCGGTTACTGGCGACAAGGATGGACCATATGCCCCTAATCTAATGCTTATTTGGGCAGCGGCCGCATTCGATATCATCATAGGCACCAAACTAGGGCTTACTCTTCCTGGTCCTCGTTCGTTTAATAAATTGACATTATCAATAAAGGTATTGATTCCTCCAATCCCGGAACCGACATAGACGCCAAACCGTTCCCGGTCAATCTTGTCCAGTTTTAATTGAGAGCTTTCCAAAGCTTGCTCAGCTGCCGCTAAAGCAAACTGGCAGAAACGATCCATACGCCTTGCTTCTTTGCGTCCCCATCGGCCTTCTGCATCGAAGTCACGGACAATACCAGCTATTTTTGTTTTGGAATCAGATATATCAAACGTATCAATTAATGTAATTCCAGACTTGCCTTTCGTTAAATGGTGCCAGAAAGTATCTATATCATTCCCTAGTGGTGAAATAACCCCCATTCCAGTAATGACCACTCTCTTCATTTAAACTCCTCCCAACATCCATGCCGTTATCACACTATGTTTACAAATAGGAAAAACAGCCAAGACTTTCTTAAAAAGCACTTGGCTGCTTTTTGATCCCTTGATTTACTTTGATAAAAATGAAAACGCTCGCCTGTTGCTTATTAAACAAGGCTGTTTTCGCAAACTTTATTGCTATTTACCAAGTCGTGCGGTGTGGTTGATTGCAGCGAGAGATGCTCTATTGGATCGGGGCGGGCGGTGAGCCTCCTCGACGTAAACGCCTGTGGGGTCTCACCTGTCCCGCTATTCCCGCAGAAGTCTCGCACTTCTGCTCCAATCAACCTTCAACAGTTTTCGTTTTAAAAACAACAATCTCTTAGAAAAGAGCCTTAAGCAAAGAGCATTATTCCGAATAAACGGGCAACCTCCCCCTTGTTCTTCTTATTTCTTCTCTTCTTTGCTCCGTAGCTAATGCATCCAGCTTATTATTCTCGATGACTACTCCATAATCACGATAAGCCGTTTCAACCGAGACAATCTCATCTAATACATCTTCAAATACTTGCTCGGCCGATCGCTGGAGTGGATCCCCGTATCCCCCGGATGATGGGACTAAGATTTGCACAGACTCCCCCGCCTGGAAACGATGGCCATTGATCTTAGACGGAAGTTCTTCAGGAACGCTATCCGGATTTTTAATCAGATTAGCACTTGTTCCAGGGAGCCCGCCTTTGTATCCCCATGGACGGACCGTATGTTTATCTCCTTCCATCGTCATAAATCCATCTGTTAAGAAGCGGTTCCATCGCACGATCCCCAATCCTCCCCGCCATTGACCGGCTCCTCCTGTATCTTCGCGGAGCTCATATTGCTCACAAACGAGAGGGATGTGCATATCAAGGTCTTCGATTGGATTGTTCATTGTATTCCATGAACTGAAGTCTACAGCATCCATTCCATCTTTGCCTGGGCGTCCTCCATAAGACCCCTCATTGACTTCAATATAAACCCAGTACTCATTCTTTTCGTCTAACCCGGCATAAGAAGCAAATTGCAGGTTGGCTGCACTGCCTGCGCATGTCTGATTAGGCAGGACAGGAGTTAATGCTTTAATGATCAAATCTGCCACAGTGTTCACCTGGTTACCACGGCTAAACAAAGCGGCTGGTTTAATTGGATTAAAGATACATCCCTTACGTGCTTTGATCTTAATTGGACGGAACGCCCCTTCGTTCGCCGGAACATCTTCTTCGGTAGTAAATGTATCCAAAAATATGGAACGCAGTACACTATGAACACTTACACAAAGAGCGCCAGAGTAGGCCACATTAAATGCAGTGGATACTTGATCAGCTGAACCGGAAACATCTACTTCCAGCTCCTCTCCTTGTTTCGTCATTTTCACATGGACTTTCAGCGGCGTATCCAAATGACGGCCATCATTATCAAGCCATGACTCAGCCTCGTACACACCAT
This sequence comes from Bacillus aerolatus, assembly GCF_009183655.1. GTDB lineage: Bacteria > Bacillota > Bacilli > Bacillales > Domibacillaceae > Pseudobacillus > Pseudobacillus aerolatus. Next base: position 264,338 of record NZ_WEIO01000005.1, read on the forward strand.
CAGGAATTTTAGCAATTTCTTTTCTCATCATTCGCTCAGAGTAATTCATCAACTCTTCGCAAGCCAAAATAACAGTGTCCTTTCCATACTTATCCATCAATTCAATGAACCGCTTGACTCCTAACCGGCAAGCTGCAACTTGTGCTTCCAAGTCTCCGATTACTTGGACAGGCGTGCGCACTTTTTGACGAATCACTTCAAATAAAGTTTCGTTCCGTACTCCTCTGTCATAAAGCTTTACCCCGTTTAAAATTAAACCTTCTGCGTATACATCGGGCACATCGATCATGAGTCCAGGCTGAGCGCCTCCCATATCTAAGTGGTGGGCGGTCGCTCCTGCGTATCCAACGAGCTCTCCTTTATAAAATATCGGTTGACACAAAGCAACATCCGGAGAGTGAGAAGCACCCGCATAAGGATCGTTATTCCAAATAATATCGTCGGGATGTTGGTTATCTCCCAATTTTTCCTGGAACCCCCGAATGTATCCCGGTAAACAGCCAAGTTGCATAGGGGTAGAGTCTGCTTCAGCTAATGTGTTACCAAATACATCAAAAATTCCTGCCCCGAGATCTTCCGATTCACGAATAAGTGAGGAGTAAGCCATCCGGTACATGACGTGCGCCATCTCTTTCGCTATAGTCTTTAATGCCCCGCCGATCACTTGCAAAGTCACTGGATCAATTTTATTTTGAACGATAGCTTGGTTCGTTTGATTGGTCGTCATATTCAATTACCTCACCTTCGTGAAAAGTTTTTCAACTGATTCTGCTGCGCCGCCTTGTGCCACTTTTGATGCGACAAATAAAGTTCCATTTTCTGAAACAGTCGCTTGCCAATGTGGTGGCACCGAGGTTGTCGAGTCACGCTGTACGATAATGGCAGGTCCCATGATCAAGTCGTGTGCCAGCAATTTGCTTCGATCGTAACGAGGAGTAGGGAAACGTTTAATCTCACCGTCCACCTCAAATACCGTTTCACGCTCATACATGAGTGCTTCGTTCGGATTGATCCGATCGCCAACCTCTAACTTTGGCATATTTAATGAAGGTGTTTTTCCTGTAGCGACGATGCGCAGAGTAATTAATTCCACCACATTGTCAGGGAAATGATGACCATACTCTTCTTCATGCGCCTCGTGGAATCTTTGACTAATCATCGCCATGGATCGCTCAGTAAGCGTTCCGTCTGGAATGGATGCACGCAATTCAAACCCTTGCCCTGCATACCGGCACTCGGCTATTCGCTCGATCAAGATGTCCTCTGGATTGACTCCATCCTTGATCAATTGAGCGTAGGCAGTGCTAGATAGATCCTCAAGTTCAGCGTTAATTGACTGGATTGTTTCATCAGTGATTTTGTCGATACGGTTAATATGAGATTTAATAAAGTCGTATTTAAGGTCTCCAACTAATAAACCTGTCGCTGCGCTAATTCCCGGATAATTCGGGACGATGACTAAGTTACAGCCTATCGTTTCAGCCAAGTCAACGGAGTGAAGCGGCCCGGCACCACCCGCTGCAAACAAGGCAAATTCACGCGGGTCTATCCCTTTACTTACCGACTTGGCACGGATACAAAGAGCCATATGGTTGTTAATAATTTTAAGAATGCCGAGAGCCGCCTCTTCTACAGACATATCTAGTTGACGGCAAAGTGTTTCTTCCACTGCTTTATAGCTTAATTCAGGGTGCAATTGGAGATCTCCTCCAAGAAACTGTTCGGGATCGAGACGTCCAAGTATGACGTTGGCATCAGTTACACACGGAGACTCTCCTCCTTGCCCATAACAAGCCGGACCTGGATTGGCGCCTGCACTTCTAGGTCCTACCCGGAACGCCCCGCCGGTATCAATGTAGGCAATCGATCCGCCGCCTGCGCCAATAACTTCTACATCAATCATCGGAACAAGCACTGGATAGCCGTTCGCTTCCGCATCACGAGGATTAATAATTTTCGGTGTGTTATTTGGAATGACGGAAATGTCCGCTGAAGTGCCGCCAATATCTACACTAATGAGATTAGGAACTCCCTCCAGCTCACCGCACCAAGCAGTAGCCAATACGGCTCCTGATGGCCCCGACTTCAGCAAGGTTACTGGTTTTTCCGTTGCCATGTCACTAGTAGCCATGCCGCCTGAGGACTGCATAATGTGAAGCTCTCCTTGTAACCCGGCGTTATCGAGAGCACTCACTAAATGATCTAAGTATCGGCTGACGCGCGGGGCAACATAGGCATTCATCGCTGCCGTACTAAATCTTTCATACTCCCGCATTTGAGGAGCAATTTCACTAGAAGTAAAGCATTGTACTTCCGGCCACATTTCCTTTACGATTTCCTTCGCCCGTTGTTCGTGTGCATCATTTAAGAATGAAAAGAGGAAAGAAACGACTACAACATCTACTTTTGACTCTTTCAGCCGCTGCACCGCTTCGCGAACTTCTTCTTCATTCATCGGTACTTTTACGCGGCCATCCGGAGCGGCCAGTTTCTCTGTGATAGGAATACGGTTTCTGCGCAATACTAAAGGATCCGCTTGCCAAGGAAGATCTTGCTGAATGGAGAAATTCTCTGCCTTTTTATGACGGGCAATGTGCAAAATATCCCGGTAATTTTTAGTAGTCAACATCCCGACTGCAGCACCGTCACGCTCAATGATAATGTTAGTGGCGACCGTTGTTCCGTGAAGAACATAGTCTACATCTGTTACAGGAACCTCGGCATTTTTACATAGTTCTTGAATGCCATTGATCACCCCGATAGACTGATCCTCAATCGTACTTGGAACTTTGTGGACGTGAATTTTATTCGTTAATTCATCAACTAGTATTAGATCAGTAAACGTTCCACCAACATCAACACCTACTCGAATCATATGAACAGCTCCTTTTTTCTAGTTTCTCTATTAAAATAATCAAGCGCTTTCATTCTTTTCCGAAAGTATTGAATCGAAGAAAAACCTCAGCTGCTGTATGTAAGAAACAGGGCCGATCCTGTTACCTCCTTACATTTCCCATAGGTGTAATTAAACGGCTATCCTTACGAAAAAAACCGCGTTGATCCTAACTGTGCTGCAATCACCCCTTTCAAAGAACCTGTTCCCTTCTTCTATTAATGAAGAAGAAGGGGCTCTAAATAAATAACCGGTAAGAATGCTTTTTCATTCACTTTCTTTATTTTTGGCTGCTTTCGTAAACTTTGTTGCTATTAGAAAAGGGTTGGTTGATTTCCGCTCCAGGATGCTCGCTTTCCGCGCCAATCAACCCTTTTGCTACACTTTTTGTCATAAGAATATACTACAAAAACAACCATCTTTTAGAAAATAGCCTTATTTTTTAATTGACCTTCCATTCAGACGAGCTTTCAATTGAATCAACTTCTTCTTTCGTATCCACATCTATTTTCTCATCTGCAATTTCATCTAATGGCTTGGATTTCGTCTCATCACCTAAAAGTAAGGTAGAGATCATTCCGATAAATAAAACACCCGTCGTCATAAGAAACACACCGATAAATCCTAAAATAGGATACATAAAACCAATGTAAATGGGAGCTAATAACCCTCCGATCCTTCCAAAAGCAGAAGCGGAACCCGTGCCTGTAGATCGAATAATTGTAGGGTATTGTTCAGGCGTATACGTATACATCCCGGCCATTGCCCCTACCATAAACAGCGATGTGAAAAAACCAGCTATAAGGATTGCTGTTGAAGCGTCCGCCTGGCTCAAAAAGAAAGCTGAAACCGAAGCGAGTCCTAAATAACTAACAATCACTTTTTTCCGGCCGATCATATCATTTAAAAAGGCTGCGGAGAAATATCCAGGAATTTGTGCAAGATAGATAAGAATCGAAAAACCGAATGATTTTGAAATTTCAAAGCCTTCGTTGTAGAGCAATGTTGGCAGCCATGTAAAAAAGCCGTAATAAGAAAAGATAACAGAGAACCAAAGAACCCATAACATAATTGTTTTCTTTACGAAGGCTCTTTTCCATAAAGCAAAGAAGCTTCCTTTTTGCTGAGCCGCCGGACTCGCCGTTGTTGCAGCAGGGGCCGGCAGTTTTTCACCTAAAGCTTTTTCAACGCTCTTCTCCATTTTTTTCATTTCCTGGTCAGCCTCTTGTAACCTGCCTGCTGATTCCAGCCATCTAGGAGATTCAGGCAACACTCTTCTCCAGTAAATAACTAAAAAGATAGGCAAGGCCGTTATAAAGATAGCAAGACGCCAGCCATTATCCGACATCGGAATGATAAAATAAGCGAGAACAGCAGCAGCTACATAACCAAAAGAGTGGAAACCTGTCAATGCACCAATATATTTTCCCCGATATTTACTCGCAATTAACTCTGCTAAATAAGGAGCAAGGATCGCACTTTCACCACCTGTACCAAATCCAGCAATGATACGCAGCCAAAAAAAGTGTTCCCATTGACCTGCAAACGCACTAACTAAGGTAGCTAGACAATAAATAACTAGTGTATACATGATGACTTTTTTTCGGCCGATTTTATCACCCAAATAGCCGGAAAGAAGTGCCCCGAAAAAATACCCAATAAGAACGGAACTGCCTAATAACCCGGCTTGTCCAGATGATAAGTTCCATAGACCGATAATAGATGGCAAGACGAAAGCTACCATTGCAATATCCATGGAATCAAACGTATTTCCAAACCCACTTATTACTAATAACTTCCTGTTATACTTATTATCAGGGATTCTTTCAATTCTAGAGCCAATATTGGCCATCCTTTGCCCTCCTCTTCGGTAGCAGCATTACTTGTTTTAATTGTCGTAATGTCGTATAATGTAATTGAAATGTCGAAATTTCAGTATTTTGCAAAAAATTACCCATTTAGTTTGCTCGGATACTCCTATCTTCCCTATTACTCTTATTGAAATGATAGAGCCCCACGGATAATATACTGAATATTTAAAAAACTATAGGCATAAAAAACGGCTTCTTCCTTTCATCAATCATTTAAACAACACAACAAATTATGTCAATATTGGTTAATAAACAAACTATTATAACTCATTTTTAATTTATTATAAAGATACAAATCAATTTACTGTTTCAATCTCATTATTCGTTACCTCTTCCAATTGATCTTCTTGCTCTTTAACAGATATAGGAGAGTGTAGACGCATCAAACCGATATAAGCCAAAAAGGAAAGAACGACTCCTAAAAACCAAGAGATGTCATATAGCCCTTTCAAAGAAGGCACAAACGCCCCAATCAAAGCAACCGCAGCACCAAATCCGGTGGCAGCAAACGCTCTATAGTTATAGCCTTTAAAATAAGTGTACTCTCCTTCTAAAGAATAGATATCGTTCATATTAAGTTGGCGCTTGCGGATAATGTAATAATCAGCAATCATCACACCAGCGATTGGACCAAGCGCACCTCCAATCAAGTTGAGGAGAGTAAAGATTGTATCAGCATTCTCCATTAACTTCCAAGGGAATGTAAAGAGAGCTGCAAACATTGTAATGTAAAAGCCTCGTTGGAAAGTGATCCACTTTGGAAACAAATTGGCTAAATCATAAGCCGGTGAAACTAGGTTGGCAATAACATTTACCGTGATCGTTGCTGCTGCCAGCATAAGAGCTGCAATGGCAATGATAACCGGTCTGTCAAACTGTTGGAGAAGTACGATGATATCCCCTACCGGCTTCCCAAAGACGACTGTTGTAGCAGCTGTTGCTGTAACTGTGACAAACGTAAATATAGTAAATGTTACTGGGAGTCCATATAATTGGCCTTTTATTTGATCTTTCTGTGATCTCGCAAATCTGGTAAAGTCGGGTATATTTAGAATTAAGGTCGACCAAATCCCAATAATACCTGCTACTGCACTAATGAAAGGGAAAAATGCTGTTCCGAACGTCTCATACTTCCCAGTTTGAGAGAATATCGTATTCAGCCCGCCCCCTGCATCAATCGCCCACCAGAGTAAGCCGATTAATACAATATATACTAAAGGACCTGTAAATGCCTGGAATTTCTTCAGTGACTCCATCCCCCGCTTTAACACTAAGAAGTGCAGCGACCAAAAGATTAAAAAAGAAAGCAATCCTGGCAGGCCGATTCCTAAAAACGTCCAGTCTCCCCCTAGATTAGCCCAACCTGGCCAAAAGAGTGTGAACGCTATATTAAACGCTGCGCTCCCTGCATACGCCTGTATGCCTAACCACATAATCGCAACTAGCCCGCGTAATACGGCTGGAATATTTGCCCCTAATGTTCCATAAGAGGTTCGAATCAATACCGGGAATGGTATTCCATATTTAGATCCAGCATGACCATTAAGTGCTAAAGCTCCATAAAGGATAAGCGACGCAGTAAAAATAATCGCAATAACTTGCCATGGTGAAAACCCTAAAACAACTAATCCCCCAATTGTTGCATATGTCGGAATATTATTGATAACACCCATCCACATAGAAGCAAAGTTTTGTGTTTTCCAAGTCTGATCCTCCGGCAGTACTGGTAACAAGTCGGGGTTACTAAGAGAACTTGCCTTCTCTTCACGAAGATTAGATAGATTCATAGACAACTCCTTTGATTTTTATATAATTAATGAAACGCTCATATAAGAGTGCTTCATCAATATTAAGCGCTTACAAATAATGCAAAAATCTTAATATATGCGGGAATAACTTGTTGTCTTCTGTTCTTCTAAAGAGGAGTTAATTACTATCTGAAGGAGACTGAACTGAGTGTCTATTACAATACTATGGGCGGCAGTTTCATTGAGTTTAGGGGTTATAATGTTTTTGTTTTACTTAATTGAGAGTTTTAAAAATGACTTCACTCCTCCATTCAATATTGCTTACTTTTCGGAGTGAAGTCTTGTTCTAGTGTGAAGTTTTTTGAAACAAACTTGTGTAATCCTTACTTCTCATAGTTCATTACTAGTACTCTTTTTATTTCGTAATCTCTTCGTATCCACTCCATTCTAATATGTTTAAAACATTCGTTTCGACACAGTCTAACCAATCCTGCACATTCACCCACTCATCAGATCCGTGGAGATTGCCGCCTTTCGGACCGTAGATGATGGCAGGCATATTCATGTAAAGAAGCGGGAAACGAATATCACTAAATGTAGGCATTCCGAAGATTTCTGTTGTTCTGCCTACGACTTCATCAATGTTTGACTTGACCATTTGAACAAAAGGATGACCAGGGCTTATTTCGGCTGGGCTTGTGTGCCATTCGTAAGTAATTTCCGGTGGGTTTTCCGATAGCCACTCATCTTGGGCAGCCACTCTCTTAACCGCTTCCTCAATTTGTGCCTTCACTTCTTCAAGAGTTTCATTCGGCGGATAACCAATTGTCCCAGTTAGTTCACATTCAGCTGGCACTTTATATGCCCATTGACCAGCATTGATCATCGCTGGAGTTAAGTTACTTGAACGAACTTGCATATCGGAAGCAGCGAAATAACGTTCAAATGGTGCATAGCTGACAGTTTCTACCCGCTTATTGTCTAACTCGATTAAAGCGTCATATATTTTCATGGCTTTGCCGATGGCATTAATTCCGACTTGACCGTTTAAGTTGTGAGCAGCTACTCCTGTCACTCTTATTTTGAAAATTAATCCGCCTGCACAAGCAATTTGAGGTCCCGCTCCTGTTGTTAGTGGATGTGGGTAAATACATGCATCTGCCTTAAAGTTCTGTTCTTCAAGATATTGGGTCATCGCAACAGCTCCACCGGCTCCTCCTACTTCCTCATCAACAACAGATATGGCGGTAATGTTTCCTTTTGGTTTTAATCCCAATCCTTTAATGACTTCTAATGCCGCAAGGATCGAACCAAAGCCGCCTTTATTGTCAGCCGTTCCCCGGCCATACATCAATCCATTTTCGATCACTCCATCGTGTGCTGGATATTTCCAGTGCACTAAGTCTCCCACCGGAACGGTGTCCACGTGAGTAAACAACAGCAGTGACTTTTCTTGATCTGTTCCAGCCCACTTACCGACTACATTTGGACGTCCCTCGAATCCTACGAGCCGTTCTACTTCTGACTCTGTGTATTCAGGATGACGGCGAACTTTTGCTGCATCGGCAACGAATGTATCCACTTCAAGACCAAGTCCTAACATAATTTGTTTAATATGTTCTTGAACAGGTCCTTCATATCCTGTTTCACTAGGAATTTGGATTAATTTTTGTAATCCTTCAATCAAGCCATCTCGATTCTTTTGCATATAAGTACTCACTCTTTGACGTACTCCATTGGACAATAATGTCTCCATTTTCAACACTCCTCAATTATTTTTTTAGATGATGCGTGGAAAGCTTGGGCAATTAGACATCGATGATCATTAAGACTTAAAATATGTGTATAAAATTGAAAAAGCTAGTTGCTTTTTCGGTTAAAAATATAAAACTTTATTTTAAATGTATCCCCTTACAATTCATTGTTTTAAGCTCAAACCATGATTAGGGAATCACTATCAAACTTTTATATCTTAATATTCACATCCTTTCGAATATTTGTTAAACTAATCATACAGCCACTAGCCAATTTTTTCTAATACATCTTTGTTTACTAGTTGATACTTTAAAAATATTAAGGGGTGCATGTATGGAATTAAGGCATTTAAAATACTTTGTTGCTGTGGCGGAAGAGCTTCATTTTGGCAGAGCAGCCCAACGCTTACAGATGGCGCAGCCGCCTTTAAGCCAACAAATTAAACAACTGGAGGCTGAATTGAGTGTGCTTTTGTTTTCCCGGACGAAACAACGCGTGGAATTAACGAAAGCTGGAGAGGCTTTTCTAAAGAGGACGTATGAAATTTTAAATCGTGTACATTTGGCGTGTGAAGAGGCAAAAAGTATCGATCGCGGAGAATCCGGCCAATTAATATTAGCCTTTACGGGATCAATCGCTTTCGAACTTCTTCCCTTATTACTTCGAAGTTATCAAGAAAAATACCCGAATATAAATATTGTCTTGCGGCAAATGACAACAACAGAACAAATGGAAGCTCTTCATGAAAGCACCATTCACGTTGGTTTATTGAATATACCTGTTGAAAGTGCATCGGTACACGTAGAAATGCTGCGTGAGGAACCATTTATTGCTGCCTTGCCAAAAACACATCCATTAGCCTCAGAAACAGAGCCTATCGATGTATCCCGCCTTGCGAACGAACATTTCATCATGACCCCAAGAAAAGCAGGCCAGAGTTATTATGATGCCGTCATTAGTCTTTGCCAGCATGCTGGCTTCAGTCCTAAAAAGACTCAAGAAGCGCAAGAGCTGCATACGGCTTTATCATTTGTTGCTTCCGGAATAGGCATCTCCTTACTGCCATCTTCCATTCAATTTGTCAAAAACGACGAAATTGTCTACTTACAACTCAAAAAAAGCTTTACTACATGTAAAGTGGGAGCAGCATGGAACAAGAAAGAAAGCTCTCCGGTTGTCCATTCATTTATTTCATTTTTAAAAGAATCGATTATTCCTAGTTTGACAGAGAGAGGTATTTAGCGGGTGTGCAGATTCCGGCTGTTCTTGCGTATAAATCGAACTTAGTCGTGCAGAAAATCGGACAACTCGTGCACAAAGCCTGGCGGCCGGTGCATAAGTTTGTTTGCTGTGCACAACTCAATGATTCCTGTGCAGAAAGCTGTCATAGCCGTGCATAAACACCAATAACCGGTGCACAATCAATGCAGCACCGCTTTCCTTTGCTTATTAAAAAAACAGGGCAGCTCCAAAAGTCCGTTAAACACCGGCTTTTGGGACTGCCCCTTCCTTTTCAACTCTATATGCAGTTTACGATTTTACGACTTCTCTCTCTGCCGCTTTCTCTTTTGTATAACGCAAGATTGGCTGTCTTGCTGCTTGTACTTCATCCAATCGGCCAATGACCGTTGTATGCGGTGCCTCTAGTACAACACCTGGATTGTTTTCTACTTCTTTGGCGATTTGAATCATCACCTCAGCAAAGGCATCCAGCGTTTCTTTTGATTCTGTTTCTGTCGGCTCAATCATTAAGCATTCCTCTACATTTAACGGGAAGTAGATCGTCGGCGGATGGTAACCGAAATCGAGCAGACGTTTGGCCATATCAAGTGTTCTTACACCGAGCTTTTTCTGCTTTGATCCTGATAACACAAATTCATGCTTACAAACTTGCGAATACGGTGCTTCAAAATATGGCTCGAGCTTTTTGCGAAGATAATTCGCATGAAGCACGGCGCTTTCAGATACTTGACGCAATCCTTCCGGCCCCATTGTGCGAATATACGTGTACGCACGCACAAGAATACCGAAGTTTCCGTAGTACCCTTTGACACGGCCGATGGATCGTGGATGATCAGAGTTCAATACATACTTCTCACCGTCTTTTTCAACGCGCGGCACTGGCAAGTACGGAATGAGCTTCTTTTTCACGCCGACTGGACCCGCGCCGGGACCGCCGCCGCCATGAGGTGTCGTAAATGTTTTATGAAGATTTAAGTGCACAATGTCAAAGCCCATTTTGCCCGGTGTTGTTTTTCCTAAAATAGCATTGGCATTTGCGCCATCATAGTATAATAAGCCCCCTGCTTCATGAACGACTTTGGCGATTTCCACAATGTCTTTTTCAAACAGACCAAGTGTATTGGGATTTGTCAGCATGAGTGCCGCTGTATCATGATCCACATGCTTCTTTAATTCTTCCAAGTCCACTAACCCATTTTCATTTGATGGGATGGTGACTGTTTTAAAGCCCGCAACCGTCGCACTTGCAGGGTTTGTGCCATGCGCTGAGTCTGGAACAAGTACCTTCGTTCTCGTTTCTCCTTTTTGTTCAAGGTACGCCTTGACCATCATTAACCCTGTCCATTCTCCTTGAGCTCCTGCAGAAGGCTGCAGTGTCACAGCATCCATGCCTGTGATTTCCGCTAACTCTTCCTGCAATTCATGTAAAAGCTGCAGTGCTCCCTGTACCGTCTCTTCCGGCTGATATGGATGAATGCGGCTAAAGCCTTCGAAACGCGCTACATCTTCGTTAATTTTCGGGTTGTACTTCATCGTACAAGAGCCGAGTGGATAGAAGCCATTATCGATTCCGTGATTTTTATTAGAGAGCGCTGTGTAATGGCGCACGAGCTGAAGCTCGGATACTTCCGGGAGCTCCGCTTGTACATCACGAATCAAATGTTTAGGTAATTTATCATACAAATCGATTTTGTCAACGTCACTTTCCGGAAGGCTGGAACCAATACGCCCTGGACGACTGATTTCAAAAATTAGCTCATTATATTCAACCATTCACGCTCGCCTCCAATACTTCTACAAATTGGTCAATTTCTTCTTTCGTTCTTTGCTCTGTCACAGCAATGAGCATTTGATTGTCAAAGCCGTAATCACTTCCTAAATCAAATCCGCCGATCATTCCCGCCTCCAGCAGTTTTGCATTTACTTCCTTCACCGGGCGAGGAAGCTCCACAACAAATTCATTAAAGAAAGGGGATTGATTCATAATCATAAAGCCTTTTTCTTGTAGACGTTTTGCCATGTAATCAGCTTTTTCTATGTTTAGCTGGGCCATATGACGAACTCCCTGCTTTCCAAGTGCGGTCATGCAGACCGAAGAAGCAAGGGCATTCAATGCCTGATTAGAACAAATATTGGATGTCGCTTTATCACGGCGAATATGTTGTTCACGAGCTTGCAATGTTAACACAAAGCCACGTTTTCCTTGCTCATCTTTTGTTTGTCCTACAATGCGTCCTGGTATTTTACGCATGAATTTCTTATGAACGGCAAAATAACCGCAGTGCGGACCGCCAAAGGACATTGGTATTCCTAGTGGCTGCATATCACCGATCACAATATCTGCTCCAAGTTTACCTGGCGCTTGTAACAGTGCTAGTGCAAGTGGATTTGCGCTTACAATGAACAGTGCTCCGTTTGCTTCTGTCGTCTTCTTCATTTCTGCTAAATCTTCAATGGAACCGAAGAAGTTCGGGTATTGAACGATAACAGCTGCTGTGTCCTGATCAATTTGTTCCTGCAATTTCACTAAATCTGTAACATCAGCAGCAAGATCTACCTCTTCAACAGTGTACCCTTGACCTGCTGAAACCGGATTTATAATCGCACGGGATTCAGGATGAACCGCCTTAGATATAAGCACTTTTGAACGTTTTGTTGATGCAACAGCAAGCGATGCCGCTTCGGCAAGCGATGTAAAGCCGTCGTACATGGAAGAATTGGCGACATCCATGCCTGTCAGCTCACAAACCATCGTTTGAAATTCAAAAATGGCTTGTAACTCCCCTTGACTGATTTCCGGCTGATACGGCGTATAGGCAGTATAAAATTCTGAGCGGGAAATCATATGATTCACCACACTTGGAATGTAATGATCGTATGTGCCTGCCCCAAGAAATGTCGGGTATTGATTGGCGTTTTTGTTTTGCGAAGCAAGCTCATGCATCTTTTTCAACAATTGCGGTTCAGGAATAGCAGCCGGGATATTTAATTCTCCCTTCAGACGAATCTCAGGCGGGATATCTTCAAACAGCTCATCTGTTGAAGAAATACCTAGAAAGGATAACATTTCCTCTTGATCTTGTTTTGTATCTGGAAGATATCTGTAAGTTGCTGTCATCTTTATACATCTCCTTCGCTAACAAATTCCTTGTACTCGTCTTCACTTAAAAGCGCCTCTAATTCTTCCGGGTTAGACATTTCCACTTCTATTAACCAGCCTGCTTCATATGGCTGTTCGTTAATCGTCTCAGGTGCATCTCCCAGCGAATCATTTACGCCGACAACCGTACCTGACACAGGTGAATAAAGTTCAGAAGCGGTCTTAACCGACTCGATCGTGCCCATCGTTTCATTCGCTGTTACTTTATCGTCCATTTCTGCATTTTCCACAAAGACGATGTCACCTAATTGATCTTGGGCATAATCAGAAATACCGATACGCACCCGATTTCCACCTAATTGCAGAACCCACTCATGATCCTCGCTATATAGCAAACTTGCAGTCGCTTTTGTCATTATTTTTCTTCCTTTCCCGCGATAATATTTCTACGATTTTAAAAGTTTATGAACCTTTTTTATAGAACGGTGCTTTCACCACAACAGCATCAATTTTTTTATTGCGAATTTCAACTTGCAGCGGTGTTCCCACTTCTGTATGTTCTGCCGATACGAGTGCAAGACCTAAATTTTTCTGTAATGACGGTGAGCGTGTTCCAGATGTAATCAATCCAATTTCCTCTTCTCCGGAAAACACCTTGTATCCGTGACGGGGAATGCCCCGTCCTGTTACTTCGATCCCTACTAACTTTCGTTTTAACCCTTCTGTTTTTTGGACTATAAGAGCCGTTTTGCCGATAAATTTACTTTCTTTATTCGTTTTGACGGCAAAACCTATTCCCGCTTCAAGCGGGCTGATTTCACTTGTAAGCTCCTGCCCATATAATACGAGGCGTGCTTCAAAACGAAGCGTATCACGCGCACCAAGCCCACACGGTTTTAAGCCATCTGCCTTGCCAGCTTCTAAAAGTTTCTCCCAAAGTGCTTCGGCCTTGTCCGCTGCCAAATAAAGCTCAAAACCATCCTCCCCTGTATAGCCAGTACGAGAAACGAGCACATCTGTAATACCATCTACATTGACATGTTGAGCAAAGTGGAAAACACTAATTTCCGATAAGTTAACCTCTGTTAATTTTTGCAAAATACCTTCTGCTTTTGGACCTTGGATAGCGAGCAAGGCAATGTCACTTGATAAATTTTCGATCTTCACGTCTCCTTGTGCATGCTGCTTCATCCACTCAACATCTTTTTCAATGTTTGCTGCATTAATGACGAGTAAATATTTTTCATTCCCGAGCTTGTAAACGAGCAAATCATCGATCGTTCCGCCGTCCGGATTGCACATTGCTGTATACTGTGCTTGGTTAATACCGATCTTTGTTACATCATTCGTGACAAGATAGTTGATATAACTTTCTGCGTCTTTTCCTTCAACGAGCACTTCTCCCATATGAGAAACATCAAAAAGTCCGGCTTCCGTTCGAACGGCTTCATGTTCTTCTAAAATGCTTGAAAATTGCACTGGAAGTTCCCAGCCGCCAAAATCAATCACCTTTGCGCCGTATTTTTTATATACATCAAAAAGCGGTGTCCGCTTTAATACTGTTTCTGTACTCATTGATACACCTCCGACTAAATTTTTCTGCAAAACAACTCTTCTTTTACCTTTTTACCTGTTTCGGTCATAGCAAGGCCGCCAAGTGCTGTTTCTCTAAGTGTTCTCGGCATTTCCTTTCCAATCTTGTACATAGCCTCAATCACTTCATCGCACGGAATGCGGCTTTCAACACCGGCAAGAGCTAAATCGGCAGCTGCAAAGGCAATCGATGTACCAATGACATTTCGCTTAATGCAAGGTACTTCAACAAGTCCCGCAACGGGATCACAAACTAAACCTAAAAGTGATTTCATCGCAATGGCGGTGGCATGCACGACTTGTTTCGGTGTTCCGCCTTTTAATTCAACGATCGTTCCCGCCGCCATGGCGGTGGCAGAACCAACCTCTGCCTGACATCCTCCTGCAGCCCCTGAAATAAATGAACGGTTAGCAATCACGTAACCGAGCATACTTGCTGTAAACAATCCCATAACTAACTCTTTATAAGGAGTACCATCATTTTTATGAAGCGAAAACAAGACGCCCGGCAAAATTCCTGCGGCACCAGCAGTCGGAGTGGCGACAATGACACCCATGCGTGCATTGCTTTCAGACGTTGCCAGCGAGAAAGTCATCGCCTGACTAATATAATTACCTGTAAGCGGTTTCCCCGAACGTTCATAATCACTCATTTTCACGGCATCACCGCCGGAAATACCGCTCGGTGCAGCCGAGGCGTCTTCTTTACCGCTGTCAATAGCTTCCTTCATTTTGATTAACCGTTCTTCCATCATGCTGATGATCGTTTCTTTGTCTCTCCCTGACTTTTCTGCTTCCATCATCAGCATCATTTCACCAATTGTTGTTTGCTCCTGCTCACAGGCTTCAATGAGTTCTTGCATTGACTGAATGTCCATCACAATTCCCCCACAAGTACTTTGCTCATCTTTTGTTCATGATAATTTTTAGCAATTACAGAAAAGTCATCGCTTGTACTTAAACGTATATCCGCCATCTCGCCATCAATCATGAATACTTTTGATAAGCCTCCCCCGAGAGAGGCGCCGCCAACCTTGACAACTTGATCCCCATGTCTAGCTGTCACAATCGTCGTATTTGGATGCTCAAAATAGCTGCAATGGTCTTCAAGTTCAAAAGTATAGTGGAGCCCCTGCTCGGAAGCTAATTCAATGGAGTGTTTAATTCGTGAATCATCTGTATCCATTCCGAGCAGCCCGCCGAGCAGGGCTTTATCCGTTCCATGCCCTTGATATGTTTCCGCGAAAGAATCATAGAAAATAATATTCGCCTCTTCCGGACAGCCATCTAACAGTTCATAAATAAATCTTCCAATGGACACAACACCAGCTGTATGAGAACTAGATGGTCCTACCATGATCGGTCCGATAATGTCAAAGCAACTTTGAAATTCCATGAAGATGCTCCTTCCTTACACGTTAATTGGCTGTTGAAATAATGGAAACACTTCACAAATGGACGTTGTTGTTTCTTTTGCCTTTTTCAGAACTGCTGCATCGCCTTTGCTCTTCAAAACAGCTGCGATAACTTGCGCGATCTGCACCATCTCTTCTTGTTTCATTCCGCGTGTTGTTAACGCTGCTGTTCCCATGCGGATACCGCTTGTGACAAACGGGCTTTGCGGATCATATGGAATCGTATTTTTATTAACGGTAATTCCTGCCTCTTCAAGCAGCTTCTCCGCCTCTTTTCCTGTTAAGTCCCACGGGCGCACATCGAGCAGTACAATATGATTATCTGTTCCACCGGAAACAAGGGTCGCTCCTTCTTGCTTTAATGCTTCACCAAGCGCTTCGGCATTGTCGATCACTTGACTGGCGTATTGTTTAAAGCTTGGCTGCAATGCTTCTTTGAACGCGACTGCCTTCGCTGCAATAATGTGCATTAACGGTCCGCCTTGAATTCCTGGGAACACAGCTTTGTTGATTGCTTTGCTGGTTTCTTCATCGTTTGTTAAAATGATGCCGCCGCGCGGGCCTCTTAATGTTTTATGCGTAGTGCTCGTCACAACATCTGCATATGGTACTGGTGATGGATGAAGTCCCGCTGCAACGAGCCCGGCAATATGTGCCATATCTACCATCAATTTGGCGCCCACTTTATCGGCAATTTCTTTAAATCGGGCAAAGTCAATCGTTCTCGGATAAGCGCTTGTACCTGCAATAATCAGTTTTGGTTTTTCAGCTTTAGCGATGACTTCAAGCTCATCATAGTCAATTAACTGATTATCTTCCCGGACTCCATAAGAAACAATGTCAAACCATTTTCCCGAAACGTTGACAGGGCTTCCATGAGTTAAGTGTCCGCCATGCGAAAGGTTCATTCCCATTATTTTGTCACCAGGCTGAAGCAGCGCGTAAAAAACAGCGAGATTTGCTTGGGCACCTGAGTGGGGCTGAACATTTGCATACTTGGCATTAAACAGCTCAGTTAGGCGCTCAATAGCTGCTCGTTCTGCCACGTCAACAAATTCACATCCGCCATAGTAACGCTTCCCTGGAAGACCTTCTGCATATTTATTCGTCAGCACGCTCCCCATTGCTTCTAACACATCTTCACTTACAAAGTTTTCTGAGGCGATTAGCTCCAGTGTTTGATGCTGGCGGTTTTTTTCCTGCTCAATCGCTTTAAAAATCGTTGTATCATTTTTTTGTAAACTCATTCTTCTTCCCCCTAAAATGTTGTTTTCTTCAAGTAGCCTTCTTTTTTAGAAAACCGTAGTGAAAATCCATACCGTGCTGCCTTTTTCTGCACACAAAAAAGGACAGAAAAGGGGCAGCATAGCGTTCTCTCCCCTTCTCTGTCCTTTTACCTGAGAGTTTAACTCCATTATTTATAGAGTCTTCCCCTTTGGTGGCGTTTTACAAACGCGCTCTCCAGAGGTGCGTCCCGTTGCAGTTCATCTACCTGAGAGATTAGTTCCAAGGGTCTTTTTGGAACTTGCTCCTTCGGTGGCATATTCTTTCACACTCTCCTACAACAATCATCCGCGCTTATTTAATTTTCATTATTTTCAGAATAATGGTTAGACGCATAGATGTCAACTTTTTTTGCAAATGCCGCCGTAAGGTTTTTATAAAATTGTGTGAAGATCATCCAGATAACTGTTTTGCACCAAGCTTGTCCTTTATTATAAATAAGAAGGATTCGCCTCGATGTTTTTAAAATAAACCGCTTCCCCATCACTTTCACCATCAAAAATAACAGTTGTCTTAGGAGAGAAGACTAAAACATCTCCAACTTCCCCTACATATTTATTCCCTTCGACATCACGTACAACTATTTTTCCTTTTGTGACGATTTTCACTTCGATAAAATCAAAGTCTACTGAATAATCTACTGAAGGCTGCAAAGCAAAGTAACCTAATGTTACTACTTCTTTTTTGTCTGTAAGAGGCACATCAAGAATTTGTCCTTTGAGTTCAGGTGTTCCTCGCAATTCACCCACTTCATTTAAATTATAAGTACCTGCCTTAATTAACTGAATACCTGGCTTTTCACATAAAAGTTTTACTTCGTTTTGTTTAATCGTTTTTTGGCTCATTTTTGCACCTCTAAATTTTTTTATTTTTTAAAATGTTCAACCGTTTCAAGTGTATTTAACAACCTGCAGATAATGCGGGCAATGTTTCAAAAGTTCTCTATTGTCCGGCATTCTGACAAAACTGGGGGCCGAGGTCTAAGTTGTTCCCGGCCTTTTACCCCAGCTTGTCCTTTTCTTCCTTATTTTGAAAGGATAGCGATCAAATTACTTTTTAATAATGTTATGCTCCGGACCAAATGGGAATTTAGTGATGTTCTCCGCTCCATTCTCGCTAATGACGAGGATGTCGTGCTCGCGGTAACCGCCAGCTCCCGGCTCTCCCTCTGGAATCATAATCATTGGTTCCATAGACACAACCATGCCTGGCTCCAGTACTGTTTCGATATCTTCCCGCAGTTCCAGCCCAGCCTCGCGTCCGTAATAGTGGCTCAGTACGCCGAATGAATGTCCGTAACCGAACGTCCGGTTCGCTAACAAGTTGTGCTCACGGTAAATCTCATTTAATTCAGCGGCGATATCCATACATCTAGCACCCGGCTTGATCAGTTCAAGGCCGCGTCTGTGCACTTTACAGTTAATTTCCCACAGCTCCAGATGGCGGTCAGACACTTCTTCCAAGAACAATGTACGCTCAAGTGCCGTGTAGTAACCAGCAATCATCGGGAAGCAGTTCAGGCTCAAAATATCTCCTCGCTGCAGCTTGCGGGAAGTCGCCCAGTTGTGAGCGCCGTCCGTATTAATGCCGGATTGGAACCAAATCCACGTATCCCGAAGTTCAGCGTGCGGGTACGTGCGGGCGATTTCGCGCACCATTGCTTCTGTGCCATGCAGCGCCACTTCGTATTCCGGTACACCTTCGCGAATCGCTTCGACAACGGCCGCTCCGCCGATATCCGCAATGCGGGCACCGTTTTTAATCAAATCAATTTCCTCGTCAGACTTAAACATCCGATGCCCCATCACCGCCTGAGAAACGTCCACAAGCTCTGTTTTTGGCAGGGCATCCTGCACTTGGCGACGTAAATCGAGCGTCATATGGTCATTTTCTACACCGAGACGCCCGCTGGAGAAGCCTCCCTCATTTAATACCTTTTTCACCGCATAAAGAAAGTTGTCTCTTTTCCAGTCTGTGTAGACAATATTCTCGTCAAAGCTGCGTCTCCACGGCATGCCGGCATCAATGTTTGCGCTTACAGTAACATGCTTGTCTTGAGTAACGATCAGCGCATACGATCTGTTGAAAGACGTGTACAGGAAGTCACTGTAATAATTGATGTTATGGTAAGAAGTAAACATAACAGCATCGATTCCGGCTTTCGCCATATACTCGCGCAAACGGGTATTGCGGCGTGTCATTTCCTCTTTGGAAAAAGTAGGTTTTACTTTCTCTCCGCCGTTTTGTAAGATTTTTGTTCTTTCAAGATCTGTGATTTGTTGTACCATGTTATTCACCTTTCCTTTCTCACATTTCAAATTAGATTTTATTTTTTGCTTTATATATTATTCTCTTATACTAGTAAAAGCAGATAACTCATTGATTCCACTAATTAATTAGTTAGTTGTTTTTTGTAACGTTCCTTTTAAAGCAGGACGGTTAATAGAGAAGATCGAAATATCGTGCTCTGTTTTACCAGTTAAAGCTAATTGGCTTAACACTTCACCAACTCCACTGGAAAATTTAAATCCATGACCCGAGAAGCCGGCAGCGATGACTACGTTGGAATGTTCAGGATGTAAGTCTATAACGAAATGTTCATCTAATGTTTTCGTGTACATGCAGACGGCCCCTCTTTTTATCTCTCCATTTGCTTCTGGCATATATTCTTCCAAGAAAGCGCGAAGATTACTTTCATCTTCTGGATAAACGCCAAATTCGCGATTAATTGTATCAGGGTCAATTTTCTGCCCGAACGTATGATATCCTAATTTCAATCCGCAGCCGCCGAAGCTTGGGAATCCGTAATAAATACCATTTGGCACTTCAACCATAAATCCTGGGAAATCAATATTATTGCTATACTTTGATTCATCGGATTCAAAGAAAGCTACAACTTGACGATATGGCTGTAATGGGATGTCAAGATTTAGTTTGGAAAGTAGTTTGCTATTCCAAGCTCCCATGCTGACAATTAATTTATCAGCTGTGTATGATCCATTTGGTGTTTCGATTTTGACTAAGTCCGGTGAAATGTCAAAGTCCTCAACGCGTGTATGTGTTAAAACTTTAGCACCTCGCGCTTCAGCTAACTCGCGGTAGGCACGAATACAATTTTCACTGAATAATACACCTGAGTTCGGTTCGAAAATAGCATTATAGTTTTCCGGAACCGTTATACCCGGCCAACGCTTATTTATTTCATCACCTTCAAGTAAATCAACAGTCAATGAATGTTCCTTTGCCGCTTCCATCGTTTCTGCAACGAAAGCCGATTCACCTTTAGGACCAAATACGAGTACGCCCGTTTTCGTGAATATTTTATGGTGTGTTTCTTTTTCTAGTTCATACCATAACTCTTGTGATCTTAATGCAAGAGGAACATATTCTCTTCCCTCACCGTAAGCATGGCGGATAATACGAGTATCACCGTGATGGCTTCCGTTTGTATGCGGCGGATCAAATGCATCCACTAATAATGTTTTGACTCCTTGCTTTGCTAATTGATAACCTGCCGCCATTCCCATTGACCCAGCTCCGACAACGATGACATCAAAATGTGTGCTCATAACATTCCTCCTAGAAAAACATTTAAATATTTTTTTAATTTGAAATATTGGGAAAACTTATTTCTTATCTGTATCATACAGCGGTTTATTATAAGTAACAATTGGATGATGATGCTTAATATTTTTGCAAGTAAAAATATTTGTTGTGCATAACGAACAAAAGCGCAAGCGCCTTGATCAGCCCTCAACAACAAAGAAAAGCATGGCATGCGTTGAACCTCCCCCAGTCGCCTGGGAAATCCAACGCATGCCATGCTCACTTTCGCTGTCATACACCTTAAAAGCAGCCAGCTGGGCGCGAAAGAATAAACGCCCGTCTTAATAAAAGGCTTGAGGTTGTGTCCGTCTGCCTATCATGAAAGTGACTCAGCTAATTGCGCGTTTAAGTTTTCCACATAATGCTGGACTTCTATAGCCGCAACACACCCATCTCCCGTGGCCGTTACAACTTGCCGGACTGCTTCTTTTCTAATATCTCCAATCGCATAAATTCCCGGAATATCCGTTTTCATTCGATCATCTGTCACAATCCAGCCTTCTTCATCAGTAATCGCTAGATTTTTTACAAAGTCGGAAACAGGATTCATGCCAATGTATTCAAAAACACCGTCAGTTGAAAACGTCTTTGTTTCACCCGTTTTTACATTTTCAAGAAGAACACCACTTACTTTGTTTTCTCCAATAATCTCATTCACTAACGTATCGTAAACAATCTCAATCTTATCGTTTTTAAGCATCCGCTCTACTAAAATAGGCTGCGCTCTAAATCGATCCCGGCGATGTAACACCGTCACTTTTTTAGCAAACTTCGTTAAAAAAATGGATTCTTCTACTGCGGAATCTCCGCCGCCTACAACGACAAGCTCTTTTTCTTTAAAAAAGGCTCCGTCACAAACAGCACACCACGATACACCGCGGCCTGAAAATTCCTCTTCTCCAGGTATACCTAGTTTTTTATATTTAGTGCCTGTAGCTATAATGATAGATTTTGCTTTATACGTTTGATTATCCGTATACACAACTTTGATATTGCCTTCATCAGCAATGTCTTGCACATTTGCTTGTTCATATTCTGCTCCAAACTTCAAAGCATGTTCAAACATGTTTTGCGCCAAGTCTGGCCCGGATATATGCGAATAGCTAGGAAAATTCTCGATTTCTTCCGTATTTTGAAGTTGCCCGCCCGGAACCCCCCGCTCTATAAGTAAGGTTTTCAGATTGGCCCTTGATGTATAAACAGCAGCGGTCATACCGCCAGGACCCGCACCGATAATAATTACGTCATAAATGTTATCGCTCATATACAATACCTCTCTTATCAAAGGAAATAGATTACTTTAGTGCACTTTAGAGATATTTAGAAATTAAGTTCTTTAATTTTTCCTCCGGAGAGAACCCCATACTTTGCTTTGCTACTGAACCATTTTTAAAAATGAGAATAGTAGGGACACTCATAATGTTGAATTGCTGGGCTAAATCACTGCTTTCATCGATATCGACATCCCCAAATACAACGTTATCCATGCTCTCTGATAAATTGTCCAACACTGGAGCAATCATCTTGCAAGGGCCGCACCAGGGGGCACCAAATTTAATAACGGCTACTTCATTAGCAGCTGTCACTTCACCAAAATTAGCTTCATTAACAGTTACTACGTTTGACATTGAATCGTCCTCCTTTATAAATGAATCTCCATTTTATAATTAGTTAACGCTTGCCATTAGCTAAGGGATAAAGTCTTTTCCCCTGGCTTCCAGTTTGCCGGACATAAGCCGCCCGTTTGTAATGCCTGCAGAACGCGCAATGTTTCATTTACGTCACGGCCAATATTGTTATCGAATACAACTTGATACATTAGTTCTCCCTCTGGATTAATAATAAATAATCCGCGAAGAGCAATTCCTTCTTCTTCAATGAGCACGCCGTATTCCTGGGAGACAACATGATTTGTATCAGCAGCTAAAGGATAATTTAAATCTCCTAACCCGTTGTTTTTACGATCCGTATTAATCCAGGCAAGGTGAGTGTGTACCGTATCTGTAGATACCCCAATCACTTCTGCGTCTAAATCTTCAAATTCCTCGTAACGGTCGGACATAGCTGTAATTTCTGTTGGGCATACGAAAGTAAAATCCATTGGATAGAAAAATAGTACCGTCCACTTATCGTTTTTAATATTTTCATCTAAACTTACTTTCTTAAATTCCTTATTCGCCATGACTGCATCCATTTCGAAACGAGGAGCTTGGTTACCTACTTTAAGTTCTGCCATTTCATTCACCCTTTACTTTTTATTTAGTTGATCTTGTGTTTTATATTATCATAAGTATCAAATGATAATCAATACTTATTTATAATAATTTTAATTTAAAACAAAAAACAGTAACAAAAGGAATGCGATCCTTTATTTTTAGTTGCTTACCTTCTCGCTTTTTTCTACAGCATGCCCTCCAAATTCATTGCGCAGTGCTGCTACAACTTTACCTGTGAAAGTGTCGTCTTCCAAGGATCGATAACGCATCAATAAGGACATGGCGATAACAGGAGTGGCCGTTTGTAAATCCAAAGCCGTTTCAAGCGTCCATTTCCCTTCACCGGAAGAATGCATAGTCCCTTTAATTTCATCTAGTCCGGCATCCTTGGAAAAGGCGCGTTCCGTTAATTCCATGAGCCATGAACGAATAACGGAACCGTGATTCCACACTTTGGCTACTTTTTCGTAGTCATAATCAAATTCACTTTTCTCTAATATTTCAAATCCTTCCCCAATGGCGGCCATCATCCCGTACTCAATGCCGTTGTGAACCATTTTTAAGAAGTGGCCGCTGCCCGCTTTTCCTGCATATAAATATCCTTTTTCTACAGCTGTATCCCGAAAAATAGGCTCCACTATACTCCACGCTTCAGGATCGCCGCCAACCATATAGCAAGCTCCGTTGCGAGCACCTTCCATTCCCCCAGAGGTTCCGGCATCCATAAAGCTCACTCCGTATTCCTTCAGTTTATTGTACCGGCGAATAGATTCCTTATAGTGGGAATTTCCTGCTTCAATCACGATATCACCACTGCTCAAAAATGGTGTAATCTCATCAATCACCGAATCAACGACTGCATGCGGCACCATAATCCAGAGAACTCTTGGTTGCGCTAATGATTGAATGAGCTCTTGTAAATTTGACGCGCCCTCAGCCCCGTATTTTCTCATTTCCTCAACTGCATCAGGATTCAGATCAAACGCCACTACTTCGTGATTGTGGTCAATTAAATTTTGACCTAAGTTTAATCCCATTTTCCCTAAACCAATTAACCCGATTTCCATATTGATTGCCTCCTAAAAAGTATTTTCCGCTTCAAAATTGGAAATATTTCGATAATTTGTTACAATTGAATGTGTAGATGGAATGAATTTCACGTAGGGCAGTCTACTCATTCATTGTAGCCTTATGTTCTTGATCACCTATGATAATGCAAGTATAGCTCGGAAAATACCCAAATGTAAGTATGCACTTTTTTAACATATAGTTATAAAAAGTATACCACCATGATAAGGAGCTGAAGGAAATGGGACATCTTCGCAACAAAGTATTTAATTGTGAAAAGGAACTGACTCTTTCCATTATTGGAGGCAAGTGGAAAATGCTTATTTTGTGGCACCTTGGTAAAGAGGGTACAAAACGGTTTAGCGAACTAAAATCTCTCATGCCTGGTGTCACTCAAAAAATGCTTGTTAATCAATTGCGGGAACTTGAAAGGGATTTAATTGTTCATCGTGAAATTTACCCTGTCGTTCCTCCGAAAGTAGAATATTCATTAACAAAACAAGGAGAAAGTCTCCTCCCTATTCTCGAGATTATGTATGAGTGGGGCAAAAATTATAAAAAAACCCTCTCAGAAAAAAGAGAAGCGGAAATCAACAGGGCTGTAAAATAAACAGATTTCATCCAAAAGTAAGATACACTGTCGGATCGTAACAAAACCCATGCACAAAGCCTTTATACGGTCGCTGCACACGTTTTTTGTGTACATAGACTTTCCGGTGATTGTTGTCTTTTTCTCCTCCCACAGTATACTTTTGGTTACTATATGATATTAAAGTGCGTACTTCTTTTTTAAAAAGATACGTACTACAATAGGATTTAGATTCACATCAAACAAAAAATTATTTAAGGAGTGAAGTAATAATGGAACTTCAATTAGCGTTGGATCTTGTAAACATCCCGGAAGCAAAGGCAGTAGTAAAAGAGGTCGCGGAACATATCGATATCGTTGAAATCGGTACACCAGTTGTTATTAACGAAGGATTGAAAGCGGTAAAAGAAATCAAAGAAGCATTTCCTAATTTAAAAGTATTGGCTGACTTGAAAATCATGGACGCAGGTGCATATGAAGTAATGAAAGCATCTGAAGCTGGTGCTGATATTATCACTGTACTTGGCGCAACAGACGATGCAACGATTAAAGGTGCCGTAGAAGAAGCTAAAAAACAAGGAACACAAATTCTTGTTGATATGATTAACGTAAAGGACCTTGAGCAACGTGCGAAAGAAATTGATGCACTAGGCGTTGACTACATTTGCGTACACACTGGCTACGATCTTCAAGCAGCCGGCGAAAACTCTTTCCAACAACTTCAAACAATTAAGAGCGTTGTAAAAAATGCAAAAACAGCTATCGCAGGCGGTATTAAATTAGATACACTTCCGGAAGTTGTTCAAACACAACCTGATCTTGTCATTGTAGGCGGCGGAATTACTGGACAAGAAGATAAAAAGGCTGTAGCAGCTAAGATGGAATCATTGATTAAACAAGAGTCACTTGCATAAGAAGGTTAAGTAATGGTTATGCAAACAACTCAATACTTAAATGAGATCATTAAAGAGTTAAGTAATACTACCGCCTTAATATCCGATGAAGAATCCGAAAAACTAGTAGATTATATTTTAGAATCTAAGAAAATTTTCGTAGCTGGGGCGGGTCGATCCGGGTTTATGGGCAAATCCTTTGCCATGCGGATGATGCATATGGGATTGGATTCCTACGTAGTAGGAGAAACCGTCACTGCTAACCTGGAAGAAGACGATATATTAATTATTGGTTCCGGCTCAGGTGAAACGAAAAGTTTAGTTTCAATGGCTGAAAAAGCCAAAAGCATAGGCGGAAAAGTCGTGGCTGTTACCATTTATCCTGATTCTACAATTGGAAAATTAGCAGATATGACCGTTAAATTGCCTGGCGCGCCTAAAGACCAATCGGAAAGCGAATACAAGACCATTCAGCCGATGGGATCTTTGTTTGAACAAACTCTTTTATTATTCTATGATTCTATCATTTTGAGATTTATGGAGAAAAAAGGGTTGAATTCAACGACAATGTATGGCAAACATGCCAACCTTGAATAGAATACCCTTTTGATCGGTGCAGTACAAAAATATCATTTTTCAGATATGCCCCCTTTCATATATCTGAATCATTCACGAATTGTATAGCTAGTAATCCCTTAAATTTGTGGTGTGACTCCTCCCAAGGAAATGATTAGAAGTGCATACTTAAACAGCCTGAGTCCTAAATAGGACTCAGGCTTTTAAATTTTTAAGAATAAAAGCGCAAGCGCCTTGACCAGCCCCGACAAGCAAATGTTCTTTCCTCAATGTCTAGCTGCAGGCGCAAGCGCCTTCCGCTTTTCTATAAAGAAGTCCGCTTTTTGACTTCATTGAGGAAAGGTTATTTGACACCGAGGGGCTAGGCGCTGGAGCTAGACGTAGACCTGTTCCAGCCTTTTATCTTTGTTTCTTTCACTTTTGTACATATCTCTTCCTGTTGCAATAGCTTCAACGTGGAGATAGCTAAAACTTTCACACCGTTCTGTAAAGAATCCAAGTTAAAGCTCATATTTGGATGATGCAAGCCGGGTTGTAAATCTGTACCAAGCCCCACCATCGTCGCTTGAATGTGCGGAAAGGAACTTTTATAAAAATGAAAGTCCTCCCCTCCTGGTGTAACCGGCGGTGCAGCGAGAGCATCTTCACCGAGCGCTTCAACAATAGCCGCTTTCACCAACTCCTCCATCTCCGGACTAGGTTCAGCAGCAACCATCGCTGCGAGGGTCTCTACCTCAACCTTTGCACGGTTGGCAGACCCAGCATAAAGAATAGCATGTTCAATCTGTTCAATGAGCTGGTGCAACACATGATTATCTTGAGCACGAATGTCTATTCCAAACTCCGCATAGTCCGGAATGATATTTATATTATTTCCCCCTGCCTGAACCATGGTCACTTTTGCGGACGCCGACACGGTTGGATCAATCTTTACAGAGTTAACAGCCTGAATAATGGCACCAAGTGAGTCAACAACATTAATGCCTTGATTCGGCCTTGAACCATGGGCCTGTATTCCCTCAATTCGTCCCTTTAATAATGTAGTCGCTCCATGATAGATAGCCGGGGACGCCTGACCAAATGTTAATTCTTGAATGGGACGTACATGAATCCCCAGTAAATAATCAACATCATTCATGACACCTTTTTCAATAAGTGCCTGGGCTCCTTTTCCGGACTCTTCTGCGGGTTGAAAAATAATCTTTAACAGCCCTTTCGGATAAAACCCTATTTCCTTTAAACAAGTAATCGTATAAAGTACCATTGTCATGTGCGCATCGTGTCCACAAGAATGGTTCGCTTTCCATTCACCGTCGACTATTTGCCATAAAGCATCGATATCCGCTCTTAATCCAATCACAGGGCCTTCTTCTTCGTTCCCCCAGTAGCCTATCACCCCGGTATGGTCGTCAAATGTTTTAAATGGAATGTCCAACATCTTTAATTGACTACATAAGTATTCGGTTGTCTTTTCTTCTTTCCAGCTAATTTCAGCGTTTGAATGTAAGTAGTTGTAAGTTGATTTTATTGACTCTTTATTTTCGTCCACCCAATGTTTTATTTTTTCAATCATGATCATGCTCCAAGTTCTTATTTTCAATAACATAATAATGAACGGGTTCCGTGTTATTTTTTAACATTCCTGTTACTCTATAACCTTTTGATAATACTTCTGTTAACACCTTTCTTAATTCATATCTCCATGCTTTCGCCGTCTCTATATCAACTTTTTTCAAGTGATGAATATTGGCAGGGACAGGAAGCAAATAACCGTCTTCATTATTTATTATTTTTTCCTCACATGAAAAAGGAAGCTGATTGTTTTCTCTGTAGTTTAAAAGCGGCTCATAGTTTTTCACAGTGAATTCATTTTGGAGCGAACCAGCCAGCGCGCTTTTGACCCTCGTTGAACAAATATCCCATTCCGCTAAAAAACGGTCAGAAGGCAGACCCTTATTCAGCTTATCTTTCATTTCCCCGTAATAAGAAGGAATATAGGTTTTTACGTAGGCTCCGAGCTTGTTAAGGTTAAAATAGGCATTTCTCGCTTCTAACGGATCAAAGGTCCATACGATTTTTTTATAACCGTACTGTATGGCCCATTCTCGCTGTTTTAACTTTAACTGTAAACCAATGCCGAGATTGCGATAATCTTGATGGACAGCTGCCATATGCGAATATAAATAGTGTTCTTGATGTTTATAACCTGGAAAACTGTATGACATGCCAATTAACTTTCCGTCATGAAAAGCACCCGATATGAAACCGCCATGGTGAGAAGCAGCAATAAGCTGAGCAAGCGGGATAACAGCCTCCCTGCTCCAAATTTCCTCTTGAAACGAAACCATTTCTTGAATGTCCTTCAAATCATCGATCTGCTTATAAATGATTGATTGTGTCGTTATCATTTCTATCCCTCCTGTACAGCTCTGAATAAGTTTCCCTAGTTATATGAACGTTGACTTTTCTTTTCAAACACTTTTTCATTCACTGTAAGATGATTGATTAGACCATTGTTCACTTCAAAACCGATACCCGGCTTTTCCGGTACTTCGATTATGCCCGGTTTTGCTAAGGTAACCTCCGGAAGAATGATATCTTCGTCAAAATAGCGGCTAGAGGCGGAAGTATCCCCGGGAATAGTAAAGTTGCTTAATGAAGCGATCGCTATGTTGTGAGCCCTGCCGATCCCTGCTTCGAGCATCCCGCCGCACCATACTGGAATTTGTTTTTCCTCACAAAGGTCATGAATTTTTTTTGCTTCCGTTAAACCGCCAACTCTTCCGGTCTTAATATTGATAATTTTGCACGCATTAATTTCGATAGCTTTTCTGGCATCTTCTGCAGAATGTATGCTTTCATCTAAACAAATAGGTGTGTTCATCTCTGCTTGAAGTTTTGCATGATCAATAATGTCGTCATAGGCTAATGGCTGTTCAATCATGATTAAATGAAACATATCCAATTCTTTTAAAAGCTCTTTGTCATCGAGAGTATAAGCAGAGTTGGCATCAGCCATCAGCGGGATCCGGTCCCCGAAACTTTTCCGAATGGCCGTTAAAGGTTTAATATCCCACCCTGGCTTAATTTTTACTTTTATCTTTTTATAACCTTCTTCTAAAAAACCCTCCACTTTCTTCAGCAAACTCTCTATGCTGTCTTCTATTCCAATACTAACACCTACTTCAATTTCCTTGCGGCTGCCGCCTAATGCCGCAGCAAGCGTTTTTCCATTTTGTTTGCTATATAAATCCCATACAGCCATTTCAAGTGCTGCTTTTGCCATTGGATTCCTGCGTATGTAAGAAAACATTTTCGAAACGTCCTTTGGGTCGTGTATCTCGCTGTTA
Organism: Bacillus aerolatus; assembly: GCF_009183655.1. Taxonomy (GTDB): domain Bacteria; phylum Bacillota; class Bacilli; order Bacillales; family Domibacillaceae; genus Pseudobacillus; species Pseudobacillus aerolatus. Next base: position 293,537 of record NZ_WEIO01000005.1, read on the forward strand.
AGAAGCTGAGGAATTAAAAACGTTTCAAGCATGTACCAGACTGTATCCGTTGTTTCTTCATTAGCAATCGGGAACGGCAGTGCCACACTTTCTGCAATACCAACTTGGTCCTCACTAAAAACCCTAACAATGATAATGTCTTTTTCTTTTATTTCTCCAAAACTAGTGATAAACGGTGCCTTTAACGGCATTTTTATTCGTTGCATTTGAATTTTATTGATATCCATATAAACACATCCTTTTATTATTTGCAGCCCCAAACAACATTCTTCCTACTATTCTATACAATAGCGAAAGCTTTTCCACCCTTACATTTCTGTGAGGATAGAAAAGCTCTCTACTATCTAAGTCTGTTTAACAACTATTCTTGTTTATAAACGAGCTCATCATTAAAGAACAATCGCAGCAATCATACCAAATATAAACAGTGGAATATTGTAGTGCATAAAGGTAGGCACACATGTATCCCAAATGTGGTTATGTTTGCCGTCAGCATTTAATCCCATCGTTGGACCGATCGTGCTATCTGAAGCAGGCGATCCAGCGTCTCCTAACGCGCTGGCTGTTCCAATCAGTGCTGCTGTTGCTAATGGAGAGAAGCCGATTGAAAGGCATAAAGGAACATATACTGCTGCTAAAATAGGCACAGTTCCAAAGGAAGAACCAATCCCCATTGTTATCACTAGGCCAATCATAAGAATGACGAAAGCTGCAAATAGTTTACTATCACCGATAAAACCATTTGTAAGCGCAACCATTTCATTGATGGATCCAGTTTCTTTTAAAATAGTTGCATACCCAGCGGCAATCAGCATAACAAAGGCAATGGCCCCCATCATTTTCATCCCATCGTCGATGATTTCATCGCCTTTAAGGAAAGGAACAACCCGCCCTAAAAACATAACTATAATACCTGCAAGCGCTCCCAAAGCAAGAGAATGAGTGACAACTTGAATCACAAGTGCTAAAAGAATAGCAATCAATGTGATTACATGTTGTTTGTTAAAAGGAATATTTTCTGACGCAGCTGAAATTTCCGCTGATGCAAGAGATTGTTCTAATCCTTCTGTTGTTGTTACATCTTTTTCTTTACGATAAGTGACAAAGACAGCTATTAATAACCCTACAACCATTCCTAGTCCTGGAAGGAGCATACCCAAGGGAATGGTGCTTACCGCAATGTTCATTCCATTTGTTTTCATCTCAGTCGCTATAATTTGGTGATACATAAGTCCATAGCCTGCGGGAATAACGAGGTACGGAGCTTTCAAGCCGAATGTCAGCGCTGTTGCTACTCCACGACGGTCTATTTTCATACTGTCGAACAAGTGGAGTAATGGAGGAATGAGAATCGGGATAAAGGCAATGTGTACAGGGACTAAGTTTTGGGAAAAACAAGATATCCCTGCAATCGTTAACAGAATAGCTCCCCGTTTGCCTTTCATGAATTTTAATAGCTTATTTACTAATATTGCGGTAATACCGGAATATTTAATCGTGACCGCAAAGATCCCCAACAAAACAATACTTAAAGCAGTTTCAGCTTGTCCGCCCATTCCTGATATGAGCATGCTCGTTGACTCTAAAACAGACTGCCCAGTAATTACACCCGCGGTTATCGCCGCTATCAAAATACTTAATACTACGTTCACCCGCAGCATACTTAATACCATCATGAGTAACACAGAAACAACAACAGCAGTCATTAATTATCTTTCCCCCTCTTTAATGATGTTAATAAAAATTCGCAACATCCCCGTTGACTAAAACCTTTAGTCGATCTTTCTTTGTAGTGAATTCAGATAAAATGGTTTTTAGTCGTCATACCGATCCCCCTTCACAATAATTAAAATATTTTAAATCTTTATAATATTAACTTATAGTCGAGCCTTCAGTAAGTACTCATTTTTATGAAATACAATACTTTTTTAACTGGTTATATATGGGTCTTTTTTAACCTGAACACATGGCTTGTTTTTGCATGAAAACGGACAAAAAAACCCCGATAAAAGACTTTTTGTAACGTCCATGATCCGGGGTTCGGTGTCAAATAAAAATCTGCGGCCTCTATCATTTCAAAACCATCTTATGAATTAATTAGACATTTACCGTTGGCTGTTTCAAACTATAAGGCAGAGGTTGTCCCCCAATCCCATCAATGACAGCCTGGCACGTCCTTTCCCGTAGTTCAATTAGTGATTCTTCCGATACGTATGAAGCATGCGGTGTAACAATTACTTCATCCATCATCAACAATGGATGATCCCGTTCAGGAGGTTCCTTTTCTAATACATCAAGCCCCGCTCCGGCTATATGTCCTTCTTCTATCAGCTTTTGTAAATCATCCTCATTTATTACACCACCGCGGCATGTGTTAATAATAAATGATCCTTTAGGCATTAATTTGAGTCGTTCATAATCGAGGAGATTATTCGTTTCCGGTGTAAGCGGCACATGCAGACTCAGAACATTAGATAGCTGTACGAGTTCAATTAGTGATACAGGTGTCACTCCGTATAAATCGAGCACTTCGTCAAACACACGATCGTCATAAGCTAAGAGACGGACGCCGAATGGCTTCAGCTTTGTAGCAACCATTCGCGCGATACGCCCAAAGCCAAGCAATCCTACTGTTCTTTCACTAAAACGGTGGATCGGTCTCGTATCAAGAGGATCCCACTTTCCTTCTCTAACTTTGTGTCTATAGGAAGATAAGCGGCGGGTGACGGCAAGCATGAGAGCAATCGTATGGTCAGAAACTTCTTCCAAACAATAATCCGGTACATTCGAAACGGTAATCCCTTTTTGAACAGCTGCTTCCACATCTACATGGTTATAGCCAGCTCCAGGCACAGATATAACCTTGCATGAGTGCAGCTGCTCAATGATATCCTTCCCGCACGGAAACCCCACTTGCGCTACTACGCCATCCGCATAAGGGGCATATAGAGGAATATCTCTTTCTAGCGTATTGGACCTTGTTATCTTGACCTCAAAGCCCTGTTGTCGATACATTTTTTTTTCTAACTGATGATCATTCCATTCATCGTCCAAAATCCAGACCAGAGGCCTTCCCTTTCTCACTCCATCTCCTCCTAATAGTTCATCACTAAAATCGTTGTATGCGTTTTCAAATAAAGCAGCTAAATTTAATTCAAAGCTCTTTCTCCAGACACTTCAGTGGGACCCAATATAGTGTTACGGTAATCACTAGGAGTTTTGCCTACTATTGTTTTGAATACACGACTAAAATAATGAGAATTACTGTAACCGACTTCGAGTGCTATTTGGTAAACGGTATAATTCAAGTCCATAAGCAATGCTTTCGCTTTTTCTATTCGCAAGTACGTAATATATTCAACAAAATTAGTTCCTGTCGCGCTTTTGAAAAGACGGCTGAAGTAAGTCGGACTGAGATGGACATAATTAGCGACCTTTTCCAGTGTAATTTGCTCTAAATAATTTTTTTCAATATAATCCATTGCCTTTTGGATGGATTTAAGGCTATACTCATTTTTATTATTAAAGACGAGATCAGTAAAGCGGTTGATCATATTCTCCAGCCACTGCTGCATTTCCGCTAGGTTTTCAATCGTATTTAAATCGGTTGTGTATTCCAGAAGTATCGAGTGAACTTCTTTCAGATTTGCTCCTCCCTTGATAGCCGCCCGGGCAAGCGTAGTCGATATTTCTGAAATTTGTAATTTTAACACTTCCGGATCAACCTTTTGCTTTGAAAACAACTGATCAAATAAATTTGTCATATTTTCCTTCACAGCCGCCATGTCAGCAACCATCAATTTACTTGCCAGTGTCGCAACGTCCTGGTTTCGTAATAGGGAAACTTCATTGGTGAACGGCTCTACGTCATCGATATGAATAACAATATCCTTTCCTCCAAAAAACTTATACTTTTGCGCGTATAATGCCTCTTGGTAAGAAACGTATAAATCCCTTACATCTTCATAATGATTCCCGATGCCGATCGTCACGCTATAACCCGTATTTTCTTTAATATAAGCTTTTGCTTCATCGGCTAAGCTTTTTGAGAGTTGTTTATACTCTTCTTTACTGCTTTGAGAAGGGAGCGAGAACAAAATAGCAAACTTATCTGCACCTGTTCCCATCGCTAAGATCTCATCCAGCCTTTTCTTAAGGAATATACGGGCAATCGTAATAATTTCATTGCGAATAGTGTCCTGCAATTGTTTGCTTTTATTTTTGTTTAAAGAAAAAAATTCATCGATCTGAACAGTCATGGCTGTGTTAGGGACAGAAGATAATCCAATTAATTGACATTGGTCCCAAATATCTTTTGAATTCTGGATATTTCCATATAATAAATTGTAAATAAGACTTAACCGTAAAGACGACATGATCTGCAGCGGATCGTCCTTCTTTTGTTGGCGTATTTGTATGGAGTGCTGCGCTTCCTTTTTCAGTTCTTGCAACAACTGATAAACAGCTTCCTGATCTAACGGCTTACCTAAACAATCAAACACACCATTTTTGAAAAGCGTTCTCATTTCATGGTCATTGTAAAGGCTTTTCATCACAACTAAAGGCAAAGTAAACTTTTTCTTCGTTAGTTGATCACAAATCACATCTTGAGCCACTTTTGTCATCTCATCGAGATCCAGCAGGACGGCTGCAATATTTTCTTTTACCGCCAAGTCTTCTTTCAGAAGAGACTTGTTGTCCCATACTTCTACCGTAAAGCCAAATTTGAAATCATTATTTATTTGATGAACGAGATTAATGACATTTATATCATGTGTTGCCAGGAGTAAGAGATTGCCCACAGTAATCACACACTTTCATAAAGATAATTTCAACCTCGGTTACATTTGAATATTTCGAATACTCTAATTATACAATTAACATATTTCTTAAATAAGTACCTTTTCTTGTGATAAGGTGTACTTTTTTGTTCTGTTTAATCTAGCTAATTAGATATAATTATAAACAATTTCTTTGCGTTGTGCGGCAGTCATTCTATTTTTTTTATCCAAACTTAATATTTTCTTCTACCGTAAGCCGTGGGAACATTTTTCATATGGCTGCTTTTAAAATCAGGTCGGAGAGCAACTCTAACACTCCGATTGTCAATATGCCAAAGACGAGTTTCTTCTATTATATAAGTCGTCATTTAACGTTGTTTTATTTTTTACATATTAATCACGAAAAGCTACCAATCTCAAAGTGGAATGGTAGCTTTTTTATTCGGTCTTGCTTTTACCTTGCTAGTCTATAGATATTGATTAAACTGATTGCTCTGGAATTGAATAGATTGTGTCATTCATGATGTCGTATACTTTTTTGTCTTGAAGTTACTTTCACTCTTTAGCAAAGACAAATATTTACACGTGTTATTTTTTTACACGCGGACTCTTAACTAGTAACTACCCGCGCTTTTTTGGAAACTGCTTTCTTACACGCTCAGCTGCTCTTGTAATTCTTTGACAACCTCAACATCTTTCATTTCGTCCACAAGCAGTTTAAAGTACTTGTACATGACATGATCCTCTTCCTTGTGTGGAACGTGTTGACGGCAGAAAGAGTAAGCCCATTTTGTGCCTATGCCTAAGTTTGCAGGCCCCTTATACTCGGCCGCACGCGCGCCGCTAAACAACTCGATCGCAACAACTTGATAAGCATTCTGAATAATTTTTGCTGCCTTCCGTGCAGCAATCGTTCCCATGCTCACATGATCTTCCTGGTTAGCCGAACTCGGAATGGAATCTACACTTGCTGGATGTGCAAGCGATTTATTTTCTGAAACAAGGGATGCTGCAGAATACTGGGCAATCATCAGTCCAGAATTCATGCCTCCCTCTTTCGTTAAAAAGTCAGGGAGCTGGTCATTCAACTGCGGATTAACGAGTCTTTCAATTCTGCGCTCAGAAATATTCGCCAGTTCCGCAACGGCAATGGAAAGATAATCCATAGCGATGGCCATCGGCTGCCCGTGGAAATTCCCTCCTGAAATCACTTTATCTTCGTCAACAAAGATCAGCGGATTATCCGTTACCGAATTCATTTCAACAATCAATTTATCATGAATATGCTGAAGTGCGTCTCTTGAAGCCCCATGAACTTGAGGCACGCAGCGTAAGGAATACGCATCTTGTACTCTCACTTCACCTTGATTAGTCATGAGCTGGCTTCCTCTTGTAAGCTTCGTAATATTTTCAGCAACTAACTGCTGGCCGGCATGAGGACGAATGCGATGTGTTTCCGGTTCAAATGCCTGCCTTACGCCTCGAAGCACGTCAGTCGTTAAAGCAGCCGTGTAATCCACCCAGTTGGCAAGGTTTAACGCATCCCAGCAAGCTAAGGCCCCTACAGCTGTCATGACTTGTGTACCGTTAATAAGTGCCAAGCCTTCTTTCGCTTCTAAAGACACAGGAGCGACTCCTGCCAGACTCATTGCTTTTCCGCCGTCCATTCTTTCGCCATCAAAATACGCTTCCCCTTCGCCCATGAGTACTAAAGCGAGGTGAGAAAGTGGAGCGAGATCACCGCTTGCCCCGAGAGACCCTTGTTCAGGAATGACCGGCGTCACACCTTTATTGAGCATCTCAACCATCGTTTCTACGACTTTGAGGCGAATGCCAGAATGTCCATAAAGAAGGGCATTGACCCTTAGTAAAATAATCGCTCTGGCCACATCTTCAGGTAATGGCTCACCAACTCCACAAGCATGGCTGCGAATAAGATTGATTTGAAGGTCTTTCGCTTGTTCATTAGGAATATACGTATCACTAAATTTCCCAAATCCAGTCGTCAATCCATAGACTACTTTCTTTTCTGCCAACAGCTTCTCTACATACTCTCTGCTGCGGTTCACTTTCTCTTTTTGTTCTTCAGCAATGTCAACTTTATGTTTATTACGAGCAACAAGCACGACATCCTCTAAAGTTAGCGGCAAATGGCCAACAAGGATTTTCTCTTTATTCAGCAACATAATGTGTCACTCCTTTTTCTTATTGTGTATCGGGTCTTAGGTGGTGATAAAGAGGGAGTCTGACCCTCTTTAAACGAACAACCTTGTTTTATAATTTTATTTCGTTTAACACTTGCGGGTTCAACGTGTTAGCTACTGGCTTGCCGGCAACACCATCGATCGCATTTTGGCTCGTCTTCGTTTTCAGCTCGACAATCGCTTCTTCCGAAATATAGGCAGAATGAGGAGTAACAAACACTTTATCTGTGTTAAGCAAAGGATCGTCCGAATGCGGCGGTTCGTTCAATAAAACATCGAGACCGGCGCCCGCAATATGCCCTTCATTAATCGCTTTATATAAATCCTCCTCATTAATGACGCCCCCTCTGCTCGTATTGACGATAAAAGCGCCTTGAGGCATCATTTTAAGCTGATCGTAACTAATGATATTTTTCGTATCTGGCTTGAGCGGCACATGCAGGCTCAAAATAGTCGATTGGCTCAACAATTCGTTAAATGACACCGCTTCCACTGAATACTCATCAAAAACTTCTTCGGAAACACTAGGGTCATGGGCGATGAGACGAACCCCAAATCCTTTAAGCTTTTGGGCCGCTTTACGGGCGATTCGTCCAAATCCGAGCAGCCCAACTGTATGGTTGCAAAAACGCTTAATAGGAAGCGTATCCATCGGATCCCACTCGCCTCGTTTTACTTGTTCGTTGTAGGCAGGGAAACGACGAGCCAGCGTAAGTATATGTGTGATCGCATGATCAGAAACCTCTTCGGAGCAGTATTCTGGTACATGGGATACGAGTATGCCTTTGCGCGTTGCTGCTTCTACATCGATATGGTTAAATCCCACTGCCGAAGCGGAAATGATCCGGCACGAATCCAGCTTATCGATTAGCTCCGCTGTACATTGAAATCCTACTTGGGCTACGACAGCGTCTGCATAAGGAGCATAATGAGGAAGATCTTCTTCGAATGCCTCGGAGCGTGTAACTTTCACTTCAAAACCGTTTTGTTCATAGATTGCTTTTTCTATACTATGATCTACCCATTCATCATCAAGAATCCAAACTAAATGCTTGCCATTTTTCAATGTATTTTCCCCCTTTTTAGATGTGATGCGGCGTTTTAGCGCTTATTTCCTGCAGTGCTTTAACGAGCTTGTCATTTTGCTCCGCTGTTCCGATGCTGATACGTGCATACGTAGGATAACCCCATGCCGCGCATGGACGAGTGATTAAGCCTTTAGCTGCTAACTCTCCCGCTATTTTTGAAGTATCTTGTTTCATGTCAACAAACAGGAAGTTCGTATGTGATTCTTCTACTTCATAACCGAGAGCACGGAATTCCTTGATTAACTTTTTCATTTCACGTTTATTTTCAGTAAGCGTTTTATTTTTGTGTTCCGTATCTTCGAGAGCACCTAACGCGCCTGCATGAGCTACTCGGTTACACGCGAATGGTTCACGCACTCTTTGCAGAGGCTGTATAAGCTCTTCAGTCGCCATGGCATATCCCACCCGCATTCCAGCTAAACCATACAGCTTTGAGAACGTCCGAATCGTAATGACAGGCAAGCCTTCTTTTATATACTCTACGCCTGTAGCGTAATTTTCGACGCTGATAAACTCTCCATAAGCTTCATCCAGTACAGCCACAACGTGTTTCGGCAAACGTTTGAAAAACGCTCGAAGTTCTTCTTCGCCTACGATGGTACCTGTTGGGTTATTCGGGTTGCATACGATGACGATCTTTGTCTTCTCAGTGATCGCCCCAAGAATAGCTTCCAGGTCAAATTTGTGATCTTTTGTAGTCGGAAGCTCGACAGGCACTCCTCCCATTAGCAAAGTGTTTTTATGGTATTCCGAAAATGTTGGCGTACAATAAACGACTTCATCTCCTGGATTGATGTAGGAAGCGATGACCAAGTTAATAATATTGTCTGCCCCATTCGCGACGACATAGTTTTCAGGATCGATTCCGTGCAGCTCTCCCAGCTTAGTGCGAAGTTCCAAGGACGTCAGATCAGGGTAAAAGTGCACCTCTTGAAGTGCTTTAGTCATCGCCTCTATCGCTTTCGGCGAAGGACCTAACTGGTTTTCATTAGTGGCAAGCCGAACGACTTCCGTTAACTTTTCTTGTTGTTTAGCTTCCTCAGCCGCTTGACCGGGAATATAAGGATCTAACTTTCTAACATTGTTGCGCCATAAATTTTCTGACATTGTAAATCCTCCTTCTGTCCATTTTGATGCACCGACGGTTTATACCGTTTACAAGGGCGTTAAAACTATTTTTTATTTGTTATTAAAATGTTTTTGTGAACCTCTAAATCATTTATACACGATCTTTTGCAAAAAACTAAGGTGTTTCATCATCAAGGTAAAAAATATTCACAATATAACAAAAAATTAGACTAAGAGATAGAGATATAACATAAAAAAATCGGCTGAATCGCCGATTTTTTCTAATCTAACCTCTAACCTTGACCTCTAAAAAACTTGCAGCCTTTTTCTTAAAATGGTCCTAAATCAATGGCTTGAGCAATAAGCAGGAGAATGGCAGAAACCAATACCCAAGCGATGCCTAGCGGGAAGAAAAACCTAACCCATTTCGTCCACGATACACCGGCAATAGCCAATGTTGCCATAAAATATCCTACTGTAGGGTAGAAAATATTACTCAAGCCATCACCAAGGTGGAACGCTACTACTGCTGTTTGGCGAGTAATACCAAGAATGTCAGCTAGTGGTGCCATAATAGGCAATGTAACTAATGCTTGTCCACTTCCAGAGGGAATCAGGAAGTTTAACAGCGTGTTTCCTACATACATACCGAGAATCGTTATAGAATCAGGCATAGAGCCCAACACTTGCGCTAAACCATAAACGACGGTATCCATAATTTGTCCTTCTTCCATGATGATCACGATCGCTCTGGACACACCGATGATAAAAGCACCCAGGAATACCGCTTTACACCCTTCATTAAATTCCTCACACACCTCTGTAATCTTCAATCCCGCAATTAACCCGACTACAACAGCCAGTGAAATAAATATTCCAGCTATTTCAATCATATACCACCCATGTTTAAGCACTCCATACACTAAAAGTCCAAGAAATGCAGCTGCAGCGATAGAGGCGATCGTTTGTCTTCTCGTGGCTTTTAATGGTTCACCTAGGTTCTTTTTTGCACTTTTTCTCTTTTCCGTATCTTCTTTATACATCAAGCTTAATTCCGGATTCTTTTTTACTTTGTTTGCGTATCTCATTACGAAGAAAGTCCCAATAGCAAGGGTCACAACAAAAATGATCGTACGATATCCAGCACCAGAGAATAATGGCAGTTCAGCTATAGATTGTGAGATTCCTACCATCGGGTTCGTGATAGAGGAGGTAAATCCAGCACAAGTTGCAATTAATGCAATAGCGACCGCTGTTAAGGAATCATATCCTACAGCTAACATGAGGGGCAGGATAATAGGCACATATACTAAACTTAATTCCGGTAAACCGGCAAAAGTAGATAGAAGCCCAAAAACGATCATTAAAATGGGAACGAGCAAGATACTGTTTTTGGCAAACCGTCTCGCAAGTTTATCTACTCCAATTTCAATAATCCCTGTTTTCATTAAGACCGTGAATGCTCCACCGGCAGCAAAAACAAAGAAGATAATATCTGCAGACTGAACGAGACCTTTAGGAATTGCCGTCATAAACGACTTAAGACCTACAGGATTAGCTTCAATTTTAGTAAATGTGTCGGGTTCGATAACTGTTCTGCCTTCGATAGGCGCGTCCACTCTGTCAAATTGACCCGCGGGAATAAGATAGGTCAAAGCGGCCATTATCACCATCATGATAAACAAAATCACATAAATATGAGGCATTTCAAATTTCTTTTTAGGTTTGCGTGCCTCTTCTGCTTCGATATGTAATTGTGGTTCTGGCTTCATACATTCCCCTCCGATTTTTCAAAAGTTTTAGCTTTCTACTTTCACACTTTTTGGAGACTTACTATCAAGGGTGCTTTGATTCGATAGTTTAAAAAGTGTTTCCTTTAATACGGCGATCCCATCTAAACAATCGTTAAGATTTGTGAACTCTTCTGGACTATGACTTTTTCCATTCACACTAGGTACGAAAATCATCCCGGCTGGAACGTATTTACCAAGAACCATCGCATCATGCCCAGCGCCACTTGGGATTGGGCGGTGTGACAACTGTAATGAATCCGCTGATTCCCTTACTGCTTGTTGAATCGGTTCTGGTACCTTAACAGGGGGAATACGGAATTCTGATTCATGCTTTATCTTTAACTCTCTATTTTTAGCAATTGTTTTTGCCGTTTCTGTGATGAGTTCAATCATTCTGTCCCGTTGGTCCTCATCAATATCTCTAGCATCGACTGTTACAGTTGCTTCACCAGCAATCACATTAGCTCCGTTTGGCAGAACATCTATTTTTCCGACAGTAGCTACAGCTGTTTCGCTAATGGTTGGAGGAATTTTCTCTACCTCAACGATAAATTCCGCTGCAGCCGCAACACTGTCTTTACGGAGATTCATTGGGGTATTTCCAGCATGATCCGTTTCACCATAAAAGGTGTACGTGTGCCATGAGGTTCCAGCGATACCATTGACAACCCCAATATTGTCATTGCTTATTTCAAGTTGTTTGCCTTGCTCAATATGGAGTTCAAGAAAGGCACAAATATCCTCTTTCGGATAATAGGCATCCTCAATGTTTTCAGGTTGCAGCCCGATTTCTCTCGCTGCTTGTACGAACTTCACTCCATCTTTGTCTTGGAGGGAAAGCAGGTCATCGTATAAGACTTCTCCCATCATGACACGACTGCCAAAGATTCCATTTTGGAAGCGAGTACCCTCTTCATCGATAAATACGACAAGTTCAATGGAACGTTTCGGTTTTCTGCCTTCTTTCACAAGAGCTTCTATAGCCATGAACGAACTAACACATCCTAATACGCCATCAAACGCCCCTCCGTTTGGTACAGTATCTAAATGAGATCCTGTCATCACAACTGGGAGAGATGGCTCAGTTCCTTCATAACGCGCAAAAATATTTCCAAGTGGATCTTCCCGTACAACCAGTCCGATTTCTTGCAGCCAACTTTTAAAAAGTTCTTTTGCTTCTTTCTCTTCTTTTGTGTATACAAAACGGCTGATGCCGCCAGCTTCTGTTCGGCCGATCGCTGCTAATGCATCTAAACGATCTGCCAACTTAGCAGGATCTAAGCCAGCATAAGAATGGCAATTTGGCAGCGTGTTTAGCAAGCGTTCCTTTAAAGAGATATCCACGTTTAGTCAACCCTTTCATTATTTTCGATAATATATTATTAAAGAAGAGCTTTAGATACGCCTATATCGTTTTACGATAAGTTGCTGCCCTCTCTAAATAGACATACCAACAACTACCCCAAGAGATGTAAAACACATCCATTTGCATAAAGGCCTATTTAAGCATCTTATAGGCAAATTCAGTCAGCAGTCTCACCCCGATAGGTAATGCGCTTTCATCAATTGTAAAACGCGGATGATGATGAGGGTGAACAATACCTTTTTCCTCATTTCGGGCTCCGATAAAGATAAAACTGCCGGGAACTTTCTGTTGGTAAGCGGAAAAGTCTTCCCCGCCCATGACAGGCCGCATACGATTCACTGCTTCTTCTCCAAAAATGTCTTGTACGGTTTCCTCTACATACCGTGTCACTTCTTGATCATTATTGACAGCTCGATATACCTTTTTAAATTCAAAATTATACGTTGCACCATAAGCCCCTGTAATTCCTTTGATGATATTCTCTATCATTACAGGAACTTGGTCCTGCAATTGGGGGTCAAAACATCGAACAGTTCCACTAAGTTCTACAGAATCAGGAATGATATTGTTAGCAGACCCCCCCACAAATCTTGTAACGGATAAAACGAGCGTATCTAATGGGTCTGTATGGCGAGAAACAATATTCTGAAGACTAGTAACCACTTGAGAAGCAATGGCAATACTATCAATCGCTTCATGCGGTGCCGCAGCATGTCCTCCTTTTCCGTGTATTTCAATCCAAAACTCAGCGCTGGATGCCATGGCAGGACCGGAGATAATACCAATCTTTCCTACTTCAAGCGGAGACCATAAGTGTGTCCCAATCACTTGATCCACCCCGTCCAGCACACCAGCTTGGACCATTTCTTCCGCACCGCCTGGATATAGTTCTTCCGCATGCTGAAATAAAAACCGAACTTCACCTTGGATTTGGTCTTTTAATTGTGTCAAAACTTTGGCTGTGCCAAGGAGCATAGCGGTATGTCCGTCGTGCCCACAAGCATGCATGACTCCAGGATTTTGCGACACAAATTCAAAGTCGTTTTCTTCCTGAATAGGCAGCGCATCCATGTCAGCCCGAATGGCTAATACGCGGCCTGGACCCCTGCCAATTAAACGAGCCATCACACTTGTTTTTGTCGGGCGGGTAAGTTCTAAATGACCAAATGACTGCAACGTGTCATATACAAATTGCGCTGTTTTTTCTTCTTGAAAAGAAAGTTCCGGGTGACGATGCAAATATCGCCTCCACTCAACAACCTCATCTTGAATAACCTCCGTCAATTTGCTTAAATCGATTGCTTCTTTATTCATAATCAGCTCTCCAGTCAGTGTAATGATGAATTGGTAAGCGCTTGCAATTAAGTTAAGAACTAGTTACACAATCTACATAAAAGGTGTTCAATATAGCAGCCCCGCTGCTTCATTCATGAGATGTCTTTATTACCTTTACTTTGTGAAGCCATTAACATTTGCTGAAACGTAATGATTTGTTCATCCAGCTGCTTACTTGCTTTTAATACTTCTGGATGATTTGGGCCTTTGCTTTTCGCTAAACGATACATGTCTTCTCGGTGTTCACTTATACTTTTTTTGATGAACATGAATTCTGATAAAAGCATCCACCTTTGCCTCCCTTCTTGTTAAAAATAAAAGCTTCAGAGAAGGATAAAATAGACGTTTTTTCTAGTGGTCTATATTTCAACCTCATTGCTTCGTGCTATCTTAAGTTATTTATACACGATCTTTCGTCAAAAATTGGTGTTTTTTTCAATAGCGTAAAAAATGCTTACAATATAACAAAAATTTAGACCATCAAGAAAGTAGTGAGTCTGAAGGCGGCGTGCACATTTCGGTTGTTCTTGTGCACAAACCGGGCGCGGGCGTGCAGAAATGCCCTAATCTCGTGCACAACGCCCGGTGATCGGTGCATAAGTTTGTTTGCCGTGCATATTTCAGGGTTTTCCGCGCAGAAATCCTGAATTGCCGTGCATAAATTCAATTACTAGTGCACAAAAAAAGAGCAGTCCCACAAATCAGTGAATAACTGATTTGTGGGCAGCCCCGGTTATTAAACCATGACAGGTTCCATGACTGGTTCAAAGTAAACTATTTCGGTAAGAATTTTATATCCTTGAATTTTTTCAAATGCCCTTTTTGCTTCTCCTTCAGTATCAAACTCAAACATTTTCACGTTGTTCTTGGAATGAACGGTGATTACCCACACAAAAAGTTTCCTCCAATTAATAGGTTCTTTTCTAACCTTTGTTTTATCAATCGTTTTACGAATTAGGCCCAGCCCCGGTATCGCGAAGCTTCAGCTGTTTTTCTTATGCCGATCATATAAGCTGCTAAACGCATGTCCACTTGACGAGTCTGTGCTGTTTCATAAATTTTTTCAAAAGAATCGACCATTGCTTGTTGCAGTTTTTCCGCAACCTCTTCTTCTGACCAATAATACCCTTGGTTATTTTGTACCCATTCAAAGTAAGAAACGGTGACTCCCCCCGCACTTGCCAATATATCCGGCACAAGGAGGACGCCTTTTTCATCCAAAATTTTTGTTGCTTCAAGAGTAGTAGGCCCATTCGCTGCTTCTACTACAATCGCTGCTTGAATACGGTCAGCGTTTTCTACCGTAATTTGGTTTGCAATCGCCGCCGGTACAAGAATATCGCATTCTTTCTCGAGCAATTCTTTGTTCGTAATGACATCTGTAAATAAAGTCGTTACCGTACCAAAGCTGTCGCGGCGCTCAAGCAAATCATTAATATCAAGCCCTTTGGGATCATAAAGAGCACCATAAGCATCCGAAATACCAATCACTTTCGCTCCTGCATCGTGTACGAATTTAGCTAGGAAGCTCCCTGCATTTCCAAAGCCTTGAATGATGATGCGCGCCCCTTGCAGGTCCATTCCTTTTTTCTTCAGTGCTTCTTCAATACAAATCGTTACGCCGCGCGCTGTTGCCGTTTCACGTCCTTGTGATCCGCCCAACACAAGCGGTTTGCCCGTGATAAATCCAGGAGAATCGAATTCCCGAATGATGCTGTATTCATCCATCATCCAGGCCATAATTTGAGCATCCGTATATACATCCGGTGCCGGAATATCTTTCGTAGGGCCGACAATTTGGCTGATGGCACGGACGTATCCGCGGCTCAGCCTTTCTAGTTCGCCCACAGACATGTTCCTTGGATCGCAAATCACGCCGCCTTTCCCCCCGCCGTAAGGAAGATCGGCAATGCCGCACTTTAAGCTCATCCAAATAGCAAGCGCCTGCACTTCTTCTTCATATACCTCGGGGTGGAAACGGACGCCGCCTTTCGTAGGACCGACTGCGTCGTTGTGCTGCGAACGGAAGCCGGTAAACACTTTAATAGAAGCATCATCCATTCGAACCGGGATACGTACGGTCATGTTTCTAAGCGGTTCTTTTAATAACTCGTACATATCGTCGTTATATCCTAACTTATCAAGCGCCTCTTTGATGATTGACTGGGTGGAACTTAATAAATTCGACTTTTCGCTTTGCTTTTTATCTGGCGTTTGAACTTGATCCTTTTTTATCGGAACAGCTGTTGTCACTTTTTACACCTCTTATGTTATAGTTGTTTACTTTAATTAATAAGCTAAAATAAAAATAATCCCAATATTCCGAAAACAGAACCGATAAACACTTTCTTATTTTCTTTCATAAGAAAGTGTTTTTCATTTACAAAAACTTCAGATTCAAATAAATCGAGCTTTATCTAGACTGCAAGACGCGGCCAGTGATAAATTGCAGCCAAGCATATACCCCGGTCTTCACTGTTTCAGCGACCGCTGAGTCTTTGCTCGGGTCCAAGCAAACAAAATCAATATGCCGGACAAGCGGGTGCTTGCCGATTTCCAGTAATGTATCAAACAGTTCAATCGCTGTCATGCCTCCAGGTGTAGATGCTGGTACGCCCGGCGCAACGGAAATGTCAAGGACATCCATATCGACTGTGACATACACGCGATCCACTTTTGCTGACAGCTGCTCCAGCGCTTCCTGGACAGTGTGAATAAGGCCCTGCTTGCGCGCTTGCTTTAACGTCACCATTTGTATGTTATGTTCGTGCGCGTAATCAACAAGCGTCTTCGTATTAAAATAACCGTGCAGTCCGATATTGACGACATGTTCCCCTTTGACGGTATCGCCATCAATTAACTGCCGGATCGGTGTTCCGTTTGCCGGTCCTAACTCTGCTGGATCCCGCACATCCAGATGCGTATCGAGTTGTAAAATACCAATTGTTTCTTGTGGACAAACCTCTTTAATCCCTCGAACGGCACACGCAGTCGTAGAATGGTCACCGCCAATCATACATGTGATCGTCTCTGGATAGCTTTCTGCAAGATGCGCGGTTGCTTCTTGAATGCGCTGGTGGGATAAAAGAATATCCGTCGTGTGCATCGCTACATCCCCTGCATCCGCCACCCGCAGTGCCGTCAAGTCGATCCCTTCATCTAAATTGTAAGTAGAAAAGCCTTTCCAGATCCGCCGGAATTCCGACGGATACAAGGAGGCTCCTGATACACTGATTGAAGACCGCGAAATGGGTGCTCCGTAAAGGATGAGATCAGGCGTATTTTTTAGTTGATGCAGCGGCTGGACCCAATGATGGACATAATCTTGTCCTTCTTTAGGCGCGTTCCAAGACCACTCCGGCGTTTGCAGCCACTTTTGACTCATCTACGTTCACCACCTGAACACCTTTTTTCCATACTGATTTAACATGGTTAACCCCAAATAAATATTGCAATTCTTGATAGTTTTTCACGTCCCACAAGACAATATCTGCTTGCTTGCCGACTTCCAACGATCCTACTTTATCCTGCCGGTTGACTGCACAAGCCGCATTATATGTCGCGGCGGTTAACGCTTCTGCCGGAGTTAGTCTCATAGAGATACAAGCTAGGTTCATAACGAGCGGCATCGATGTCGTTGGCGATGATCCTGGGTTGCAGTCAGTAGAAATGGCTACAGGCACGCCTGCATCAATCATCTTTCTTCCTTGTGCTGCTGCTTCACGTAAATACAGGGCTGTTGCCGGAAGCAGGCAGGCAATCGTTCCCGCTTTCGCCATCGCTTGAATGCCTTCGTCGGAAGCTTTCAATAAATGCTCGGCTGAAATAGCTCCTACTTTGGCAGCTAATTCGGCTCCGCCGTAAGGTTCAATTTCGTCTGCGTGAATTTTAGGGGTCAATCCGTAACGTTTCCCTGCTTCTAGTACCCGTTCTGATTGTTCAGGTGTAAACACACCTTTTTCACAAAATACATCATTAAACTCCGCCAACTTTTCTTCAGCGACGATTGGCAGCATGTCATTAATGACATGATCGACAAATTCGTCCTCGCGGCCTTTGAAATCTTGTGGAACGGCATGTGCACCCATAAACGTAGGAACGAGATCAATGGCGTGTTTTTCTTGCAGTGTTTTCATCACTCGTAACTGTTTCAGCTCGGTTTCCAAGTTCATTCCGTACCCACTTTTACCTTCTACTGTCGTCACCCCATGAGCAAGAAGCGAATCAAGGCGGTTCATTGTTTGTTCGATCAATTCTTCTTCGGTTGCTGTCCGTGTCATACGGGTAGTCGCATGAATGCCGCCGCCTGCGTTCATAATTTCCATGTACGTTGCACCTTCAAGACGCATTTCGAACTCACGTGCACGGCTTCCGCCAAAGACAACATGCGTATGAGGATCTACTAATCCTGGAGTAACTAGATGGCCGGATGCATTGACAACTTCTGCCTCTTTCACCTTATCAGCATAACGCTTTTCAATTTCTTTCGTCGTACCAACGGCTTGAATCACGCCATCTTCAATCCACAAGCTGCCGTCTTCAATCAAGCCAAGCTCAGACGCCGCTTCTTTAGAACGGGGCCCTTTTGTCTCCGCAGCTAATGTCGCCAGCTGGGCTGCATGTTTGATCCAAATTGGTTT
>NZ_WEIO01000006.1 GCF_009183655.1 Bacillus aerolatus
ATTATTATAACAATACCCGTATTCAAACGAAACTAAACAGCCAGTCGCCGGTACAATACCGGCAACTGGCTGCTTAAAAGGTGTTTTGATCCCTGTCTCAAAAACGGGGGTCAGTCCCAGGGAATAAGGCTTTTTTTGGTTATTCGCAGGTGGATTTCATATTTTGTATAGAAAATCAGATGTAAAAGACTTTATCATCCCATCAGAGGTAAGTTTACTAATCCTGAGTGGACAATCAAAAAGAAGAGCAGAATATCTCCTAGAACAGTAACGGGAAAAGTTAAAATTTGATTTCTTGGTGTTTGAAATTAATGTATGAAAAAATGAAAAAACGCCTATAAAGGACACAAGCTGCTGTCAGATGATCACTTTGATTTATAAAGCAGGGGCGATCATATGCACATAAAAATGTTGTTGATTTTCTTATAATATCCGCGTTTTGTCGGCAGGACCCCAAGAAGAGTTTCTCATATAGATTTTGCTTCCAAGCTAACCTGTACATTAATGTAACAATTTTCCTAGTTTCTACTCTGTTAGAGCTTTTAGAGCAATTTATCATTTAAATTAATTTTAAGGAGTGACTACATTGGATATAAGAGATAATTTTGAGTGAAAAATGATTTATGTGCTAAATTCAAATATTAATTCAATATTATATGTAAACTAATGATAAAGATAGAGATGTCTTATATGTCTTATATGTCTTATATATCAATTTCTCATTATATCTAATTCCGTATCTAGAAAATACTGATACAATGGTTAAAGTATGAATTAATGTAAATATTCACAAAAAGAACAAGGGAGAAATTATCATGAAAAAGATTAAACGTATTTTAGCTGTAGTAACAATGGCAGGAGCGGTATTGACTTCTAGCTTATCATCTGCGAGTGCGTCGCCTTTATCGTTCAAGGATGTAAATGACAGATATCGCCCTGCAGTCTCTTATCTGTGGGAAGAGGGTATTATCTATGGAATTTTACCAGAATACTTTGGAACTAATCAGCACGTTAAACGTGTAGACGGAGCTGTGGTGATCGCAAGGAGCATTAAGATCAATACACCACACGATGCGAAAACAGCGTTCACAGATCTTCCAAAACGTGCTATTCCGACCGTTGCCGCTCTTCAAAAAGCAGGAATTGTCAATGGAAAAACATCTACTAAGTTCGATCCCGAAGCAGTATTAACTAGAGGAGAGATAGCTCTTATCCTGTCAAAAGCATATAATCTTCCTGCCACAACGAGGGAAAGTCCTTTTACAGATGTACCCAAGAGATATAAGGATGCAGTGAATCGTCTCGTGGAATCTGGAGCAGTTATGGGTAAGAATGCAACTCAATTCGGCACTCATGAGCGCTTAACTAGAGGAGAGCTGGCATTGATTATTTATCGATTAAACGGTACAAAATAAGCCAGGAGAAATTGCTAATGCTAGAATGACTAATGTGTATGGATTTGGACAACTTATCATTCCACTAAAAAATCCTGCCTCCCATAAAGGAGATAGGATTTTTAGTGGACAAATGCCATAGTTAGAAGAAGATCGCCTTTTTATACTTTTCGTGGTCAAAAAAACCCTTGCAATCCTAGTTACTTCAACACTTTAAGCGATTCCCTCAATCCAATAAATCATCTTGAAAAGCTTCCTTGCTTCCCCCGAATCCTCTCAATCACCTCATGCAAATCCTCAGGCTTATGAAACTCAATCGGCGAAAATCCTTTTTCAAACACAACCGAATCGGCTTCCATAAGAACGACATAGCGATCGCCGAGCTTAGCTAGATGAACAGATTCACCGAAGTCCGACAGCATGGCATTCACGCTCATATGGTCAAGCTTCATTTTTAGCTCAAGCTCCGGTGTATGCTCGACCATCCGACTGGCGGCTTCAACGACTTCTTCGGTCGTAAACCGCTCCTGCAATTCCCGTTTTGGACTCTCCGCCCAGATTTCCATTGCTTCTTCAAACTGTGCCCGCTCGGGGCTTTCATCTTCCAAGTCTTCAATCGCTGTTTCCCGTACGAAGTCGATGACTTGTGTTTTCACAATTTCAGGCATCGATTGTTCGTAGCCGACGTATTTTAAGAAATCCTCGAAATAACGGGCGTGGGAGGCCTGGTGGATTTTCAGTTCGCCTTCTTCGACCATTCCTTCTTCGGGCATGTACGGGTATTGGATGGATTTCATATTTTTCGTTGTAATAGCGAGTTCCACGTGTTGGATCAAAGAAGAAGGATCTGCGATAGAAGCGACTTTTGGTTCGAAGTCGCATTTTAAAATAAAGACGAACGAATCATCAAAATACTTTTTGATTTGTGCTTTCGCAACGATGAATACGCCGCCGCGAGCGGCACTCGTTTGCGTGTAAAGCGTCGCAAATTGTTCACTTGCTTCTTGAAACTCCAGAAGGGAATAGGCTGCTTTTGCTTTGGCAAATAAATTATAGTTTGGGTTGGACGATAAGTCATGTCCTGGTTCAGCCGTAAAAAAACCAATTTTCGTCGGGACTTGTTCTGCTTTTGGATGACGATCCGCTTTTCGTTTCGCAATTTTTGTGAATTCGCCATCGAGAAAATCTTTTAAGGAGCTGTTTTCATATTCTTCTTCATTCAAAGTTTGAAAATGCTGAGCTCGTTTGTTTTCTTCTTTGTCATCGACGCGGATGACAAAGAAAGATAAATAATGTATCGTAAAGTCCACTTTCATCACCTGTTTTTTCTGTTGTTCTCATTTAATTGTCGTCAAGGATAATTTTCCGCAATTTGCTGATTGCTTGTTCAAACTCTTCGATAGATGCATAGCCGTATGACAGCCGAATCGCCTGAATAGATTCTCCCGTATAAATGCTTCCCGGGTTTAATAAGACGCCTTCTTTGTATGCTTTTAAATTTAACTCTTTCACCTGGATATTTGCCTTTAGTCTAAGCCAAATTAAAAAGCCGCCAGAAGGGACGTCCCATTCTGCCAGGTCGCTCATATACCGGTTGAGCGCTTCCAGGGCGGCAGACCGTCTCTTTTTTAGTTCCTCACGTACAAAAGACAAATGCTGTTCATACAGACCGCTTGAAATCCATTCAGCTGCAACGAGCTGTGAAAGCGAACTGGAGCCGTAGTCTGTCTGCATTTTAATATCTGCCAGCCGCTCAATCACTTGGTCCGGTCCTGCAATCCAGCCAATACGGAGTCCGGGAGTGAGAGTTTTCGAGAAACTGCCGATGTACAGAACATGTCCACTCGCATCGAGTGACTTAAGTGTCGGTGGAGGAGGGCTGTCGATCCAAAGTTCACGGTAAATGTCGTCTTCAATAACAGGCAGCTGTTTCTGTTCGCAAATGTCGAGCAGTTCCCTTCTCCGTGATTCGGACATTAATATACCGGTCGGATTATGGAAACAGGGAATGGTGTATAAAATAGAAGAAGGGCCAGCCTCCGCTTTTTTTGAAATAGCTGCAGCCTGCAGCCCTTCCTCATCCATTGGCAGACCGCACAAGTTCATGCCGGCTGACTGAAAGACATGAAGCGAATATAAATAAGAAGGTTTCTCCAGCAAGACAGTGGAGCCTCTGTGCAGGAGGCCGGCGGAGATTAGCTGCAGTCCCTGGAGAGCCCCAGAGACGATTAAAATGGAGGAAGGGGAAACTTCCGTACCTTGTCTTCCCATATAATCACTGATTGCCTGTCTTAAAGGAAGATAGCCTTTTGGTTCTTCATAACCGAAAGGCTCCAAGCTTTCGGCAAGGCGCATCATCACTTGCTGCATATTATCTGTTGGGAAAATATCTTGAGCAAGCTCGCCCTTGCTCAGTTCGATCAAATGCGCCGGTTGTTCCGCTTCACTTGTCTCCGCAGCCGGTGACGGTTTTGGTAAAGAAACAGACGCATATTCATTCCAATCAGACGGAGGACTTGCTGCCAGGAGCGTCCATGTATTATTTACGACAATCGTGCCTTTTCCCATGACGCCTTCGAGCAGCCCGTCTGCTTTTAATTCTTCAAGTGCTGTGACAATCGTCGAACGATTCACGGAAAAAAGCTCGGCTAGTTTTCGCTGGCTTGGAATTTTGCTGCCAACTGGCCATTCACCGCTGGCAATACATTCTTTTATGTAGTTCATCACTTTTTCATATTTCGTAAGAGTTGGCTCCATAGCAATTTTTCTTCTCCCTGTCATTGTTGCTGTTTATATGATACCATTCCGATTTACTGCTTGCTATGCTTCTGAGTCCAGTGCGCACTGATAAATTCATCCCGCCCAGATTTAAGCCGGTCTGCTTCATATTCATTCGGCTTTTTTTTATAAAAGTCCTGATGATAGTCTTCCGCTGGATAAAATGGAGCGGCGGGCAGAATACGGGTAACGATAGGCTTTTGAAACCTCCCGCTTTTTTCAAGCGCTTTTTTTGACGCTTCTGCTAATTGTTTTTGTTCTGTTGTATGAAAAAAGATGGCCGTGCGATAAGAATCTCCCCGATCCTGAAACTGGCCGCCATCATCGGTAGGATCAATTTGCGGCCAGTACAAACCGAGAATCGTTTCGTATGAAATAATTTCTGGATCATATGTAATTTCAACGGCTTCAAGATGGCCTGTTGTTCCTGTTTTTACTTGTTCATATGTTGGGTTTTGTGTATGGCCGCCGGTGTATCCTGACTGCACTTGGCAGACGCCATCCCATTGGTCAAAAGGTTTCACCATGCACCAGAAGCATCCGCCTGCAAAAGTAGCTTTTTCTAATTTTTCTGTCACTGATCTGCACCTCTTTATACATCATTAGAAATAATAGTTCATCTTACCATGCGCATTCTTGTATTGTCACTAATAAAGCTTTGTGAAAAGTCTAATTTGATCAAATCTAAAAAGTGACTTTATGAAGAGAAATAGTTTATTATAGTAGTTATACATAGTGAGACGTTTAGATGAGGAGCAGTAGATAATAAGATGATAAAGAGATGGATCATTACAGCCGCTATAGTAATATTAATTATTTATTTAATCCCGTACTCATTGCCATTTTTATTAGCGTTGCTGACGGCCATAATGCTTGAGAATTCAGTTAAATGGTTTATGATGCGTTTTAAATGGCCGCGTTTTCGGGCTGTACTCGTTACTTTTTTGCTTTACTTGCTATTTATTGTTTTGTTTGTCTGGTTTATTGTTAAGCTCGTCATTGACCAGGTAGTGACGCTTGCCCAAAAAGGACCAGCTTTTGCCAATAACTTTTATGAAGAGTCGTTGAAGCAGTTTCTTAAGGAGTCAGAGCAATACTTTAAATCTCTGCCTATCGATGTGTTTTCATCGTTTGAACGAACGCTGGAAAATGCATTGCAGTCGGTAACGAGAATGCTGCAAGCGATCGTTGAGTGGTTGTTTGGACTAGCTGCAGCTATACCGGGATTTTTAATTGAATTTTTAGTGTATTTAATCGCTGTCTTTTTGTTCAGTTTGGAATTATCTCGATTACGGATTAAAACAGAAAGGCACTTGCGGGAGACGACGAAAGAAAAATTGTATTTAATCACTTCTAAGTTAAACCGGGCTGGAGTGGGTTTCATTAAGGCGCAAGTCTTTCTTAGCATTGTCACTTTTTTTATGGCGTTTATCGGCTTGTCTATTTTACAAGTGCCGTATGCTATTCTTCTGTCGATATTAATTGTTTTTGTAGACGTGCTGCCGATCCTTGGTACGGGTTCTGTTCTTGTTCCGTGGGCAGTCATCAGTTTCTTTCAAGAAAACCAGTTTCTTGGCTTCGGATTAATCGTGTTATTTGTCATTATTACTGTTGTCCGCCGGATATTGGAACCAAAAGTCTTTTCAAGCAATATGGGTATTTCGCCGCTCGCTGCTTTAGTGAGTTTGTTCGTCGGATTTAAACTGCTCGGGTTTATCGGCTTTTTTGTCGGCCCGGCTCTCGTGATTATTTACGATACACTCAGAGAAGCAGGCATTATTAAAAGCAAATGGAAAATTTAACATATAGTAGGAAAGCGACCAGTGAATTGAATCCGGTCGCTTTTTTTGTGTTCTAGTAAACAGTGGCTGTTTTCGTTGTAAAATCTTCTTGTTTGTAATAGGCGTGCTTGACTAAAATGTTTGGTCCAAGGCATTGAACATGTGGACAGTGACAGTTCAGCTCGGCAGCAAGCTTTGAGTGGTTCCACGTTTCAAAAGCTTCCTGCAAAGTCGTTGTTTGAATGTTCCCCAGAGTTGGAGCATCACCGAAATCTGTAACAATAATATCTCCGTTAAAGATATTAACGTTCAGCCGGGAGCGGCCGTCAGGATCATTGCGGACCGTCACATTTCGTTCAGTGCGCAGCCGCTGAAGCAACTGTTGATCTTTTTCATTTGTATTGCAAGCGTAAAAAGGGAGTGTGCCGAACAACATCCACACATTTGGATCGCGAAAGGTCAGTAAATCATTAATGGCCTCTCTCATCTCATCTAAGGAAAGTGATTCCAGAGCGCTCGCGAAATCACTCGGATACATGGGGTGAATTTCGTGGCGGGCACATTCCATTTCTTCTACTACTTGGCGATGGATTTTTTCAAGGTAAGGCAAGGTGCTTTTATTTAACATCGTTTCAGCTGATACCATGACACCCATGCGGGACAGCTCGCGGCTGTTGTTAATCATCCGCTGGAAAAGAGCTTCGCGCTGCTGTAGTGATGGCTTGCGCGCCATATTAGCAAACCCGATTTCAGCAAAATCCTCTGTTGTTCCCCAATTATGGGAAATATGCAGGACATCTAAGTAAGGAGCGATTTCTTCATAGCGGGCAAGATCCAGCGTCAAGTTGGAATTCATCTGTGTGTAAACGTCTCGTTCATGCGCGTATTTTAAGAGCGGCAGCACATAGTTCCGGACAGACGATTTCGACAGCATCGGCTCGCCTCCGGTAATACTTAAGGCCCGTAAATTCGGCACTTCATCAAGCCGCTTTTTTAGCAGCTCAAATGGCAAGGCATCCGGGTCTTTCGTTTGCAGCGTATAGCCGACGGCACAGTGAGCACACCTCATATTGCAAAGTGTGGTCGTTGTGAACTCCACATTCGATAATTGCAGCTGACCCGTTTGCTGCACATCCAAGTAAGATTCCCACGGATCGAATGCAGGAATAATTTCTTGCTTCATTATTTACCCCTCATTTCTATATACAATTTTATATTATATCTCTTTTTCTAGACAAATGAATAGGAAAAAAGATAACTCATTCCATTTGCGGACAGAAGTGTGTATCAATCCTGAGACCTATTTTTTCGCTTTGGTGAGTAATTGTTTAGCGAAAAATTCCATGTATGTTACAATGTAGGCGGAAAGACAAGTAGGTGAAAGGAGAGATATATATGAAAAAGTGGACGATGACTCTTGGAGCTGTTTTGCTTGCCGGAGGAGTGTTAGCTGCATGCTCCGAAACAGAAACGAAACAGCAATCAACAGATGAACCAGCTGAAGAAACAACAGAAGAAGTTGAAACAGAGACAGAAGTGCAGCCAGCAGAAGAGAAAGTAACAGAAGAGCCTGCAGATACAGAAACGACTGAGACACCTGAGGCGCCTGAATCATCAGAGGAAACAGCGACAGATTCAACTGAAGGCACAGACACAAACACAGACACTGAAACGACAACAGAAGAAGAAGAAGTGGCTGCACCAGAAAAGGAACCAGCTGCAACAGAAGACACGGACAACCAGCAAGCATCTGAAGAACAGCCAGCTGATATTGTGGAAACGAAAGGTGTTTTCAACGGTGTGGCTGATCCACATACAGTAGAAATTGAAGTCGACGGCCAGCCGCAGGCTTTCCAAGTTGCTCCTGACAGCGAAGCGATGAAAAAGTTTGATCAAATGAAAGAAGGAACAGAGATTACATTTGTTTATAAAAAAGAAGGCGAACAAATGGTGATCCAAGAACTGAAGTAACAAACAAGACTTAAAGGATAAAAGAAGCTTTTTTGCTTCTTTTATCCTTTTTTGTCTAGAAAATGAATATTGTTGTTTTTTGATTAAAACCTAAAAGGAAGGGAATAGAATGGTTATAACAAGATTGAACTTTAATGCAGGAGGGATTAGATGAACACATCAGGGATGCTGAGAGGCTACCTCGCAAAGATGATGGACAATGAAAGTTACTTTTATCATGTCGTGAATTGCATAGAAATGCAGTTGAATGATTGGAAAAAGGAAGCTATTTTGTTATTTGACTGGGAGGAAACGGCGGAGCTGATTCCTGTTTCTTTTTTCATTGACAATGAGTTATATTCATTTGCCATTGAAAAAGAAAAAGCAGCGAAGCTTCAAGAGAAGAGTCCATATTCGCTTGATCGTTTTATGTGGGAAGCACTCGTTGAACAAGGGTTTACGCTTAAGGAGAGCAACTATATCCACGTTGCTTTTCAATAATGAGAAATAAAAAACCGGCAGTTCATCAGTTGAGACTGCCGGTTTTTTCGTCAATTCCTGATTTGGCCCGTTCCTTTTACAAGCGATTTAACCGTTGTAATCGCACGCAGGCCCATCGGCCCGCGTGCATGCAATTTTTGGGTGCTGATGCCGATTTCAGCGCCGTATCCAAATTGCTCGCCGTCTGTAAAGCGGGTGGAGGCATTATGGTAAAGAACAGCTGCGTCAATTGCACGAAAGAATGCCTGGACATTGTCAGCTGTTTCAGAAACGATTGCTTCCGAATGTTTCGTTCCGTATGTTTGAATATGGGAAATAGCTTCTTTCACATCTTCTACTGTTTTTACAGCGAGGACTGGAGCTAAAAATTCTGTTCGCCAATCTTCTTGCTCTGCTTGTTTAATAAAAGAAAATTGTTGCGTCAAGTTGGCAGAACCGCGAAGCTCGACGTCTTTTTCATGGAGCGTGCGCAACAGTTCTTCCCGATGCGGCCACTCTTCATGAATTAATAAAGATTCTGCTGCGTTGCAGACGGAAGGGCGGTGCAACTTTGCATTTTCAGCAATCGCAATAGCCATTTCTTTTTGTGCGCTTTCGTCAATGTAGATGTGGCAGTTGCCGACGCCTGTTTCGAGCACGGGCACGGTTGCCTGTTTAATGACAGTCTGGATTAAACCTGCACCTCCACGGGGGATCAGCACATCCAAGTACTCGTTTAATTGGAACATTTCGGCTGCTGTTTCTCTGCTCGTATCTTCAAGGAGCTGGAGTGCCTCTTCCGGTACAGGAGAAGACTGCAAGGCCGCTCTCATCACTTTCACTAAAGCGATATTGGAGTGGGCAGCTGAAGAACTGCCGCGCAGCAGCACAGCATTTCCCGCTTTTAAACATAATGCAGCTGCATCCACCGTGACATTCGGCCGGGCTTCATACACCATGCCGATCACACCGAGAGGCACTCGGACCGTTTGAATAGTTAATCCGTTTTCAATCGTCCATTCTTCGGTCGTTTCGCCGACTGGATCTTTTAACTGAACCAACTGCCGGACCCCATCTGCCATTTGCTGAATCCGCTCTTTTGTGAGCTGCAGGCGGTCCAGCAAAGGAGGCGCGAAGCCAGCTAATGTTCCTGCTTCCATGTCTTTTGAATTTTCCTGTAAAATAAAATCAGTATTTGCTAGTAAAGCATCCGCAATCTGTTCCAGCCCAAGGTTTTTTTCTTCTTCAGAGAGCATTGCTGTTTCATAAGAAGCCTGTTTTAACAGCTTCGCCTTTTCCATTAACTCACTCATTAGTCCCACTCCGTTCTGTTAATTAAATCATTATTTTTGTTGTTACCCAATTGTCGCGGTGGATTACCTCCGCCCGCTCGTTGATGGAATACATTTTGGCCTCTGCGCCCGGCCAGCCTTTTACTTTTACAAGGTCAATTGACGAATAAAAGACTTGGCCTTTTCCAAGCACCTCTCTTTTTTCATTCATGACCGTCACCACATCCATCGCGTGAAACAAACCTTCGACTGCTGAAATGCCGGCAGGAAGCAGACTTTTCCCCCTTAAGAGAATCGCTTTTTCGGCCCCTTCATCCACAATAATTATACCGGCTGTTTTCGCGTGATAGGCGAGCCATTGTTTTTTCATTTGCATATGACTTTTAAATGGAGAGCCGATATACGTGCCGCTTCCTTTTCCTGCGAGAATGTCCAGCAGTTTGTCTTCTCCAGTGCCGCTGCCGACAAACACTGGCACTCCGAGGGACAGCGATTTTTCCGCTGCCAAAAGCTTCGAGCGCATTCCGCCAGTGCCGATTGAAGTGCCGCTGTCTCCTGCATAAGACAACAGCTCATCTGTTACTTCAGGTATAAAGTGAAAACGTTTCGCGGCCGGATTAACAGCTGGATTGCTGTCATATAACCCGTCAATATCAGTGAGGATAATTAAGGCGTTTGCCTGCGTAAAGCCGCTGACAAGCGCAGACAGCATGTCGTTATCCCCATACGTTAGCTCTTCGATAGAAATCGAATCATTCTCATTGATAATCGGGATGGCTCCCGCTCTTAAAAGCTCAGACATGGATGTATAAAAATTATGAAAGCGGTCGCGGCTGTAAAAATCTTCTTTTATTAAGAGCATTTGAGCAGCGACAAGCTGGAAAGGAGCCAGCAGGGAAATATACTTTTGAATGAGCAGGCTTTGGCCGACAGCTGCCGCTGCCTGCTTCGCTGCGACCGTCTTCGGGCGGGAAGAATAGCCTAGTGATTGAAAGCCTGCAGCAATGGCTCCGGATGAAACGACAATCACTTCATGGCCGTTTTCCCGAAGCTTAGCGATAGCGGACACGTGGTCATACACTTTTTCTTCTACGATATTTCCTTGTTCGTCAGTTAAAGAACTGCTGCCAATTTTCACAACAACCCTGGATTTTTTCACAGTCAATCATCCTTTTCAATTATATAAAAAAACAGCATGCCTCTCCTCCTGATAAAAGGACGGAGGGCATGCTGTCCGCGGTACCACCTTTATTGGCGCCTGAGGGCGCCCGCTTTGAACCCGTAACGAGGGAAACGGCTTATGTTGTCATAAGCGATGAGTAAAAAGGGCAGGTTCGACAGCTTCCTGCGAGGAGCCTTTCAGCCGGCGGACTCCATTCTCTGGCGCATTTCACTTATTTACTAATCCCTTCATCATTTACGTATTAATAATTATTCACAATTATCTATAATTTTCACGATTTGTCAAGAGGCAAAGAAGGTTTAATGCCTATACCCGCTTTTTTTATCATATCAAGAAAGTGTTTTAATATCCTTGCGGTTAACCCCCAAATAATCCGATTTTCGTAAAAATAAAAATACTCATCCATCTTGCGCGTCTGCCAATTGTAATCTTCTCCGCCGATAATTAAATCGAAGGGGAATCCTTCTTCGGGCTCAACTTTAAAATGAATGTGATGACAATCCGGTACGGCCGATAATAAATAATCAAGCGGAACAGTAAAGACTTCCGCCACTTCATCCGGGTTTGGCTTTAATTGATCGGCTGCCGGCAAAACGCCAGCGAATGGAAAAATGATGGTACCAAAAGGAGACAGCATAAAATCAAGTGGGAAAATGCTGTGGATATCTGACGGAGCAATTCCAAGCTCTTCAGATGTCTCGCGAATGGCTGTGAAACGTTCATTTTCATCCTCAGGATCGAACTTGCCGCCGGGAAAACAAACTTCCCCGGGCTGGCGGCGCATTTCATACGAACGGACTTCAAACAAAATATGAGTCTCTCCTTCTATTTCAATAAGAGGAAGGAGAACGGCAAACTTTGCAAAATTTTCACTTCCTAAAATCGCCGGTGTCCGGCCTTGAAACTGCTGAAGCAATACATTCATTTCCATAGCGGCACCTCTGCTTTACGACATGTTTATTTCATTATAAATCATCTGCCGAGAATTGTGAAAAGAAGCCTTCTGAACCGTGAAAAGTCATATAAAAGATTGTCAGAATAACTCATCATTTGTTGAACGGTTTTTGATGAAAAAAGAGAGGATTTTAGACATAGTAGTAAGAGGGAGAGGATAGAAATGGAAACGAATAATGAACGGCTGATCATAGCCGACAAAACAGTAGAATTTTGTGGGAATTGGTGGGATGCCTTCCTCAGTGCGATTTGTGACCCTGTTTATATTTTTAATGGCGAAGAAAACATCATTGCTGTTAATGAAGCGTTTGAACAGCAGTATGGCTGGACTTTGAATGAATTGCAAGGAAGGTGCTTGCCAATCGTTCCTGTACACCTGCAGGGAGAGTTTAAATTTTTAAAACAGCGGTTAATATCTGGTGAGTCGTTTCAGCACTTTAAAACTATTCGACAAAGTAAAGATGGTTCTCTTCTTCATGTGGAAGTTTCTGCTTCACCTGTACAAGATACGAATGGAAAGTTTATCGCAGCCGTTTGTGTAACAAGAAATGTAACGAAAAAAATTGAAGCAGCGCTTTTGCTTGACCGTAAAGCAGAAGAGCTGAAAGAAAACGAAAAAAAGTTTCTTGAAATATCCGAAAATATAAGTGACATATTTTGCGTGTATGATTGTTTGACCAAGAAAGTTATTTATATCAGTCCCTCTTATGAAAAAGTGCTTGGCCATCCGAAAAGTGAATTTTATAAAGACTTGCACGTGTTTATGAACATCGTGCATCCAGATGACCGGGAAAGATTTAAAAAATTTATTAGAGGTGAGCATGAGGAAGGGCCGGAAATTGAATACCAGGCGATTCATAAAAATGGCTCCATCATCTGGCTCCGTTCCCGCAAAATTATTGACAGTAAATTTCAAAATAGACTGGCATCGATCACTCAGGATATTACGAGTCTGAAAGAAAAAGAAATTTTGCTGAATAAAAAAGACAAGCTGGGAGCTGTCGGCCAGCTTGCAGCAGGGATCGCCCATGAAGTAAGAAATCCGCTGACAGCGATTAAGGGATTTACTCAACTATGGGGGCAGGAAACGCATCATAAATACAGTGAAATTATTCTTTCAGAACTTGAGCGAATCGAATCCATTATGCAGGAATTTTTAATGCTTGCAAAACCAAACCAGGAAACCAACTTTGAAATAAAAGATGTAAATAAAATTTTAAGAGAGACTATTGCGTTTATGGGTCCTGAAGCTTTGCTTTACGGGGTAGAACTCATTCCTTTGCTGACAGAAGAACTGCCTCTCGCCCGCGTGGAAGAAAAACAGCTGAAACAGGTGATTTTGAATTTAATTAAAAACGCGATTGATGCGATGCCACATGGGGGAATTGTCACCGTTCACACGAAGCAGTCGGTAGATGGTTCTATCTGTATTAAAGTGGCTGATGAAGGGGTCGGTATTTCGCAAGAGCGGATTCCGAGGCTCGGTGAACCGTTTTATTCGAACAAAGAAAAAGGCACCGGACTCGGGCTAATGGTTAGTTTTAAAATCATTGAACATCATAACGGGAAGATTTTCTTTGAAAGTGAAGAAGGGAAAGGGACAAAAGTGGAAATCCGATTACCCGCCAACCGCTGACTGCAAATAAGGAAGAAACTGCTTGAAAGTTGTGATATCATCAATGGCAATAACAGTCATCGGCGGGCGAAAGGAGAATTCCATGTGAAAGAGAAGCTATCTGCTTTATTTGTGTTGTTTGCGGCCATGCTACAGGGAACGGCACAAACCTTTTTGCCGGACGGGGCACATCCTATATTGACGATTTCACCCCCCGAACAAAAACAATCGACTGCACCATCTTAATTTGCATCCATCTGTTATTAACAGGTGGATGTTTTCTTTTGTTGTGAAAGAAAGCTACGTTTGTTAATGTGACTTATTAGAGAAAGGACAGGAAGAAAAGAAGAAAGAAAAGAGGAGTACAATGATTCAATTTAACAAAGTTTCAAAAAGTTATCGAGACGGGACAGCTGCTGTCGACTCCGTGGATCTTCATATCCGTAAGGGAGAGTTTTTCGTCCTTGTCGGACCAAGCGGCTGCGGGAAAACAACGACACTAAAAATGATTAATCGATTAATTGATGCAACAGACGGTACCATCACGATTGGAGAGAAAAAAATAAGTGAATATGACATTCATGAACTTCGCTGGAATATCGGCTACGTTCTTCAGCAAATTGCGCTTTTTCCTCACATGACGATCGAAGAAAATATTGCTGTTGTTCCGGAATTAAAGAGATGGAGCCGAGCGCAAATAAAAAAACGCGTGGATGAACTCTTGACGATGGTAGGACTAGATCCGGAGACGTACAGAGGACGCAAGCCAGCTGAGTTATCAGGGGGGCAGCAGCAGCGGGTAGGTGTTGTCCGTGCTTTAGCTGCTGATCCCGATATTTTATTAATGGACGAACCGTTCAGTGCGCTGGATCCGGTCAGCCGGGAGAAAATCCAGCGAGATATCATCAGTCTACAGCAGCGCATCAATAAAACGATTGTGTTTGTCACACATGATATGCAGGAAGCATTTAAGCTCGGAGACCGGATTTGTTTAATGAAAGACGGGAGAATCGTACAGATCGATACACCGGAAGCGCTCTTTCATCGTCCGGCCGATGAGTTTGTCAAACAGTTTATTGGGACAGCCAATCCGCTGCTCAAGGACACAGTAACGGTGGAAAGTGCCGTTCAAAAGCAGTCTGTCAGCGAAAAATTCACAAGCAGCCAAGTGATTGCAGCCGGCGTTCCGCTCGAAGAAGCCATTGAACAGCTCATTCAAGAAGATCGGATTCAAGTAGAGAAGGATGGCGAGATTATCGGATTGCTGACTAGGCAATCTGCACTGGCTTACTTGTCCGAAGCGTTAAAGGAGAGAAGAGAACATGGATGAATTCATCAACGTATTCAACGAGCGAAAAGGAGACGTGCTGCAATCGTTGATTGAACATGTACAAATATCTTTTATCGCTCTGTTTTTCGCGGTGCTCATAGCGATTCCGCTCGGCATTTATTTAACGAGGCACCGAAAAGCAGCCGAAGGAATAATCGGGATTACCGCCGTTCTGCAGACAATCCCATCACTCGCTTTGCTCGGTTTAATGATCCCATTATTTGGCATAGGCAGAGTGCCGGCTATCATTGCTTTAGTTATTTATGCGCTGCTTCCGATTCTTCGCAATACATATACAGGCATTACAGGGGTTGATCCGTCACTGTCAGAAGCTGCCCGGGCCATGGGGATGAAAAACCACCAGCGATTAATCAAAGTAGAGCTGCCGCTGGCGATGCCAGTCATTATGGCAGGTATCCGGACAGCCATGGTGTTGATTGTGGGCACGGCGACTCTTGCCGCTTTAATTGGAGCAGGCGGACTAGGCGATGTTATCCTGCTTGGGATCGACCGCAACAACGCTTCTTTAATCGTTCTCGGAGCGATTCCTGCTGCGCTGTTAGCTATTTTCTTCGATATCATCTTAAAGGCAGCCGAGAAAATTTCATTTAAACGTTCACTGATTGCCTCAGGAGCAGCTGCTATTATTGTTATTGCTGTTATGATGGCTCCGTCATTGCTGAAAACAGACCAAGAACGTCTTGTCATTGCCGGGAAGCTTGGCAGCGAACCGGAAATTTTAATGAACATGTATAAACTGTTGATTGAGCAGGACACTGAACTAGAAGTAGAGCTAAAACCAGGTCTTGGCAAGACTTCTTTTGTCTTTAATGCCCTTCGTTCAAAAGATATTGATATTTATCCTGAATTTACAGGTACGGCGATTTCAGAATTTCTTAAAGAAGAAGCGGCAAGCACAGACCGAAAAGAGGTTTATGAGCAGGCAAGAACAGGAATGCTTGAGAAATTTAATATGGTCATGCTTGGCCCGATGGATTACAATAATACGTATACATTAGCTGTACCGGATAAAATCGCTGAAAGATTCGGCTTAAAAACAATATCAGATTTAAAAAAAGCAGAACCACAAATAAAAGCCGGTTTTACACTTGAATTTTCTGACCGAGAAGACGGTTATCGCGGCATCCGAAAAAAGTATCATCTCGATTTTCCTTCTGTGAAGACGATGGAGCCGAAACTTCGCTACCAGGCTATTAAGTCTGGGGACATCAATTTAATCGATGCTTATTCGACCGACAGTGAATTGCAGCAGTTTCATTTAACGGTCTTAGAAGACGACTTTCACTTGTTTCCTCCTTACCAGGGAGCTCCGTTGCTAAGAAAAGAAACAATGGAAAAGCACCCGGAGCTTAAAGAGGCGTTAAATAAGCTGGCAGGCAAAGTGACGGATGATCAAATGCGAAAAATGAATTATGAAGTGAATGTGGAAAACAAACAAGCGGCAGATGTCGCGAAAAATTTCTTGGAAAAAGAAGGACTTTTGCAGTGAAGAAGTTCGATTGGACAAAAAAATGAAAATGTTTTACAATTATTTTGCACTAACCTATTGTGAAAAGATTCAAAATAATTGTAAAATGTTATGTATACAAATATTCACTTACTTTATCTTTTCAACAAATTAATATACAGCAAGGAGACAGTGCAAAATGGCAGAACATACTATCCAATTTGATCTTACCCCTGAAAGAAAACTGAAGCCAAAGTCGGAAGAGCTAGGTTTCGGGAAAGTTTTCACGGACCATATGTTCGTTATGGACTATACGGAGGGACAAGGGTGGCATAACCCGAGAATCACGCCTTACCAGCCGCTTACATTAGATCCGTCTTCCATGGTCTTTCATTATGGCCAAAGTGTATTTGAAGGATTAAAAGCTTATATGACGGAAGACAACCGGATTTTATTATTCCGTCCGGAAAGAAACTTTCAGCGCTTAAACCGTTCAAATGAACGATTATGCATCCCTGAATTGGATGAAGAGCTAGCTCTCGAAGCCTTGAAACAACTAATTTTAACGGAAAAAGAATGGATTCCAAATGCGGAAGGGACATCTCTTTATATTCGGCCGTTTATCATTTCTACAGAGCCTTTCCTTGGGGTGGCGCCATCTAGCCAATATAAATTTATTATTATCTTATCACCGGTGGGCTCTTATTATAAAGAAGGAATCCACCCTGTGAAAATATTAGTAGAAAGCGAATTTGTCCGTGCGGTTGCCGGAGGAACCGGAGAAGCGAAGACAGCAGGCAACTATGCTTCCAGTTTAAAAGCACAGGAAGTGGCCAGCCGCAAAGAGTATTCTCAAGTGCTATGGCTGGACGGGCTGGAGAAAAAGTACATTGAAGAAGTCGGCAGCATGAACGTTTTCTTTAAAATAAACGGGGAAATTATTACTCCTGCTTTAAACGGCAGTATTTTAGAAGGCATAACGAGAAATTCTGTCATTGAATTGTTGAAACATTGGGGAATGCCGGTGGCGGAACGCCGCATTTCCATGGAAGAAATTCGCGAAGCATATAAATCCGGTCAACTGGAAGAAGCATTCGGCACCGGCACGGCGGCTGTTATTTCCCCGATCGGAGAATTTTTCTGGAACGGTGAAAAAATGACGGTTAATCAAGGAGCAACAGGACCGACAGCTAAAAAGCTGTATGACACCATCACTAGCATTCAAAACGGCAAAGAACCTGACCCGTTTAACTGGGTAGTGGAAGTAGATCAGTATATCACAGCAAAATAATAAAAAGACGTCTGCCGTCAGGCAGACGTCTTTTTATTCGTTATCAACAAGCTTGACAAGCATGTGGGCCAAATGGTGGCGTTCGTCCTGGGTGCCTGTTTTCCACAGCTCCTGCAACAGCTTTTCTTCCCGGTTTTTGGGTTCGGCATGCTCTGCTAAATAATCGCCGATTTTTTCGGCAGTGAGTGCGAGCTGTTCTTCATTTAAACCAATTTTTTCAGCAACTGTGAGTCTTTTTTTTAAGTACGATTTGAATGAATCAAAATCAGCCAGAATACTGTCCATTCTTTCTTCGCTTATCCGCTCAAGCGTATCATCCACTTTGTCTGTTCGTAATTCGCCGTCTTTATGAATGGCATGGTTTTCTTCTGTCATCTGCGATTCCTCCTTTACAGTTTCTTTATGCCCTCCTTCCAAGGTTTTCAAACATGTGAATAGCTCTATTCGACTCCTTTTATGAATATCTATTTGGCGGCCTAAGGTCTAATATGAACAGGAGTGCCGATTGGAACGATTCTTGCCAATTCTTCCACGTCGCGATTGTACATTCGGACGCATCCACGAGAGACAAATTTTCCAATGGAAGCTGGATTATTCGTTCCGTGGATGCCGTAAGATTTTTTTGATAAACTCATCCACATCGTTCCAAAAGGACCGCCCGGATTTGGCGCTTTATTGATAATGACAAAGTCACCGGTCGGCGTTTGAGTAAGCATTTTCCCAACACCAATTGGATATGATTTTTGCACCTTTCCATTGTGAATCAATGTTAACCTTCGCTGTGACAGTGAAATGTTAATAGCATAAGGAAGAGATCCTGGAGACGGAAGTCCAGGGATGCGTATTTTTTGTCCGGGATGAATAAGATGAATATTTATTCCCGGGTTGGCCGCGATCAATCTAGAGAGAGAGATGCGGTAATCAGCGGAAATCGTTGACAGTGTTTCCCCGGGTTTCACAATATGATTCATATACACACCTCGTTTAATAAGAATAGTTGTTCAGGCAGGTAAAGAAATGACCCGCATCCATTTACATATATGTACTAGTAAATACTGATATGTCCATTCTTTTTAAAAGAGAAAGAAGGCATGTCTAAGAATAAAATACCCCGCCAAAAAGGACGGGATTTATCATATTTTTAGCAGGGCTCGATAAGTCTGTGGTGATCAATGAGTTCACTGATTTCGGTTGTGAGGAGGCGCTGAATAAATTCGTCGACGACGGGAGGGAGGTAGCGTTTTTTTAAAGTCATTAAGTAGATGGTACGGTAAAGAGATTCGTTTTGGATCGTTTTGTAAATGAGTTCTGTGCTGTGGTAGCTTTTGACTGAGTTGATCGGTAATAAAGCGATGCCGACATTTTGTTCAATTAAACGGCAAGCCATCTCAAACCGTTCAATTTCAAATTGAATCTTCGGTGTCATGTTGTGACGTTGGAATAATTGTATTAAATTTTCAGCCGTTTGCTGGCCATGGCTTGAGACAATAAAAGATTCCGCCGCCAAATCATCTAAATAAAGCTGACGTGAACGGGCAAGTGGATGATGACGATTCATTCCTATAACAAGCGGCTCCATATACAGTTCACGTGTATGAATGAGTTCGGATGTAAACTGCTGATTGGAAATGACAAAATGAACGTCCAGTCTGTTTAATGCCTGCTCGATCGCTTCCGGTGTCAGTATCTCTTTTAACTCTATTTTTAATTTGGGGTGCTCTTTCGTATAATCAGCAATCTTTTTCGGCAGCCAGTTGCGAACGGATTCGATTAGACCGACAGACAGTTTCCCTTCGCCCATTTGCTGGATTTCCTCCATTTCAATTTGTACGTTATGTACGTGCTGTAAAATCTCCCTCGCTCTTATATAAAAGCGTTCGCCGGATTCTGTCAATTCAATGCCTTTCGCTGTTCGTTCAAATAAAGAAAATTTTATTTCTTCCTCAAGTTTTTTAATGGAGTGGCTGAGGGATGGCTGAGAAATGTGAAGAAGAAGAGCCGCTTTTGATATGCTTTGTTCCTGGGCGGTCACGACAAAATAATGCAATTTTCGAAAGTCCATTCTGTACTCCTTTCAGATGATATAGACAAATTCTATATTAGTATTGAAATATAATATTAGTCTATATATATCACATTTTGTATACTACAGAAAGGCAAACGCATACAGAGAGAATCAACAAGGAGTGTATTGAATGGAATTTAGCCAAATTACGAGTTTATTTCTGGCCGTATTTGTTTTTTTAATAGGGTCTTTTTTAGTTAAAAAAGTGCCGATTTTCGACAAGTTTTGCATACCGGCTCCAGTCGTCGGCGGCCTGCTTTTTGCTATTATTGTGACGATATTAAACAAGTTTAATATTATCGAAATAACGGTAGACACGTCGCTGCAAAGTCTATTTATGCTCGCATTTTTCACAACAGTCGGGCTTGGGGCAAGCACCACCCTTCTTAAATTGGGCGGGAAGTTGCTGCTCGTTTATTGGGGCATGTGCGCCATTCTTGCTTTCATGCAAAATATTATTGGCATCACGATGGCGCAGTTAATGGGCATTAACCCGCTGATCGGTATTCTTGTGGGAGCTGTCTCCATGGAAGGAGGCCATGGCGGCGCGACTGCTTATGGCGGCACGATCGAACAAGTCGCAGGCTTATCGACTGCCACGACGATCGGACTTGCTGCTGCGACGCTTGGCCTTGTGTGCGGAGGACTCGCCGGCGGGCCGACGGCGAAGTATTTAATGAAAAAATACAATTTAAAGTCAGACACTGAAGTTGTGGAAAAAATGGAAGAGCCGAAAAAACGCCATTTTGAACGGTTAAGTGATGAAGGCACATGGATGCGCCAAATCTTTCTCGTTACCCTATGTATGGCGCTTGGCACACTTTTAAGTGGACTATTTGCCAGTTCCACGGGACTTGTTTTGCCGAATTATGTAGGCGCTATGATTGTCGCTGTCATCGTTCGCTTTTTGATTGACCGCTATAGTGAAGACACGATCAACATGCCAAGTGTTCTCGTTATAGGAGATATTTCATTAAATATTTTCCTAGCGATGGCGTT
Organism: Bacillus aerolatus; assembly: GCF_009183655.1. Taxonomy (GTDB): domain Bacteria; phylum Bacillota; class Bacilli; order Bacillales; family Domibacillaceae; genus Pseudobacillus; species Pseudobacillus aerolatus. Next base: position 20,581 of record NZ_WEIO01000006.1, read on the forward strand.
AATGAGCATTAAATTGTGGGAGATTGCAGATCTTGCCTTGCCGTTGCTGCTGATCATTCTTGTACAAGTCACTTTCGTTACGTTGTTTAGTATATTTATTTTATTTCGTGTACTTGGAAAAAATTACGATGCAGCTGTCATGGTTTCTGGCTTTATCGGGCATGGACTCGGCGCGACGCCAAATGCGATGGCCAATATGTCGGCTATTACATCAAAATTCGGACCGTCCAGAAATGCTTTTTTAATTGTTCCGATCGCAGGCTCGTTTTTAATTGATATAGTATCTATGCCGATCATCGTCACGAGCATCAATCTATTAGCAAAATAGAAAACCTGCAGATCTTCCCGATCTGCAGGTTTTCTCATTTTTCTCTTTTCTTGGTACGCTCAATATTTTGTTCTAAATCTTCATCAAGCAACGGACTTCACGTCTTTTTCGATGACAAAGCCATATATATATTGATACGGGAGAGAGATGTTAAGAGAGCTGTATTCATCGCAGCTGCAATACCGCGCATAAGAGTTGTTATGCGCGGTTCAATTAAGGTACACTAGTAAAAGCAAACGATGAATTCTTTTAAGGAGACGGGACACATGGATGTGCAGAAAGAGCTCATTTTATCATGGTATGAAGAAGAGCTGCTTTTGTTTGAAACGCATATGGACAATAAAGAGTATTCTGCTTTTACGATTGATAATTATAAGCGGGACATTTTATTTTTTCTTGCTTATTTGACGAGAAAAAAAGCAGAAAAAGCAGAGCTTGAAGAAGTGAAGAAAATACATATTACGCTGTTTATGAATGAATTAAAAACGAAGCGAAAAAACACAGCCGCTACCCGTAACCGGAGGCTGACCGCCGTCCGGTCGTTTTACAAATGTTTGATGGACTTTGAACTCGTTACCCATAATCCGGCAGCCGAACTTGAAGCCGCGAAAGAACCAACGGGGCGGCTGCCCGTTTATTTGGAAAAAGAAGAATTAAAGCAGTTTTTCCGTCAAGTGGAACAGGTGTCCCAACATCAATACATCAAACGAAATAAAGTGATATTGGGGTTAATGGCTTTCGCCGGTCTCCGGGTGACGGAAATTCATCATCTTGATTTATCTTCTATTCACTTTGCTCAACAAGCAATCAATGTCAGGGGAAAAGGAAACAAAATGCGCTACTTGCCTCTGCCAAAAACATTGTTCAAGGAACTGGCTGATTATATTGAACATGACCGGCAATATCCAATGAAAGGGCATGAAGAGGCTGTCTTTATATCAAGGAAAGGCAAAAGAATTTCCAGAAGAAGAATTCAGGAAATTACGGAGCAAATTTGCGGGAGCCTGCAGAGCAACTCAGAAGGGAGCTGGACAAGGAAAAACGTATCAAGCCATAAGCTGCGTCATTCGTTTGCTACCCATTTAGTGCGTGACGGCAAAGACATTCGAACGGTGCAGGAGCTGCTCGGGCATACGAACTTAAATACGACGCAAAAATACACCCACGTGTCGGACGAACAAAAAGAAAAAGCGATGGATATGGAAGTGAAAGAGTACTTTTAGAAGGAAAGATCAATTTAGAGAGATGTTTCTTTTCCTCTATACTTATGCTATATTAAGAGCATATTAGTCCACTAGGGGTGTCGTTAGACTGAGAGAGGAGTTCATCCTCAACTCTAAGAACCTGATCTGGGTCATACCAGCGTAGGAAAGTGTGACAGGTACAAGATTCGTGAAAGCGGAAACTTTATTGTATCGCACACCCCTTTGGATGAGAAAAGGGGGATTTTTTATGGAGAGAAATAAACTGGTGACAATGATTGAAATCGCTGTTATGGCGGGATTGTCATTAATATTAAGTTATGTGGAGTTTGGCGCGCTTTGGGCTTTCGGAGGCTCTATTTCACTCGTGATGGTACCGATATTTATTATGGCTTTCCGCCGGGGCTGGCAGGCCGGATTTGTTACCGGACTTTTAGCTGGATTAATCAGTTTAATGACAGGCGGCTACGTCGTTCACCCGGTGCAGCTCGTGCTCGATTATCCGCTCGCTTATGCCGTGCTGGGGCTCGGCGCTCTTGCTGTTTTTCATAAGCAGATCACAACGGCCCGTATTTTCGTTGGCTTATTATTAGGCACATCGCTTCGTCTATTATGTCATTTTCTTTCAGGCGTTATCTGGTTTGGAAGCTATGCGCCGCCTGGAACACCGGTTGCCTTATATTCTTTCTTGTACAATCTTTCCTATTTACTTCCAGAAATGCTGATCACAATGGCTGTATTAGTGTTTTTGAAAAAAACAGCGCCTCGCTTTTATAAGCAATCCTCTTCTATTGGAGGAAGTTCAGCCAGTTATTAATAAATAAGCAGTAAAAGCACAGATATTACAGGTCTTTATACCTGTAATATCTGTGCTTTTTTATTTTATATGGTTTCATTAAAACGCTAAAACATTGATACATTTCACCATAAATTAACATGCTTGTAACATGCATAAATTGGGCAATATAACGTTAATAAATTTAATGACAACGAAAAAATGAAGGACAAAGGTTACTGAAAGATGAGTGGCTCTTTAGTTTCCCTTTGGAAGGGACACCTTCACATCATGTCGGATGATATCATAATAAAAGGTCATTGTTAAAGGGAGGGACTTCATTTGTTGAAGCTGGAGAATGTATCGAAAATTTATAAAGGAGGCAAAAAAGCAGTTAATCATGTTTCACTAGAAATTGAAAAAGGTGAATTTATTTGTTTTATTGGGCCGAGCGGCTGCGGTAAAACGACCACAATGAAAATGATCAACCGCCTCATTGAACCATCGGAAGGGGCAATCTACATAAACGGTAAAAATATTATGGAAAAAGACCCGGTAGAGTTAAGAAGAGAAATTGGCTACGTTATCCAGCAAATCGGGCTGTTTCCGCATATGACGATTCTAGAAAACATTACACTCGTGCCTAAATTGTTGAAATGGAAAGAAGAAGACAAACTGGTGCGTGCAAAAGAGTTATTAAAACTTGTCGATATGGGCGAAGAGTATTTTAATAGATATCCGCATGAATTGAGCGGCGGGCAGCAGCAGCGTATTGGTGTGCTTCGGGCGCTTGCGTCCAATCCCCCTCTTATTTTAATGGACGAGCCGTTCGGCGCGCTTGATCCGATCACCCGCGATTCCTTGCAGGAAGAGTTCAAACATTTACAGCGTACGCTTGATAAAACAATTGTATTTGTGACGCACGATATGGATGAAGCGATTAAACTAGCGGATAGAATTGTCATTTTAAAAGCGGGTAAAATTGTCCAAGTCGATACTCCAGATGAAATTCTCCGCCACCCGGCCAACGAATTTGTGGAAGAATTTATTGGTAAAGACCGTCTGCTGCAGACGAGACCAAATGTGGAGCTTGTTAAACAAATGATGAACCGCTCTCCGATTTCCATTACAGAAGAAAAAACATTACAGGAAGCGATCACACTTATGCGCGACAAACGAGTGGACTCGCTGCTCGTCGTGGATGAAATGAATGTATTAAGAGGATTTGTGGACATTGAAACGATCAGTGAATTCCGTAAAAAAGCGACGTTAATCTCTGAAGTCGTGAACAGGGAGGTATTTTCGGTTAAAGAGGACACATTGATACGCGATGTGGTGCAGCGAATTTTAAAACGCGGCTTTAAATATGTTCCTGTTGTTGATGAGCATCAGCGGTTAGTTGGTATTATGACAAGAGCTTCTCTCGTTGATATTGTGTACGACAGCTTATGGGGAGAAGAAAATACAATGACCACAGAATCCGTGTAGAGAGGTGGAGAAAGCATGTTTACGGATTTTTTAAAAACGAATGGGCCAGAGTTGCTCATTAAAGCATGGGAGCATTTGTATATTTCCTTGATTGCTGTGCTTCTCGGTATTCTCGTCGCCGTTCCTCTCGGGATTTTATTAACTCGAATGAAACGGAGTGCACCAGTGCTGATCGGGGCTGTCAACATTTTGCAGACGCTGCCGAGTCTTGCGATACTCGCTTTTTTCATCCCTTTCCTCGGAGTCGGGAAAGTGCCTGCCATTATTGCTCTGTTTTTTTATTCTGTTTTGCCCATTTTACGAAATACATATATAGGGATTAAAGGAATTAACGAAAATTTGCTTGAAGCGGGACGCGGCATTGGGATGACGAGCTGGGAAAGAATCCGCTTTGTTGAATTTCCGCTGGCGCTTCCGGTCATAATGGCAGGGATCCGGACAGCTACCGTTTATTTAATCGGCTGGGCGACACTTGCTTCGTTTATCGGCGGCGGTGGGCTCGGTGATTATATTTTTACGGGGCTGAATTTATATCAGGAAGAATACATTATCGCCGGGGCAGTTCCAGCGATCATTATGGCTATTTTCGTTGATTTTTTCCTGGCCAGAGTGGAAGGGAAAGTAGTTCCACGAGGGTTAAAAGGAACGAAACAAGCGGTTTGAGGAGGTGAAGTCATGAGGAGAAAATCGAAATACATGAAAATCTCAGCGTTATTGCTTTGTGCTGTGCTATTGACGGGCTGCTCGCTGCCGGGGCTTGGCGGAGCGTCCGATAAGACAGTGAAAATTGGCGCCCAAAGTTTTTCCGAATCGGAAATTTTGGCGAACATGATTGCCCAGCTGATTGAACGAAATACCGATCAGGAAACGGTAATCATTAAAAATCTAGGCACGAACTTTGTTCAGCAAAAAGCGATGGAAGGCGGGGACATTGACATTGCCGCCACACGCTACACCGGAACAGATTTAACGAGTGTGCTCGGACAGGAAGTTGAGAAAGACCCGGAAAAAGCGATGGACATTGTCCAGCGTGAATTTAAAAAGCAATTCGGCTATAAATTCTTTGATTCTTACGGATTTGATAATACATATGCGTTTACGGTGACAGAAGAATTTGCGAGAGAAAATAATTACAAAAAGATTTCCGACCTCGCCGGTGAGGCAGAAACATTGCGGCTCGGAATTGACTCTTCTTGGCTGAAAAGAAAAGGGGACGGCTATGAAGCGTTTGTGAAAGCGTATGGAATAAATTTTGATCATGTCTTTCCGATGCAAATCGGGCTCGTGTATGATGCGTTAAAAAGTGACAAAATGGATATCGCCTTAGCGTATTCATCGGACGGCCGTATTCAAGCGAACAATTTGTATTTGCTCGAAGATGACAAGCGGTTTTTTCCGCCGTACGATTGTTCGCCGGTAGCGACTGGCGAAGTTTTAAAGAAGTTTCCTGAGATAGAAGAACAGCTAGAAAAACTCGTCGGCAAAATCGATACGAAAAAAATACAAGAGTTAAACTATGAAGTGGATGGCAAGTTAAAAGAGCCGTCTGTTGTGGCAGCTGAGTTTCTCAAAGAAAACAATTATTTTGAATAAAAGAGGAGGTGTCTTCCCGTGGAAACATTGGAACAGTTACTCACGTATTATTCTCAAAACTGGCCGTACGTACTTACGGAATTTTATCGGCACTTTTTAATGTCGGCTTATGGGGTCTTGTTTGCGGCGATGGCTGCCATTCCGCTTGGGATTCTTATTGCCAGAAAGCACCGGTTAAGCGGCTGGGTTTTTTCGATCGCCAATGTTATTCAGACAACGCCTGCCTTGGCGATGCTTGCTCTGTTAATGCTCGTTATGGGACTCGGGGCCAATACAGTCATTCTTTCACTTTTTCTTTATTCTTTGCTGCCGATTTTGCGTAATACGTATGTCGGCATTACGGGCGTGGAACATGCTTATTTAGAATCGGGAAAAGCAATGGGCATGACGAAGATGCAGCTGTTGCGCATGGTGGAGCTCCCGTTATCTTTGTCGGTCATCATGGCCGGCCTTCGTACGGCACTCGTTGTAGCGATTGGTGTAACGGCGATTGGCACGTTTGTCGGTTCAGGTGGACTCGGTGACATCATCGTCCGGGGAACGAATGTTTCAAACGGTACAGCGATTATTCTTGCAGGGGCGATTCCAACCGCGCTTATGGCTGTCATGGCCGATTTGCTGCTCGGCTGGCTCGAACGCCGTCTGTCCCCTGTCAAATAACCGAAAAAATATAATAAAGATAAACAGAAGCTGATGAGCAGGGATCAGCTTCTGTTTTTTTATTTGTAAGACGGGCATCTGCAGAAATCATTCGGCATTTCCGGTACAATAGATGAAATACTCCTAAAAGTGGAAAGAAGGAGGCCCACATGCTGAATGAACAATTAAAGAAGTGGCTGGCCAATCAGAAGCCGACCCGCTCGCTGTTGCTTCCAAAATTAAAACAACTTCATGCGTTATTGATGGAGTATCGGGACGAAAAAAACGCCAAAGTTTGTACTGAATTAATAGAGAAGCTTGAGAAAATGGAATATGTGATCGCTTTTTACGGCCATTTTTCAGCAGGTAAATCCTCAATGATCAATGAGCTAATGGGAGAGCAAGTACTGCCGTCAAGCCCCATTCCGACGAGTGCCAATATTGTTAAGTTGAGAGAAGGAGAGCTCTATGCAAAGGTGAAATTTAAAAATCAAGGGGTAAAGACTTTGGGGTACCCGTACGATTTGAAAGACATTCAAGCGTATTGTGTGAATGGAGACAGCGTAGATGAAGTAGAAATATCCCACCGGACGGGTCAGCTGCCGGAAGGAGTAGTGATTCTGGATACTCCAGGAATTGATTCAACCGATGATGCTCACCGGATAAGCGCTTTGTCAAAACTTCATCTAGCTGACCTCGTGTTTTATATGATGGACTACAACCATGTCCAGTCTCCGGTGAATTTCGAATTTAACCGGCAGCTGGCGGAAAGAGGTAAAAACAATTACTTGATCGTGAATCAAATAGACAAACATATCGCCAGTGAGCTGTCTTTTGATGAATTTTCGCAACGGATCCATCGTGCATTTGATGAGCATAACTTATCTTATGACGGACTTTATTTTACCTCGATAAAAGATGAAAGACATCCATGCAACCAAATAAATGAGTTGAAGGCCCTTTTATCCGGTAAGATTTCCGACCGCCAGCAGCAAATTGTTCATCACGCTCTCCGCGAAGCATTGATCGTTGCAATGGACTTTTTTCGAAAACAGCAGCAAAAAGTAAGAAAAGAACTTGACGAGTATGAAGAGCTGTTAGTTGGCGTAGATTCTTTGGAAGAGTTGGAAGAAGAAACAGCTGAATTACAGCGGCAGATGGAAGCGATAGATGCGAGAGATACTCTTTTTGTTAAGCTGTTCGACCAAGAACTGGTTAACACATTTAACAATGCAAAGCTGATGGATTACTATACGCGGATTTTCGTGCGGCAATTTTTAGAATCCCGCGAACTCTCGTTTCAAGTCCGCGGCTTATTTTCCGGAAAGAAAACGAAGAAAGAACGGGAATTCCGGCTGGAGCAGCTGTTTACAGCATTGAACGAAAACAGACTGTCCTATATCGATATCCCTTTGAAAGAAGCAGTCGTGAAGCTTTTGGCGGAATTTGATTTAACAACGGATCGACTGAGGGAAAAAGTGCGGCAGTGCCAAATTGAATTTTCTCCTGCTTTGTTAGTTCAGCTCGTTAAAGGCGGAGCAATGTTAACGGATGACTATGTGCTGACCTATGCCAAAGATGTTACTCATGAGATGAAGAGATTGTACCGGCAGTCGTTTGCCGGTTTGATTGAGTCACTTGAGCCGCAGGCAAGAGTAAATAACCAGAAGAAAAAAGCTTCTTTGTCACAAGAAAAAGAAGAAATCAAACAAAAGATAGACGCTTGGATAAAGAGGGAACGTTTAAAAGAAAAAGAAAAGCAGTTATATGAAATGATTTTGTCCATGCTTGCCGTACGAGGAAAAGAAAAAATCGAAAAAAAACCGTTTCGGGCTTTTGAAAAGCCTGCGCGATTCAGCGAGCAAAAGAGTCAACCGTTCGTTTCCATTGGAGAAGCGGCTGTGGAGTGGATGGGTCAGGCGGAAGAAGATGTTTTTGTTCCAGTGGATCTGGACAGACATGTGATAGAGTTAAAAAGAAAAGCAGGACTGCTATCGAAAGTGGGACACATGGAACAGACAATTGAGAAGTTAAGCAAACGGATCAGCCGTCTGGAGAAAAATGAATATACGATTGCCTTATTCGGTGCCTTTAGTGCCGGCAAATCTTCATTTGCCAACGCGCTGTTAGGGGAGCATGTATTGCCTGTCTCACCTAACCCGACAACGGCCGCTATTAATGAAATTCGCGCTCCTGATGACTTTCATCCTCATGGCACAGTCACGCTTTTATTTAAAACAGCCGATCAGCTGCTGAAAGATATTAACCAGGCACTTGAACTGAGCGGAAAGAAAGTAAACAACATAGATGATCTTCAGCTGCTTTTAATAGAACACGATAAAATAATGCACAACATTCAGCAGTATAAGCAAGAAAAGGAGGATGGGAAAGAAAAAGATCCGAACAAGGAAAAATCTTTCAGTCCACTGGCTGCTTTGCCGCTTGAACAGTTTTCATTTTTGCGCGCAGCTCTTTCCGGTTATGAAAAAATGAAAACGCGGCTTGGCCTGTCGGAAAGAAAAACAGCAGAGAACTATACCGAATTTGTCAGCGTTGAAGAAAAAGCATGCTTCGTCGAGCGTATCGTTTTATATTATTCGTCGCCGCTGACAGAGCAGGGCATGGTCCTTGTTGATACACCCGGTGCAGGCTCGATGAATGCCCGGCATACGGAAATGGCATTTAATTATGTAACAAGTGCGGATTCCATTGTTTTCGTAACGTACTATAATCATGCCTTTTCCCGGGCGGACGAGGCATTTTTGATGCAGCTCGGCCAGGTAAAAGGCTTTATCGAAAAAGACAAAATGTTTTTTATTGTCAATGCCGCTGATCTCGCCGCAACGACAAGTGATTTGTTTGATGTGCTTCGCCACGTCGAACAAAATTTAGTGAAATGCGGGATCCGTCAAGCCCGTATTTATCCCGTTTCAAGCCATCTCGCTTTATTGGCTAAAAGAAGCGCCGCTCGTTTAATTACATCAGAGGAAAAAAAGCGTTATGCGGCACTTCTCCGGGTTTCAGCAGATGAAGAGCTTCTCCCAGGTGGGAAGGGACTTGATCTTTCCGGACTTGCTTTATTTGAACAGCACTTTTATCCGTTTACGAAGCAGGCGCTCGTCATTTCTGTCCTGCATCAGGCTCAGTCGGACACCGAACAAGCGATCATTGAATTAAAAAGACGTGTGCGGCTTGCTGAAGAAGATGAAGCAGCTAAACAAAAGCACCGGGAGCAAGTGTCTCGGCAATTAGCCGAAGCTGTATCTTATTTAGAAGCCCGTTCATTCGCAGCGGAAGAAGACGCGTTGCGGCAAGAGATCGAGGAGTTGTTATTTTACGCGAAGCAGCGCTTGTTTTATCGCTACAATGATGAATTCAAGCTGATTTTCAGTCCGGCCGCTTTTGACTCTTTCGATGAAACATTCACGGCGCTGCATCGAATGACGAATGAAATCATTCGATTTGCCGCGGGCGAACTGGCCCAGGAAATGAGAGCAGCTGCATTTCGTTTACAGACTTTTATGCGAAAAAGTATCAAGGACCTTCAACAGTCATTGCAAAAAGAACTGAAGCCCATTTTGGAATCGATCCACTTGAAAGAAATGGATCTCCCGGCTTTTCCCGATTTGTTTTTTGAACCGGGTCTGCAATCTGTCCATTCCGGCCTTTTCCAATCTATGTTTAAAGAATACGAGACACCGCTACAATTTTTTGCGGAAGGTGGAAATAAAGTCGTCCGGGATGAAATTGAAAAAGCACTGATGTCCCCCGTACATGATCACGTTCGCGGAGAAGAGGAGAAAATAGCAGCGGCTTTTCTGCCGTTTTATGTTGATCTGCTTCAGCACGTGCGGGAAGATGCTACTGCTCAAATAAAAGAACAGGTGGAAGGAAGGCTCGCTGTCTTATCCGAGAAATCAGATACTGCTTATTCCAGACAACTGCTTGACCAGCTGCAAAGTGATGTTCTTTTTTAAACAAAAGAAGTCTTCTCACATATAAGCAGTTCCGTTTCTGTGGAGAAAACAGAGAAAAAATAGTTTGATTTGCATACTTAATAACAATGCCATTTAAATTAAAATAGTAAACAGAATAGCACTAAAAACGCTTGGAGCAACCCAAGCGTTTTTTTATTTAACAATTTAAAGAAAGAATATTATGGAAGAAAATTTGCTCATTAGCTAAATAACATAAAGGGGTCTATTTTTTCTTAATTGACTTATTATCGATAGAATAATTTTTTATTTATCCTCATATCCCGTTTCAGGATGATAAGGCTTGATTTGTCCGCGAATCTCTCCGTTCGGATTTTGGGCGGTATGGGCGTTGACATATGTTTTTCCATCCCTTATAAGGTCTATTAATGTCGATAGCGGTCTTCCCTTTAAGGGGCCGACGAGGTCTCTTTCGGTAATGATCCCTTCTACGACTCCTTTTTTAACGCTGATATCAGGGTCAACTGGACCGAATAGAAAGACGACCACAGGACCGTTCACCCCTCTTCTACCTATATGAATATGTGCTTGAGTAAAATTGGAGAGATTGTTTACTGTTAATCGAAATTTAATTTTTCTTTCATCGCTGCTTACTTTAAACTTTGCGAAGCCGTCTGTATCAGTGAGAACAGGCGGAACTTCTTCAGATCCTCTTAACGTGGCAATAAAAAGCTGATTTTTAGACATTTTCATCCTCCTATAAATTTTCATAACATATAATGTATTTTATTCTTTGGAGGATGATTTGCTTGTACATATGTCATGGAAAAAATTAATCAGCTGACGTTTAGCATTGAATAAAACCCGCCTTTTTTATACAGGTGCTAAACATGCTTAAACAGAAAAAGTTTGCCGTTGACGTTAAGGCTAGAGTGAGACAGGCATTTTCATAACAATTAACAGCTCACTTCGTTATGATAGAAGAAAAAGGAGTTAGTTAATGAAGCAGCATGATTTTACTAGCGGAAATATTTGGAGGCAGCTGATCGCTTTTTCCACCCCTATTATGCTGACAAATTTTTTGCAGGTTTCTTATCAATTAATTGACAGCTTATGGGTGGGGAATTTGCTCGGCGCGAACGCGCTTGGAGCGGTAGCTGTTTCTAGCACTGTGATTTTTACTGTATTATCATTTATCATTGGCGTAAATAATGCCACGTTGACTATTTTATCTCAGTTAAAAGGAAAGGATGATCCGGATCATTTAAAAAGATACGTCAACGCCTTTACAGTTATTTTAACGGGCATGGCGCTTGGCTTAGGAGCGGCCGGTTTCTTTCTGGCAAAAGATATTTTGCAGCTGCTCGGTACACCTGCTTCTATGATCCCGGATGCAGTCAGTTATTTACAAATAAACTTTATCGGTATTCTTTTTTTATTTGGCTATAATTTTATCGGCATCGTATTCCGAGCATTGGGGAACAGCAAGACACCGATTCGTTTTGTGCTTATTGCAGTCATATTGAATGCGGTGCTTGATCCCCTGTTTATTCATGTGTTTAAGCTGGGCATTGACGGGGCAGCATATGCGACGATCGCAGCTCAGGGGACGGCCTTTTTATATGGTTTATTGATTAGTATGCATAATAAGCTCATCCCGTTTTCCGTTCCTTTTCTACCGAGCAAAGAAGAAGTGTCACTTATTTTAAAACAAGGAATTCCGGCAGGTCTGCAAATGATGGTTATTTCCGCCGGAATGGCTGCCATCATGAGCGTTGTCACTTCTTTTGGCGGGCATGCAGTAGCAGGCTTCGGTGCTGCGCAGCGGCTTGATAGTTTATTAATTCTACCTGCTCAAGCTCTGAGCATTGCAGTCAACAGCATGGCGGGGCAAAACATTGCCGTCCGCAAATGGAAACGGGTGAATGAGATCGCTTTATATGCCACTTTGTTAAATATGGCTATTATGCTGTTGGCAGCGATTGTGATCTTTTTGCTTGCAAATTGGAGCATCCGGCTATTCATTTCAGACAAAGAAGCAGTAGCATTTGGCCGTGACTATGTTAAGACAGTCGTTTTTTTCTATCCATTCCTTGGCTTAAATTTTGTATTAAACGGAATTGTCCGGGCTTCAGGAGCGATGTTTCAAGTGCTAGTGTTAAATCTAATCTCTTTTTGGGTGTTGAGATATCCGATGACAGAACTGTTTGCCGGCTTGTTTGGTGAACAAGGAATCGCTTTAGGCATGGGAATAAGCTTTGTGATCAGCAGTTCTTTTGCATTCGCTTATTTTCGGTTCGGCAAATGGAAGGAAAAAGAATTATTTGCTGAAGAAAAATCTTAATCTGGCACTTGCTTTTTTTGAATGATAACCAAAGAAGAATTTGCAAAACACTTTTTAAAAAATAGAACAAGGAAAAGGCAGGGTCCATCACGTAGGTATATATATCGGTGACGGAAAAATGATTCATTCGCCTAACAGCTCGGCCCATGTACGGATTGATGGAATTGGAACTTCCGGTTACGGAGAAGAATATGCGGGTGCCCGCAGATATGTCCATTAATGTCATACATTCACCCGGAGTTTAACCCGGGTGGATGTTTTTAAGTTGTAGTGAAGAGGAACAAATCAATGATCAAGCCGGTTAATGACTTCTTCTCCACGGAAAAATACTTTTTTAATTTGATCTGTATCATTAATCTCAAGACCTGGTATGCCAGTTGAAATGATGAAATTAGCGTCCATTCCCTTTTCCAGACGGCCGAATTGCTTTTCTTTCCCTAGAATGGCAGCCGGATTCGCTGTGAGCAAGGCGAGTATTTCATTTTCGTTAAATTGATGTTTTTGTAACAGCTGCATAGCTGGTTGGGCGATAAGCATGAGTACATCAGGGCCTTGCAATGAATTCGTTTGAAAAGGCAGCCATGAAACGCCCGGATAAGGTGGAAGGTAAGCATCTGTCGCAATGGACACAACAATGTTCTTTTTGACGAGCTTAACGATTTCCTCCGGGCTATTTGGGGGTAAATGTGTACCGCCCATTGGAGTAGCTACTATTTTCACTTGCTGCTTTGCGGCCTTTTCGATCTGTTCATCGGTAATCCCGTGAGCATGATGCAAAACATCTACTCCTGCTTCAAGCGCCCATTCGATTCCTTTTTCACCGGCCACATGGGCTCCTATCTTTTTGTTTAATTTATGATAAAGATCAGCCACTTGTTTGAGCTCTTGTAAGTTATACATGATTTCTCCTGCCCGGGGTACATCTTCAGCGGTAAAGTTGGCAGGAGTTGCATTGATGAAGATGTTTTCACCGGGGAAGTCGCTTTTCTCGGCAATCTTTCGTACTAATAACGGGTCAGACAAGCTGTTTTTTTCAATTGGCTGAGACTGCGTAACCGCTGTGAAATGAGCCAAATTGTTAAAGCCAATCGAGATGCTCGTTGCGGCAAATGAAATGTCCATTGGCAAACGAGCAGCCGCTTTCCGATAATCTTCTATTGAAAAGTCGCAGTAAGGATGGCCGCATATTTGTTCTCCGAGAGCCGTGATCCCCGAGGATAAAGCATGAAAAAGAATCGCTCTCCCCGCCCATAAATGAGTAGCCGGAGAAACAGGATATAGTGAAGAAGGGGCAAATTCCAGCAAATGAGTGTGGCAATCGACGAGTGAAGGTGTAATGACATAGTCTGAGCAATCTATCACTTTAATTGTGCAGTACCGGTTTTTTAATTGTTCCCAATCTCCAATGTCTTGTATTTTACCATTACTGATAACTAGACCCCCATTGTATATCGTCCCATGATCCGACACAGTAACCAGTTTTTTTCCGCGAATTAAATACACTTTGTTCATATGCTACCCGATAAGATAAGGCGTTAAAAACATACCAAGCGCCCATGCTGTAATGAATCGGATAATTAAACCAATCACGGCCGCTGTTAATACTTCTTTTTCATTTAAGCGTGATGATTCTGCCCATGTAGCCGGTACCTGGCCAAAGATGACCGACAACGGCAAACCCGAATTGGCAAGAACAAAGGAGCCGACAATGAGTCTTGGGTCAATACCTTGACTTAATTCAGCCAATTGGGCAACAGCAAGAGTAGGCGCAGCTAATACAGAAACTAATCCTGTCGACGGTTCAATGCTGAGCAACATTAGAAAGGAGGATAAACCGGATTCCAACGCACTCCACACTCCTGCAAATTTTAGTATGCCGATAAAGAAAAAGACGGCTGCAACTGCCGGGATGATAGTTAAAAACAGAAGTTCCGCTCCTTCTTTTGCAGAAGAAAATATCGTTTGAAGGAATGGGATTTTCGGTGTAAAACGTGGTAATTGGTCTAACTCTACTCTTTTAGTGGACCGATATATTGTTTTTGATAGCAGAAAAGGAACAACAAGGATCGGTAGAAAAATGGATAAGATCACGAGCGGAAAAGCGTCGATACCAAAAACAGCTAAAGCAATCAGCCCCAATACGAAGGTGGCGAACGATTGAGGAGATTGAATCATCGTCGCAACGGCAATCTTTTGTTCATCTTTCGTCGCATTTGCTTTGACAAGAATTGGCCCGGCAATTTTTCCAGCGGCATTAATATCGCCAAGTATGTTATATACACTCGGTATGATGACGGCGGGATTAATTTTAAACCACTTCATGACGGGGACAAAAATCCGGATCAAGCCATCGGTAAATCCAAGCCGCTCCAGAATCCGGCCCATGATGACACTTGCTATGATCGCAATGCCTATTTCACTCGTTAAGAAAATATCAACGACGACAGGCTTCACTTCATTAAGAATCGCGTTAAATAAGTCAGCCAGTGAGTCAGGCTTCAACAATAGAAGAAATAGGGAAAATACAACGAGAAAAAGACCTAAAATTTCATAAAAGTGCCATTTAGCCCGTGAAACATTATTTCCTGCTTTTTTCGCCATCAAAACTGCCTCCTGTCATTTTTATTTCATTGTATGACCGGATAAAAAAATAAGTGAATGACCCAAGCTTCGCTATAATGTTTACGTTAAAAGAAGAGAACCCTCCAAAGGTCTCCAGCCGCCTGGGATATGAGTATATTAATAGGGAGAACTGGCATTAATACCCACGTTTAAGGCACACTCATACGTGATAGTATGATAGAAGAGAATAAACCGTTTACATTCATTGCTTTGTAACGGATAATGATATGGGCACAACAAGTAGAGGGAAATAAAGCAGCGAGAGGGAAGATACATATTGAATATTTTTATAACCGGCGCGACCGGATTTCTTGGAACTAATCTCGTTAAAAAGCTAATTGAAGAAGGACATCACATTTATGTATTAATGAGAAATCAAATAAAGTTTAATAAGCTGTTAGATCAATTAGACAGCAGACACATAAATCATGTACACGCTGTCGAAGGGGAATTAACAACAGAGAACCTCGGCTTAAAAGCACCTGTGCTGCAAAGACTCATCGGAAACATAGACGTCTTTTGCCATTCGGCGGCGATGTTGTCTTTTGATGAGAATGACCGCGAAAAGTCATTTTGCGTAAATGTCCAAGGAACGAAGCATGTTCTTGACCTGGCAGAATTAGTGGGGGCGAAAACATTTATCCATGTAAGTACTGCCTACACGTTAGGAAGCAGGAAAGTCGGAACAGAAACTTTATATCCACTGCAGTCTTCTTTTACTAATTCATATGAAGAAAGCAAATGCCATGCCGAGCATCTTGTGATGACTTACAAAGACAAATTTGATGTCATGGTTATGCGCCCGTCGATCATTATCGGTGATTCAATGACTGGGAAGGCTGATACAACATTCGGATTGTACAGCATTTTGCGCACAATTGAATTGTTAAAGAAAAAACTGGAGAGGAACGTATCTTCTGTCCGGCCGTCTTATCGTCTGCTGATGGACAAAGATACGGTGTCTAATCTCGTACCGGTGAATTATGTGGTAAAAGTGATCACCCGGGCCATGAATTACGGAAACAAAAATAAGATCTACAATATTGTGAATACAGCTCCTCTCACCAATTCGATGCTAGTAGAAGCTGTGAAAGAAGCGTTCGATTTTGATCAAATCGAAATGATCCCGTATGAAGATAGAGGATTGTTAACACTTGAAGAACAAAAAATGAACGAGCCGCTCGACGTCTTTAAAGATTATTTAAATCGCTCGATTAATTTTCAAGATGAGAATACTAGAGAGTTACTTTCATATACAAACGAGGAACCTTTTCACATGGAATATGACACGGTGCTGCGAATTATTAACGGATTCCGGAATCGTCGTGCTAAAGTGAAAATACAATAAAGAGTCCGATAAAAACGTTTCCTTTAAAAGGAGGCGTTTTTATATTAATCCCTTGATTTTCATAATGGACGGGAGAACCGGGCCAAGATCAATGACTAGAAGCATTCAAACTGGGAATATTTAAATCAATTATTCGCCTGGATGAACAAAGATGTTAACTAACGTTTTCATATGATAAAATGAAGAGCGGAGTGTGATGCTTTTGTTCATAGAAAAGCACTCTATTTTTAATAGAAAGCAGGAAAGAAATGGGTCAGTTTATATTAAAGCGTCTCGGTGAATCACTTCTTGTTCTGATCATTGGCAGCATGCTTTGTTTTGCTTTTATTCGCATGCTTCCCGGGGACCCGGCCGCTGCTATGTATGGAGATCAGCTTCAAAAACTGAGTGAGGCCGACCGATTTCGCATTACAGAAAATTTAGGATTGAACGAACCGCTGCCAATTCAGTATGGAAAATGGCTCGGACAAGTTCTTCAAGGAGAATGGGGAGTGTCTTCTATTTCCGGGGAAGATGCTGCAATAGTTGTGGCAAAGTCCCTGCAGCCGACATTTTTATTGATGTTTTCCGCTCATTTTTTCGTTTTTACACTGGCTGTTTTCTTCGGAGTGACGTCCGGGCTGTGCCGCCGCTCTTTATACGATCACGCAGTAACAGTCATCAGCTTTATATTTATGTCCATTCCGCCTTTCTGGTTTGCTCTTATGCTCATGGTCTTTTTCTCCGTTTATTTAGGGGTTTTGCCAACGTCCGGAATGGGAGAGGGAGGCGGACAACTTCGCTTTATACTCATGCCTTCGCTTGTCCTCGCTTTATCTCATGCCGGTTATTATATCCGGCTCTTGCGTAATCACATTGCTATCACAAAAGACACGGGATTTGTCTTCGCTTTAAAAGCCCGCGGTATTTCGGAGTGGACGATATTGAAAAATCACCTGCTCCCTAATGCTTCGATTCCTTTATTATCTTATACGGGGATGTCACTCGCGGTCGCATTAGCGGGTTCTATTGTAGTGGAAACGATTTTTTCCTGGCCGGGTATAGGACGTCTCGCATTGAAATCGGCTCTTGCCCACGATTATCCTGTTTTATTAGCCGTTATATTGCTAAGTATGGTGTTTGTGATCACTGTTAATTTATTAGTGGACCTTATTTGTGCCTGGATTGATCCGCGTCTCCGAAGTCAGTTGCTTGAGGAGGGAAGAAGATGAGCAAAAAACACCCTTGGTTTTTGATTTTGGCAACTTGCTTATTTCTTATTCTCATAGCTGCCGTTTCGTTCGCTCCGCTGCTGACGTCTTATGATCCTCTCGCTATTCGAATGGATCGTGTTCTGCAGCCACCAGGCTCCGGCCACATACTTGGAACAGATGAGCTAGGCCGAGACGTGTTTGCGCGTCTCTTGTACGGCGGACGGGTTTCTTTGTCTGTTGGAGCGGCAGCCATGTTCGTATCTATTGTGGCGGGTGTCGTTTATGGTGCTATCAGCGGCCTTGCAGGCGGCAAAGTAGACCGCCTGATGATGCGGGTCATTGATGCGCTGTTAAGTATCCCTTCATTGCTGTTAATGATAGGGCTTCAAATGGTGTTTCCGGCAAGTTTAACGACAGTCATACTTGTGATTAGTTTAACAAGCTGGATGCCGATTGCCCGCTTGATCCGGACAGAAATATTAGCAATGAAACAGGAGGTATTCATCCAGGCATCTACTGTAGTAGGAGCCTCTACAGGCCAATTATTGCGCCGGCATATGCTGCCGCAATGTATTCCGACGATTACCGTGCTTGCCATCAGCGGAATCAGTCATGCTATCCTTGCAGAAGCTACGCTCAGCTTTCTTGGTATCGGTATTCCGCCGCATGAGCCTTCATGGGGAAATATGCTGATGGGGGCCCAGAGCCACTTGCTCGCAGGAGCCTGGTGGTTAGCCGTATTTCCGGGTATTTGTATCACTTATACGATTCTTGTCATTAACTTTTTAGGAGATAAACTGCAAGACCGTATGGCGGCTCCGCAGTTTAGAAAGGGGAGAGAAAATGAACGGGTGTCTTCTTGAAGTCGAGCAGCTCACCGTCTCACATCATGAAAAAGTAATTGTATCGAATGTCACTTTTTCCGTCCAAAAAGAAACAGTGACGGCTCTGATCGGCGAAAGTGGTTCAGGAAAAAGTTTGACAGCGAGGGCGCTGATTGACTTGCTTCCTGAAAACGTAGCAATTACATCCGGCTCTGTCCGTTTTTTAGGTGAGCACGTGCTTTCTATGAACAGCAGCCGTAAGCGACAATACCGCGGCAAAGAAACAGGTATTGTTTTTCAAGATACGTGGCAAACATTTGATCCGCTTCGAACGATTGGACATCACTTTTTAGAATTGTTTGCTGCCCATACACCTTTATCAAAAAAGGAAGCGAAAGAGGAAGCGGTCAAGCTGCTTCGCCAAGTGAAGATGCACGATCCGGAACGGGTTTTCCGTTCCTTTCCACACGAGCTTTCCGGCGGAATGAGGCAGCGGGTTCAACTAGCCCTTGCCATTGCTTTAAATCCCCCGCTATTAATCGCTGATGAACCAACGACTGCACTCGATTTGCAAATTCAATTCGATATTCTATCTCTTATGAAAGAATGGCAGCAGCAATCAGGCAGCTCGGTTTTATTTATTACACATGATCTTGGAGTGGCGGCCGAAATGGCGGATGAAGTCATTGTAATGAGCAATGGAGAAGTAGTCGAATGTTCTCCGGCTGGAAAGCTGTTTACTGAACCAGAATCAACACAGGCAAAGCAGCTGCTGGCGGATTATAGGCTGCTGTCAAACCCGGTGGAAACAGTTAAACAGTCTGATGGCAAGCCAATCATGAAAATTGAACATGTGACGAAGCGATACGTCAGGAAAAAGTGGTTTACGAAAGAAATAACTTCGGCAGTTCAAGACGTGTCGCTTTATATAGCCGCAGGAGAATCGGTTGGGCTGATTGGAGAAAGCGGCGGCGGGAAGAGCACGTTATCCCGGTTGATGCTTCAACTTGAGCCGTGTACGAGCGGCAAAGTCGCCTGGATGGGAAACCAAACACTGCGAAGAGGAGTTCAGTGGGTGCATCAAGACCCGCTTGCGTCGTTCGATCCTCGCTGGACCATTGAAAAAATCGTCGGCGAAGGGTATGACTACTGGAAAAAAGGACAGGAAGGCAAAAGTGAGCAAGTGCTTTCCGTTCTCCAAAAAGTTGGATTGTCTCCTTCTGTCCGGTTTCTTTACCCTCACGAATTGTCCGGCGGCATGAGACAGCGCGCTGCTTTAGCCCGTGCTCTGTTAGTGGAACCTGAATTGATTGTTCTTGATGAACCATTTGCTAATTTGGACATGAGTTCACAAGCTAACATGATTTCGCTGATTCAGTCATTAAATAAAAAGGAGCAGCTGGCTATTTTATTTATTACACATGACATCAGGGCGGCCATGGCTCTTTGCCAACGCATTTACGTAATGGAAAAAGGATCCATTGTAGAAGAATCAGCTGCTGATGAATTGATCTTGACAAAAAATCCATATACGAAGCAGCTTTTATCGTGTATGCCAGGTTTTGAAGTCGGCAAAAGGAACAAAAACAAAACAGCAAAGGTGGTTGCGTATGTATAAGAACTATCGGAAATTTCTTTTAGCTGCAGTTGCGGCTGCCGGTCTCGCTGGGCTTGCAGGGTGCAGCGAAGAAAACAGTAAGCCCGCTGATTCGACTCAGAAAAAGCAGCTTATTTATGGGATGGATTCAGAAATTGAGAAAGTTAATCCGGTTCTTGATGAAAGCCAGGAAATTGATACGCTTCTTTTTCGCGGATTAACGAAACCGGATAAAGAAAATCAAGTCACTCCCGATTTAGCAGAAAGCTGGGAGATATCAAAAGATCAGCTCGTTTATACGTTTAAACTTCGTCGAGATGCTAAATGGCAAGATGGAAAACCTGTCACGGCGAAAGACGTAAAGTTTACCTTTGACCAAATAAAAAACCCGGCAACGAACACGCCGATTGCCGGAGAATTCAATGAAATTAAATCAGTGGAAGCAACTGGTGACTATGAAGTGAAAATGACTCTTCATCGTCCGTTTCCGTCTCTGCTCGACAAGCTGAAAATTGGCATTGTGCCGGAACACATCTTGCGCGGTGAAAATATGAATGAAACGGAATTTAATCAAAATCCGGTCGGCAATGGTCCTTTTAAACTAAAAGAATGGGGCAGCGACCACACGATTATCCTGGAAAGAAACGACGATTATTATGGTGCGGCCCCAAAATTAGACGAAGTGGTGTTTAAAGCGGTGCCAGATGCCAATACACGGGCGCTGCAGTTAAAAACAGGAGAAATTGATTTGGCCATTATGGAACCTAATCAATTGGCTGGTGTCAAAGAAAATGATCCATACGCAGTACATGAAGTTTCAACGGCCGATTACCGGGCAGTGATGTATAACTTCGATCTGCCGTTGTTTCAGGATAAACGGGTACGCCAGGCGATGAACCTCGCGGTGAATCGGGAAGAATTAGTGAAAGGCGTACTGGCAGGCAAGGGAGAAGCGGCTTATGGGCCGTTGCAAAAATCATGGGCAGGAGCTTCGCAAAAAGAAGCTTATACGTATAATGAGAAAAAAGCAAAACAGTTGTTAGCTGATGCCGGATGGGTAAAAGGAAGCGATGGCGTACTCGTGAAAGATGGCAAACGATTTGAGTTTGAGCTTGTTTCACCTATACAGGATACTGTCCGCGTAGTGCTTGCCAATGTCGTCTCTGAACAGCTAAAGCCGTTTGGCATTAAAGCCGTGCCGAAACCAGTCGATCAGCATGCAGTGAAGTATGACGGGGAAGAGGCTTTGATTATTGGCTGGGGCAGTGAGTTCGATCCCGATGATCATACGTACCGTTTATTCCACAGCAGTGAAATAGGAGACGGCCAATATAACTTCGGTTCTTATCGAAATGAAAAGGTTGATGACTTGCTTATGAAAGCACGGACAACGGCAAATAGGGAAATGAGAAAAACCTATTATAAACAATTCCAAGAAGAGCTGGCTGTTGATCCGCCATATAACTTTCTTGTTTATCTGGAAGCTCTTTACGGATTGAATAAGAATGTAACAGGAATCAGTACACGCACGCTCGGTCATCATGGCTTTGGCGTATTGTGGAACATTGAAGAATGGGACAAAAAAGTAAACTAAATGCAGGAAAAAAGGCCAGCCGATAAAGCTGGCCTTTTTTAAGTTGACTATGGATGAAAAGTTATTCCGCTGCCTTTTTCAAATCTTGTTCTTTTACCCCTTTTTTATGATCCGCTATTTTTTCATGGATTTCAGTTTCGATTGCCTGAACATGTTCTTCTTCTAGCTTTTGCTGGGGCTGAGGATGGAACCATTGGATTTCACCTTCGTGAACAAAGCCCTTATATTCCTCTCCTTGCACTTGCAAAGTGAATTGGTGGCGTTCGTGCACCCTGTCTTCGAAAGCAGGCTTTATTTCAAAGTCATTCACTCCGCTTGAAATACCGTATTGTCTCATTAATTCGTATATAGTTGACTCGATCGCATCTACTTTCTCTTCACCAATCATTTGTTTTGGGTGAGGATGCAGCCAGTGAATTTCATCTTCATGGAAATGGCCTTTAAATTCGTCTCCTTCAATTTTAAACGTAAAGGCATGTCTTTCATGCACACGATCTTCAAACACAGGTTCCACTTCAAAGTCTTCTAATACTGGTTCTTCATTATTTTCTTCAGACAATTCCTAAACCCCCTCAGGACATTTTATACTTCAGTATTTTCCCTAATTTAAAACAAATATTCTACTTTTTCAAGGAAAAGCACTTCTTTTTCATAAAAAATCCGACAGCTGTTAAAGCTGCCGGATGTCATTCGATTAATATTTTCTTAGAGAATTCGGGGTAAGACCAAACCATTCCTCGCTGATCAGCCGGTGGCATTCCGCAAATGTTCGTTCGATAACCTGAGTAGAGTTAGCAAGAACCCGGATGCTGAAACCAGGCACGGCCAGCTTTGAAAGACCGAACTTCATATTAGATTCGTTCGCTTCGATCCTTTCATATAACCGGTCGAGGAGGCCATTATTCGTTTGTTCACCGACGACGATCATCGAGCCGAGGTGAGTAAAGCCTTCCATAAAGCCTAGACCTGACATTTTTTGCTTAGCTGGTGTCAGTTTAATGTGATCAAATACCGCCAGCTTTTCATCAAGATAAATTTCGTTGATTAATTGAATGGTATCATATGTGAATCTTTCTCCGCTTGGGGACCAGCCTGGAGTGAGAATGTCTGTATAAAGAAAAGTAGCCCCGGATTCCATTCGAATAATATTCTTCTGCTGATAGCGGGCATTTTCATAAGCAATCAGCGGATCAGGAAGAAATTCCACATAACTGCCTTTCTTTAAGATAATCTCGGTCTCCTGGTAGGCATGATCTTTAGGGGTCTTATACACTTTCGTTGCAGACTGGGTCGTTAAAGTGGCTTTGGCGCCTTCATCAGCTGTAATTTTCATGCTGTACCGGTCGCCATCTAAGTACCCTCCGCCTGGATTTAGCAAGTAATAACACACCTGTCCCGAATCGTCGTGGTAAACCGGCCGCATCACTTTAAACGCTCCTTGGAAAAATACGTTTTTGGCAACGGTTTTTCCTTTCCGGTCTTCTAGGTCCAGGGATAACACACCTGTCCAGTCTGTCATATTAATCCAGTCCTTTTAATAATGCGTGTTTCTTAATCCAGTCAATGACTTCATCGAGACCTTCATCGTTTTTTAAGTTTGTAAAAACAAACGGTTTATCGCCGCGGAACACTTTCGTATCTTCAGCCATCACTTCTAGACTGGCGCCTACAAAAGGAGCAAGGTCTGTTTTGTTAATAATGAATAAATCGGATTTAATCATTCCTTGGCCGCCTTTTCGGGGGATTTTTTCTCCTTGGGCGACATCGATGATATAAATAGAAAAGTCGACGAGTTCAGGGCTGAATGTCGCCGCCAGATTATCGCCGCCGCTTTCAACAAAAATGAGTTCGACATCAGGGTGCCGCTCAATTAACTCATCAATGGCGGCAAAGTTCATCGATGCATCTTCGCGGATCGCTGTATGAGGGCAGCCGCCGGTTTCCACACCAATGATGCGGTCTTCAGCCAACACGCCGTTTTGCATTAAGAATTTAGCGTCTTCTTTCGTGTAAATATCATTTGTGACGACAGCCATTTTAATTTCGCCTTCCAAATGACGAGTTAGTTTCTCAACGAGCATTGTTTTCCCTGCACCAACAGGTCCTCCAACACCAATTTTAATCGGTTCCATTGAAACACTTCCTTTTCTTTTGAAATCAAATGTTATGACATAAAAATACGAATATTGACTCGCTCATGCTGCATTTGAGCGAGTTCCAATCCTGGAGAAACGATGCCGAAATCATCTTCCGGCAATTGCATAATTTTTTCTACTGCCCGCTGCAGTTCGGGATGAAATTTATGAGTAATCAATTGTCCGGCTGTCTGGCCAAGGGGAATGGCGCGTACAGCATTTTGGACAAGACTTGAAACGGCAGAATACAAATAATAGAGGATGGCATTTGGCTTTGAAACCTCAAGACCATAAGCGACCATTGTAAACACAATGGAGGGGTGGGCGAACGACTGCTTTTTCTTGATTTGTTCCCGGTATAATGAAAGTACGGGGAAGTCATACAAAGATTGAGAGAGCTTTAACATACGGTCCCCTATCATTTGAGTGCCTTCGCGCGTTTCCCTAGGCAAGTTTTGGACTGTTAACAAACGGTCCAGATTCCATACTTGTTGAAGGTCTTCCTGCAACAACGCGTCATAAACAAGACGGCAGGCGAGACCATCAGTATAAATGAGCTGTTCGTGAACATACACTTGAAGCCATTCAAAAAACGTTTTCTGGTCTCTTACTACATCGGCCTGTATGTAACTTTCCAAACCGAAAGAGTGGCTGAAAGCACCGGTTGGAAAGTTGGAATCACACAGTTGAAACAAAGAGAGCATGTTTTTATCCATGACTATGACCTATATGACGGAATGCCTGCTTCACTTTTCTATCTTCCCGTTTAAAAGGGATGCCCAGTTCTTGCAGTAGTTCCTCTACTAAATAATCATATTGGACAAGCATATCATCTTCTTCAAATTGAGCAGGAAGGTGGCGATTGCCAAGTTGGTGGGCAATCGTACCCATTTCTTTTATGCTGCGGGGACTGATGATGAGCAAGTCATCTGACAGTACGTCAATGACGATCATATTTTTCTCATCCATGTACAATACATCACCGGCTAAAAGATCACGCGGTTCTTTTAAACGAATGCCGAGCTCCTTGCCGTGATCCGTCTTTACGCGCTGAATTCGTTTGACTAAATGCGCACTTTCTAAATACACTTTTTCCATATGGCGCTTGTTAATTTCGTTTGGATCCATGTTTTCCAAGTTCGTAATTACTTTTTCAATAATCAATGCATTCACCTCAGAATAAGAAATATCGCTGTCCCATTGGTACAGTGTCTACTGGTTCACACGTGAGCAGTTCACCGTTTACTTTGACTTCATACGTTTGCGGATCAACCGTAATATCAGGTGTCTCGGCATTTAGTTTCATGTCTTTTTTCGATAATGTCCGAATGCCGCCAACAGGAAGAACGATTTTTTCAAGCCCAAGCTTTTCATGAACGCCGTCATCAAACGCAGCTTGTGAAATAAAAGTAACAGAGCTTTTCGACAACGCTTTTCCGTATTGGGCATACATCGGCCGGGAAATATATGGCTGCGGAGTTGGAATGGATGCATTAGCATCTCCCATTAAACCAGTAACAGCAAGACCGTTTTTAAGTACCATTTCAGGTTTCACGCCGAAAAATGCCGGCGACCACAGGACAAGATCTGCCATTTTTCCCACTTCAATCGAACCGACATGGTTGGATATACCGTGTGTAATCGCTGGGTTAATCGTGTACTTGGCAATGTAACGCTTTGCCCGGTTGTTGTCCGCGTGCTTACTGTCACCTTTAAGGAGACCTCTTTGCATTTTCATTTTGTCTGCCACTTGCCATGTCCGCAAAGTGACTTCACCTACACGTCCCATTGCTTGAGAATCCGAGCTCACCATACTAAATACACCCATGTCCTGCAAGATGTCTTCTGCGGCAATCGTTTCCCTTCTAATTCTGGAATCAGCAAAAGCAATGTCTTCCGGCACAGAAGGATTTAAGTGGTGGCACACCATAACCATATCCAGATGTTCGTCAATCGTATTAACGGTATAAGGAAGGGTAGGGTTCGTTGAAGACGGCAAAATGTTATGATATCCCGCCGATTTAATTAAATCCGGGGCATGTCCGCCGCCTGCGCCTTCCGTGTGGTACATGTGAAGGACCCGGTCTTTCACGGCAGCCATTGTCTGTTCCATGAACCCGCTTTCATTCAATGTATCTGCATGAAGGGCCACTTGGATGTCATATTCATCAGCCGTCTTCAAAGCATAGTCGAGCGATGAGCCAGTCGCTCCCCAGTCTTCATGAACCTTTAAACCGATGACTCCGGCTTTTACCTGCTCTGCTAACGGAGCGATGGAAGCCGCATGGCCTTTCCCTGTGAAACCAATGTTAATAGGCAGGCCTTCTGCGGCAGCGAGCATACGGTGGATATTCCATTCTCCTGGCGTCACGGTTGTCGCTTTTGAGCCAGTTGCAGGTCCTGTGCCGCCACCGATTAAAGTTGTTGTACCAGATGCGAGTGCTACTTGAACCTGCCGGGGATTAACAAAGTGAACGTGAGTGTCAATCGCACCAGCTGTCACAATTAATCCTTCGCCGGCAATAATTTCCGTTGAAGCGCCAATGATGATATCGACATTGTCTGCGACGAGCGGATTGCCGCTTTTGCCAATACCGGAAATTTTACCATCCCGGATAGCCAGGTCCGCTTTAACAATGCCTGTGTAATCGAAAATAATGACGTTCGTGATGACCGTATCCGCTACGCCATCTGCACGAGTAGCGAGAGGATGCTGTCCCATGCCGTCACGAATAACTTTTCCGCCGCCAAAAACAACCTCTTCGCCATACGTGGTATAATCTTTCTCAATTTGGATAAATAAATTCGTATCAGCGAGCCGAACAGAATCTCCAGTCGTAGGACCGAACATTTCCGCATACTGCTTTCTTGACATTTTAAAACTCATGATTCATCCCCTCTTTCTAATGAGCCGTCCACTTTATTGTTAAATCCGTAAACCCGGCGTTCACCGCCAAATTGAATGAGCTGAATTTCTTTTTCGTCACCCGGTTCAAAGCGCACTGCCGCCCCAGCAGGAACGTTTAACCGTTTTCCATATGCTTCTTCTCTATTAAATTGGAGAGCTTCATTCACTTCATAAAAGTGGAAGTGAGACCCTACTTGAATTGGACGGTCACCTGTATTTGTAACAGAAACTGTAAAGACTGTTTTTCCTTCATTACAAATAATTTCTTCATCTTTTAATATATATTGTCCTGGCTCCATGTATTGATCCCTCCTTAGTATGTTTAACGAATCGGGCTGTGGACAGTCACTAATTTTGTTCCATCTGGAAATGTTGCTTCCACTTGTATGTCATCAATCATTTCTGGAATGCCTTCCATGACGTCTTCCCGCGATAAAATAGTCGCTCCGTACTCCATTAATTCAGCAACAGTTTTCCCGTCTCTCGCTCCTTCCAATACTTCATACGTAATAAGAGCGACTGCTTCCGGATGATTTAATTTTAAGCCTCTTTCCTTCCGGCGCCTGGCAAGATCGGCTGCCACCACAATCATAAGCTTATCCATTTCCCGTGGCAATAAATGCATAGTTCCAACCTCCTGTATATATAATCAACCAACAAAAAAAGTCCTCTCAGGGACTTTTAGGAGTTTTCTTTTATTTGTAAAAAAACTATCCCTCTTTTTTATTCCCTGAGAAACGGAAGTTTAAACCCTCCCTAAAGCATTTTAGCATAGGAAAATTTAAAGGTGAAGCTTGGTGTACTGCAGTTTTCATAAAAATAACGTTATTGTTCATATAATAGTTTCTTAGTTACAAATTAGTAAAAAATAGGGTGGGGATTTTAGGTCCGATTTCCCAATTTTGGAATCAAGAAGCAAGTTAGTACGGCAGTCGAACAAAAAAATGAATGACCGCTCATAATATGGTATATTTAAGGAGAAGTTTTGGATAGGAGAGATGATACATGAAATCTATTTATCTGATAGAAGGGGCAAGAACACCGTTTGGAGCGTTTGGGGGGGCACTGAAAGAAATTTCCGACATTGATTTGGGAGTTGCGGCTTCAATAGAAGCAATGAAGCGGGGCGGGATTGCTCCAGAAGAAATTGACGATGTCGTTTTTGGGAATGTCATCCATACAAATAAAGCGTCTGCTTATTTAGCTCGGCACATTGGTTTAAAGAGCGGGATCCTTGAGCAGACGCCGGCACTTACTCTCAATAGACTGTGCGGATCAGGACTGCAGGCAATTGTTTCTGCTGCCCAAACGATCATTCTTGGAGATGCAGAGACGGCGCTGGCCGGAGGGGCCGAAAACATGAGTCAGGCACCGCACGTTTTGCGAAATACCCGCTTCGGTTCCCACGCAGGGGCACCGCCGATTGATGATATGCTGTGGTCGACGCTGACCGATCAATATATTGGCTGCGGCATGGGGGTCACAGCGGAAAATTTGGCCGAGAAATACGGCATTAGCCGGGAAGATCAGGATGAATTTGCTTTTCAGTCTCATCAAAAAGCGGAGGCAGCACAAATTTCTGGCCGGTTTAATGAAGAAATTGTTCCTGTGATTGTAACAGACAAGAAAAAAAGAGAACAACCTATTTCAGAAGATGAGCACATCAGAAAAGGAATCGAACAGCAGAGCCTCAGCAAGTTGAAACCAGCTTTTAAAAAAGAAGGCACGGTCACTGCGGGCAATGCGAGCGGAATTAACGATGGGGCGGCGGCTGTTGTTCTAGCCTCTGAATCGTTTTTATCGTCCCGCGCCAATATAAAACCTCTCGCAAAAATCGTCTCGTGGGGAATTGCGGGAGTCGATCCGAATATTATGGGCATCGGTCCTGTTCCGGCAAGTGAACTCGCTCTAAAAAAAGCGAACCTTACTTGGAGTGACATCGATATCATTGAGCTGAATGAAGCGTTTGCTGCGCAATCACTCGCTGTTATTAAACAACTTGAACTCGACCCGCAAAAAGTCAATGTCAACGGAGGGGCGATCGCACTCGGCCATCCGGTCGGCGCAAGCGGGGCACGCATCACGTACTCTCTCGCTTTAGAGATGAAGCAACGAGGCGTAAAGTACGGACTTGCCTCCCTTTGCATCGGCGGCGGGCAGGGAATTGCGATCGTGCTTAGGCGAGTTTAACAATGTTTAAACGTAAACATGTTACTATTGATTTTCACGGTCCGGCTGGATTTTTCCTATATTAATAAATGTGACCAAAAGGAAGAGACAGACCCGTGTGCATTCGCACTTTTTGCTAATTTCAATGCCATCGATAGTTGATCTTATACATTTGTATAAGGTCTTTTTTGTCATTGTACTTTTTTGTATTAACTATATAATATTAGTATATTCAAAAGTTTGAATATACTAATAAACGAGAAAAGAAGGGATTACATTGGGTAATATGCTACACTCTTTTAATAATTATTCGATGCGCCATTTTCGTAAAGACTTGTTAGCAGGGATCATCGTTGGGGTAATTGCGATTCCGCTTGGAATGGCCTTTGCGATTGCTTCTGGGGTTAAACCGGAGTACGGTATTTATACGACGATCATTGCGGGGATCCTCATTTCTATTTTTGGAGGTTCTAAGTACCAAATCGGCGGACCGACTGGTGCATTTGTCCCTGTTCTCCTCGGAGTTGTCATGACATACGGGTATGAAAACTTATTGGTTGCTGGCTTTATGGCCGGGGTGATGCTGCTTTTAATGGGCGTTCTGAAGCTGGGGGCGTTAATAAAGTTTATCCCGCGTCCTGTCATTATTGGTTTTACTTCAGGTATTGCTGTCATTATTTTTTCTGGGCAAATCGCCAATTTTTTAGGACTCAGTGATATTGAAAAGCATGAAGACTTTCTTTCTAATATGAGAGAAATTGTTATTCACTTGGATTCGGTTAATTTATATAGTGTAGCAACCGCCATCATCTGTTTCTTTTTCATCATGGTTACTCCTAAATTTTTACCGAAGATTCCGAGCCCTTTAATTGGGCTTCTTATTTCAAGTATTGCAGCTGCGTATTTTTTTCCTGGACAGGTGGCAACTATTGCTTCTGCATTTGGTCAAATACCTAATTCTTTACCTGATTTTCATCTGCCGCAGCTTACTTTGGAAAAAGTTCACCTATTACTTGGCCCTGCCTTTACGATCGCCATACTCGGAGCGATTGAATCTTTATTATCAGCGGTCGTTGCTGATGGGATGACGGGAAGCAAGCATAACAGCAACCGGGAGTTAGTAGGGCAAGGAATCGCCAATATTATCACACCTTTATTTGGCGGCATTGCAGCGACAGGAGCCATCGCCAGAACAGCGACTAATATTAAAAATGGGGCTGTTTCCCCTGTGTCAGGTGTTATTCATGGATTGTCTGTTCTGCTCGTACTGTTGCTGTTAGCTCCGTATGCATCTACTATCCCTTTAGCAAGTATGGCGCCGATTTTAATGGCCGTTGCCTGGAATATGAGTGAGCGAAAAGAATTTACCCGTGTTTTACGGACAAAAACGAGCGATTCTCTCATTTTGTTTGTTACTTTTACTCTTACCGTATTTGCCAATTTAACAATTGCTGTAGAAGTAGGATTGTTGTTGTCTGTCATTCTTTTTGTGAAACGGATGAGCGGCTCTCTTAAGGTTGAGCAGGTGCTGCTTGATCCTGCAGATAAAAAAGTACGGACAACTATGGTCAATGGAGGTTACGACTGTCCGCAAATCAACCTTTTCACGGTTGAAGGACCGCTCTTTTTTGGAGCCACTCAGCTGTTTGAACAATCAATCATGAGCGCCATTCATTACCGCCCGAATGTGTTAATATTGAGAATGAGTAAAGTTCCGTATATGGATACGACGGGGGAAGCCATTTTAACAAGCATCGTTAAGCACTTTCAAAAACAGGACGGCACCATCCTGTTTTCAGGTATGCAGCATCAACCAACTACCGTGATGAAGCGGACAAAATTACATGATAGGATCGGGAAAGAGCATTTCTTTGATCATACTGGAGAAGCAATAGATTTCGCCTTAACAAAATTAAATATAGATAAGTGTATCGGCTGTAAGCAGTACGCTTTCCATGAATGCACGGAATTATGTAAAGGAAACAGTATAGAGAAGAGTTCTGAAAAACGATTCTTAGTTCAATGATAGAATGGAGAAACGAAATGAATGTAGAATTACAACAATTTAAAGCTGATTTTTTTAAAGCACTTTCTCATCCAGTGCGAATAAGGATTTTAGAACTGTTGGCAGAAGGAGATAAAAATGTCAATGAAATTCAAACGATGATTGGGTCTGAAGGCTCTTCCGTATCCCAGCAACTAAGCGTACTGCGCAGTAAAAATATTGTGTTCGGCACGAAAGAAGGCAATCGAGTAGTGTATTCATTGAGAGATCCGATGATTATTGATTTGCTGGACATTGCCCGTCAAATTTTTAATAATCATTTGATTGACACAGTCAGCATGCTGGATCAATTGAGTGAAGGGAAAAAAGATTAGTCATAGCGATTCTGTCATTTAACAAGAAAACAATCTATCCTTGAGTTTCGTGGGTTGGAACGTGTGTTCTGTACTCGTGTGTGTTATAATTAAGAGGCAATAGAATAGGTTCTCAAGGGTGGTCGGCATAGCTCCTCCAACTTGTATGGAGGGAGGTGATGCCGTATGACAACGTTTGAAGCACTCATGTTTGCAGTCGCTTTTGCAGGCTTGGTCGTGTCCATCTTGTCATTCCATAAAAAAGACTAAAACCGCCCTTGAGTTTACCCAGCTCTGGCGGTTTTAGCACGTTAGACGCTGATCCCCTTAAAGGGACCTGCTATTGCATGGCCGTTTCGATGTTACCAGCATCGAAATGGCTTTTTTAAAATATGTTATTTCTTTTAAATTATACCCCAGTGTTTGGGATTTGCCAACAAGAACGATTTCTTATTATACAATCATATATAATTGCATTTAGTAAACATGCGAAAGGAGACGTGTATGAAAAAAATTACCGATACGCATATAAAAGCCATCTCGCATACAAAACAAAAGATTCATGAGGATATCATTCGCTTTTTAGAAACCAAAGAAAAGCTGCCTTCATTTGCACAATACCTTGAAGACAGAGGAGAATATACAAAACAAATTTGGCTGAATGTCTGGATTAACAAAGCGTCAAATGAAATTCCCAGTAAAGAAAAGAGAGCTTTTTTAAGAGAAAGAGGCTTTGTCACAAAGGATGTAGCGCGCAAGCTGATCAATCAATTGTTCCGAAATGAAATTAGAGATCATCAGCCTTTTGATCCGAATGAATGGCTGAATCAAAAGTATGGACAGCAGATGGAGACATGGCAAGTTTGTTATGAGCAGGCACGAGCTCAGTTTTTTGCCCGTCAGGAAGAACAACGCCGCGAAAAAGAACAGACAGTCCTTCATGACAAAATAGAAGCAGAAGCAGAGAAAATAGTCGAACAAAACGAAGAACGTCTTTACTTGCCGTTCAGGCACTCTATGGCGATTCGTCTGCACGAGGATCTTCAAACGAAAAAAAGATTTTATCAAGTAGATACGGCTGCTCTGGAAGAACAATTAACGGAAGCCGGAAGCTTTGATCCAAGAGACTATGAGACTGTCGGAGACTTTTTTGGAGAATTGACGGGTCATATTGAACAAACGTGGCACTGGGAATTTGAATATGAAACATATTACTCTGTGTATGAACAATTAGCTGCTAATTATGCATTTGATCTTATTTTACAGATGATTTTCGACAATCTTTCGGAGCAAATAAAGAATGACTATAAAGAAGCGAATAGCGAAGTGCTCACGACAGACATTTTAATGGATATGATCGACCATCTACTCTCAGATACAGAGTGGAAATGTTTCGTAGAACTTGAAGAAGAAGCGTTGGCTGACCTTTTGCATATAGCTTCATTGCCGTTTGATGAGGCGGTACATAAAAGTCTATATGAAAAAGGTAAAGCGGAAAGGGAACAGAAAAAAGCACAGGAACAAGCGGAATTGGAGCGGAGAAAGGCGGAAGAAGAAAGGCTGATTGAAGAGATTTTTGGTCAGGCATACCGACCGCCAGCTGAAAGAAGCGTTCGCTACGTTCTTCATATCGGCGAAACAAATACTGGTAAAACCCATCAGGCACTGGAAAGAATGAAACAGGCTAAAAGCGGGCTTTATCTAGCGCCTCTTCGCTTGCTCGCTCTTGAAGTGTATGAAAAATTAAATAAAGAAGGGATTCCTTGCTCGCTGAAAACAGGAGAAGAAGAAAAGGCAACTCAAGCTGCCTGCCATGCTTCCTGTACGGTGGAAATGTTTCATGAAAAAGATTTTTACGAAGTAGTCGTCATTGATGAAGCACAGATGATTGCCGATAAAGACCGCGGCTTTTCCTGGTATAAAGCGATTACAGGCGCCCGCGCAGACGAAGTTCACATCATTGCCAGTAAAAACATGAAAGAGATGCTGATCCAGCTTCTAGGTGACAGCGAATATGAACTGATTGAATACAGCCGTGATATCCCGCTTCAAGTGGAACCGGCTCCGTTCAAACTGTTTGAAACAGCAAAAGGAGATGCACTCGTTTGTTTTTCAAGAAGGGAAGTGCTCGAAACAGCGGCAAGACTGAAGAAAAATCGATTTTCTGTCAGCATGATTTATGGCAGTATGCCCCCGGAAACGAGAAAAAAGCAAATGCAGCAGTTTATTGAAGGAAAAACATCTGTCATTGTATCGACGGACGCCATCGGCATGGGATTAAATCTGCCGATTCGCCGAATTGTTTTTTTAAAGAATGAAAAATTTGACGGCTCGAGAAGAAGGCTGCTTACATCCCAGGAAGTGAAGCAAATTGCCGGCCGTGCCGGGAGAAAAGGGTTGTACTCTGTCGGAAAGGTCGCCTTCACGTCTGATATTAAAACGATGACGTATTTACTTGAAACAGAAGATAAAGCTGTGACGACTTTTGCGATTGCACCGACAACAGCAGTGTTTGAACGATTTCAAAGACACTACCGCGATCTTGGCACGTTTTTTGAGTTGTGGCACCGCTTTAAAAGCCCAAAAGGAACGAAAAAATCCTCCCTTTCTCAAGAACGTGCTTTATATGAATTCATTCGCGGCAGTGAAATAGAGGCAAGGCTGTCCATGACAGATCTGTATGGCTTCCTGCATTTGCCGTTTTCAACGAAAGAACCGGAGATGACGAGACAATGGCTCGCTACGATGCAAGCTGTTGTCAGTAGCACGGATCTTCCTGAACCACAAGTGAAAACAGGAACTCTTGAAGACCTTGAGCTGTCTTACAAAGCGATCGGCCTGCATCTGCTCTTTTTATATCGGCTGGAACGGCAGACGGAGGCGATCTACTGGGAACGCCTGCGGGAAACGATTAGTGAAGGGGTCCATGAACAATTGCAATCGGAAGAAACGAGGACAGGCAAAACGTGCAAGAGCTGCCGAAAAAAACTTCCTTCCGATTTTCGTTATCAACTTTGCGATAGCTGTCACGCTTCAAGACGTGAGAAAAAGTATTACAGGAATAAAAGGTATTAAGTAAATGTTTTGACCAGTGCGGAAAAGTAAAACTTTATCAAGAAGATCGGTTTATAACGTTTTCCATAATGGGAATAGTATTAGTAAAAGATATTCCCGGGAGGACGGTCATGGAGTTAGTTTCTAAACAAAGTCAGCCAATCACTTGCAGCAGCGAATACGATAAGTTACATAAAGTGGTGCTCTGTCAGCCGCAATATATGGCGATCGAGGAAGTCATTAATGAAACGCAGGAACACTTTAAGGAAGAAAACATCCAAATTGAACGTGCGATGAAACAGCACCGGCAATTTTCACAGATGCTTCGTGAATATGGCGTCGAAGTAATCCAACTGCCGCCGCGGCCTAAGTACCCTGAACAAGTATTTACACGAGATATTGGTTTCACTCTTGGCTCACACTTATTTGTAGCTGATATGGCGAGTGATATTCGCCAAGGGGAAGAGGAAGAATTGAAAAAGTGGCTGAAAGCGGAACATCTATCTTTCGTTCAGTTGAATGAAGGGATTATTGAAGGCGGTGATGTGATCATTGACGGCCGGACGATTTATGTCGGAATCAGCAGCCGCACGAATGAAAAGGCGATAGACGAGTTGCAATCACTGCTGGCTGAGTATGAAGTGATTCCCATTCCTTTTAACGAAAAGTATCTGCATTTAGATTGTGTTTTTAACATTTTATCTCCCGAGGATGCTTTAATTTTTCCGGAAGCACTAAATAAACAGGAAAGACAGCTGCTCGAATCACGCTTTGATTTAATTGAAGTGTCAGAAGAAGAACAGTTTACCCTCGGAACGAATGTACTTTCCATCGGTCATAAAAAAGTGTTCAGTCTTCCGGTGAATAAAGAAGTGAATAAGCAGCTGGCTGAGCGGGGATATAAAGTGATCGAAGTGGACATCACGGAAATCATTAAATCGGGCGGATCTTTTCGCTGCTGCACGATGCCGCTTTTGCGCGGGTGAAGATAGAATAGGCAAAAAAACAACCAAGCAGATCAAAGCTTGGTTGTTTTCATTTGAAACTTATGGCTTGAAATATCGTAATAGTAATTAACGTCTTTTCCGCCGCCCGATTTCTTCCGTAACAATAAAAGCGAGTTCGTCATTTCCGTATAAAGAGAGAACATTTAATAACGTGTCATCAAGAATTTCTCCCGCTTCTTCTTTTGAAACCGTTAAATCAATCGCCTGCTGCAAAGCTTCATTGGCTGATTGCTGCGGATATGCCTGCTTATACAACACCGCAGGATCAAGATCATTATTTACACACCACTGCGCAAAAATAAATACCATCATTTGTTCATCACGCTCGTAGTTCTTGATCACTTGTTCTTCCATTTCTTTTTTATTCATTCAGGACGCTCCTTTTACGTTATGTACGTTTATTATAAAGGTAGTGGAAGAGTGATCACAACAATCAACAATTAGACAGGAAGTGAAAGTTTGGAACCCATTAAGGATCATTTAAAAGAAAATCTGGATATATTGTTTGTCGGCTTTAATCCAAGTCTTCGTTCAGGTGAAACCGGTCATCATTTTGCTAACCCGAATAACCGGTTTTGGACCATTTTGTATAGGGCAGGTTTAACCGACACAAAGTTTAGGCCAATCGAAGATGACAAACTGCTAGATTTAGGATTTGGACTGACGAATATCGTGGCAAGGCCGACGAGAAACGCACAAGAAATAACGAAAGAGGAATATAATGAAGGCAGAGAGGAATTGAAAAAGAAAATTTCTTTTTACAAGCCGAAGATTGTCTGTTTTGTCGGTAAAGGTGTGTATCAGCAGTACAGCGGCCGAAAAGACGTTTCATGGGGCCTTCAGGTAGAATCTGTCGTTCCAGGTGTGAAGGATTTCGTCGCTCCTTCATCGAGCGGTCTCGTTCGAATGAAGCTAGATGAGATTGTCGGTATTTACCATGAACTGCCGGAATTAATTCGCATTTTATTATAATAAAAATTGAGGAGTGATGGCGATGGATGTCGCAGCCTGGATAGGCATTGTTGTTTTGTTTGTGATTAGTTTCGCCGGATTGATTTTCCCGGTGATCCCCTCTATTTTGTTTTTGTGGGGCGGATTTTTGCTTTATCATTTCGGGATAAACAGAGATGAATTATCAATTATTTTTTGGATCGCCATGGGGCTGTTCACGATTTTAATTATTGTGTCCGACATTCTTGCCAACAGTTATTTTGTGAAGAAGTACGGCGGTTCGAAGTGGGGAGAACGGATTGCAGCACTTGCCGTCATTGTCGGCTCGTTCGTCTTTCCGCCATTCGGCATTTTGCTTGTCCCATTCGCTGCTGTTCTCGTGACTGAACTGATTATCCAAAAAGATATAAGAAAAGCTGTCATGATTGGCTTTGCCACATTTGTCGGTTTTTTAAGCGGCACAATCGCCAAGTTTATTATACAGCTCATTATGATTGCCTGGTTTATTATTGAAATCATTATTTAAGAGCCAACATAAGGCGACGATATGACATTTGTCATACTCTGTACATGACGGGTGCTACTGCAAAAACTTCTTTTCCTTTTTTATAATGAATGTATCAAGAAAGGGAAAGGAAATAAAACATGAATAAAGAAAACTCCAAACAGCTGCGGAAGCAAGTGGCTCCTTATGAAAAAGCGGATACGAAAGCCAGTGTATGGCAAATCATCAATACAGTGGGTCCGTTTTTCCTCATCTGGTTCCTTGCCTACCAAAGCTTGTCCATTTCCTACCTGCTTACGTTAGCTTTAGCTGTAATTGGCGCAGGATTTATGACGAGGATGTTTATCATTTTCCATGATTGCTGTCATCACTCGTTCTTTAAAAACCGAAAAGCAAATAAAATTGTTGGAACAATCACAGGGATTTTAACATTTTTCCCATACAGTCAGTGGCAGCACAGCCATTCTGTTCATCACGCCACGAGCGGCAATCTCGATAAGCGGGGAACGGGCGATATATGGGTCATGACCGTCGATGAGTATATGCAAGCGTCCTTTTGGCAGCGTTTGTCTTACCGGTTATACCGCAACCCGTTTGTAATGTTTATTTTAGGCCCCATTTATGTGTTTCTGATTGAAAACCGCTTTAACCGAAAAGGAGCCAGATGGAACGAACGGCTCAATACGTACTTGACGAACGTGGCGCTTGTTACGATTATCGCATTGCTTTGCTGGGCTATCGGCTGGCAGGCGTTCCTTTTAGTTCAAGGGCCGCTCTTTATGATTGCCGGTTCTGCCGGTGTCTGGCTCTTTTATGTCCAACACACATTTGAAGATTCTTATTTTGAAGAAGACGAAAATTGGAACTACGTCAAAGCGGCGGTGGAAGGCAGTTCTTTCTATAAGCTGCCGAAACTTCTGCAGTGGCTGACTGGCAATATCGGTTTTCATCATGTGCATCATTTAAGTCCGCGGGTGCCTAACTATCAGCTGGAAGAAGCTCATAATAATTCACTTCCGCTGCAAAATGTGCCGACGATCACGCTTTCGACAAGCTTAAGTTCTCTTAAATTCCGTCTATGGGATGAGCAAAGTGAGAAGTTTATTACTTTCCGTGACGTAAAAAAATCAGCCGCCCGGCAGACAAAAAAGAGTGCTTTTCACTCTGTTCACGTAAAGTCTGAATAAAACTAGAAGTAAAAACCATGTTTTCTTACCTTATCTGGAATATCATCCAGACCGGTGAGAAAACATGGTTTTTATCAAGAATGAGATTTCACGATTTTCCTGGATTCCTTTATACTGAAGAAAAGGTGCGTTCGCCCTTCACCTTATTAAAAGAGGTTTTAATGATGCAAAAAAGATATATGACTTTTCAAAAAAGCTCAGGAATATCTCCTTATATATGGAGCGTATTAAGTTTACTGCCTTTTTATTTTATTTTTCAGTCTTCCTCCTCGATTGAAATCATTGTGGGAATTGTACTGACGATTTTATTTTTTATCTCGTATCGGCTTGCTTTTATGTCAAAGAAGTGGCCCGTCTATTTATGGACATGTATTTTGATCGGTATTTCAATCACGATGACGATTTTGTTTCAGTTTGTCTATTTTGCTTTTTATATTGCTTATTATAACGGCAACATTAAAAACCGTGTTGCATTTATTACACTGTATGTGATTCATTTAGTCAGCACGACGATTTCCATTAACTATCATTTCGTGCTGCAAAATGAACTGTTTTTAAAACAGCTGCCATTTATTGTTATCGTCTGGATTAGTGTCATCCTATTGCCGTTTAATATTTATAATCGGAAAAAACAGGATCAG
The DNA here is from genome assembly GCF_009183655.1 of Bacillus aerolatus. GTDB lineage: Bacteria > Bacillota > Bacilli > Bacillales > Domibacillaceae > Pseudobacillus > Pseudobacillus aerolatus. Next base: position 58,978 of record NZ_WEIO01000006.1, read on the forward strand.
CTGGAAGAGCAGCTGAAAGATGCGAACGATCGGATTTCTGAGCTCGTCAAAATGGAAGAGCGGCAGCGTATCGCCCGTGATCTTCATGATACGTTAGGGCAAAAGCTATCACTTATCGGCCTGAAAAGTGACTTAGCGAGCAAATTAATTTATAAAGACCCGGAACAGGCCCGGAGCGAATTAAAAGATGTGCAGCAGACAGCTAGAACAGCGTTAAATGAAGTGAGGAAGATGGTCTCTTCCATGCGCGGAATTCGATTAAAAGACGAGATTGTTCTCGTGAAACAAATTCTCCAGGCTGCGCAAATTGATTTTATCGGCGAAGACGAGATTAAGTTAGTGAATGTTTCTTTGTTTCTAGAAAATATTTTAAGTATGTGTTTGAAAGAAGCGGTCACTAACGTCGTCAAACATAGCCATGCTTCTAGATGTCTCGTTCACATTGTGCAATCGGAACGAGACATCTGTATTACAGTGAAGGATAATGGAGAAGGAATAAACGCGGAAAAAGCATTTGGCAAAGGAAGCGGGCTTCTCGGTATAAAAGAACGGCTGGAATTTGTGAATGGGAGCCTGTGCGTTCATTCGGATGGCGGCACGACCCTCGCTATGACGGTGCCTAATGATGTGAAGCCGAGAGAGAAGGAGGAATTGGCGTGATTCGTATAGTCATTGCGGAAGATCAGCGAATGCTGCTTGGGGCACTCGGTTCGCTGTTGAATCTGGAAGATGATATGGAAGTAGTCGGCAAGGCGTCGAACGGTGAAGAAGCCATCGCCCTCGTGCAGCAAAAGAAACCCGATGTTTGCATTATGGACATTGAAATGCCCAGTAAGAGCGGGCTGGAAGCGGCTGAAGAGCTAAAAGATTTGGAATGCAAAGTCATTATTTTAACGACTTTTGCCCGCACAGGTTATTTTCAGCGGGCGCTAAAAGCGAAGGTGAGCGGCTATTTACTAAAAGATAGTCCAAGTGAAGAACTGGCAAGCTCTATTCGCAGCATTATGGCCGGAAGGAGAATTTATGCCCCTGAATTAATGGATGATTTCTATAGTGAAGAAAACCCGCTTACAGACCGGGAGAAAGAAGTGCTGGAGCTTGTGGCTGACGGGAAAAACACGAAAGAAATTGCCGACCAGCTCAATATCAAAAACGGAACTGTACGAAACTATATTTCAACGATATTTGATAAGCTGGAAGTAAAAAACCGGATCGAAGCCATTTCGCAATCGAAAGAAAAAGGCTGGTTTAAATAACAGAGAAGCAAAACGAGAATCCACTTTGAGTTAAAGGGGATTCTCGTTTTTGGTTTGATGCAAATGATCCATTTTCGTTGAAAATACATTAGCTACAATCGCTCCGAGTGTTAAATTGACGACCATATTCGCAACTGAAGGGACAGCCGCTGCAGAACTAATATGTTCCATTGCCAGAGTAGCCGCCAAGGCCGTGTTGCAAATGCCAGTATGGAATAAAATCGCCCGGCAGTTTTGTTCTGGTATTTTGAATAATCTAGCTATCAAGTATCCAGTAAGCATAGGGACGGAAACTTGTATAAACACCGCAAGAAAAATGAGCGGCAAAAGATCAAGGTTTTTTGCCAACGAGCTTTGAGCGCTGGAAACAACGGATAATACGACGATAAATAAGGCAAGCATGGAAAGAGCAGATGTGTAAGGCTGAATGACTTTCACTTTTTCTGTCCATTTCCATTGCAACAGCAACCCGAGCAGTAGAGGAATAAACACGATGTAAATAATACTTAAAAATAACGGCCAAAAAGCAATTGGGATAAATTGGCCGGCAAACCATTGCGCAAGGACAGGAGTGAGTACAGGAGAGATGAACGTATCAGCTGTCGCCATCGATACACTTAACGCCACCTCGCCGCCTGCCATAAATGTATATAAATTGGCGGATGTGCCGCTTGGGACTACCCCTGCTAATATGATTCCTATAGCAATTTCTCTCTCATCCTTAAAAAAGAAGTACGCAGTCAAAAGTGTTACTCCCACCATGATGGTCCATTTGAGAAGCACGCCGGCAAACATATAGGCCGGTTTCTTTATAACGGAAACAAGAGAACTCGTCGACAAAGACATGCCCATCAATAAGAAAATAATTCCCAGCGCTGGTCCCGTTAGGCTGCGGATGGATACGAACGTTTGTGGAAAAAAATACGCAATGATAGATAAGAAAACAATCCACACTGGCAAATATTTTGAAATAATGAACACGCAAAACCGGAATATCTTCATGAACTCACCACCTTAATCTTATTCCTTAATGTTAAAGGTTAGTAGCAACCGAATAAAAGAAATTTTAAAAACAATGTTAAAATAATAAGGATAAGTTAGATTGTTGGCAATTTCAAGAAAATTAATTATTATGGAAACTATCTTTTTGCCGGATGGATATTATTTCTTTTATAGATAGGAGGCATATAATTCTTGGAGAAAATGATACAACCAGCTTATCGGTGTTTATTGTTATATACATCTAAGATTAAAGCTAATCGTTACCCGTCTTGCTGCTTATTACATACATTCCAGCGATTTCAACTTTTTCACCGGATGTGCTCGGCGTAAAATAATGTTATAGGTGAGAAAAAATTTATACTATACATAAAAAAGCCTCCGTATATCGTTACGCCCAAAATTGTACGGGCGCATGATTATACGGAAGCTTTTTCTGCGTTTGATAATAAGTGCCAAAGAGGCTAAGGGTTACATATCATGTCCACTGTTTTTCTTTTGCCGTGAGTGGTTTTTGTTTTTAACTTTATGAGAACCACTCAGCGGCTGTGGCTGGCCGGTCGTGCTATTTGACTTTGAAGAATTTTTACTCATTAATAAACAACTCCTCTACATCAGATTCAGTCAGCTGTATTCATTTCTTTGAGTCGATTGTTCGATTTGCCGCAGTCTTTTTTGCATTTCGTTCAACTGTTTTTGCTCCGCCAATGTAGAATTCGCAAAAGCGGAGGAAAGACTGTTTTTCGCGATCGCAATATTTTCATTCGTGGCGCTGGTGACTGCCTGATCGACAAATATTTTTGCTTCTTGGAAGAGTTTATTCCCCATTTAAAATCCTCCAAGCGTCATATTAGGATTTTCTTCTGTATTCTCGTTTGAATATTGGGCTTCTGCTTCAGAGTAAGTCATGCGGTAAGGGAAGAGCTCGTCATGCTTAGAAACTGAATCTTTGCCTTGTTGAACAAAACGTTTCGATTTATTGCTTTTTCCCATTATTCATCCCTCCGAAGTTTTAGCTTATTAGCACAGAAGGTCTCTGTGCCATTACTATTTTGTCTCAAAATTTTATTTATATGAAGTGAATAAAATGGATGAATGAAAAAATGTTTTTATTTGCAAGTATAATTTTGAATCGAATGGTTATCATAACTAAGGCAAGGAACGAAAAACTCCAATGGGGTGATGGCTTTGGACGCATATCGTACTAACCCAGAAACGGGATTCTCAGTAATCATCATCATGTAAATGAGGTGTTTGTCGGAGAACAGGTACATGTCGTATAAACCATTTGAACTTCTTGCATAATGACGGTGCGCCAATCGGCGTGCCGTTTCTTCTTTTTTGCGGACTAAATAAGCTGATTTTTTTATTTTGGGGGTATAAACTTTTTGAAAAATGAACATGATAACTAAGGCAAGGGACGAAAAACTCCAATGGGGTGATGGCTTTGGACGCATATCGTACTAACCCAGAGACGGGATTCTCAATGTCAATTCCATCATGTAAATGAGGTGTTTGTCGGCGAGCAGGTATATGTCATATAAACCATTTGAATTTCTTGCATAAAAAACGGTACGCCAATCGGCGTACCGTTTTCTGATGTATTAATGATATCCCAAACTCATTGCAAATGGTGTACTAAATATTATTATCACGCTGACAAATATTTGTGTGAAGGGTTGCTCTGTCGGAGTTTTTCCCAAGTTATTTGATGATTCCAAAATCGGCGTTCTTTTTTCCTTTTTTCGTATTATAATGAAGAAAAAAGGAAAGCAGGAAAAGACATGACAAAAATCACAAAACTGTTGACAGATCTTGAGATTGCATCGAAAGCCGACATACGCCCGGTTAAAGAGATTGCCGAAGCAGCTGGCATTCCTGAAGAAGCAGTGGAACTGTATGGTAAGTATAAAGCGAAAATAGATGTGACGAAACTGCCGAAGAAAACATGTAACGGGAAAGTCGTTTTAGTGACTGCGATTAGTCCGACGCCGGCGGGGGAAGGAAAATCGACTGTGACGGTCGGGTTAGCAGATGCGTTGTCCCAAATAGGAGAAAAAGCGATGATCGCCCTCCGCGAGCCGTCGCTCGGTCCTGTTATGGGGATGAAAGGCGGTGCAACGGGAGGCGGTTATTCACAAGTGCTGCCGATGGAAGAGATTAATCTGCATTTCAACGGCGACCTCCATGCGATTACAACTGCGAATAATGCCCTCAGTGCAATGATCGATAACCATCTCCATCAAGGGAACAGTTTGCAAATCGACCCGCGAAGAATTACGTGGAAAAGGGTTCTTGATATGAACGACCGGGCATTACGGAATGTGACAGTCGGATTAGGCGGGCCGGCCCACGGTGTGCCGCGCGAAGATGGTTTCGACATAACTGTTGCTTCTGAAATTATGGCGATCCTTTGCTTGGCAACAGATCTAGTGGATTTGAAGGAGCGGCTGGCACGGATCGTCATCGGTTATACATACGGAAAAGAAGCGGTGACGGTGCGGGATTTAGGAGTGGAAGGTGCATTGACCGTTTTGCTCAAAGAGGCGTTCAAGCCGAACCTTGTTCAGACGATCGAAGGCACGCCCGCCCTCATTCATGGCGGTCCTTTTGCGAATATCGCCCATGGATGCAACTCGCTCATGGCAACTAACACGGCACGAAGTCTTGCTGATATCGTTGTGACGGAAGCGGGCTTTGGCGCAGACTTAGGTGCAGAAAAGTTTATGCATATAAAAGCACGGCAAGGTAGCTTTTCACCGGACGCCGTCGTCATCGTTGCGACGGTACGGGCGCTTAAAATGCACGGCGGCGTTCCGAAACAGCAATTGCAAGAAGAAAATGTAGAAGCAGTGCGGGCGGGTATCCCGAACTTAGAAAAACATATTGATACAATCCGCCGTTTCGGAATTGAACCTGTCGTTGCCTTGAACCGTTTCATTTCCGATACATCGGAGGAAGTGGAAGAAATTATTAGTTGGTGCAAGGCGAACAATGTGGCGGCAGCAGTGGCTGATGTATGGGGAAAAGGCGGGGAAGGCGGCTTCGAACTCGCTGGACATGTCATGAAACAGCTGAACAGCTTGAACAACTTCGCCCCGCTTTATGACGTCAAAGATAAAACTGCCGATAAAGTACGGACGATTGTACGGGAGGTTTACGGTGGAGAAGACGTGCAATTTACCGATAAGGCACTGAAACAGTTAATCGAGATCGAACGAAATGGATGGGGCGAAATGCCTGTATGTATGGCGAAAACACAATATTCGTTTACGGATGAACCGAAACTAACGGGCCGTCCAGAAGGATTTACAATTACAATACGGGAAATCATTCCGAAATTAGGTGCTGGATTTCTCGTCTGCCTAACCGGTGATATTATGACGATGCCAGGATTGCCGAAACAGCCTGCCGCACTGAATATGGACATTGACGCGGAAGGGAACATTACAGGGTTAATGTAACGGGAAAAGGCCTTGCAGATGATTAATCATCTGCAAGGCGGTTTCAAATCTTCGGGATCCACCCTACTTCCACAAACGGGACATGTGTGGATGCTTGTTTGTGGATTAGCAATACTTTCATGGTACAATGAAAGTTATAAAGTTATTGGAGAGGGGTAAATGACGATGACAAATAACAATAAGTTTATCGGGTATGTTGGAACGTATACAAAAGGCGACAGCAAAGGGATTTACACTTTTACACTGGATACAGAGACAGCGAAAATCACTGATGTGAAGGCAGCAGCAACATTGGATAACCCTACATATTTAACCATTAGCCAAGACAATCGATACTTGTATGCTGTTGTAAAAGAAGGTAGTAAAGGCGGGATAGCTGCTTATTCGATTAACAACCAGACGGGAGAACTTGAAGCACTAAACCGGCAATTACTTGAAGGGGCATCTCCTTGCCACGTGAGTGTTAACCGTGAAAATCTTACAGCAGTAACGGCTAATTACCATAAAGGAACTATTGAGTCGTATGCAGTAGATCAGGAGAAAGGAACGGTAAGTCCCGTATCATCCATTATGGAACATGAAGGTTCAGGTCCGAATAAGGAAAGGCAGGAAAAGCCACATGCACATTACGCTGGTTTTAGCCCTGATGAGAAATATGTGTTAGCTGTTGATTTAGGTATCGATCAATTGATTACATATCAAGTAAACAAAGGTATATTATCGGAAGCAAACAGACTGTTTGCTAATCCGGGAAGCGGCCCTCGGCACCTTGTTTTTCATCCAAATGGAAAATACGCTTATGTGATGACGGAACTTAGCTCGGAGGTCATCTCTTTAATATACAATCCGGAAGATGGCAGCTTTACAGAGTTACAGTATACTCCTACAATCCCAGCAGACTTTAGCGAGAACAATCAAGGCAGTGCCATTCACATTTCCTCTGATGGCCGCTTTGTGTACGCAGCAAATCGGGGACATGACAGCATTGCGGTTTTTAGTGTGAATCAAGATTCAGGTGAGCTTACGTTTGTTGAACTTACATCTACGGAAGGAAATTGGCCGCGTGATTTTATCTTGGACCCAACCGGAAAATTCCTGGTTGCTTCCAATCAGGAATCTGGCAATCTTGTATTATTCTCAAGGGACGAGTCTACAGGAAAGCTCACCCTTTTACAGTCTGATGTTTCCGTGCCTGATCCAGTATGTGTTAAGTTTTTGAATGTTTAATCGTATCATAGGCGTTTACCTTTCCTTAGTTAAATTACGGTGAGTAAATAATAGATCGGCTTAATGCCGGTCTATTTTCTTTTGTAAAAGGCAGAATGCAATTGAACAAGCTAGCCGCTCAAAAGTCCCGTTGCCTAACTGGAGAAACTTATTTGCAGTTAAAGGGTTTAAGGAATGGCAATCAGAATATATTTAGTATTCAGGTGTTTTTACAAATTTACTAAACAAAGGAGCTTTGCCAATGACGACATACACAAGTAGAAATGACGTGCCGATACATGAGAAGTGGAATTTAGCCGATATATATGCTGATCTTAGCAAGTGGGAGGAGGATTATCAGCGCATTGAAAAAATGACGGAAAGCTTGAAAAAATTTGATGGTGACATTCACGATGGTCATTCTTTATGTCAATATCTCAAACAAAGGGAAGAGTTATCTTTTTTATTCAACAAATTGTATGCATATGCCATGTTGAAAGTGGATGAAAATACGAGGGAAACAAATGCCCAATCGTTCTTAGATCGAGCGAAGCAGCTTAGCGTGAAAGTGAGCGCCTCTACTTCTTTTTTCATGCCTTACTTATTAGACCTGGATGAAGAAACATTAAAAGGATACATATCTGCAGAAGAAGGGTTGAAATACTTTGAAGAGGACTTAATTGAGTCGTTCCGATACAAACCGCATGTGTTAAGGAAGGAGCAAGAAGAAGTCCTATCCGAGTTAGGTGAGGCACTCTCAGTTCCAGGCCATACATTTGGCATGATGAATAATGCTGATATCAAGTTTGGAGAAGTTACCGGAGAAAACGGGGAACGAGTGGAACTCACAAGGGGAATGTATGCAAAATTAATTGAAGATGAGGACCGCGAAAAGCGCAAGGAAGCGTATAAGGCCTATTATCAACCGTATAAGCAATTAAAAAACTCCATTGCTTCAACCCTTTCAGCAGCCATTAAAAATAATGTCACAATGGCCAAGATTCGTCGTTATCCTTCAGCACTGGAAAAAGCTTTATTCGGTGACCAAGTACCGAAAGAAGTATATGAAAACCTCATCCTTACAACGAAAAACAATATTGCTCCACTCCATCTATACAACCGGATTCGTAAAGATAAGTTGAAGCTGGATGAGCTCAGGCAATATGATATGAGTGTTCCGCTAGTAAACGGGGTAAAACCTGTGATTACTTACGAAGAAGCGTTTGAAACGATGTGTAAGGCTTTATCACCTCTTGGGGAAAAATATATAAGCATCTTAACAGAATTTAAAGACGGTCGATATATTGATGTGCGGGAAACACCCGGCAAACGGTCAGGTGCGTACAATCTCGGAGTGTATGGCGTTCATCCATTTATTCTTTTAAATCACCAGGATGATTTAGACAGTTTATTCACGCTGGTTCATGAATGTGGCCACGGTGTTCATAGTAAACTAAGTTCGCAGCACCAGCCGCAAATTACAGCCCGTTACAGTATCTTTGTGGCGGAAGTGGCTTCTACAGTGAATGAGGTATTATTGATTAACTACTTGTTAAAAAATGAAAAGGATGCTGAAATGGGTAAACACCTGCTCAATCATTTTATCGATCAATTTAAGGGGACATTCTTTACGCAAGTAATGTTTGCTGAATTCGAGAAAAAGACACATGAAATGGCTGAAAAGGGGCTGCCATTAAATGTAGAAGTGTTTAATCAAACGTATGAGTCCCTGTTCAGGGAATACCACGGAGATGACATAGTGTTTGATGACGAAGTGAAATTTGGATGGTCAAGAATTCCTCACTTTTACCGGCCTTTTTATGTATACAAATATGCAACAGGATTTGCTTCAGCTATCCATTTGGCCACTAAGATTCTTGAAGGCGATCAGGGTACGCTGAATGCATATTTAAAATTCTTAAAGAGCGGCAGTTCAGATTATCCGCTCGAATTGCTGAAAAAGACTGGTGTAGACTTGGCGACACCGGTTCCTATAGGAAATACACTAAAACGGTTCGGAGAATTAGTGGAAGAATTTGCGAGACTTTAAAATATAAAGCAGGATTTATTAATATTCCATTATTCGTCACTTTGTATCGCCGTTTTTGATGTTAGCAGCATCGAAAGCGGCTTTTTTTATTATTCCCATCTTCACGAATTCAAATGCAGCAAAGTAATTGAAAACAACTTTCCAACAAATATCTTTCTTGATTCAGGGCATATTACCCTTAGAGAGTGATGAACTTGAGTCACCTTCAAAACGTAAAGTAAAACGAAGAAGCAATCATAGGAGGGTATGAAATGAGTAACCAACCTCAACATAACTCGGGTGAACATCAAGCGAAAATAAAAAAGATGGAACAAATGATTACTGATACACTTGATAATGTCGATAAGACAGAAGACGCCATGAAGCATGCCGAAAGTGCGGCACAAATAGAGGCGCTTAAAGAAGAAAATGCGAATCGACTAGAAAGTGTGGAAGATGCCCGCAGAGAGATCGAAGAAGAACGTTCATTTTTATAAAGCGACGGGCATCCCCGAGAAAGGGTTGCCCGTTTTTCTTTATATTTGGATATAAAATGTTTAGCCATTTAGTTTTAAGTGAAAAATGCCACTGTAAGGGGGGATTTTTTTTATGGAAAAAACAGAACGAACGGTCGCCGAATTAATCCTTGATCAATTACACATATTTGGCGTGAAGCGAATTTATGGTGTAGTCGGCGATGCGATTATTGGGTTGATCGATGCGCTGGCAAGCCAGGATAAAATCAAATTTATCGCCGTGAAGCATGAATCGACGGCTGCTTTTATGGCATCTGCGGAAGCAAAGCTGACCGGCGGTCTTGGTGTTTGCACCGCTACAATGGGCCCAGGGGTGACAAATCTGCTGAACGGACTTGGTGATGCCTACTCTGATAAAGCTCCCGTCCTTGCGATCACGGGCCAAGCGCCGCGTAACAAAATCGGGACAGACTTCCAGCAATATGTGGATCAACAGGAGTTAGTAAAGCCATTTGCCGCTTACTCTGCAAATCTGGCCAGTCAAGATGCCATCATTGAATTACTTCAAAAAGCAGCTCAAACATCACTCGGCCAGCGGACAGTTACCCATCTGTCCATTCCGAAAGATCTTTTTGAAAAACTGGCTGCTGTTAAACCGCGCCAGTTGCCAACTGTAATAGAGGGAGATTCCACCACATTCAAACAGGAAAGCTTAGAACAGGCAGCGGCTATCATGAAAACAGCCAAGCGGCCCATGATTCTTGCAGGCGCCGGTTCAGCCGCTGCCTCGAAGGCGATCGAGGAGCTTGCAGACTTGTGGGGAGCCGGTATTCTTACTAGCCTGGGAGGTAAAGGTGTGTTTAGCGACTCTTCTCCAAATCTCCTGCAAGGAATCGGAGAAGGAGGAAATCCTTACGCGTCTGAGGTTTTTAAAGAGGCGGATGTTGTGCTGCTTGCCGGCGTAACATGGTGGCCGGATGGATATGTACCAAAAGATGCGAGAATCATTCAAATTGACAACAACCCGGATAAAATTGGGAAAAGCATTCCAACAGAGCTTGGTGTCATAGGGGAAGCAGGTGAAGTCATCCCACCATTAAAAGAGAGTCTTAAAAGCTTCACCCCAAATACAGACTGGCTGACACGCCGCCATGAAATAAAAGAGAAGTGGGCGGAACAAAATGAGCGGGAAGGCAACACGCCAGGCTCTCCGATTTACCCTTCGAGAATTGTCCGTGCAATAGAACGAACGGTTGCCGCAGATGCTATTCTTACACTGGATACAGGCGATGTAACTGTATGGATGAACCGTAATTTTCGACAGAACAATCAAACGGTGTTATTTTCGGGGTATTGGCGCACAATGGGGTTTGGCCTTCCAGCGGCCATTGCCGCTAAGCTTGCGAGCCCTGAAAGACAGGTGGTTGCTGTGGTCGGAGACGGAGGGCTTGAAATGGTGCTTGCCGATCTTTTAACTGCGACCCGCTACAATCTCAACATTACGGTTGTCGTTTTCAATAATGAAGCACTGCAAATGGAAAGAGATAAAATCAAAGCAGCGGGGGAGAAGGAAATAGGTGTGGATCTGACCAACCCTGATTTTGTTAAAATCGCGGAAGCATGCGGATGGAGGGGATTCAGTGCAGACACAGATGCTGCCTTAGAATCGGCACTCGCAGAAGCACTCAATACAGCTTCACCTGCATTGGTAGATGTCCGCACTGCCCAGGCTTTTTTTCCGGAAACTGAATAAGGGAACGGTAAACTGAATGCTGATAGCAACAACGTATATAATTTAAACATAAAAGGTACTAGAGAGCAGAGAATTTTAATGGAAACAAAAACAATTTAAGAAAGTTTTATAAAAGACTCTAAAATAACAACGAAGAAGGTGTCCTAAAATTGGGCACCTTCTTCGTTGTTTTAGAAGGGGTGTTCTTTTTCTTTTTATAAAAATAATTATATCAACATAACAAATTAACGGTATAAACCCGTGTTTTTTTGCATATTGACTTTAAATAAATATATAAATAAAATAAAAATACGTAATATAGAGTGTTTTATTCAATAGGCGATTCATCCCCCACTTCATACTGGGCTGCGCCCTTCGCGTATTTGAAGATGGGGGGTATTCTCGCCTGAAAATCTGATAAAATAAAATAGCATGCAATTGATACACGTGTTGAGGAGGAGAACTTTGTCTAATAACAAGGTTGGTTTTATTTATGAATGTATTTTGGCTGGGTTAATTATTTTTTCTTTAGTGGCGGAGTTACCAGCCAGGGAAGATTTTATTTTAGGTTGGTTTGTGTGGGGGCTTTTTGCTATCGATTATATTATTAGGCTTTTTTTGAGCGAACGGAAATGGGAATTTATAAAAAAGCATCCTTTAGATCTCATCGCTCTTATTCCTTTGGATCAACTGTTTAGAACTGTTCGATTGATTCGCTTGTTTCGATTAGTTAGGTTAATCTCGGTAATCAAAAGACAAAATTCTATATTAGATATTTTGATTGAAAAGCATCGACTGGATAAAGTGTTTGTGACAGTTATTGGTCTATTGTTTTTAAGTGCCATTCCGATGAAATGGATTGAACCGAGCTTTGATTCGTATGGAGATGCTTTATGGTGGACTGTAGTGACGACGACAACTGTTGGATATGGAGATTTATATCCCGAAACAGGGGTCGGCCGTTTAATTGCCGCTGTTCTGATGTTTGTAGGAATTGGGTTGATCGGGGTTGTAACAGGAACGGTTGCCTCTTTCTTTTCAAATAAAAAAAGGGAACTGCCCGATCAATTGGAGTACGTTCGAGATAAAATCGATAATTATCCTTCAATCACAGAGGCAGAACTGTTGGTAATGATTGAACAGTTGAAAACCTTCAAGCGGGAACATCACAAGAATTAATACGATGAGTGCTGCCTGATTTGTTCAAGGTCAAATAGTTAACATAATAATTTTATGATAGTGAAAGGCTGCTCCGATATGATAGCATCGGGGCGACTTTTTTGTTTATAAATTATTAATGTATAGACAAGATGATATTCTTTATAATGGCCCCGCAAAACTAGATACGAAATGAGGAGGTAAACATAAACGGTATACGCCAGAATTTAAATCTCCAGTCGTGCTAGAGGTCTTAAAAGAAGAAAAAACAATAAATGAAATTGCATCTAAAAATATAAAAATCGTGTCTTGACAATAGGGTCCATCATATTCTTTTTATTGGGAAAACGGATGCTTATAATGTCAAGAAAATGAATTGAGAAGGGAATAATTAATATAAAAAGAACATTTGCTTATCAAAAAGAATTACCATCATTACCAATTCCACAATTAAATGACACGAAGTCCAAGCTTCTTGAATGGATTAAGCCTCTAGTAAGCAAAGAGCAATTTCAAGAAACGACGGATGTAATAAATCGTTTTTTTGAAGGAAATGGGGAAGCACAAAAGCTGCAAGAAAAGTTACACGAATGGAATAAAAGTATAGATGGAAGCTGGCTCAAGCCTTTTTGGGATGATTTATACTTAAAGTACAGAGGTTCCTTGCCAACTGGTATGCATTTCAATATTTTATTAGAGAATAAACTATATAAAAATCGCTATACAATGTCGGAATTGGCCGGGAAAGTAAGCTACTTAGTAACGGAATTATACCATTTAATTATTGATGAAGAAGTAGAGCCTGCAACAATGAACGGAATACCACTTGATATGGGTCAATACAAAAAATTCTTCCGATCTGTCCGTATTCCTAGATTAGAAAGAGACGAATTTAGCGTCGCTGAATTTGATAAAAAGAATAATCATATTGTCATCTTATATAAAAACAATGTTTATAAAGTGCCCGTAACGAATAACGAAGGGGCTATTTATCAGAGTAAAGAAATTGCAACTGCTATCGAAACAACTTTTCGGTCAGATAATAGTGAAGGTGTGAACGTTGGAATATTTACAACAGTCGAAAGAGACAAGGCTGCAAAAGTATACGACCAGCTCATCGTGTCAAAGGTAAATGCTGAAATCCTTCAAACCATCGCAGATTCACTTGTTGTCATATCAGTTGATGAAGAAAGCGAAAATTCCCAAGAAGCAATTAAAAATCTTATGTTAAATAGTACGAATAAATATTGCGATAAGACAATCCAAGTCATTATTACTAAAAATGGCGAATTAGGTTATAGCATCGAGCATTCAGCGGTTGATGGAACAACGATATTTACTGTTATTAGCCATGTAAATGAAGGACTCTGTAAAGAGGATTCTGAAACGGTTTATACGACCGAAAAAACGGCAGTCAAAAAAATGAAATGGGAAATTTCAAAAGAAATCCAGGAATCACTCACTCAGTTTCAAAAAGATCATATACGAACAAAAAATAATTATCATGTAAAATCGAGAATTTTTAAGGACTTTGGTTCAGATGAAATAAAGAAAATGAATATGAGCCCGGATGCATTTTTCCACATGGCATTACAAATCGCTCAGTATAGAACGTTTGGTTTGATGAGAAGTGTTTATGAACCTGTATCGGTCCGTTTCTTTTATGAGGGAAGAACAGAATGTGCAAGAGCTACAAGCATGGAAAAATTGAACTTAGTAAAAGCGCTGGAAGACGGTGAACAAGATAATGAAGTCTTGTATTCCCTCATGCAAAAGGCGAGTGCTGCCCATGCCCTTCGTATAAAAGAATGCCGCAAAGGGCTAGGTGTTGAAAGGCATATGTATGGCCTTGAGCAAATGTACTATTTACATGGGGCAGACCTAGGAATGAAAGAGATACCAGAAATTTTTAAAGACAAAGGTTACTTAACAATGCGTCATGATTTTATTTCAACAAGCGGGATGGCATATGACAATGTTAAATATCGGATTTTTGGACCTGTAGTTGAGGGAGGCTTCGGGTTAGCTTACATTTTATTAGACGATTCGATTTCCATCAACGTCTCAAGCAAGACTTCGGAAAAGGAAAATGCAAAGAAATTAACTGACCATTTAGTGGACGCTTTAAATGAATTAAGGCTTATTGCGAAGAATTAGAAGTTTTCAAAGGTTGTAAGCACAATTAACATGTACAATCAGAATAAAGGTGATATCCTTGTTGCGGCTATAGAATGCGGTAGAGAAAGCGCTGAATAGTCAACTAGTTTGAGTTATATGAAGCTATATAAAATGGAATATCCAGGCCATAGGACTAATTAACATAATATTTGAGTTAATAATAGACAGCCGTTTCGATGTGATAGCATCGGAGCGGCTTTTTTGCTCTTAACATTTGATTTTAAGAACATTTGTTCCTATAATTGAATTGAACGCATCAAATATAAGGGGATGTGACTAACTAATGGAGAAAAATGAAAAGAAAAAAAGGAAAAGTCTTTTAGAAAAAGAGGAAATGGTTCAACTATATTCGCAAGGCCTTAGCACCGCTGAAATTGGTAAGTTGGCTAACGTGTCAGCAAGATATGTTCGTATGGTTTTAAAGGAATATAATGCAGAAATGAGACCGCGTGGCAGTTGGAAAAGAAAATATGAAGTAAATGAAAACTATTTTAAAGTCTGGTCTGATGAAATGGCGTACATTCTAGGTTTCTTTATAGCCGACGGCTCCGTAACAGACAACGTGCCATCTATTGGTTTTTCACAAAAAGAAAAATATATTTTAGAAGATATCAAGAGAGAGATGAACTCCAATCATCCCATCATAAAAAACGAAAAAACTGATGTGTACACTTTGAACCTCAATAGTAAAATATTGAAAGAAGATATGATAAACATTCATGGAATCCATCCTAGAAAATCTTATGATGTTATTTTTCCGAATGTGCCAAATGAATATATGTATCATTTTATTCGTGGTTATTTTGATGGAGATGGTTATGTAAACCATGAGAGAAGGGTTGTTAGCTTTGTAGGCAGTTCTATTTCATTTATGAACTCTCTAGAACAGATATTAAAAAATAAGGGATTTCAACCACGAATTGTTGAGAAAAATAAACATTTTCGTTTAATTATTAGTGGTAGACGCTCAATCAGATTATTTGCTGATTTAATATACACAGATAAAAACTTATATATCAAAAGAAAGTTTGATATTTTTGAACAAGAAAATTTAAAGTTAAATGAATTAAGTGATCGCTCTTTAAAAATGACTAAAGCGGCTGTTATTGAAAGGAAAAACAAATTTCTTATTGAATATAAAATCCATGGCTGTGTGGATATGGCATGTAAAGCAATTGGTGTTCAAAAGAATACATTTCTCAAATGGACGAAAGACGATATGGAGTTCAATAAGAGATTAGATGAGGTATTCGAAAGTTAGTAAAACATTTCTCGGGGTTAACATAATATAAAATATAGGAAGTTGTAGTAATTTTATCTTTTTTGTCTCATTACATAAGTAAACTATTAATATTGAGATATTTTTAAAAAACGATTGAGATATTTTTAAAAAACGAATGTAATAAGTTCTTTTTGATTTGCTTTTATCTTTTTGCCATTTAGATTATATCCACGAATGGCACATTCGGAAAAGTAACATCATAAGATTTTCTAGGGCTGACAATGTTATTTATTACGTTTTACTCGACTTAATTTTTATTCAGCAACGAAAAACATCCCAATGGTCATCAGGATGTTTTTCGAGATTTTTGTACATTCAGCTGAACCGCTTTTGGTGTTAGTTTTCGTTCCTGTTGAGCCACATGGAAAACTATGTATACCCATGCCAAAACAATTGTCACGTATATAACGTTCTCCAGTGAACTGTTAATATTTGTATAGCTGAGTATAGCGCGGACATTTGTAAAAATCAGCATGCCGCTCACGATCACAGCGAGTATTTTCGTTGGCAGGCTTTTGACAATCCAGGCAGCAATGGGTGCAGCGATAATACCGCCAAGCATGATGGCACCTGCCCACAACCAGTTAATGTTGCCTAATCCAAGTGAAATCATAAACCCGGCTGTAGCGGAAGTTGCAATGGCAAATTCACTGGCACTGACCGTTCCAATGACTTTTCTTGCTTCCAGTCCTTTTTGAGACAGCAAGGCTGGCGTGGCAATCGGCCCCCACCCTCCCCCGCCGCTCGCATCGAAGAAGCCGGCTACAAAACCGAGAGGCAAATAAAATTTGTTGGTAAGTGCTTTGTGTTCCTGTTTGCGGGCATCTTTTAAAAATAAAAAGCGTGCGAGAATGTATAGTCCTAAGCAAAATAAAAAGATGGATACATACAATCTAACGTAATCGCCTGTTAAATGGCTTAAAAAAGTGGCTCCCGAAAATGCACCGATTGAACCGGGGATGATGAGGCGCTTTGCCATCTGTTTATCGACATTTCCAAACCGCATATGTGAGGCTCCTGATGCTGCTGTCGTCACGACTTCTGCCATATGGACAGAAGCAGACGCGATAGCTGGCGCAATGCCGGCTGAAAGCAAAAGTGTAGTCGATGTCAGGCCGTACCCCATTCCAAGAGCCCCGTCTACAAGCTGAGCAGCGAGCCCGACAAGTGCTAATATGACAAATCGTTCCATGCATCTCCCCTCCTTTTTATCAACTTTTTACATGAGCAAATGGCTGGATTTCATGTAAAAACCTTTCTCTTCTTTCCATGTTTTTATAGAAAACAGGATCAGCCGCTATTTTTAATAAGTGGCGGCGTATGGTACGGTCTGGCTCGATTCTTTTTACAATCTGTCTCACTTCATACAAAAAATCGATGTAATTTTCATAAGAGTCGTCGTATTGCTCCTCCAGTTGATCTCGTATTTGTTTTGCAAGAGTCGGACTGGCTCCTCCGGTCGACACGCTGAGGACGAGACGGCCCCTTTGTAATGTGGCAGGTATCGTGCTGTTTCCAAGTTCCGGCTGACCGGTATGAACAACAAGCTTTCCGACTGCTTTCGCTTTTCTTGCGACATCGTCATTTACTTCACTTGAATTAGTCACCGCGATTACTAGAAAAGCATCATCATAATCTGCTTCTTCCACATATTTTTGTCGGATCGTTATCAATCCTTCGCGCGCTAGCTTCTCAATCTCAGAGTGTACCGTCGGACTCACTACGTGTACACGCAGACCAAACCGCAATAAATTTTCTATTTTATGCAAGGCAATTTCCCCGCCTCCGACAACAACTACTTTTTCATCGGATAAATCAACCATGATTGGAAACATAGTGACACCCTCCTGTTGAATCTGCTTCTTTGATTCGATCATCAATAATTTGTCTGATAGCTGGATGGTAACCGAGACACCCCGTTAAAATAATCGATTCCGGTGATTGAAGAGACTGGATTTCTTTTTCCAATGTTTTAGAAAGGATTCCGGTAAATAATAAATAAGGAAGCACCCACAGTTGAGTCGGCTGCTTATGATGCAGCCGCTGCAACTCTTCTTTAAATATAGGAGCAGCAGCTGCTAAATAACTAATATTCACATCTGTTAACTTGGTTTTGGAGCGAAACAAGTCACGGATGGCAGCAAAATCAGCTATTGTTTGCGGATCACTGCTGCCACGGCCGACAATTAGCACAGAAGAACCCGGTAAAATAGGATGACCCGTTTCATTCATGCGTTCAACTAATATGTCAACCATCGCTTCATGAACACCAAGCGGCTTAGCGTAGTGAAATTTCACAGAAGGAAATTTAAATTTAGCTTTTTCCAACTCCAAGGGAATATCCTTTTTCGCATGACTCGCTGCAAGCAATAAAAATGGAAAAACAATAATTTCAGTTGCTCCTTGTTTCACACAGCGGGCGAGTCCTTGCTCAATGGTCGGATCAGCAAGTTCTAAAAAACATGACTCTTGAATGGGCACATCAATAAACGGTTTTGTTTGCTCGATAAAGGCTAGCGCTTCATCACGGCCTTTTTTTACACGACTTCCGTGACAAACATAAAGAACAGCTTTCATTGGCCTGCACCTACTGCGAGTGTTGTTTCTGTTTCCCATTCATTGAACCATTGAATTTTTTCGCGCAGCTGAACAACTTCTCCGATAACAATCATACTCGGATTCGTTATCCTCTCTTGTTTTGCCACTTCAGCAATATTTTCAAGTGTTCCTGTGACTGTTCTTTGTTCTTTCGTTGTGCCCCAATGAATCAAGGCAGCTGGGGTTTGCGGCGATTTGCCGTGGGTAATTAACTTTTCTTGGATATACGGCAGATTTTTTACCCCCATATAAATAGCTAATGTATCAATGCCGTTGGCTAATGCAGACCATTTTAATTCTTCATTTTCCCCTTCCCGCCGATGGCCGGTAACAATAGCGAAAGATGCGCTGTAGTCACGGTGAGTGACAGGAATGCCGGCGTAAGCGGGAGCGGCAATTCCGGAAGTGATGCCAGGGATAATTTCAAACGCGATTTCATGTTCGGCGAGAAACGCTGCTTCTTCGCCGCCGCGGCCAAAAACAAATGGGTCGCCGCCTTTTAGCCTCGTAACGTTCTTCCCTTTCTTCGCATGTTTAACGAGTAAATAATTAATCGTTTCTTGTTGCAGATGGTGATGGTCTGGCAGCTTTCCGCAAAAAATTAATTCCGCATCCGGCTTCGCATACTCCAGCAGCTCTTCGCTGATTAACCGGTCGTATAAAATGACATCCGCTTCTTTAATGGCTTTTAAGCCTTTCACCGTAATTAAGTCGGGGTCGCCGGGACCCGCTCCTACTAACCACACTTTTGCCATGTTGGCCACCTCCACGTTATTTCTTTAAAACAGCAGCGCGGAAAACAAATCCGCCGCTTTTTCCAATTCTTTTTTATAAGCCATGTTTCTTCCTTCTAAAGCCAGTTCTTTTCTTTAATAAAATCAATGAGCTGCTCCACACATTCTTCTACGGAGAAGCGGTTCGTTTCTAAAATCAGTTCTGGCGTATCCGGCTCTTCATAAGGAGAAGAAATACCGGTGAATTCTGGAATTTCCCCGCTGCGGGCTTTTTTGTAGAGCCCTTTTGGATCGCGGGTTTCACATTCATCAAGCGGGCAACTAACATATACTTCAATAAATTCATCCGCTTCGAGCAGTTCTCGAACGGTTTCCCGGTCTTCCTGGAAAGGCGAGATAAATGCCGTGAATACGAGCTGTCCGCTGTCGACAAACAATTTGGCTACTTCACCGATGCGGCGGATATTTTCTTTTCTGTCTTCATCAGAAAAACCAAGATCTTTATTCAGCCCGTGGCGGATGTTATCCCCATCCAGCACATAAGTCTTTGTGCCAAGTTTATGCAGTTGTTTAGCAACTGCATTGGCCACAGTCGATTTCCCTGATCCCGAAAGTCCTGTGAACCAAAAGACAGCACTGTGATGGCCGTTTTTTTGCCGTTGTTCCTGTTTCGTCAGCGATTGGTCATGCCAAACAATATTTGCACTCATCTTTTTCCTCCTATTGAATGGTTTCTTTTGCGCGCAGCCCGCGGATCAATACTTCGATTACTTCTTTGCGGCTGAACGTGGACGGCGGTACGTCTCCTGCCCGCAGCATTTCACGAACTTTTGTGCCCGAAAGAATGACATGATGCTCGCTGTCATGCGGGCATGTTTTGGCAGAAGCCATGCTTTCACATTTTTCGCAGTAAAAGCTGTGTTCAAAAAAGAGCAGCGTGATCCCGATTTCATCTTCAGTAAATTGGCCAAATATCTTCTGGGCATCATACGTGCCGTAATAACTGCCGACGCCGGCGTGATCGCGGCCAACGATAAAGTGGGTGCATCCGTAATTTTTGCGGACAATCGCGTGAAAAATAGCTTCTCGCGGGCCGGCATAACGCATAGCCGCCGGAAAGACAGCAAGCTTCACACGGTCTGCCGGATAATAATCCTTTAAAAGCACTTGATAGCTTTCCATT
This sequence comes from Bacillus aerolatus, assembly GCF_009183655.1. Taxonomy (GTDB): domain Bacteria; phylum Bacillota; class Bacilli; order Bacillales; family Domibacillaceae; genus Pseudobacillus; species Pseudobacillus aerolatus. Next base: position 79,273 of record NZ_WEIO01000006.1, read on the forward strand.
CGGACATCTGCCGGAATATCATCCGATTTCGTTTCACCGACGAGCGGATTTAACAGCAGGCCATCCACAATTTCCAACGCCGTTTTTTGGATATACTCATGAGCACGGTGCACCGGGTTTCTCGTTTGAAACCCTACGATGCGCTTCCAGCCTTTTTCCTTGAAAATACTTCTTGTTTCAATGGGATCAAAATAAAAATCAGAAAATTGATTTCGTTCAATGCGACGGATCAGTTTAACTGGCCCTCCAATATATACAGAACCACGGTCTAGTATTTTTTTAACACCCGGGTGAGCTGTATCCGTTGTTTTGTATACCTCTTGTGCTTCGTGCTGCTGGTCCGGACGGTAAATTTCTTCAATCGTGATAACGCCATAAGGAATACGGTTATGGACAAGTAGTGCAGTATCTCCTTCCGCAAGCGAGGCGGCTTTGTCTTCTGTCACTGGAAGCGTAATCGGCAGGCTCCAGACCGTTCCATTTGCGAGCCGGATGTTCGAAACGACTGAGTCATAATCCTTTTTCGTTAAAAAACCCGTCAGCGGACTGTAAGCCCCTGTTCCAATCAGCTCTAAATCACTGAGTGCAGTCTGGTCTAATTCAATTTCTGCGTGAATAGCCGTGGTATTGTATTCAGGATCAAATAATTGAACTAGTTTACCACCATGTGGTACATTTTTTGACATTGATAAAACCCCCTATATTTATTAAACGGATGAAAATACTATGATTTGAATGTAAAAAAAATTAATTTACGTGAAGCCCGCATTCTGTTTTGCCGGATCCTGACCATCTGCCAGCACGCATATCTTCCAATGAATAGGCCGGCTTTGTGCACGTTTCGCAGCCAATGCTCGGATAGCCCTGGTCGTGCAGGCGATTATAAACGAGGTCATGTTTCGTTACATAACGCCATACATCCTTCCATGTCCAGTGAATCAAAGGGCAAACCTTTATCTTTTTGAATTTATGGTCCTCGTTCAAAAAGTTTGTATGTCGCCTTGTTTCTGATTGCTCTCGGCGCAATCCCGAAATCCAGGCAGCAGACGGGTCAAGCGCTTTTGAAAGCGGGGCGATTTTTCTTAAATCACAGCATTGATTCGGATTCTTTTTCCATAAATCTTTTCCGAATTGTGCGGTCTGTTCTTCAATCGTTAAATCTGGCTGCTGAAGGCGGATCTGAAGAGCAGGGTATTTCTTTTTCACCTCATCGATCACTTCATACGTCTCTTTGAAATGATAACCAGTATCTAAAAAAACAATTTCCGCATCCGGCTTCACTTTGGAAATTAAATCAATTAAAACAATGCCTTCTATGCCAAAGCTGCACGCATATACAAGCTTCTTCCCATATTCTTTATAAGCCCACTCGAGTGTTTCCAGTCCTCCCTTCGTTTCACTCTCTTCTGAAAACGACGGCAAAGCTTTTTCATTCCACTGTTGATACGTAATCAATTTTAACACCTACTTTACAGATAGGATTTAATGAATATAAATAATCTTATCAGAAAATTCGTTAAAGTCAAACCTTATTTTTCGAAAATTTTTCCTTTTTTTACTTTAAATAGCCGTATGGGAAACTTTGAAATAATGAATTATACGGTAAAATTATATAAAGAAGGAAATATGACTGTAAAACAAATTTGTGAAAATTGAAAAGGACATAGTTAATCTATGTCCAGTAACGGCAACAGTTCGTTTTAATGCTTCTAAGTTAAAATTTTATAACTCCCTCAGAACCTCAAGCATCTTGTATATAAGTTACTATACACAGGATTTAGGAAGCGGGGTCAGCCTCTTATTGTCATTAATAAGGTTCAGCTTCGTGCCCTTTTTCCACAGCTGTTTCAGGTGCTTTATCTCCTTCTCTGTTGCCGAGCGGTTTTTGGCTTGATCCGTCTTTTGAAGCATTAGCCAAGCCTTCACGTAAGCGGCGGCCATATTCTTTGTCTGCTTCTTCAGCAAGTGCAATCATTTTATCTTGAATTCTTTGGTCACATTGAGAAAGATCTGATACAAGGTTTGAAATTAATTCCGTTTTTTCCCACTCTTCAAACATGCGATACGTTTCACCAGCTTGTTTTGTATTGCTTTGCCTGTCGATCGATTCACGTACTAATTTCCCTTCAATGTTTGGTGTGTATTCCTTTCCAACTTGTTCTGCTTCTTTTAATCCCCCCAATATAGATGGCTCGTAGTTAATATGAGGATTTTGGCCAGGAGCGCGGTCTACTTTATATTGCATTTGTCCGCCGCTTTGATTAGTCGCCACTCGTTTTTTCGGAGCGTTAATCGGCAATTGCAAATAATTCGCTCCAACGCGGTGCCGCTGTGTATCTGAATAAGAAAATGTCCGGCCTTGAAGCATTTTGTCATCCGAGAAATCAAGTCCGTCAACGAGCACGCCTGTACCGAATGCCGCTTGTTCCACTTCAGTAAAATAATCTTTAGGATTTTTGTTTAAGATCATTTTTCCGACCGGCAGCCATGGGAACTGATCTTCCGGCCACAATTTTGTATCATCAAGAGGGTCAAAATCCAATTCAGGATGCTCATCATCACTCATAATTTGAATAAGCAGCTCCCATTCAGGATAATCGCCGCGCTCAATCGCTTCATATAAATCCTGGGTCGCATGATTAAAGTTTTTCGCCTGTATTTCTTCCGCTTCCTTTTGTGTCAAATTTTTAATGCCTTGCTTCGGTTCCCAGTGATATTTTACAAGTACCGCTTCACCTTTACTATTTACCCATTTATATGTATTAACCCCAGAGCCCTGCATCATGCGGTAGTTTGCAGGAATGCCCCATGGTGAGTAAACAAACGTAACCATATGGAACGTTTCGGGAGAGCTGGCACAAAAGTCGAAAAATCTTTGTCCATCTTGAATATTTGTAATTGGATCTGGTTTAAAGGCATGAATCATATCCGGGAATTTCATCGCATCACGAATAAAGAAAATTTTCAAATTGTTTCCAACTAAGTCCCAGTTTCCATCTTCTGTATAAAACTTTACCGCAAATCCACGCGGATCTCGAAGGGTTTCCGGAGAATGCCCACCGTGAATAACAGATGAAAAACGGACGAAAACAGGAGTCTGTTTTCCTTTCTCCTGAAATAACTTTGCGCGCGTATATTTCGAGACTGGTTCGTCGCCAGCTGTTCCGTATGCTTCAAAATAACCGTGTGCGCCAGCGCCGCGTGCATGTACGACACGTTCAGGAATACGCTCTCTATCAAAGTGGCTGATTTTTTCAATGAAATCATAATTTTCTAAAGTAGCAGGGCCTCGATTTCCTACTGTTCTTATATTTTGGTTATTCGTAATAGGATGCCCCTGCCTGTTTGTCAAAGTATCTTTGTTATCAATATTTGTTTCTCCATTTTCATGGTTAGGTTGATCTTGTGTCACCCTTCGACCTCCTCAGCACATTATAGAATCTTGGAATTTTTTATGGAAAAGCCGCTCTATCTTTACCTTTTCCCATTTTTAATTAAGTATTCCAGTATTTATTTTTATTGTTACTGAGAATTTGTTCTGAAAACCAATTACACAAATTCTTCACGTGAAATCCTCTTAACATTGTAAATCCGTGTTTTCCTGAAGCTGTCCCTTCACGAGCTCAAAGTAAACAGAACCAGGTCGCTAAATTATTTTGGATACAGGTTATACTTAAAGCTGGGTGGGTATAATAAAGGAAAGTGCGTTCATTCATCATTTTTGAAAGGAGGAATTTGATGACATACAGACGAGTTTGTACAGAATGTAATGGGTTAGGAAGAGTTCCTCTAATCAGAGGGTTCCACATCAATAAAGTATGCAAACAGTGCCATGGAATTGGTAATCACCCTGTATTTCGTCTTCATGACCCTTTGCTTGGCAGTGAATTAGGTCAGGAATTTATTTACAGATAAAGAGAGGTTATCCGTGTGAAAGAACAGGATATCATTTTATACGAGGAGAAGGAATATCAAATTGTGCGGATCGATCATGCAGGATATTGCGACATTAAGCGGCTTTCTCCCCCGCATCAAGTGGAATTGACACATATTAAATATTTAAAGCAGTGCCCGATTATTTCTCAATCTTAAAGGAACCCGACAAATTGAAAAAGCGTCAGGTTCTTTTTTACGTTTAAAAACGAGAATCTCATTTCTGCTGTTCGGAATTGCTCTCCCTTTTCGCTCTTTAAAATGGTATAATCAGATACGATTATAGATAAATGGAGGACGAATAATATTGATTACTGTACAAGATGTCAGTTTACGCTTCGGCGATAAAAAATTATTTGAAGACATTAACATTAAATTTACTCCGGGGAATTGCTACGGGTTAATCGGTGCAAACGGAGCTGGGAAATCCACTTTCTTGAAAGTTTTATCAGGAGATCTGGAATCCCAGACTGGCCATGTTTCCATGACGCCTGGTGCGCGTATGGCTGTGTTAAAACAGAACCACTTTGAATATGAAGAAGAAGAAGTGTTAAAGACCGTAATTATGGGTCACACGCGTCTATATGAAGTAATGCAGGAAAAAGACGCGATTTATATGAAAGCTGATTTCACGGACGAAGACGGCATGAAAGCGGCTGAACTTGAAGGTGAATTCGCTGAATTAAACGGATGGGAAGCGGAATCGGAAGCCGCTATTCTTTTAAAAGGTCTTGGTGTATCTGAAGATCTTCATTCAAAGAAAATGGCAGAATTAACTGGTTCTGAAAAAGTAAAAGTGTTGTTGGCGCAGGCTCTGTTTGGCAAGCCGGATGTTCTATTGCTCGATGAGCCGACGAACCATCTTGATATTCAAGCGATTCAATGGCTGGAAGATTTTTTAATCAACTTTGAAAATACAGTCATTGTCGTATCGCATGACCGTCACTTTTTAAATAAAGTATGTACGCATATTGCCGATCTAGATTTTGGAAAAATTCAAATTTATGTCGGAAACTACGACTTCTGGTATGAGTCCAGCCAGCTTGCCTCCCGTATGGCGCAAGATGCCAACAAGAAAAAAGAAGAAAAAGTAAAAGAATTGCAGGCGTTTATTGCCCGCTTCAGCGCGAATGCCTCTAAATCAAAGCAGGCAACATCCCGGAAGAAAATGCTTGAAAAAATCACTCTGGATGACATTCAGCCATCTTCCCGCAAATACCCATACGTCCACTTTAAACCAGAGCGGGAAATCGGCAACGATTTACTTCGCGTAGAAGGGCTGAGCAAAACGATTGACGGCGTAAAAGTGCTGGATAATATCAGTTTTATTATGAATAAAGATGACAAGATTGCCCTTGTAGGTACGAATGAATTGGCCAAGACAACATTGTTTAAAATTCTTGCCGGTGAAATGGAACCGGACAGCGGTACGTATAAATGGGGCGTGACGACGAGCCAGTCGTACTTCCCAAAAGACAACAGCGAGTATTTCGAAGGATCAGATTTGACGCTAGTGGAGTGGCTGCGCCAATATTCGCCGGAAGATGAAAGTGAAAGCTTCTTGCGCGGCTTTTTAGGCCGCATGCTATTTTCTGGTGAAGAAGCATTGAAAAAAGCGAGCGTGTTATCAGGCGGCGAAAAAGTACGCTGCATGCTGTCTAAAATGATGCTTTCCGGATCCAATGTCCTTTTGTTAGATGAACCGACGAACCACTTGGACCTTGAGTCTATTACAGCTTTAAATAATGGATTGACGAACTTTAAAGGGTCGATGATCTTCGCTTCTCATGACCACCAGTTCATTCAAACGATTGCGAACCGGGTAATGGATATTACACCAACCGGTCTGGTCGATAAAGAAATGACATATGATGAATATTTGGAGAATGCTGACTTGCAAAAGCAAGTAAAAGACATGTATCAAGTGTCTTAATTCCATACAAAAAAGCCGGAAGATTAACTCCGGCTTTTTTGTATGCGATTTGCTTAGGCCATGCCTTCTTTTATTCTTTTGCTGCGCTCCATCCACTTCACCGTAAAGTTGGACAATACGATCCCCATTTCATAAAGCAGGATGAGCGGAATTAACACAATCAGCTGTGAAAGAAAGTCCGGCGGTGTGATCAGGGCAGAAACAACAGCAAGCACAAGAATGGCGTACTTTCTTGCTTTTTTTAATTTGACTGGTGTAACGAGTTGGATTGCAGTTAAAAACATCAACAATAGCGGTACTTCAAATAAAATCCCCATTGGTACAGTTGTCATAATTAAAAAATGAAAATATTCTTTCGCTGTAATCATCATGTCAAAGTTTATCGCTCCGAGCCCCATTAAAAAACGATAAATAGTAGGGAAAATTACATAAAATCCAAAGGTGATGCCTGCTGCAAAGCTGCCGAAAATCGCCGGTAAAAAAAGCAGTACCATTTTGCTTTCCCGGCCCGTCATCGCGGGCCGGGAAAACAACCAAAGCTGCCAGGCGATAAACGGTGCAGAAAAGCCTAACGCCAGCACTAATCCGATGCCGGCATAAAGCCTGATCACTTCCAGCGGTCCGAGCATGACCAATTCATGTTCATGGGACAAAAATGGAATGATTTTGTGCATGAATAAAAGCATGCCGACAAATAAGAAAAGGATACACGCGACAGAATATAAAATCGTTTTTCTTAAGTCTGTTATATGTTCCACTAACGTTTGTTCATCTTCTGGTGTCAAAGAAATGCCTTCCGCGGTTTCCGGTTCCCCCATTCTTTTCACCTCCTAGTTAGGTTTTTGGAAGTTGATCGTCTTTTTTTAATTTATCTTTTCCTTCCTCTTCTTCATCGCTCATCAGCTTATTGGCTCCACGCTTAAATTCGGATAACGTCTGGCCAAAAGCTGAACCGATTTCCGGCAGTTTCTTTGGTCCGAATATGATGAGCGTAATGACTAGAATAATGATTAATCCCGGTATACCAATATTAGCGATACCCAATATTACCCTCTCCTTTTATACAAGACTGCCGCCTTGTTTGCTGTATTTAGCCATACCTTCTGCCGCTCGGTATGCAAGAGCTCCCAATGTCCCGGTTGGGTTGTAACCGCCGTTATGAGGGAAAGCAGATGCGCCGATAACAAAAACATTCTCTGCATCCCACATTTGCATATAGTTGTTTACTGCTGACGTATTAGGATCTGCTCCCATAATAACCCCGCCCGTATTGTGGGTTGTTTGGTAAGGAACAATGTTGTATTTTTCAGCCGCTTTATTCGTTACGACTGTATCGGCTCCCATTTCTTTCATTATTTCGGCACTTTTATCAGCAATGAATTTGTATAAATTTTTATCTTGTTCCGTGAAGTCATAAGTTAACCTTAACAGCGGTTCTCCATAGGCATCTTTGTATGTCGGATCAAGGTCCAAATAATTTTGACGGTGCGGCATCGATGCTCCTTGGGCCCCAATATTCAACACGCGATTAAAATAGTGAATAGACTTATCTTTAAAATCTTTCCCCCATCTCGGTGTATCAGGAGGAACCGGATTATTTTGAATCGGTCTGATCCCTGTCTGAGTGATGGACAAACTGCCTCCATGAATGAAGTCAAGATCAGAGTGGTCAAAATTATCGCCGTTATAGTCATCTACCGTGGCTCCGAGTGCGCCTGCTCCCATAAACGTATTAAACCGTTCTTTCTCAAAAAAACCGGCAGCACCAGGAAGAATTTGATAGCAATAGTTTTTGCCGATGATGCCTGTTCCGCTTTTCGGGTCGTACGGTTTGCCAAGCTTGGATGTTAATAACAGTTTGTTATTGTTCATAACATAGCTCGTTACGGCAACCATATCAGCCGGCTGTTCAAATTCTTCTCCCGTTAAGACATCCACATAAAGAACGCCTGTGGCTTTTTTGCCGTCATGCAAAATGCGGGTGACGTTTGAATGGGTACGCAGTTCGAAATTCCCTGTTTTTTGCGCTGTTGGAATGACGGTCACATTCGGGCTTGTTTTTGCTCCGTATTCACAGCCGAAACGCTCACAAAATCCGCAGTATTGGCAAGCGTTGAGTTGCTCTCCGTCCGGATTTTTATACGATTTGCTCAAATTGGCAGAAGGCAAGTGATAAGGATGAAGTCCCATTTTTTTAGCTGCGTCTTTAAATCTTTTTGTGATAACCGTTTCTTTCATTGGCGGAGTAGGATAAGGGTTGGAGCGTTTACCGCCGAGCGGATTATCTTCCCCACTGATGCCAGCCATTTTTTCAAATGTATCGAAATAGGGCTCCAATTCGTCATATGTAATACCCCAATCCTGTATTAAATAATCGGCCCCTAATTTATTTTTTCCATATTTCTTTTCCGTCATCGTTTTTATTTCAAAATCATATGGGAGAAAACGGAAATTGTGTCCGTTCCAGTGAACTCCAGAACCGCCCAGCCCTTCCCCTAGTAAAAAGGAACCGAGCTGTCTCATCGGCAAAGCCCGTTCTTTCGCTTCGTTTCGAAATGTTACAGTTTCTCTTGACGTGTCCTGCATTAACTCATAGCGGATCGCATAACGATACTCATCGTGAACCATAAGAAAATCTTTCGTGGAGCGGTCTTTGCCGCGTTCGAGCCCGACGACTTTTAAGCCTTTCTTAGCTAGTTCCGCCGCAATAATTCCTCCTGTCCAGCCAACACCAATGGTAACCACATCTACTTTGGGTAGTTTTTTTGCCATGGATAATCCCCCTATTATTTAAAAAATGCATGTAAGCTTTGAGGTTGAATTTCTTTAAACTCTTTCGCTTCAATTTGTGAAAGATAAGACCCTTGGTGACCCGGGAAGTTTTTCATCTTCCATCCATCCATATTATTGTTTCCTCCGTATAACGGATCAGCGTAAGCGCCTTCGAGAACAGCGGAACGAAGCAGGTTAAAGAAAGTGGTAGAATCCACACCTCTCATTTTTACTTTTCCTGTATCAAACTGAGTAAGGATTTTATCTTGTTCTTCCCCTGTTAATTCATCAAATTTCTTCTGGTGATTTTTTTGGCTAATTTCTTTTAGCATCCGGATGCCTTCATCAAATATTTGATGGCGTTTTAAAGGAGACTGATAGCCTTGTGTAGGTGTACCTTCCGGAAATGGACCTTGCATATATTCTCTCGTATTATTTCCGTAATTGCCGGCAAGCTGATGATCAATAAAATATGGAACGCCGAGTCCAATAGCTCCCGGTCCATTGTCATCTTCCGGAAAAATCCGCTCAGCCGCTGCGCTCAGTACTTGAAAGTTTTCTTTGTCTGTGAAGTACATGAGTGCCCGATTGCTCGCCTGTCCATTTCCTGATTGATTGTGACCAGTTAGTTTATTGGGGCTCGTTCTTTCTTCTTCATCGAGATTCATACCGATCAATGTACCAAGCAGCCCTCCGCCAATCGCAGCTCCGCCTGCAATCAAACTGGAATTGCGAATAAACCGCCTTCTCGTCATGGTTGATTTTTGTTCTTCATCTGCCATTGTAATCCTCCTTTCGGACATAAAAAAATAAGATAAGCTAGTTAGCTTAATATTCCATTCTTACCACATTGTTTAATTAATAAACTAGATAATTAACGTAAAAAAGGGAAGAGTAAAGAAATGAATCAATAATTGGGGGTTTATTGGCAACTACAAGAGGTAAACGAGTAAAGACAACAAGCGACGTTAACAAAGGGGTTTTTGTATGTTTACACTTAATGATATGGCAACTTTTGCTTGGGCATTTTTTATCACGCTTCCCCTTACTTTGATTATTCACACAGGCGGGCATGCTTTTTTTGCTAGAATCTTCGGCGGCAAAGCTAAATTAACGGTCGGCAGAGGAAATATTATTTTTACTGTAAAAAGAATAGAAATCCGCAAGTTTTATTTTATTGATGCGGCTTGCTATTACGATGGAATCAGGAAAGACAGACGCTGGAAACATGCGTTAATTTACGCGGGAGGACCGCTGTTTAATGCGTTGTCCATCATTATTATTAATGGGCTGATTCACATGGACATCTTGCCAGTCCATTTATTTTTCTACCAATTCGTTTACTTTTCCGTGTATCTTATTTTTTTCTCCGTTATACCGGTCGATTATGGTGAAAATAACCCAAGTGACGGCAAAGCTATATACGATGTATTGAAATATGGAAAAGTATACAAAGAGTTTTATTAAAACACAAAAAGAGCGAGCGGCACCTTAAACGATACCGAACGCTCTTTTTATTTAACAATCATAACTGGACATTTTACTCGTTTAGCTACTTTATGGCTGACACCGCCAAGAACAAATTCCTGCAGCTTGTTCAATCCCCGGCTGCCGATGACAACAAGATCGACTCCGAACTCATTGGCATAGGCTGCGACCGCAGATCCTGGTTCCCCGTGCTTGACTTTGACCGTATAAGCGACTCCAGCGTTTTGTAAAATCTCTTCATGTGGTTTTAGTCTTAGCGACCGTTCTTTTTGAATAGTGATGATGCTGTCTTTATGCAAGATGTCTGACTTAGATTGGTTGTAGTCGATAACAAATAAAATGTCTACTTTTGAATCAGGTATGTGCCTGGCAATTTCCGCGGCATGCCTAGCTGCCCGGATCGAGTGATCAGAACCGTCTGCAGCAAGCAATATATGCTTATACATATTCATCCCTCCGAAAAACGGAATCTATAATAAGTGTACACATAACAATTATTGGCCTGATGCTTTTGGCCCGGGCTTATAGGACATAGCTAGCCGGTCAACGAGCTTCATGCTTGGCTCATTTAATCCGATTAATGAGACGGCTTTTCCGTTTTCACGAAATTTCATCACAATCCGGTCAATTGCACCAACACCTGACTCGTCCCAAACGTGGGCATTTGAAAAATCAATAATGACGAAATGGACCTTTTCCGTATAGTTAAAATCGGCAATAAAATCAGTGACTGAAGCGAAAAATATTTGGCCGTTTACTTCATAAATGGCTTTGTCGGCCGGATGGACACTTTGCTTTTTAACGTGTACTTTCGATATTTTTACTACAAAGAAAATGGCACTGAGTAAAATACCCGACATAACGCCGATCGCCAAGTTGTGTGTAGCGATAACGATGGCCACTGTTACAAGCATAACGATTGAATCAGTTAATGGATTTTTTTTCATTAGTTTAATAGATGCCCAATCAAATGTGCCAACAGATACCATGATCATCACCCCTACAAGGACAGCCATCGGAATTTGAACGACTAAGTCACCAAGAACAATAATTAAAAACATGAGGACAGTCCCCGCGACGAAGGTCGACAGTCTGCCGCGGCCGCCGGATTTCACATTGATTACTGACTGGCCGATCATAGCACAGCCGGCCATTCCGCCAAACAAACCGGCAGCAATATTCGCCAAACCTTGCCCGCGGGCTTCCTGGTTTTTATTGCTTTCTGTATCTGTCATATCATCAACAATCGAAGCAGTCAGTAAAGATTCCAGCAAACCGACAATCGAAAGAGAAATGGCATAAGGAAAAATAATTTTCAATGTTTCGAAAGTAAACGGAACGTCAGGTATGAAAAAGGCTGGCAAGGCTTGTGAAATGTGACCTAAATCGCCAACAGTCCGCAAGTCAAAATTCGCATAAAGAGTCACACCTGTTAAAGCAATGATGGCAACGAGGGGTGACGGCACTGCTTTTGTAAAGCGCGGCAACAAATAAATAATAGCCAGCGATGCGGCTACAAATCCATAAGTAATTGCATTAATTCCAATAAAATGCGGAACTTGCGCCATGAAAATTAAGATGGCCAGCGCATTTACAAAACCAACCATGACAGAACGCGGAATAAATTTCATAAACCGCCCAACATTTAAATAGCCTAAAATGATTTGAATGACCCCGGTTAATAGAGTAGCTGCAAGTAAATACTGCAAACCGTAGTCTTTTACGAGCGTCACCATCACGAGCGCCATCGCTCCTGTGGCAGCTGAGATCATTCCTGGCCGTCCCCCGGCAAAAGCAATAACTACCGCAATACAAAAGGAGGCATATAAACCGACCATCGGATCCACGCCAGCAATGATGGAAAAGGCAATCGCTTCCGGTATAAGCGCTAGCGCCACGACAAGACCTGCGAGTATATCTCCGCGTACATTTCCAAACCATTCTTGTTTTAGTTGTGATAAAGACAAACTCATACGTCACCTCTGTTAAAATATTTTGTTGACTACTAACGCTCATAGCAGTCGGGGCCGTTTTTAACAGAAGCTATCATATCACATCTAAAACACTCAGGAAAGAAGGGTAAAAACGTATACAACCCATTGTATTCTCTATATTTCTCTTTTTTACTTTCTTTTTATCCTTTTTTCACATACGATTAGGAGCTTCTATATTTTTTGGTTGAATACTAAAAAGAGCAGCCTGAAGACTGCTCCAAAATTAGGCAGACAACAAAGCCCGCGCAATACCGATGAAGTATTCTGATTCTCTGATAATGTGGTTTAACACCGCTATGGCGATCGGGTTGTCTTGTACCGCTTTGCTTTGTTCTTTGATCTGTCGGCAAAGTTCAATAAAATCCATGCTTTGCTTAAAGCAAAACTCTGTTAATTTCAGTACTTCCTGATGAAGCGCCGCGGGAATATAATTGCCTGAGCGGGATATTGATTCAATAAACTGAACAATTTTTTGATGGGTTTCCGCAAGCGAGTTTTCCCACTTTTTTAAAGCGTCCACATATTTCTGCTCTAAATTAGGCAGCAACTCTCTTATTACTACTGTATGTTCTTCTTCTTGATGTTTCCAAAATTCTGCTTCATCCAATATTCGGAGCGGCATTTGCGGCCCGTAGTAAAATTGCATACATTCCCCTCCCTGTCGGTCATATATAAAAACATATGAAAGGGGGACAAGTATTATGAGTTTTGTCAGGTAAGGTGTAAATCAAAAGTAAAAGTATAATGAGTTACTTCGCTCTTCTCGCCGCCTGCTGCAATGGATCCCATACACTATTAAATGGAGGCGAATAGCATAAATCTAAATCTTCCAGGTCTGCTATGGTCATTTCGTTAAAAATCGCAGTCGACAGTACGTCGATTCGCTTATCTGCTCCTTCAATTCCGAGAATCTGGCCGCCAAGGAGAAGGCCGTTGTCTTTCCGGTAAACAATTTTTAGATGGAGCGGCGCGGCATCCGGATAATACCCGGATTTGTTTTTCGTCGTCGTGTGCACGCAATCATAAGGCAGCTGCAATGTTTTTGCTTCTTTTTCAGAAAGACCTGTCGTAGCTATGGAGAGATCCATAAATTTTAACACCGAGGTGCCTGTTACTCCTTTAAAGGCTCGTCTGCTGCCGCTCATATTCATGCCGGCGATCCGTCCTTGTTTGTTAGCAGTTGTGCCGAGCGGTATGTAGGCCGGCTCCTTTTTGACGAGGTGGTAATGAGTAGCGCAATCCCCTGCCGCATACAAGTCAGGAATGAATGATTCTAAAAATTCATTGACGATTACCGCTCCATTCTTCAACATTTTTACGCCAGTATCCATTAAAAAGCCTGTATTAGGGCGGATGCCGACAGAGACGAGAATGAAGTCTGTTTTGTATTCATGTTTATCAGTTATTACTTTTTCTGCTTTGTCTTTACCGATAATTTCGATCACATTTTCTTTTAAAATAAGCTCAATTCCTTGTTTTTCAGCTTCTTCGTGTATATACATAGCCATTTCTTCATCGAGCATGCCGGCGACATGTTCACTCCGCTGAATAATGCGGACATGCCGGCCCGTTCGTTTGAAGTTTTCTGCTGCTTCCAGTCCAATATAGCCGCCTCCAATAATAGTGACATCTTTAACCTTTTCATCTAATGAAGCGAGTATGCGCTCTGCATCAGGAATGGTTTTTAACAAATGAACGTTTTCGGTAGTGGCGCCTTTCCAGCTCGGAACGTTAGGACTTGCTCCGGATGCGACTAGTAATCGGTCATAAGAAAAAGTAAAAGGTTCGTTCGTCAATGTATTCATTCCTGAAACGGTTTTCTTTTTGACATCCACTTGTTTGACTTCGCAATACACTTTGGCATCGATGTTGTATTTATGGCGAAACGTATCGACCGTGCGGGCAATTAAACGATCAGTGGACTCAATCACGCCGCCTACTACATATGGCAGTCCGCACTGGCCATAAGAATAAATGCCGCCTTTTTCTAACACGGTGACATCTGCTTGTTTATCCTTTCGGATGATCTGCATAGCCGCGCTCATGCCGGCAGCATCTCCGCCAATAATGACATATTTCATTTACTTCTCCCCATTTCCGCTTTTGTGACTCTTTTCTCATAGTTTATCCAGAAAGCCCATCACTAAACTTTTTGTACTCATATATAGAGAAAATACGTGATTTGAACTTGGATGATTCGACAGCAAGTTTTTTATCTTACCATTGTGGAATAGTAAAGGAGAAAAGCGAATAAAGGAGGAAATAATTTTGGAAAATAGCTTTATCCCCGCCACTTCCATCAATAGCGGCAAAGTAGTGGCCATCCAGCCCGATATTCACATGTATACTGTACAAATTGTCAATCTTTTCTTTGTCGGCAATAAAAGTGACTGGGTGCTCGTTGATGCAGGTATGCCCCGTTCTGCTGATAAAATTTTGGAGGAAACAGAAAAGCTTTTCGGAAAGGGAGCCAAACCAAAAGCCATCATTCTTACACATGGACATTTTGACCATGTAGGAGCACTGGAAGAACTTGTCCAGCGCTGGGATGTACCGGTTTATGCGCACGAAATGGAACTTCCTTATTTAACTGGAAAAAAAGATTATCCGCAGCCCGATGCGTCCGTTGAAGGCGGAATGGTCGCGAAAATGTCTCCTATGTTCCCGACAGAAGCCATTGATATCAGCAGCAAAGTGCAGGCGCTGCCGGCAGATGGAACGATTCCTCCAATGCCGGGATGGCGCTGGATTCATACACCGGGTCATTCACCGGGACATGTTGCTTTATTCCGGGATGCGGACCGTGTGCTGCTTGCCGGCGATGCGTTCGTGATGGTCAAGCAAGATGCGCTGTATAATGTTCTTACTCAGAAAAAAGAGTTTCAAGGACCTCCGCGCTATTTAACGACCGACTGGAAAGCCGCTAAAGCTTCGGTCATTAAACTAGCTGAGTTACAGCCGGCAATCGCAGCAACAGGTCATGGAGAAGAAGCAAAAGGCGACGAATTAAAAGAGGGGCTTGCTCATTTACTTGCCCATTTTGAAGAGATAGCCGTTCCGGACTACGGACGCTACGTCGATGATAAATAAACAAGGCACAGCAGGGCAGCTAATGGCTGTCCCTGCTGTTTATATAGATGCTTTCCTTACCTTGATATTTTCACTGAATAATTAACAGGCACCACCCACACACTAAGAAGACGACTTTTGAAAGGATGAAATCCATGAGTAAAAAAGAAGAAAAAACACCAGCCGGAAAAACATTTCAGTTCGATCATTACGAGCAGTCGGGAGAAATTGAAAAAGGACTGGCTGTCACTCACGAACAAGTGAGCGACTCATATACTGAAGGCACGATTGATGGTGAAATTGACGAGCTGGCTGCCGCTGTTAAGGATTTTCCAAAGCAATAAAAAAGGCCGATCGGCCTTTTTTTTATTGCTTGAATAACACATCTTCATAACATGAGCAACTTAAAAGAGCTTCTCCCCTTTAAAAGACTCATCAAATATGGACAAGCCCCCTATCGATGTGGGGAAGCATGAAAAACGCCAAGTCAACTAGTTTTAGATCCTATCTGCTTTCTTTTCCTTACGACAGCAACTACTAATAAAAACAGAGGAATAAAGACTTGTATGAAATTTGCATAAAAAGGGAGTGCTGTGTTTTGATAACGGCTAAATTCCATTGTGCTGGGCAGCGACCAAAAGCTAAATTGCACAATCAAAATTCCGATCGGCCATATAATGGGCCGGTAATCCGAAAGATTTAGCCACTGGGCGGTACCTAATGCAACCACATAGTAAAATACGGAGATTTTGACAAACGCCCCGACAATCCAAATAGCCATGATGACGGCATCTAGGTTTTCGAAAAAGTCAGCATAGCTGATGTATCGGCTTGCGATCATCAAAGGATACTCCTTAGAGGCTGTCGTTATACCGAGTACAAAAAGAACAATAAGATTCACTACCACTAACGTAATCATCACGACAAACACTGTGATCATTCCGTATTTCATTCCTTTTTCCCTATCTGCTAAAAAAGGCAGAAAAAAAAGGATCAGAAAAATTTCCGTAAACCATGCACTTGGCATAATCGCCCCTTTGATCGGAGGCATCATTCCTCCTTCTAATATTGGGAGTATATTTCCAATTTCAAAATTAGGGCTTAACAAGGGGATTAAAAGGATGAGCGGCACGACAAAAACAGGAAAAAACAATTGAGCGGCTCTTCCCAATACTTCTACCCCTCCGTACACAACAACAGCACAGAGGAGCACCATCGATGCGATGATGACAATAAGTGGGGTTTTGAACAAAAAAAAGGTGACAATAAATTCACCATAAGCCCGAGTAATCTGCCCGGTGCTTTGGATACAATAAACTAAGATGAAAAAACTGAGAACTTTTCCGGGAATCCGTCCAATAATTTGTTCACTAAATTGAATCACCGTTTGACTCGGATAAAGTTTATGCAAGCGAACAGCTATATAAGCTGTCGCAAACCCAGTAAGGGACGCCAAAATAGGCGACAGCCATAGATCTTGTTCAGCATATGCCGCTGTAATGCTTGGCACCGAAAGAATGGCGGTAGCGACAATCGCAGGATACATCATCATGGCCATCTGCAGGGATGAAATTTTGCCTTTCTCCATTATCTTTCTCCTTCCCATGAACGTATTGAAACACCGCAATCACAACAGGTATTTTTCTACGAATTATCCAACTGGCTTGAAAAGAATTTCCATCCTTTAAGAGACTCTTCTATGCAGGATATCGAATATGAAAAAGCATACAAAATGTCAAGTCAACTAGTTTTAGATCCTGTTTGCTTTCTTTTCCTTGCGACAGCAATCAACAGTAAAAACAGAGGGATCAGCGTTTGTGTCAATAGTCCCCAAAGAGGGAAGGCTTCGAAATCAAAACGCGCTAATGCCATTGTGCTCGGTAACGACCAAAAGCTAAATTGTACAATCAAAATTCCTATTGGCCATATAATGGGCCGATAATCCGAAAGATTCAGCCACTGGGCAGTACCTAAAACAGTCACGTAGTAAAATAGAGAGGCTTTGACAAATGCCCCGATAATCCAAACAGCCATGACAATAGACTCCAAATTTTCGAAAAAATCAGCATAGCTGATGTATCGGCTGACATTCATCAAAGGATAGTTCTGTGAAGCCGTCGTTATACCAAGTACGAAAAAAACAACAAGATTCACCACCACTAACGTCATCATTGCGACAACAACCGTTATCATCCCATATTTCATTCCTTTTCTCCTATCTGATAAAAAAGGAAAAAGAAAAATGATAAGAAAAAATTCCGCGAACCACCCGCTTAGTACGATCGCTCCCTTGATCGGAGGCATGATTCCCCTCTCTAATATCGGGAGTATATTTCCAATTTCAAAATCAGGGATCAATAAGAGGATTAAAAGGATAATCGGTATGACAAAAACAGGAAAAAATAATTGGGCGACTCTTCCCACTACTTCTAAACCCCCATGCACGGCAAATGCACAGAGAAGTGTCATTGATACGATGATCGCACTAATAGGAGTTTTAAACAGAAAAGAGCCGACAATAAATTCACTGTATGCTCTGATCATATGTCCTGTAGTCTGAATATAAAAAAACAAGAATAAAAAACCGAGAACTTTTCCCGCAAACTGGCCCAGGATCTGTTCACTGAATTGGATCACTGTTTGCTCCGGATAAAGTTTGTGGAGTTTATAAGCTATATACACCGTCACAAATCCGATAAGGGAAGCCAAAATAGGTGACAGCCATAAATCTTGTTTAGCATATGTCGCCGTGATGCCTGGAACCGAAAGGATAGCGGTAGCCACAATTGTGGGATACATCAACATGGCCATCTGAAGGGATGAAATTTTGCCTTTCTCCATTATCTTTCTCCTTCCCGTGAAATGTATCGAAAAACGAAATCACGCCGCAATTACGGCAGTTACTTTTCCATAAACTTTCCAAACGGTCTGAAAAGAGCTTCAATCCATGCAGTGGGCCCTCCCATATGTTGGAGATCGAACATAGACAGTCCCCAACCGATAAGAAGCAGCACACCAAATGCCCATTTGTCTTTTTTGGGGGCTTGCTTCATTTTTGGCCATTGAAATAAAATGATTACGATAATAATGACAGCAGTAGCAAAAAAAGCCCCCCACCTCACTTTTCTTTCACCTTTTCTCTTCCCTTCTTCTCTCCGATTCATTGATATTGCCCTGTCTTTGAATATTGGCATCAACGTAGATGTTCACTTTCACCTCTGGAAACACTTCCTCCCAACGATGTTCGGCTTGCTTCCACTGTTCCGGGTATTTCCGATGAAATTCTTTGGCAAAATCTACAATATCCGCTTTCAGCTTATGCTGCACTTGTCCGATCGTCGACTCGATATACTTTTTGATATCCTCTTCATACACTTTTTCTATCATTTTTAGTGATTTTGGATTGTTAAGATCCAAATTCGTACCGTTTTGTATGACACTTCCCTCTGTTTGTACCTTCACAACCATTTTCCATTTTTCACCTTGTATTTGTGGAATGAGATCGAGGTGGACCGATATCGGGTTTAAAGATATGCCTCCCTTTGTATCTTTCGGTTTTACGGTAACGGTGTAGTCTTTTACTTCATTCTTCAGCCATAGTAGTCCTCTTGTTTTCCGCTGGGAAATCTGGCCAATCATTTGATCGTTTTTAAACACAGCTGTTGCAAAATTTTTTACAAACTGGTAGGATACCTCTTCACTTTTTTCGGTTACAATTTTCAAGTATGGAAGAGCAGCCGCTTGGGCTTCGCTAGCTAGCATCTCACCCAAATCTTGCAATGTGACTTTCATCCCAACACCTAACTTCGCTTGCTCTCGGATGGCTTCCGATACATCGCGTTCTAAAAGAGTTTGTAATTCAAGGAGACGTTTTGCTTTTCCTTCACTGACAAATACATCTGCTCTCTCCCTTGGCTGTGGATGGCGGAGCAGGAAATCGACATGATCTTGTATTCCTTCCTTGGCCGCCTTTTCGCCAAATATAAATACTTTACATTGTCCCCAAAAGACTTTTCGGGGCAATTCGCTTTGAACCATTGACAGAGCTTCTGCCACATTGACTCCTTTCTGAGATATTACCAAGGTAGTCTTTCCTGTGCCTCCTCCTTCACTTCCCCCTCCTTGACCGCCTCCTCCCCCTAATGATTTAGGAACAAAAACTTGTACGGAGAGTTCAACTTGATTGTCCCCCTTTTTGTCAATCGCTGCTGCGGTGACAATGGCTAAATCATTAACTTCCTGTCGGTCCCAGCAGCCGCTTAACAAAAGAAGTAATCCGCTCAAGGAGAGCAAAAAAAGGATTCTTTTCATAAAATGACTTCCCTTTCTTTTCACCAGCATACTTGTTCGCCTCTTCCGTTAATTTCCAGATTCTCCTCCCTTTTTTGAACTCGGTGCTTGCCCCTGAGCTTGACGATATACATTAGATTCGCCAGTAAAATGTGGGCGTGTACCCATCTTCCACAAAGGAGATTTCCACAGTGCATCCTTCAGCTCCCGGCCTTTTAACGGTGCCAGCGGTGCTAAGTAAGGCTCACCGAAGGAACGCAAGCTGCATAAGTGAATCGCTATCGCGATGATTCCCATTGTAATTCCGAGCAGCCCTAAAGTGCCGGCAAAAAAAATGATTGGAAAGCGGAGCATTCGGACGGAGATTGCCATAATATAACTAGGTATCATAAAAGAAGCAATTCCCGTAATCGCTACCACAATGACCATTGGTGCTGAAACTAGTCCTGCTTGAACAGCCGCTTGACCAATGACGAGTGCTCCAACAATACTGATGGCGGAGCCAACCTGTTTTGGCAAGCGAACCCCTGCCTCCCTGAGCGCTTCAAACGTAATTTCCATCATCAAGGCTTCTACTAAAGCAGGAAAAGGGACTGTTTCTCTGGCAGCGGCGATACTTAACAACAGTGCCTGTGGTAACATCTCTTGATGGAACGTCGTCACGGCTACGTAAAGCGCTGGAAACAGAAGAGAGATGACAAAGAAACCATAGCGCAGCCAACGGATAAAGGTGCTGATCATAAAGCTTTGATAGTAATCCTCCTGTGATTGCAACAAAGAAAAGAAGGAAATAGGGGCAATTAACGTAAATGGAGTGCCTTCTACTAAAATGACGATACGTCCCTCTAGTAAATTCGCACAGGCGACATCCGGCCGTTCGGTTGACTTGATCTGAGGGAATGGCGAGTACGGGTTGTCCTCAATCAATGCCTCGATATATTCACTTTCTAAGATTCCATCGATCTCAATTCGTTGCAGCCGATTGGTTGCCTCGTCAATCAGTGTTTGATCGGCAACGCCTTCAATATAAGCAAGGGCAACAGTCGTCCTTGTATAACTTCCAATTTTCATGGATTGTATTTTAAGAGCTGGACTTTTAATAATGCGCCGCAATTGCGCCGTACTTACTTGCAGCGATTCAGTAAATCCCTCACGCGGTCCCCTAATTCCGGACTCTGCTGCAGGTTCTTCAATGCTTCGTTTTTCCCACTTGGCCAAACTTAAGGAAAATCCGTCACTTCCCCCTTCATACAGCAAAATGGGATTTCCAGTTGAAATGGATTCGATGCAATCCGCCAACAAATTTACTTTTTTTACATTGGAAACGGGCAGTTTATTTTCAAGCAGCTCATTGAATGGTTGTGACTCATTGGCTGTTTCCTGCATGAGTGGGGAAAGAACATTTTCGTCAAGCCCCTCAACATCTGAAAGACCATCAATATAAATAATCATGGCTCTTGTTTTTCCGAAAATTGAGAAAGGACGAAAAACAACATCTGAACAGTTCTCATAAATGGAACGAAAGATTTCAACATTTTCGTTAAAACTTTGATGAAGCGCATCCTGCGGCTTAGATTCTTGTTGATTCTGTTTCTTTTTTTTTGTTTTCCTTAACAGTTTACTCATATTCCGAATCAAGCTAGTCCCCCCATTTTTTTGCAAGTGCTTTGCCCCTTTTTCTATAGTTCCATATTTAGGTGCTTCTATACAAAAACACCAAAATTCCACCAAGGTAATTTCATTTGAAGTACGGCTTAAGGTGATAAATATTTTTATTAATGGGAAATCACATTCGAACAGTGCGGAGTGGGCGGCATGATAAGTGAACTCTTTCGTAATCTCACTTCAAGGTTTGCTAAGTAGGAGCATATGTATTTGCTTATACTATTCATTTTTGGAAAAGTTCTCAGTCATGAATAATGTTCAAAAAAAATAAGTAAAGAGGCGAAGTGCCTCTTTACTTATTTTTTGCCAATACATCGATATAGTCACTGTTTTTTTCTAATTTCGCTTTCGCATATGAGCAAGTCGGTACGATCTTTTTGTTTTGTTCGCGGGCGTAGCTGACGGCTTCATTAATGAGCTGGCCTCCCACTCCCTGACCGCGAAGCTCATCTGAGACAAATGTATGATTCACTTCTATTTGCTCAGCCCCTGCTGGAACGTAGGATAGCTCTGCCATCGTTTCCCCGTTTTTTTCAACGAAAAACCGGCCGTTTTCATGTTTAACATCCATCACTTATTCATCTCCTTATTATTCGTAGAGTGAGCTTTCTTAAAATAAGTGTAAACATACAGAACTTGTTTTACAAATCAAATCGATTGACAGCAAATTCAAGTTGTAGAAATAGTTTCGTCAACTGTTGCACTGATAGATTCGCTTTTTTAAGACTTCCCTTTGCTTCCCGATTACAAACCGGCTTTAATAATGATTTTATTCCAATCACTGTGTTACACTAAACACATATTGTTTTAAAGGAGTGTTTTCCATGGCAAATACGCATACTTTCTCAAAAGGAGAGGAAATTGCCAATTCGATTACGCATGGGATTGGAGCTTTGCTCAGCATTGCGGCTCTCGTGCTGCTGATCGTCTATTCATCATTGTACGGCACAGTCTGGCATGTAGTCAGCTTCACTATTTTTGGCGCAACGATGCTGCTGCTTTATTTATCTTCCACGCTCGTGCACAGTTTCCCTGCAGGCAAGGTGAAAAACGTTTTTGAGATCTTTGACCATTCTTCGATTTACTTTTTCATCGCAGGCACGTACACTCCTTTTCTGTTTTTGGCGGTAAAAGGTGCGCTCGGCTGGACATTGTTCGGCATTGTGTGGGGGTTAGCAATCTTCGGAACGGTATTTAAATGCTTTTTTGTAAAGAAGTTTTTAAAAACATCCACTCTTTTATACGTATTAATGGGCTGGCTGATCGTATTCGCCTGGGATACACTCGTGCAAAATCTTTCTGCGGGAAGTATGGCTCTGTTAGTAACCGGCGGGGTTTTATACACGATAGGCGCTATTTTTTACGTGTGGAGAGGTTTTAGGTATCATCATATGATCTGGCATTTGTTCGTTCTTGCCGGAAGTGTGACACACTTTTTCTCCGTGTTTTATTTACTGCCAGAATCATAAAAAAAAGAATCGCGTCACTTCATTGACGCGATTCTTTTTTATTGTGGTTTATTCAGATAAGTTTTGGAAAGAAGCAGACTTCAATAGCAAGGCTTATTTCTTCCACTCTGCGGGCTAATTGGCCGCTGCACTTAAAGCGGTTTTCTTTAGAAATCGTTCGATGCGGTTACATCCTTCCTCCAACTTTTCCATTGAACATGCAAAAGAAATTCGGATATAGCCTTCCCCAAGCTCTGAAAAGGCACTTCCCGGCACGACTGCGACCCCTTCTTCTAGTAATTTGAGGGCAAAATCAAGAGATGTCATATTTGTATATTTAATAGAAGGAAATAGATAAAAGGCACTCTCAGGCTTCACTACATCCAGCCCCATTGAAACAGCCCGCTCATAAACATAATCTCTTCTTCGCTTATACTCTGCTTTCATTTGTGCCACTTCATCCATTTCTTGCGTTAAAGCCTCAATTGCCGCATATTGACTGATTGTGCTCGCACAAACCGTATTAAATAGGTGAACTTTTAATAGTTCAGCCGTAATCTCAGAAGGAGCTAAAACAAAGCCAATTCTCCATCCAGTCATCGCATGTGATTTAGAAAGTCCATTAATCAGAATCGTTTTCTCTTTCAATTCAGAAACAGAAGCAATGGAATGATGTTGTTTATCGTAAACAAGCCCACTATAGATTTCATCAGACAAAATAAAGATATTCTTCCCTTTTAATAGATCGGCTATTTTCACTATCTCTTCTTGATCAAGCGTACATCCTGTTGGGTTGGATGGATAAGAAAGAACGATGCAGCGGGTATTTTCAGTGATTTTCTCCTCAATCATAGCAGCCGTCACTTTAAAGCCCGTTTCCCTCGTATCTATATAAACAGGTACCGCACCGCATAATTTAATCGTCGGTTCATATCCTGGATAGACAGGTCCTGGGATAATGACCTCACTGCCTTCTTCCAAAATGGCACGAAAGGTCATATCGATTGCTTCACTCGCACCGATTGTTACAATGATTTCATCTTCCGGACGATAAGAAAGGCCATAAAGCCGGTTCATATAATCACTAACTGCTTGTCTTAATTCAAGCAAACCAGCATTATGTGTATAGGCTGTTTGATTGTCATCAATCGCTTTCTTGCCGGCCAATTTTATTTTTTCAGGCGTCGGAAAATCCGGCTGACCTAACGTCATATTAATGATAGTAGGATCAGTAGCTGCCTTGTTAGCAATAGCACGTATGCCTGATACTTCTATTGATTTTAGCTGTTTATTTACTAAATTAATCATATCTTAGTTCTCCTCTGCAATGAAAAAATGATTTTTCTATCGCTCCCAATCATTAGAAAAAAGGGAGACTTTTTAAGTGGTCGGGAGCTGTTTGATTATCCTAAGAAATCTGGCTCTTCTTTTAAAATCTGATCATACAAAGGCTGGAAGTTACCTACTCCTGCAAGTGGGAATCCGATTTGTTTGGCTGTTAGCTCCGCATGTGATTCTTCAATTAAAATCGGTTTGCCGATTTGCTCTGCCAACACTTGTGTTTTGCACGCTTCTTCCATGAAAACATACCACCAGACCGCTTCCTCGACTGTTTGGCCGACAGTTAATAATCCGTGATTTTGTAAAATAACCGCTTTATAATCACCTAGTGCCTGAGCGATCCGTTTTCCTTCGTCCAGTCCATGAACGAGGCCTGTATAATCGTTAAAAATTCCGTGATCTTTATAAAATGCACAGCTGTCTTGCGTAATCGGATCGAGCAGTCTTCCCGTCGTTGACCATACTTTTCCATACGGAGAATGGGTATGAGCAGCTGCAGCTGCATCTGGTCTTGCTGCGTGAATTTGAGAATGGATCGCAAAGGCCGCCCGATTGATCGGCTTCTTCCCTTCAACAATTCTGCCTTCGTGATTGACGAGAATAAGGTCGGAAGCTTTAATTTGGCTAAAGCTCATCGTAAATGGATTCACCCAAAAATGATCGGTTAATTCAGGGTCACGAACAGTAATATGGCCAGCTACCCCCATATCAAATCCGCGTCGGGCCAAAATCCGGAATCCGCCAGCTAACCGCTGCTTGCAATGTAAACGCTCTTCTTCATAGTTTTTAAATTTTTTTACTTGTATAGCATCTTCTTCTTTATAAGTTTTGCTCATTATATCTCTCTCCTCTTATTCATTAATATCCTTTTGCTAACTCAATATAGTAAGGCGGCTGCTCATTTCGCTTGTATGCCTCCCAGTTTAAGGCGACCTTTTCAATCGCCCGGTCAAAAAAACGGTTGGATACCGCTGCAATATGCGGAGTAATGATTAAATTCTCCACATTCCAAAGCGGATGGTCCCCTGGCAGCGGTTCCGGATCTGTAACGTCAATAGCCGCCCCTTTAATTTCCTCGTTATTTAAGCTTTCGATTAGTTCCTCGGCGTTGACCAATGTCCCCCGGCCGACGTTGATGAAATACGCACTTTTTTTCATTGTCTGGAATTCCTTTTGGCCAAAACAGTGATACGTTTCTTTTGTCGCTGGAAGAAGCAAGACGACAAAATCACTTTTTTGCAGTACATCTATTTTTTGATCCATCGTATACATTTCATCAAAATGAGGTTTGATCTTTCCATTCGTATTTACTCCGATCACTTTCATCCCCAGCAATTTGCATCTTTCTGCGATAAATTGACCGATCCTTCCAGCTCCGAAAATAGCGACCGTCTTGCCGTATATTTCTTGATCCATTTCTTTGCGATTCCATTCTTGTATTCTTTGAGATTTCTCATATTTACGAATGGCACGAGTAAAGTAGAGAATCATACTAAGTACATACTCAGACAGAGGGATACTGTGAAAATCTTGAATATTCGTTAATAAAATCCCCCTTTTCATAAGCTCCTTCATTGGGATCTGTTCAACGCCTGCTTGAAACACTTGAATCCACTTCAGCGACTTCATTGAGTCCAAAGTCGTTTCATTGACTTGAGCTCCGTATGTAAGGAGTATTTCCACCTTATCGATCGGAAGGTTTGCGTTCATTAAATCCGGCTCTACTACTACTTCCATCGGATAAACTAATTCCGCTATTTTTTTAACGTATTGATCATCCATTTCATGTGGCAGTGAAATTAATAACATATCTCTTTCTCCTTAAATATTTGAATAGTCTAATTTGCGGCTGGCTTCATTTGTATAAAAGGTGTCTTTGCCATCTATACACTTATACATCACTTTTCCTTCAACCATCGTCATTTGAACATTGACATCTTTTATTTCATCTTCTTGTATAGTGAAAGGATCTTGATCAAGTACGATAAGATCAGCATATTTGCCAACAGCTAAGCTGCCGATGATCGGCTCATCAAATCCGCTATAAGCGGCATCAATTGTGTAAGCTTTTATCGCGTCTTCTACAGTAATTTTCTCTTCTGTGCCTAACTGCTGACCTTCAATTGTTTTGCGGGTCACTGCTGAATGCACGCCATGGAATGGGTCGCCGCTGCAGACAGGCATGTCAGAGTTTCCAGGTGCAATAATTCCGTATTTTTTAAATGATGCGTGCGGGAAAATACGTTTTGCCCGCTCCTCCCCTAAGTTTCTTAAGTAGCTGTCGCCTATCGAGTAAATAAATCCTACAGAAGAAGCAGCAACGATATTGTTTTTAGCGATTCTTTCCAGATGATCGGTTGTTGGGAGAACAACATGCTCAATTCTATGTCTCATTGACTTTATTTTTTCCGGATTGCCGCTTTGTTCAATGGCCTGCAGAGCCATTTCGATCGCTCGGTCACCAATTCCATGTATCGATATCCGTAAATTATTGTTCATCGCTGTGCGAACATGCTGATTAATCATTTCTTGGTCCATATACGTAATACCGGTATTATCTGGATCGTTCTCAAACGGCTCTGAAACAGCAGCTGTTTTGCCGCCAACACTGCCATCAAGCATATACTTGAGCCCTTGAATGTTCAGTCGATCATTACCAAAGCCGCTTTCAATTCCCATAGCGAATGTTTCTTCCTGTACGCCTCCCCAGCCCATTTGTGTCAAAGCCCATAGCCATAGCCGCACTTTCAAGACGAGTGTGTGTTCGTTGGACATCTGTTGATAAATTTTCATTTCCTTTTGCTTAACACCCATATCGTGAACCGTAGTAATTCCCCATTTTAGGAAATGCTGCTGGGCTTGTTCCATCGCTTTTTTCAATTCACTGACAGAAAAAGCCGGTACATTAAATTTCGTAACAGCATTTTCTTGAACGAGTCCGCTAAACTGACCTGTAGCAGGATCTTTATGAAATCGTCCTCCTTCTGGATCTTCAGGGTTTGACGGCAGCCCGCATACTTCAAGAGCTTTACGGTTAACGACTGCATTATGATTGCATATACGCTTTAACAGCACCGGATGGTCAGGAGCAGCAGCGCTTAATTCGTCAATCGTTGGAAACCTTTTATCTTTCAGTCTCGTATCATCCCAGCCGTTGCCAAGAATCCATTCTCCTTTTGGAATCTCTTTGCTCTTCTCTTTCACTTTTTGAAGAATATCGGCAGTCGTCGGAGTGAATTCATACCGTAAGTCAAGTTTCAATAACTCAGCAGCATATTCTAGCGGATGAGCATGGCTTTCTATCATACCTGGCAAAACAGCTTTGTTTTTTAACTCCACGACTTTCGTGGAGTTTCCTTTAAAAGATTCTGCCTGCTCATTGATACCGATGATTTTTCCGTCTTTAATGGCTAATTTATTGGCGACGGGAATCGTTTCGTCCATCGTATAAAACTTTGCATTGTGAAGTATTACATCTGCGTACATGTGATCACCTTCCTAAAAATTGATGCTCGATTCTATAAATGCAATATCTGTGCCAACGAGAAAAAGTTTTTTCAACAAAAAAATCTTTGAATTAGCTTATACTCGTTCTGAAAAACTGGACTTTTCAGTTATACAACATTCTTTCGATCCATTTTTGGTTCACGATTTCGTTAACGGATCAATTGAATACGTTTTCTTTTTCTGATACGATCTGTTTATGGATCAAAAAATCACTTTTAAAAGCAATTAGGCGGTGATAATAGTGAAAAATGAAAATCTTTTTGATATTTTAGATTCTTTAAATGACGGCTTTTATATTACAGATGTAGAAGGAAACACTGTTTGGGTGAGCAGAGTGAGCTGTGAAATGTTAAAAAAGACGCGGGATGAGCTAATAGGAAAAAATGTTTGGGACCTTGAAAAGGAAGGTTTATTTTCTCCTTCTGTGAACCGGCTTGTTTTACAAAAGAACGAGTCGATCTCAATCATTCAAACGATCAAAGGACATCATCAAAAATGGCTCGTCAGCGGACATATTGTTAGAAATAAGCACGGAAAAATAAAATGGGTTGTAACACATGGAAGAAGCATCAATCAAGATTTGCTTTCCACTACGCAGCATGCGGAAGTGGAAGCGGTTCTTAATCGCTATGTACAGGAATTGCGGCATTTACAAACAAAAAACGAAAAAATCGATGGTGCGAATCCGTTAATTGGGGAGACGCCTCATTTCAAAAAAATGATCGGACAAGCAGAAAAAATCGCTGTTTCGGACGCTTCCGTGTTAATTACTGGAGAAACAGGAAGCGGAAAGAATGTGTTTGCCAATTATATTCATAAATTAAGCGATCGGCATGATAAACCTTTTATCCAGGTAAACTGTGGAGCGATTCCGGAAAGTTTGTTTGAATCGGAATTATTTGGTTATAAGAAAGGGGCATTTACTGGTGCATCCGGGAAAGGAAAGATTGGCCTTGTGGAAGTAGCAGAAGGCGGTACGCTTTTTTTAGACGAAATCGGGGAACTTCCCTTACATTTGCAAGTGAAGATTTTGCAATTAATTCAGGATAAAACCTACTTGCCGATTGGTGAAGTGTACCTTCACAGTGCTAATGTACGCATCATTGCAGCGACAAATAAAGATTTACTAAAATTAGCAGAAGAAAATAAGTTTCGTGCGGATTTATTTTACCGGTTAAACGTTTTATCAATGAAGGTCCCTTCTTTGCGTGAACGCCCTGAAGATATTTTCTTACTTTTGCAGCATTATGTCGGTGTTTACAATAAAAAATATAAAGCGAATAAAACGTTATCAAGAGAAGCAATCACTGCCCTGCAATCCTATTCATGGCCGGGCAACATCCGAGAACTTTCGAACACAATCGAAAGAGTGATGGTCATGTCCGACCATGATCAAATTGAAATTGATGAACTCCCAGAAAGCTTTAAACATAGCAGAGAAAACTCTTCCTTTATTCAACATAAAAATGATTTAAATAAACCATTGAGAGGGTATCTGAATGATATTGAAAAAGAATTCATCCAACATAAGTTACAAGAATCAAAAACAACGCGAGAAGCAGCGAAATTATTAGGTATCCCTCAATCTACTTTAATGAGAAAAATCCAAAAACATGGGATCAATAGCCACGATTGATAAATGATCATGACGTTAACGCGATTATCATAACAAATAAACAAGGCGGTGATCCCTTGTACAGAACACCGCCTTGTTTATTTTCTAACACTTACTTCTGATAAACGATCTCTCCACCTACAATTGTCATTTCAATTTCGGTATTTAAAAGTTCATTCGGATCTTCCATCAATAAAAGGTTGTTCGAATAGACAGTCATATCGGCTAATTTCCCTCTTGTTATCTTTCCTTTTTTGTGTTCTTCATTTGTCGCATAGGCGCCGCCTATCGTAAACACCTTAAGAGCATCGTATATAGATATTTTTTCTTTCTCATTCCAGCCGCCATGAGACTGCGAAGGATCTCTCCGTGTGACGGCCGCATGAATGCCTAACAATGGATCAAGAGGTTCTACTGGTGCATCCGATCCGCCTGCACATAATACACCTGCAGAAAGCAGCGATTTCCAGGCATACAAATGCTGGATTCTTCTCTCTCCGAGTCTCTCTTGCACCCACGGAAAGTCCCCAACTAAAAATCTTGGCTGAATATCTGCCACAAGACTTGGGTCCGCCAGACGTTGTATTAAGTCTTCCCGCAGCACGGATACATGGATGATACGATCACGATGCTTCGCTTTTGGAAATTGATCGAGTACTTGCAACACATTTTCCACCGCTTGATCGCCGATTGTATGGACGGCAATTGGCATCGAATGACCTCTCGCTTCTTTAACCATTTTATAAAGCGTTTTCTGATCGTACTGCGCTTCTCCAAATTGGTTTGGTGCATCATGATAAGACTCTGAAAGCAGCGCGGTTCTTCTTCCGAGCGCGCCATCTGCAAAGATTTTTATAGCTCCTATTTGCAGTTTGTCATTCCCATATCCGGCATACAGACCTCTTTCTTTTAAGCGGCTAAGAAAAGGATAATCAATCAGGAGGTTGCATCGCAGTCCTTTTTGCTCTTTGTTCAGCAGTTCATCATACATTTTATATGTTTGATCAAAACCGCCTAAATAAAGAGGATCATTCGTATGAACACTTGTTAATCCCTGCTTTATTGCGTATTTCATCGCTTGTTCCAGCGCGTGTTTTAACTCATCGTATGTTCTCTCTGGTATGTACTCTGTAATAAGGTTGGAGGCTGATTCAAGCAGCAAGCCTGTAGGTTTTTTGGTACCGGGATCAAGAAGGACATTTCCACCTGTTGGAACAGTGATCGCGGGATGATAATGACACAATTCAAGTGCTTTGCTGTTAACGAGAAAGGCATGGTGACAGACCCGCTTTAGAAAAATCGGACAATGAGGTGCAACATGATCTAACTCTTGTATAGTTGGTATGGTTCCGTCAATAAAGAGATTCTCGTCCCACCCGATTCCTAACAGCCATTTACTTGATGGGATCTTATTCGCTCTTTCTCTTATTTTTTCCAGCATGTCTCTTTTGGATGTCACACCTGTTAGGTTCAAATCCAAATATTGAAAAGCAATACCCGACAGATGAAGGTGACTGTCGGTCAAGCCAGGAGTTACCATCTTTCCTTGTAAATCAATAACTTTTGCATTATTTTTTCCCCATTGCAAAACCATATCTGCATGTGATCCAACATCTGTAATTCTTCCATTTTCAACGACTACCGATTCAACTATCGGCTGATTGGCATCAAGCGTGTAAATGGCTCCATTTGTATATATTGTTTTTGACATAATAGTCCTCCAGCATCGGGTGAAATTGATTAAATAGCATATAAATCATTAAGAAATGATTCTATGTACAAGCTTGCCGATCATTTCAACAGATTTTCCGAACAGAAGTTTCCCACTTCAATCGTTAGGTAAGTGGTGGATAGTTGACTCAATCAATGCGGACGTACAAGGCTACAATTATTGTAGCAAAAAATACAGACATGAATAATAAAATGGCTGAAAACCTCTCTATGTATGTTTGAAAAATAGAAATCCTCCTCTCTTTTCGCTAAAAACGATCCACTTTATGATCTTAGATCTAAAAATGGATCGTTTAAAATCAACTATTTATTTATGTTGAATCAACTATGGATCAAAAGCTATTAAAGAAATTGTTTTCGCTTTTATAGAAAGTTTTATACAAAATCAGCTGGCGCGGTTTTTAGCATTTTCTTTTCCCGATGGGTTGTATTTATGAAGAAGCGCTCCAACGATAAAACCAATAATCGATGGAACTAACCATGAGAACCCGCTCGAACTAAGTGGAATCAATGCGATTAATTCGTTAACAGGATCAATCTTTACACCCATCATTCCTAAAGTTTCGAATATGCTGATAACAAACGTGGCAATTATTGCTCCTTTATATGCTCCTGCATTAGGGATTAATTGGCGGAATACCCCCAAAAAGACGAGTACGATTGAAACCGGATAGATCCCAATGAACAGCGGCATGGCGTAGTCGATGATTTTTTCGACACCAAGCAAAGCAACACCAGTGCCTGCCAAACAAATGATAACAACGAAATTGCGATAGTTTATTTTATTATTTGTTAAATTGCTAAGAAAGTCTGCTGCAGCTGCTGTCAAACCAATAGAGGTTGTAAGACAAGCTAATGCTACGCATATAGCCAGGGCTATTGTACCGTATGTGCCAAGAAGTTTATCAACTAATGCGATAACGAGTGACGTACTATCAATATCTTTTGGAAATAGACCGCTGCCTGTAGCCCCAATGTATAGCAGACCTCCATATATCACTAATAATCCCACGCTTGCTATGATCGTTCCATTAAGCGTGATTTTTCGCAAATCAGCAGGTTTAGTATACCCTTTCCCTGCAATAGAAGCGAAAAAAATCGAAGCACAAAGAAGTCCCGTTAAAAGGTCCCCCGTCTGATAACCGTTAATAAAAGAGTAGGAAAACGGGTTTTCAAGCCCTGTTGCTACAGGTGCTTCAATCGGATCAAAAGTCCCTTTAGCTACGATGAAAACTAAAATGACAACTAAGGCCGGCGTCAGGATTTTTCCTACTTTATCAATGAAATTCGATTTATCCATCGCGAAGTAAAAATTGAGAGCGAAAAAAACGAGTATCGTAGCAACAGCTGGAATTTGAGGAAATAAAGTATGGATCCCCAATTCATGGGTCGTTGCAGCCGTTCTTGGTATGGTAATGGTCATCCCAATCCCTACCATAACGACAATATTAAAAAACTTATAAAACCACGGGCTAATAGGATTTGTCAGCACTTCAAATTTTCCTTCTGCATTTAAAACAGCGATAATTCCTAAAATCGGAAGGATAATTCCTGTAAGAACAAAACCTGCCATTGCGGTACCCCAGCTCTCCCCGGAAGCTAATCCAATGGAAGGCGGGAAAATTAAGTTGCCGGCACCAAAAAATATAGCGAACAGCGCAAAACCAAAAATAAGACTGTCACGTGTACTCTTTTTCATCCTTTTGTTCACACCTTTATTTTAAATTTTTTCTTTCATAAACGCCTTTGTCTTATTCGAAAACTGCTATCGATTGTAGCTCCATATACCTCCTTCATTTTAGATAATAATTACCGCCTATCATTTTGATGCAATTATTATACCAAGTATTAAAATTAGAACTTTTTTGAAATTTTGCAATTATTGTAAGGATCGTCGATAATTTTGTGTAAATAAAGATTTCTTTTCTTGTAAATGAACTATACCCCGAATATAGGACTTTTTTTAAAGTGTCCAATATTCGGGGTACAGTTCAGTTTTGAATTTACCGCTTCATTCAACAGCACGGAAACGAATTCTTGGAAACCAAAAGTTCTTTACTCATTATTATTATCTTTTTGTTTCCACTTTTAATACCCGGCTGAGCATTCCATATATTTCAGGGTGTGTCTGTTTTTATACACTAATAATTCTTACTGGAAGCTTTAAGGGTTTTCTAACCATCAGTTACTAAAAAAAGAGCCAAAACCTCTAAAAATAAAAGGCTTCGGCTCTTTTTTATGCTTCTCACTGTACGCTCTAACTTGTTCTTAACTTTTATCTAATCTAATTAATCCTGAAGTCTCGATTTTTATTGAGCTAGAGAAAGGCTTCATTCTGGTTTTTGCCCAACAAACTGGATAACATGTGACAATCCATTATGTAGTTCTCCTTCGTGACGGACAACCTCTCCCATGAAAAAGTGAACAATGCGCCAATCAGCAAAGGTTCGCAAAAACTCTTCCGGCTTGTATAAAAAATCCAGTTCTTGCGGCCCGCCACTTTTATATGGAATCTGATAGTGCGAATACACCTCTGTCAGATAATAACCTCCTGGCTTAACAGCTTCCTTTACACCTTGAAGTGTTTTCTGTCGAAGTTCTGTCGGGAAATGGCCGAAGATACATACAATTTCATCCCACTTATCTTTACTCCACTTTGCTTGGTTTAGGTCGACAAGTTCAGTGTTGACCATTACATCTCGTTCTTCTGCGAGCTTATTTGTTTTTGCAAGCCCCGATTCCGCATAATCCCATGCTGTGACTTTCATTCCCTGCTCTGCTAAGTAAACCGCATTACGGCCTTCCCCTTCGGCTATGGCCAAGGCCTCACCGGAAATTTTTATTTTCTTCTGAAATTCTGACAAAAAAACATTTGGTTCCGTACCATAAACATAGTTCTGTGCTTGAAAACGAGTATTCCAATGGTTCATCTTTTAATCGCCCTTTCGAT
Organism: Bacillus aerolatus; assembly: GCF_009183655.1. GTDB lineage: Bacteria > Bacillota > Bacilli > Bacillales > Domibacillaceae > Pseudobacillus > Pseudobacillus aerolatus. Next base: position 113,009 of record NZ_WEIO01000006.1, read on the forward strand.
GTAGTTTTTGCTGCTCTTTCTGATTTCCAAATTTAATAGAAAATACGTTATTAGTCTTAATCAAGCTTTAACAAATTTAGTTTTACCAAATCCCTTTCGCTTATTATATGGTTAAGATTTATTGAGCTTATTGAGTGAAGGTAAAGTCTCATTTAATCGCACTGCTGCTATTAGCCCTGCACTTAAAGGTAAGAGAGCTACTAAACCAATTGCCCAATTAACGTTTAGTATATCAGTTAAAAGACCCGCAAATAATGCTCCAAAGGCATATCCACTATCTCGCCAGAAGCGATAAACACCCATTGAGGAAGCCCTCCATTCTGGTTGAGCCACATCACTGATAGCTGCTTGTAAAGTGGGATAAACCATAGCAGTTCCTAAACCTAGAAGAATAGCTGCCACTAACCACATGCCATATTGACCTACAGATAAAATCATCCATAGTGAAAGGGCTTGAAGCCACATTCCCCCTGCAATAAACCACTTTCGCCCAAACTTATCGCTCAATGCTCCAATGAATAGTTGGAAAAAACCCCATGACGCTGGATAAATAGCAACTAAGAACCCAATTTCCGTTACAGTTAAACCGGCGTTAGTAAAGATAACGGAAATAGCCCCCAAGCCATTCCATCTTTAAGGTTGGTGCTTAATCCTGCGAAAGTGATGCTTGATAAACTTTTATTTTTAAACGTTGTGTTTTTGAATACTTCTTTTGCTGATAAGGTTGTACCTTTAATAGATGAGTTTGATTGAAGTTTAATGTGTTCTTCTGTATCTTTTACAAGTAATGATAAGATAAACCCTATTATTACAATCACAATACCAATATAGAAAGGCTCTGGACGATTAGATAAATTCGAAGCAACAAAACCGGAGACAGCAGCCATAACAGCTACTCCTGTATATCCTGCGAATTCATTTAGTCCTACAGCAAATCCCCTTTGAGCAGGCTTAGAAATATCGATTTTCATATTTACGGTCATTGACCAAGCTAACCCTTGGTTTATACCTAAGAAAATATTTGCTACTACAATCATCCACCAAGAATTGGCGAATATAACCAGTAATGGAACGAATAAACCGAAACTCCAACCAACCAGAAGGACTTTCTTTCTTCCTAACCGGTCCGCAATTCCCCCGGCAAAATAATTAACAATGGCTTTTGAAAATCCAAAACTAATCATAAATGATAATGCCGCACTTGCAGATGCCAAACCAAAGTCTTCTTCACCTATAATTGGTAAAATGCTTCTCTCTAGACCAACCATAGAACCAACAAAGAAATTTGTAACAACTAAAAGTACGAAATTTAATAAATTTTCTTTAATTCCGATTTGTGTTTTATTCAAACCATTCACCTCCAAAAAGTGGAGAACCGAAAAGAGGTTCTCCACTTTATTATTTTCCTTGATTAGTTTTTTTCACTCCTTTTCATTGGGCAATTGCCGCAATGCCCGATTCCTTCAACATCTTCTTCTAATTTATAGTACAAGCAGCACGTTTTCCGATAAGGATTTAATGTAAGTTCTTCTCCTATTTTTAAATAATGTTGAATCGGATTTTCTTTTAAGTGAAACAAGTCTCCACTTGCATTTTTCAAGAAATGGAAGTCGCTGTTTAACCGTTCAATCTTAAGTGGATCCAATTCTTTCGCTAGTGTTTTCCGGTAAATGGAGTTAATTCGAATGGCGACGTTTTCCCACAATATTGATGCTGGAATGCGGGATGTTTTGTTCAATATATTTAAAACCGGCGTAATATGAGAGGAAAAAAGGCTGCGCAGCACGTTTTCCCGCCATTGTTCTCTTTCCATACTTTTTACTTCCTGCCATTTGCACATATCTGCTTGAATACATAATTTACGTTCTTTACTTAATGCGCATGCTTTTACTGGCAAATGAAGGGCACAGTTGAATGCGGCCATGCTATATAAAGTGGACGATACAACGAGATAAGCATACCTTTTCGAAAACATGGAAGCTGCAACTGATAAATTCGGCGCCTTTATCTCAATCATTTGCTTTTTCAGAAACGATAAACATTTTTCTTCATTTAATAAATCTGTTATCGCGATCTCCTTAGGTCTTTCATGTTGTACATGTATATCAAAATTTTTCAGTTCGTTCATAACAATACGGCTCATTTTTATCATCCTTAAAATGAATTTCGGTTTTTAATCAGTAAATAAATAAAAAATGGTGCACCGATACCTGATGTAAAGACACCTGCTGGAATATCTAATGGTTGGAAGGCCATGCGCGCTATCCAGTCCGCAAGTACGACTAATATAGCGCCGATGCCAGCTGTTGTAATGAATAGGAGCAATGTATGATGTCGTACAATTCTTCTTGAAATATGCGGCGTCAGTAAGCCAATAAAGCCTATTCCTCCAGCAACTGAAACGGACAATCCGCAAAGCAATGCACTAAAGAGTAAAAATAAGATTCTAAACCGCTTCAAACGTAACCCTAACTGTTGGGCAACTGAATCACCGTAACTGTACAATTCAAACTCCCGCTTCGACCACATAATCATTAAAAATAAGACAATGAACGAGACGAGAACCGTTTTTGTTTGCAGCCAATTGACACCATACAAGCTTCCTGTCAGCCATAAATAGGCGCGTTCAGCCGAAAAAGAAGCCGACGTCACGAGAATATACATAACGAGCGCATTGGCAAGCGTCGCTAAACCGATGCCAATTAACACTATTCGATTGGCAGTAATCGACGGATGCAATGAAAAAAGATAAATAATGAAGAACGTGATAATTGCACCAATCATAGCAAAGATCGGTGTCCACTCCACGCCCATTGAATCACTAAAGTAAGTTAAAAATAAAACGGCACTTACAGAAGCACCGCCTGTGACACCAATGACGTCCGGTGAAGCAAGCGGATTTCGAATGATCCCTTGTACAATTAAACCAGCTACAGCAAGTGATGCACCGACAATTATTCCTGACAACACACGCGGCATCCTTAATTCCCCTAGTGCAAATTCATTCTCTATTGGCGCTAAATTGAATGTATAATTAATCACCTCATGTAGCGGTATAATGTCGATGCCAATCATCAATCCTAACAAAACGACTAACAATAAACTAACCAATACGGCTATCGTTTTATAAACATCTTTTTTTACCATAAAAAATGATATTTTTTCATTTCTTGACCGAATGATCCATCGATTAGCCACGTGCACGCCCTCCTTTAAAAGCGACATAAATAAAGAACGGTGCTCCAATAAATGCGGTAATCACACCTAAAGGAATTTCCGCAGGTGGATGAATCAACCGCGTACTAATATCGGCGACTAGTAAAAAGATACTTCCTAATAAAATACAATAAGGCGTCAACCAAACATAACCATTCCCGATAAGTGATTTAGCTAAATGCGGAATGATCAAACCGACAAACGCAACGTTGCCAATGACCGCTAATGAACCACCCGCCAGAACAACCATTAAAATAAGCAATGTCAATTTCGTTAACATTACGTTTTGCCCTAACCCTTTCGCAACGCTTTCCCCGGACACATAAATGTTCATAGACCGACCTAAAAAACACGCCGCAATGAGAGAAATAAATAAGAACGGAAAAACAGCTAAAATCATGTCTAAAGTCCGGCCGCTGATCGTCCCTGCCATCCAAAACAACACGTCATTCATCCCTTTTTGATTCATTAACAAAATGATTTGCGTAAATGAGACAAACATCGCATTAACGGCAATCCCAGCTAAAATAAGTTGCACAGAAGTAGTCCCTGAATTACTTAAAGAACCGAGCAAATAAACTAAAACAGTCGCTATTAGCGCTCCTAAAAAAGCGAAATAAACAATAACGTTTAAATCCGATACTTTAAATAAAACAACAAAGACAACAATAAAGAAAATCGAACCGGAATTCATCCCTAGCACGCTAGGAGAACCTAACGGATTGCGCGTCAACAATTGACTAATGAGACCGGCAACCGCCAGCGAAGCCCCAGTAACGACTGCAATCACCATCCGCGGAAATCGTTCTTTCCAAATAATTACGTGTGTTAAGTCTTGTGCGTTAAACGACGTTACCATGCTGTAAATATCGGCTAACGTATAGTGCGTAATACCAAACATCAAGCTCGATAACATACAAACGAATAATAAAACGATTAACAAAAATAAGCCAACCATCTTTCCCTTACTTTTCTTTACGATTTGTACCATCTAATCACCATTCACAATTTTGACTTTGTCCAATAATAGTAAAGAAAACCTGCTTCAATGATGAACATAGATTGTTCATTTCTCAGCAGGTTCACTATTGTTATAAGCTCATCACTTATTTTTTCAATTCATAAATTTCATATAAACTATCAAGCATTAAATTCGCTGATTTGTAACCAGCCCCTGCGCTCCAGTACACTTCATCCACTTGGAACACCTTACCGTTTTTCACAGCATCAAGTTCTTGCCAAAGAGGATGATTTGTCCACGCTTCATAGTTTTTCTCCACTAGTTCAGAATCTTTAGAGGCATTGAAATTGAAGATCGTATCAGCGTTCAAATCAGGAATACGTTCCTTAGAAGTAATCTTTTCTCCCCAATCTTCACCTTCAGTGCCTGCAGGGCGTTCAAGTCCTTCAAATCCTAATTCTTTCAAAATGGATCCGGCATAACTATTGTAGTAAACACGCATATGATCCGAGCGGAAGTTTGTAATAGCTGCTTTAATCGGTAACTTTTCACCCAGTTGTGATTTAAAGTCTTTGACGCGGCCATCCCACTCAGCTAGTAATTCAGCCTCTTTATCTTGTTTATTTAATGCATCAGCCATTAAATGCAACGTATCTTTCCATTCATAAACGGTATCATCCATAATAGTTGGAGCGATTTTAGATAATTGCGGATAAATTTTTTCATGACGATATTTAGAAGCAATAATTAAATCTGGCTTCAATTTAGAAATCTCTTCTAAGTTAGGCTGCAACTCTTGTCCAACAATTGTTACCCCTTCTAAATCAGATCTTAAATATTCATAAATCGGCTGCTGATCCCAAGACTCAACGATACCAACAGGCTTCACACCAAGTGCCACAGCTGTATCATTAGCACCTTGATATAACGTGACGATTCTTTTAGGCGTACCTTTAATCGTTGTTTCTCCTCCAGCGTGCTTAACCACACGCTCCTCTTGAGGTGAAGCTGCCTTCTTCTCCTCGCCTTTCGTTTCCTTGCTGCCACATCCTGTTACAAGCAGCAGGGCCATAACACATAACATAATCGAAACTAACTTATTGTTGCGAAACATACGTACACCCCTTTTAACCTTTTGTGAAAATGATAATCATTTTCATTTATATAATACCATTATTTAAGAAAAAGTGTAGATTTATTTTCCAATCTTCTTAATTTTTCTGCTTTTTCTTCTATCGCTTAGTTTATTTACTCCCGGCAGCATAAAAAGAATAGAATCGCATTTAATGCGATTCTATTCTTTTTATGTTCTTATTTGTCTTGTTTGCTTTCTTTCACGGAATGCTCAAAAACAAGGGTTGCTGTCCGAACCCCATACCCATCAACCGAAGTTAAAATCATACTCTCAAAAATGAAAAAACGCTATGCTCATCGTAAGAAGTTTACGGGAAAGGATAGCGTTTTTGATGAATCCTATTATTTCAAATGAACTGAATCTTTTCGCACAAGAGTTACAATACTTTTTATCTCTAGTAGTCCTGCAAGACATCGCCAAACAATTGAGATTTTATTTAAAACGTAGAAGTCATTCTTTGAAATTGATAAATGTAAAAATATGAAAAGAGAACGCCTAGAGTGCTATTTATATGGACAACTCATTGGCATTCTCATCTTCTTTTCCGTCATTCGCTAGTTTTGAAACAAAGATCATTCCGTATCCAGTAATTTACGTTGTTAGCTTGATGGGCATGTGTCCGAACACCAAGACCGCTTTCTCTTCTTCACACCCTTACCTCTCGCATAAATACACTTTTTCGACATAGCACCTTAACGATTGTTCGGACTTACGAAGCAGTTCAGCCCATTCTGCTTCAAACTGGCTGCTTTCTTGTAATAGTGCAAGCGGGGCCTGCAAGTTCAAGAGCCGGCCATTCACTTGAAAGCGCGTTACTCCAGCAGGCAGTTTGTTCCCATCCATTACATATTGTGCAATTAAATCATAATCTAATGCTCCATATATGATGAGCACTTCCTCCGCTTGTGGTGAAAAATCTGATTCTTGCGGAATTCTAGTCACATCATGATGCTTTGTATAGCTTGAAACAACCGTGTGCCAACTCTCCAAAAAATGGGGAGCGATATCATCTTTATATAAAAAGTGTCGGTCATTTTTGTTGGTTATCATTTCTATAAATAGACTCCCTTCCTTTTTATCTTTCACCCAAGGAAGGTTAGGGTTATGAAGGAGTTCTTTGTACCAGTTTCCGCTTTTGACAAGGTGATGCCAGACTGTAAAGGTAAACTCATTTTTCGTTACTTCTTGAACAGGAACTTTTGTATATCCAAGTTTTTTTAAGCTCATAAAACGATGTACACCATCAAGCACTAAATATCGATCATTTGCTAAACGTGTGACAAGAATCGGATGACGCAAAAATTGGTCATTTTCAATATTCGCGATCGTTTTTATAAGCCGTGACGGTTCGTAATCTTCATGAAGATCGATCAAATCTATAGGTAATAGTTTCAGTGAAGAGACAACACTGTTCATAAAAAATCCTCCTTTATCTATCTGTTATGCTTTAAGGGCTGTTTCTCGCTCCAAAAAAAGATGCTGTGGATGAGGGTGGCTTAAAAAATCATGATGTGAAATGGACCAGCCGTATGCACCTGCATAGTGAAAAACGATCACATCTCCTATTCGGAGCTGATTAATGGACACATCTTTTGCAAAAACATCTTTTGGCGTGCAGAGCTGCCCAACGATTGTTACTTCCTGATTAGCGGCTGTTTTTCGCTCAAACGGATACGGCCAATTTGCAAAAGGAATCAATTCAAATGGGTGATTGTGCTGCCATGATACTGGAAGGCGGAAATGCTGGGTACCGCCGCATATAACAACAAATGTTTTGCCATGGTTTTCTTTTATATCAATCACTTCCACAGCATAATAGCCGCAAGATGACGTTAAAAAGCGGCCGCATTCGAAAATAATGGTAACAGTCTGCATCTTTTCCCGATCTATTAATTGTTGTAGTTCACCTGTGAAATGGTTCCAATTAAATTGCTGATGGAGATCTGAAAAGTTCACCCCGATTCCACCGCCAACATTAATGTACATAAGCGGAAATTCATATTTTTGTGACCACTGCTTTGCTTTTTGAAAGTAAATATGAATCAGCTCAATATGGCGCTCGTGATCCAGGTTGTTTGAAATCGAATGAAAATGAAAGCCTTCAAGCTGAAGTGATTGATAGGACAGTGATAACTGAATGGCTTCCTCTACTTGGGCTTCATCAATTCCAAACTGTGTGGGTCTGCCTGCCATGTGAAGAGTGGCCGATGGAAAGGGCCCTCGTAAGTTCACACGAAGTAATATGGAAACTTTCTTATTAAGGTATTCAGCAATCATTGCCAGACGCTTGAGCTCATGGATACTTTCAACATGGAAAAGCTTAACATCTTCTAAAATCGCCCCCGTTAATTCTTTATCTGTTTTACCTGGACCACCGAAAATAACGGGTACATTTTGATTGACTGCACGTGCTTTTTTGACTTCACCTATTGAAGCAACTTCAAATCCTTCTATATAAGGATGAACGGTTCTCAAAATCCGCTCTTCGGAATTTGCTTTCATCGCATAATACATGCGGCAGTTTTGTGGTAGTGTACGGGTGACAGATTCCACATGTTTCTTTAAATGATCAAGATCATAAATATAACTGCATACTGGCTCATCATTTTTTTCTTTTAAACGCTCAATTACTTCAATCACCTTTTTCATGTACGGCTTACCTCTTTCTCTGTTTTTGAAGCAAGAACATCTCTTGCTGCCCGGAAGAAAATACCACGGTCATCTCCCATTACTAGAGCGGCCGCGCGTTTATTAAACCAAGTTTGCACATCTTCCGAACTTCTTGGAATTGCACAAAATGGTATAGAATATTGCCTTGTTTTTTGATAGATCGTTTCAACCCCTTCTTTTACCCGTTCAGCACGTGTTTGCCAAGGTATTCCCAATGATTGTGACAAATCGGCTGCCCCTTCAAGCACCATATCTACACCTTTTACAGATAAAATCTCATCGAGGTTTTCAATCCCCTCTTGATCTTCAATCATAAGAATGACCATGATTTCTTCGTTTGCCCGCTCGATATATTTTGTTAAGTCGTCTTTACCAAATGATGCTGGTCTTCCGCCATTTAAGCTCCGCATTCCAAGCGGATAATATCGACTTGCGTAAACGGCTTGTTCTGCATCTAGCTTTGCACGAACGTGAGGAACGATGACACCTTTTGCTCCTGCATCAAGCGCTCTTAATATCGCGCCGTTACTGTTCTCACTTACACGAACAAACGGCGTTAACCCAACAACTTCAGCTGCACGTATCATGTTTTCAACGGTTTCCGGATTAATGGCTGCATGTTCCGTGTCAATAATGACAAAGTCATAACCGGCATGACCGATCATTTCAATGATGAGCGGGTTTGGAATCGAACAAAAAAGTCCAAACACTGTTTCATTGTTTTGAATCATCATTTTAACTTTATTTTTCAGCATGTTGTCACCTCCTGAGCTGTAAAAAGTGGATTTTTCACGTGCTGGATTCTTAGCTCGGTTTCAGGAAACATTCTTCGTTTTGTTAGTTGTTCAACTTGAATGGTTTCTGCAAACAGATCAAACATCGCAAAACGCTCTTTTAGGTGCGAAAAACGAGATTGATAGGATTCAATCACATCACGTGCACTTCTCCAAAACTCTGCTTCTTGTAATTCGTAGTACTCATCAAAAAAGAAAGCAATTTCTGATAGGTTGATGAAGAAAAACGCATCATGAACAAAATCACGGACAAGCTCGATCTGATCTGTTTCAATAAATGAATTGCGGTTTATTTTTTTATGCATGTCTGGAGTTGCCGTTAAATTAGGACATAGCGCCGGTTCGCTAAGTGCCTCCTTTTTAAAACGAATCCCATCATGAAAGTCCTTTAATGCAATGCGAGTCGGCCAGCCATTCTCATGAATTAACACCATGTTTTGGGCATGGGATTCCATCGCAATACCGTGTGTATATAAAAGGTGAATAAGCGGTGTAATAGAGACATGGAGAAGCTGTTTTACCCAGTTTTCAATACCATATCGATTCACCCACTCATCGATAAGCGCTGTTCCATCTTTTTTACAATGATAAAGTGCATTAAACGGTACCGCCTCTTCTCCTTCTTTTAGGTACGAATGAATGCTTTCACGCCAGATGCTGCCTAAAACACCGTATGTAGTTTCTTTTTCAAACGATGAGCGGTCTCGCGTATCATAGGATATTCCCATCACCTCGCGCAAAAAAACAAGCTGAAGTTCTTCTTTTAAATAACGATCGTTTTCTTTAATTGTACCGAGCCAATCTGATATTTTTGCCGCATTTTCAACTGTATGCGGAGCTAAAACACGGTTTGTGGACGTATTGGTAATACTCAGCGGAAGCTTGACGTAGCATTTTGTTTGATCTGTTTGATTAGAAAGCGTGCGAATAGACTGCTGCGGAATGTACTGATCAGATCCCTCTCCTAATAAAATAATAGACCCTTTTTTAAGATCTTTAAAAAACTGCGGCATAACAATATTCTCCCACTGCCACGGATGAACAGGGATAAACAGAACATCGGATGCATGTTGATTTTTTTCGCTCAGTTTTTTTACGAACCGTTCATAATCATTCGGGTTTAGCTCTTGTTTTATAAACTCTTCATAATGAATAGATTGTGAGATTGATAATGCGGCCTCTTTTTTAGGCACAGCAAGCCATATTAATGATAGACTTGGCTTAAAATCTGGCCCAAAGTTTAAGTGGTCCTCTATCGTAAAGCCAATTCTTGATTTATAAGACGGGTGATAAGGATGACCTTCCATTGCCTCACTTTCCAATTCATCATAAGTCTCGGCCTGCTTATGATCAGATTGCTTCCATTCATATTGAGCAACCGCATCTTTTAAATGTGTTTCATTTAGCTCTTTTATAAACATTGCCAGCTGCTTTTTATCTGCACCAATGAACGGAGCAATTTCTTCGAAAAAAAGAGCAAACGAATCTGCTTCGGCCTCCTTGTCGTTCTTTCGACGTACAATGGGCTCTTTTGTTAGACGAATCCTATCAAAGCTTACTTTTTGCTTCCCTCTGCACACATAGGTAACAGGGTCGCCGAGTGTATCTTTACCGTGAATTGTAAACTGCTCGATTCCGCTTTGACATGTTGTTCTCGTTGGCTTTACGATATTTTCAAAAATCAATGATTCAATTAACTGCCGAAAAATTCGTCTTCTTACCTCGAGATATTCTGTTGATTCAATGATTTCTTCTAGTTTTTTCACCATAATGCCCCCTCGCTTTCATAGATTGGATTTGGTATTTCAACAAATAATGGCGTTTCACCACGTTCTTGGAAACGACTGACCAAATTTGCTTTGGCAGGCAGCGTTTTGCTTTCTAATAACTTTCCTGCATAAGTTTTCAATGCTTTAGAAAAAGTTGTTTTCTCGATTTCTAGCAAAATGGAACGGACAACTTGCCACAACTCACGTTCATCACTATTGTGAACCTTTCCTAAACTTGAAATGAGGTGACCGAGATGATTTACGACAACATAATAGTTAAAACGAAGCCACGATTCTTCTTCACTGTATAGAACAGGACTATCTTCCGCTAAAAGTTTTTGAAGCCAACCATTTGCCTCTGCCTTGTTTCGTGAAATGCTGATTCCTTCAAGATCGCGTACATAACATGTTTCAGGCCAGCCTTTAACAAATTTCACTAATGAATTTTGAACATGCGCTTCAAGGCTTACTCCTGTTTCAGCAAATAGTTTTAACATCGGCACTAATGAAATAGATAGATATTGCCTAAGCCACTCTTTTTCATTGTACTTGTACGTTTTTAACAGTTTTGCTAACTCGCTCTCTTTCCATCCCGGCTGTTCTTCAAGAAGTGATGCTGTTACATAAAGGTCATCGTCTCCCTTTTTTTCAAGTCCTTCAACCCCTTCACGAAAAAGGACAGCTGTATTTTGAATCAACCTTCCATTTACTTCTTTTGAACTCTCTGGAATCGATAAAGCGCGATAACCTAGTTCTAATAAAATACGAAAGGAGTCCGTTTCATAGCTTTTACGAATATGTGCGATGACTTTAGCAGCGTCCATCGTCCGCTTTACTTGTTCTAAAGAATTCGTCCGGATAAAGTTAGTAATTTGTACGTGTAATGGCAATTTATAAAATGCATTCTGTCTTTTATCCCATATTGTACGGATCGAAGAAGTTGGATATACAAATGGACCGAGTCTTCCTAAATTAACAATTTCCCCTCTTTGAATTAATCCTTGTACTTCTTCAAGCCCTAATAAATAACGTGCCTGCCATGGATGGAGTGGAAGCAGCTTGTACTCTTCGTGCCGGTCTCCTAATCTTTGCTTCACTTCTAACAGTTCTTGATTAGAAAGTGCACTGTCAAAATGAAGAGCACTTTCCGTGATCCGCTCTTCAAGTAAGTATTCATTTGAAATAGCAATATAATGAAGGAGAAAGGAAGCGCCAAGTTCCGGTGCAAACTCTGCTAAATCGCTTTCTGAGAAGCCTTCTGAACTTTTTGGTGTTGGGTGAAACGGGTGTCCTAATAGTAAAGACTGTTCAGAGTTTAAATAGACAGGTTGTTCCCTTTGCTTCTTCATTAATGCATGTTCAAGATACATCGTTGTTTTTGCTATGCTGTTTTCAATATGTTCAAGAATCGTCTCTATTTTTTTCGATCGAAGCTGTCTATCTTTCTCAAAATACGAAAGCTCTTCTATTATTAACTCAATCACTTCACGTGCTGTAACTTTAATAAAACCTGATTCTTCATTTATATAGAATCTTTCTCCAAATGTATGATGACCAATTGGTGACCAGTAAATAAACGAACCGGAAATTTTCTTACCGTTGTTTTTTAGCATAACTATAAATTGCTCATTTGATATTCTTGGATCAAAGATGTTGTTCTCTCTCAAGTAAGCATTTAGTAATCGTTCAACCGCTGCCTGTTCAGCAAGCTTTCTGCTGTTTGCAGTTTCTTTTAAAATCAATTGTTCCAACAAAACCCCACTTCCTTTCTATCTTTTGTTCACGCGAAATAAAAACACACGGGAGATTGTAAAACCTCGTAATAGAAGCAAAGCACTTCCAATAAAGATGATTCCCATAAAGAGAAAGGCGATTTCGGGTTTGAATATTCCCGTGATCAATGCTCCTGTTAAAGAGCCAACAATTTGCCCGCATACTAGTAAACTATTCGTTGCACCAATTCGAGCGCCACGATTATAATCAGTAGATGCCTGAACAACAACAAGCATCACAGATTGAATGAGTGCACTAAATGTTAAACCTTGCAAAACCCGAAAGGCAAATAGCGCTGGGACATTGGCTGAACATGCCTGTAATATCACACTTATCCCACAAATGGCAGTGGCAATCATATAATTTCTCTCTACTTTGGAACGATCATTTTGTTTCCCCCACCATGGGGAGCTCAAAAGTGTCGCTGTCCATAACGCTGCTTGCAAAAAACCAATCCACGTTGCTGCGTAATCCGGGCTTTTTGCGATTTTTTCAACTAACGGTGCAAGTGGTGTCACAAGGCCGAACACCGCCAAATTTGCAGCAAAACCGACAATAATAAATCCCCTTGTTCTCGGGTGAGAAAGCAAGTCTGCAAATGTTTGAAAAATACTGTCTTTTGCTTTCTCGAAATGAACTTTATTTTTAGAACTGTTTCGTTCTGTTAAAAGAAACCAAGCAGCAATTGCACCAATTCCTGTTAATACTCCCATTACCATTAGGAGCGGACGAAAACCGTATAAATCAATGAATATGCCGCCTAGAAGCGGACCAGAAAGTGAACCAGCTGCAACAGCTCCCTGAAGACTTCCGAGCGCTTTTCCACGTTGTTCCTTCGGTGCTTCAGAACCAGCAAATGCACTTGAAGCGTCGACAACACCGCCAAATGCCCCTTGGAAAAGCCGTACGAACAAAAATTGAAGTGGGCTTGTGACAATTGCCATTAAGAAAAGGCACGCGCTTAATCCAAAAAGTGCTCGAACGACCATTAACTTACGGCCAAAACGGTCACCCAACTTTCCCCAAAACGGGGAAGCAATTGCAGACGAGACAGCAGGTGCAGCAAGGGAAATCCCACTCCATAACTGATTTGACTGCATTGTTTTCACACCAAGTTCCTCCATATAAAAGGGGAGGAGAGGGACTAATACAGTGAGACCAGCAATCGCCATAAATTGTCCGCCCCAAAGAATGAAAAAGTTACGCTTCCAATCAATAGCTTGATTCATTACTTCATTTGATCCATCATTTGAAATGGATTGTTAATTTTTCCAATACTAGAAGGCATGCTTCCTCCTCCTGATCCTTTCCGCCTTAATAAAGGATCAAGCAGACGCTTTACTGGCCATGTTTCGCTTAAAAAGAGAATGTGATAGATTACTTCCTGATGCTTCGCTTCAAAATCACTATCTTGCAGTGTCTTTACAATGCTTTCTTTTACAATTTGCCAAAGAGCGGTTTCGTCAAGATCGTAAACCGAACACAAGCTGTCAATCACAGCATAAAGGTTCACTTCAACAGCAAGTGTTTGAAAATAGGATAAAAACTCTTCAGGATTTTGATTAATTAGCGTATTTGGTGTATCTTTTCGAATGATATAATCAGGATCTTCAAGGTCTGCCTTTTCCATCCACTCAGGATAAATTCGAATTGTATCATGGTCGCGCAGTAAAAATCCTTTTAATTCACCAGACTTTAACACGGTGATAACGTTTTGTCCGTGCAATTCCGGCATAATGCCGTATTGTAAGAACCGGCATGCGAACGTAATAAATTCACGGCATAGAACTTCAAAAAGCGCTATAATACTTTCTTGCGTCACTTCTTTTTTCTGCATGTGAAGCCATTTGGAAAAGAGATGATCCTCTTTTCCAGCGCCCAATGCCGCCATAGAAACAAGTGTATAATCACAACTATTTAGCAATTCACTCGGATAGCTTCGAATTTGACACGTTAAATGACCAGGCTTATCTGCAAACAAATTCTGATCCTCTTCTTGGAAAGCCCACCAGTTCCGCTCATCACATATAAAAAGATGATCCTTTAAATAACAATCTTTTTCTTTGGTTCGTTCAAGAAGTTCTTGCCCTTTTTCTCCATTGATTAAGTAACGCGTTGGCATAAGTCTTAATGCTCCTAATGAAGAGATGCCAATTGGAAGCTTTATATGATAAGCTCCATCGTTTACGGGTGCTAATGAACGAAGCGATGATGTGGCTGTATACGAGCCCACTTGAACATCAAGAAGCACGCATAATTTTTTGTCAATTTCTTCTTGATAAAGCTTTGCAATAATATTTGTTTTCTGCCATGGGTGAAGAGGCATGGCGAAATAGTCTTCCTTTAAAATGCCTTCCTTTTGAAAAGCTTCTTCTAATTGCTGTTTTTCCTGTTCATTTAAGAGGTTATTCAGAAGTGCTTCATTTGCTGTTTTTCCTGCATGGATATAATCACGATGAACTGCCATCCAGCTGAGCTTCACCACCTGTTGAAATTCCGGACTATATGAACGATAGTCTTCTTCTGTCCAACCTTCCTTTGCTTTTGAAGTTGGATGAAACGGACGATCACGAAAGGAGGCAAGTTGCTCTGTTTTAATAAATGATAATGTTTGATTCTCTTGTAATGATTCAAATTTTTCATATGCCACGGTAGTTTGTTTCAGTGCAAGCGTTAACTCATCTAAAAATTGTTTAAGGTTGTCTTCTGAATAGCCGCTCGTATGACCATATGCATCAATCAACAATTTAGCAGCTTCAATCAGTCCAAGTACTTTTAACGTTTGAGTCTCGTTTAATAAAAGGTAAACACATTCTCTGCTTAAACGATACGACTGCAAAGCTGATAAACGAACCGGAAACACAATGGATTGTTCCTCCGAAAGTGGAACCTCAAAAAGTGACTCTCCTTTTTCTAAGTGCAGCAGTTCTCTTAGACCATTTGCGATTCTTCCGTTTTTATTTATCGAAAAAAGATCTTCAAGAAGAAAAGCATCAATTAAATCTTTTATAAGATGATGTTCCGCCTTTTCATAAGTATTCTTTGAGCGGATAGATGGATCTTCCACGGACAACACCAATTAGATCCCTCCTTTTAATATAGATTTAACGTTGTACCGATACGCTGCTCAACCGCTCGTCTATAAACTTCATAAGCGCTCGCAACATCTTCAATCGCCATTCCCATTGGATTTAAAACAATGATTTCGTCATTATTTTCACGCCCTGCTTTTTCGCCGAGCACAATTTCACCTAATTCAGCATAAAGATGTTCTTTTGAAAATTTGCCTTCGAGTACTAATTGATTAATTATTTTCTTTTCGCGATTGGCTTGATCCCAGTCATCGACTACAACTTTATCTGCTTGTAAAAACACATCTTTTTTGACATCCATAATTGAAATGTTGCTGACAAATGTTCCTTTTTGAAGCCAGCTATACTCCATATATGGTTTATCTGCAACAGTGCACGGTACAATTAATTCACCCTGTTTTACTGCATTTTCAGCCGTTTCATGAATAATGAACTGAACGGATGATTTCTGTTCTTTCCACCTTGCTGCAAAACGCGTTGCCGATTCATGATTTAAATCAAACAAATGAACTTCTTTAATTTGTGGAAATTGTTCTAATAATGACTGCACCTGTTTACTAGCAATTAAGCCGCAGCCAATGATGGTGACTGATTCAAATCCTT
Organism: Bacillus aerolatus; assembly: GCF_009183655.1. Lineage (GTDB taxonomy): Bacteria > Bacillota > Bacilli > Bacillales > Domibacillaceae > Pseudobacillus > Pseudobacillus aerolatus. The sequence continues at coordinate 129,022 of NZ_WEIO01000006.1, forward strand.
TTTTAGCTAGATACTTTGCCGCAACAACCGTTACTGCTGCTGTTCGCATGCTGCTAATTAAGCTTGCTTCCATGACGGCAATTGGAAAATTTGTAGCTGGATCATTTAAAATAATAAGGCCGCTTGCCCGTTCCATTCCTCTTACAGCTTGATTATCATGTTTGCTTCCAATCCACTTCATCCCTGAAACTGGATCATTTCCGCCAACATGTGCAGGCATGGCAATAATACGATCTGCAATATGTCCCTCTTTTTCATTCGCTCTTAAGTAAGGTTTCAACGGCTGGACGAACTCTCCTTTGGCATGAAGCCGAAGGGCCCGGCTAAGTGCGGTCACATAAAGCTCAGAAGTTGCTCCTCCTGCTTTTTCAATATCATTCTTGCTTAAGTAACGAATAGAAGGTGTAATCGTTTGTTGGTTCATTATTTATTCTCCTCTTCTTAATTTGTAATATAATTCTGTGATACCTTTTGTACCCAATCCTCGTTATAAACGCTATCCAAGTATCGCTCTCCTCGATCAGGCAAAATAGTTACGACACGAGAGGAAGCTGGTAATGCAGGAATAATTTTTTTTAGAGCCGCAATAATGGAGCCTGAGGATCCTCCAGCAAAAATTCCTTCTTTCCCAAGTAAATCCCGGCATCCCTGAACCGATTCCATATCGTTAACATAGATGACCTGATCAATTTCCTCCTGATTCAACAGCTCTGGAACGCGGCTGGATCCGATGCCAGGGAGTTCTCTTGCTGCTGGAGGCGCTCCAAAAATAACCGAGCCTGCCGCATCAACTGCAATCACTTTAACATTAGGATGGTCTTGACGAATCCGGCGTGCGCAGCCAAGAATACTTCCAGTCGTGCTAACGGCCGCAATCAAATAATCAATTGGTTTATTGGTTTGCTTAATAATTTCTTCTGCCGTGTCATAATAATAAGCCTGCCAATTTCGTTCATTTGCGTATTGATTAATCCAATAGGCTTCTGGAATAGTGTTTAACAGTTCTTGTACACGTTTAATCCGCGTTTTTAAATATCCTCCCTGATCATCTGGTGTATCTACCATCTCAACTCGAGCACCTAAGAGCTTTAAAATATTTAAATTAGCTTTGGTGATTTTGGGATCAACCACAGGTGTAAAAGGTAAATCATAAGCTTTACATACCATGGCCAAGGCAACTCCAAAATTCCCGGAAGTACTTTCAATGATGTGAGAATTTCTATGTATTAAACCGTCACGGAGTCCTTGCTCAATGATAAATCTTGCTGAGCGGTCTTTCATGCTGCCGCCCGGATTCATCATTTCGAGTTTGGCCAAAACTTCTATATTGTTTTTCGTAAAAAGTCGGTTTAGCTGGACCAATGGTGTATTGCCTATACACGACACAATAGAATTGGCAATTCCTTCACGTTTAACAAAACGTTGATTCAAAAGCTCAATCATTAAAAATCCTCCTCTTTAATCAATAATGAAAATCATTTTCAATTACATAATAAAAGATAATGAGAATCATTGTCAATGAAAGCTGGATAATCAGGAAATAACACCCATAAAGTGAATAAAATAAGAGAAATACTAGCAAACCCTCCTTTTTATCCCCTTCTAAAGACTCTCCTTTCAATGAGGGATCCTGCCAACAAAACACGGGAAACATACGCTAAGCAAATTTGGACATGAAAAAAACCGATGATTCCTATGTTAAGGAATCATCGGCTTTTATTAATAGAAGAAACTCGTCAAAATGAAGAGATAAACCTTACGCAGTTAAAACAAAGGTAGATCTGGAAGATATGAGTCCCTTATTTTACGCTCTATACAATGAGAAATTTGAAGCGGTTGAATCAGGATAAAATACATGTTTATCTGGATAGAGTGAAATTGTTTTAGTTTTCCGTTAATAAGTTATTTCAATCCTCTTTTCACATGCTGAGAGAGGCTCTGTGTTGCATCGAGAAGGAATAATAACGTACTTACCCCCTTCTAGATACAAATTTTGAGTTTGTTTTAAACCTCTATTCTATGAAGGGGCATCCTAATCCCGAACACTTCAAAAATATAAGTTATATGTGACTTTTTATTTTCCAACCGCGACCTTGACCGGCAATATACTCTTGACTAATTCGATTACTTCTGGCTTTTCATTTTCCTTCATCAATATGTGGACGATCCCTTTATCCTCATGTGTTCGAATTAATCTGCCGATGCCTTGCCTTAAACGCAAAATCATATATGGCAAATCAACTTCATTGAAAGGATCTTTCACCCCTTCACGCTTAGCGGTAAAGACAGGATCGTGAGGAGGATATGGCAGGGAAAAGAGAATCACATTTTCCAGCGCCTTTCCCGGAATGTCCAGACCTTCCCATAGATGGACCGAACAGAGAACTGAATGTTCCTCATTTTGAAAGCTGGATACTAACGTGCTAATTTCAGCATCTCCTTCAAAATAGACGGAGAGGTTCGTTTTCCCATTGATATACTTTTTGAAGCTGGCAAGTTCATCTTTATTTGTAAATAATACTAACGCTTTACCCTCTGATTTTTCAATCTGTTCATGGACATATTGCATTTTGGCATCCGCGTCTTCTTTTTGAAACTTCGGCATGGTAATAGCCATATTTTCCTCATAATCAAATGGAGAGGAAACGGAAAAGGAAAGATAGTTGTCAATCCCAAGACTTTTGGCCATATAATCAAATGATTTATTCTCTGATAGAGTGGCAGATGAGAATATGAATGGTTTCTTTTGTGAAAAGACCTCTTCTCTCATAATATCTTCAACCATTCGCGGCATAATAACGAGAGTTCTTTCCTCATAGTTTTCTTCAAACCAAGTAATTCCTTTTAATTCTTTTAGGAATAACGACAAAGAATAGGAAATTTGTTCTAAATATTCTTCAACTATATTTAAATCATAGTCATTGATGACGTACATTTCACTTTCTATCACGAGCTCTTCTTCAAGAGAATTAATTAATCCAAGCAAAAATTTCCCTTCTTTGATAACAGTCGCTGTTTTATTGATCGTTCTTTTCTCTGACCCTTCAGTTGCTGAAGAAGCTTCCGTTAATGCGTGAAAAAATCGCTCGTTTTGAACGATGGCATCGTCAATAATATTTAATGTTTTTTCCCTTACATCATTTGTCATCAGCCTTGTTAAAATAGATTCAAGGATTTTCTCAGTAAATCTGTACGTCAAAGCTTTTTGAGAAGCGTATTCTAATAAATGACCTTCATCAAACACAACACATGAACTTTCAGGCAATAAGGGCAACTGGCCTTCGCGCTTTCTTGATTCCTTTGTCCATATATGCTCCATGTAGAAATCATGAGAACAGATGATGATATCCTTTGCGTTTCGGTAGTAATCTCTGTTTAGTGTTTGGCCGCAGCGGTGCCGCTTTTCACATGTAAAACAGTCCTGAAAAGCATCCCATGCAACATTCCCCCATTTTTCATCCGTTAATTCCGGGTAGTCCTTCCGATCGCCATAGCGTTCGAACATTTGCATCGAAGATCCGGTATGAACAAATTCAGGCAGTTGGTCATAAATCGGGTTATAAGCATCCATGTCCTCACTTGCAACAAGCTTATCAAGCTTATTCAAACATAAATATTGATCTCTTGACTTCGCGAGCCTTACATCGATATTCAGTCCTAAAGCATTCTCAAGTTTGGCAATGTCACCCTCCTTTTTCACAAGCTGCTCAATGAGAGTCTCATCTGCACACGCGATGATCGCTGGCTTGTTTATGTAACGTGCATAAGCAATCGCATAGAGTAAATAGACAATGGTTTTCCCTGTCCCAACCCCTGCCTCCGCGAAAATAACCTTCTTTTCTTTAAATGCCTTTTCAACCTGAAAAGCCATAAAGATTTGTTCATCGCGCATTTCAAAACCTGCCTCAGGTAATATATCGTAAAAAACATCTCCGATCCACTCGCTCAACTTTTCGAAAAAAGATTCGCTTTTGGATAATGAAAATGGCATTCGGCTTTGCATATTATCCCCCCGTCCAAAGAAAAAATTAAAACGCCTAAAAAGAAAAGCGGAAGCGCCTTCGGAACAATCAAAAAACAGATTGTTCCTGCGGAGTTCATTCTAAAGAGCTTTCCTTAGTGGATCCCCCACAAGAAGCACAAGACGAGCCAATTCACAGAAAGGTGTTCTTTACCTTTCTGTGAATTGGCTCGTAATCGACGAATAAAAAAGATTTTTTATTCCCTCGAGTGGAAGGCGCTGAAGCTAGACAAATTAGTAGACGCTTATTTTCATAACTGTATCATTATTCCTTCATAATTAAACAAAAGACCATCAATCATTTTATCTTATAATTAGGGAATGTTCAACTTCTCTGAAAAAAATTTCAATTGATGCGTAAAGTAAGCTGACGATAAAGGCTAATAATAGTGTAGTGATAAAGCTTTTTAATTTGACTTTTCATTTTTTAAAGTAAATGTATACTTATACTATATATAGTAAGGAGGGGAAATAGGTGGAAACAGCGGCAAAGGAGGAATTATCTTTTCTCCAAGGTATTAAGGATTGTGTACCGACTTTGTTAGGATACATAAGCATTGGTTTTGCGGCCGGAATGATCGGGGTTGCTTCAGGTTTGACTGTTTTGGAAATTGCTTTCATGTCAATTTTCGTTTACGCCGGGGCCGCGCAATTTATTATTTGCGGAATGCTGGCAACAGCGAGTCCCGCATCAGCTATTATTTTTACTACTTTTATCGTAAATTTACGCCATTTTTTATTAAGTGCTACTTTAGCCCCTCACTTTACCAAGTATTCAGTGTGGAAAAACGCAGGAATTGGAGCACTTGTCACAGATGAGTCATTTGGCGTGGCTGCCGGGAGAATATTCAACAACAAACCAATCAATGACCGCTGGATGAATGGATTAAACTTAACGGCCTATATTACATGGATTGCTTCCTGTGTCGTAGGAGCAGTACTCGGCAAATGGGTATCAGAACCCGAAAAATTCGGGCTGGATTTTGCCTTAACGGCGATGTTTGCTGCTCTGTTAATTTTACAGATGGAAAGCGTGAAAGCATCGAAGCTAAAACATTATGTAATGTTAATTTTATTGATGGTTGCAGCTATGTATATTCTTTCTTTTTTTGTTTCGGTGGATTTGGCTGTTATATTTGCAACGGTTATAGTGGCAACGGTTGGTGTGGTGACAGATAAATGAGTGTAAATATCACAATTCTTCTCATTATCATCGGTTGTGCGGTTGTTACACTTATACCCCGACTGGCCCCTTTTCTCATCGTCCGCAATATAAAGCTGCCTGAAGCTGTGATGAAATGGCTGTCATTTATTCCTGTTTGTATTTTGACAGCCTTAATCGTTGGAAGTGTGATTGAAAGCGGAGACGATAGTTTTCCAGGGATTAACTGGCAAGTGTTATTTGCTTTAATTCCAACCTTGGTCATCGCAATCTGGACAAAAAGTCTATTGATAACGGTTATTTTCGGCATTATTGTGATGGCGGTTTTGCGAAACTTTATGTAAAAGCAATCAGTAGAAATTATATGAAGGGTTCTGCCCCATTAGAAATAATGGCTGGGCTAGCTGGATTTGAACCAACGCATCACGGAGTCAAAGTCCGTTGCCTTACCGCTTGGCTATAGCCCAATAAAGCTCCCTTCTTAAAAAAGGGAGGCTCATTTTATATCGTTATTATTGTTGCTGATTTTGCTGAGCAGCTTGTTGTTGGCTTTGCTGAACAGACTGTTGTGCCTGTTGTAATTGCTGTTGGGCTTGCTGTAACTGCTGATTTTGCTCAGCCGTAGCTTGACTTTGGACTTGTTGCATTTGTTGTTGAGCTTGTTGCATTTGTTGTTGAGCTTGTTGCAACTGCTGTGGGTTTGCACTAGCTTGTGCTTGTTGTACAGCCTGCTGTGCTTGTTGTACTGCAGACATAGCTTGTTGTATTTGTTGTTGTTGATTTTGTTGTGCCAATTGAATGACCTCCTGTACAGGTTTTAGTGTTGTTGAGGAGTTTAAAAACTCAACCTTCTTAAAATGTGTCAGATGTCTCCTGTATATTCATCTTTTTTTGTTTTTTTTCTTAATAAATTGGTTGGCGATTTTCATTCTCTTTCATTTTATTAAAGATTGACAACGAATTCTTATAAGTGGGTACCTGCCAAAAAACGCAGAAAACATACGCTAAGACAATTTTCAAATGAGAAAAGCCGACGATTCCTATACTAAGGAATTGTCGGCTTTTATTTTTTTATTGGATAAAGGGGTCCTGCCGCATGCCCATCAAGCTAACGAAACACATTTCCCCCAAAAATGAAAAAAACGTTATTCTTTCAGAAAAATACTCGAAAAGGATGACGTTTTTTTATGAACCTCTCGCTTTCTGAAGAATTACATCTATTCTCATAAGAATTACAACGCTTTCTATCTCCAATTGTCTTACAAAAAATCGCTAAACAAGTTGGTTTTGTTCAACGATCGAGTAAGTATCAAGCAGACGAATTCATCGCCCTTTGGGTTTGGCTCAGCCAAGAAGTCGCGAGTACATCGTAATGCCCCCAAGTTACCAACCATTGAACGGTTTATAGATCCCACTAAATTAACTGTTGGATTTTCTTTATTAACTTGGTTTTGTTTTTTCTCTTGTTCTTCTCCCGTATTCACCAATTTATCCCCTATACATACCCCTTATGGATTGTATAATTGCTCCTATAAAATAAAAATAGTGCCAACTTCTATTTAATAGAAATCGGCACTTCGTTTAGCGTGACGCTTTTGGCGGTTGGCACACGTCACATTTACGTTGGTTATTATTTTTAAATTTCGTAAATGTTTTTTCAAAATTGCTACCACATGCACATTTAAATAGTAACTTTTGAGAAAAACCGTGATATTCCGTCGTTAGTAACTTACTTTCCGAATTGTTCTCAACAAACTCTTTAATTTTACCGATTGTCCATCTTTTATTCATTCTCTTACACCTCCATATTTTATCACTAGGCGGAGGCTTTTCTTGGCATCCGTTCAATTATGAGAAAAAGTCGTAATTATCCTAAGTTTCTCATTATAACATAAGCTGACACACAATTAAACAGATCGTTATTTTGAACGCGTACTAGGTCATTTCAAACTGTCGTAGCATATTCGATCTATCTGGGGCAGGGTCAGGAAAATGCGGATTTACAACGCTAAAAAAGTTTCACCCCATAAAAAAAGTCGATTTCAAGCTCTATTCGTTTTTTGTTTGCAATTCACGAACTTTTTGATCGCCCGGGAGCCAAAGCGCGCTGATACCGAGAAGTGGCAGCAAGCTTGCAAGAATCATAATAAATTTCAAGCCGATGCTGTCTGCGAGTACACCAAGAACAACGGAGCCAATGGCCCCCATTCCAAATGCCAGGCCGACAATTAAGCCGGATGCCATTCCGACCTTATTAGGAAGCAGTTCTTGAGCGTACACCACTGCTACACTAAAGCTCGACAGCAAGATAAAACCGATCAACAAAAAGAGCGGAAGGACGGCAGCGAGAGGAACGTATGGCAGAATGGCCGCAAGTGGTGCTGCTCCCAGCATTGAAAAGACGAGCAGGTTTTTCCGTCCAAAGCGGTCAGCAAGCGGTCCTCCGAGAAACGTACCTGCGACACCGGCAGCTAAGTATACAAATAAATATAATTGCGCTTGTTTGATCGATAGTCCGTAATCTTCAATTAAATAAAACTGATAAAAATTTGTTATTGCTGCTGCATACCAGGAGCGTGCAAAAACAAAAAAGATTAATAGTATCATCGCCCATTTGACTCGTGCATGCAATTTGTTTTTGCCGGAAGCTGTAAGTTGTTTTTTTCTTGCTGATTGAATAGACAGTCTTTGTTTATACCAGGCAGATACTTTTGTAAGTAATATGGCGCCGCCCGCAGTAACCGCGGCAAACAGCAAGGATCCTTTTTGACCAAGAGGTACGAAAATAAATGCCGTAAAGATTGGCGCAAGAGATTGTCCTCCGTTCCCGCCCATTTGATAAATAGACTGGGCAAGGCCTCGCTTTTGCCCGGCTGCCATAAAGGCAACCCTTGACCCTTCCGGATGAAAGACGGCGGATCCTAAACCAATAAATAAAACCGCAAGCAGCAGAAAGGAAAAACTGGGTGACAATCCAAAAGCGATCACACCGATCATAGATAGGCCCATTCCAACGGGCAGTAAGTAAGGCTGCGGTTTCCGATCCGCTGCTGCCCCAAATACGGGTTGCATAACTGATGATGTCATATTTAAAACGAAAGCGATCCAGCCAAGCTGCGCATAAGATAAATCGAGAGAACGTTCAATGATTGGAAACATCGCTGGGACAACAGATTGGATAGAATCATTAATAAAGTGACCGGCACTAATGGCAAATAAGATGCTGTAGGTGGTAGCCTGCCGCAATTCTGCCTTTTTTGCTGTGTTTGACATGTAATTTTCATTCCCATTCAAAAGTAATATGTAAGCTATTTTGTTTTATGCATGACGGGCAAGGTCTTTTAAAATAGCAAGTAATAAGAGCAATATGTAAGCAAAAGCCCCCGCTCATTAAAAGTTTGCGGGGGCAGGTCCAATGACTGTTACATTCATTTATTCCTATTCCTAGTCGGCTTCACTAGGCAGAGTCCTTCAAAACAAAGAGTGCATTCAGTAATTTCACTTCGGTTGGCAATAAGAAAATCATAAAACATTCCCCTTTCGAATTCATTTTTTTTAGAAAAAGTTTCTCAAGTGTTCTTGCTGTTTCATGTGCATTTCTTCATACATTTTTTTAACACGCTCGTTATGAAAATAATCTTCCACACTTTTTTTACGCTTTTTAATGGTGATAATGACAAATATTAAGTTGATCGTCATCTGGTCTCACCTCCCTTCAGAAAGCATCATATGCTTCTGCCTCTTGGAAGTTAATGTGAAAGCTGACCAGTTCATGAACGCGCGGTTGAGAAATACTTTGCACTTATGTTGTTAATTATATCCATAATGAAAGAGGAAAAACAAGATTTTTTTGGAATTTTGCAAAAAAAGAATGCCGGTCATCTGGTATTCTTTTTACGGCTGCAGGAGACTGGCCGACAAATGCAAATAGTATAAACTAAGATATATTTTCGAAGGTGAAACCTTGATTTTTCTATGCTAAGGGGAAATTCAAGATTGTTTTTATATTATCAATGTGTGACGCAATTATTTGTCAAAGGATAGTGTGTTCCTTCATAATTTCAGTGTACAATATATTGTATTTACTATTGGAATTCCTTATCCTTTATAATGTACTATAAAAGAGTTACACAAAATGAGTACAGGGTGGTGAATTGTAATGCCGGTACCTACTAATCATTCGAAACCGATACGTACATCTGCAAAAGAAAGTGCATTCAACCAACTTCAGCAATGGATTATAGACGGGACATTACATCCGGGTGAAAAACTGAACGATACGGAACTTGCCAAAGCGTTAGGCGTTAGCAGGACACCAGTTCGTGAGTCGTTGCAATTGCTTGAAGCACAGGGCTTCGTAAAGATGTATCCAGGAAAAGCTACTCAAGTGACCGAAGTAGAAAAGGAATCTATTAATGATCTCCTTCCTCCACTTGCCGCGTTGCAGGCGCTTTCCGCCGAACTGGCCATTCCCTATTTAACGAAAGAGGTTATTTCATTGCTCGAAAGTACGAATGAGCGATTTGCTGAAGCAGTCCGCTTAGAAAATTATTTTTCTGCACTGAAAATTGATGAAGAATTTCATCAAATCATCGTCGACACCGCGAAAAATCCGTATATTCTTACGATGGTTGCAGCACTGCAAGCACACGTTAGAAGATTATTTTTCCATAATTCGATTGTCTTAACAGAAAAATCGATAGATGAGCATACTGCAATTATTAGATTAATGAAAGAATGCGACGCTAGGAGCGTTTCCGCCATTATGCGGGAAAACTGGCTCCGTGCCATTGATGAATTTTATTCAAGAAAGTCTGAATGAACATAAAAGCCGGTTCCCTCTATGAATGAAGAAACCGGCTTTTATTGATGTCTGATTTTAAAACTGAATTTCTAGAATGTGTTTTTGAATAGCTTTATGCAATATATTAATAAAATTTTTGGGGGATTTTGAAAACCCAAAATATCCATCCTGCAGCTAAAGTTTACAAGATGGATATTCGTTCATCATATTTCGGCTGAATTTTATCTCCACTTTGATATGGAGTTTTCTCTATATTCCAATAATAAACAAAAATAATATAGATGATGTCTGCATATAGTCAAAGCTTCTGCAAATCTTGAGAAATCACGTCACAAAATATAGGCGGCAAGCGCCCGCTGTACATCAAATATGCTGTCGTCTTTTCGAAACTGCTTGGCAATCGGATTTTCCCTTCCTGAAATCCAAATTAACAACTCAGCTTCCAAATCGAATGTGCCGGCAGTTTGTACACTGAAATGAGTGATGCTGCGGTATGGAACAGAGTGGTACTCAATTCGTTTCCCGGTGACGCCTTGCTTATCAATAAAAATGAGCCGTCTATTGCTGAACACGATTAAGTCTCTTAAAATCTGAAAAGCTTTTTCAATTTTCTCTCCTTCAGAAAGAATTTGTTCAAGTGTTTTTTCGACTTTCTCAATATTTGCTTCTGTCGCATTGCCAATCAAACCGTCAAACAACCCCATTACATCACCCTTTTCTCTTTTTTCTACCTTCAACCCGTGAAGTTGTTTAATACACATCCTCCAGAGCTTTTCTTAGCAGACCCATACTTCGGTCAAGATCCGTCTTCACTTGTTTTTTATAGAGCTTGGCTTTTTCATAGTCATCAAATTGATAGATAACGACTTCTTTATATTTTGCGCCTTCCTGCAGCTTTTTATGTCTCTTTAAAATACCGTCATCAATCAGTTCATGAAGAGACCGATAAATTTCTGAATGGTTTGGTTCATAGCCGAATTGTTTAAACGTCATTTTTAATTCATCCATAGCCTGCATGCCATACAGCTTATTTTCTTCGACGAAACGAATCATAAAAAGTTTTAAAAATGCTCGTTGTTTAATCAAAAATTTCCCCTCACCTCTTGCCAAAACTCTCACCTCTTCTTTGTTTAGCTGCTTGGTTATAGTCTTTATATTTATTTTAACAAAAACATAAGTAAATCACTAGTTATATGTTGATTTTGAATTTTGCACAGTATGTAACTTAAAATAAAAGACATCGATTGCGATGTCCCTCAGTTTAATAAATATGGTTTTGCTTGTTGGATTACTTTGTTGATATCTGCCGCGTTTTTTTCGTACATCTTTTTCGTTTCTTGGCAGTCCGTCGATAAAGCGAAAGCCTCCATATCGGCTGCAAACTTTTTTAAGTTGGCCAACAGCAGCGGTCTTTCCTGCGGAGCAGCTGGCTGTAGTTGGTCATCATATAAATCTACGTACAATTCTCCATATGAGTTCACTTGACCCAAAAATACATTTTCGATCGTTACGCCTGCCACTTCTAATTCTTCATTGAGCCATTCTTTCGTTTTCCCACTTTTAGAAAGCGCGTCTACCAACAGGCGCCCATCCATAATGATCGTATGCGGTTCTTTTTCATTGATCGGCATAAGTTGCAGGTCACTTCTCGTCAGCGGTCGTTTATCTTTTTTCAACAAAGTATTTAAACTGCCATCTTGTTCAAGTATGGCATATTCCACATCTTGAACAGAAAAAATACCTTTTTTACGAAGCAAGGATAACATTTCATCAATCGTATACTTTTCTTTTTTCAAATTTTCTTCAAAAATTTTCCCGTCTTTGATGAATACCGCTCCATTGCCTTCCACTATCCCGCGAAATGATTTACTTTTCAGCGCGATATAACCAGCCAAGAGCGGCACGAGACCCCATACTATAATAGCGACAAACGCATCTAAAATGGGGCGGTCTCTAGCCATGGACACTTCGGCGGCAATGCTGCCGATGGTGATACCTGCAATATATTCGAAAAAGGACAGCTGTGAAATTTGCCTTTTGCCAATTATTTTCGTAATGATGAATAATATAAGCAGAAAAGAAACGGAACGGAGCATTACTTCCAGCCATTGAGCCATGTGTTCGCCCCCCTAGTTAAAACCCTTCATATTGTGGTTCTTCATTTTCCAGCTCGAAAATTCGTTTGTTCATTTGTTCAATTACTTCATGAATGGTAAGCATGCTTTCATGGAAAAGTTGCTGAGCATCTGGATCGCTGGATAACAGCGCCATTTTTGAAAATACAGCTTCCGCATGCTTTAACCCAGCTGTGCACGTTTTTACATCAGATGCAACTGTCATCGTTTTCTCCTTTTAATGTTTATATTCAATAGCAACTGCATGGGCAATGCAGGGAATGGATTCATTTTGCTGGAAGGAAAGCGGAGACAGCAAAGCGCCGGTCGCCACTAACAGTATTCTTTTTAGCTCCCCTTTTTTCATGCGGTTTAGCAAATGCCCATAGCCAACTACCGCTGAACAGCCGGCACCGCTCGCTCCTGCAAAAACAGGCTGGCTGTCTTTGTAAATCATTAGTCCGCAATCTTGAAACTGGCTGTCAGCTAACGGAATGCCCCTCTTTTGAATTAACTCAAGGGCGATGCTGCGGCCGATTGATCCTAAATCTCCCGTGACGATTAAATCGTAATGAGACGGCTCTAGCTTCAATGAAGTTAAATGAGCTATTATCGTATCGGCTGCTGCCGGAGCCATGGCCCCTCCCATGTTAAACGGATCTGTCAATCCCATGTCAATCACTTTTCCAATAGTGGCTGACAAAACATAAGGGCCATCTCCTGCTTGAGCAACGACCGCTGCGCCGGCGCCTGTCACCGTCCACTGAGCTGTTGGCGGTTTCTGACCACCATATTCTGTGGGATATCTGAACTGCTTTTCAACTGCCGCATTGTGGCTTGACGCAGCAGTTAACACGAAGTTAGCCATTTTGCTATTAATAAGCAGCGAACTAAGTGCGAGCCCTTCCATTGATGTAGAGCAGGCTCCAAATAATCCGAGGTAAGGTATGGCAAGTGACCTGGCAGCAAAGCTCGTTGGCGTAATTTGATTGATCAAATCACCGCCAAGGAAAAATTCAATATCCTGCTTTTTCAGCCTCGCTTTTTCCACTGCTCTCATCGTTGCTTCTTCTACAAGTTTTCTATGGGCCTTTTCATACGATTCTTGCTCTAGCCAAAGATCACCGTGCAAAACGTCAAAATCATCCGCTATGCGACCGTTGCCTTCAAATGGACCTCCAACTACTCCGGTGGAAATAATGACCGGCTTATTTTCAAAAATCCATGTCCGCTGTTTCTCCATGCTTTCACCTCCAGCAGCTTTATTTAATATTTATTTCCTTTTGAATTTTGCACATAGTGTTATTTTAAACTTAACTGTTTTTATATTGAGGTTCTTCGTTTTCCACTTCAGTTACACGCGGTTGCAGCGTATCAATAACTAATTGAGTTTGCTGTGCAGCTGTTTGGAATAGCTGCTTTGCTTTTTCGTTGTCTGTAGCGAGACTAAAACCTTCCAGACTTGCCTGCGCGCTTTTTAAGCCGGTCATTGTTTGTTTAAGATCACTAATTACTGTCATCATTTGTTCCTCCTTTTATTGAAGTCTTTTATAGCATGGTTTTTTTGAAAAAAATTATTTTAGCAATTTTTTCAAGAAAAAAACATGCCGATAAGCATGCCTTTTCTTGAGCCTTTAACAAGTTGTTAAGTGAAGTAGTTTTTGCAGTGTATAAATACTTTTTTTATCCCACTGTTTTTTGCCGTATTTTTTATAGTCAGCTAACAGCTTTATTTGATAAAGTTTAATTTTGAATTTTGCACATAATGTTATTTTAAAACTAACTGTTTTTATATTGAGGTTCTTCGTTTTCCACCTCAGTTACACGCGGTTGCAGCGTATCAATAACTAATTGAGTTTGCTGTGCAGTTGTTTGAAATCGTTGTTTCGCTTGTTGGTTATCACTGGCAAAGGAGAAGCCTTCCAAGTTGGTCTCCGCACTTTTTCATCCTGACATTGTTTGTTTAAAATCACTCATTACTGTAACCGTTTGTTCCTCCTTATTATTGAAATTGTTTATAGCATGGTTTTTTGAGAAAATTATTTCAGCAATTTTTTTCAAAAGAAAAAGCATGCCAATGGGCATGCTTTTTCTTGAGGCTTTAATAAGTTGTTAAGTGAAGCAACTTTTGCAATGTGTATACGCCTCGTTTGATTCCCGCTGTTTTTTCGTCATGCTCTTTATAACTAGTTGTATATTCTGCCCCATGGTTCTTCCACATTTTATGAAAATACTGTTCCGTTTCTTTAATCGCCCTGGTAGAATGAGGACCTTTTATTTTCACATTCGTTTCTAAATTAAAATTGTTTAAATTTCTTGATGTGTAATTGGCTGATCCGCTAATAATCACTCCGCTGTTCTTTTTCTTCACATACATCATTTTCGTATGGAATTGTTCAGGCATCGGAGCAAACCAGCGTATGTTTATTTTCCCTTTGGAATCCTCGATTAGTTCTTCACTCATCGGAATATTTGGCAAACCGGTCTTTTTCTTACCAAACGAGTTTTTATTCGTATCTAAAATGATATTAATTTGAACACCACTATTAGCTGCTTTAGTCAACGAATCGATTATATCACGGTCAGCTAAATAAAACATAGTAATCCAGATTTCTTCGCCTTTTTTCGCTTCTGTGATTTCCTGCCTCAACGCTTTTTGTATTTTTCCTTCTGTCAACAACTGAACTTGCACGTCACCCTTTCCTGTTTTCTGTTTTATTGGATCAGGAAAGGCGATGTCACGGCGGGTATCAGCCGCTGCTTTTTCGGAAATCAGCAAATCATTGACTAAAGCCTCTTTCACTTCATAAGCTGTATTGGCAAAATAGGCGCTTGCATCATGAGGATTACCGGAACTAATAAGCGTTGTTTTTTCTGTCGTAATCGTTTTCCGGTGATTTGCTTTCACATTAAACAGTTTTAAATAAGAACGGACAGTCATATCGGGTGCCGTTTCCACGAGTCCATTCGGCAGCCAGCCTTTTCCTTCGTCACCAAACCATTGAAAAAACATGCGCCAAATCGCATTATAAATCGGCATAGAATCTCGCAGAGGCTCTACATTCGTTAATATGACTTCCACGCCATTTTTCTTTAGTTTTTCGAATTCCGGTGTTGAATGAGAGTTGTAAGAAGTGTTGACTTCATCGGAAATGAAAATAATTTCAATATCGGGGTTTGTCCTTTTTTTGTCGATGAGTGCTTCTGTCAGTTTTTTGGAGATCTCGGGAAACTCTTTCTTTTTTTCATGGTAGGAATTGAAGAGAAAAAAGTCCAATACAATAAATTGTTCAGCTTCATCGATAATTTCCAACGTTCTCTGAAAGGTTTGTTCGGTAAATTCTTTTTTCCTTTCTTTGTTTCCAGTTAAATTGTAATAAAAACTCACTTGATCTTCCGATACCCGGTAAACGGGACTTTCATATGAAATGTTTTTTGGAAGCGGCTTGTAAACGTGAAAAAGCATTGTCACAACATACACACTTAATATAATAATCGCAAATAGCCGCTTTTTCATAATATTTTTTCCCATGGCTTGCCTCCCTTTTCTCGTAAAGAACTTATTCCCGCTTTTACTTGAAGAGAAACAGCCAACATTTTATTCTTATTTCAATTTTTTCCACAGCTTTTTATGAACATTTTGGAAACATACTAGAGAACGGTGACAAGTAAGTTTCTCCATATTTAGTTTTTGAAACATTTTAAATTCCCTTCCTATTCTGTATGCTACAATTATTTTTATACAATACAGTTTAACAGGAGGAATTCATCTTGGCGTTTCACTATTCAAAGCGAATGAACAAGTTCGGTCCATCTATATTCAGCGAGTTAAAGTCTTTTAAACAGCAAAAAGAAGCAGAAGGAAAAAGAATAATCGACCTAAGTCTCGGCAGTCCTGATCTCCCGCCGGCTGATGTTGTGCGCAATGAGCTGGCTGCCCTCGCTGCAGACCCTGCTCAATATGGCTATACTCTGTCAGGTACAAAAGCATTTTATGAAGCAGTTTCAAAGTATTATGACCGCGTATACGGAGTTTCTTTAAATCCAAATACAGAAATTATTCATGCCATGGGTTCTCAGGAAGGGCTCGTCCATTTGCCGCTCGTATTTGCCGATCCCGGAGATATTGTACTTGTCACAGATCCAGGCTATACAGCTTACGAAACAGGCCTTGCGGTAGCTGGAGCGGAAGCCTATTATATGCCCCTCCTAAAGGAAAATCATTTTTTGCCTGATTTAACAGCCATTCCAGCTGACATCGCTAAAAAGGCAAGATTAATGATATTAAACTATCCCGGCAACCCCGTCGCCGGGCAAGCGGACGAATCATTTTTCAAAAAAGTCATCGCATTCGCTAAAAAATATCAGATTGCTGTCCTTCATGATGCAGCTTATTCAGAATTTTATTATGATGATTCCGAGCCTCTAAGCTTTTTAGCAGTTCCCGGAGCGAAAGAAGTTGGCATAGAAATTAACTCTCTTTCAAAAAGTTTCAGCTTGGCGGGTGCTAGGATCGCCTACATTGCCGGCAACAGTGAAATAATAGCGATGATTACCCGATTAAAGTCCAATCTTGATTACGGTGTTTTTGCTCCTATTCAATCCGCTGCCATTACAGCTTTTAATCATGCGGAAGAGATTGGCCGACATGTTCGAGCCACCTTTCAGCGCCGGCGGGACATCTTCATAAACGAACTTGATAAGATCGGCTGGAAAGTAGATCGTCCGTCAGGCGGCATGTTTATATGGGCCGAAATTCCAGCGGGCTGGACGTCTAAAGAGTTTGCCTTTCATTGTATCGAAGAAGCAGGAGTTGTCATGGTTCCTGGTTCGGCATTCGGTGCGACCGGAGAAGGCTACGTACGCATCGCTCTCGTTCAGTCAGAAGACATGCTCGTTGAAGCAGCAAAGAGATTACAAACTGTCTTTTCTGCCGTTCTATAATAAAACCGCCCTGTGCCAAATGTACTTGGCTGCAGGGCAGTTCTTATATCATCTTATGCTTTTCTTTCATGGAGTGCGGCGCCATCTTTACAATTTGCTGAAGAACAAACGTAAAAACAGCGATATCATCAAGCAAGCCAATGATGGCAAAAAAATCTGGAATCAAGTCAAGTGGCAGAAAGAAATAGCCGATTATTAACCCGATAGAAAGCATTTTATTTACTAAAGCCACTTCCTTGCTTAAAAAGAAATCTTTTAAAAAAGGAATGGATCTTCTAAAGGTAAAAACGAATTTTATCCGTTTCCACATCTTCCGCATGTCTTGTCCCCCTTTAGTGAACGGATACATACATATACGAAGTTCATTTCATTTAGTTTCACCTATTGTCGAAAAAAGTACGAAAATAACTTTTTCATTAAATCGCTGTCTGCTTTAAAGACTTTTCTCTTTTTCGCGAAAAGATTTTAAATCGCACACCTTTTATATATAATAAGAGGTATGTTTTTGGCGATGATAATACCGGGCAGCCATTCTGCTGGAAAAGTTGAGAGGTAGATGTTATGAAAGAGTCTAGAAAAGAGAAATCGTTGAAGCTGTCGACTTTTCAATTAATCGTGATGCTATATTTAATAGGGGCACTGTTTTCTACCGGCTTGCTGCTCTTGCCGATCGCACATAAGCCGGGAGTCGATATATCTGTAATTGATGCCATGTTTGTTGCAGTCAGCGCCCTAAGTGTCACTGGGTTATCACCAGTCGGTCTCGTTGACACGTTCAATACGGTTGGCTATGTCTTTATTTTATGTATTTTGCAAGTTGGCGGGGTCGGAATTATGACTCTAAGTTCAATCATTTGGCTGCTCGTTGGAAAAAAAATCGGCATGCGGGAACGGCAGCTGATTATGGCAGATCAAAATCGGACTGATTTAGCTGGGCTCGTTAGACTGATGAGAGAAATATTTTTGCTTATTCTCGGAATCGAAGCAGTCGGCGCCATCATTTTAAGTACGTATTTTCTGCAATTTTACCCAACAACTTCCGAAGCCTTTTTGCACGGGTTGTTTGCGTCTGTGAGTGCGACGACTAATGGCGGCTTTGACATAACCGGCCAATCCCTGATCATTTATGCCGATGATTATTTTGTGCAATTTATTAACATGATACTGATTGTACTCGGAGCAATCGGCTTTCCAGTATTAGTGGAAATTAAAGATTATTTAACGTACAGAGGACCGATTAAATTCCATTTTTCCTTATTTACGAAGCTGACAACGACGGTGTATGCGATTTTAGCGGTGCTTGGAACCGCATTGATTTATTTGCTCGACAAGAATCATTTTTTCGCGGATAAAACGTGGCATGAATCTTTTTTTTATTCTGCTTTCCAATCGATCGCAGCCCGCAGTGCCGGCTTAACCACGTTGGATTTGAACGAATTTTCTGTCGCTACACTGCTTGTCATTTCTACCTTGATGTTTATCGGAGCTTCTCCAAGCAGTGTGGGCGGCGGGCTCCGGACAACGACTTTTGCAATCGCAATCTTAAGTGTGTATTTCTATGCGAGGGGGAAAAATACAATCAAAATTTTTAATCGGGAAATTCACCCCATCGATGTGCGGCGTTCGTTCGTGGTCATCACTACAGGGTTTTTCATCTGGGGCGGGTCGATTATTTTCCTTTCTTTTTTAGAACCGGAATTGCCAATCGTAAAAATCATATTTGAAGTGTCTTCCGCATTTGGAACAACCGGTTCTTCACTTGGGATAACAGCCGATTTAAGCACGCCGGCTAAAGTGCTCCTTATTACATTGATGTTTATCGGAAGGATCGGCTTATTCTCTTTGCTCTTTATTATTCGCGGCAAAGAAATCAAAGACAGCTACAAGTTCCCGAAAGAACGAATTTTAATTGGATAAGAACAAATGCGAAAGCGCCTCGATCAGCCTTAGGCAGAAATGTTAGTTCCTCAATGTCTAGCTGCGCCTCCTTGGGGCTCGAGGTCATATGTCAGTCTGACTGCATGGCTGAAAAACACCATTTCGTCAGCCTGTCATATGCTTGTCGCCCCAGAGCAGTCGGCTCCGCTTTTCGACTTCATTGAGGAAAAGTTATTTGACCTCGAGGGGCTAGGTGCTGGAGCTGGACGTAGACCCGCTCCATTAGCAACGTTATCCACCATACGATTATTTCGCCCCCCAAATAATGTAAAAAGGCATCGCTCAAAAAGCGGTGCCTTTTTAGTATAAAAGCGGAAACAGCCACGGCATGATAAAAGAAGTAAGAATAGCGGCAAATCCCATCGCTGCTCCCGACACAGCCCCTTGAAGCCGGCCTTCTGCTACTGCCTGCGCTGTACCAATTCCATGCGCTGTCGTACCTATAGATAAGCCGCGCGAAAAAGGATCGGTGACTTTCATCACCGTTAACAGCCACGGCCCGAACATAGCGCCGAACATTCCGGCCACCATGACGAAAATGGCCGACAAGGCCGGATCGCCGCCAATGATAAGAGCCACTTCAATGGCTACGGGAGTGGTGACCGATTTAACGGCGGCGGATGCAGCCATTGTTTCAGACAAATGAAAAGCTTTGACGAGCCAGACGGCAGATACAACTGTAGCGAACGTGCCCGCTGTCAGCCCCGCAAACGCAGGAACCACCTTTTTTAACAATACATGGCGATTATGATAAAGTGGAACGGCCAGTGCCACAGTAGCAGGGCCAAGCAAATAAGTCATTACTTCTTTTGCAGGTGTGTATTCTTCATAAGAAATGCCGCCTAGTACTAGAATAAGAATAATAGCAGCTGTACTTAAGAACACAGGCGTCGTTAAAGGAGAAGGAAAACGGACAGCGAGAAGACGGGCAATGAAATAAACAATCATTGTCAGTACAATACTAAAGAGAGTGACGCTGTTCACCGACAGATCCCTCCTCTTCTTTTTTCAGGCTTTTAGCGGAAACGAATTGTGCAAGTCCACCAGTGACCGCCATACCAATCATCGAACTGCCAAATAACACAACGGCAAGAGCCAGGCCGCTTTCTTTCAATAAATGAGAATATGTCATCAAGCCAACTGCAATCGGCACAAAGAAAAAGGCTAAATGCTTATTTAAAAACGAGGCCCCTGTTTCGATCCATTGTATTTTAATGATTTTCGTCGAAAGCAAAATGAATAAAATCAGCATGCCGAGAACATTTCCGGGTATAGGCAAATGAAGAAAGTCTGCAATGATCAAGCCGAGCTGATAGATGAGCCACAAAAAAAGAAGTTGAGCCAAAAATAGACATCCTTCTTTCATAAGCGCCCCCCTTTCCATATGGATAGCTGTATAAAAATAACTTATATATATAATAGTATCATTAGTTTGAATAGTGATTCAATTGAATTTCACCGTTCAAGTTAATGATATTTTATAAACAAAACACCCGCTCGATGAACGGGTGTTTTAATCATATAACAGGCTGTTGTTCTTTTTCTGAAGCAAACTCTACTTCAAAACCCATCTCTTCAATCATTTTGTGATCAGCTGTCGTCTCTTGTCCAGCTGTTGTTAAATAATCCCCTACGAATATGGAGTTAGCCGGATAAAGGCCTAACGGCTGAAGTGAACCTAAATTTACTTCCCGGCCTCCTGATATCCGGATTTCTTTCGTCGGATTAATAAAGCGGAACAAGCAAAGCACTTTTAAACAATAGCGCGGGTCGAGCTCATCTGTTCCTTCCAGCGGAGTTCCGTCTATGGCATGCAAGAAGTTCACCGGGATTGAATCAGCATCAAGCGCTTTTAAACTGCGGGCCATGGAAACGACGTCCTCTTTTTGTTCTTTCATTCCAATAATGACGCCGGAACAAGGAGAAATTCCTGAAGCTTTAGCGATATTGACCGTTTCGACTCTATCATTGTATGTATGAGTTGTCGTAATTTGTTCATGGTGGCTTGCTGATGTATTGAGATTGTGATTGTAACGGTCGACACCAGCAGCTTTCAGTCTGGCTGCTTGTTCAGGTTTTAACAGACCAAGACACGCACATACTTTCAACTTGTATTTATCCTTAATTTCTTTGACCGCTTCAGTCACATGCTCTATTTCTTTGTTGCTTGGACCCCGTCCGCTTGCTACGATGCAATATGTACCTGCCTGCAATTCATAGGCCCGCTTCGCTCCTTGCAAAATAGATTCCTTATCGACCATCCGGTATTTTTCAATAGGTGCGGTTGAACGGATAGACTGGGAACAGTAGCCGCAGTTCTCAGGGCAAAGTCCCGATTTTGTGTTAATAATCATATTAAGTTTTACTTTGTTTCCGTAATATTGGCTTCGCACTTTATAAGCTGCCTGCAGCAGTCCCAGCAGCTCGTCATCCGGGCTGTTTAATACGGCCAGTGCCTGTTCATCACTTAGTTCTTCCCCATTTAACACTTTTTCCGCTAATTTGTCCCAACTTGTCATTTGTCTCTCCCCTTTAGCTAATTTCCTCTGCTTCCTCTTTAAGGATAAAAGATAAACACTTTTTAAGTCAACCTATTTTTAAATAAAGTTTACATAAAAACTAGTTATACACAAGGTAAAAACAGTCTTTCTCACTTTTTCGATCATTTGAATTGAGAGGAAATTTAAGGTATACTCATTTTAGTTTTTAAGAGAAGCAGTTTGATTGCCGCAGATCGGCTTATAGGGGGAACTATACTTTGAAGAAATCATCCTTATTACTATCTTTTTTACTTGGTTCAACTCTGTTTCTGACCGGATGTCAGGCCGCTGAACAAGAAGGCCGCTTTTTCCACGATTACCTCGTCCGGCCTTTTGTGGAACTCATTCACACGCTCGGTGAACTGCTCGGCAGCTACGGTTTTGCTATTATTGTCATTACTCTTGCTGTCCGGCTGATTTTAATGCCATTTATGCTGAACACAATGAAGAAACAGCAAGCTATGAAAGAAAAAATGGAGATCGTCAAACCGGAAATGGATAAGATTCAAAAACGGTTAAAAGCAGCAAAAAACCAAGAAGAGCAGCGAAAAATCCAGCAGGAAATGATGGCCCTTTACCAGCAGCACAATATTAATCCTTTTTCGATGGGCTGCTTGCCAATTTTTTTACAAATGCCCATCTGGATGGGGCTGTATTACGCTATTCGTATTTCTGAAGAAATTCAGCATGCTGAATTTCTCTGGTTTAAACTTGGCCAGCCGGATATAGCTATGGCACTCATTGCCGGTGTGATGTATTTTATTCAATTCCGCGTATCGATGATGAATATGCCTGAACAGCAAAAACAACAAATGAAAATCATCGGTTTACTTTCACCCGTTATGATTCTCGTGTTTTCTTTTACGACTCCAGCAGCATTGCCGCTGTACTGGGGAGTGAGCGGACTTTTCCTCATTGGACAAACGTGGCTGAGCAAAAAGATTTATCCTTCCAAACAAGTAACAGAAAGCAATTAAGAAAACGGAGCAGCTTCAATAAAGGCTGCTCCGTTTTTGCTTTTCATTTGACTTTTTCCTCTGCTTTCTTTAATAGTAGGAATGAAAGCAACATTTTTAAATGATTGATGATCACTTCTAATATTTTTGAAACTTTTTGGCGGATCGTGCGTATAACAAGGAAAACATTAATTGGAGTGAGTACGATGAAGAACCCTTTACTTTTTATTCTTCACGCATTGATCACCGTCCCTGTTGCTGTATTGTCCGGGCTGCTCTTAGTGAATCAGTTCGCCCTCTCTCCCTTGCTGGCGTCTGCCGGAGCTGTTGCCGCAGGGGCAGTCGTTTACTTCGGTCTCGGTAAGTATGCGGATGCGCGTTTATATAAAAAATATGGATTAACGAGAAAAGAATATAACTTCATTTTCGAAAATATGAAAGAAGCGAAAAAAAAGCTAAGCCGCCTGCAAAGTGTGTTCGTCCGTGTCCGCAGCATCAGCTCATTAAAACAAATGATTGAATTAAACCGCCTCGTGCGCAGAATTTTCTCTGTCGTGAAAAAAGAACCGAAACGTTTTTATGAAGCGGAATCATTTTTCTATTCACACTTGGATTCTGTTGTCGAGCTGGCTGAAAAATATGCATTGTTAAATACACAGCGGTTGAAAAATGCCTCCGTGAAACAGTCTTTACTAGAAACGAAAGAAACGCTCGATGACTTAACAAAAACGTTGGAAAAAGATTTACACAAAGTGTTAGCAAAAGATATTGAACATTTAACATTTGAACTCGACGTGGCCAAGCACTCATTAAACAAGCGTGAGCTGCCAGAAGACCGCGAAGAAGGGAGCCGAAAATCGTAATGACAGCAGACAACGATAAACGACCAACTTTACTGAAAGACAATTTACATGAACTTGATGATTTGCTTTCTTCCCCGTTCGGAGAAAATTTACTGGAGCCGAGTCCAGATCAGCCGCTTGAAAAGAAGCAGCAGCCAAAGAGACTCATTGATGTATTGCCGGATGAACATCGCATAAAGGCCGAAGAACTGGCGAAACAAATTGATCCGGCGAATCACCAGTCGATCATCAGCTATGGAACAACCGCTCAATCGAAGCTCTCCAGCTTCTCTCACTCCATGCTCGACCACGTACAACAAAAAGACATTGGATCGATTGGAGACATATTAAGCGACTTGATGGCAAAGCTGCAGCAAGTCAATCCTGATGAATTGAGTCCGGAAAAGAAAAATATGTTCAGCCGCCTTTTCAATAAAGTATCAGGTTCAATTCAAGAAATCATGTCAAAATACCAAAAAGTTGGCACTCAAATTGACCGAATCAGCATTAAGCTTGATCATTCTAAAAAAATTCTCATTGAAGACATTCAAATGCTGGAACAATTGTATGAAAAAAATAAAGAGTATTTTCAAGCATTAAATATTTTTATCGCTGCCGGCGAATTAAAGCTGGAAGAGCTCGAACATGAAACCATTCCTGCACTCCGCCGCAAAGCGCAACAATCAGGTGACCAGATGGATTTTCAAGACGTGAATGATATGATCCAATTCGCCGATCGTTTAGAGAAAAGACTGCATGATTTAAAGTTGAGCCGCCAGATCACGATTCAAAGCGCTCCTCAAATCCGCCTGATCCAGAATATGAATCAGGCACTGGCTGAAAAAATACAATCATCCATTTTAACAGCCATTCCTTTATGGAAAAATCAGGTGGCCATCGCTCTTACTCTTGTAAGACAAAGAAAAGCGATGGAATCGCAAAAGCAAGTATCTCAAACAACTAATGATTTACTGTTAAAAAATGCAGAAATGCTAAAATCGAATACGATTGAAACCGCCAAAGAAAATGAACGAGGCCTTGTAGACATCGATACGTTAAAGAAAACGCAATCGAATTTAATTTCTACACTTGAAGAAACGCTGCGCATTCAGCAGGAAGGACGCGCGAAACGCAAGCAAGCTGAACAAGAATTGTCTTCTATGGAAAACGAGTTAAAACAAAAACTATTAAATCTTGAATAAAAAACAACCTTGCTTGTTCAAAAAAAATCCGCATCTTCACTATGCGGATTTTTTTACGTCTATTTATATACATTCACCTGTGTTTCTTACTTTTATTTAAAAAGATGTTTTTTCCTCAATGAGCCGAAAAGAAAGCCCAGCAATCCACCAGCGATCGCCGGCAAAACCCATCCGAGTCCTGAAGAGAAAAATGGAACCCATGAAATAGCATGATGCAGAGCTGTATCAGTTAATCCGAATGCAGATAAACCATCATTCAAACTGAACAGTGCTGTCATTAACACCGCACCGATATGAATCCACTTTGAATCGTTGACGAAAGGATGAATAAAAGCGAGTAAAACAAGCACGATGGCAAATGGATAAATCGTAATAAGAATTGGAACGGAAATCGAGATGATTTGAGTCAATCCCATATTCGCAATGATAAAACTAATTAATGTTAATATTCTGACAAACCCTTCATAAGAAATAGCTGGCCATCTGTCTGCAAAAAACTGCGCACATGCCGACGTTAACCCGATGCAAGTTGTTAAACAAGCCAACGCGACAATTGTCCCGAGCAGCACACGCCCACCTTCACCGAACAACATTTGAGAAGCTGCTGTCAGTAATACTCCGCCGTTAGCAAAATCCTCGGTGATCTCCATTTTCGCGCCGATCCAGGCAATAGAAATATAAACAGCGGCGAGTCCGATCCCTGCAATGATCCCTGCTGCGACAGTCGCTTTTACTCGAACAGCCCTATCTTGTATGCCATTGTTTGCGAAAGCAGTCATAACAACAATCCCGAATGCCAGGGCCGCAATCGTATCCATCGTTAAGTACCCTTCGATAAAACCAGCCGTAAACGGCGCTGAGGCATACTTTTCTGTTGGTGTGGATAATGGAGAGTCAAATTTAATAAAAGCTGCAATACAAAGCGCTGCGATGGAAATAAGCAAAGCGGGTGTAAGCCATTGTCCAATCCGGTCTACAAGTTTCGAAGGATTTAAACTGAGCAAGTAGACGATAATAAAAAATATGACCATAAAAATAAATATAAATACATTATTTGAACTGTCAGCTAAAAATGGAGCGACACCCATTTCAAACGACACACTAGCCGCGCGTGGAATGCCAAAAAAAGGGCCGATCGCTAAATAAACAACTACCGAAAAAACCAGCCCAAAGACTGGGTTGACTCGGTTTCCAATAGAAGTAATTCCTCCTTCTGCCAATGAAATGGCGACGACGGAAAGAATAGGCAAACTGACACCAGTAATGACAAACCCTATGATAGCCGGCCAAAAAGATGTTCCGGCTTCCATTCCTAAAAATGGAGGGAAAATTAAGTTTCCTGCCCCGAAAAATAAAGCAAAAAGCATAAGTCCGGTAAAAAATATATCTTTTCTGTTCAATGATTAACTCCTCTCGAGAAGATGGCGAAGGCGTTTTATACACGCTCACGCGAAAAAATCCCGTCCATTAAAGAACGGATCTTCTCTCTCCTCCTTAATACCGAGTCTTATTCTACTCATTTCGACAAGATGTGTCAACAGAACTATTAGAATCTTTAATATTAAAAGATAACAATGTACTATACTAAGGAGAGAAAATTACTATTTCTCTCCTCGTTAAAAACTTTTATATAATAATTTTTTCAATAACGGAAAGATAACATGAGGCAATTCATTTATATCTGTAACAAATATACTATATTTTCCATATATATTTTGTATCGTTTTCTGCTGAGCTTCAGCAATTTCCCCATCTGCAAGAAACACGTTAATAACTTCTATTCCAAGTTTACGTGCTTCGAGCACAGCTTCATGTGTATCAATGATTCCATTGCGGTCATAATCGTATGCTGCTGGTTCTCCATCAGAAAAAACAAGCAGAAATTTTTGCTTTTCGCTTCTTCTTTTTATCCTTTCTGTTACAACCCGAATAGCAAAACCGTCTCGATTATCTTCTTCCGGTTCAAGCTGCATAACTTCAGGACCGCTTGCTGACTGAAGTGACGCCTCGTAGTCGATGACTGTATGAAAGTAATTAGGCTGCATCGTGTCAGATGCCCCGCTCGTATCTTCCCAAAATCCAATTACTTCATGTGGGACTCTAACGGATTTTAACGCTTCATGAAACAATACGATCCCGAGTTTCGTTTGTTCCATTTTGTCTTGCATGGAAGCCGAGCAATCAACAAGAAGTGTAAAAGTGGCATCAATTTCAGTCGATGGCTCCTGCTTCTTATAAAACAGCCGTGGCTGATCCTCTATGAAGAAGCGGATGAGTTTTTTATTTAATCGCCCTCTGTGCAGATCACCGCGCGGCTGAATTTTTTTATGTTCAAGTGTTTTCTCAATCATGTTTTTCAACTTTTTTTGCAGAGAAGCAATTTGCGCTTTTTGCTTTTTATATTTATTAATCGCTTCCGGATCAGCTGGTTCAGCTTTCTTAAAGCAAGGAACAGCAAAGCGGTTTTCTTTTCCAAACACTGCTTGGCCGCCGCCTTGCACTTCTTTTTTTAAGTTTTCGGCCGGCAGATTAGCAAAGTCTTTGCGGCTTGTTTCCTGGGCTGAACCTTGCACCATTGCGAGCGCCTGATCTCCTGCTTCTCCTTCTCTTACCCCCTCGCCCATCAGCTCCGTTTTTGACCCTTGATCCAAATCAAATTGTAGAAAGCTGCTGCCGAGCTCGCTCGTTTCCCGGTGCCACGTACGAAACTCTTCATCTAAAATTTCTTCTTCGCCAGATTTTTCTTCCTCCAGGCGGTCATCATTTGCGAGCGGGTCTTTTCTTTTTAAATCATGAAAGTTGTCACCTTCCATATTCTCATACGCAGAAAGTTCGGGGAGGTGGAAATATTGGTTCAACAAATCATGGTTTAATATTTCTTCCATTATTTCCACCATCGTTTCACTGATTTTAATCACGTCAGCGGTTGAGCGCGCATCGTAAAATTCCATGATTGACCTTTGCAAAAAAGGCATGGCCGCCTCTATTTCTTGATTGATAAACGGCGGATCTACCGGGGAGTCCGCATGTAATAAAATAAATTGTAAATTAAACAGAGCATCGGCAGACAAGCTTTTGACAAGGTTCACATTCAACTGTGTAGTGAAATACTGCCGATACATTCTTCTCCTTGCAGCAAATGCTTTCTTTGTGCCAGGGCGATCTTTTTTACATATCTCCTCCAGCCTTATATCTTCTGCCATGACAACAAGCTGCTTGGCAAATGTTAAGATGGGAGAACGTTCGATTTGCTGCAAAAATGCCCTTATCGCTTGTTCATCCGTATGCTTCCAGCTGCCAAGCGCCCGCAAAAAGATGTCCGATTTAAAGCCGTCCCACGTATCCCCTGCCGGCCGGTGATTCCAAAAATGACTGACATAAATTTTGTTTTCCTGCTTATTTACATAAGCGTAAGGACTATACTCTACTTCAACTTCCGGTTCTTTAGTTAATGTTTTCGCCAAGTCAGACAATTGCATAAACAAAAAAGAATCGATCGTCTCATCATTAAATTGAATAAAGCGTTTCATGAAATCTCCTCATTCGAAAAGTGTTTCAGCAATATTTTTCACTGCTGCCTGTTCTCGTTCATCTTCAAGCTTATCGATAATTCCACGCTGGATGGCCCGCAAAGGAGGCATATACAAAGCTAAATCGCACGTATCAATCAATGCCCGGATAGATGCTGCTTCCTCTGATATTTGTCCGTTTTTTACTTGAGTGATTAAATCTTGTGATAAAGCTGCAAATCGCTCAATCAATTTACTATCTTGCAGCTGGCTCTCGGCTTTTAAAACGTGAATAAGTGTTTCCCCGCCTATATAAGGAACGTCAATCACAATGAAACGGTTTTTTAACGCCTCATTTAAAGGAACGGTCCCTACGTACCCTTCATTAATAGCCGCAATGACACCGAAAGACGGCTCTGCGGTAATCACTTCTCCCGTAAATGGGTTAGTAATCATCCGCCGGTAATCTAATACTCCGTTGAGCAGAGGCAGTGTTTCCGGCTTAGCCATATTAATTTCATCTATATAAAGCAAATGGCCTTTTTTCATCGCTTTAACAACCGGACCCGGAACAAATTCGATAACATGCTTTCCATTTTGTTCTGCAATGGTTTTGTAGCCAATCATGGCTTCAGCATCAAGATCGACTGAACAGTTGATGCTGTGCATCGGCTGAGAGAAAATGGCTGACAGCGTTTCGGCCAGCTTCGTTTTTCCTGATCCTGTCGGGCCTTTTAATAACACATTTTTTCCTAAAGAAAGGGCTAGGACAGCGTCAAGTAAGATCGATTGATCCTCAGGCTGATATCCTTTATTTCCAATGAGCCAGCTTTCTTCCGTATGTATAAACATTTGATTTCTTTCTTTTATTTTCCGCTCAACTGCAGATGGCAATTCTTTATTAAACACGAAAATCGTTCCTTTCCTCTTTAAAGTAACTCATCTTTTCTATCATACATTTTCATTGGGCAGGCGTAAATTAATTGAGAAAGAACAAAAGCGTAAGCGTCTTGACCAGCCTTAGGCAAAAATGTTCTTTCATCAAGGCAATCCGCCTTTTGACTTCATTAATGAAAGGTTATTTGACCTCAAGGGAGCTAGACGATAAAAAAACTGACCGCCACAGCAATCAGTCTTCATACTCATATATGTATAGTCCTCTTCCTAATTTACGAACCCGATGGTTTTCACGTTCGAGTCCAACCATAAATGTTGTCATATTGGCTATCTTTTTTCCTGTTTCCCCTTCAATTTGCCGTTGAAGTTCAACTCCACGAATAGGTGTGTTCTGAACTTTTAATATGGAGACTGCCATTTTACGCAGTTCTTCAAGATTTTCGCTGCGCCGCCCTCTTCTCTTTCTTTCTTGCGGCAAACCGCCAATTTTAGTCATTGATACAATTTCTTTTGAACTTTCAGCTTTTCCTGCATCAATAGCGTCCAATTCTTTTAATCGGCGGAAAATAGCCTCTCTCTCTTTTTGAAATTCCTGTATAATTCTAAATTCTGAATTAGCCAGCTGTTCCAATCTGACTTTTAATGCAATTCTTTCATCAAACACCTGTACTCCCCCTATGATGGACACAAACAATCTGATATTTATGTATGGAAAAAGTTGGACTGTCAAAATTGCCAGCCTCTTCCCTGCCCATTATCTTAACAAAAAAACCCTGTAAATACTAGCAATTTTTTCATATTATTCAAAGCGGGCATTTCCACTCTTTTTCCTAAATTGCGATCATTATTTCAAACATCTAATTAAGTTATTCAAAATATTCTTTGTAAAAGCCTGATATTTTCCCTTTATCATCGACGAGAAAATAAAATTCTTCCGTTTCATTTTTGACATCATAAAGCTGTCCTGGAGTTAATCTGTTTTCTACCATATACTTTTTAGCATTCGTATGAAGGCATTTCACTTGCTTCACTGTCTCTTTTTTTGTCCATTGAAGATGATTCATAATTTCTCCTTTCAATTACTAGCCTATTGATAATAGACGTAATGGTTTCTCTTTTTATCATAGCATAATTGAATTCAGGCTGAAAAGTTGTTTCATTGAATAAGAACGTTTGTCCTTACTTAAGATAACTTCAGTTTACATAATGTTATTATTTAATACAAATTCATTTTCTATGAAGCAGGCAGCCCATCAGGTCTAAAAGGCTAGTCTTTTTATTTCTCCCTCTTACTTTCGAAGGAAATTAAAAGATATTCTTTAAAAACTCCGTATAATTATGTATAATAACAGAAAATAAAGATTAATCTTTATTGTTTACTTTCAAAGCCACGGCAGTACCGACCTATTTGAAGGAGGTAATTTCATGAAAATCATGAGTAATGAAATGCTTGTAGCAGCCTATCGGGACGCAAAGAACAAAGGCCAAGACGCAGATTGGATTAGAATGCTCCGAACTGAAGTGCAAAAACGAGGTCTTATCACCACAAAAAATTAACTTAAAATGATGAAGGTATGCCAGTATATGGCATACCTTTTTTGTAAAAGCAAAAAGAACAAAAAAGCGAAAGTGGCTCGACAGCCTGCCATATGCTTGTCGCCCTAGAGCAGTCGCCTCCTCTTTTCTATAAAGAAGTCGGTCTTTTTTGACTTCATTGAGGAAGGGTTATTTGACCTCGAGGGGCTAGGCGCTTACGCTTGCCGTAGACCCGTCCCCATTAAGCAACAGAAAACCAGCCTGCAGGAGGCTGGTTTTCTTATCTTTATCCTTCAAGCAAAAGATCTTCCGGATTTTCAATTAAATCTTTCACCATTTTCAAGAATCCTACCGCTTCTTTTCCATCAATGATTCTATGATCATAAGAAAGAGCCACATACATCATTGGACGGTTTTCCATACGATCTTTATCGATAGCTACAGGGCGCGTTTGAATCGTGTGCATGCCAAGAATACCTACTTGTGTGCCATTCAGGATCGGTGTAGAAAGCAACGAGCCGAACACACCGCCATTTGTGATAGTGAATGTGCCTCCTTGAAGGTCGCTTAAAGCCAATTTGTTGTCACGCGCTTTCAAAGCGAGCCCTAAAATATCTCCTTCGATTTCAGCAAAGTTTTTACGATCACAGTCACGGACAACAGGTACTACGAGACCTTCATCAGTAGAAACGGCTACACCGATATCATAAAATTGCTTCAATACAAATTCATTTCCATCAATTTCTGCGTTTACATACGGATATTTTTTCAACGCAGCGACAACTGCTTTCGTAAAGAAAGACATAAATCCTAGGCGGACATCGTGATCTTCAAAGAATTTGTCTTTTTTACGTTTGCGCAGTTCCATGACCGCTGTCATATCGATTTCATTGAACGTAGTGAGCATTGCTGCTGTTTGCTGTACTTCTACAAGTCGTTTAGCAATTGTTTGGCGGCGGCGGCTCATTTTTTCACGCACGACCGGCTTGCCATCGTCTTGTTTTGGCGCAGAAGCTTGAGATGGCTTAATTGCTTGTTGTTGAGGCGCCGTTTGTTTTGGTTCATTTGCAGAATATGAACCTACATCTTGCTTGCGCACTCGGCCCATTGGATCAACTGTAGGAACCTCATTTAAATCAATGCCTTTTTCACGAGCCAGCTTGCGAGCCGCAGGTGAGGCAATTGGGCGCTGCTTCGTTTCTTCTACTGCCGGTCCTTCTTGTACTGCTTCTTGTTTCACTTCTTCTTGTTGAAGAGCTTCTTTTGGCGCTTCTTCCGCTGGTGCAGATGCAGCCGCGCTGCCTGCTTCTCCTACAATGGCAATTACTTGGCCAACTTCCACTGTATCTCCTTCAGCTGCTTTCAGTTCTTGAATAACGCCGCCTTCTTCGGAAATAACTTCCACGTTTACCTTATCTGTTTCAAGTTCAACGATGTATTCTCCTTTTTCTACAACATCTCCAGGCTGCTTCAGCCATTGCGCTATTGTACCTTCAGAGATTGATTCTGCCAACTCCGGAACTTTAATTTCAGCCACTTTCGTGTCCTCCTCTAATGTGCATTCATCTAATCAGTCATTGTTAAAATGAAAGTAATTTATTTGAAAGCTGAACAGGCCAGGAATAAAACGGCCTGTCCGCTTTTCATCCAGTTTATTATTCTTTCGTAATAGCCGCTTTTAAAATACGCGCCTGTTCTTTTTTATGAACAATCGCATCCCCTTCAGAAGGGCTGGAGCGGCGGCGGCGGCCAATGTAACGGACGCTTGCTTCTTCAGGCGCCACGTCGCGAAGCCGCGCATCGATATAAGTCCACGCACCGAAGTTTTGTGGTTCTTCTTGCAGCCATACAACTTCTTTTACGTGTGGGTATCGGGCTAAAAACTCTTTTATTTCTTCTTTCGGGAATGGATACAATTCTTCCACTCTTAAAACATGCAGCCAGTCAAGGGCTTCTGTTTTACTGATTTGTTCAGCTAGATCAATCGCTACTTTACCGCTGCAAAGAACGATTCTTTCCACTTTTTCCGGATTGCTGCCGAGTCTTGGTTCCTCTACTACCGCTTTAAAAGTACCAGAAGTGAGTTCTGAAGCTTTAGAAGCAGCCAATGGGTGGCGCAGCAAGCTCTTCGGCGTCATAATAACGAGCGGGCGCACTTCTTCTTTCTGCAAAATAGATGCCTGGCGGCGCAGAATATGGAAATATTGAGCCGTTGAAGACAAGTTGGCCACCGTCCAGTTATTTTCTGCGGCGTTCTGCAGGAAGCGTTCTAAACGGCCGCTTGAGTGCTCCGGTCCTTGTCCCTCGTAACCATGAGGCAAGAGCATAACGAGCCCGGATTTTTGTCCCCACTTCGCCCGGCCGGAAGAAACAAACTGATCAAACATGACTTGTGCCATATTGGCAAAATCACCGAATTGAGCTTCCCAAAGAACAAGTGTTTCTGGAGAGAATACGTTATAGCCGTATTCAAAACCAACAACAGCTGTTTCCGTCAATGGGCTGTTAATGACAGTAAAGGATGCATTCGACCCTTCTAAATTATTAAGTGGTACATATTCCGTGCCTGATTTTTCATCATGGAGCACAAGATTGCGGTGAGCAAATGTACCACGCTGAGAATCCTGGCCAGTCAAACGAATTGGAGTTCCATTTTTTAAAATAGAAGCAAAAGCAAGTGTTTCCGCATGGCCCCAATCAACTTGTCCATCTTTTTCAATTACACCTTCGCGGCGTTTTAAAATACGTTCCAGCTTTTTAAAGACGTTCAAATCTTCCGGCCAATTTAGTAGTTCGCTGTTAATTCGGCTTAAAACATCAACTTCCACTCCTGTCTCGCTAGTTGGAAGTTCTTTTTCAACGAATTTTGGCGGATTCATAATAATATCCGGGTTTTCATCTTTCTTAGGGACCGTTTCATACAGATCTTTCAATTTCTTTTCATTGTCTTCATAAAGTTTATTAGCTTCATCCTTCGAAACCACTCCGCGGTTAACGAGCTTTTCCGCATAAATTTCCCGGGCTGTCGGATGTTGGTGAACCATTTGATACATCATCGGGTTCGTCGTCATCGGCTCATCCATTTCATTATGTCCGAAACGGCGATAGCCGATTAAGTCAATCACGAAGTCTTTTCCAAATCGATTGCGGTAATCAACCGCCATGACCGCTGCAGCAATACAAGCTTCCGGATCGTCAGCGTTCACGTGAACGATCGGTACTTCAAATCCTTTTGCCAAGTCAGAAGCGTAACGAGTTGAACGGGAATCATAGCTTTCCGTCGTAAATCCAATCATATTATTTGCAATGATATGAATGGATCCGCCTGTTTGGTAACCAGGAATTCTGCTCATGTTAAATGTCTCACTTACAATGCCTTGTCCAGGGAAAGCAGCATCGCCGTGAATCAAAATCGCCAGAGCAGACTCTGTATTTTGTTCAGGGTGGCCAGGTTTTGTACGCTTTTCTTGAGCTGCTCTTGTGTAACCGGTCACAATCGGGCTCACCACTTCAAGGTGGCTCGGGTTGTTAGCAAGCGTTACACGAGTCACATCAGCGTCATCTTTGAAACTGTGATCTGCACCAAGATGGTACTTTACATCACCTGTCCAGCCATATGTAGTCATTTTCATAGAGCCTTCAGGAAGCAAATTTTTGCTTGGCGCGTGTTGGAACTCCGCAAAAATCATTTCATATGGCTTACCTAGAGTATGGGCAAGAACATTTAAACGACCTCTGTGGGCCATCCCGATATTAATCGTTTTTGCACCTCTCTCGGCTGAATGGCTGACGAGTTCATCAAGGAGGGGAACCATCGCATCCAGACCTTCGATAGAAAAGCGTTTTTGCCCGACGAACGTCTTGTGGATAAACTTTTCAAAACCTTCCACTTCCGTTAATCGTTTTAACAGCTGAACTTTTTGCTCATTTGAAAATGTTGGATAATAATTAGTTGATTCAATTTGCTTTCTGAACCATTTTCTTTCTTCTAAATCATGGACTTGGGCTAGTTCAAAAGCCAGTTTATCTGTGTAGACTTTTTTCAAATGTTGGATTGCATCAAATCCGTCTTTAATATGCGCTGGTGCATCAGGGCATAAATATTGAACAGGGACTTTTCTCAGCTCTTCTTCCGTTAAGTTGAATGTGCTTAATTCGATACGGTACGTATCTTTGTTGCGGTCATTCAACGGATTGATATCTGCCGCAAGATGTCCATACGTACGGATGCTGTCAGCGAGTTTTACTGCGTTAAACAGAACATTCAAGTCATTGCTTGATGCAGGCACAGCTGCCTGGCCGCCTTCTTCATGCAGCACATCTGCCACAGGCGCTCCCCATTCTTCAAACATTTGTTTCATTTCAGGATCCACTGAATCAGGATTTTCTAAATAGTGCTCGTACAACTCCATTACATATCCAAGGTTTGGTCCGGAGAAATGACTCCACGGATTCCCTTGGGCTGTCTGCATTTTCATTCTGAAAAACCTCCAACTATTTCGCCCATTAATTTTTACTGAAAAATATTTTTATGAGTGTACAATGTCTTAAAATACCACTTTATTCACAATGATACACCCAGATTGAAAATTTATACTGCCTACAAGGACATCTTACCATTGCAAAGTACTAAGGGGAAGCGTTTGAGCTTATTTTGCTAAATATATTCTACATTTTTCGCCATTAGAATTTGACAAGTGAAATTCATTCTGTTAATTAGCAAGTTAAATGCCATCTCCCCGCTTGATTCATTGCTTTATATTTATGCCTAAAAGGAGCAGCATCATTTTTCCATGTACCATCTTACTACTCTTCCTAGAAAAATCCAATGTTTTTTCAAAAAAAATTCACAATTATTATGTAACTCTTCATTTATACATTTTTTCTCTGCTTTATGAGTAAAAATTGCTGTTTTAACGACTGCGTGCATGCGTTTTTTTAGAGGAAGAGAAGATAGTCTTTGTGACAACAATGAAATAAAAAAAAGCCCGTGAGCTGACTTTTTCCGTCTGCGCACGGGCTAAAGTGATTAAATAAATTCAAATTAGCTTCTTCTGCCTGACCAAGATAAGCGGCTACCCCGCCAATCTCTACACCATCGATTAATTCTTCTTTTCTAATCCCCATGACGTCCATACTCATGGCACAAGCAACAATATTGACGCCCATGTCCATAGCGTTTTGCATAAGCTGCTCTAAACTGTCCACGTTTTTCTTTTCCATGACCTGCCGGATCATTCTTGCTCCCATGCCGCCCATATTCATATTGGAAATAGGCAAGTTTTTAGGACCAGCCGGCATCATTTTAGTGAACATCTTCTCCATAAAGTCTTTTCCTTCCTGAGGCACTTCCTCCTCCCGGCGAAGAATATTCAACCCCCAGAACGTAAAAAACATGGTCACTTTTTTCCCCATCGCTGCCGCTCCTGTCGCAATAATAAAGGAAGCAATGGCTTTGTCCAAATCCTAATTGAAAACAACAAGCGTGGCTCCTTTAGTTGTGTTTGCGTCAGCCGTCTGGGCAGCTGCCCCTTTTTTGACGTACACAGTCGTCGTGCTGCCGGCTGTTTCACTGCTAATATACGTATTTCCGGTGTTGGAGCACCACGCCTTCACATCGGGGATGAACCCCGGATCGGCCACTTTTACTTCCAGCACTTCGCCATCCTTCATGCGGTTCATTGTTTGGAACACCTGGCTGATCGGTCCCGGACATTGTAATCCTGAGCAGTTTAATTTCACGTCTGGTTTAACATCCTTTGCCCGTGTTGGCTGGGCAGCCGGAATATTATTATGAGATGACGAAGCTTGCTGGTAGTCCGCATATGCTCGATAACCGCCTATCACATTAAAAGCCTCAAAGCCATTTTCGCTTAATAATTTAGCGGCTGCTTCCCCGCGCTTGCCTACTTGGCAGGACACATACACCGGCTTGTCTTTAGGAATTTCGCTAAGACGGTTTATTAATTCTCCAAGCGGAATATTTTTGCTTCCTTCTATATATCCCATCAATCTTTCTGATTCATCCCTGACATCGATTAGTAATGCTCCACCTTTTACAAGTTGATCTATTTCCTGAACGCCTACTGTTTTTTACTTCTTTAGCTGTTTTATTCATAAAAAGTCCTCCTTCTTCATTACACATACAGGGGTATATTTTTATTTAAAAAAATACTTCACTTTTTCTATCTTAATGTGAAAATCACTTTTTTCCAAATACCCCTTGTAGTATATTCAACATCTTTCAATACAGTTCGTATGGTACACTATTAAAAAAACAGGTAATCATAATGACGAATACAATGATTCATTTAGAAAGCATTTGCTGGCTTCGCGAAGAAGTGTCGGCGAATAATATTGACAAACAAGGCTGCCTTCTCCGGGCAGCCTTGTTTGTTATCTTGATTTAACCGTTGCATGTGGCAGCAGCTGTTTAATGTCTTCTTTTTTTCCTTCGTGAAACAGTTCGACAATTTTACTGCCGACAATCACACCGTCGCAATGCTGTCCGAGCTCGGCTGCCTGCTCTTTTGAAGAGACACCAAAACCGGCTAACACTGGAACCGCACTTTTCGATTTGATCCGCTCTAAATAAGCAGCTACATCATCTTGGTAGCTCGTACGGACACCGGTTATGCCTTTTACCGTTACGGCGTAAATAAACCCTTCCGCTCCATCCGTAATTTTCGCCACTCGTTCTTCCGGGCTTGTCAAGGTGACTAAACGGATCAAGGCAAGGTCGCTCTTTTTCAGCGCTGCGCTCACTTCCACTTCTTCTTCAAGCGGCATGTCAGGAATAATCACTCCTGATACTCCTGCCTTGCTGCTGTCTTTCGCGAATGCTTCCGCTCCGTATTGAAACACCGGATTTAAATACGTCATAAGCACGATCGGAATCTGGAGTTCATCTTTATGGACCGCCAAATATTCCAGCACTCCTTTTAATGTGACGCCTTGTGCAAGCGCCCGTTTGCCGGCTTCTTGAATGACTGGACCGTCTGCGACCGGATCGGAAAAAGGAATGCCGATTTCTGCCACAGTGACTCCGATTTCCTGCAAATAAAGAAGCTGATCTTTCAAAGCAGCAAGACCGCCGTCTCCAGCCATAATATAAGATACAAAGGCTTTTTCATTTTTGTCCTGCACGGCTTGAAAAGCTTCTGCCAATTTGTATTTACTCACCTTTTTCCCCTCCTAGCCTTTCTTGAATCGCTTCTACATCTTTGTCGCCCCTGCCTGATAAACAAACAGCGATGCATTCATCTTTGCCCATTGTTTTTGCCAATTTTGCCGCGTAGGCAATTGCATGAGAACTTTCCAGTGCAGGAATAATTCCTTCCGACTGCGTCAGTAATTTAAAGCCTTCGAGCGCTTCCTCATCGGTCACAGCTGTATATTTCACACGGCCGATGTCTTTCAGTAAACTGTGTTCCGGCCCTACGCCCGGATAATCCAAACCGGCTGAAATGGAATGAGCTTCCTGAATTTGACCAGCTTCATCTTGGAGAAGGTACATTTTACTGCCATGAAGCACGCCGACTTTTCCTTTTGTGAGAGAAGCAGCATGCTCATCTGTGTCAATGCCGCTGCCCGCCGCTTCCACGCCGTATAATTTTACTTCTGTGTCATTGATGAATGGGTAAAACATGCCCATCGCGTTACTGCCGCCGCCGATGCAGGCAACGACTGCTTCTGGAAGTCTGCCTTCTTTTTTCAGCATCTGCTCTTTCGTTTCAGTTCCGATCACGCTTTGGAAATCACGGACCATTTGCGGGAATGGATGCGGTCCAAGTACAGATCCCATAATATAGTGGGTATCCTCTACATTTGCCACCCAGTAGCGCAGCGCTTCATTCACAGCATCTTTTAGTGTGCTGCTTCCTTGGCTCACACTTACTACTTTTGCCCCGAGCAGTTCCATGCGGAATACGTTTAATTTTTGGCGGCGAATATCTTCTGCCCCCATAAAAATGACGCATTCCAGATTAAGCAGTGCACAAACGGTTGCTGTTGCGACCCCATGCTGACCAGCGCCGGTTTCTGCCACCACTTTCTTTTTCCCCATTCTGACGGCTAAAAGCGCCTGTCCGATCGTGTTATTAATTTTATGAGCTCCGGTATGGTTCAAATCTTCTCGTTTTAAATAAATTTTCGCCCCGCCCAGCTTTTCAGTTAAATTGCGGGCAAAATAAAGCGGGTTTTCCCGACCGACATAGTCCGTTAAATATTCGTTCAATTCCCTTAAGAAGTCCGGATCTTTCATCGCTTCTCCATATGCTTCTTCTAATTCCAAAACGGCTTGCATCAGTGTTTCTGGGACGTATCTGCCTCCGAATGTGCCGAAATGTCCCCGCTCATCTGGTTGTGTATATGTAGTCATCCTGTTTTGCTCCCTTCGCTGTTTGAATAAATCGTTTCATTTTCATTTTATCTTTCATACCGTTCGTTTCTACTCCGCTCGAGACGTCTACAGCAAACGGCTGGACGATTTGGATCGCTTCTTCCACGTTTTCCGTATTTAGTCCGCCTGCTAAAATGAAGCGTGAGCGGTCAAACGATTCGTTTTGCAGCAAACTCCAGTCAAAAGAAGTGCCGTTGCCGCCCCGATACGGACCGATCGGGCTGTCCAGTAAAATAAAATCCGCCGGATAGGCAAGCATATCAGAAAGTGACGCGCCTTTTTGAAAGCTGAACGCTTTAATGACCGGTAAGTGAATTTGTTTGGCCAGCTCAGGCGGTTCATCGCCGTGCAGTTGAACAACATCTAAAGCCGCCTGATCGGCAATGGCTTTTATTTCTTCAAGAGTCTCATTGACAAACACACCGACTTTTAACGGCCCTTCTTTTAAACCATCAGCAATTTTTTCAGCTTGTTCAGCCGTCAATTGCCGCTTGCTTTTAGCAAAAACAAACCCGATGGCATCCGTACCAATTTGCTTTGCATAAAGAGCCGTATCAAGATCTTGAATGCCGCATATCTTTACTTTCACTTTACTCACCTCACAGACTGATTTTTAATTCACGGAACGTCTGGGAGATATTAGCGCTTTTCATAAATGTCTCGCCAACTAAAATGCCTTTTGCTCCTGCTTGCTTCACACGTTCCACGTCAGCCGTCGCTTGAATGCCGCTTTCTGCTATGAAGACTTTTTCCGGATGTAAATAAGCCTTTAACAGCCGCTCGGTAATCCCGAGGTCAACGGTAAAGCTTTTTAAATCACGGTTATTAATGCCGATCACGTCCGCATTCACTTGAAGAGCTCTTTCCATTTCTTCTTCGTTATGGACTTCAAGTAACACATCAAGTTCCCGTTCTTTCGCATAGCCATAAAGCAGCTGCAGCTGTTCTTGGTTGAGAGCAGCAGCGATTAGCAAGATCACATCTGCGCCGGCTGCCATCGCCCGGTCAATTTGAATTTTGTCAATAATAAAGTCTTTGCATAACACCGGCACGCTCACCGTCTGGCGGACGACTTGCAAATCCGCCATCGTACCTTTAAAAAATGGTTCATCTGTCAAAACTGAAATGGCATCTGCTCCGCTTTCTTCATATTGCTTTGCCTGTTCTACAGGATCGACACCAATATTAATCTCTCCTTTTGAAGGAGAGGCTCTTTTAATCTCTGAAATAATATTCATTTTGTCAGATTGATAAAAGCGGTCATATAAAGATCTTCTTGACTGTTTTTCTTTCACCCCGTCCGCTTGAAATGTTCTTTTTAGCCGTTCAACTTCTTCCTGCTTTTTTGCCAAAATTTTATCTAAAATCGTTGTACTCATACTGGAATCCCCACTTTCTGCTGCTTTTTCGAATAATCGATTAAATAGTGAAGTTTCGATAAAGCCGCGCCTGAATCAATGCTTTCTCTTGCTAATTGAATGCCTTCTTGAATGGTTTTTGCTTTTCCGTTAGCGAATAGCCCGATTCCTGCATTCAGCAGAACCGTATCACGCGGAGCGCCTTTTTCACCTTCAAGTATTCTTTTTAAAATTTCTGCATTTTCTTTTGCTTCGCCGCCGCGAATATCATCCAGGCTGTACGTTGGCAATCCCGCTTCTTCTGGGGTAATGATCATTTTTTTCGTTTGGCCTGCTTCCAATAATATTAAATGATTTTCGCCTGCAAGAGAAGCTTCGTCCATGTAGCCAGCTCCATTTACGACTACTGCCCGTTTTCTGCCAAGACGATCAAGAACACTTGCCATCATTTCTAGCATATCGCGGCGGTAAATGCCAAGCAGTTGTGTATCAAGCTGAATCGGATTTGTAAGCGGTCCGATTAAATTAAAGATTGTCGGAATTTTCAAATCGCGGCGTACCTTCATAATTCGTTTCATTTTTGGATGAACGTGGGGGGCAAACAGAAAAGCAATGCCGT
Source organism: Bacillus aerolatus (assembly GCF_009183655.1). Taxonomy (GTDB): domain Bacteria; phylum Bacillota; class Bacilli; order Bacillales; family Domibacillaceae; genus Pseudobacillus; species Pseudobacillus aerolatus. Next base: position 169,865 of record NZ_WEIO01000006.1, read on the forward strand.
TCTCTTCAAGCAATTCGTCTGTTTCCCCTTCAAGGTACTCAAGGGAAATACCCAAATGTTCTAACACATCCGCACTGCCCGTTTTACTAGAAACGCTGCGGTTACCGTGCTTCGCAACTTTCACTCCTGCTCCTGCCAGCACAAAGGCAGACGTTGTACTGATATTAAAACTTTGAGATCCGTCTCCGCCTGTTCCGCAATTGTCCATCACCCCAGGTAGCTGCTTGCCAGTGCCAAGGGCGTTTTGGCGCAGCACGTTCACGAGCGAAGCAATTTCATCTACCGTTTCTCCTTTCGCTTTTAAAGCGACAAGAAAAGCAGCAATTTCACTATCTGTCGCATCCTCCTGCAAAATCTCTTCAATCGCTTCTTTCATTTCAACTTCTTCTAGTGTTTGCTTGTCTGAAAGCTTCATTAAATACTTTTTCATATTTTTCTCCTTCCGGTACTGGCGGAAAAATTGTTGAATAATATCCGTCCCTGATTTTGTTCCAATCGATTCCGGATGAAACTGCAGTCCGTACACTGGATACTCCCGGTGGCGAATCGCCATAATCTCTTCATCATCCGCTGAATAAGCGAGCACCTCCAATTTTTGCGGAAGCGTGTCTCCGTCCACGGAAAGTGAATGATACCGCATAACAGGCACCGGTCCGGCAAGCGCCTGGAACATCCCTTTGCCTTCATGCCGCAGAAGTGAGATTTTCCCGTGTTTGATTGTTTTCGCCGATCTGATTTTCGCCCCAAAAGCGGCTGCAATTGCCTGATGCCCGAGGCAAATGCCGAGTATGGGAATACGGTGGAAAAAGCTGCGAACAACTTCTATGCATATGCCTGCTTCTTCCGGTGTACCGGGACCGGGCGATAACACAATTGCTTCGGGTTCAAGCGATTCAATTTCTTCCAATGTCAGTTCGTCATTGCGGATGACGCGGACATTTTTTCCGAGCGATCCGATTTGCTGATACAAGTTATAAGTAAAAGAATCATAGTTATCAATAAGTAAAATCATTATTTCACCTCCAGCAATGCTTTTGCTTTATGCATTGTTTCTTCATATTCTTTTCCGGGTATAGAATCGTACACAATGCCGGCGCCTGCCTGTACATGTGCCTGCCCGTCTTTCACAATCATCGTCCGGATCGCCAAGGCAAAATCCAAGTTGCCATCGGATGAAATATAGCCGACTGCTCCTGCGTACAAACCACGCTTGACTGACTCTAGCTCATTGATGATTTGCATGGCGCGGATTTTTGGAGCGCCCGAGACCGTGCCGGCAGGGAGACAAGCGGACAACGCGTCAATAGGATGAACGTCTTCTTTAAGCGTCCCGCTCACTTCTGATACGATATGCATCACGTGTTTATATTTTTCAATCTTCTGATATTTAGTCAAGTGAACAGTCCCAATTTCACACACACGACCAAGGTCGTTGCGGCTTAAATCAACGAGCATGCGGTGTTCAGCCACTTCTTTTTCATCATTCAACAGCTCCCTTTCAAGCGCTGCGTCTTCTTGTTCATCAGCACCGCGCGGCCGCGTACCGGCAATCGGATTCGTTGTCACATCCCTGTCTGCAACACTAATCAGACTTTCCGGGGATGCTCCTAACACAGTATATTCTTTAAAATCGATGTAAAACATATACGGTGAGGGGTTCGATGTTCTTAGCCGCCGGTAAAGTGAAAAAGGATTACCGTTAAATGCTGCTTTCAGACGCTGGGAGAGCACTACCTGAAAAATATCGCCACGAACAATATGATTTTTGGCCGTTTCCACCATGCGGCTGAATTGTGCCTGATCGACATTTCCGGTAAAGAGAAGTGTTTCAAGAGATTCTACCGGCTGCGGATGAGCAGTCCCCATCACATTGTGCTCCAACGCCAACAGCGCTTTCTCCAAATCCGCATCGGTTCTGTCCCCGAATAAATCAACCGCCGCAAGTGTTACTTTTTGCAGTAAATGATCGTAAACGATAAACGTGTCATAAAACATAAAGTGGACATCCGGCATCTGCAGTTCATCTTCCAATGCTTCTCCGATCAACTCATCGAGAAACATCACGTCGTAGCCAATGTAGCCGACTCCGCCTCCAAAAAAAGGAAATGGCTGCTTATCGGTTTTTCTTTCGCCGAGCAGGCTTTTCAGCTGATGAAGACTGTGCCCTTCGTAATGCTCTTCGGCATCTGTGCGGTGATTGATTCGTTCCGCTTTTTTACCAGTTGCCTTATACTCCTCAACCGGATCCATGCCGAGAAAAGAATAGCGCCCACTCTGTTCATGCTTATAAGAGCTTTCCAGTAAAAACCTCTTTTCCCCCTGCATTTGGTGGTAAAGCATGATTGGTGTCAGCATATCCCCCTCCATTTCTTTTAATTTATAGGCCATTTTTTCTTTCGTTTTCATTATTTTCACCTCTTAAGCTATTGATTAAAAAAACAAAAAATCCTCCGCAGCTGTGATGAATACATCACAGCTGCGGAGGACGGTTGAACCGCGGTGCCACCTCGCATTGAAGCAAAAAGCTTCCTCTTTATCCGAACGGCGGCAAGCGCCCCATCCGGGTCCTGTTAACGGCAGAAGCCGGGCAGCCATTTCCTGCTGCCACTCCTGAGTCCATTCAGCTTGCGGTGCGGCACCGGTTCTCACCATCCCGGCTCTCTGTAGCGCACGGCACAAGCGTACTCTTCTCAGTCACTGATTTTCTGATATGTATAACAAAAAACACAAAAAACCCCCTGTCGCAAAGGACGGGGAGCCGTGGTACCACCTTTATTGATTGCAGCTGCTGCAATCCACTCTTAGAGCATCAAAGCTAAAGCTTAAATGCCTGTCTTTTGTAACGATAAGACATTCGCCGCAGCCTACTGCCAAAAAGGGTTCGGTGCAGAAGCTCGGAAGGCCATTCACTTATATGCCTGCACTGATTCTCACCTGCCATCAGCTCTCTGAAGCATTTATATAAGCTACTCATCTTCGTCAACACTTATTATAAGTCGTTCTGTTTGTTATTTTTTATATTAATCCATTCTGCTTCTGAAAGTCAACTATTTATTTGAATATTTTTATTTTTAAAAGGATTGCGCCATTCCATCAATGCGGCCCAGTTAAGTGACTCTTCATCTTCGAGGTAATTTTCTTCGAGGCGGACCGGCAAACGGCCGCAGTTCAGTAAAAAGGTTACTACAGGGTCTTTCAGTTCTCCCGAAACAACTTTTTGAACATATTCTTCTGCGTTCATTTGGCTGGCATAACGAGAAAATCCAGGCATGCGGCCGCCGCCGAGCAGACGGTCGAGATTCAGGTGGACAACTGTCTGGTACATCGCCTGCATCATCAGTTTGCCAAGCCCAAGCTTGCGGCTCGCCGGCTTGACACTAATGTCGACTACATACAGTGTGTTGCCATCCGGCTTATGGCTGCGGATAAATCCATTGTCCGTGATTTCTTCCCACGTATGGGGCGGATCGTCCGGACGAAAATCAACGAGCAGGCAAGTCATCGAACCGGCGATCTCTCCGTCTACTTCGACACAAATAGCTCCTTCCGGAAAAAAATGGACATGACTGTTCAACTGTTCTTTTGACCACCATAAGTCTTCAGGAAAAGGCGGGGGAAAACATTCCCGCTGGATTTGAATTAAGCCATCAAAATCTGCTTCTGTATAATTACGAACGACCACCGTAAAAGGCCGTCCTTCATGATACAGCTGGAACTCGCTTTTATACACGACTCCACCTCTTTTCAGTAGATTACCAGTCAGGATAAAGGTCTGTGCGGCGATCACGCCACGTCGTTACCGAGCCTTTTTCCCGGACTTCTTCAAGTAATTTTAAATCAAGGTCTGCTGTAATGATCATATCGTCATTGATCACACCTTCTGCTAAAATACCTGCTGGAGGAAATGGAACATCATTCGGCGTAATGATAGCCGCCTGCCCGAAGTTTGCCCGCATTAAATCCACTGTCGGAAGCGCGCCAACTGTACCTGTTAAGACGACATACACTTGATTTTCAACGGCTCGGGCATGACTCGTATAGCGGACTCGGTGAAACCCATGGCGGTCATCTGTACAAGACGGACAGAAAATAACGTCAGCCCCTTTCGCTTTAGCCATTCTCACAATTTCAGGAAATTCGATATCGTAGCACGTTAAAATCGCGATTTTTCCTTTGTCCGTTTCAAAAATTTGAAACTGATCTCCTTGCGCCATATTCCAGCCTTCCACTTCCGCCGGGGTAATATGCAGCTTTGCCTGCTGCTCCATGCGGCCATCCGGATAAAATAAATGAGCCACATTTTGAATATGCTCTCCTTTTTCTATTACGTGTGTTCCGGCAATGATGTGGACATCGTAGTTTTTAGCAAATGTTTTAAACGCTTCTCTGTATTGTTGAGTAAACTTTGGCAAATCGGTAATTTCAAGCGGATGCCCGTTTTCATCGCCGATGGACATCAATTGTGTCGTGAAAAACTCTGGAAATAAAATAAATTCTGTATCGAATTCTTTCGCGGCTTTTATGTAATGCTCACACTCGGCAGCAAATTCTTCAAATGATGTAATGGTGTGCAAATGATATTGCACAGCTGATACCCGCATTTTCATAAGGCGATCCCCCCTCTTCAGTCTGATTTAAGATTAGTGGAAAATGGAGAAAAATTCAATAGTTCATCTTTTAAGTTTGAAAGATTCATTCTCTCTGATCGAAAAAAACATCCATATTAAGAATAAGTAAACTTTCAAACGAACCATATCTTATTACCTATAACAATAGTACAATAAAATAGAAAAAGTGAGGTGGACATATTGACTGTGCATGTAGCAAGACAACCAATATTTAACCGGCAAGAACAAACAGTTGCTTATGAGCTGCTTTATCGCAATGAGAATGGACATCATCCGGGTAAATTAGTGAATGCTGATCAGGCAACAATTGACGTATTGGCAGCAAGCTTATTAAGCATAGGATTAGAACAAATTTCCGGCGGGAAGCAATTGTTTATCAATTTCACTAAAAACTTGCTTCTTCAAGACTTTCCTGATTTTTTAACTGCTGAAAGTATCGTGATTGAAATACTAGAAGATGTCGATGCAAACCCAGAAGTACTGGCTGCCTGCCAGATATTAAAAGAAAAAGGGTATATTATTGCGCTTGACGATTTTCTTTTGAACGCCAGCAATAAAGGGCTAGTCAAGTATGCAGACATTATAAAAGTAGACTTTTTAAACACGACAAAAGCGGAAAGAAGAAAAATGAAGAACGAGATGATGAATAACCATATTACTTGGCTGGCGGAAAAAGTAGAGAAGAGAGAGCATTTTTTAGAAGCACTTGAAGAAGGATTTGACTTGTTTCAAGGTTTCTTTTTTTCAAAACCTGCTCTCATGAGTGCCAAATCCATTCCTCGATTTTCTCAAAACTACTTTACTATTTTAAAAGAAGTCATGCAGGACTCCCCTGACGTCAAAAAAACAGCGCGGCTCATCGAAGCAGATTTGACTCTTTCTTATAAGCTGTTAAAGCTATTAAACAAAACAGCGTTTATCCGCAGGGGTAAAGTCAAAACGATTCATCAGGCGATCATGCTGATTGGACTTGAGGAATTAAAGAAATGGCTGTTTTTCATTATGGCGGATTCATCGAATGCCAAATGTTCCGAAGAGATTATCCGCACATCTTTAATAAGAGCTAAAACTCTCGAACAATTAAGCTTTTCCTATTTTCCAGATGAGCCATCCTCCCAGTTTTTTTTGTTAGGAATGTTTTCGATGATTGATGTGTTACTAAACGAACCGATGGCTATCATCCTTCGTGATTTGCCGATCGATGGGAAAGTGAAGCAAGCGCTTTTACTGGAAGAAGGGAGGCTTTCAAATATGCTGAAGCTAATAAAAGAGATGGAAAGCGGCCATTGGACAACAGCCAGCCGGATCAGCAAGCAATTGCAAATAGAGGATCGCATTTTATCTGAGAGTTACCAGGAAGCCCTTAAATGGGGGGATATAGTGTTAAAAGAAACAACGAGCTTAGATCGAATCTAAGCTCGTTTCATACCATGACGGCTGCTTATTAACGTGACTGCTATAAAAGAAAGCAACGATAACAAAATAGGAAAAACGACTGTATGCATGCCAAGTACATTCGGATAAAACGAATGAAAAATAATATAAGAGAACATCCCTATCACCATCGAAGCCACCGCTCCCGCCCCATTCGCACGTTTCCAGTATAAGCCCAAAATAACCGGCCAGATAAACACGGCTTCAAGCCCGCCAAAGGAAAATAAATTCAACCAAATAATTAAGTCAGGCGGCTGTAAGGCAACAATAAAAACAACAATGCCAATAACGGCTGTGACAATAAAACTTAATCTTTTCACTTTCTTTTCTTCTGCTTTTTTGTTGATGAAATGCAAATATAAATCTTTCACAACGGCACTAGATACGAGCAACAGCAGTGAGTCTACCGTTGACATAATGGCAGCCATCGGAGCGGCAAGAACGATGCCTGCAAGCCAATCCGGCATAATGGTCATCGCCAGCTCAGGCATGACTTTATCTCCGATCGTTATGCCCGGAACGATGGCCCTGGCCATCACCCCAATTAAATGCATGCCAAGCATAATCACACCTACGACGATTGTGCCGATAATTAAAGCCCGGTGCATCGCTTTGGCATTTTTATAGCTCATCGCTCTAACAGCCACTTGCGGCAAGCCGACAACACCGACGCCGACTAAAATCCAGAAAGATGAAATATAAAGCGGAGTCAAACTGCGGTCATTTCCATAAGGGCTTAATAAGTTAGGATTTTCTGTTCCAAGCGTCGTCATAATTTTTTCCATGCCCCCGCCCGCTTTTAAAGCCGCCACAAACAAAATGATCGTGCCGGCAACCATAATCAGCCCCTGTACCATGTCCGTAATCGCAACGGCACGAAAACCGCCGATAATTACATAAACCATTACAGATGCCGCAAAAATAATTAAAGCTGTCGTATAAGAAAGACCTGTGAGCGACTCAACTAATCTCGCTCCTCCGATCCACTGTGCAGCCATAGCTGAGAATAAGAAAATAATAATACTCAGCGCCGCCAGTACAACGACAAACTGGTTTTTATAGCGGGCAAATAAGAAATCTACGAGAGTGATAGCATTATACTTTCTCGACATAATCGCAAACTTCTTCCCGAGAATCATTAAAACAAAGTATCCTGTTGCTACTTGGCTCATGGCAAGCAGCACCCAGGCAAGCCCGTAATTATAGGCGGCACCCGGACCGCTTAAAAAGCTGGAGGCGCTGCCGTACGTAGCTGCCATCGTCATCGCCAGAATAAACCCGCCGAGTTCCCGGCTTCCTAAAAAATACTCTTGGATAAATGAAGAAGAGCTTTGCACATGTCGCGATGCATACACACCGACAACGAAAATGACGACCAAGAATATGATCAATGGCCAAATAACTGCCATATTCACCTTTGATCACCTTCCTCATCAAATGGCACTTCTTTAAAAAAGAACTTCACCGTAAAAAAAACGAGTCCAATCATGACAACGAGGCCTACTACACAGCTGTAAAAAAACCAGGCTGGGAGCCCGAATACGAAGCTGTACTCCTCAACAGGACCACTGCCGAGTCCATAAGCAAATCCGTACCACCAAATAAAATTAAAAATGACTAATATGATGCCAATCCAGGCTTCTCTTTTCGCTATTTTAAAACGCGGATCTTCCTGCACCTTCCTGTCCATTTTCCCCTTCCTTTCTTTGACGGAAGCTCAACAACCACTTTTAACATTACGATAGGAAACCAATGGATGCAATCCTGTTTTTTTAAAAAAAGAGAAAAGACGGCGCATGACACACACCGTCTTTTCATTATAAGCTTGCTATGCTTCAGTCTCATTTAAGAGGGGGTAATGAGAATGAATGTCAATTTCAATTATAACCGATTGATAATCATTGTCAACTATATCCTTTCATTCATTACAAAATAAAAAAGAAAAGCCCACATGGGAGCCTTTCTTTTTTATTTGTATTCAATTTTTCCTGTATGAATGGCCAGCTGTTTTACATCACAATGTGTAAATTGATCACGGAATACCGATGCCACATCAGCACCTTTTCCTTTTGGAGCAAACGTTAAAATCGTCGGCCCTGCTCCGCTGATCACAGTCGCATATGCGCCAGCCGCTTTCGCAAGCTTTCTCGCCTCAGGCAGTTCTTTAATAAGCTCGAGCCTATACGGTTCATGGAATTGATCTTTTTCCATCATTTTTCCGGCAAGCTCATAATTGCCAACAGATAAAGCGGCAAGCAGCACATTAGCCACAGCACTTGCTTCTACAGCCTGCTGCCTAGAGAATTTTTCCGGAAGTACATTCCGCGCATCTTCTGTCTTTACTTCATACGAAGGAATGATCACAACAAGATCCACTTCAGGATCCGGCAGCTGGACAATCTCGGCCTCTTCTCCGAATGACACACCTGCCACCATTCCGCCAAACAAGGAAGCTCCAATGTTGTCAGGATGCCCTTCAAAATCGTTGCCGATCGTTAGTTTCTGCTCATCTGAAAGCTGTAAACCTGCATAGCGATCCGCCAATTCAATGCCAGCTGCAATAGCGGCTGCACTGCTGCCGAGTCCGCGTGCGAGCGGAATCTCGCTGTCCATGACGATATGTAAAGGCGGCAGCACCCCGCCATATGTATCCGCTGTTTTCTTTGCTACCTGGTACACGAGATGCGTTTCATCGTTCGGCAAACCAGCGAGCATCGGTGAGCGATTCTCAAAGTGCCAGGCAGAAGCCGGTGTAATTTCAAGTGTTAAATAAAGATTAAAAGCAAGGCCGAGGGAATCAAACCCCGGCCCGAGATTGGCCGTGCTGGCCGGCACTTTCATTATTACCGGCGCACTCATGCACGAACCACTCCTTCAATAAAATCAAACACGGCTTTTTCTTCATTTGGCAGAACGACCGGCTTTTTCTTAATTTGTTCAATCGCCGTCTGAGGATCTTTCAAGCCATTGCCTGTCAGAACCGCTGCAATCGTTACGCCGGCCGGAATTTCACCGGACTTGCGGTGTTTAATAATGCCGGCAATCGAAGCACAAGAAGCCGGCTCAGCAAAAATACCTTCTTCTTTCGTGATCAATTCAAACGCTTCTAAAATTTCTTCATCCGTCACGAGATCGATTTTACCGCCGGATTCATCCCTTGCTGCAACCGCTTTATCCCAGCTTGCCGGGTTGCCGATACGGATCGCTGTTGCTACCGTTTCTGGCTGCTCAATAACCATGTCTTTCACAATGGCCGCTGCTCCTTCCGCTTCGAAACCATGCATTTTCGGAAGACCTGTGCCGAATTTTTCGTTATATTCTTTGAATCCTTTCCAGTAAGCCGTAATGTTGCCGGCATTGCCGACTGGAATCGCCAGAATATCTGGCGCTTTGCCGAGCTGGTCGCAAATTTCAAACGCTGCTGTTTTTTGCCCTTCGATCCGGTACGGGTTCACTGAGTTCACGAGCGTAATTGGTGAATGCTGGCTAATATTACGAACCATTGTTAACGCATCATCAAAGTTTCCTTCAATCGAAACAATTTCTGCACCGTACATCATCGCCTGCGCCAGTTTTCCCATCGCAATCTTCCCTTCAGGAATAACGATGATCGCACGCATGCCTGCGCGGGCTGCATACGCAGCTGCAGCTGCTGATGTGTTTCCTGTAGATGCACAAATGACGGTGTTGCTTCCTTCTTCTTTCGCTTTTGCTACTGCCATCACCATACCACGGTCTTTAAAAGACCCAGTTGGATTCGTTCCTTCCGTTTTCACATGAAGATCGATATCAAGCTTTTTAGACAGGTTGTGGAGCGGAATCAACGGTGTGTTTCCTTCCATTAAAGATAATGCTGGTGTATTCTCAGTGATTGGTAAAAATTCTTTGTATTGTTTAATTAAACCTTCCCACTTCATTTCGTTCCATCTCCTTCAACCCGGTAGAAGCTTTCCACTGCTTTTACAACATTTAGGTCATTTACTTGTGATAATACATTTTGATAATTTTCCATTGATGCTTTATGAGTCACGATGACAATTTCCGCTAACCCTTCTTCTTCAAGCGGAAGCTGCAGAATTTTTTCAAAGCTGATCGAATGAGTGGAAAATAATTTCGTCAGTTCAGAAAAAGCACCGACTTCATCTCTTACATGTAGACGGATAAAGTATTTAGCGAATCGCTCATCCGCTTGTTTTAACTGTCTTTCAAATTGCGGCGCCAGCACGCTGTGGCCATTGACGCCAAGGCGCATGTTTTTCACGACAGCGAGGACGTCACTGACGATCGAAGTAGCTGTTGGCAAGCTGCCTGCGCCCGGTCCGTAAAACATCGTTTCTCCAACCGCTTCTCCGTATACATATACGGCATTATATTCATCATGGACAGATGCAAGTGGATGGTCGTTCTCCAAAAACGTCGGCTGAACGCTGACTTCCGCCCGTTCATCTTCCTGATTAGCGTACCCGATTAATTTCATCGTATAACCAAGCATGCTGCCATACTTTAAATCATCCTTTGACACGCTTGAAATTCCGCTCACTGAGACATCATCGAGTTCAATCTCCATCGAGAAAGCAAGACGGGCTAAAATCGCCATCTTGCGTGCCGCATCCAAGCCTTCCACGTCTGACGTCGGATCCGCTTCCGCAAAACCTAAATCTTGCGCATCTTTCAAAGCCGTCTCGTAAGAAAGCCCATCTTTCGTCATTTTCGTTAAAATATAGTTCGTCGTTCCATTAACGATTCCCATGATTTTTTGAATTTTATCAGAAGCAAGACCGTCTGCCAATCCTTTAATAATCGGTACACCACCAGCCACACTTGCTTCATAAAGTAAATCACAGCCATTTTCAGCAGCTACTTTCTGCAGTTCTGAGCCATGAAGAGCAATCAAATCTTTGTTGGCTGTAACGACTTGTTTCTTTAAATTCAAGGCATCAATTATGTATTTTCGCGTTTCTTCAATTCCGCCAATTACTTCAACGATTACATCAATGTCCGGATCATTGATCACTTCATACGGGTCTGTAGTGAGGAGGCTGCTGTCAAGTTCGACATCACGAACTTTATCCGGGTTCTTCACTAATACTTTTTTAATAGATACCGGACATCCTACTTGGTGAACGAGCTGCTCTTGATGATTTTGAATCATCTTCACGACTCCTGTACCAACTGTGCCTAATCCTAATAAACCTACTTTAACGTTGTCTTTCACTTTTCCTCACCTCTGTGTGTTTTTCTAGTGTACATTTGTTCTTTCATAGTAGACATTATATATGCTTCTTTCAATTATTACAACCTATCATTTTACTAAAATAAAATCTTTTTCCTCTTTTCTAAATTTTATAAAAGATTTCCGCTTCTTTCAACTTTATTTAATTACAAAAAGAGCTGTCCTCAGTGGCTTGGCTATTACGACTGACCTTATGCACAAACCGGGCTTAAACGTGGAGAATTTCGTTTAACCTATGTACAAAAAAAGTGGGCTATACAGTCAAATGAACTCTGACTGTATAGCCCTCCTCTTACTTTATTCTTTTTTTAAAACCTCTCTCGCTTCCTCGAGCGTAATCAACGGCTGTTGACACGCATAGTTTTCACACACGTAGACGAGCATTTCTCCCAGTGTATCCAGTTCAGGGAAATCCCAAAGCGATGCTTTTTCCGTCCACACATCGAAAGGGTGAAAATCTGCTTTTAGCTCCATAAGCAATTGTTTTTTTCATCACTGCTTCCTGCAAAAGCGATTTCACGCCCGCCTTCATATAAAGCGATAACCGCCTGCATCATATACAGCACGCCAACTGGCTGCTCGTTCAATTCCAAAGCAAAATGCCTGACAAGCTCAGGGAACATGATTGGCGAACTCTGTTGTTCTTGTGCAACCTTCTCCCGTACAACCAGTATCAGGACATATGTGTAATACATTACAGTTGCCGTCCGTCAAAAAATCGCTTTCTCCGCGAACTAATATACCTTCAACTTCATGGGTGTTACTGTTGAAAACAGGTGACCCAGAATTTCCTGAAATGTATCAAGATTGGCCATGAAAAAAGCAGCTGGCTGGTTGTATCGTACATTTGCCCCACTAGCAAACTTGGCAGGAATCCCCTTTGGATGACCTATCACATAAACACCTTGTCCATCCGGAATTCTTCCAGTTCTTCGGATTCTAAGGACGGGATGATTGGTCACAGGTCGATCAATTTCAACTAGGGACCAATCAGCCTCAATGTTGTTCTGCTGACGTGCTATAACTCTCACGCCTCGATATATTTCCGTATTGTTAATCACAGTTCGTGCAGTCGAATCATCAAGCATTTGAAAACCAAAAACAAATCGAATGTTTTTCGCATTATTTTGATTCACACAATGTCCTGCCGTTGCAATGATGTTTGGTGCAACAAGAAACCCAGAACAGAACGCTCCGGCTGGCTGATTACGAAACGGTTCCGTAGAGCACAAAACATTAGATTCGCCAAAATTTCGTGTCTTAAGAGTAGATGTTCCATTCCCATTGTTGATAATATTTCCAGCTTTGAAGAGAGCAACCACACTGTTTGCATTACTTACAACTTCTAGGTCAGTTACTTGAAAAATATCCACACGATCATCGGTTCCGTATATAACCTCCAACATATCATCCGGTCTATTTTTTTTAGAGCCTCAATAATATCACTGGTTTGAAAATCGCTAAGTACTTCATTACCAATCTCATTAGACTCCCGTAACCTTAGTTCATGTAATAATTCATCAGGAGAAAAGTTTTCCAATGCTCTAATTATCTGCGACATTGTTTGTTCCACCTTTCTTGTGAGCGAATAAAATATCATATTTGAAAAAATCACCAGGAACCTATGACAAATGGTCATCAAGAGCAACAGTTCTTAACATTTTCTCCTCTTTCCAAAGTTATATGTAAAATCACTACTGCTGCATTGTTTTTTAATATTCAAAATACACGTAGTTATAAAGATAGCTTCAGGGTTTCGCAATGATGAATACATCCGCAGCTAAATGCAGGACATGTTCAAGAAAAAACTCCAATAGAAGATCAACGATAAAACCTAATTTATCGCAATACGTCTTAAAGTCACTATATAGGCTTTCTGGAAGGCGTGCAGTCAATACCTTTGTTTTTTCTTTCCTTGATAGAGAAATGGTCGATGCTACCTGTTACAATAGGGACCATTGGTAGTTATACCGTTATAGTCACAGCGCTTGATGCCGTTATTTTTGGACTGTTAGCTGATAAAATAGGAAGAAAAAAACCATTGTATGGAACGAGTAAAGAAGCTGTGTTAAATCAAGTGTATTTGGCGATGATCGTTTATTGCTTAACCGTGCTGGCTCAGATCTCAAAATACTCGATTCTTCTGATCACCCGGTGGCTGAAGGAGCTTTCGTGGAAGCCTTGTGAGTCATGCTAAATATTGCATCGCACACAAAAAAGCCGAAATCACCTTAGAGGATCAATCGGCTTAATATTTTTATCTACTTATTTATCTTTATTTTGTAAATTAAATATCATTCGCGACTTTAGATGATTCCGCAGTATGGTTGTCTATTGTGACTCCCATTTATTTTGAAAAATAAGGTCATTTAATGATCGTCTTTTTTCCCAATTAGCTAACTCTAGAAGAGGTTTTTCTGGATATTGATCTGTGTAACCAATAGACATAAGCGCAATGGGATCAATATGAGGTGGAATGTCTAAAATATCACGAATGTCATTTTTTTTGTAAAAACTCACCCACCCCATGGCTAACCCTTCAGAACAAGCTGCTAACCACATATTTTGAATAGCGCAGGCTGTTGAAAGAATGTCCGTTTCTGGAATAGAATTACGTCCTAATACATGTGACCCTCCCCTAGTTGGGTCACATGTTACACAAATAGTTAAAGGAGCTTCTTTCAGCCCTTCCACTTTGAGGCTTAAAAACTTATTTTCTTTTTCTCCTTCATAATGAATAGCTAGTGCTCTTCGCTCTTTATCTGCTGCCCAAGCCAGTCGTTCTTTAACTTCTTGAGAAGAAATGACAATAAAGTTCCAAGGTTGCATAAATCCTACCGAGGGGGCGTGATGAGCAGCATCCAATATTTTATGTATGACTTTCATTGGGACTGGACTTGGTAAAAAACTCCGAATATCTCTTCTGCTATATATAGCTTTATAGACTGCTTCCGTTTCTTCTTTAGTAAACATATTTCTCCTCCTTCATCTTTAAATACTTCTATATACAATTAAATCTTATCACACATTAATAAATGGATAGCTGCATAATAGCTATCCATCGAGTTGGCTATATTAAAAAAGTTTAAACCCACTAACCATAGGGGGAATCTCAGCTGTCAATATTTATATCAAGATGACCCCGCTTAAAACTCAGCTAGCTATGAAATAACTTTCTCCCACGCATCCTCATCCATTTTTGTCAATAAACCATCAATCGTAATTCCCGCGTTATTTATTAATATATCTATTTTCCCGAAAGTACTGATTGTTTTTTGAAACATATATTCTATTTGTTTTGTATCCGAAACGTCAGCATGGATAAATACTATGTGTTCATCATTATTAAACTCATTTAGAGTGTTATTACCTGCTTCTTCATTAAAATCACTAATTACTACTTTTGCCCCTTCCTGCAGAAACTTCTTTGCTGTTACTTTTCCAATACCGCTTGCTCCACCGGTAATTAATGCCACTTTCCCTTCTAGTTTCATAACATTTCACCCCTTATTTACTTACCTTTGTAAATAAGAGAGAGGTCGCGTAATCTTTGTCATCTACACTCCCTCTCTTTGTGTTCTTATTCTTACTGTACATCCTCTGTTAACTTTTAAAATTACGTTTATCGATGACTCGCTTTGCTTTAAACTGAGTTCTTTCCAACACGCCAAGGGGCAGCAAGTCAATTTTAAAAGTAACCCCTGTTTCTCTCTTCAGTTCCCTGGAAATCTGATTTTTTAATTCTTTTTGATCTCTAGTTCCTAATGTTTCGCATTGTACAGTGACTTCATCCATTATGTTTTCACGCGTAACAATCATCACAAACTCTTCTCCAAGTCCATCAATTCTTCGGATTACATTTTCTATCAGACTCGCGTAAACATTTACTCCTCGAACAGTAACCATGTCATCAATTCGCCCGTAAATTCCTTTTGGCAAACGTGGATAGACACGACCGCAGGCACATGGTTCATCTGTCCATGTTGTCAAATCTCCTGACCAGTAACGAATCATTGGCTGAGACGTTCTTTCTAAAGGTGTATACACAGGTACTCCCTCTTCACCATATGGTACGAGTTTTTTGCTATGTTGATCCACTACCTCTGTATAAACTATATCCTGCCATAAATGCACTCCTTGACGATGTTTACATTCAGTATTGCTCATCCAAGGTGTAACTTCAGCCATCGTACCTGAGTCAATACAAATACCACCAAAAGTATCTTCAATTTTTTGCTTTGTTGAAGGAACACCGGCTCCCGGTTCACCAGAAAAGAATAAAATTCTAAAGCCAAACTGTTTAGGATCAACACCTAATTCCTTTGCTTTTTCAGCAAGATACAAAGCATAGGACGGGGTACCATAAAATACAGTCGGTTTTATTTCCTTTAACCAAGATACTGCTTTTTCTGTTTGCCCTGATTGTCCCGCTCCAAATGGAAATGTTTTCGCTCCCAATCTTTCAGCCCCAATAAGCGCTCCCCAGCTGCCGATATACAAACTAAGTGGTGAAGCAATAAATACTAGGTCACTAGGGCGCATACCAAAACTCCACATTATGCGTGCATGCTGATGAGCAATTCTTTCCCAATCTTCTTTACCAAATGAAAATACGGTTGGTTTGCCGGTGGTTCCAGAAGTTCCTTGAATACGATGGACTTCTGAAGGCGCAACACAAACATTTGAACCAAAAGGCGCGTATTCTTCCAAGTCTTCCCTTACTTCTGCCTTCGTCGTAATAGGTACCTCTTCGAACTCTTTTAAATTTTTAATATCGTTTGGGTGAAAACCAACTTTATTCCACTTTCTCTGATAAAATACTGATTTTTCATATGCATACTGCATCACGTTCTTTAATTTAAAAAAAACCAATTCATCCAGATCTTCTTTAGAAGCAGTTTCAATATCTCTATACCAGTATTTTTCATGTTCATCCGGCAAATACTCACTATCATATTTTGGCGGCCAGTGTTGCAAAAGCGAGGTTTTCATCATATTTCCTTCCTCCGTTTGATTGGTTTATTAGAAAAGCTTCCATAAGTAATATTGCAGCATATTAGCTATTTGCAAATTTCTTATATATCCATTCTATACACGACTTCAAAAGAGTCATTTAGCAGAGGCGATGATAGTCAACACTCATCACCCCTTGTGCCATTTTAGGCGATGCTGTTTTTTACTTTCGAACGGATAAATTCAGCTATACTTTCAATTCTTGTTTCAGGACCAAATACTTCAGCAATGCCCGCTTCTTGGAGTAGAGGTATATCATCTTCCGGAATGACTCCCCCCATTATGATTAAAGCATCTACGCCTTTTTCCTGGGCAATTTTCACCACTTTTGGTCCTAACGTTAAGTGGTTGCCACCAAGTGTACTCAACCCTATTACATCGGCACCTTCTTGAATGGCGGCGTCAACAATTTGTTCCGGAAATTGATTGCCTAAATAAACAACTTCCATCCCTTCATCTCTTAACATCCTGGAAACTACTAACGCACCACGCCAATGAATATCCAATCCTAATTTAGCCATTACTACTTTTACTTGCATGAAGAAGCCCTCCCTTTTCCTTCTATTTAGAATTTTCAAACAATCACGCTAATGGGAATTGCCAAAGTCCAAATTCTTCACGAAAAACTTCTTCGATTTCACCTAATGTAGCATAGGCCAATACAGCATCTTTTATATACGGCATAAGATTCACATCTTCGTGGCATTTTTCTCTTAACACATTTATAGCTGCTTCTACTTTTGCTTGATCTCTTTTCTGCCGGAGTTTTTCTAATTTTTCTTTTTGACGTTTTTCAGCAGATTCAGGATATCTGAACACTTCTACTTTTGTATTTCTTTGTTCAGTAGGAAAATAATTCAGACCAACTATTTTGTGCTTACCACTTTCAATATCTTTCTGCATTTCATAAGCAAAATCTGAAATTTCTCGATGCAGCCAACCACTTTCGACTACCGATACTAATCCGCCTTTAGATTCAATTTCAGCAATATAATCACGTATTCTTTGAGCCATTTCTTGTGTTAATTTCTCAACAAAGTATGATCCAGCAAGCGGATCTACTGTATTTACTACATTAGTTTCTGCTTGTATGATTTGTTGTGTTCTAATTGAGATTAAAGCTGATTCCTCGGTTGGAGCAGAATATGCTTCATCATAAGAGTCAACATGCAGCGACTGTGCTCCGCCTAACACTGCCGCAAGCCCTTGAATAGCTGAACGGGCAATGTTGTTAAGCGGCTCAACTTTTGTCAAAGTAATTCCGGCTGTTTGGACATGAAATCTCATTAAATGAGATTTTGTTTCTTGAGCGTTAAATCGCTCTTTCATTACTTCATGCCACACTAGTCTTGATGCTCTACATTTAGCAATTTCTTCAAAGAAATCATTAAATAAGTTCCAGAAGAACGATAATCTTTTAGCAAAATCATCAATTTTATTGCCTCTTCTAATTAACTCTTCTGAAGTGGCAATAGCATTAGCGATAGCACAAGCAACTTCTTGAACAGCTGTTGTTCCTGCTTCACGCAAATTGTATCCGTTGTAGCTGACAGGGTTCCATCTAGGTAGATTTTTACTTGCGTATTCAATTGCGTCACATTGTAATCTAAATGAAGCCTTCGGCGGCAATACCTCCAGCGAACTTCCAATAGCCGTCTCCATTAAAAAGTCGTTTTGATTCGTACCCGATAGTTTCTCTAAAGGAATGCCCTTTTTTTCTGCCATAGCTGCAAACATAGCCATAACAACCACTGTTGTACTTGGCAGGTGAGTAACGATATTACTTGAAATTTCATCAATCGGAATACCATCATATAGAGCTTCCACGTCTTCGATTGAATCAATAGCTACTCCTGCAGCACCTACATGGCCTTCTCCCTCTGGATCATCTGAATCGTATCCCCGGATGGTAGGAAGATCTAATACAACACTCGTACCTGTAGCACCATTTTTCAGGAGGAATTTAAAACGTTCATTTGTATCTTCTGGCGTTCCAAAACCTGCAATTTGCCGCACTGTAAACAATCTGCCTCGATACATATTAGGATAAACACCGCGAACATAAGGAGCTTCCCCAGAAAAACCAATATCTTTAAGATAATCAATATCCTTAATATCATCCGGAGTATAAAGTAGATTGACAGGAATACCCGAATCAGAATAATATTGCCCTTCACCTACTTTTCCTTTTACCGTATTCTGTTGCCAATGCTCTTTTTGAGCTTCAATTTCCTGGATTACTTCCCGATCAAAGAGCTTTTTTTCTTGATTTACATTTGTAGTATTGTTTGACATAGCAACCTCCAGGTTTAAGATTATTTTTATTTGTTTACTAAACTGTTTACGATCTCATGTGAAACTGTAAACGGATCAGCCTTCCCTTCTCTTACTTCCTGAACCTTTCTCTGCCATACAACTTCCTTTTTGATGTACTCTTCTACTTTGCTGGAAAGCAAGCTTTGAATCATACTATTTAATCTATCAATATTTCTAATTTGCCTTTTTTCTTTCCATATTCCTGAAATTTCTAAGTGATTTTTATGTTGAAAGATTTGATCAATTAAATCTTCAATTCCCTCTTCTTTAGTCGCCATTGTTTTAAGGATAGGGGGTTTCCAATCGGTTTTCCCTGATTCTCTCACCATCATATTTAAATCTTTAACACTTTCATTTGCACCAGGCCTATCCGCCTGGTTAATTACGTATAAATTCGCAATTTCCATAATGCCTGCCTTTAATGTTTGCAATGTATCTCCTAAACCAGGAACATTGACTAATACGACGGTATCCGCAACCCCTAAAACATCAAGTTCTACTTGGCCTACCCCCACTGTTTCAATTAAAATAATATCTTTTTCATAAGCGTCGAGTACTTGAACGATATCAGCAGTTGATGCGGCTAATCCTCCCAAATTCCCTCTCGTTGCTAAACTCTTAATAAAAACATTAGGAGTCTTAGCTAATTCTTGCATTCTTATTCTGTCGCCTAATAGTGCTCCTTGAGTAAAGGGGCTTGTAGGGTCTATACAAACTACTCCAATATCGAAATTTTTGGCTGCCAGCTGTTTACAAAGCTTGCTGACTAATGTGCTTTTTCCTGACCCTGGAGGTCCTGTTATACCTACAATATGGGCTTTGCCTTTTCGCATTGAACTATGTTTAAGTATTTCAAAACTTATTGGTGTTTGGTTTTCCACCTCTTTAAGCAATTTACCTAAAGAAACATCATCTTTAGTATCGAAATATTCCGTTAACTTCTCCAAAAAATCACCCCCAATAAAGATTCGTAATCACAAATTTTACTCATGTTGTAATATTCCTAATTCTGCTTGTGCACAATTTAAGTGCGCAGCCATAACCCGGTTAGCTTCAATTGAATCCTTCTCCTTTATAGCCTCATATATGGCCCAATGTTCCTCTTGGAAACGTTCTAACACTTCCCGAGAAGTAGCTAATTCACTTCGTGTCGTTCGAATTTGTTCTCCTAATAAATCTGAAATAACTTCTACTAAAATCATTAACATCCTATTTTGAGATGCTTTGACAATCGATTGATGAAACAGGAAATCAAAGTATGCCTCGGCTTCTTCATCTTTGTTTAAATAATGTTCATCCATTTCTAATAGGATTTTATTTATTTCTTGTAAATCCCTTTCCGTTCTTCTTTTAGCAGCAAAACTGGCAGCTGCCATTTCAAGTGCAATCCTCACTTCAAACAATTCAACCGTGTCTAATCCTCTTGAAACAGCAACTAAAGACATAATCCCTTTTAAATTTTCTGGATTAGCTTGTTTTATTATTGTTCCTTCTCCTGATTTGCCTTCGATAATACCTAACATGCTTAAAATAATAAAAGCTTCTCTTAAAGAGGAACGGCTAATTCCCATTGACTCTGATAGTTCAATCTCATTCGGCAATTTCTGGCCTACTTTCAATTTTTTATTAAGAAGCAAATTCTTTATTTGATCTAAAACTTCCTCAAACTTCTTCTTTTTTCCTATAGCTTTAAACATAATTTCTCCTTTCTTGTTTGATTGTCAGACAAACGTAGAAGTTATAAATACGAAGCGATTTCTTTCTTTATCTGCTTAAAAGCTGTTGTAAGATGTTTTGAAACCATCGACTGTGAACAGCCAATTATTTTTGATACTTCTGTTTTACTAAACCCTTTAAAATAATGAAGATAAATGACTTTTCTTTGTTTTTCATTGACATGATCGAGAAACATTTTCACCATAATATTATTGATTGCCTGATCCTCGACGCTTTGGATTTCACTTTTTAATTGCTGGTATGATTGAATTATTCTATCTCTTTTTTGTGTTTCTCTGCTTTCTTGATAGATTATTTCTTGCATACCATAAACTAGATCAAACGCGTCATCCTTGCTTATTTCGAAAAATCCCATAGTTTCTGCTATGGAAGGGTCATTTTGATTATGAATCCAATATTCTTCATGAAATTTTTTATATTTCGGATATAGTTCACGAATTCGTTGAGAAATGACAACCATGTTAGAATCGTTAGACCGTGAAAAATTTCTTAGTTCTCCTTGGATAGATAAGTAAGAATACCTGACCCACTCGTTTCTGGATAAGTTCAAATCTATTTTTTTAATTGCTTTAAATAGTCCAATGTAAGCCGCCTGTAGAAGATCTTCCCACTCCACTTTATTTACAGCCATAAATTGGGCTGGTGATTTTGTATATTCTTTTATAACATACTTAACAAATTTACTGGCTTCATCACTCTGAATTAAATCATTCAAGTAGTCAGTGTTTTCTTTTGCCATCGTCAACGTCTCTTTAGTCATTAATAACATAGTTCCCTCTCCTACTTTCAAAAAAATGGTCAAGAGTTTCTGTTTACTCGCTACTTTAAATTTATGAGATGGATAAGCGGTAATTAACGGCCCCTCTTGACCCCAATGAATTTGAATTTTAGTCTAATACTTGTTTCGCTGAAATCATAAAACGTGTTAAAATAGCTCCCATCAGTGCTAATGCTGCACCTAAAAATAAAACGTATTGCCAGGAACCAAAAAATACGATTAAAAATCCCGTTAAGGCAGGAGCAATGATTCCTGCTACTGTACCTGAAGTGTTCATAATTCCTGATAATGTACCAGCAGTTTTGGGTCCAATGTCAATAGGTAGCGTCCAAAACATGGTGAAATTAATCCCTAGACAAGTTACAGATAACGTAATGTAGGCAAGAGCCGCCCACTCATTAGGCGTATATGCCCCTAACGCCATAAATATTGCTGTTCCAAGGAAAGAAATATAAATTGGTATTCTTCTCGATTGACTGAGAGTATACCGTTTTGTTAAATAATCAGATAGAATACCTGCTAAGTTCATAGCAATAAAGGCACCTAACCATGGAAGAGCCCCATATATTCCTACTTTTAATATGGTGAATCCTCTTTCCTTCATAAAATATGCAGGAAGCCATGTAAGATAAAGGTACCAGTTATAGTTTTGAAAAAAGTAAATTAAAGTGACTCCCCAAACTTCTTTGATACGAAATATTTTTGACCATGAAATTTCCACTTCTTTTTTGTCTTTCACTTCACTGCCATCTTCCATTTCTGCCAACTCTTCATCGGAGATAAACGGATGATCTTTGGGATTATCAGTAGCAATCTTAAGCCAGACGACAGCCCATATAATACCTAAAACGCCAAAGAAATAAAATGAAGCATGCCAATTAAATTTTGTTGTTAACCAAGTTGTAATTGGGGCAGTAATCATTACACCAACCGCCATACCTGACATATTGAGTCCTTGCCATCGCCCCCTTGTATGCAGCGGCGACCACCTTGAAACAACAGAGGTATGAGATGGAAAGTTAACAGCTTCACCTACACCTAATAAAAATCGAATCACTAACATGGAAGCAAAACTCCAAGCTAGCGGAGTAAGTATGGTAAATACAGACCAAACAGCAACTCCAATCGCAAGGAATTTGACTCCTCCCCATTTATCTGACATCCATCCCGCAGGAATACCTAATAGCAGATAGCCAACAAAAAAAGCTGATGCTAAAAGGCCAAATTGTTGTTCATTCCAACCGAATTCATCCATCATCGTGACAGCAACAATTGAAATATTAGAACGGTCTGTATACGCAAGGACTGTGCTCAAGAATATGAAAAACATTACCCACCAACGAGCTTTTATCTTTCTAGGAGCCTTTGGAGCTTTCACTTCTGCATTTTCTAACGGGAGCTTTTCCATTTAAGATACCTCTCCTTTATACAGAATGGTTCCATGCTGTCCTTACTCTAGCTGTTTGGTGACTCTTTAAGCTAAACGAAACCTCCTTTTCAAGTTGCAGTTTTTTGAAAGCGCTAACATCTCTATACAAAACGTAAAGAAAACACAGTTAAACATGAAAACTAATATATTTTAATAGAATCAAGCTAATCTAAAAAACTTAGTAAGATTGTCAGACAAACAAACCGCTTTTTCCTAACTATATGTTTTTAACTTTCAACCTAAGTTATATATTCACTATCAGTTGAAGCGAAAGATATTCATCTAATGTCCTCCTTTTCAATTAGTTAGTGATTGTATTATTTTTTAAACATTAAAACTTTTTTTGAACTATACGAGGAACATAGTGAAATTATGCAATTTCAAACATAATTTTTTATTGAAAATAAGCAAGGTTTTACTTAAGAAGAAAACACAGTAACGGAAAACTTAATATGATTGTCAGACAAACTAACCTCATTAGTTTTAATCTTTCATAAAAACAGACAGCTTGTTGCGGAATTTATGTCTTTTTTAACCAGAGAATTTTTATTCTGTCACTTCTTTATGCAGAATTGGTTATAGTCCTGATTATTTTAGATTCATGAAGGAGCTAACCTCCTTTCCCAAGCTTCTAAACAACTAACTACGAATAATTAAGTAAATGGAAAACACCATAAAATGAAGGGGCATCACTAAATACACAAAAATGGAGTAGGATTCTTGAAGAGACTATCACAGGATAAATAGGTAGATAAATCTTTTTTATTAAACAACTAAGTGATATTTGAGTCCTATCATAAATGATCCGAAATTATCTGTCAACTAAATTTTTAGAATTATCTGTTTATTTTTCTATCTATTTATTTAAACAGCTTGTTGGTAATATACTTAGGTTAAAAGTCAATTGAATATTGAGTATGTAAAAGCAAAAACCGAAATTCTAACGTAATGAAATTTCGGTTTTTGCTTTTTACAGCTATTCTCGGCTTAATTTTCTTAACTGAAAATTGTCTTTTTAATCACCAATAGTCATATATTTTACTTCCTCTTTTGATGCCGGGCTGAAGATGCCGCTCTTCCCCCGGTTTCTATATTTGTCGTTCCTTGTCCTTTGACTTCTGGTGAGCCCAATTCCGATTTTGATGGATCTTTTTTACGTTTTCCCATTTTTATCACCTCCCCCTTATTGTCTCAATTAGTTCCTATTTTTATTCCCTGAAAAATGCAGAATAAAAAAGCGATTGAAAAGACAATCTATAAGCTGAAACTTCCATCAGTGGGGGGTATTTTTCGATAAACTGTTACAATTCCGTGAAGCTCAATAAAATTAGCCCTAAGAAGGGAGCTTGGACTCCTTCCGGGCTAATTTCATCACTGTGTTACTGAAAGTTGTGTTGTTCCTCAATCTTTCCGTCTTCGTCGTGTATGATTGCCATCGTACACGCTTCCTCTGCCATTCGTTTAGCTTCTTTTACTGCTTTAGGCTTGGAGTCCGAAGTATAGTCGGGTGCGTCTTCACCCTCTGTTTTGACAGCCCACTCTTCCTCGTCATGAGGCACAACGTGAAACCTTGCATCGTCAGTACCCGCTCGTTTTTTAAAATATTGGTCACGCTCACTATTTTCTTTCTCGCCATTGCTCTGTGCCATGAGAATACCTCCTCTTTTCCTGATTGTATTATCTATTGATGCGTACAATAACTTTACCCATTCTAATAGCTTTAAAGCGTCTTCTATCTGTTTTTCACTAAAATTGTTGGAACTATCCCTCCAAAGTCAATACTACATCAGAAAAACGGTATCAATACTATTAATTTAGAATTATTTATATTACTAAATATACATTTATGTTTCAGTTTGATGAAATCGGGTATGTCAAAGTGTAACAAGTTATTTAAAAGGGAAAAAGTAAAGGTTGGTTAGCTAAATGAGAGAATATTTAAAAAGAGTTGTTACCTATTGTCCAAGTATTGAAGGTAAAGTTAATCAAGAAGTTAGTTTTAGAGGTGTGAATGGCAAAAAAGAATTTTCTGCTACTTGTACAGGAATAAGGGATAGCTGCTATGATTGTTTCATCGTTCAATCTGCTAATAATAAGATGTATTGCCAAGACTGAATTAGCCTAATAAGGATAATTCAGTTTTTTAAGTTTTAGATAAAATATTTAAAAATACCCAAAAGCCAAAGCTTTTGGGTATGACATTCATCGTTATTTAACACGCTCTTTATATCGTCTAATTCTGCCTTAAACAAATAGGCTAAGAAGTAAAACAAATCCAAGACCACACACTGAAATAATCGTTTCAAGCACAGTCCAAGTTGCGAATGTCTCTTTCATCGTTAATCCGAAGGACTCTTTAACAATCCAGAAGCCGGTATCATTTACGTGTGAAGCAATGATACTGCCTGCACCTGTTGCTAATACTAGTAATTCTACATTAACTTCCGTTCCTTGCATCATTGGAATAACTAATCCAGCTGTTGTTAACGCAGCTACTGTCGCAGATCCTTGTGCAAGTCTAATGACAGCAGCGATAAGCCAAGCCAATATTAGCGGTGATATTGTACTTCCTTCAAAAAGAACAGCAACATAATCACCAACACCGCCATCGATTAACACTTGCTTAAGGGAACCACCAGCACCAAGAATGAGCAACATCATTCCGATGGATGCAATCGACGTTTCTGCAGATTGCATAAGTTGTTTCATTGGGATTTTTCGTGCCACTCCCATTGTATATATTGCAAGTAATACAGAAAGCAACATAACCGTAGTTGGAGCACCAATCATTTTGACAATGTCAATAAATAACACAGGTAAATTCAACTCATCTTGAAATAAAGTAACGATCGTTGAAAATGCCATTAAAATAACTGGGAATAACGCCGTAAATGCACTGATACCAAATCCTGGTGTATCTTCTAATTTAAATTGTTTTGCGTTACCGATGGAAGCCATACTTCCTGTAGGTTCTTTTTCAAAAGCTGATGGTGCAAATTTTCTTGCGAATTTTGTAAACAAAGGACCAGCTATAATCACTGTTGGAATAGCAATAATGAAACCGTACACTAATACTAAACCTACGTTCGCTCCAAATTCTTGAGCAATAACAGTCGGACCTGGATGCGGCGGTAAGAAGGCATGGGTTACTGATAATGCAGTCGCCATTGGCATACCTAACCATAAAAATGATATTTTTAAATGTTTAGAAATTTGATAAACAATCGGAATTAATAATACGAGGCCTACTTCAAAGAACAATGCAATACCGAGAATAAATCCAGCTGCTACAACAGCCCATTGAATTTTTTTCTCGCCAAACTGATTAATTAATGTCATTGCAATACGCTGGGCTCCCCCAGCATCTGCAATCAATTTACCAAGGATAGCTCCAAGTCCAAAGACTAAGGCAATACCGCCTAAAGTGTTCCCCATCCCACTTTGAACGGAAGCCACAATCTCACTAATAGGCATACCTAAAGCTAAAGCAATTAAGAATGAAACGACAACTAATGAAATAAATGTATTCATATTAAATTTCATTATTAACACTAGTAAAACAACAATCCCTAAAGCGACAATTACTAAAGGCATAACTTTTTCTCCCTACTAATTTATAATTTAAAGTTTTACTTCTTTCTTAGTCAAAAACAATAACAGCTTTTCGAACTAGTTGAGGGTTTTTTTCTACAAATTCGAATGCTTCTTTTACTTCACTTAAAGGAAATTTATGTGTGATTAAACCATTATGCGTTAATTTCTTTTCATTTAAAAGTTGGACTACTTTGCCAAATTGATTTGTTTGAAGCCTAGAACCTGTAATCGTTAATTCTTTTTTCGTAACAGGTAATTGGGCTATGGATGATGGTTTCGCATTAAACCCTAGCGTAACAACATTACCGGCGGCAGAGGCTACATTTACACTTAACTCGAATGTTTGTGGTGTACCCACTGCATCTATAACAATATTGGCTCCTTCATCGTTTGTAATTTCATATATTTTACTTTCTAAGTCAACTTCATTTGGATTGATTGTGTAATCTGCGCCATTTTCTTTCGCAAATTCCAACCTTTCATTTGTAATATCTGAAATAATAACAGTTGCTCCATGGATCTTAGCCATTTTCAACACACAAATACCAATTGGCCCTGCTCCTTGAATAAATACAGTATTTCCTTCTTTCACATTGCCTCTCCATGTAGCTTGGGCACCAATTGTATATGGTTCAGCCATTACTGCCTCGTCCCAATCAATTTCAGGATCTACTTTATGCACTTGTCTTTCAGAAAGCACGGCAAATTCTTTCATGCCGCCATCTTCATGTACGCCAAATACGGATACTTCTTTGCATACATTTGGTCTTCCACTTTTACATGCATAGCATTCGCCGCAATAGCTGATTGGTTCAATAACCACATGGTCACCAACAGCTACTTTATTTACATTCGAGCCGATTTTTATTACCTCTCCGGCAACTTCATGTCCAACAATTCTTGGGTACGTAGCGAGAGGGTTCGTGCCATGATAAATATGCATATCTGAACCGCAGATACCTACTCTTTTAATTTTTACTAATACCTCATTTTCTTGTTCTATTTCTGGTTGAGGTATATCCAATACTTCTATTTTGTATGCTTCTGGAATCATAATTGCTTTCATCATTTCCACTCCTGCTCAAAAATTCTAGTAAAAATATTGTTATTTCTAGAAGGGCTATGTTGGCGGACCCTTCCGATATCGTCTTCTGTTCTTATCTGCCTAACCACCCGCCATCAACTGCTAATAAATGGCCATGAATATAATTCGAGGCATCAGATGCCAAGAAGACAACTGTTCCCATAAAGTCTTCTGCTTTCCCCCAGCGGCCTGCTGGAATACGCTCTAAAATTTGTCGATTTCGCGTTTCATCCTGTAATAATGCCTCGTTCATATCTGTTGCAATATATCCAGGGACGATAGCGTTTACATTAACATTCTCTTTTGCCCATTCATTGGACAGCGCTTTTGTCAGCTGGGCGACGCCGCCTTTTGCTGCCGCATAGGCTGGCACTGTTAAGCCGCCTTGAAATGATAATAAAGAGGCCATGTTAATAATTTTTCCACTTCTTTGAGGAACCATGAACTTTCCAGCTTCCTGGCATAGAAGCCAAACACACTTTAAATTTACATTGATTACATCATCCCAATCTTGCTCTGAGAATGAAACAGATGGTGAACGTCGTTGAATACCAGCATTATTGACGAGAATATCAATCTGCCCAAGCTCATTTACAACAGTCGGTATAGCTGCCTTCACTTGTAATTGATCTTCCAAATCACACGCAACAATGATACATTTTTGGCCCAATGCCTCAATTTCTTTTTGTACGGAGTGATCCTCTATATTACGCTGAAGCAAGGCTACTGCAGCTCCCGCTTCCGCTAATGCTATAGCCATTTGTCTTCCAATTCCTCTTGTAGCCCCCGTAATAGCAGCCACTTTCCCATCTAATCTAAACATCACTTCTCCTCCTTATACATTAGGCTGAATTAGGATTTTTAAAGACTCGTCAGGCTTTGTCATAAGTTGAAATCCTTTTTCAATCTCGTCTAACGATAATTGATGTGAAATTAAAGACGTTATATCAATTTGTCCGCTCGCCATCATATTGATTGCTGTTGCAAAATCTGAGTGGCTATAACATCTAGTCGTCGTCAACGATAATTCACGGAAATGCATAGCAGCAAGATCAATAGTTGGCGGCTGCTTGTACACGCTTACAACAACAATCTGACCTTGAGTTCGGCAAGCATGAATCATCTGATTAGCTGTCATACTATTTCCGGCAACTTCAAAGACAACATCAGCTCCAGTTCCATTCGTTGCTGCTTTAACTTCCTCTACTACATCTACTTTTTTGCCGTCCAAGGTGATAAATCCAAGTTCTTCCGCCTTGCCTAAACGATATGGACTAATATCAGAAATGAATATTTTATCGGCTCCTGCTAATTTTGCTGTTAGAGCAATCAATAAACCAATTGGCCCTGCTCCTAGTACAACGACTGTGTCTCCCACCTTAACATTTGAACGTCGTACAGTATGAATTCCTACTGCCACTGGTTCCGCTAATGCAGCATGAGCATCAGACAGCGTATCCGGTACTTTATGCAAGCGGTGTAGTGGAACAGCTGCATATTCTGCAAATCCACCGTGATAATCAATCCCAATTAACCCCAGCGTTCTGCAAACATGTGAATTACCTGATAAACAAGCATCACACTTACCACAGCTAATTGTTGGTTCGACAACAATCCTATCTCCTGCATTAAAAGTTGACTCACCATTTATCTCTTCAATCACTCCGCTGAATTCATGCCCCATTGCTAAAGGAGCTTTAGCTCTAGGATGTTTTCCAAAGTAAATCATCATATCGGTGCCACAAATCCCCGCAGAAGATACCTTTATTAATGCCTCTCCCTGCTTCAAAGTTGGTTTTTCCAATTCCCCGACAACCACATTTTTTTCAGAGACATACAATCCGGCTTTCATAGTACTCATTTTTTTACCCCCAAATTATTGAGTTTTAATAAAAAACTAGAACATTAAATTAATTAAAATTCAATACATTGAATATATGTATACTTGTCGACAACTTACTTAAAAAACATTTTATTTGTATTAAAAATACTGGGTTTCATCCCTTCTTAAGTCCACTCTGTATGGAAAGCGCTCTCTTTATACACGCGTTGGTATGTAGAGGCACCCAAATAATCACGTTATGCTTGAATAAGATTGGCTGGCAGTGTTTCTGCACGATAACTATCGGTGAACAGTTACACGAATACCGAATATCCTTTTCACTCAATGTTTAACGTAAAATTTTCCCCTTTGCTGCTAAAGCTATCATAGAAATTTTTATATACCCTTAACAAGAATAGCTTCTTTTATAGGTTTTTAGGATTTAGCACCGTATTGTTAACCGTTTTTCTTGTATCCTCATAATGCTCTTGAACAACCTTTTGGATGTAATTGCTATCTTTTGAAATTAGAGCGCTTACTAATAATCGATGTTTTTCTATTAAAGGTTCTATTTCGTGTGTTTCTTCTACAATTCGTCTCTCTGTTGCTACTAATAAAGCTGTAAACACAATGTAACGAATATTATTCCACAAGTGTAGAATTCTTGTGTGGTCGGCCTCATGTATCATCACTTCATGAAAATATAAATCTTGATAAGAAAGTTCGACAAAATCACGATGCTTAGCAGCCATTTCCATCTTATCAATAGTTTTATTTAAAGTATGAATTAAACCTTCATGATCCATAGCTGAAAGACGTTGTATAACGAAAGTTTCAATTAAACAGCGGACATCACATAATTCCTCTATATCCTTTGGAGTTAACCCCAACACTACTGCTCCCATACGCTCCAAGCGAATTAACCCTTCATTAGAGAGCGTTTTCAACGCTTCCCTGACTGGAGACCTACTAGCATTGAATTCAGCAGCAATCTGATTTTCAGATAAGACAGTGCCTAGTTTAATACTTCCTTTTATAATTTGTAATCGTAACTCGCATGAAATTTTTTCTCCAAGTGAAACTCCTTGTAGTCCTATGGAAGGATACTGCATAGCTACTCAACTCTCCTATTAGATTCCATAAAAAATCGCTTACATCTATCTTTAGAATGGATTAGACAAATTTAATTCCAAAAATCAAGTGATCTTACCATTTTTCAATTTGAACCTCATTCATAGTATACCTGTATACAACTTGATTTTTATTTTACTGAAATACTTTCATTCTGTAAACATTAAATTTAAAAATGTCATACTAAAATAAAAGTGGCGCTTTTAAAATACAAAGAGGGCGCCTAGATCACCCCTCATTCATATAATCATTAAAAAGCGAATCGATTAGTTTTTCCAATTCAGAGAAATGACAACTAAATTTCAACGGAAGTTTATAGCAATGCAGAAGGTGACTAAGAAGCAAACTCAACATATAAAAGCACTGATCATCTATTTTAAGATCGTCAATAGCTTTAATTATTTATCTTGTTTTTTCACAATTTATCGAAAAAAAGAGCCTGGCCCATAAGTGCCTGGCTCTTCGCTTTTGGGACAGCCCCGTCTAAGCACGGTTAATATTTGTCAAAATTAAATTCGCTTAATAAATCCACATGGCTCGCAATCATCGCAATAATCGTATTGGCTTCTTCTTTACTGAAAATAAAATTTGTTTCATCTTTCAATAACTCTTCCTCAATTGTTTTTATGCGATTAATCCGGCGAAGAACGCCATCTCCTGTTTCCTTTACGACGCCAAATTGATAAGTGACTTCTACTTCATCCTCATGGGCATAAGCGGTTACTTCTGGAGTGGACCATTCCACATCTATTTGTTCAAATATTTCATCCGCATCAATATCTGCTTCTGTCTCAAACGAATTCTCGTATTCCCAGTTATCGCCACCTTCCATAAATTCGTGGAAGCTTTCATGAACTTCATCAATGATATCCTCGATATCCGGTAGAATCGTTTTAGACATTTGTTCAGAGTCCATTTCTAACGTCTTAACGTAAAATTCCCCGTTATACGGATCAAAAAATAACGAGCAAAAAAATTCACTTTCATCTTCTTCCGTCTCTACAAAAAACTCGATCCTAGGATGCTTGGCCGCTCTATCAATCGTCATGTGGCCAACTTCATCGTACTTATCACAGATCGATTCAAGATGATCGTGCAGCTCTTCACCAACCCGGTTAAACCATTCTAATGACATATTGCATCCCTTCCTTTCGAGTAATTAATTTTAGTATTTCTTTGATCCAACTTTTTATCTCTGGTATATTGATCCATCAGTCAAGAAGATCGCATGATTCAGTGGAATGTGGATAAGCTACATATAAATAATGGAAAAGGATTTTTTCAAACAAAACACAAAAAAGCAGGACACCTTAATGGTTCCTGCCTCTTCCCATTCAACTATGATGGTTCTTCAACATTCAACTTTATAAAGCTCCATAGAATATGAGTGACAGCAAACTTTTAGCTTTTCTTATTTTAATTATGAAAATCCAGTCCAGAATGAACTTCTTTGACAAAGCCGGCACGAATCACATAATCACCGAAACGTTCGCCTTCTTCCCGTTCTTTTGCATACCGGGAAAGAATAGGACGGAGTGTTTCTAAGATCTCCTCTTCTCCGATATTTTCCTTGTAGAGTTTGTTTAGACGATCACCGGAAAAACCAGCACCCAAATACATGTTATATTTCCCAGGGGCTTTGCCAATAAAAGCGATTTCCGCCAAAGCCGGACGGGAACATCCATTAGGGCATCCTGACATGCGAATCGTGATCTCCTCTTCATGCAGGCCGCTCTCCCCCACAATCTGCTCAATTTTCCCCAGCAGGACAGGAAGGTAACGTTCCGCTTCGGCCATAGCCAATCCGCAAGTTGGAAGGGCGACGCAAGCCATTGAATTTCTGCGCAATGCAGAATAGTGCTTGCCGTCAGTCAGTCCGTGTTTCTCAATCAACTCAACAATTTCATTCTTTTTTTCACTCTTTACATTGGCGATAACAAGGTTTTGGTTGGGACTAAGCCGGAAATCCCCCGTATGAATTTTAGCGATTTCCCGCAGGCCGGTCATAAGCGGATAATCTTCCAAATCGGTGATTCGGCCATTCTGGATAAATAAAGTAAGGTGCCAGTTGCCGTTAATTCCCTTCACCCAGCCATAGCGGTCACCGTTATGGTCGAAATGATAAGGACGCGCCTCTTCAAGGTTCCATCCTAACCGTTCGTTTATTTCTCTTGTAATGAAATCGAGACCCAGATTATCAATGGTGTACTTGAAACGAGCATACTTTCTGACAGAGCGGTTGCCATAATCCCGTTGAATCGTAATGACTTTCTCTGCTACATTGAGGATCTTGTCTGGCGTACAGAAACCAATGACTCTAGACAGCTGAGGATAGGTCTCTTTATCACCATGAGTCATCCCCATGCCTCCTCCGATCGCGACATTAAACCCTTTCAGCTTTCCTTCTTCTAATATCGCAATAAAGCCTAGGTCTTGGGAAAAGACATCTACGTCGTTGGAAGGCGGGACAGCTATGCCGATTTTGAACTTTCTAGGCAAATAAAGGGCGCCATACATAGGTTCGATTTCTTCTTCCGCTTCAGTACTGCCCGCTACTTTTTCTTCGTCAAGCCAGATCTCGTGATAGGCTCTAGTGCGTGGTGAGAGGTATTCGCTGAGTTTTCGGGACCATTCGTATACTTCTGAGTGGATCTCCGACTGGTATGGATTAGGATTGCACATTACGTTTCTGTTCACATCACCGCAAGCAGCCAGCGTATCCATTAAGGCTGCGTTAATTTCCTGGATGCTTTTCTTCATATTCCATTTTAGAATTCCATGCATTTGAAACGCCTGTCGAGTAGTCAGTTTCAGCGTTCCGTTGCCGTATTTACGGGCAAGGTCATCCATGACCAGCCATTGTTCTGGTGTAGCCACACCGCCGGGAGCGCGTACTCGCACCATAAACTGGTAAGCGGGTTCAAGTTTCTGCCGCTGGCGTTCATTCCTCAAATCTCTGTCATCCTGCAGGTAGCTGCCGTGGAATTTCATCAGGCGATTATCATCATCGGGTATCCCCGCGCTAATCGGATCATTAAGTGTTTCTACAAGTGTTCCGCGCAAGTAGTCGCTCTCGCTTTTTATCCGCTCCACATCGCTGGGCGGGCCTTCCGGCGTCAATGTTGATTTATCTTTTATCATTTTTTTAGCTCCTTTCGATCAAAACTTAATATACATCACGCTGGTAACGTTTCTGCTGCTGCATTTCGGCAAGGTAGCCTTCTGCTTTCTCCCCGCTCATGCCGCCTTCCTGTTCAATAATCTTTATCAGTGTTGCATGAACGTCATGCGCCATATGCTTCTCATCGCCACAAATATAGACAGCGGCTCCGTCCTCTAGCCACTGGTAAAGTTCTCCGCTTTTTTCGAGCATGCGGTTCTGGACATATACCTTTTCCTCTGTATCACGTGAAAAAGCAACATCTATCTTTGTCAACACATCTTTCTTAAGCCATTGCTGCCATTCGGTCTGATAAAGGAAATCCGTAACGAAATGCTGATCACCAAAGAACAGCCATGTTTTCCCTTGAGCCGCCAACTCCTCGCGTTCTTGGAGAAATGCCCTGAACGGTGCGATACCAGTACCCGGTCCGATCATAATAATTGGTGTATCAGGATCGGCAGGAAGCTTAAAATTTTGATTACGTTGGATAAAGACCGGCAAATAGTCACCTGGCTGCGTTCGTTCCGCGCACTGCACGGAGCATACTCCGGCCCGGCCGCGTCCATGAGTATTGTATCTTACTGCTCCGA
This sequence comes from Bacillus aerolatus, assembly GCF_009183655.1. GTDB lineage: Bacteria > Bacillota > Bacilli > Bacillales > Domibacillaceae > Pseudobacillus > Pseudobacillus aerolatus. Next base: position 203,817 of record NZ_WEIO01000006.1, read on the forward strand.
TCGTAAGATGCACTTCATCCGGATTAGCTTTTAAACTGCTCGCAATCGAATATAGACGGGGCGGCATTTTCCGGAGAATCGAAATAAATGTGCTGGCTGGTACTTCTTGCAAGGTAAAATCCCTTACTAAATCAAGCAGATCCCGTCCTGCAAGATAGGTTTTTAGCTTTTCTTCATGCCCTGGTTCCAACAGCTCCCGCGGCCCATTGTTCGAGGAAAGCTGCGCCGCTTTCTCCAGCAAAGGCTTAGTCAGCACGGTAATCTCATAGTTTGAGATGAGCGCTTCCCTCAATGGACGTGCATCCCCCTGTTTATTCACCGTGACAATTTCTTCAGGGTTCCAGTTCATCTCTTCGATGATCATATCCACCAAGGCGGGGTCATTTTCAGGGTAGACACCTAGGCTGTCTCCCGGTTCAAATTCAAGGTTGGACCCTTCAAGCGACAACTCAAGGTGTCTCGTCTCTTTATTCGACCCACGCCCGTTAAGATTCACATTCTCAAGAATTTCTGCCTTAAAGGGATTTGTTCTTGAATAATTCGGCTCATCGGTTAATATCCCCGTCCCGCCGGATGCCAGCGGAGAGTTTTGTCTCTCGGCGGAGCCAACATCCTGCGTTGCACTCAAGCTGCTTAAGACACCCTCCAGCCACTCGGCAGCAGGTTCTTCATAATCCAAATCACAATCGAAACGCGGGTAAAGCCGTTGACCACCCAGCTCCTCCAGCCGTTGGTCAAAGTCCTTACCGGTCTGGCAGAAAAATTCATAAGAACTGTCTCCCAAGGAAAGAACCGAAAACTGCAAACCTTCCAATTGAGGAGCCCGTCTGCCACGAAGAAATTCATAGAAGGAAAGGGCGCTATCCGGCGGATCCCCCTCTCCATGGGTACTAACCAAGATCAGAAGATTTTGAACTTTTTTAATAGTATTTAACTTGAACTCGTTCATTGCAGAGAGCGTTACTTGAAAACCCCGCTCCTTCAACTTTTCTGATACATCTTTAGCAAGTCCTTGCGCGTTGCCGGTTTGGGACCCGAAGAGGATTGTCACTTCCTTAGACAAGACTTGATTAGTGTTTTGAAAAAGCAGCTCAGCCTCTGGTGCTTTCTGCAGAACAGCACCAAGTGTCCCCGAAGAGGAAGGTGTTGAAGCAGCGGCAAGATACCCGCTCAGCCAGATCTTTTGGGGCTCCGCCAGCGTCGGCAAAAGACGATTGAGGAGCTCTGCTTGCTCCTGATTAAAAGGACTGTTCATTACTTGAAGTTGCAACGATATCCACCTCACAAAGGAATATAAATTATAAATCATCTTACTTGCATAATCTGCCATAGCAGCGTCTAAATGATTATTTTTTATAATAGACTTATTATTCCCATAAGTCAAGTGGGTTTTAAGTTATTCTATTTCATTTTTTCCAAAAATAGACGTTAATTTTTAAATTTATCAGATATAACCTTTATATTGCATTCGTGATTTTAGACAATTTCCACTTTTCTTACTTAATTAATACAACACTATTGAATCCGAACATATTCTTTTTTTTTTCTCATAAAATGGACAAGTAAGGGAAGTCTTTAGGGGGGGAATGGTTGTGGAACTTATAATTGTAAATTTGAAGGATCCATTCAAATAATCATGAGAAAACTACTGTTAACTTATTGTTATTTACTCTTTGGAGCTGTCTTACAAGGGATATCCATGTCTTTATTTTTATTTCCGCACTCCATTCCCTCCGGAGGGGCAGCAGGCTTGGCTCTCCTGGTGAATCATTGGTTCGAGTTACCCCTTGGCTTTTCCTTATGGCTGGCAAATGCTGTTTTTTTACTTTTCGCCTTTAATTATTTTGGGTTTACTTGGACTTTTCGAACAATCACTTCAGTCGCAACGACCTCCGCCACTATTATCATTCTGTCCGTTCAGGCTCCTCTTCCGCATGTACATATACTTCTGGATATTTTGGGAGGAAGCATTTTTTTTGGCATTGGAGTAGGTTTACTGATTCGGGTGGGAGCTTCTAGCGGCGGGATGGTCATTCCGGCATTGATGATTGCTTCCTACAAAAATTGGAGCCCTGGAAAAGTAATGATGGGCATTAACCTTTTTATTTTTTTATTAACCTCCCTTATCATCGATTATAAAATTGTTATTTACGCGATTATTTGCCAATTTCTCTCGACGAATATCATTGATTACATTTATGGGTTTAAGTTTCAAAAAATTAGTATCCTATCCCCAAATTGGAGAAAAAGATGAGAAGATCCTAATTACAGGATCTTCTTTCCTTTTAAATAAGATAATATTTTATTAACCGCTTGCTCAAGCGTAATTTTATCGGTTTCAATAATGATTTCAGGGGCAGGAGGAACTTCATAAGGAGAGGTTATTCCTGTAAAATCCGGAATTGCTCCTTTTCTCGCTTTTTTATATAATCCTTTTGGATCCCGGCCTTCACAGACATGGATGGGGCAATTCAAAAAGATTTCAATAAATTCTTCAGGTTCAAACATATTTCGGACTAGTTGCCGATCTTCGCGGAAAGGGGAAATAAATGCAGAAGAAACAATTTGACCGCTGTCAACGAAGAGTTTTGCCACTTCCCCGATTCTGCGAATATTTTCCTTCCGATCGCCGGTTCGGAAGCTCAAATCACTGTTTAATCCATGGCGTACATTATCTCCATCTAAAACATAGCTCCTAATGCGCTGTTGAAACAATGCTTCGTCTACCGCATTAGCCAATGTTGATTTTCCTGATCCCGATAATCCTGTAAACCAAAGAACACAGCTTTTGTGACCGTTCAAGAGGTGGCGATTTGTTTTTGTAACGGTCGTATGATGCCAGGTGATATTATTAGCTGTTCCCATATCCTACATCCTTTATGTTTTTGTATAGACTTCCTTCATTCCTTCTATAAGAACTTCCACTACTTCTGGACGGCTGAATTCTTTTGGCGGATGTTCTCCATTTTTCAACATTCCTCTAACGGCTGTGCCTGATAAAATAATATGATCTTGCCGATCATGAGGGCACGTTTTTTCAGATGCCATGTTTGCACACTTCTTGCAATAAAAGCTGTGTTCAAAAAATAGCGGTTTAATCCCTAGTTCTTCTTCTTTAAATTGACTAAATATTTTCTGGGAATCATATGTTCCATAATAATTTCCTACTCCCGCATGGTCTCTTCCAACGATAAAGTGAGTACATCCAAAATTTCTCCGAACAATTGCATGAAAAACGGCCTCTCTTGGTCCGGAATAACGCATGGCTGCTGGGAAAACGGACAAAAACACCCGGTCTCTGGGATAATAATTTTCGAGCAGCACCTGATAGCTTTTCATTCGGATTTCGCCCGGGATATCATCGGATTTTGTCTCGCCTACGAGCGGGTTTAGAAAAAGACCATCTACGATTTCCAATGCTGTTTTTTGAATATATTCGTGGGCCCGATGAACAGGATTACGTGTTTGGAATCCAACCACCGTTTTCCAGCCTAATTCTTTAAATTTCTCCCTAGTTTGAATGGGGTCTAAATAATAGGTTTTAAACTTGCTTTTTTCAGGCCTTTTTATAAGCGTAATTGGCCCGGCTATATACATTTCAGGTCGTTCGAATAATTTTTTTACACCTGGATGGCTAATATCAGTCGTTTTATAGACCATTTCAGCTTCTAATTTTTTATCGGGGAGAAATTTTCCCTTTACATCCATCACACCATAGACCGCACCGTTATGAATAAGGTTGATGGGTTCACCCTTTTTAATTTCCATCGCTTTACTTTTGTCAACTGCTAATGTAATAGGCAACGACCAAGGGAGTCCGTTTGACAACCTCATAGTTTGAACAACGGAGTCATAGTCTGCTTTCCCCATAAATCCTTCAAGAGGACTGTAGCCTCCATTTGCGATTAGTTCCAAATCACTTAATTCTAAATTATCGAGTTCAACATAGTTAAGAGAAGAATCAATAGAAAACAAAAGGTTCATTCGGTTAACCAATTTACCGCCATGTGGTACATTTTCATGCACATTCTTTTCCTCCCTGACTTTCTTCATTAGTTGTTGCCAGTAAAAAGTTATTTCTAATTTTCATGAAGCCCGCATTCTGATTTAGCGTGACCTGCCCACCGGCCTGCTCGAATGTCCCCGCTTTCGGAAACCGACTGGGTACATGGAGCACAGCCGATACTCGGATAACCTTTGTCATGCAATGGATTATATGGCAGCTTATTTATATGGATATAAGCCATAATGTCCTCCCACGTCCAATGAATGATGGGGCAAATTTTCACCTTATGAAATTTTTCATCTTTATTAATATATTGGGTATGACTTCTTGTGGGAGACTGCTCTCGTCTTAGTCCTGAAATCCATGCTTTGGCATCTTTTAATGCCTCCTTGAGGGGGACTACCTTCCTCATGTGGCAGCAAAGGTTTGGATTATGGCTCCATAGTTCTTCTCCATGCCATTTAGATTGCTCTTTCAAGGAAGTTAGAGGGGTAACTTTCGTGATTTGCAAAGAGGGATAACGTTCCTTTACTTTTTCAATTAATTTATATGTCTCTGGAAAATGAAGCCCTGTATCGAGGAAAATAATTTTCGCTTTATTATTAATCTTGGCAATTAAATCAATTAACACAATCCCCTCGGCTCCAAAACTGCAAGCATACACGATGTCATCTCTATATTCACGAAAAGCCCATTTTAAAACATCTAAATAATCCGATTGATTATCTATAATGGCGGCTATCTTTTTTTCGTTCCACGTTTCATAAGTTAATAAATCAGCCAATATTTACCCCTCCATTTCTTTTCCCGCTTCCTCTAAAATTTGAATGGCAATGTAATGCATTCATTGTTTTCTACGGTCATTTTATTCATATTGTTTATATGGCCGTATTGGTAATATGACATGACGGCTCTGATCCACGAACCGTGGCCAAACGCCAAAATGTTTTTTCGCCCCTTATATTTATCTAAAAACAAAACAATTCGTTCTTCTAAGTTCGTGAGGCCTTCCCCTAAGATCAATTCTTTTGGATTTTCAATCCAATCGTTTCCATACTTTTCATAAAGCTTGCTCTTTGGAAGCCCTTCAAAGGGACCAAAATCTAATTCATCTAATAATCCTTCTGTTTCAGCCTTGTAACCGTAATGGTGTGCTGTTTGATGGGTCCGTTTTAATGTACTGGCCAAAACTAGATCAAACGGTGACAGTTTTATGAGGAGCTTCTGATTACAAGCAATCCCTTCTTGAAAGTTTTCTGTAATAGGTAAAAGCCCGATATCCCTTCTTCCTTGCAGCTTTTGTTTAGCATTCCATTCTGTTGGAAGGTGTCTTATAAAGGTAATTTGCATTCACGATCCTCCAAATAAAACGTTTCACTTCTCAGCCCACGCCGCTGAGCCTCTAAAACTAATACATCGGTTAGTTTCACATTCCCTAAATTAACATTCGCCCCAATTTCTTTAATAAAATACATTTGGTGTTTTGGAGTGGGTGCTTCAAAAATGATTTTTTTGCTATCGATATCTTTAATTAACTCACTAATCAAATTAGATCTAATGTTGCCATCTTTTTCATAAATACCAGCAGTACCTGAATCTCTTCCTTCGGTAATCACATAATCGCAGCCTGCTTCTAATAATAGCTTCATTTCATCTTTCCATTCTGAAATAGGCATTTCCTGATTGGAATCTTTTGACCCAACCTCTGCGATGACATGAAAATCTTTTTTTATTTGAGAAATAATATTGAGACGTTCTTGCATTGGAATATTTAGCGTTCCGTTTGAAATTTCAATACATTCAATACCTAAATCGCGTAAGCTCGTTAGGTATTCAGGAATTTTTTTTTGATAATAGCATTTTTCAAATAAAGTTCCCCCACAATAAGGTTTAATATGATATTCCTTATAAAGATCAATTTTTTTCTTTAAGTTTGGCGTTACACAAGCGGAACCAAATCCAATTTTTGCGGTATCGATGATGTGATGATAATCATTCAAAATATTTTTTAAGTCCTCAGTTGGGGTTCCTAAATCGATAATCGAAGTCAGTCCGTAAGTTCTATTTCCTGATGTCCTTTTCGGTAATTCTAAAAATTCCATAGGGAATGTGCCTCCTCTATTTTCCTAGGATAGACTATTCAAAAATTGGGTGAATGTGTAGATAATGGGCTTTCCCCCATGGGAATTAGGCAATTATCCTTGTATAAACGGTGACCTGATTTCAAACAATAGGAAAGGATTTATATTCTTAACTGTCAGGGGTGTACATTCATTGCCAAAGCAAAAACGGAAAGGCATGATAATTTTTGCAATCGGATCAATTCCACTTATTCTTGTTTTAGGAAATTCCATGTTGATTCCAATTCTTCCGAAAATGAAAACAGAACTGGGTGTATCACAATTTAAGATAAGCTTGATTATTTCAGTGTTTTCAATTGCTGCCGCTCTTGCTATTCCAATATTGGGTTATTTATCCGACCGGTTTTCACGTAAAGCAATTATCATTCCTGCTCTTATCTTATACGGGGCTGGAGGGCTCTTGGCAGGTGTTGCAGCGGCTTGGTTCGATAATGCCTATACGTGGATTCTTGCCGGAAGAATCATGCAGGGAATCGGCGCCGCAGGAACAGCACCAATTGCGATGGCGTTAACAGGGGATTTATTTAAAGGGGGAGAACAAAGTAAGGTTTTAGGGTTAGTAGAGGCCTCCAATGGATTCGGAAAGGTGATTAGTCCTATTATCGGTTCTCTCGTAGCCCTGCTTTTCTGGTACGCAGCCTTTTTTGTCTTCCCTGTATTTTGTCTGATCTCCATTCTGTTGACCATTTTCTTTATTAAAGAAAAGAAAACGAAGAAAGAACCGCCGCCTGTCGGTAAGTATGTGAAGGGTCTTGCTTCTGTCTTTAAAACAGAAGGGCGCTGGCTCTTTGCTGCTTATTTAACAGGGGCAGTGTGTTTATTTACCTTATTCGGAATCTTGTTTTACATCTCGGACATTCTTGAAAAAGATCATCAAATTGACGGCCTGTTAAAGGGAGGTATTCTAGCCATCCCACTATTATTTATGACGACGGCATCGTATATAACCGGAAGTAAGATCGGAAAAAAGATGCGGCTGATGAAAACACTAATTATACTAGGACTTTTGCTAATGACGATTTCTTTCTCTGTCTTAGTTTTCTTTGAAAAACTCGTTCCTTTTTTCTCTGTTCTGGTTATTAGCAGTATCGGTACAGGCCTTGTTCTTCCGTGTATTAACAGCTTTATTACAGGCTCAGTTCCTTCTGACCGCAGAGGATTCGTCACCTCGCTGTATGGATCTGTCCGATTTCTCGGAGTGGCAATCGGCCCGCCTGTTTACACTGCTCTAATGGCGTGGTCGCGCACAGGAATGTTTTTAACAACTGCTGGTTTAACTTTGATTGCTGCACTGCTATGCCTCATACTCATCCGGGTAGGCAAAAAGAAAACTTCGAAAGAAAAGAGCGATACGCTGTTTGAAAAAATTCAACTTACGTAAAGGAGCAGGTCAAATTGCAAATATATTTTTCACCTGAGGTCATTACTCCTCAATTTCAAGTGTTAAACGTAGTGGATGACGCGAATAAAGCTGTCGGAAATGTAGCATTTTTATTTGATGAAAAAAAGTTGTATGTTTATGGAATATTGGAAGAGGAAGGAGTAGGAGCAGATTTTAAGGATTTGGTTACTCCGTATATGAAAGGTTTAACAAAAGCAAAACCTGATTTAGACATTTTTTCATGTTTATATGTAGGCTGTAAAAAAATAAATATAAATGAGGAAAAAGAAAATTAAAATGGTTATTTGATCTAATTCGTAACACATTTAAAAATAAATTATTGCAAAAGTAAAAGCCCAGTCAATGATGACTGGGCTTTTGTAATTAGGATTAGGCCACGAATTGTTGCTCCTCTCATGTTATCGGTTTTCCCTCGCTTTTTTGATCTTCATTACACGCACTTATCGAGGATAGAAGAGTAAACTGGCTAAAAAAATTTTCTTTTATATTCCTTCAGTCTCCTTAGATTCTATGTCTCGCTTTTCTAATGGATTATTCTGCCTTGTTCGCTTTTTAGTACAACTAATCCTTTAGAAGTGTTGAGTAGCAAGGCGTATAACCATTTCATAAATTGAGGATATGGGTTTATAGATTAAAGGCAGATTGGAGCGTGTGCTTAATGAGTATCGGCATGATTGCAATGGGGCTTTTTGTCGGTTTTATGGTTGGATTAACTGGTGTTGGAGGTGCAGCCTTGTTAACACCTGTTTTAGTGTTATTAGGGATCAGTCCATCTATCGCAGTAGGAACAGATCTTGTTTACAATTCAATCACGAAACTTTTCGGTTCTTTTCAGCATTGGAAACAAAAGACCATAAATCTCCAGTTAGTTAAATACCTTGCAATCGGAAGCATTCCAAGTGCCATCTGCGCAGTGGGCGTCCTCCATTTATTTGATTCTTTCTTTCATAATCAAGAGCAAGTAATTAAACATGCATTGGGATATGTATTGGTATTAGTCGCATTAACTACGCTGATCAAAACATTTCTAAAAGATAAATTTGAATGGAATCGTCTTCAATTGAAGTCTCTGCAGGAAAAGCGAACCTTAACGATTGTTATTGGAGCAATATTAGGCTTTATTGTCGGATTGACCTCGATTGGATCGGGTTCTTTGTTTGCCCTAGCTATGCTTTATCTATATAAATTGCGTCCCTCAGAGTTAGTCGGAACGGATATTGCTCATGCTTTTTTATTGGTCACTGCTGCTGGAGCAATGCATGCCGGGATTGGCAATGTAGATTACTTATTAATGATTAACCTGTTGCTAGGCTCTATACCAGGTGTAATTTTAGGAAGCAGCTTGTCGTCCAAATTCCCTGCCAAACCTTTAAGAACCATCATGGCATTAATGATCTTAATGAGTGGAGTTAAACTAATAATTTGAATCAAAAGTTTAAACGACTATCGATGTGATGGATATTCATCCTTTAGTATAAAGAAGATCAATGAAATACTTATAGAAAAATGGGGAATAATGTTTTTAGACTCACTTTATTGATCATGATGGTGAAATTCATTGGCATTAAATTGATCTTAAAAGAATTGGCAAACAAATTAATGAAAGAACTAGTTATGGATTCCGTAAGAATAAAGCTTTTGAAAAGAGCGATGATGCAATGGGACATTTACATATAAACCACCACTGGATCAGGAAGCTGCTGGCTTCTGATCCGGGGCGAAAAAGATTCCAGCAAGCTGGAAAAGCAACCATTAGCTTAATATTGTCCGTCTTTACGATGCTGTTTGTTTTGCACACAGCGGAAAATGCCCTTTTCACTCCGGTGATCGTGTCTGGTATGGTTGGGCTGATGGGCATCACCGTTGTCAAAGATCAGACGAAGAGAAAAAAGAAAGTGACGACTTTATTGGTAGGTGTTTCCGCTGCTTTTGGTGTTACATCTGGCTTCTTACTGGCTGGAAATGCTTATTATATAGACGTGCTTATGATACTCATTGTTTTTAGCAGCTTTTATTTTTCACGATTTGGTTCCCGGTATTTTTCCCTCAGCATGATTGGCTTGATGACGATTTATATTTCTTCTGTTTTAAAAATTTCTTTAACCCAATTGCCCTGGCTTTACGTAGGCATTACGATCGGAACAGCCTATGCGTTTGTGAATAATTTTTTTCTATTTAAAGATTCTGCCCGAATTCTTAAAAGAAGTATGCGCTCCTTTCATATTCAAATCAATCTTACGTTTGACCTATTAGTAAAAGTGATTCAAGGTACAAACACAAGACGCATAAAAAAGCTGAAGAAAAACGTCCAAAAGCTTAGTGAATATGCGAGAGCCGTTTCTGAGGACTTAAACGAACAGGATATAAAAGAAATTTGGCCGTCTTTGGAGACCGCCCAGTTACAGTTGTACATTTTTGATACAGAAATGCTTGTGGAAACGCTGACTGACTCCATTCAACGTTTGAAAAAGGCCGAAGCATTCGAAACAGTTGAATTAAGACGACTGCTTGCCTGGGTAGTGAAGTCTCTCCGTGATGTAGAGGTACTAGCACAAAACTATGAAGAGCAAAATTTAGAAGAAGCAGAAAAAGCAGTACTCGCTCTTCGTTTTGTTATAACGGATCTTCTCAATCAACAAGAACAGCCAAAAGGCTGGCTATTCTTAATTCGCCGGATTGAATCCATTGCCAATCATGTTGTTGAAGGAGCAACGACTATTCAGCAAGCTCTTCATGAGCGAAAGCATGCCGAGGACAAACTAGAAGTGAAAGAAGACATTCGCGAGGAAAAAGACTCTTCTAATAAAGAAGACAAAGCGGAAGGTCTGAAACCCTCAACAAAAAAGGCTTTGCAAGCTTTGATCGTCAGCATCTTATCGATTATCGTCGGCCAGATCATCTCGCCCGCCTATCCTTACTGGGTCCTCCTGACAGCATACATCGTTCTGCTGGGAACCGAATCCGTTGGACGAACTTATATTAAAGGATTTCAACGCTCTCTCGGAACGGTCGTTGGAGCGGTAATAGGCTTTGCACTAGCAAAGTTGGTTTCTGATCACGTTGTAACTGAAGTCATTCTTTTGTTTTCAGTTGTTTTTTTAGCGTTTTACTTTTTTTCCGTCTCTTATACATTAATGAGTATGTTTATTACGATGCTTCTTGCATTTATGTACGACCTAATACTCAACGGAATCAGCTTTCCATTATTATGGGCTCGGATAATAGATACGGTTGCAGGTGCAGCTATTGCTTTGGCTGTTTCAGCTGTTATTTTTCCGAAAAAAACAAAAGAAAGAGTAATCGAGGCCTGTGTTGACTTTTTAGACGAGCTTAATCCTTATGTGACGAACTATTTAAGGGGGTTTAGAGAGGATGTAAACGTCAACGGGCTCACAGATAGTGCTTTTAAAATGAACCACAAACTTCAGTCAATAAAGGAGGAGGCTCGTTCACTTCTTCAGCGGCCCGGAGCCCTCAGCCACTCGGGCATTGCCCGCTGGATTACGATATTTACAGCGCTGAATTACTTTGCCAGACATTTGGTTGCTTCATCGTATCGAAAGAATTTTAATTATCCGGAAGAATTAGTAGAGGTCTTTATACAGTTAGAAGAAAAGGTGAACTATAACATCAAAACCTTAAGCAAACTCATTAAAGGAACAGAACGCACGGCCACTGTCTATAACCTTAACAAAGAGCGAATACAAATTGAACGACTTGCTCCTAGTAGATACCAATCCCAGCGTGACCTTATCCATCACCTCTATTATGTGTGGCGGATTAATCAATCACTTGTGGCGTTAGGCATTGATTTAGGAGCTGTGGAGAAGGAGTAGGTCATTTATGGAGTAGTCACGGCATCTCTTTCGGTTTCCGGACCAACTAATAGATTCTCTAAAGAAAATATAAAAAAGCACCAAAAACTTGTTAAAGACGCCCCGTGCCCGATATCTTCCAAACAAGGTTATATCCACCGGCAAAAGCATTATAAAGTGCTTTTACATGATTGAGAGTCTCCATCTATAGCGAACAAACAAAAAAAGAAGGCAGAATCACTCTCAGCCTTCTTTTTTGTATTCATTTAAACGGTTATTCAGTATAGGCGTTTAATGCATTCACTCCATGAGCTAAAGCAGATCCTGCTTTAAGGGCGACGGCAACGAAAATGGCTTCTGCGATTTCTTCTAAGCTAGAACCCGCTTTTTTTGCAGCCTTCGTATGCAGATCAATGCAGTACGGGCATCCCGTTGTGTGAGCTATGGCGACGGCGATCAGCTCTTTTTCTTTGACGCTTAATTTTCCGGCTTTTAGAGCCTGTTGGTCAAAGTCAATAAACGCTTTGAATGCATCTCCATTTAATTTAGAGAATTCTGCAAGTCTTTTAAAATATGTAGCCTTATACAGTTCATCATTCTCTTGGCCGTCAAAAGAGTTCAAGGCATTCACTCCATGAGCTAGAGCAGATCCTGCCTTAAGGGCAGTTGCCACGAGTACAGCTTCCGCCATTTCTTCTTTAGTCGCCTCCTGCTTTTTGGCATCTGTGACATGAATATCAATGCAATAGGGGCACCCTGTTACGTGGGCGACCGCAATCGCAATCAGTTCTTTCAATTTGGCGGTCAACTTTCCTTCCGCAAGAGCCTTTCCATTAAAGTTAAAAAAAGCTTTAAATGCTTCAGGAGCTAATTGACCAAGCTCAGAAATCCGATTTATATTTGATTTTTTGTACAGACTATCGACATTTTGCGCTACTGTCATTATTATTTTCCTCCCCCAGTCCCTCGATAAGAAATAAACTATTTATTTTCAATTGGTTCCATCATATACTCGTCAGAATAGACTGTCAAATATGAATTTTAAGTGAAATATCAATGCTTCTTTGAAAAACTTTTAAGTTATTGATTGAGAGATCAGTTTGTTACATTAACTTGCTTAGCAATACGATTGAACACGCATGAAAAAAATAACTTATTGTGGTAAGTTATATATAGTTTACTAACTAAATAGATTGGAGAATGAAATAATGAAATCAGTATTGCTGAGGGCTGGGTTATTAACTTGTATAACAACTGGTTTGTTTTACGGAGAAGCTTCTGCGGAGACAGATTGGTCCTCCAAATGCTCATCATATGGTGAAATTAAGCCAAATGAAAATCCTTCTTTTCAACATGTCAATTGCTTACTGACGAACGCCGCTTTAGAAGCAGACATTCCTCCTGAAGTAGTAAAAGCTGTAGCTACGCAAGAAAATGGTAATTGGAGACAATTTAATGATAAGGGCGAGACTGTCATCTCTGAAGACGGCGGAATTGGTCTTATGCAAATTACCAATCAATCAAACTACGATCAAGAGAAATTAAAAAACGATATATACTACAATATCGAGGCAGGCATTGAAATCCTTAATAGTATGTATGACCGCACAAAAACAGACCTTCCGAAAATAAAAGGTGCGGGAAAACAAGTTATTGAAAATTGGTACTTCCCTGTCATGGCTTATAACGGCATAAAGCCTGTAAACAGTCCACTTTACCAACTTAATGGGGAGAAAAATAAAAATGCCTACCAAGAAAAAGTCTTTGCTTATATTGAACAACATAGTTTCTTAAACGATACTAAATTAGCGCAGTTCCCTTTTAGCACAACTGACTTTAAGTATGATCCAAACAGCAGCAAAAATATTGAGTTTCTAAAGCGGGAATATACAGTAACTGGCCAGACGCATGATTCTGCCTATCTTTTTAAAAAGGGAGATAAGGTAGTTGTAACAGAAGATGGTGTAAGTTTACGTCCGCAGCCCGGTACTTCCAAAAGTGGAAATAAGCTAGCCAACAATACCATCTTGATCATTAATGGGAACTTTTCATATGATCAATCCTCAAATGAAAACCAATTTGTATGGTATCCTGTTAAAACGGCTGACCAAAAGTCTGAGGGCTATATTTCTTCCGCATACATTACAAAAAAAATTGAACAGACAGAACCCTTACTCACTTTCTCCGACATATTAGAAAGTGAACGATTCTACAACGAAATCTATTCATTAAGTGAAAAAGGCATTATTGCGGGTTTCCCGGACGGTACATTCCGTCCAGGTGCAACAGTTACTAGAGCACAGGCTGCTATTATGATTGGCCGCGCTTTAGAACTGCCAATTGATTCGACGAAGACAGCATTTAGTGATGTTCCATTTTCTTCAAAAGCAGCCGGCTATATTGCGGCAGCATATAAGAACGGCATTATTTCCGGTTATCCAAGTGGTGAATTCCGCCCAGATCAAACCGTTACCCGTGGTGACATGGCTATTTTCTTAGCAAGAGCTTTTAAACTGCAAGGAACGGCAGATATCTATTTCAGCGATGTATCAAAGAACATGACCGCTTATGATTCCATAAAAAAAATCCTCGCTGCTGAAATTACAGTAGGATATCCGGATCATACATTCAAACCAAAAGAAGGTGTCACAAGAGGGCAATTTTCGGCCTTTTTAACTCGAGCGTTGCAAAAAGATGTTCAATAGAAAAATTTGAAATCACATTAAAAATGGAGTTTGGAGCAACAAGCAGTTGTAAATACGAAAAGACGCTGTGGGTAGTCGCAGCGTCTTTTTAATTTATTCACACACCTGCTTACGAGTTTTTCATTCTATATATGCGGCCACACAGCCCTTAAATTTTCAATTCTACTCAATCATTCTGATAAACCTAGCATAAAATCGATTTTGTCAGCGTGTTGCGGAAAATCTATTAGGGGATTCCTGTTTTTTTGAATATCGAAAATAGCCTTGTTGCGGTGTTTTTCATAAATAGATACTTTATAATCACTATGCCATTTTAACAACAGTTCAATGTCTTTATTGCTGTATCGGCTGATTTCTCTCGGATACCTTAATAAAAAATACAATGTTGCTCTGGCAACCTCTCCTTTGCCGCTTTCAGGTTCAAACTTAGCTGCTTCGTATTTTCCGCATTGCGTTTTGATCACTTCCGTCTCCATTTTAGGAGAATAGTCGGTGAAATCATAATAGGGATGATTGGACCTTAATGAATTGCATTCTTTTTCACACGTAAAAAGATGATGCAAATCTCCTCTCATCGGATTACGCTTATCAAACCATGATTGTGGAACTACGTGTTCGCAATTATACATATTTTCACTTTCAATGGATGCCATCGCCCCTTGTATACCACTATCGTTTTTCAGGTCACTTTTTAACCACTCGTCATAAGCTTTTTCTTTTTTCCAGTCTGCTTCGTAATCTTCTTTTATGACTTGTTCAGGGTCCTTTTCTTTTCCTGAATATATGCTCTTCAAGCTCCCGTCAGCCTGAAGATCGACCGATGAATAAAGATAATTTCGAGTTTTGGAGTTGTAAGGAAGCTGATCACCATGTGTATTAGTAACTAACTGATTCAATTGTTTAAACAATTCTTTTTTGTCCGCTTCATTAAAATGAATTTCATAATAATAGTTTAAGATTATACGCTGATCCTTTTCCTCGTCATAATACTCTTTTTCATTTTCAATTCTCTTTTTATTATACTTTAATTCTAATAATGCGGCGGTTAAATCTACTTTTTTATTTGCAGCTTCTCTTTTCATGTTATCCAATATGCTTCCCCTTTCTTGTTTCATTTTATAATCGCTGACCGTAAAGGGCACCTAAAGCAGCATAAGAAAAATTAAAGATTTAACATCTTTATTACTTTTTATACAAATTTATTGTAAATAAACAACTTTGTTGGAATTCGACATTTTTATTGATCACGTTGCTTGATTTCGGGTATTATATAATTATAAAGTAGCATATAATGAAAAAGACCGCCGGTGCTGGAACACCAAACGGTCCATACAATAGACGGTTCCCTGCTAGGGCGATCGCTATAAGCTATAAGAAGGAACTCAACTCACCCCTCATGCTTGCAGGCTCAAGGGTGGGTTATTTTTTATGGTCAAATGACAGCATTACTATGATCAAGCTTGCAAAAGTACACGCAAACATCAACGCTTCAAAGACCGTCACGAGCACTCCCCCTCCTTTCTGCCGAGGATGTGCTGACCACCCTTGAGAAACCCTATTCTATTGTTCTTTTTATTATATCATGCTCTAAGGTAATCTGGGTTTATATTCCACAAAAAAATGTTCGGCTTTCATCCCGATCTATTATTTGTTTTCTTTAATCTAAGGATCTATTCAGCGGAAACCGGCCGTCACTTGGCTAATACCTTCCATAAGAGCAGGCAAGGAAAATAGAATTCAAGTAGCTATAATCAAACTTTCGGATCACTTTTGTACTGAAAATCTATTAAATGATCCTACAAATGAAACTATCAAAAAATAATAAAAACTGTTAAAATGTGGGTAACAACTAGAATTAGCTTCAATTTAATCTCTTGAGGAGGGAAAAAAATGAAGCATTATGTTCGAGTCATTCCATACCAGGTGATTGAACAGGCAGAGAAAGTAAAAGAAGTTCCCAAAGGTGTGGAATTGATACAGGCGCCTAAGATTTGGAGCGAAACAAAGGGAAAAGGTATGACGGTGGCTGTCCTGGATACAGGCTGCGATATTTCACATCCCGATTTACAGGAACGGATTATAGGCGGGCGAAATTTTACGGATGATGATGGAAGCAACCCCGATATATTCAAGGATTACAATGGACATGGAACTCATGTTGCCGGTACGATTGCTGCCAAAGAAAATGATAACGGCGTAATCGGAGTCGCTCCTGAAGCAAGTTTGCTTATTGTAAAAGTATTGAATAAAAAAGGCTCTGGACAATATGATTGGATTATCAATGGAATCAATTATGCCATAGAACAAAAAGCAGATATTATCTCCATGTCACTAGGAGGTCCAAATGATACTCCTGAACTTTATGAAGCGGTCAAAAAAGCTGTCACTAACAATATACTCGTAGTTTGCGCAGCAGGGAATGAAGGTGACGGCGACGATTCAACTGATGAATTCGCCTTTCCGGGCTGCTATAATGAAGTCATTAGTGTGGGTGCGGTTAATCTTGAGCGGCGCTCTTCCGATTTTACTAATTCCCATAATGAAATCGATTTAGTTGCTCCGGGTGAAGGAATTCTTTCTACGTATTTAAACGGAAAATATGCTACTTTAAGCGGAACTTCCATGGCTGCACCCCATGTTTCTGGAGCTCTTGCTCTTATAAAGAATCTGGCGAACAACAGTTTTGAACGGAAGCTTTCAGAATCTGAGCTCTATGCTCAATTAATTAAAAGAACCGTTCCACTGGGGAACTCTCCAAAGCTTGAAGGAAACGGACTGATTTATTTAACAGTCCTCGACCATTTGGCCAAAGTATTTGATCAAGAAGTTAAAACCATGCTCTTGAATAAGCAGGGAAGTATCAGCTAAAACAACTCCATTCAAGTGCAAGCATGTCATTCTGCAGTCCTGATTGTATGAGAGGGAGCCGACATCACCTCTTCGCACGTGAGCCCTCTTGCAACAGTCTGAGAAGTAATTACCCTTACTTGTGGGGTTCCACGGAAAAATACGTTAAGCCGACTTTCGGATGAAAAAAGCCGATTAATTCCTTATGCTAAAGGGTTAATCGGCTTTTATTTTTCTTTTTTATCCTCTACTTTATTGGAGCTTGATTATCTATTAAGGGCTGACCTATACCTTGGTAAGTCAGCCCCCTTTTTATTTTCTAAAAACTCCTATCTTATTAGAGCCATGCTGCTCCGACAATAATTAATAAGATAAACAATACAACAATTAAAGCAAATCCATTTCCATAACCATAACCGTTAGACATATTCATACCTCCTCTTCAATTTTTTTGTAAGAGCTCTTACATTAATAAGTTATGCTTCTACATTAAAGTTTGTATAGGACAAGTACATTAGGTATTATGCGGAATTTTATTTTTTCATATCTTGCAATAAAACTTCTCCTATTTTCAATTAAAAAAGTAAGGAAATCCTTTTAAAAGTTTATTAAATAAACCCAATTTTCTTTTCAAGCGAAAAGCAAACCAAAAAATGGTCTGCTTACTGTCCGACTTCTAATTTATTCGTTAATTTATCCCAATTGATGAATTTCTCCAAAAAAATCGATATGAATACACCCATAATGAGGCCATTTGTAATTAAAGGCTGCAAAAGAACCGGAACGCTGCCAAATAAGATTGGCGGGATATTCATAATGCTGACACCAATTAGTACTGGGCCTGCTAAACGGAAGATCGTTTCAGAATTAAAAAACGTTCCCTTTAAGCTGTTTAATGCAGTTCCAAACAATTGAAGGTAAGCGACAAATAAAACAGCGTTACCTACTGTTAGTGGCATTGTTCCTAAAAATCCCCCTATGGACGGAATAATGCCGAGAAGAGTAAACAAGAATCCGCTAATAATAAATGGTTCTCTTTTTAATAATTTTGTACTTTCTAAAAACCCTATTGTAGATGTAAAGGGCGTATAAGGAACCAAGCCAAAAATCGCGGAAATAAATGCAAAAATACCCGTTATAAAAATGGATCTTCTATATTGATTTTCTTCCACCTTTTCCTTGTATACATCAGCAGCCGCCTGAATGGAAGTAAAAGTGTTCGTTAAATTCAGAAGGACGGCAATAAAAGAGACGAAAATAATCCCCAGCTCCAAGTTTGGAGTTCCAAATGGAAAGAAGGTAAATGCCATGCCGGCAGAACTTTCCACTGGAAGGTCAGATGGGAAAATCATTCGATATAATAACCAGCCCACGATAATTCCGATCAAAATCGAAAAATTGCCTAGTCCGTTTCCTCCTTTAATCCTTAATAAGCTCACGAAAATAACAACTCCAATTGAAAATAAACTGACAGGGAGATCAATTGTCCCGCTTTCAGTTACTTTAAACATCCCTTTAAAGAAAATAAAAACGAGCTGAAAAGTTAGCAGGAATATATAGACGCTCATTACCATCGGCGTAATGATTTTCTGAATGATGGAAATAAGATTGAATGCCGCAATTAGAACGGTGACAGCTCCTGCCAGCAAAATACCTGTTGCAATGCCTCCACCAACCGTTGCGAAGTCCATCCCAAGAGCAGAAGCGGAAATACCCATATTTAATATTAAGCCCCACATTAATCCCGAGTGGCTATCCAATAAAGGATAACGATGTCCAATCCACGCCTGCAGAATACAAGCAATTCCCGTAATAATAAAAGAGCATCTTATCGTCATTTCAATTGTTTCTGCTGGAAGCTGGAACGCAGCTCCAACAGAAATTGGCACAACAACCGTATTGGCAAAAATAAAAAAAAGCCACTGAAAAGAGGACAATAATGTGACAGCAGTTCTTTGCTTTGCCATCATAATCAACACCGCCTTCAAAAACAATTATGAATGATTGCTTGAATTTATATGTATTTCATTGCCAAATACAAAATGAAGCGACTGTCTTCATTACAATCGCTTCTTTATTTTTCATTATTTAATAATCTAGTATCTTGTTATATCCATATTTGCCGGTGATTGACCAGCAGCAAAACCCACAAACATAAATCTGCCACTTCCTGTATTACGCATTCCGTGAATTTGGTTAGGCTTGGCCAGGCATACCATTCCCTTTCTGATCGGGATTTCATTCTCTAAGTCTGGGAAGTACGTTCCCTCCCCTTCAATGCAAACCCAAATATCATCGACAGCCGA
>NZ_WEIO01000007.1 GCF_009183655.1 Bacillus aerolatus
AGATGAGATTTCCCTTAGCGCAAGCTAGTAAGATCCCTGAAAGATGATCAGGTAGATAGGTTCGGGGTGGAAGCGTGGCGACACGTGGAGCTGACGAATACTAATCGATCGAGGACTTATCCTATAGAAAAGCAGAGGCGACTGTTTAGACACGACAAGCAAATGTTCTGACGCTGAAAAGGCGCTAAGCCTTGTAAGCGGCAGGTTATTTGATCTAGAGTGTCTAGGAGCCGGAGCTGGACAAAACGAAAAGTAGAAGCGCCTAATCGCGTGAAAGCTAAATGAACAATGGCACGGTATTGCCGGTTACTTATACAACATATTATCCAGTTTTGAAAGAACAAAAAAGTCTTGCCAAATAAGAATTTTTTGTTATAATAAGAAATGTCTTCAATAGTCTGGTGGCGATAGCGAAGAGGCCACACCCGTTCCCATCCCGAACACGGAAGTTAAGCTCTTCAGCGCCGATGGTAGTTGGGGGATTCCCCCTGTGAGAGTAGGACGCTGCCAGGCAAATAGTTACGGAGGATTAGCTCAGCTGGGAGAGCATCTGCCTTACAAGCAGAGGGTCGGCGGTTCGATCCCGTCATCCTCCACCATTTCTTCTGTAATAATACGTTGCCGGTGTAGCTCAATTGGTAGAGCAACTGACTTGTAATCAGTAGGTTGGGGGTTCAAGTCCTCTTGCCGGCACCACTTTAATATTATTTATACGATTCGTTCATTTTTAGAACGAGCCATTAGCTCAGTTGGTAGAGCATCTGACTTTTAATCAGAGGGTCGAAGGTTCGAGTCCTTCATGGCTCACCATTTTGCGGGTGTGGCGGAATTGGCAGACGCACCAGACTTAGGATCTGGCGCCGCGAGGCGTGGGGGTTCGACTCCCTTCACCCGCATTTTAATTATCTTCTGTTAAGAACTATCACGACTTGTGATAAACACAGAAGTCAGAACATCTTCTTCAAATGCGGAAGTAGTTCAGTGGTAGAACACCACCTTGCCAAGGTGGGGGTCGCGGGTTCGAATCCCGTCTTCCGCTCCATATAGTGCCGGGGTGGCGGAACTGGCAGACGCACAGGACTTAAAATCCTGCGGTAGGTGACTACCGTACCGGTTCGATTCCGGTTCTCGGCACCATTTTTTGCGCCCGTAGCTCAATTGGATAGAGCGTTTGACTACGGATCAAAAGGTTAGGGGTTCGACTCCTCTCGGGCGCGCCACTACATATATAGGCTTGGCCGGGAAGTAGCTCAGCTTGGTAGAGCACTTGGTTTGGGACCAAGGGGTCGCAGGTTCGAATCCTGTCTTCCCGATTTCTAGAAAAGTATAAGTACCTCGATCAGCTGTTGTAAGCAAATGATTGCTGTTGAGGAGCCAGCCAATTTTCAAAACATGGGGCCTTAGCTCAGCTGGGAGAGCGCCTGCTTTGCACGCAGGAGGTCAGCGGTTCGATCCCGCTAGGCTCCACCAATTTTATTTACTACTATTTATGGCGGTGTAGCTCAGCTGGCTAGAGCGTACGGTTCATACCCGTGAGGTCGGGGGTTCGATCCCCTCCGCCGCTACTTTCATGGACCTTTAGCTCAGTTGGTTAGAGCAGACGGCTCATAACCGTCCGGTCGCAGGTTCGAGTCCTGCAAGGTCCACCATTTGAATAGTTAAACTGGAGGAATACCCAAGTCTGGCTGAAGGGATCGGTCTTGAAAACCGACAGGCGGGTTAAACCGCGCGGGGGTTCGAATCCCTCTTCCTCCGCCATTTTATTTATCTAGTTTATTTAATATCGTCGCGGGGTGGAGCAGTTCGGTAGCTCGTCGGGCTCATAACCCGAAGGTCGCAGGTTCAAATCCTGTCCCCGCAATCTATGGTCCGGTAGTTCAGTTGGTTAGAATGCCTGCCTGTCACGCAGGAGGTCGCGGGTTCGAGTCCCGTCCGGACCGCCATTTATACATACTTATTAGGCTCAGTAGCTCAGTCGGTAGAGCAATGGACTGAAAATCCATGTGTCGGCGGTTCGATTCCGTCCTGAGCCACCTTTTATATCATGCGGGTGTAGTTTAGTGGTAAAACCTCAGCCTTCCAAGCTGATGATGAGGGTTCGATTCCCTTCACCCGCTCCATTTAATTTATTTAAATGGGCCTGTAGCTCAGCTGGTTAGAGCGCACGCCTGATAAGCGTGAGGTCGATGGTTCGAGTCCATTCAGGCCCACTTTGTTCCGCAGTAGCTCAGTGGTAGAGCAATCGGCTGTTAACCGATCGGTCGCAAGTTCGAATCTTGCCTGCGGAGCCATATTTTTGTGGGGAAGTACTCAAGAGGCTGAAGAGGCGCCCCTGCTAAGGGTGTAGGTCGCGTAAGCGGCGCGAGGGTTCAAATCCCTCCTTCTCCGCCATACGGCCCGTTGGTCAAGCGGTTAAGACACCGCCCTTTCACGGCGGTAACACGGGTTCGAATCCCGTACGGGTCATACACATAAAAAATCTGCTTCCAAGTATGTGGAAGCAGATTTTTTATTTATCTTCCAGATAGCTGTCTTTCTTTCTATAAGGAATGTCTCCTAAAGGAGAATTCATCCCTTCTTCATCTAGTTCTTCCACATACAGCTGTTCTTTTGCTGAGCGATAAAACCCTTTGTTTTTTCCTTCTATATCTGTTGCCGTAAAGTTTTCGTAGTCTTCCGTAAATCCTTCCATTACATCCCTATCATCTTTATATAAGTCGTTGTAATCCCGGTGGTCTCCGGTGAAATCAGAAGGAGTTTCAGACGTGCCGTAGCTGGCTGCTTCCTGAAAGCTATCTTCATAATCTTTTATTTCGTTATCTTTATGACGGAAGTGATCGTTTCCGCCTGGCTGCAATACCTCTTCTTCTACAGGGCGGTCACCTGCAGTTGTTTTTTCAGGCGTATGTTCAACGCAATGGAGAGCCGTCGGCACAGCCTTCAACCGTTCGTACGGGATGTCTTCTCCACATTCTTTGCAAGTGCCATAGTTTTTGTTTTCAATGGCATTTAGTGCTTGCTCCACTTTTTCCAATTCGCTTTCATGATGCTCGCTTAGGGCAAGGTTTTTCTCCCGTTCATATAATTCCGTTGCTGCATCTGCAGGGTGATTATCATACATAGATAACTCGCCTGTTGTGTCCCGTTCGCTGCCTGCTTCCGGATCCGCTCCTTCCCTGTCCTTGTGGTGAATAAGTTGTTCTTTTTGTGCGAGTAAATCTTTCTTTAGCGTTTGTATTTGCTCATTCGATAGCATTCATTACACATCCTTATATCTTCTAGAGTGCGGAAGTAGTTTCTTACAGTTGTTATTTCCTTTCCCGCTCTATTTGAAACATAAAAAGTGTGCCCAGTGGGGAAACGTGTTGAACTCGGTGGAAAGGAAACAGCGTTTTATTTCATTTAATAAGGAGAAATAGCGGTAAACGAAGGGAGAACCATTGACAGCAGGAGTTGAGGAGGTGTATCTTTAAATAGGTTTGACAAGGAAAAATTACTGATATAAGTGCAATGGAGGAGAGTTCATTGTCTACTATAAAAATCCATTCGATGAAAGAAGCTTTTATACATTCGATTCAAGAAAAACAAAATAATAAGCAGTCTCTACTATTCAGCTATGTGGAAAAAGTTGATAGGATTGATTCCCTGTCATTTTATAAAAGCGGAAAGGCCCTTTATGCAGGGGAACGTTTTTTCTGGAAAGATCGTGATGGGGCAGTGGAAATTGTCGGATTGGGCAACATATATACAGTTCGCAGTGAAAAAATCGACCGGTCCCGTTATACAGAAACCGAAGAAAAATGGAATGGCATGATTGAATGTTCATCTATTCACAATCCTTATGATGCGTACGGAGTCGGCCCAGTTTTGTTTGGCGGTTTTTCTTTTGATTCCGAACAGGTGCAGGAAGAAGAGTGGGCTAAATTTTCATCTGCCTTTTTTTATTTGCCGGAATATATGCTGACAGTGTATGAAGGAGAATGCTATCTTACAACAAATTTAGTTTGCCCTTCTAATGAGCTGAATGAATTGATTGATAAGTTGGATTCTCAAAAAGACTGGCTGCTGACACAAACCGATTCAGGTGAAGTGAGTGAAAATGCCCAGTTAATTAAAATAGAAGAGAAAAATACAGAGCAGTGGAAGCAGGCGGTCGATAAAGCAGTAAGACACATCAAATCTGATGAAGAATTAAAAAAAGTCGTGCTCGCCAGAAAGATTATTGCCGGCTTTGATAAAGAGATTGCACAAGACCAAGTGTTACAGCGGCTTATTGAGCAGCAGCCTGATAGTTTTATTTTTTCAATGGAAGTAATGAAGTGCTGCTTTCTCGGAGCGTCTCCTGAAAGATTAGTACGCAAGCGAAACGAGGTTGCTTTGTCTACATGCCTGGCCGGCTCCATTAAGAGAGGCCAGACAGACGAAGAAGATAAAGAGCTGGGCAGCGAGCTGCTGAACGATGAAAAAAATCGAATTGAACACGAATATGTCGTTCAAATGATTAAAAAAGAAATGGAAAGTCTATGTAAAATAGTAGATATTCCGTCTGCTCCCGAACTGATGAAAGTGCGTGACATTCAACACTTACATACGCCAGTTACCGGGTTTACAGAAGAAGATCGCTCTATTTTGCAATTTGTTGAAAAACTCCATCCTACCCCTGCGCTAGGCGGACTGCCTAATAACAAGGCGCTGCCTGTTATCCGTCAGCTTGAAGAAATGGACAGAGGGTATTATGCCGCTCCTGTCGGCTGGATGGATTACCGAAAAAACGGTGAGTTCGCCGTTGCCATCCGATCAGGTTTATTAAGGAAGCAACAAGCTTTTTTATACGCCGGCTGCGGCATCGTGGCAGATTCGGAGGCGGAAAGCGAGTTGGCGGAAACATACATTAAATTCCGGCCGATGCTGCGAGCGATAGGGGGAGCCGCTGATGAGTAACAGCCAACGAGATTTAACGTTATATAACGCCCATTTTGTTGATGGGCTTGTGAAAGCAGGAGTAGAAAGCGCCGTGATTAGTCCGGGTTCGCGGTCTACTCCTATGGCGCTTTTATTAGCTGAACATCCAGATATAGACGTATATGTTCAAATCGATGAACGATCAGCGGCCTTTTTTGCCATCGGTCTGGCGAAGGCATCTGGAAAGCCGGCTGCATTGCTATGTACATCAGGTACCGCAGCAGCCAACTATTTGCCCGCTGTCGCTGAAGCGAAAAATGCGCGTATCCCCCTTATCGTTATAACGTCGGACCGTCCACATGAGTTGAGAGAAGTTGGGGCACCGCAATCGATTGACCAAAATCGCCTTTACGGGGCGCATGCAAAATGGTTTTCTGAAATGGCGCTGCCGGATGCAGACGACAGCATGCTGCAATACGTTCGGAAGACTGCGGCAAAAGCAGTCTATATAACTAAGCAGTCTCCAGCGGGACCTGTTCATTTGAATTTTCCTTTTCGTGAACCGCTTCTTCCGGATTATGATGGTGTGTTTGAGCGATTGGAGATGGAACGTTTTTCCTCTATTCATTTAAGCGAAGGCACACGCGTCCTTCCACAAAGCGAAATAGAAGCATTCGCTGCTATTGTGAAGGAAAAGGAAAAAGGTTTGATCGTTTGCGGTGAGCATCAGTCAGAAGGCTTTGGGGAAGCTGTGATTAAGCTGGCTGAAAAGCTTGGCTATCCGATTTTAGCTGATCCTTTGTCGGGTTTGCGGAGCGGTGGCATTCATTCCGATCTTGTTGTGGACAGTTATGATGCGTTTTTAAGAAACCAAAATATAAAACAAGCAGCAGCATTTGATGTTGTGCTTCGTTTCGGAGCGATGCCTGTGTCCAAAGCATTGTCACAGTTTATCCGGAACCATTCTTCAAACGTACATTGTGTGGTGGACGGCGGTGGAGGCTGGAGAGATCCAATCGGTGTTGCCACTCACATGTTTGCCGCTGATGAAAGTACTTTTTGCTGTGCTCTTTCAAGCTTCTTGAATGAGCGCAGAGAAACTTCGTCCTGGCTGAAAAATTGGCTCCAAGTAAATGAAACAGCGAAAATGAAAATGAAAAGCGTAGATGACTATGAAGAGCTGGATGAAGGAAAGTTGTTTTACGAAGTGTTAAAACGACTGCCTGATCGATCTGCTTTGTTTGTCGGAAATAGTATGCCAATTCGTGATCTCGACTCTTTCTTTTTTACGAATAACCGGCACATCCGCCTGTTTGCCAACAGGGGAGCGAACGGCATTGATGGACTAGTTTCGAGTGCTCTTGGGGCAGCGGCTGTTACTTCCCCGATGTATTTAGTAGTCGGAGACTTATCGTTTTTTCATGATTTAAATGGTCTGCTGGCCGCAAAGCAAAATGGCATAAAAATGACTGTGGTTGTGATTAATAACAATGGCGGCGGCATTTTTTCTTATTTGCCGCAGGCGGCTGAGCCGAAACACTTTGAACGGCTTTTTGGGACGCCGGCTGACCTTGACTTTGTCCATGCAGCGAAATTGTATGGAGCAGGCTATCAAAAAGTGATTGATTTAGCCTCCTTAGACCAAGGAATGGCCGAAGCAGAAAAAACAGATGGGTTGTTTATTTTGGAAGTGGTCACTGACAGGGCGAAAAACGTGGCTGCTCACCGGGAACTATGGGAGAAGGTTTCCCAGGAAATGAACAAATTGACGGCTGGTGATGATTTTTGGAATTGATGATTGGGCAATGTCGCTATCATGTGGAAGTGACTGGAAGCGGTGAGCCGATGTTGTTGCTTCACGGCTTTACGGGCAGCTCTAGTACTTGGAGTGAAACCGTTGCTTTTCTAAAAGAAGATTATCAATGTATTGCCGTGGATTTAATCGGTCATGGTAAAAGCAGCTGCCCGTCGGATAAAGAAAGATATAGCATTGAGCTTGCAGCCCGGGATATAAAAGAGTTAATGAGTAAGCTGGGCCATTCCTGCTTTCACATACTCGGCTATTCGATGGGTGGCAGGCTGGCATTGACGCTCGCTGTTCTTTTTCCAGAGGCCGTACAATCTTTAATACTGGAAAGTGCCTCTCCCGGTTTGAAAACGAAGCAAGAACGTTTGCAGCGTCAAGAAGCGGATACATTACTCGCAGCAAAAATAGAACAGGAAGGCATCAATGCTTTTGTCGAATATTGGGAGAAGATCCCGCTGTTCCATACGCAAAAAAAGCTGCCGTTGGAAAAAAGGGAAGCTCTTCGTAAGCAGCGCCTGCAAAATTCAGCTGTCGGCCTCAGCCGTTCATTAAGAGGAATGGGGACCGGCTTCCAGCCGTCCTGGTGGCAGAAGCTTTCAGAGCTTACCATGCCGGTGTTGCTTATTACTGGCACTGAAGATGTAAAATTTACAAATATCGCCTGTGAAATGTCCGGATTGCTTCAATCGTCCGTCTGGAAAAAAGTTAATGGGGCGGGACATGCAATTCACGTGGAAGATTGTGCGAAGTTTGGTACAATAATAAAGGAGTTTTTGTTACATACATAACGAGGAGGAAATCAAATGGCTATTAATTGGGTTCGTGAACGTGAATATGAAGACGTTTTATACGAAACATACAACGGGATTGCAAAAATTACGATCAACCGCCCGGAAGTGCACAATGCCTTTCGTCCAAAAACAGTAATGGAATTGATTGATGCATTTGCTTATGCCCGCGATGATGAAAAAGTGGGTGTGATCGTTTTAACAGGTGCTGGTGAAAAGGCATTTTGCTCGGGCGGCGACCAACGAGTACGCGGCCATGGCGGCTATGTAGGCGACGATCAAATTCCGCGCTTAAATGTACTTGATTTGCAGCGCTTAATCCGTGTGATTCCAAAACCGGTTGTGGCGATGGTAGCAGGGTATGCAATTGGCGGCGGGCACGTTCTGCACGTTGTTTGTGATTTAACAATCGCGGCAGATAACGCCGTATTCGGCCAAACAGGACCAAAAGTCGGCAGCTTTGATGCAGGATATGGTTCCGGCTACTTGGCCCGTATTATCGGCCACAAAAAAGCTCGTGAAATTTGGTTCCTTTGCCGCCAGTACAATGCACAGGAAGCACTTGACATGGGCCTTGTCAATACAGTCGTTCCACTCGACCAGCTGGAAGCAGAAACGGTCCAATGGTGCGAAGAAATGCTTGAAAAGAGCCCGACAGCTCTGCGCTTCATCAAAGCAGCAATGAATGCAGACACAGACGGCTTAGCAGGCCTCCAGCAATTCGCCGGAGACGCTACACTGCTCTACTACACAACGGACGAAGCAAAAGAAGGAAGAGACGCCTTCAAAGAAAAACGCAACCCAGACTTCGACCAATTCCCAAGATTTCCATAAGTGAATATGAAAGCTTGATGGGCAGCCATCAAGCTTTTTTTGACAGTCGGCGGCAAGACAGGAGGAATGAAAATGGTTGAAAGAGTACCGAATTGGTTAAAGCAACGGGCCTTTTTGACCCCCGAGCGGCCGGCTCTTTTTTTTGAGGGGAGCAAATGGACGTTTGCTGAACTTTATGAAAAAGCGCTGCGTCAGGCAGCTGCTCTGGAGAAAGCCGGGTTCAAGGAAGGGGGTCGGATCGGACTGCTCGTACAAAATACAGGGAAAGCGGTTTGGATGATTCATGCGCTGCAACAGCTGGGCGCTTCCGCTGTTCTCTTGAATCATCGACTGACAGAGAGCGAATTGCTGTGGCAGCTTGAAGATGCGGAAGTGGCAGGAGTGGTCTATGACCCCGCCTGCCGGCAGCTTGCTGAAGAAATGAGCGGCCGGTTTCTGTGTATAGATTTATCTAGTTTGCCGCTCTCGGAGCCTTTTCCGAGCCGTGAGGAATTTTCTCTGGATGACACTTGTTCTATTATGTATACGTCCGGCACAACTGGGAAACCGAAAGGAGTGCAGCAAACGTATGGAAACCATTGGTGGAGTGCGGCTGGCTCAGCTTTAAATTTAGGATTGCATGAAAAAGACTGCTGGCTTTGCGCCGTTCCGCTTTTTCATATAAGCGGCTATTCGATTTTAATGAGAAGTGTCATTTATGGCATGCCTGTCCGGTTGTATACGCAATTTGATGAAGTGGAAATCAATGATGCGCTTAAGAGAGGAGAAGGGACGATCATTTCCGTCGTATCAGCGATGCTGAGCCGTCTGCTTCATTCTCTGGAAGGAAGCTATCACCCGGACTTTCGCTGCATGCTTCTCGGCGGCGGGCCGGCTCCGAAACCGCTGCTTGAAGCATGTGCAGAAAAACAAATTCCCGTCTTCCAAACGTATGGAATGACTGAAACGTCTTCGCAGATTGTGACGCTGCCGCCTGAGTACAGTTTGACAAAGCTTGGCTCTGCCGGCAAACCGCTTTTTCCATGCCAGTTAAAGATTGATTCTAAAGGGAAAGGCTCCCCTTTTACAGAAGGCGAAATTCTTGTCAAAGGACCGAACGTGACATCAGGCTATATTAAGCGGGAAGAAGCGAACAGCATTTCTTTTACAGACGGCTGGTTTCATACAGGAGATATCGGTTATGTAGATGAAGAGGGCTTTTTATTCGTATTGGACCGCCGTTCTGATTTAATTATTTCAGGCGGAGAAAATGTGTACCCGGCAGAAATAGAGTCGGTCCTGCTTGATCACCCGGCGCTGATCGATGCCGGCGTAGTCGGCGTGCCCGATGAAAAGTGGGGACAGGTACCCGCTGCTTTCGTTGTGACAAAAGAGCCGGTAAATGAAATGGAATTGCTTGGTTTTTGTAAGAACCGGCTTGCGAAGTATAAATGTCCGGCTTACTTTATCACACTCAACGCATTGCCGCGAAATGCGTCTAGGAAATTGCTGCGGCGCGAATTAAAAGCTGAATTTGAAAAGAGGCAAAAAAAGACTTGAAACAGTGACGTTTCAAGTCTTTTTTTTGCGATCTGTCCAGTTTTCCGGAACAAAATCAAACCCTCCCGGATGAAAAGGGTGACATTTCAATAGGCGGACAACGGTTAAATAACCGCCTTTCCATGCGCCGAACCGCTTCACCGCTTCCAGGCCGTAATGAGAGCACGTCGGATGAAATCGGCAAGTAGGCGGCTTTAACGGAGAAATAATTTTTTGATAAAACCGAATCATGAAAATAAAAAATGGTTTCAGCATGAAAAGTCCGCCTTTACTTTGAGTTTGTTTCTTTTTGGCGGTCTTCCGGCGGCAAATGCGGGTTATTCTCTATCGGATCGATGGTATGCTTAAATTGGTAGCCTTTGTTCACAGTGAATACGGACAGCAAAATGACTACTGCAATAATAATAAAAGAAATCGTCATGATAATAGCCAATTAAATTCCCTCCTGTGTTTATTTTACCACTTTTTTCGCTCATTTGCAGAAAGGAAATCAAATGTTTTAAACGAAGGTGAAAGGGTAATAACTAAAAAGCAGGATAAGTGACAGGAGGAATACGGTTTATGTCTAAACAATTAATTAGCAGTGTCAATCAACAAATCGCCAACTGGACAGTGATGTATACGAAATTACATAATTATCACTGGTTTGTAAAAGGTCCGCAATTTTTTGCACTCCATGAAAAATTTGAAGAGTTTTACACAGAAGCAGGTGTCCATATTGATGAATTAGCTGAACGTCTGCTTGCACTTGAAGGAGAACCGGTTGCTACGCTGAAAGAGTCTTTGGAAATGGCGACGGTAAAAGAAGCAGAAGGAAAAGAAACAGCTGAACAAATGGTGCAATCGACAGTCGAGGACTTTACAACAATGATTAACGAATTGAAAGAAGCGATGGAACTCGCTGCGGAAGTAAATGACGAAACAACGGGCGACATGCTGCTCTCCATTCACCAAGGGCTTGAGAAGCACGTGTGGATGTTAAACTCATTCTTAGGCAAATAAATGAATAAAAAGGATGTTCCCGCGGGAACATCCTTTTTTATGTATTAATGATACATCCGTTTCTCACCGAGGGTGTGGTCTATATCGTGAGTATCGAATTTCTGCTTTAGTGCTTCGAATAAATAGAGGCGGAAAAAGTAAGCCAGTTCTTCCTCGTTTAACTCTTTAATCATTCCTAAAATCTCTTTCTGAGACAATTGCTCAAGGACAGTTAATGTAATCATGTCCAAATCTTCTTCTGTTCCCTGAAGCCTTCCGCGGTAAATTTGAAACAGTTCATCTACCAATTTCAAGTTGATCCTCTCCTTTGCTTTCAAAAGTGTGTGTTTTACCTCCCAGTCCCTTATATCATTTATACCCCAAATCAACTGAATAAACCAGAGAATATGTCAGAGAAGAAAATGCTTAATCGCATTCATTTTTACGATTAAGCAGGGAAAGATAAGGAGAGGAGGTGTCAAAATTGCAGGAAGAGAAAAAAACTTACTACATTTCACTTGCCAATGGAGAGATTATGCGGCAGTCGACGGTGTCTCCTTGGAATTTTAAGATTTATGCGACAGACGATGAAATTACGAACTTGAGGGAACTGTTCGATGCTAACTATTCAACGGAATGGGAAAACTTCTTTCGGGCTCACGTGCCGTACGTTCAATATCATTATGACCGTGAAAATGACCGTTATGACGGCAATATGAAGAAAATTTACGAAACGATTTATGAGCTTGGCGATGAAGAAGCAAAACAGCATGTGAAAGAGATGTGGAGTATAGAATGAATAAGACTTTGCTCGCCTCTGAAGAGAAAAATAAGGTATAATGAATTCAAGCTAGAGAAGATCTACGAGCTGCCGGCAGAAGAAATAGCCGGCTGTTTGTGCACGCTGGATATAGAGGCAGGGGAGAGGGCATGTTTGAATTTATTGATGAGAATGGCTGCCAGGTGACACTTGCCTATGAAAGAGAGGCCTTTTCACTGCCGGCCCGGCACGTCATTGTCTTTTGCCGTTTTGAACGAAAATGGCTGCTGACGCTTCACCCGAAGCGGGGGCTTGAATGCCCTGGCGGTAAAGTGGAGACTGGGGAAACAGTAGAAGAAGCAGCAAAGCGGGAAGTGTTGGAAGAAACGGGTGCGATTGTGACAAAGCTGCATTTCGTCGGTGAATATTTTGTCAGGCGTTCGAAAATGCCTTTTGTAAAGGCGATTTTTTTTGCGGAAATAGGGAAGATAGAAAAAAAGGAAGATTATTTGGAAACAGCAGGTCCGGTTTTGTTCGATCAAGATTTGCTCACTGAAAGAATGGACAGCCGCTTCAGCTTTTTAATGAAAGATGAAGTAGTGGAGAGGACACTGGACTTTTTAACGTATAAACAATGGCTAGAACAATAATGAACGTGGTGATGATATGGAAAGAATCATTGACTGTTTTCGCTTTCCTTCTCCCAACCCACATGTTTTGCTGTCAATGGTTACATATTGGGCGGGAGGATTGAAGGTGAAGGGAATGCTGGCGGAACCGGCAGCGGAGGGAAATTATGACGGCTTTCTTTACTTGCGCGGCGGCATCAAAAATGTCGGAATGGTGCGTCCAGCCCGAATTGCCCAATTTGCTGCAGAAGGTTTTATCGTATTCGCCCCTTTTTACCGCGGCAACCGTGGGGGAGAGGGGAATGAGGATTTTGCCGGGGAAGACAGAGAAGATGCTTTTTCAGGCTTTGAACTGCTGGAATCTCATCCAAGAGTGACCGATCGGGTGCATGTATTCGGATTTTCAAGAGGCGGTGTGATGGCGCTTCTCACTGCACTGGAAAAAGAAAACACGGCTTCCCTTGTCACATGGGGCGGCGTATCCGATATGATTTTAACATATGAAGAGAGAAAAGATCTGCGCCGGATGATGAAACGGGTGATCGGCAGCAGTCCATATAAGCAGGAGGAATTGTATACGTGGCGCACACCGCTCTATGAACTGGAAAGATTAAAGGCGCCTATATTGATTATTCATGGATTAAAAGATGAAAACGTTTCACCCGAGCACGCATACCGTCTGGAAAAACGGCTGAAACAAGTGGAACATCCGGCAGAAACGTGGTATTTTGGTCAATATGATCACTATTTTCCACCAGCTGTCAACAGAAAACTGGTAGCTGACTTGTGCGGCTGGATGAAAAAGCAACGGCTTTAAAAAGAACGATCAAAGGGGGGGATGGCATGGGCATGCCACTGGAGTTGAACACAATCATCGTAACAAAAGGGAAAGAGCAGCGGCAGAAAGAAAACTTGTTTTCGTTGAAAAAAGCAGGTTACCGTCTTTATCCGCTCGACATTCCTATTCACGTTTATAAAACAAAAGACGGAGATATCTGCGGCACAGCTGTGATCGAAAAAGTGGAATGGGAAAAAGATGAGACGAAGATTACATACAGACTAACTTCTTTAAATTCAATCAATTAAATAGATAACACGAAAAAAGAGTGCGCCGCATTGTGGCACACTCTTTTGTCTCTTTATTAGATTTGTGGTCCGCCCACTTCAATGATTTCTTTTGATACGTTAGAGAACTTTTTGAAGTTTTCACGGAATTTGCCGGCAAGTTCTGCGGCTTTTGTCATGAAAGCATCTTCATCCGCCCATGATTTACGCGGAATTAAGACATCATCCGGAACACCAGGAACGTGCAACGGGATTTGCAAGCCGAACGTTTTTGTTGTGTACGTTTCTACGTTGTTCAGTTCGCCTTCGAGAGCTGCCTGCACCATCGCGCGTGTGTACGCAAGCTTCATGCGGGAACCGACGCCGTATTCTCCGCCAGTCCAGCCTGTATTCACTAAGAATACTTGAACGTTATGCTCATCGATTTTCTTACCGAGCATTTCCGCATAGCGTGTCGCTTCAAGCGGAAGGAACGGTGAACCGAAGCAAGTGGAGAACGTCGCTTCCGGAGAAGTAACACCGCGCTCTGTGCCGGCAAGCTTTGATGTGTAGCCGCTCAGGAAGTGATACATTGCTTGTTCTTTTGATAGTTTGCTGATTGGAGGCAGAACGCCAAACGCATCAGCTGTTAAGAAAATAATTGTATTTGGAT
This sequence comes from Bacillus aerolatus, assembly GCF_009183655.1. GTDB lineage: Bacteria > Bacillota > Bacilli > Bacillales > Domibacillaceae > Pseudobacillus > Pseudobacillus aerolatus. Next base: position 13,958 of record NZ_WEIO01000007.1, read on the forward strand.
GGCCGGCCACGCTTGGATCAACGATGTTGTCGATTGCTTGCAGCGGGTAAGCGGCACGTGTGTTTTCTGTCAGGCTGTTATCATTATAATCTGGTACGCGGGACTCTTCGTCAAGAACGACATTTTCAAGCACGGAGCCGAAGCGGATAGCGTCGAAAATTTGCGGTTCTTTTTCACGGGAAAGCCCGATCGTTTTCGCGTAGCAGCCACCTTCAATGTTGAAGACGCCGTTAGATGACCAGCCATGCTCGTCATCGCCGATTAAGCGGCGGTTCGGGTCGGCGCTCAATGTTGTTTTGCCCGTGCCGGAAAGGCCGAAAAATAAAGCAACATCGCCTTCGTAGCCGACGTTCGCCGAGCAGTGCATAGATAAAATATCGTTTTCGGGAAGAAGGAAGTTCATGACAGAGAAAATGGATTTTTTCATTTCGCCTGCATATTCCGTTCCGCCAATTAGGACGATGCGGCGCTCAAAGGAAACGATAATGAACGTTTCTGACTTTGTGCCGTCAACAGCCGGATCTGCTTTAAAGTTTGGCGCAGATACGATCGTAAAGCCGGCTTGGTGATTTTCTAACTCTTCTTCTGTCGGACGGATGAAGAGCTGGTGGGCAAACAAGTTGTGCCATGCGTATTCGTTAATGACTTGAATGGGCAGGCGGTGTGTTTTATCGGCTCCTGCAAATCCTTTGAAAACGAAAAGTTCTTCTTTTTCCCTTAAGTAGTTGATCACTTTCGTGTATAATTGATCAAATACTTCAACGGAGATCGGTTCGTTGACTGGGCCCCAGTCGATTTTATTTTTTACTGATGGTTCCTCCACGATAAATTTATCTTTAGGGGAACGTCCAGTATATTTGCCTGTTTCAGCGCGCACGGCTCCTGTAGCTGTTAAAACGCCTTCTTGGCGATTAAGTACTTTTTCTACGAGCAGTGGCACAGACGGCTGCATTGTTATGTTAGAACCATTTAACAGTTCCACAATTTCGCTTGAAACACTTACAGTTTTCATAAGTTAATAACCATCCTTTATTTGAATTTAAATTATTTATCTTATCATTTCTCAAAAATAGTATAACACATTTGAATTAATAGTCTATACTATTCAATCACTTTTTTTTGGTTTTTTATTATAAAAAAAGTCTTTTTTTATAATAAGAAGAAAGGCGGAAAATTGCCGATTTTTGCGTTAGATCGGTTGACATTGACGGCTGAATTCCGTAAGATGGTATCTTGAACGGATACTCTTATCCTGAGCTGGCGGAGGGACAGGCCCGATGAAGCCCGGCAACCTGCTTGATCATGAACAGGCGGCAATAGAAGCTGTCTGATGCTTTTGTAAGCATTTTTCAAGACAAAGGTGCTAACCTGCAGCAAGGGCAAAACCTTGAACGATAAGAGTGAAAGGCCTATGTTGAAACGACCAACCTTTCCTCTCTTTATTTCAGGAGGGGTTTTTTTGTTTTTTAAAAGGATAAACTTAGGGAAACGAGTACCGTGCAACTAACGATCGGCGGTAAGTTGATCATTCTTAAGGAGGAAGTTTCATGACAAAAAATCGTCGTCTTTTCACTTCAGAGTCAGTCACTGAAGGACATCCGGACAAAATTTGCGATCAGATTTCTGATGCCATTCTGGATGAAATTTTATCAAAGGATCCAAATGCCCGCGTGGCAGCGGAAACATCTGTGACGACTGGCCTCGTACTAGTGGCTGGAGAAATCACAACATCATCCTATGTGGATATTAATAAAATTGTCCGGGAAACAGTAAGAGAAATTGGCTATACGCGCGCAAAATACGGATTTGACGCAGAAACGTGTGGTGTGCTGACGTCCATTGACGAACAGTCCCCAGATATTGCGGCTGGTGTTGATGTGGCACTGGAAGCACGTGAAGGGCAAATGAGCCATGAAGAAATTGAGGCGATCGGTGCAGGTGATCAGGGGCTGATGTTCGGTTTTGCCTGCAACGAAACGAAAGAGTTAATGCCGCTGCCAATTTCACTGGCCCATAAACTATCCCGCCGCTTAACGGAAGTAAGAAAAGAGGAAGTGCTTCCTTATTTGCGCCCGGACGGAAAAACACAAGTGACGGTTGAGTACGATGAAAATGATAAACCGGCAAGAATTGATACGATTGTTATTTCCACTCAGCATCATCCGGAAGTTTCACTGGAGCAAATTCAGCGAAATCTTCGCGAGCATGTGATTGATCCGGTTGTTCCGGCTGAATTAATTGATGAAGAAACAAAATTTTTCCTTAATCCGACAGGCCGTTTCGTCATCGGCGGTCCACAAGGGGATGCGGGCTTAACAGGACGCAAAATTATTGTGGATACGTACGGCGGCTACGCGCGCCATGGCGGGGGAGCATTTTCCGGCAAGGATCCGACAAAAGTGGATCGCTCTGCAGCTTATGCCGCTCGTTATGTGGCTAAAAATATTGTCGCGGCCGGTCTTGCGGACAAATGCGAAGTGCAGCTTGCTTATGCAATTGGTGTGGCACAGCCTGTCTCTATTGCGATCGACACGTTCGGCACTGGCACGGTGTCTGAAGAAGTGCTTGTCGAAGTGGTTCGCTCAAACTTTGACTTGCGTCCCGCGGGCATTATTAACATGCTTGGCCTGCGCCGTCCGATTTACAAGCAAACAGCTGCTTACGGACATTTTGGCCGTACAGACGTGGATCTGCCTTGGGAAAAAACAGATAAAGCAGCTATTTTAAAAGAAATGGCAACGAATTAATCAACTGGAAAAGCCTTCGAACTTATTTTGAGTTCGAAGGCTTTTTTTGTTGTTTAGGAAACGATAAAATTATCGCATTGAGGATAACTTTGCTAATGGAGCGGGTCTGCATCTAGCTCCAGCGCCTAGCCCCTCGAGGTCAAATAACCTTTCCTCAATGAAGTCAAAAAGCGGACTTCTTTATAGAAAAGCGGAGCCGACTGGTCTGGGGCGACAAGCATATGCCAGTCTGACGAAATGGCGTTTTTCAGCCATGCAGTCAGACTGGCATATGACCTCGAGCTCCAAGGAGGCGCAGCTAGACATTGAGGAAAGAACATTTTTGCCTAGGGCTAATCAAGGCGCTTGCGCTTTTGTGTAATGCTTTTATAATATTGTCCTTTTTCCACGTATTCTCTGACGATGCGCTCCATGTCTTTGCGATCAGCACCATTGACGGGACGAATCACTTTTGCCGGCCGGCCGAAAGCCATGGAATGAGGTGGAATCACTTTGCCCTGCGGCACGAGACTGCCTGCACCGATAAATGCGCCTTCGCCGATTTCCGCATTGTCGAGAATGATCGACCCCATGCCGATGAGTGCATTTTTCCTGATTTTACAGCTATGTAGAATGACCTGATGGCCGATCGTCACTCCATCTTCAATAATGAGCGGATTATTCGGACTTTGGTGCAAAACGGAGTTGTCTTGAATACTCACTTTTTTGCCAATTACGGTCGGCGCCACGTCTCCGCGGATGGATGTGTTAAACCAGATGTTTGTTTCTTCGCCGATTTTCACATCGCCGGTAATCGTTACGTAATCAGCTATGTAGGCGGAATCCGCAATTTCAGGTGTTTTATTGTTATAAGGATAGATCATTTTATTGGCTCCTTTCGATATTTCCCGCAAAGAAAAAGCATGGCGGACTTGCTTATCATTTTAACTAAAATGATAACATTTGTATAATAGAAGGTAACATACACTGTACAAAAAAGCCGGAGGGGATACGTGATGTGGAAATGGGAAACAGAAGAGCAGCCTAAAGGCGTCATTGTCATGGTTCATGGAGCAATGGAGCATCACGGCCGATATGGCTGGCTGATTGAAATGTGGCGCAAAAGCGGCTTTCATATTGTCATGGGAGACTTACCGGGCCAGGGAATGACTTCGAGAGCGAACAGAGGGCATATCTCATCCTTTAATGAATACATTGATGAAGTAAAAGATTGGGTCCAGGCAGCTTATCAATTTGATTTGCCTCTGTTTATACTCGGCCACAGCATGGGCGGGCTTATCGCCATCCGCCTGCTGCAGGAAATGGAAGTGGAAACAGCGGGAGTCATTTTGTCTTCTCCATGTCTTGGCATGGTTCATACGCCGCCGAAAATGGTAGATATGGTATCACACGGGCTAAATTCACTCGCCCCTTCGTTAAAGTTTGCATCCGGGCTGACGGTGGAAATGGCAACGAGAAATGAAGAAGTGAGAAGAGCTGATAAAGAAGATGTACTCTATATCAATAAAGTATCTGTCCGCTGGTATCGCGAGCTGCTTCAGGCGATTAAGACCGCCAATTTGAAGGCGGAAGACATGCCTGATGTGCCGCTTCTCGTCATGCAGGCGGGGGATGATTTAATTGTCGATAGAAAAAACGTCAGAAAATGGTTTCACCGGCTTGATTTATCCGAAATGCATTATAAAGAGTGGCCGGATTTGTATCATGAAGTATTCAATGAACCAGAGCGGGAAGAAGTGTTCCACTATGCCAAAGGGTTTGTGGAGAATAGGCTGCGTTTATTAGGATATGTAATTGAGAAGTGAGGTGAAGTGATGCCAGTCCCCGTTACACCGCTTCATTTAATGCATAGCATTTATAAAAAAGTATTCCCGGTTGTTCATGAACAGCTGCAATTTTGGAAAGAGCAGGCGCAGCTGATTCCGAACGGAGAACTGCGCCGCCAGGCTCTTGCGAGTATAGAACATAAAACGTTTCACTGTGAAGGCGGCTCTGTGATGGCCCTTTTGTCAGGAGAGAAACTAGAAGAGGCTGTTCGCTTTATTGTCGCGTATCAGACAATCAGCGATTACCTCGATAATCTTTGCGACCGCAGCACATCGCTCGATCCAGCTGATTTTGCGGCGCTCCATGAAGCAATGGAAGATTCTCTCACGCCTGAAGCTCCACTGCGCGATTATTACCGTTGCCGAGAAGACCGAGATGACGGCGGCTATTTGGCGAATCTCGTAGAAACGTGCCAGTCGGTGCTTGCCGGCATCGCGCAATATAAAACGATTGCCCTTCATTTGCACGAGCTGTGCCGGTATTACTGTGATTTGCAAATACATAAACATGTGAAAATAGACGAAAGGGAAGAGCGCTTGAGAAAGTGGTTTCATCAATACCGTAAAAACCTTCCCGATATGGAATGGTATGAATTTTCCGCCTGCGCCGGTTCCACACTCGGTATTTTCTGCATTATTTCCTACAGTTTACAAGATGATTCATTCAGTACCGAATTGGCGCAGCTCGTGCGGGAAAGTTATTTTCCTTATATTCAAGGGCTTCATATTTTGCTGGATTATTTAATTGATCAGGCGGAAGACCGCGAAGGCGGCGATTTAAATTTTTGTTTTTATTACCCGGATGAAAGTGTGCTGCTCAGCCGGCTCGCTCATTTTATCGACCAAGCTGACCAGCGCACAAAAAAGCTTCCTCATGCCAAATTCCATCAATTGATTAACCGGGGGCTGCTCGGTGTTTACTTATCAGACAATAAAGCGTTCGATCAAAAAGACATTCGCAAATTATCGAAAAAAATCATTCGCAAAGCCGGTACGGCAAGCTACTTTTTTTACTTAAACGGTCGGACATACAGGCGGGTGCAACAGGCTTTTCCGCAACTGTTTGGCAGATAGGTGCCTGGCGTTGTTATAAGAAGGAGATGATACTATTGGCTTTAAAGTTAAGTGTATTGGATCAATCACCGGCTGGCGGAAGCAGTTCAAACGTAAAAAACGAAGCCTCCCGGAAAAACACTTGTTGTTTGTCCGGGAGGCTTCTTATGATCCAAACGAGCTATCTTTTTTCAATTGCAACAATAAATGGCGGATTATTCGCTTGATTAATAAATTCATAGCGCAGGACGTGGGCTTTTTTCTGATCGAGCGTTTCGGCAAAAGAGAGAAGCTCAGTCTTTTCTGCGGCACCTTCTCCGTGGCCATGGTAAATGACAAGCACAATGATGCCTCCCGGTGTGAGCATCGATAAAATCTGTTCTACCGCGGCAATCGTTGTGTCTGGTTTAGTGACAATCGTTTTATCTCCTTTTGGTAAGTAGCCGAGGTTGAAAATAGCGCCCGTCAGCCGGCCGTGCCAGTCACCCGGAAGAGAGGATGCCGCTTGTTCATGGCCGTGGGCGAATAACGTCACACGTTCACTGAGGCCTTGTTCTTGCAGGCGGGCAGTGGTGTTGACCAAGGCTTGCTCCTGAATATCAAAGCCGAAGACATGGCCGCTTTCACCGACGAGCTTGGCGAGAAATACGGTATCATGGCCATTGCCAACAGTCGCATCAACGACAGCGCTTCCTTCTGTCACTACTTTTTCAAGCAGCGTTCTAGCAAATGGTAAAATTCCTTCTATATTCATGAGGTGTCCCCCTTTACATATATAAATCATTGAGGCATTCCTGCCGATTATACATTTCCTCCATTAAATTTTCTATATTTAAAAAGGTTGATATTCGTATTTTAGTATTCTTATTATGAAAACTCACTTATAATCATTGAGTAGTAACAGGCAAAAACATAAAAAGAAAGGTCGTTGCCGCTTGAATGCAGTAAAAACTCCATCTCAAATTGAAACCGTTTCACAATTAATAAATACGATTCACAATCTTTGGATGTTAAAGTCGATTAAAGCTTTGCGGACCTGGCTTGCACAAATCGATACGGAGGATGAATACTATCGCTTGATCCGTTTAGCCGATGCCGGTGCCATGTATGGATACAGCAACTTTTTGGCCGTCATGGCGAATAAGCGCTTTCAATCGGTTCGCACGTTTTCATGGTATTGCTTCAATTTACTGGAGCAAGGCAAAAGCTTGGATGCTGAAACGAAAATGAAGCAACGGTTATTTAATGAAGACATTGATGCACTGACGACAGAAGAACGAAGAGCGGCATATCTTTTGCTCGTGAAGGCGCTTTGCCAGCTGCATCGTTACAAGGAAGCAGCGGAATACATTCGGTTAATCAAAGAAGAGGGCAGCTTTCTTGCACCAGATCAAATCGCTGATTTTTATATAGAAACAAATGATTGGGCCCGCGCCGAACAAGAGGTCATGAAAGGGTTGGATTTGCCGTTCAATCAGCGCGGTGACGTCTCATGGCTCGTGTATGCTGATCTGTTATCAAGGCAGGGAAAACACGAAGAAGCGCTTCAAGTATTGAAAAAAGGAGCTGATATTTTCCCGGATCAGCCTGTTTTTCAGCTTGAACAATTGCGCCGATTCCGTCACACAGGCAACTTCCTGGCTATTCTGGAACATGTCGAGCGTCTGGATAAAGAAAATCCATTCCATGTGAATGTAGAGTATTTTATTTATTTAAAGGCCGAGGCGCTGTACTACCTTGAAAAATGGAAAGAGCTTCAAGGCTGGATTTCAAGACATGAGGCTCTTTTAAAAAATACTGAATTTAGCAAGCGGACGATTCAACCGGACGGGGCGTATCAAATATTGCCGATTCAGCCGATTCGGCAAAAGTTAAATTATTGTGTACCAGCGACATTATCGATGGTGCTGCAAACGGCCGGACGGACGGTATCGCAAGATGAAATTGCGAGGCATGTTTTTGATGTGACCGGCTCAAAATTGACGACAGCCATTGACTACATGGCTTCTATTGGCTTCTCGTCCACATTTTTTAAAGGAACAATCGAGTTGTATAAACACTTTATTGACGCGGGCTGTCCCATTATGCTCGATATGCTCATCGAAAACAATTCACACGTTCAGCTCGTTATTGGCTATGATGACCGGTTGGGTGTGTTGCTTGTACAAGATCCGAATGAACTTGAGACATTGATGATTTCTTATGAAGAAGTCACTAACGCATATCGGCTAAAAGATCAGCTATCGATCGTGTTTATTCGAGATAGACAAAAAGATCTGCTTGAATGCTTGAATGAACAGGACCATCAATTTTTTCAACAGATTTTTTTCTTTTTAGAAAAGATGGAACAGGATGCGGAAGTAGTGATTGATGAATTTCTTGCTTATTTGGCGGAAAACGATCGGGAAATTTTTGCATCTATTATTGGTTTGACGATGATTCAGCATGCTAAAGCCAAGCCGCTTCTGAACAAATGGATCGAGCATGTGAAAGAACGATTTGGAAAAGAGGATGAAGAAGTGCAGCTCCTCATTGCGCATGCTTATTATATGCATGATCAGACTGGTGAGGAATTTCAACGAGTAATGAATCATGTGAAGCAAAAAAACGCGTACGCTCATTTTCTCCTCGGTGTGGTGGACTATCAAAATGATCAAACAGAACGGGCGATCTTTCATTTAAAGCGCTCGCTTGAAAAAGATCCGTTTCAACCGTCTGCTTACGCCTATTTAGCGCGCTGTTACGCTGACTTTTCACAGTTTCAACTGGCGCGGCAGTGGGCACTCGTTGCTCTTGAACAGGCGGAAACGGATGAATTTACTCGTTCCACATACGCGGTTATTTTGCTTGAGGCAGGGGCGGTTCGAGAAGCGCTGGCTGAGTTTGAAAAGCTGTCTGAAGACTATCCAAATGATCATTATTATGTGTATGAAATCGGACGCTGCTATATGGAGACTGGTGACAAGCGAGCGATGAAATGGTTAAAACGCGCGATCGATATGAATCCAGCAGTGCCGTATCCGTATTTACACATAGCCGAAATCCGCATGAACGAGGAAAAATGGGAACGGGCGGAAGCGTATTTGCGGATCGGAGCGGAAGATTCCGTTCCTGAAGAAGAAACAGGTATTCTCTGGCTGTATATCGGCCATACACGAATGGGCCGCGAGATGTACGATCACGCGGAAGAAGCTTATCAGCGGGCCGTTCAGCTTGATGATGACGGAGAACTGCTGGCGGTTGTGTATGAAGCGCAGTCGATTATCAAGCAGGGAGACTGGCAGCGGGCGCAGCAAGTCATTCAACGCAGCGTGAATCTTTCTGAAAATCCGGATATGTATGTACGAGCCGGTGCGATGATGATCGAAGAGGCAAAAGGAGATAGAGAGCGGGAAGTTGGGCTTGATTTTATGGAAGCAGGGATGATGGAAGGCGGGGAACTGGCGGAGCACGTTTCGATGTATGTCGACTATGTGGAAGATACGCCATTCATTCACCGTGCGCTGTCGTTTTTGCAAAAGCTTCGTGTTCAATATCCGCTGAGTGACCTTTACTGTTATGAAGCGATTTTTCATGAACACCTAGGAAATGTTTCTCTTACTGAAACGCTTTTACTGGAAGCAGCTGCCCTCGATAGCCGGAGCACCTTTCCTCATTACCGCCTCGGCAAGCTGTATCGGATACTGGAAGAATACAAAGCCGCGGAACAGTATTTACTCGAGTGTCTCGTGCTGAATCCTGACTTTACAGCGGCTCATGATGAATTAGCTCATTTGTATGAGGAAATGGGTAATATCGACAAAGCGAAAAAACACCGGTTCCATGTATTTGAGACGATGCCGCAAACATGTGACGTCGGGCAGCTGGCAGGGTGGATGTCTTCTTCAGATGAGCGGCAAAAATTGAAAAACCATTTGGACAGTTTGCGGGGGACAATCGATGAAGAGTGGCGTCTTCTTGCGCTGAGTGAAGTGATTGAGACAGAAGAGGCAATCCGCTTGCTGGAAAAAGAGGAGTCCGTTGAATTGAAAGCAAAACTGGCAGCGCTGTATACTCGAAACGGACAGGCGAAAGAGGCGTTGACATTGATGGAAGCGCTCATTCAAGAAGAGCCGGACAATGAAGTTTTATACGAACCGTGGATCGAAGCTCTTTACAGCTCTAAAAAATTGTTGAAAATCGAAAAAATCATTAAAAAGATGGAGTTGTCTCCTGAAAGCGCGGCGGTTGTCTACCGGAACAGCGGCGCTGCTCTGATTCCCTATGTGGAGGCGGAAGCAGAAGATGAACAGAGAGGTATATGGCGGAAAATCAGCGGCGGCTTAAAAACAGTGGGATTGATCGGTGCAGTTGTTGCTTTGTATGAAAAAGCGATAGAGTTGGACCCGGATAACCCGGAGGCCTACGACCGGCTCGCACTCTTTTACGTCGAGCGGGATGTGGCAGATGACGCATTGAAGGTGCTGAAACGTTATTTGGCCCGTCATGAAGATGACAGTTTACGTTTTAAAGCAGCCGCTTCAGCGATGAGTTATGGGACAGAAACAGGGAAAGAAAAGTATATAAAAGAAGCGCAAGAATATCTTCTTTTATTGAAGGAGCGCCGCCCATCCGATGGAGGTGTTCGGGAACTGCTGGCCGATACGTTCCTTTTTCTCGGTCATCCAGCGGCTGCGATGGAAGAATATGAAATACTTATTGAAAAAGCTCCGTATAAAACAGAAGGCTACGTTGGACGGATACTTGTGCATCTCGAACTCGAGCAGGTACAGGAGGCGAAACAGTATCTGGAGCAGACACCGGAACAAATGCGGAAGCGTGTGTTTGAACAACTAAAAGAAATGGCGGAAGAACATTCAGTGGTTGAAGAATGGCTGGATGAGTGAATAGGAAAAGACCGGCTTTGGTGTGCCGGTCTTTTTTGTGATGATAGTTACAACTTCGAATATAAAAAAATTAAACTTTAAAAAGAGTTGGGACCATTGTATGATTAAGTTTGTGTAGTTTTTAGAATACTCACTGAATTATAAAATGTAAATTATTATAGTTAATGAGGAAGTCTGTATTTGCAATTGCTTAGCTTTCTTCCTATTTTTCTCTTACTTAGAAAGTAGAGTTTACATTTTAATTTTTTATTACACCATTTTAGGAGGAATATCTATGAGGAAGAGTATGGGGAAAGGGCTTTTAGCGTTAGGTATGGCAGGTTTGTTTGCTTTCGTATCGGCTTGCGGACAAGAAGAAACCAAGACCGATGGAGAGGATACGAAAAAGAAGATTATCGTAGGAACTGATGCGGCCTATGCACCGTTTACGTATATGGACAAAGGTGAGATTGTTGGTTTTGATATTGACGTTGTAGATGCTGTTATGGAAGAGGCTGGTTATGAATATGAAGTGAAAAATATGGGATGGGATGCTCTTTTCGAAGGGACTCGTCAGGGCAACCAACTTGATCTAGCTGTCTGTGCTATTACAGTTAGTGATGACCGTAAACAAACATTCGACTTCTCCTCTCCGTACTATGAATCTACTCATATGATTATGACGAATGAAGACACTGCTATTAAAAGTGCGAATGATTTAAAAGGTTTAACAGTAGGTGTGCTAAATGGATCAACTGGGCAAATAGCTGCAGAGAAAATTTTGGGACAAAACAGCCTTGATATTAAAAAGTACGAAAGCGATGCAGTATCAATCATGTCATTGAAAAACGGTGCTGTTGAAGCGGTTATTGCAGATAATACCGTAATAAATGAATATCTGAAAAATAATCCGAAAAACCCTTTCAAAACTTTTGAAGATCACAAAAATTTCGATGTAGAATTTTATGGATTGATGTTGCCAAAAGACAGTGAATTAACTGCTGAAATTGATGAGGCACTTAAAGAGGTTATTGCAAATGGCACATATAGTAAGATATATGAAAAATGGATGGGAACAGAGCCGAACGTAGAAGCATTACAAGCAGCAAAATAACTGTCAGAAGGTAGTGTAAGCAACACGTTACACTACTTTCTTTACTTATAGAGCAAAGAAGAGAGGCACTCGAGAGAACGCTAAATGAAGTAAAAATAGAACGATTGAAACTTACATTGACCGGAGGAAACACAATGAATCCTATAGAAAACATTTTGAAGGAATTCCCGCTAATCATACTAGATGGAGCGATGGCTACCGAGCTTGAGCGTCATGGCTGTGATTTGAACGACAGCCTTTGGTCAGCTAAAATACTTATGGAGAATCCAGAGATGATAAAACAAGTTCATACGGATTACTTTAACGCGGGTGCTGACTGCGCGATCACAGCGAGTTACCAAGCGACGATCGAAGGTTTTGCTCAACACGGTCTAGACGAAGAGAAAACGTTAAATCTTATTCAAGCATCTGTCCGAATAGCCGGAGAAGCACGAGATGAGTTCTGGAATAACCTCGAAAACCGAGATAACCGGCCAAAGCCAATTATAGCCGCTTCCATAGGCCCGTATGGTGCATTTCTCGCGGACGGATCAGAATATCGAGGAGATTATAAATTAACAGAAGAGGAACTAATGAATTTTCACAGATCACGTATGAAAGCTTTAATTGATGCAGGGGCGGAAGTTCTAGCGTGTGAAACGATACCAAGTATGGTGGAAGCTAAAGCTATCGTTAGATTATTAGAAGAAGAATTTCCAGGCACTTATGCATGGATGAGCTTCAGTGCAAAAGACGAACTTCATATCAGCAACGGAGTTCCTATTACTGAATGTGCAACATGGCTGGATAAACACGAACAAGTGGCTGCCATTGGGATAAACTGCACACCTCCTGAATACATTTCTTCGTTGGTCAAAAAAATAAGCAGTCATGCAGAAAAGCCAATCATTGTCTATCCTAATTTAGGTGAAGTATACGATGCTTCGACTAAAACTTGGTCGGGTGCTCCATCTAAAGAATCTTATGTAAGCAGTACTCAGGACTGGTACGAATGCGGTGCCCGATTGATCGGCGGATGCTGTCGAACAAAGCCGGAGAATATAAAAGACATCGCTAATTGGTCAAAGCGGGATTAGTGACAGGACAAAAGAAGCCAGTCACCCATCGCTTTAAAGTGATGAAAGACTGACCCTTTTTTTAATACACCTCTATCCTTCCACTAGATACATTCAAATCTAAATTATGTTTACCTGACCCGTGGGTCCCTTTCAGCCTTGAGATGTATAAAATTTTCTTGCTTTCACAAACTAAATCGATTAAAGATTTGGGAGGTAAGTATTATGGATGTGAAACGTGCGAAGCAAATCCTTTCATCTTCTGCGGATATTGACGTAACATTTGAAGGTACTTCTGTTTGGATTGATGAGCTGCATGAAGATGAAAAAATGGCTACTGTCCATTTAAGAGGTCCATTGGAGGAAAGAACACAAGTTGCGATTAAGGATTTGACTGAGGAAAAAGAATAACATGGAAAACCCACTCTTTGAAAAATAGAGTGGGTTTTTATTATTTATTTAAAGCTCAAGTTTTTTCGAAAAAACTCGGGTGGCGGCAGGCACCTTGAAAGCTGCCCCGCCGCTTCAGCTCCGCGTCAATGGCGTTTAGAACTCCCCATTTATTGACGCTCCACATCGGGCCGACCATTAAGTCGATTGGGCCGTCGCCGGTGATGCGGTGAATGATCATTTCCGGCGGCAAAATTTCTAATTGGTCACAGACGAGATTGACATAATCATCGAACGATAAAAATTCCAGCAGTCCTTTTTCATATTGCTTCACCATCGGCGTGCCTTTTAACAAATGCAGCAAGTGAATTTTAATTCCTTGCACGTCGAGCTTAGCGACGGCTTGGGCGGTTTCCATCATCATTTCCGGCGTTTCAAGCGGCAAGCCGTTAATAATGTGGGAACAGATGCGGATGCCATGTTTGCGCAGCTTGTTTACACCTTCCACATACGTCGGAAAATCATGGGCGCGGTTAATAATATGAGCCGTTTTTTCATGAACCGTCTGCAAGCCGAGTTCGACCCATAAATACGTCCGTTCATTTAATTCAGCTAAATACTCAACGACGTCATCCGGCAGGCAGTCCGGACGTGTCGCAATCGATAAGCCGACAACGCCTTCCTGATTCATGACGGCTTCGTATTTTTCACGAAGCACATCTACTGGGGCATGCGTATTTGTGTACGCCTGAAAATATGCCATGTATTTGCCGTCTTTCCATTTATGGTGCATTTTCGTTTTTATGTCGTTGAACTGCTTTTCAAGATCGTCAGCACGGTTGCCGGCAAAGTCTCCGGAGCCGGCCGCGCTGCAAAAAGTACAGCCGCCAAACGCCACAGTGCCGTCACGGTTCGGGCAGTCAAAGCCGCCGTCCAAAGCAACTTTAAACACTTTGTGGCCAAATTGATTTCGCAAATGGTAGTTCCATGTATGATACCGCTTATTATCACTTGCGTAAGGGAACGGATTCGTCGTCATCAGTTTCAACCTCTCTTTCACGCTGTGGAAAAGGCTACAGCATAAAGAAAATTTTATCATGAGCAACTGGAAGAATACCAATGTTATTCAAGGAAGGATTAGTCGGAATTTTAAGTTCATCAAATAGCTTGTAAAAACTGTCTGAAAGCCCTACACTAATCTTTTGGAACACGAAATAGTTTGGAGAATGGGGGAGCTTAATGCCAAAATCAGTCTGGCTATTAGCCATTGGAATGGTAATTAACGTAACGGGCTCGTCGTTTTTGTGGCCTCTCAACACGATTTACATACATGATCAGTTAGGAAAATCCTTGTCAGTTGCAGGGGTTGTTTTAATGTTGAATGCCGGTGCATCGGTTGTCGGCAATTTGCTCGGCGGGACGCTATTTGACCGCCTCGGCGGCTATCGCACGATTTTGCTCGGTGCTGCGATTAACTTGGCTGCTTTGGCCGGCATGACGCTGTGGCACGGCTGGCCGCATTACGTTGTTTTTTTAACGATGGTCGGTCTTGGCTCAGGGATTATTTTCCCGGCTGTATATGCATTAGTAGGGGCAGTTTGGCCGGGAGGAGGCCGCAGAGCGTTTAATGCGATCTACATTTCGCAAAATGCCGGTGTCGCCATCGGTTCGGCGCTTGGCGGCTTTGTCGCTTCTTTTTCCTTTAATTATATTTTTACGGCGAACCTATCCATGTTTGTGGCGTTCTTTTTGCTGGCCGCTGTCGGCTACCGCCATATGACGGGCGTGACAGGAGCACAGACAAATGTACTTGCGGAAAAAGGCAAAGTCAAAAGCCGCAGCAAGCTGACTGCGCTGTTGATTTTATGTGTTGCTTATATGCTGTGCTGGGTCGGATATGTGCAGTGGATGTCGACAATCGCCAGCTACACACAAGAAGTAAATATCAGTTTGAAACAATACAGCTTGCTGTGGACGATTAACGGAGCGTTGATTGTCTTTGGCCAGCCGCTCGTTAACTTCTTCGTTCGGGCATTCCAGGGTAATTTGAAAAAACAAATTGTTATCGGTATTTTGATTTTTATGGTTTCATTCGGCCTTACAGCATTTGCTGGCGGTTTCAAAGGCTTTTTAGCCGCCATGCTTATTTTAACGATTGGCGAAATGTTCGTCTGGCCGGCGGTTCCGACGATCGCTAATCAGCTTTCGCCAAAAGGAAGAGAAGGCTTCTATCAGGGAATCGTCAACAGTACCGCAACAGCCGGGCGGATGTTCGGGCCAGTTCTCGGCGGTGTATTAGTCGATTTGTACGGTATGCCGGTGCTATTTATGGTGTTAATTGTATTTCTTTTCATTAGTCTCGGGTTAACAATTGTATACGATCGCCCGTTGAAAAAAGGCAAAGATGTTCCACCTGCTTCCATGTCCTCTATTTAAGCTTGCAACCGCAAGAAATTTTGTCTAAAATAGGCGTAGACTGAATAATAAAAAAGATAATGATGAGGAGTAGTAGTGGCAATTTTCGGAATGAGAGAGCTGGCGGAAGGTGCAAGCCAGCCCGAAGATCCATGAACTCGCCTTTTGAATCGCAGGTGTGAACAAACTAGTAGTGCCTGCCGCCGATCAGCGTTACGGACGTAAAGCAGAGTGCCTAATTAAGGCACTAATCTGGGTGGTACCGCGGGAACTATACTCTCGTCCCAATTTTGGGGCGGGAGTTTTTTTAATATTTATCATGGAAGGGTGTTACAGATGAGTTTCGATCATCAGCAGATTGAAAAAAAGTGGCAGCAGCATTGGGAAGAAAATAAAACATTTAAAACAACGGATCGACAAGATAAACCGAAGTTTTACGCGCTCGATATGTTTCCTTATCCGTCAGGCGCCGGCTTGCACGTCGGTCATCCGGAAGGGTACACAGCGACGGATATTTTATCGCGCATGAAACGAATGCAAGGCTTTAACGTGCTTCATCCGATGGGCTGGGACGCCTTCGGTCTGCCGGCGGAGCAATATGCACTTGATACCGGCAATGATCCAGCAGAATTTACAGAAAAAAATATTAACAACTTCCGCCGCCAAATTAAGTCGCTCGGGTTTTCATATGACTGGGACCGGGAAATTAATACGACGGATCCGGAATATTATAAATGGACGCAATGGATTTTTCTTCAGCTGTATAAAAAAGGGCTGGCGTATGTCGATGAAGTAGCAGTAAACTGGTGCCCGGCGCTCGGCACAGTGCTCGCCAATGAAGAAGTGATTGACGGAAAAAGCGAACGCGGCGGCCATCCGGTTGAACGCCGCCCGATGAAGCAATGGATTTTGAAGATTACCGAATATGCTGACCGTCTGCTTGAAGATTTGGAAGAGCTTGACTGGCCGGAAAGCATTAAAGATATGCAGCGCAACTGGATCGGCCGTTCAGAGGGAGCCGAAGCGACATTTGCGATCGACGGCCACGAGGAAACATTCACTGTGTTCACAACGCGTCCAGACACATTGTTTGGTGCAACTTACGCGGTACTGGCGCCTGAGCATCCGTTCGTGGAAAAAATCACGACAGATGAACAGAAAGAAGCAGTCGCTCGTTATTTAGAGCAAATTAAATCAAAAAGCGACCTTGAGCGGACCGATCTCGCTAAAGAGAAAACGGGCGTATTTACCGGCGCGTATGCGATCAATCCGGCTGATGGTGAAAAAATGCCAATCTGGATTGCTGATTACGTGCTCGTGAGCTACGGAACTGGCGCCATTATGGCTGTACCGGCTCATGATGAACGCGACTATGAATTCGCAAAAACATTCGATTTGCCAATTAAAGCGGTTGTTGCCGGCGGAAACGTGGAAGAAGAAGCGTACACAGGAGACGGCGAGCATATTAATTCCGGCTTTTTGAACGGATTGGATAAAGAAGAGGCCATCACGAAAATGATTGACTGGCTTGAGGAAAAAGGCATCGGAACGAAAAAAGTAACGTACCGTCTGCGCGACTGGCTGTTCAGCCGCCAGCGCTACTGGGGCGAGCCGATTCCAATTATTCATTGGGAAGACGGCACAATGAGCGCGGTGCCAGAAGAAGAACTGCCGCTCGTGCTGCCAGTCACGACTGAAATTAAACCGAGCGGAACGGGTGAATCGCCGCTTGCCAACATCGATGAGTGGGTGAATGTAACAGACCCTGCAACAGGCAAAAAGGGCCGCCGTGAAACGAACACGATGCCGCAATGGGCGGGAAGCTGCTGGTATTACTTGCGCTTTATTGACCCAGATAACACGGAAGCACTCGCTGACCCTGAAAAACTGAAAGAGTGGATGCCTGTTGATATTTACATCGGTGGAGCGGAACACGCCGTTTTGCACTTGCTGTATGCGCGCTTCTGGCATAAAGTACTGTATGACATTGGCGTCGTACACACGAAAGAGCCGTTCCAAAAGCTGTTTAACCAAGGAATGATTCTCGGCGAAAACAATGAAAAAATGAGTAAATCCAAAGGCAATGTTGTCAATCCAGATGAAATTGTGGAAAGCCACGGAGCGGACACACTTCGCCTATATGAAATGTTCATGGGACCGCTTGACGCATCCATCGCCTGGTCTACGACGGGCCTTGACGGTGCACGCCGCTTCCTTGACCGCATTTGGCGCCTATTCATTCAGGAAAATGGTGAATTAAGCGCAAAAATCACTGAGTTCGGCAATGAGCTTGAGAAAGTATATAATCAAACGGTGAAGAAAGTGACAGAAGACTATGAGCATCTGCGCTTTAACACAGCGATTTCGCAAATGATGGTGTTCGTCAATGAAGCGTATAAAGCAGAAGTCATGCCGAAAGAATATGTAGAAGGATTCGTGAAAATGCTTGCGCCGATCGCGCCGCATTTAGCCGAAGAGCTGTGGGCGAGACTCGGTCATACGGAAACAATCAGCTATCAGGCCTGGCCAACATTTGATGAATCAAAACTCGTCGATGACGAAGTGGAGATTGTCGTTCAAGTAAACGGCAAAATGAAAGCGAAATTACTGGTTTCTAAAGAAGCTACGAAAGAAGAAATGGAACAAATTGCGATGAACGAAGAGAAGGTGCAAGAACAAATTGCCGACAAAACTGTGCGCAAAGTCATCGCTGTGCCAGGCAAGCTTGTTAATATTGTAGCTAACTAAACGGAAGAAAGGGTGCTAAACATGGAACCAATCGCAGAAATTACACCGGAAGAAGTAAAGCAAAAATTAGCTGACGGAGAAAAATTGGAACTCGTCGATGTTCGTGAAGACGAAGAAGTTGCCGGCGGAAAAATCCCTGAAGCGAAGCATATCGTCATGGGAACGATTCCGGAGCACCTCGATCAATTCGACAAAGACAAAGAATATATTTTTGTCTGCCGTTCGGGCAAGCGCAGCGAAAACGTCTGCCACTACATGCGCGACCAAGGGTTTAAAGTTCGCAATATGACAGGCGGCATGCTGGAATGGACCGGAGAAACGAAATAATATGATACGCTGTTCCCTGATTTCCCAGGGAACAGTTTTTTTATTTGCACCTAGCATGGGGGATTTATGGGTTGGCGGGCGGAATTCATGAATCATGGGTGCGGTATCCTAAGTTAGAGCGGAGAAATACTGAATTGTAAGCAATGTATCATGACTCAGAAGGACTTTATCCTGGATCAGCTGGTATACCCTGAATCAGTGGGCAGATTACCTGAGTCGCAGCCAGTATATCCTGACTCACTCTTTACATCCAAAAAATGGGCGGGCGAAAAAATCATATTTCGGCTCCTTTTAACGCATGATAAAAAGGGTATTCAGTGAATGAATATCTGTTTGAAAATTTTCCAGTGAGGTGAGCGTATGAGCAGAAAAGATCGGTTAGATCCGCACTCTGAGCTTTTTCACCACAATTGGACACGGGCTAAGCGTCAAAAAACACAAGTGAACGGCCACACGGAAGAGTCGCAGCAAACGCAGATTTTAAAAACAATGGCGAAAGCACGTCAGTTTTAGCAGCAATGAAAAAAGCGCAAGCATCCCGATCAGCCCCGACAAGCATAAGAGGAACTGGTGAAATGGTGTTTTCTCAGCCATGCAGCCAGTTTGACGGCTTGACGCTTGCGCTAGACAACGAAAAAGCAAGGAAAAGGTGATCCTTTTCCTTGCTTTTTTCATTTGGCGGCATTCGTGCCTGCAAGTCGTCCGGTGACGAGAGCGGAGGTGATGTTGTAGCCGCCTGTATAGCCGTGTATATCGAGCACTTCGCCGCAAAAGAACAAGCCGGGCATTTTTTTCGACGCCATCGTTTTCGGGTCGATTTCTTTAATGGAGATGCCGCCGCCTGTTACGAACGCTTTTTCGAGCGGAAGGGTGCCATCGACAGAAAACCGGAACTGTTTGCATAAATGAGCAAACTGGCGGATTTTTTCTGTGCTGATGCCATTGCACGGTGCGTCTTCGTCAATGCCTGCCTGTTCGAGTAAGAACAATAAATAACGCTCGGGCAAAATACCTTTCAAGCAGTTTTTCACCGCTTTTTTCGGATTGTCGGCAAGCAGCCGGCGAATCTCGCTGAAAAGCAGTTCTTCATTTTTCTCCGGCAAGCTGTCGATCGTCATGAACACTTCGCCTGTTTTGCTTTTTTTCAATGCTTTCACGACGAACTGGCTGCAGCGCAGAACAGCCGGGCCGGATACACCGAAATGAGTGAAAATCATATCCATCTCGTGGGTGATAATTGGTTTTGCTTTCGGATTCAGCACGCTGAGAGCCACGCTGCGTAAAGAGAGCCCTTGCAGCTTTTTCTCTTTAATAAACGGTTCGCTTGATGTTACCGGCACTTCTGTCGGATAAAGCTCAGTGACAGTGTGGCCGGCTTTTTCCGCCCATGGATAAGCATCACCGGTGGAGCCGGTATGGGGAACGGAACTTCCGCCGGCAGCAACAACTACAGCCCGGCTCCGAAGAGTTTGTCCATCGCGTAATTTTACCCCCGCTGTGCGGCCGTCTTTAAATAATAAATCTGCAACAGCGGTATTCACCCGAATGTCGACATTCAGTTCAGCAATTCTAGTGAGCAGTGCATCGACAACGGATTGTGCTTTGTCGCTCACCGGAAACATCCGGCCGTGGTCTTCTTCTTTCAGCTCGATGCCGAGATTTTCAAAAAACCGGATGATGTCTTCATTGTTAAAAATCGAAAACGCACTGTATAAAAATCGCCCATTGCCCGGGATGTGTTTAATAATTTCATCGATTGGCAGACGGTTCGTCACATTGCAGCGGCCGCCGCCGGAAATGGCAAGCTTACGCCCAAGCTTGTTGCCTTTATCGAGGAGCAGAACGCGCGCGCCTTGTTCGCCGGCTGCAATTGCTGCCATTAAGCCGGAAGGGCCGCCGCCGACGATGATCACATCATATTCCATCATTGACTCACTTCTTTCTTGAACAATTCAATTCATCGTAGTTGATTTCTTTCCTGCTTGTCAATTTTGTTCAGGCAAATTTAGTACCTTGTATTAGTAAAAAAATAAGAAACAATCCTATTATAAATTGTCAGAACGATAGGAAAGAGGTAAACTGATTTTTAGTGTTTGCATTTATTTTAGAAGAACTGGAAAGGGATTTTTATGTCTTCGAAGCTGATTAGAGGAACTTTCATTTTAACGTTGGGGACGTTTATCTCCAAATTTCTCGGGTTGTTTTACGTCATCCCGTTTTATTCGATTGTTGGAAAAGAAGCTACTTCACTTTATCAATACGGCTATGTGCCGTACACAATCTTCATCAGCATAGCTACTGCCGGCGTGCCGCTTGCTGTTTCTAAGTTTATTGCGAAATACAATGCGCTCGGCGAGTATGCGGTCGGCCGCCGGCTGTTTAAGTCAGGTTTGATGATTATGTCGCTGACAGGCATTCTGGCTTTCCTCGTGATGTATACGTTTGCTCCAGCATTCGCCAAAATGGTGGTGCTTGATAAAGAGCAGATTTATACAATAGAGGAAGTGGCATATGTCATTCGGGCGGTTAGCTTTGCGCTCATTATCGTGCCGTTTATGAGTTTAATGCGCGGCTTTTTTCAAGGACATCAGTCAATGGGGCCGTCCGCCGTCTCTCAAGTCATCGAGCAGATTGCCCGCATTATCTTTTTGCTCGCAGGTGCGTATATTGTTCTAAACGTGCTTAGTGGCAATGTTGTGGAAGCGATCGGCGCCGCCACGTTTGCCGCGTTTGTGGGAGCAGTGTTCGGCTTGCTTGTCTTGTTTTGGTATTGGAAGAAACGAAAAAAGCATTTGGATGAGCTGCTTGAAAAAGATGAGGGCAAAACCCATGTTTCACTTGTTGATATTTACAGTGAAATTGTCGTGTATGCGATTCCGTTTATTTTCGTCGGCATCGCTATCCCACTTTATCAGCTCGTTGATATGGCTACGTTTAACCGGGCGATGGCGGCAATCGGCCAAGCGAAAATATCAGATACAGTATTCGGGATTGTTAATTTCAGCACACAAAAAATTGTCATCATTCCTGTATCGCTGGCAACGGCGTTTGCAATGACGCTTGTGCCGCTCGTGACGAGTTCGTTCGTTTCCGGAGAAGCCGGCAAAGTGAAGAAACAGCTCGACCAGACGTTCCAAGTGCTGTTGTTTTTAACGGTGCCTGCTGTCGTTGGTATTATGCTCCTTGCTGAACCTTTTTATACGGTATTCTATGAGCAAAGCGGCATCGGTACCGACATTTTACGGACATATGCGCCGGTAGCGATTTTATTTGCTCTATTCACCGTGACAGCAGCAATCTTGCAAGGGATCAATGAGCAGCGATTTACGGTATTCAGCCTGCTATTCGGCATTTTGCTGAAATTTGCATTAAACATTCCGCTTATCAAAATGTTTCAGGCGGAAGGAGCGATTTATGCGACGGCGATCGGCTATAGTGCGTCAATCATCATTAACTTGCTCGTCATTAGACATTACGCCGGCTACTCCTTGCGCTCCGTAGCCGGGAAAATTGGGCAAATTGTTTTATTTAACGCCATTATGGCGGCTGTTGTATTTGCCGCTTATGCAGGGCTCAATCCATTATTTGACGCAGGCAGCAAAGTACAGGGCACAGTGCTGATTGCCATTTGTGCAGTGATCGGAGCGGCTGTTTACTTTTTCCTCAGTTTGCGGACAGGGCTTGCAGATGGACTGTTTGGAGCAAGACTAGATCGGCTGAAAAATAAATTCGGAAAAGCAAAGGCTTAATAAGTCATTTGAAAAGCAGGCTTCCTTTTTGAAGGAAACTGCTTTTTGATTAAAAAGAGAGGAGGAAGAAAGATGGAAAGCGGACTCGCTTATCAATCAAGATCAAAAGGAATGGTTATGGTGCTTGCTAGTGCCTTATTCTGGGGTGCCTCAGGAGTGGTTGCCCAATTTCTTTTTCAGCAGCAGGGAATCAGTGTAGAATGGCTCGTAACGGTCAGGCTGCTGTTTGCTGGTTTGCTCTTGCTCATCTTCGCTGCTGTAAAAGAAAAAAAGCCTGTATTTGACATATGGAGAGACCGGTTCAGCTGGCCGTCACTCATCCTCTTTAGTTTGTTCGGCATGCTTGGCGTGCAGTATACTTTTTTTGCTGCGATTAACAATGGAAATGCCGCGACAGCGACGGTGCTGCAATATTTAGCGCCTGTGCTGATTGTACTCTATCTCGCGATCCGTTCAAAAGCACGGCCGGCTTCAAAGGAAGTCATCGCTGTTGTTTTATCGGTGCTAGGGACATTTTTCCTGGTGACAGGCGGCAATCCGAATGAGCTGGCGATTTCGAGAGAAGCTTTATTCTGGGGGCTCAGTTCAGCGGTGGCGCTTGCTTTTTACACGTTGCATCCGCTGCAGCTGTTACAAAGATGGGGGTCTGTTCTCGTTGTTGGCTGGGGAATGACGGTGGCAGGCATTTCCTTCAGCTTCTTCCACCCGCCGTGGATATTTGAAGGAACACTTTCACTATCGACAATAGCCGCTGTCGCGTTCGTAATTATATTTGGCACGCTGCTTGCTTTTTATTTTTACTTGGAAAGCCTGAATTATTTGCGCGCGTCCGAAACAAGCCTGCTTGCTTGTGCAGAACCACTTTCAGCTGTCTTTTTATCCGTCATCTTACTTGGTGTTCAATTCGGTTTCGGTGAATGGTTTGGCACGGCCTGCATTATCACGACAGTGTTAATGCTGTCACGGGCAAAGAAGTAAACGAAAGCGAGGAGTAGACATGAGAATCGATAAACTTTTGGCTAATATCGGCCATGGCAGCCGGAAAGAAGTAAAGCAGCTGTTGAAAAACGGGGTTGTGACAGTCAACGGAGAGCTTGTGAAAGACGGGAAGCAGCACGTCGATCCCGAAGAAGATCAGATTGTTATTCACGGGGAGGAAGTGTATTACCGCGAATTCATTTATTTGATGATGAACAAGCCGCCAGGCGTTATTTCGGCAACAGAAGATGCCAGGGAAGAAACAGTGATTGACATACTGGAAGCGAATCACGCCGTGTTTAACCCGTTTCCGGTCGGGCGTCTCGATAAAGATACGGAAGGACTTTTGCTGCTGACAAATGATGGCGTGCTTGCTCATCAGCTATTGTCGCCAAAAAAACACGTACCGAAAACGTATTTTGCGGTCATTGATGGTGAAGTAACGGAAAAGGACATAGAAGCCTTTCATCAAGGAGTCACTCTTGATGACGGATATGTGACGAAACCGGGAGAATTAAAGATTTTAAAAAGCGGGCTGCGTTCGGACATTGAGCTCACGATCACAGAAGGGAAGTTTCACCAAGTAAAGCGAATGTTTGAAGCAGTAGGCAAAAGAGTTGTTTATTTGCAGCGAATTTCGATGGGGCCGCTCCAACTGGATGAGGAATTAGATCTTGGTGAATATCGAGAATTAACTGAAGAAGAAATGGCATTGCTGAAAAATAGCGGAAAAGAATAAAAAAGTCAAAAAAACCCCCTGTCAATGCCGACAGGGGGCTTCATTCATGAAGTCATTCGAACTTTCTTCTGTGTCGTTGTCCACTGGCCACGGCTTGGGCTGATGACCAAGTCGTTGTAAGCTAACACATTCAAATCTCTTTGAATGGTGCGAGGAGTGATGCCAAATTCTTCCACAATTTCTTGAGTCGAAACAGTCCCGTTTTCTTTAATAAACATATAGACTGATTTGATCCGATTTAGCATCCGATTTGTTGAAGGTTTCACAAAACCACTCCCTCATCTTTTTTCACAGAGGCAATACAACAGACGGCGGTTAGGGAGAAACTGTAGTTTCTCGTTGAATATGTAAATCGTTTGCCGCAGACAGCTCCTTTACTAAATAGTGTAAGATGTCTGACAATTGTATTTTACCTCATTTATATTTATATTTCTAGGAAAAATGCCTAAATTAACTTAACTTTACATTTCCTTTACCCTCTTTTTTCATAAAACTAACATGAATATCCGAATTTAATCAAGACGGATGCTTTTTTTTTAGCCATCCGCATTAAAAAAAGAGTTATTGATTCTTTTTCAAACGCAGTCAAGGTAAAATGAGGGAAAGAAGTGGATAAAGGGGGAATCATTGATGAACGAAATAAATTGGAAAGCAGAAGTGGAAAAGCGGCAGGATGAGCTGCTAAAGGATTTGCAGTCACTTATTGCCATCAAAAGTGTGCTGGATGAAGAACAGGCGACGCCTGATGCTCCCCTTGGCGAGAATGTAAAAGAAGCGCTTGATTTTATGTTGGGACTCGGAAAAAGAGACGGTTTTGCCGAGAAGAACGTAGACAATCTCGCCGGCCATCTTGAGTTTGGAGCGGGGGAAGAGCTGGTTGGCGTGCTGTGCCACGTTGATGTCGTGCCTGAAGGAGACGGCTGGACAACAGATCCATTCGGCGGCGAACTGAAAGAAGGAAAGATTTTTGGCCGCGGAGCGATTGATGATAAAGGGCCGACAATGGCGGCGTATTATGCAATGAAAATCATTAAAGAACTCGGTTTGCCATTATATAAGCGGGTGCGGATGATTATCGGAACCGATGAAGAAAGTGATTGGCGCTGTGTGGACCGCTATTTTGAAAAAGAGGAAATGCCGTCTGTCGGCTTTGCGCCCGATGCGGATTTTCCGATTATTTACGCGGAAAAAGGAATTGCTGATTTTGACTTGGTTCAGCAGTCAAATAAATCTGCGAATAGCTGTTCCGGAGATGTGATTGTCCATTTTTTTGAATCAGGCAGAAGGTATAACATGGTGCCGGATTACGCAAAAGCTATAGTGACAGTAAGCAGCGGACAGACAGAGATTGTGCAAAGCTATAGCGCGTTCGTCGATGATAACGGACTGGACGGGCGTTTTTACATTGATAATGGCCAGCTTGTTCTAGAGTTGAAAGGTGTCTCCGCTCATGGCATGGAACCGGATCACGGCAAAAATGCGGGGCTTTATTTAGCCGAGTTTTTAGCCGGGAGACAGCTTGATGAAAAAGCGGCCGGCTTCTTCCAATGGACGAGCCAGTTTTTATTTGAAGATTCGCGCGGAAAAAAGCTTGGGATAGATTACAGCGATGACATTACCGGCGACTTGACGATTAATGTCGGAAAAATATCTTTCGACGAAAACAGCGGCGGCCGGTTAGGGCTGAATATGCGCTATCCAGTCACGTTCCCGCTGGAAGAGAAACGAGCGGAACTGACAAAAAAGCTGGCAGAAGAAAAGTTACAAATCGAACATTTTTCCAACAGCGCTCCGCACCATGTCGCTAAAGACCATCCGTTTATTCAAACCTTGTCCAAGGTGTATGAAGAGCAGACGGGCGAAAAAGCAGAACTGTTATCGATCGGCGGCGGCACGTACGCCCGCAGCTTAAAAACAGGCGTCGCATTCGGTGCACTGTTCCCGGGACGGGCGGATGTGGCCCACCAAAAAGATGAATACATGTTTATTGAAGATTTGTTGAAAGCAACTGCGATTTATGCGCAGGCGATCTGGGAACTAGCAGGGAAAAAGTAACTAGCAAGACTTTGTACAGTATGACTGCCCGCGATTGCAAAGTTACTGACCGGAAACTGCGGTTGACTAGCTGCATTTTCAAACTTGCTGACTAGAAATGAAAATGTACTCTCCAGCCCCAAACATTACTCTATGCAAAAAAACGCCCTTTCCGCGAAACGGAAGGGCGTTTTCATTATTCTTGGAAAAGATCACTTGATAAGTAGCGTTCACCTGTGTCGCAAATAATGCAGACGACCATATCATCTTTTGTTAAGGTGTTGGCTGTTTGAATAGCAGCATAGCAGGCAGCGCCTGAAGACGGACCGACGAGGACGCCTTCTTCGCGGGCGAGGCGGCGCACTGTTTCATAGGCATCTTCATCTTCAATCTTGTAGATGTAATCATAGACTTCTTCATTGAGCGTGTTCGGAATGAAGCCGGGACTTGTGCCGACGAGCTTATGCTTGCCCGGTTTGCCGCCGGAAAGAACGGGAGAACCGGCAGGCTCTACGACATGAACCTTTAAGCCAGGCACATGCTCTTTCAACACTTCACCTGTCCCGGTAATTGTGCCGCCTGTTCCCGCAGTCGCAACGAAAGCACCAAGATTTTTGCCGATTTGTTTGACACCGTCCAAAATTTCAAGGGCAGTTGTTTTCCGGTGGGCGTCCGGGTTGGCTTGATTATCAAACTGCATCGGAATGAAGCTATCCGGGATTTCTTTCGCTAGTTCTTCCGCTTTGCGGATCGCGCCGGGCATTTTTTCATCGCCAGGTGTAAGAACGACTTCCGCCCCATACGCCTTCAATAAATTAATCCGCTCTTTCGTCATTGTATCAGGCATGACTAAAATGGCTTTATAGCCTCTTGCAGCAGCATTCATTGCCAGACCGATGCCTGTATTGCCGCTCGTTGGTTCAATGATCGTGGCACCGGGTTTCAGCTGCCCTGCTTTTTCCGCTTCGACAATCATATTGAAAGCGGCTCGGTCTTTTACGCTTTTGCTCGGATTAAAAAATTCCAGTTTTAAATAAACATCCGCCCCTTGCTCAGGATTCATGCGATTTAACTTTAACAGGGGAGTGTCCCCGATTAACTCAGCAATATTATTGACTGTTTTCACTGTCATTCATCCTTCCATCAAGTTTCTTTATTCTATTATTATCACATTAATCGGATTAATCCAATCTATACAAGGTGAATTTCATTTTTTTTTCGATTTGTAGATCTCCCCAGCCGTTTGATAAGATAAAAGAAATTGACGATAAAGGAGTCGCTTACATGACCCGGAACCACTATTTTTTTGCTCTTCCTCTGCCGCTTGAATTTAAGCAGCAGCTTCATCAAACGGTGAAAGCAAAACAACTTCCTTTCGCCCGCTTTGTACACGAAGAAGATATTCATTTGACACTGGCTTTTTTAGGGTCTGTTGAAGAAGAAAGGCTGCAGACAGCCATTGGGCTTGTAGAAAATGCTATACGGGCGATCGAAGCGTTTCCGCTCGTGGTCGATTCATTCGGTTCTTTCGGTAAAAAAACGGAACCGCGGATTTTTTGGGCAGGTGTGAAAGAAGAAGAGCGCTTGAATGAGCTGCAAAAAAAAGTAAGCGCAGCCTGTCGGGAAGCGGGTTTCGAGCTTGACAACAAACCTTTCCGCCCGCACCTCACTCTTGCTAGAAAATGGAAGGGAGCTGTCCCTTTTCAACTTCCTCAAATTGTCTTAAATAAAAAATTTCTAGCGGAATCTGTCGTTCTTTACGAAACTTATTTGGATCGCAGTCCGAAATATAAAGTGAAGCATCGTATCGATCTTCAGAGATGTGAAAGAAAGGAATAAAGAAAATGGCGCAGTTGATTAAACTACAGGACTACATTTCCAGGTACGAAACAGATATTTACCATTATCCAGCTCGTTTTGTCCGTTTAAAAAAACAGCAATGGGAAAGCACACGGCAATATTGGGAAAGCAATCGCTGGGGAGAAGTGATGGAAGCTCTTTCGCTGGAAGGTCGGGAAGAAGAACCAGGTGACCCGGGTGTTATGCAAAAGCTGAAATCTTTTTTTCAACGCGGAAAAAAAGAAGAAGGAATGCAAGAAGCAGCAGTTGCAAAAGAAAATGAACCATCTATGTTTGAGACAGTGGAGCTGGCGTCAGCCGCTAACTTAGAAGAATTAAAACAGGAATTTTTAAATCAGCTTTTTACGTTTCAAGTGAAGTGGGCAAGCTCCACTGTACGGGAAAAGTCATACATCGACCCGAAATACTTTCACGATGAGCGGCTGAGGTTTTTTCTGCAAGGGCTTCCGGACAGCTTTCTTTTGCTGTATGAACCGGTGCTCCGGTTAAAAAATGCGCCGATGGAGCTTGATGTCATTTTGCTGACACCGACGGAAGCGTGGTGCCTGACGTTTTTGGAAGAGGAAGAGCAATCCGTCTATATTGGCTCAACCGAACGCTTTTGGGTGAAGAGGAATGGAGGAAAGGAAAGCCGCGTGTTAAGCCCAGTACTCGCCGTCAGCCGAATGGAAGCCATATTGAAAAAGCTGTTTCAGCGGCAAGAAATTGACTTCCCTATTCGAAAAGCGATCATTTCCCGCAATGGATTTATTGATTATCCGAGCGCGCCTTTTTCTTTGGAGGTTATGGACAGCCGGACGTTCCCCGTCTGGTTTAATCGCATGAGAAGCATGTCTTCTCCGCTGAAAACAATCCAGCTTAAAGCCGCAAAAAGCGTGCTGGATGTTGGTCAGACGACGAGTGTCCGCCGGCCGGAATGGGATGCAGATAATGACTTTCTTTTTAAAAGTGAAACGGAAGATCAGGAAGGCTGATGGAAGGGTAACGGCAGGCTTGAGCGTTCAAAGTACGGCTCTTTGCAACAATCCGAGAAATACCATAGCCGAATGTGAGGTTTCATGGTAAAATACTAGGTAACTTTTAAAATAAATACGTAAACGGAAGATAAAGAGATGGAGACTGTATGACAAAGATAGCTATTGTGTCATTGATCGATAGCTGTCTTTTTTATTCCTTAGGAAATGATAAAATAATCGCATTGTGGATCACTTTGCTACTGGGGCAGGTCTACGTCCAGCTCCAGCGCCTAGCCCCTCGAGGTCAAATAACCTTTCCTCTACGAAGTCAAAAAGCGGACTTCTTTGAGGAAAGAACATTTTTGCCTAAGGCTGATCAAGGCGCTTGCGCATTTATTATTCTTGCATAAAACGAGTCAAACAAAAATGAAGGTGACTAACGGTGGAACACTTACTTGGACAAGATTGGGAAATCACTCCGGCCGGCGGAGCAACAGGAAAGGCATATGTAGCCAAGCACGACGGGCAGCAGTTATTTTTGAAAAGAAATTCTTCTCCTTTTTTGGCTGTTTTATCGGCTGAAGGCATTGTTCCGAAGCTGATCTGGACAAAGCGGATGGAAAACGGAGATGTAATTACAGCCCAGCACTGGCTCGAAGGCCGCGAACTCGCTCCGGTGGAAATGACGCAAAGCCGGGTGGCCAGGCTAATGAGCAAGATTCACTCTTCCCAGCCGCTGTTATCCATGCTTGAAAAGCTTGGGAAAAAGCGGGTGGACCCTGGAATGATCGTGGCGCATATCGAACAGCAGCTCGATGCGGAAACGATCGCCCACAAGGATGTCCAGTCAGCCGTTGCGTTTCTTTATAGCCGGCTTCAAGACGCTGAACATGGGGAATACATTGTTTGCCACGGAGACATTAACCATAATAATTGGCTTTTGTCAGATGAAGATGAGCTGTACTTAATCGATTGGGACGGAGCGATGATTGCAGATCCGGCTGTTGATCTCGGGATGCTGCTGTATAAATATATAGAAGTAAGTCAGTGGGAAAACTGGCTTGCTCAATATGGCCTGGCATTTACTCCGCACCTCGAACTGCGGATGAAGTGGCACGTTCTGGCCCAAACGCTTTTGTCTATCCAATGGGATAAGGAAAAAGGGCGTCTGCGGGAAATGAATGAAGGTCTCCGTGATCTTTCCAGGATTTTACCTTAATATCCGCAGCGGCTTTTCGCATATTGAATGAGAGAAAAAAGGGTCCTCAGGGCTCTTTTTTTCTTGAATTTTGTTGTTGCATGTCCGCAAGAGTCGTGGTATGGTTTGAACGAAAAAATTATGAATGAGGTGCCGCTATGCGATTAAGAAATAAACCATGGGCCCGGGAAAAAATAGAGGCTCATCCCCAATATATTGTTCCGAATCCAGAAGGCCACGCTGGAAATTGGCAAGAAGTATTTAACAATAACAATCCTTTATACATTGAAGTCGGAACAGGAAAAGGCCAGTTCGTTACAGAAATGGCAAAAGCTCACCCGGATATTAATTTTATCGGCGTTGAACTGTATGAAAGCGTGATTATTTCGGCGCTCGACCGGCTCATTGAAGCGGACCTTCCTAATGTGAAGCTGTTAAATGTCGATGCGAGAAATCTTGGCCAATATTTCGCCAAAGGAGATGTCAGCCGCGTTTATTTAAATTTTTCCGATCCATGGCCAAAAAACCGCCACGAAAAACGGAGACTGACATATCGGACATTTTTAAAGCTATATGAAGACATTATGCCGGATGGCAGCGAGATTCATTTTAAAACGGATAATCAGGGGCTGTTTGAATTTTCACTGCGAAGTTTTTCAGAATATGGCATGCTGCTCACATTTGTGAGTCTGGATCTCCATAGCAGTGATTTTAAAGGCAACATCATGACAGAATACGAAGAAAAATTTTCGGCGAAAGGCCAGCGGATTTACCGCGCTGAAGCGAAATATCGCTGACGAAAAATCCATAATGAAGCAAAAGAAGGATGAGGCATTACTGTTAAGTAGTGTCTCATCCTTTTTCAAAGATAAAAGATATAAGAAGAATCAACAACTTAACGAGGATTCGGAAAGACTCTTCGCACTGTTTCATTGAATTCTTCAAAGAAACCTTCTACCGGATCACCTGCATTAATTCTATCTCCGTAATCCGTCATTCGGTCAACAAAATCAGGGTTTGTTGATACATATACGTTTCGAATATCCGGATCAGCAGCCCTTACTTCACCAGCAATTTTCTCTTCAAGTCGATTAGTTACTTTGCCTGCTGCTCCGTCTTTTAAAACAACTGCGGCGTAGGCATTACGGTTTGTAACAATAACGTTTGCTGTGTTTACTTCTGCTAGGTCTGCTACTCGATCAGCCGCTTTATCAGCCACTTCCATTCGGTTTTCATTATCAACATTGCGATCTACGTCATTAACGCCATTGCGATCGGCGTTATTAACATCATTATGATCGAAATTATTGACATCCATTCGGTTATCTCTCATATCGTCATCATCCGGATTATATCGAACGTTTTGGATGTTATTGCGATCGGGCTCGTTTAGCGGTTGATTTCCTTGAAAAGCGTTACAGCCAAACAATAAAGGAATTGGCAAAAAAGCTATTGTTAAATGCTTCATTTTTATCACTATTATCACTCCTCCCATGGATGCTATATCTTTAAAGTGAGCAAGTTTATGAATAATATGTATGAATAAATTAAAGGGCTTTCCCATTGTCAAAATCCGGCTAAATAGTACAATTTTTCGAAAAGTGTTACAATTGATGGCGTATGAACAAAGGGGAGGTATGCTGATGGAAACTTTAAAAGCGGGGGACGTGACTTTAACGTGGTTAAACGGAGGCGTAACCCATATGGATGGAGGAGCGATGTTTGGCGTTGTGCCAAAACCGCTCTGGTCGCGCAAATATGCCCACAATGAAAAGAACCAGATTGAATTGCGTTCTGATCCAATTTTTTTTCAGTTGGAAGGAAAAAATATTTTAATTGAAGCTGGAATAGGAAACGGACGGTTGACGGACAAGCAAATCCGCAATTACGGGGTGGAAGAAGAATCGAAAGTAGAGGAAGGCTTGCAAGAGCTGGGCTTGACGTCTGCTGATATTGATATCGTACTCATGACGCATATGCATTTTGACCATGCGCTGGGCTTAACAAAACTGGAGGGCGGAAAGCTTGTGTCTGCTTTTCCGAACGCTGTTATTTATACATCGGAAACTGAGTGGGAAGAAATGAGGCATCCGAATATCCGTTCAAGAAATACGTACTGGAAAGAAAACTGGGAAGCGATCGAGCGCCAGGTGCAAACATATAAAAAAGAATTGGAACCAGTCAAAGGCGTGAAAATGATTTATACAGGCGGCCACAGTGACGGCCATTCTATTGTTACAATCGAAAGCGGCGGCGAATGGCTCATTCATATGGCGGACTTAATGGCGACTCATGCGCATCAAAATGTATTGTGGGTGATGGCGTATGATGATTATCCGATGGATTCCATTGCTGCGAAACAAAAGTGGCTGCCGGAAGGAATGAAAAAAGGAGCTTGGTTCTTCTTTTACCATGATGCGGTGTATCGGGCTGTGAAGTGGGATAAGGATGGGGAACTCATCGACTGCGTTAAGCGGGAAAAAGCTGCGGTGGGAAACGGATAAAAAGCGGAGCTGCCTCAAAGGCTTTTATGATTTATGAGCGTGCTCCCGCTCACAAACCAATAAGGGAAAGCACATTGATTAGAGAGTTGTTCATTGTTTCGGGTATTTTGTCCACGCTTTCTGATGTTTGTCGAAACTCTGAAACCCGGAACACATTACAGCGCCGTTCTATTTTATTAATTAAAAGTGAGGTTGTCCCCAAAAGCCGGTGAATAACCGGCTTTTGGGGACAACCTCTTGTTGATTAATATGTTCTATATACGTCCATAATCGCTCCGGTTTTGGAGTCGGCAACAAATTCAAATTGTTCTCTTTCCTGGCCGATCGTGCGGGACACGCCGCCTTTGTACACCATTTTATCTAAGCCAGTTTTCGTCAATGGCTCCGGCTTCATTTTAATCCAGGACCCGTCAATCGACCCCTCAGTTTTAAATGCTTCCTTTACTTCTTTCAACGCTTTCTCCGCTGACACATATGTAGTTTTCGCTAAGCCTTGTTGCACGAGCACAGCCCCTGCTGCTCCTGCTGCCGCTCCTAAAATAAATGTACCCCAATTGATATTCATCACAATCACCCCTGTTTAATAGATTGCTAATAGTATACCGCAAATATGAAGCGAATTGAAATGTCTGCCTTTCATAGATGGAAAGTCTTTCTCTGTTTTTCATTGACTGTTCCGGGTTCATTGCTGGCAAGCGGGCCCAATTTTCTGTAAAATGAAATCAATGCAGATTTTAAAAAGGGGATCATATAAATGAATAAAGAAACGATGGAACTGTTCAAAACGTTAACTGAACTTCCCGGAGCTTCCGGAAATGAACATGACGTACGCCGATTTATGCGCTCACAGCTGAAGCTTTATGCGGATGAGATCGTGCAAGACGGGCTTGGCAGTATGTTTGGTGTGAAAAAAGGAACGGAAAACGGCCCGGTCGTGATGGTCGCGGGCCATATGGACGAAGTCGGATTCATGGTGACACAGGTTACAGATAACGGTATGATCCGCTTTCAACCGCTTGGCGGCTGGTGGAGCCAGGTACTTCTCGCACAGCGCGTCCAAATTATGACAAACAAAGGTCCTATAACTGGTGTGATCGGTTCCATACCTCCTCATTTGTTAAGTGAAGAGCAGCGCAAAAAGCCGATGGAAATTAAAAATATGCTGATTGATATCGGCGCGGATGATAAAGAAGATGCGAAAAAAATTGGCATCAAGCCGGGGCAGCCGATTTTGCCAGTGTCCGCTTTTACGCCGATGGCTAATGAGAAAAAAATTCTCGCCAAAGCGTGGGACAACAGGTACGGCTGCGGGCTGGCGATTGAATTGCTGAAAGAGCTGAAAGGAGAAACGGTGCCGAATACGCTTTACTCCGGAGCGACTGTACAGGAAGAAGTCGGCTTGCGCGGCGCCCAGACAGCAGCGGAAATGATCAAGCCGGATATTTTCTTTGCACTTGATGCGAGCCCGGCCAATGATGCATCAGGTGATAAAAAAGAATTCGGCCAAATCGGCAAAGGCGCCCTGCTGCGCATTTTTGACGGGACAATGGTGACGCACCGCGGCATGCGCGAATTTGTGCTCGATACAGCTGAAAGCCACAACATTCCATATCAGTATTTTGTATCACCAGGCGGAACGGATGCCGGCCGCGTCCACACATCGAACGAAGGTGTACCGAGTGCGGTCATCGGCATTTGTTCACGCTATATCCATACGCATGCGTCCATCATTCACGTCGATGATTACGCGGCAGCAAAAGAGCTGATTACCCGCCTTGTAAAAGCGAGCGACAAAGCGACCGTTGATTCGCTGAAGGCAGGGAGCTGAGAAAAGAGCAGCGAATTTTAAAGGGCAGTGTTAATCAAAATAACAAGTAAAAACAGAGACCTGTTCGCAGTAGTTGAACAGGTCTCTGTTATATGCTTCCCGGTCTATTGGACGTAAAAATTCAAAATCAAAGTAAATATCTCTAAATCCATACTTCTCTGTAGCTCTAAAAGGGAAGAGTGCGGATTCGAGATACATGTATAGAAAGAAGGAAATACATTGAAAATAGCGATTGGTTCAACAAACGGGGCGAAGAAACTCGCCGTGGAAAAAGCGGCAAGAGCCGCGGGGCTGGAAGCAGAACTTGTGTCGATTTCTGTTCCGTCCGGTGTTAGCGAACAGCCGTTTTCCGATGAAGAAACGCGCCGGGGAGCGATTAACCGGGCTGAAAATGTGTTGTTCGAAGAGAAAGCCGATATCGGGATTGGTCTTGAAGGTGGAGTGATGGAAGCGGAGGAGGGGCTGTATTTGTGTAATTGGGGAGCGCTTGCGGCGAAGAATCATCCGGTTGTGACAGCGGGCGGTGCGAGAATTTTGCTGCCACAGGAAATAGCGGATCGCCTTCGCAGCGGGGAAGAGCTTGGTCCGGTCATGGATCATTTTACCGCGCGCAAAGGTATCCGTCAGCACGAAGGAGCCGTCGGCGTGTTTACAAATGGGCTTGTGACGAGGGATGAAATGTTTTTACATGTGGCAAAACTATTGTTGGGACAGTTTTTACTGAAAAAATAGCGGCAGCCTCTTCATCTAGTCTACAAACCAGTATATAATTGTCTTTACACCAGTCAATGAAGGTGTAAGGAGGAATCATTGTGAAAGCATATTTACAAAAGAAAGGTGTCTCGCTGTCACCAAAAGTATATTTAGTGGAAGCGCTCAGTTATATGGCACTTGGGCTGTTCAGCTCACTCATTATCGGGCTGATTATTAAAACAATCGGCGAACAGTTTGATGTTCCTTTTCTAATAGAAATGGGCAAGTTGGCCATGAGCTTAATGGGCCCTGCGATTGGAGTGGCTGTCGCTTTTGGCTTGAAGGCGCCGCCGCTTGTTTTGTTTGCAAGTGCCGTAACAGGAGCGGCAGGAGCGGCTCTCGGCGGACCTGCAGGAAGTTACGTAGCGGCACTTTTAGGCGCGGAAGTTGGTAAAGCACTCAGCGGCACGACAAAAGTGGATATTATTGTCGCTCCCTTTGTCACAATCGCAACCGGGTATACGGCAGCTGCTTTTTTAGGGCCAGGCATTGATACCTTTATGAAGCTTTTTGGAGGCTGGATTGAATGGGCGACGCTGCAACGGCCGATCACAATGGGCATTTTAGTCGCCGTGTTAATGGGACTGGCCCTTACCGCTCCGATTTCAAGTGCAGCGATCGCGTTAATGCTTGATTTAAACGGGTTGGCTGCGGGAGCCGCGACGATCGGCTGCAGTGCGCAAATGATCGGTTTTGCAGTAGCAAGCTGGCGTGAAAATAAGTTTGGCGGCTTTATCGCTCAAGGGCTCGGCACATCGATGCTGCAGGTGCCGAACATTATTCAGCACCCGCTCATCCTTATTCCGCCGACTGTTGCCGGAGCGATATTAGCGCCGATTGGCACAACGATATGGCCAATGATGAACAATGCCGCAGGTGCAGGCATGGGTACATCCGGTTTTGTTGGACAAATTATGACATTTTCCGTAATGGGCTTTGAGCCGAGCGTGTTTTTGCAAGTCTTTCTGCTTCATTTTGCCGGCCCGCTTGTGATAAGCTTAGCGATATCAGAAGCAATGAGGAAAAAAGGCTGGATTCAACCAGGCCAGATGACTATTTCAACTGGGGGCAAATAAACGTGAAAAAACTAACTTCAATGGACGAGTTTCAACAGCTGAAACAATCAGGAAAGCACATTTTTTTATTTTCCGCCGACTGGTGCCCGGACTGCCGGGTGATTGAACCGGTGCTGCCGGAAATTGAAGAGAAATTCAATGGCTATACATTTGTTTATGTCGACCGCGATGACTTTCTTGATTTATGCATCAGCATGGACATTTTCGGCATTCCGAGCTTTGTGGCATTTAATAATGGCACGGAACTCGGCCGTTTCGTCAGCAAAGACCGGAAAACGAAAGAAGAAATCGAGCAATTTATTGAAGGACTATAAAGATACAGCGTCTGGTTCGCCGGCAGTTCCCATCGCTTTCCGATTCCTAATGGAAAGCGGCGGATCGCCGGCAGCCAGGCGTCTTTGTTGAGAAAGGAGAGAGAAATTATGGATTCGAAAAAATTAAGAAGAATTCTCGAAGAGCGGCTGCAACAGGAAGATCGCTCATTTTCATTCGACCGCGAAAAAGATGAACTGCGGATTGAAAATAAAGACTCACGTAAAGGAATCACCGTTTCCTTGCCCGGCATTGTTGCCAAATGGCATACGAAAAAAGAACAAGCCATCGATGAAGTCGTTTATTACGTGGAAGAAGCATTGGCGGTTATGGGAGCGGACCATTCCCTGTCTGATCAGGAAAAAAACATTTTTCCGGTGATCCGCTCGGCTTCCTTTCCAAAGGAAACGTCAGATGGCGTGCCGTTTTTTATGGATGAACATACCGCGGAGACCCACATTTATTATGCGCTGGATCTCGGAAAGACGTACCGTTTGATTGACGAGCGGTTAATGAAAAAAGAAAATTGGACAGAAGAGCGCATTCGGGAAATGGCCCGCTTCAACCTTCGTTCCTTATCGACGAATATGAAAAAAGATGAGGTTTCCGGCAATTTATTTTATTTCCTCAATACGAATGACGGCTATGATGCCAGCCGAATTTTAAACGAAAAATTTTTAAAAGAAATGGCTGAAAAAACCGAAGGCGAAATGACAGTGTCTGTTCCTCATGGGGATGTGTTAATCATCGGTGACATCCGCAATGAAACAGGCTACGACGTTCTTGCCCAAATGACGATGAGCTTTTTTACGAACGGGCACGTACCGGTGACGGCTCTTTCCTTTATTTATGAAGATGGGAAACTCGATCCGATCTTTATTATGGCTAAAAACCGGGTGGCGCAGAAAAAGAATAAATAATGGTGACTGAAAAGTCTCGGAAGCGGGAAACTGCTCCCGAGACTTTTTTGGTGTTTAGGAAAGTATATTTTTGGAAGCTGTGGATCAGTTTGTGAATGATTTATCTGCGGCAAGCGTAAGCGCCTGGCGCCTCTATGGTCTAGTCAGGGCTGATCAAGGCACTTGCGCTTTTGTTCCATTTAACGGTTCAAAAGGCTCAATTGTTGTCTTTAACTATCGTAATGAAGAGAAAAACTGTTAAAATATGAATTGATTCTCTAAAAAGAAAGAGTGATTTTAATGAGCTTTTTTAAAAAAATGATGGGATTATTCCGTGAAGAAATAGAAATAGATGAAGAAACAGAGCAGCGTACAGATCTGCAGAAGAACGATGAGCCGCTGCCTGAAAATGTGGAAAAACAGACAAGACCTTATTCAATTCACGAACGGACGCCTGATGCACAGGAAATTCAAGCGAAAGTAGCTTATCAATATCCTTCAAGAGAGTTTCGCTTTCCAGCCAGCCAAGATTTATCACCGAGGCCGCGGCGGGAGAGGCGTTCCGTTGAACAAGCTTTGGATAAGAGTGTTGTAGGGCGTGCAGAGGATGAACATATGGAAGAACAGGAGCCGGTTCATGAAAACCCGATAAAAGCTGCACCTGTTTATAAGCCGCTTCCAGGTCCTTTTCGCCCGACAGAAATTCCGTCGCCGGTATACGGCTTTAAAAAGCGTCCGTTGAAAGAGGGAAATGATCTCCAAGAAATCGAACGTGAAGAAGAGATAGAAGTGGTTCCGTCTCCTGTTATTGAAAAGAACCAGGAACCGCCGCAAATAATAGTTGAGAAGGAAGAAGAGATAGAAGCGAACTACTCTCCTGTTACTGAAAAGGAATCAGAACCGCAGCAAATTAAAGTCGAAAAGGAAGAAGAAGTGGTTATTGCGCCTGTCGATATTTCAGAAAAAGAACAGACAGTGCAGAAACCGCAAAAAGAAGAACCGCTGCTTCTATTTAAACCGGAAGAAAAGAAAAAAGCATTTGATGTAGAAGCCGTTCCATCGTTTTTGGAGGAAGAAGAACAAGTGGAACCGGAGCCTGCAATAGAAACAAATCCGGCTGCAGTCCCTCCATTAAAAGAAGAAGCAGCTGTGCCGATTGAAGTGGAAGAAAAGCCGGCGCCGCCGACAAACCCGGATGGAAAGCTCCCGAAAGAAACAGGTGTGTCACGTGCCAAAGAAAGAAGCCGAAAAAGAAGGCAAACACCATTTAATGTCATTATGTCGAAACAGGATCGGGAAGTGTGGAAAAAGCGCAAAGAGGAGAAGCCTGCACTTGTACAGCAAGAATCACCTGCTGCCGTGCTTTCGGCAGTAGACGAACGTGCCAGCCATATTGCGCCGGAGCCGAAGAGTCTCCCGTTGCAGGCGGAAGAACCGGAGGCGCTTCAGCAAGGCACAGCTTTTGCGGCTGAGCTGGAACATTACGTCTTTCCGCGTGAATCTTACTTATCTCCGCCTGTTTTTAAAGAAACAAGCCGTGAATGGGTAGATGCCCAAAGTGAAGTGCTGAATGAAACATTTAAAAACTTTAACGTGAAAGCAACGGTCGTGAATGTGACTGTCGGCCCTTCCGTCACAAGGTTTGAAGTCGAACCGGAGCGGGGCGTGAAAGTAAGCAAGATTACGAACTTAACAGACGACATTAAGCGGAGCCTTGCTGCGCGCAATATCCGGATCGAAGCGCCGATTCCGGGCACGCAGGTGATTGGCATAGAAGTGCCGAATAAAGAAAGCCGCCCGGTGCAAATTAGCGAAATTATTTCCAGCCCGGCGTTTAAAGAAAATTCATCTCCGCTCACATCAGCACTCGGTCTTGATATTTCTGGCGAGCCGGCTGTGCTGGATTTGAAAAAAATGCCGCACGGCTTAATCGCTGGTGCGACAGGATCTGGAAAAAGTGTCTGCATCAACTCGATTCTTGTCAGCCTCTTGTATAAAGCGGCGCCTCATGAATTAAAGTTGCTGCTTATTGATCCGAAAATGGTGGAATTGGCGCCTTACAACGGAATTCCTCATTTAGTGAGCCCTGTAATCACTGATGTGAAAGCGGCAACGGCTGCCTTAAAGTGGGCGGTAGAGGAAATGGAGCGGCGCTATGAATTGTTTGTTCATTCCGGTGTCCGCGACATTACGAAATACAATGAAAAAGCAGAAACGCACGGACGCAAAAGCGAACATTTGCCTTACATCGTTATTATTATCGACGAGTTGGCTGATTTGATGATGATGTCCCCGGCTGATGTGGAAGAAGCGATTTGCCGGATTGCGCAAAAAGCGCGGGCGTGTGGTATTCATTTAATTGTGGCCACACAGCGCCCGTCTGTCGATGTCATTACAGGGTTAATTAAAGCGAACATTCCGACGAGGATTGCTTTTTCCGTGTCATCACAAGTAGATTCACGCACGATCATTGACACAGGCGGAGCTGAAAAACTGCTTGGCCGCGGCGATATGCTGCTCTTAAATAACGGGGCGTCTGAAACGGTCCGTTTGCAGGGGACGTTCGTTTCAGACGACGAAATTGATACGGTCGTGGAGCACGCCAGAAAAGAGCAGGAGCCGAATTATTTATTTCAGCAGGAAGAACTTTTGCAAAAAGCACAACTGCTGGAAACAGAAGACGAGCTTTTTCCGGAAGCGTGTGAATTTGTTGTCCGTCAGGGCGGGGCTTCCACTTCGCTTTTGCAGCGCCATTTTAAAATTGGGTATAACCGAGCGGCCCGGTTAATTGAAATGATGGAAACGCAAGGGCTTGTGTCCGGACAGCGGGCAGGAAAACCGCGGGAAGTGTTGATGACAGAGGAAGACTTGCACGCTCTAAATGAGACTAGTACGATTTAATATTTCATGGTATTCTTTTAGCCTGTGCAATAGATGATCATAGGGCGGGCCATGCCGTAACTTGGCTCCGCCTATTTTTAGGCGTAAAATAAAGCGGTTTTGCCCTGTACATAGTCAGCCGCCGAAAAAAATGCTATAATGTTTCAATGTGAAATGCTAACTGTCCGTCGTCTACAAAAGGGCAAAATGGCTTAAGATACATATAATGCTTACGGATAGACGAATGCTGGAGGTTCTATTATGACAACATACCACTTTGTTGGAATTAAAGGCTCGGGAATGAGCGCCCTTGCGCAAGTACTTCACGATCAAGGTGAAAATGTGCAAGGCTCTGATGTTGATAAATCTTTTTTTACACAAAAAGCACTGGAGGAAGCGGGCATACCGATTCTTCCGTTTCGGGCTGATAACATTCAGCCTGGCATGACCGTCATCGCGGGCAACGCGTTCCCGGATGATCATGAAGAAATTCAAAGGGCGAATGAATTGCAAGTACCTGTCATCCGCTATCATCGTTTTCTCGGAGACTTTATGCAAAGCTTTACGAGCATTGCTGTGACGGGTGCCCATGGAAAGACGTCGACAACCGGTTTGCTGGCCCATGTGATCAGCGGGGCAAAACCGACCTCGTTTTTAATTGGGGACGGCACTGGTAAAGGTGAAAAAGCAGCGGAATACTTCGGCTTTGAGGCGTGTGAATACCGCCGTCACTTTTTATCGTACGATCCTGATTACGCAATTATGACGAACATCGACTTTGACCACCCCGATTATTTCGCGGATGTGGAAGACGTGTTTTCCGCGTTTCAGGAAATGGCGTTAAAAGTAAAAAAAGGAATTTTTGCATGCGGCGACGATGAGTATTTGCAAGGCATTCAGGCAAAAGTTCCTGTCGTCTTTTACGGTTTTGCGGAAGAAAATGATTTTCAGGCGCGCCATGTCCAGCATGATTCGACCGGTACGACGTTTGATGTATTCGTCCGCCATACATTTTATGCTACATTTAAAATTCCGACGTATGGCGACCATAATATTTTAAATGCGCTTGCTGTGATTGCACTTTGTCATTATGAAGAAATTGATACAGATATTGTAAAGGAAAGGCTTCTTACATTCGAAGGAGTGAAGCGCCGCTTCTCAGAAAAAGTAATTGGCACCCAGACGCTGATTGATGATTATGCCCATCATCCAACGGAAATAAAGGCGACCATCAATGCGGCGCGCCAGAAATATCCGGACAGGGAAATTGTCGCGATTTTTCAACCACATACATTTTCGAGAACGCAGACATTTTTAGACGACTTTGCGGAGAGTCTCGGTGGAGCGGATGCTGTTTATTTATGTGATATTTTCGGATCGGCCCGGGAGAATCACGGCAAATTGACGATTGAAGATTTGCAGGGGAAAATCCCCGGGGCTATTTTGATAAAAGAAGAAGACACTTCACTTTTATCTAAACATAAAGACGGTGTGCTGATCTTTATGGGAGCCGGCGATATTCAAAAGTTTCAAGCCGCGTATGAAAAACATTTAAATGAAGAATAATGAGAAAATGACGGCCGTCGTTTTCTCACCGGCTGTCGGGGGAATTCTCCGGCAGTTTTTTTGTTTAGGAAACTATAAAATAATCGCATGGTGGATAACTTTGCTAATGGAGCTGCTAAAAAATGAACAATTTATTCTTTTTTAGCAAATAAGAAGGAAAAACGGGTGTTTAGGAGAAGTTAAGAGTGTTTAATGTTTTATTTGTGGGGTAACTTTAGTTATATAACAACTTGTAGGAGGTGTCACGGAATGGTAATTATTTTGTATTTGAGTGCTGCGGTTGCAGCGATTGCTTTTTTAATTCTCGTGTTAAATTTGTCCAAAACATTGAAATCAGTAGACAGAACATTGGACAGCCTTTCCCGTACGGTAGACAGACTGGAAGGACAAATGCAGGGGATCACAGCGGAAACCACAGAATTACTACATAAGACGAACGTGCTCGCTGAAGACATCCAGCAAAAAACGGAACAGATGAATACAGTAGTGAATGCTGTGAAAGATGTTGGTTCGACTGTCCAGAATCTGAACCAGTCTATCAATAAAGTAACAACGACTGTTGCCTCACAAATGGAAAAAAACCAGTACAAAATTTCCCAGGCAGTGCAATGGGGAAATGTAGTTAAACAGCTCGTTGAGAAATTCAAAGATGGAAAAGAAGGTCGTACGCAAACGGTAAGAGCGGGGGCGTTGCCTCCTTCAGAACGGGTGTCACCGGTTACTCGCCAGACAGATTATTAATTTAAAGGAGAGATGGATATGGGACAAGTGAAAAAACCAAACGTAAAGTATGACAATTTAGACGTGAACACGAATTATGATGACGGCAGCATGAACACGAAAGATTTCATGATCGGAGCTTTAGTCGGCGGTTTAGTTGGAGCAGCAACAGCTTTATTTATGGCGCCGAAATCTGGCAAAGAACTGCGTGAAGATTTTAATTCACAAGCAGGTACATTAAAAGACCGCGCAAGCGAATGGACCGATATGGCAAGAGAAAAAGGAAATGGCATTGCGGCTGTTGCTAAAGATAAGTCTTCCACGCTTACTCAGACTGTTCAAGAGCAGTCCGGCGTCTTAATGGATAAAGTGAAAACGATGGTGCCATCCGGCAGCGGCTCAAACTCCAGCAGCACGATGGACAAAGCGGGAGCAACAGCTGATTCCGTGAAAGAATCTGTTGCGCAAAAGCTCGAAGAAACAAAAAAAGCGTTTGAACAAACGGAAAAAAGCATAGATCAATCAAGCGGGTCAGCGAGCAGTTCAACAAGTGCCCTTAGCAGCTCTTCCGACTCATCTAAACCAGCGTCTTCAGCCCAGGCGAATCCGGCTGATGTGGGAATTAATGAAAAAAGCGGAAGTCAGAGTACAACAGGCATCGCCACTAAAAACAACAGCAATTCTTCCAACAAACCGGGCCTGAATAGTAATAGTTCCAATAACAATAACAGCAGCAGACAAAATAATAAAAAGAACAATAAGTAATGAAAACAGCGGGTAATGCCCGCTGTTTTTGAATGGAAAGGTGACTATTTTGGAAAAAGTTGAATTGATTGCTGATTTTGAAAGACTCGTGGAAGAGAACGAACGCTTCTTTTTTTTCAAACACAGTACGACATGTCCGGTAAGCGCTAATGCCTTTGATGAATACACGGCATTTTTAAATGAGCACCCGGATGAAAAAGGCTATTATTTAGCTGTGCAGGATTCAAGAGAGCTGTCGAACTACATTGCAGATGAATACGGTATTACTCATCAATCTCCGCAAGCGTTTTTATTTGAAAGCGGAAAGCCTTCCTGGCATGAATCACATTGGAAAATCACACAGGAACAATTAAAAAGCTCAAGTTCTTAAAAAAGACACAAAATGATAAAGATGGCTAAAAAGGCTTTTTAACGCCTTTTTAGCCATTGTTTTTTCACTCTCCCGCTTTAACGCTTAAAAGCGTTTAATAAATAAAGAAAATTATTCGTGACATTTCAGAATGTTTGATTTATAATAATCCCTAATATTAAAAATAAATGTTTCTCCTCTGGACCATTCTTTCAGCCGGCGAAAGAGTGGAAGCTTATTAGAGGAAAGATTCAAGTGAATTTATTGGAAAATTTGGACACCATAAAAGCGGAAGGATGATAATTGTGAGTAACCAAGACTTAAATCAGTTAAGACAGCGTGTTGACGAAATAAACGGAGAGCTTTTGAACCTTATTAGCGAGCGTGCATCGCTTGTTCAGGAAATTGGAAGAGTTAAAGAAAAGCAAGGTGTCAACCGTTATGATCCTGTCCGCGAAAGAGCTATGTTGAATAAAATCGTTGACAGCAACAATGGTCCGTTTGAAAATTCAACGATCGAACATTTGTTCAAAGAAATTTTTAAAGCAGGACTGGAATTACAGCAGGACGATCACCGCAAAGCGCTTCTCGTTTCCCGTAAAAAGAAGCCGGAAGACACAATCGTCGAGATTCGCGGGGAAAAAGTAGGGAATGGTTCGCCGACATTCGTGTTTGGACCGTGTGCAGTAGAATCTTACGAACAAGTAGCAGAAGTGGCACAAGCCATTAAAGATAAAGGATTAAAGTTAATCCGCGGGGGCGCATTCAAACCGCGTACATCTCCTTACGATTTCCAAGGACTTGGTCTGGAAGGACTGAAAATCTTAAAGAGAGTAGCTGATGAGTACGATCTTGGCGTTGTCAGCGAAATTGTTAATCCGGCCGACGTAGAGCTTGCTTGCGACTACATTGACGTCATTCAAATTGGTGCCCGTAACATGCAAAACTTCGAGCTGTTAAAAGCAGCCGGCGATGTGAAAAAGCCAGTATTGCTGAAGCGCGGTTTGGCAGCAACGATCGAAGAATTCATTAACG
The DNA here is from genome assembly GCF_009183655.1 of Bacillus aerolatus. Lineage (GTDB taxonomy): Bacteria > Bacillota > Bacilli > Bacillales > Domibacillaceae > Pseudobacillus > Pseudobacillus aerolatus. The sequence goes on from NZ_WEIO01000007.1 coordinate 58,699, forward strand.
CGGCCGAGTACATTATTTCACGTGGAAATGATCAAATCATTCTATGTGAGCGCGGCATCCGTACATACGAGCGCGCGACACGCAATACACTCGACATTTCAGCAGTGCCGATTTTAAAACAAGAAACACATTTGCCAGTCCTTGTTGATGTGACACATTCTACGGGACGCCGTGATTTATTAATTCCAACAGCGAAAGCAGCGCTTGCTATCGGGGCAGACGGTGTGATGGCTGAAGTGCATCCGGATCCGGCAGTAGCCCTCTCCGACTCCGCTCAGCAAATGAATTTGCAACAATTTAATGAATTTTACAGTGAAGTCCTTCAATCTATTCCTGTAAAAGCGTAACTCCTGTGTATTCACAGGGGTTTTTTTTGTTAAGATAGAGATAGAAGCTAATATGAAGGAGAAGATAATAAAATGAATATAACGATCTACGATGTGGCGAGAGAAGCGAGTGTCTCGATGGCAACCGTTTCCCGGGTAGTAAACGGCAACCCAAACGTGAAACCAGCTACACGAAAAAAAGTACTTGAAGTGATTGAGCGGCTCGGCTACCGTCCGAATGCCGTCGCCCGCGGACTCGCCAGCAAAAAAACGACGACAGTCGGTGTGATTATCCCTGATATTTCAAATATTTTTTATGCGGAGCTGGCGCGAGGCATTGAAGACATTGCGACGATGTATAAATACAATATTATTTTAAGCAATTCTGACCAAAATGCAGACAAAGAACTCCATTTGATCCACACGATGCTCGGCAAACAAGTAGACGGACTTGTGTTCATGGGCGGACAAATTACGAAAGAACATGTGGAAGAATTTGAACGCTCGCCTGTTCCAGTTGTACTCGCAGGCTCTGTAGAATCAACCGGCCGGATCCCATCGGTCAACATTGAATACCGGGAAGCAGCCATTGACGCTGTCAGCATGTTAGCGGAAAAAGGCCATAAAAATATTGCTTTTGTCGCCAGCCCGCTTCACGATACGATCAACCAATACGTGTTAAATGGGTACAGGGATGCACTTGTTTCTGCTGGTTTATCGACAGCAGATGAACTTGTAGTGGAAGGCGATTATACGTATGACTCCGGCATAGAAGCGTGGCATAAGCTTCAGGAAGCATCGGTCAAACCAACCGCTGTTTTTGTCAACAATGATGAAATGGCTCTTGGTGTCATTCACGGTGCCCAAGACAGCGGTGTGAAGATTCCTGAAGAACTCGAAGTTATCAGCTTTGACAGCTCAAGACTTGCCTTAATGGTTCGCCCACAGCTGACGTCTGTCGTTCAGCCGCTATATGACATTGGAGCGGTCGCAATGAGACTGTTAACGAAATACATGAATAAAGAAGAAGTTGAAAGCCCGATTGTCGTACTGCCCCACCGAATCGAAAAAAGAGGGTCAACAAAGTAAGTTTTCCTCCGATAGTAAAAGTATACTTAAGTTTTTTCGATAGAGAATAGGGGAGGAAAGATGAAAAAGTTTGATGCACTGACGCCAATTGGAATTCTCATTGGATTTGTGCTGCTGATGCTTGCAATTTTAACGAGCGGCGGCACAGAAGGCTTCTCTTCATTTGTCCATTTGCCGTCAATCTTAATCGTTTTGGGCGGACTGACAGCCGGCTTGCTGATCAATTTTCCGCTGAGTGATGTCAAGCAGTTATTTACAGTTGCGAGCCAAGCTTTCCGTGAAGAAGAGAATGATTTGGAAGCGCTCATCCAACGATTCGCAACGTTGTCAGAAAAAGCCCGCCGTGAAGGGTTGCTTACACTCGAAACCGAATTGAAGGATGGAGAAGATGAGTTTTTAAAAAAAGGCATGCTGCTGGCGGTCGACGGTCTTGAACAAGACATGATCGTAGACATTTTAAATGCTGAGATCATTGCTTTAGAAGAGCGGCACCGCAAAAAAAGAAGCATGCTGGAAAAAGCAGGGGAATATGCACCGGCTTGGGGAATGATCGGTACACTGATTGGCCTCGTACTCATGCTGAAAAGCTTGGATGACCCAGCTTCACTCGGGCCTAATATGGCAGTAGCACTTTTGACAACCTTTTATGGGGCACTGCTTGCGAACCTCGTCTTTTTGCCACTGGCTGCCAAGCTGGAATTAAAAACAGAAAAAGAAGTGTTTTTCCGTGAAATCATTATTGAAGGAGTTGTCGGGGTACAGTCGGGACAAAACCCTAAAATCCTTCAGGAAAAGCTGCAGGCATTTTTAGCTAAAGACAAAAGGAAAATAAAAGAAGTCATAGCAGCAAGTGAGGCGGCAAGGGCATGATTAGCCGGCGCCGCCCCTCCCGCAAGCCGAAACAAAAGGGGTCTCCTAAATGGATGGTGACGTTTGCCGATCTTGTGACGCTCGTATTAGTTTTTTTTATTTTACTTTTTTCTATGTCCCAAATCGATATGATCAAATTTAAAGCCATCGCGCAGGCATTCAAACAAGATGCCGTCTTTGAAAAAGATTCTTCTATCATCCCGGGGGAATATCCGGCGGAAGAAATGAATAAAGAAGAAGCGGATCTAAATGAACAATCACTTGATCAGCTTGCTGAAGAAGTGCAGAAGTATTTACAGAAGAATGAGCTGGAAGATACAGCGGCGGCGATCAGGAACGAACGCGGCGTTGTACTCGTGTTGCAGGAGCAGATCGTGTTTAGTACGGGGGATGCTGTCGTTTTACATGAAGCGTATCCATTTTTAGAAAAAGTCGGCAAATTGCTGGAAACGATGCCTAACTTAGTAAAGGTGGAGGGACATACGGACAACCGGCCGATTAAAAATTCGATTTATCCGTCTAACTGGGAACTATCCAGTGCGCGGGCAAGCAGCGTCATCCGTTTTTTTATTGAAAATGGCCGGCTGGCCCCCGAGCGGTTCATCGCTGTCGGATACGGAGATACGAGACCGCTTGCTCCGAACATAAGTAAAGACAATATGCAAAAAAATCGCCGAGTAGAAATCATTATTTCTGACCCGGCTTATAAAGAATAAAGAAAAGCGGAAGCGCCTTGATCAGCCCCGACAAGCAAATGTTCTTTCACCAAAGAAGTCCGCTTTTTGACTTCCTTGGTGAAAGGTTATTTGACCTCGAGGGGCTAGGCGCTGGAGCTAGACAACAAAACTAAGTATAAAAAACTTATACTTTTTTATTCATTAAAGAAAAGCTGCCGATGATTCGGCAGCCTTTTTCATTTTTTTTGCTGGCGAAGTGAGTACAATGCTTTTTCCAGCGTCAACCGGTTTTTCTCTTCGATTTCTAGTTTCCGCGGAATAGCGGGATAGACCCCTGTCGGATCTTCCCACTCGGCCGGCAGCTGTGCCGGTGACTTAGGCTGCCAACGGTTCAGCCACTCAGCCGGCAGTGGGCCTGACACGCCCGTTTGACCGGTCATTGCGAGCCAGATAAGTGACCAAGCCCGCGGCACGACCCTCCATATATCATAGCCGCCTCCGCCGACAGCAATCCAGCGCCCATCACAATACTTATGGGCAACTTGATGAGCAATTTCCGGAATGCGCCGGTAAATATTCATTGTTGCTGATAAATGAGTAAGTGGATCGTAAAAGTGGGCATCCGCTCCGTTTTGAGTCAAAATAACATCGGGCTTGAAGAAATCGGCGACTTCCCAAATAGCAGTTTCATAGGTTTCAAGCCATGAATCATCTTCTGTAAACGCATCTAAAGGAAAGTTAAAAGAAAAACCGTATCCTTTCCCTTGGCCTCGTTCATTGATGTTTCCTGTACCGGGAAAAAGATAGCGTCCTGTTTCGTGGATGGAAAACGTGCACACACCCGGATCATCATAAAACGACCATTGCACACCGTCTCCATGATGTGCATCTGTGTCAATGTACAGCACTCGTGCGTTATACTTTTCCTGCACGTATTTAATGGCGACCGAGCTATCGTTATAAATGCAAAAGCCCGATGCTTTGCCGCGAAAGCCGTGATGAAGGCCGCCGCCTAAATGGAGGGCATGCGCTGCTTTTTCCTGCATCACCCAGTCAGCGGCTGTCAATGTGCCGCCGACGAGAAGAGCGCTGGCCTCGTGCATGCCTTTGAAAATAGGCGTATCTTCTGTTCCGAGGCCGTACCCTTCCGCTGTATCCGCAGACAATTCGCCATTTCCAGCTTTTTGAACGGCTTCTATGTAGGTCGCATCATGAATAAGCTGCAATTCTTTTTTTGAAGCTTCCCGGGGAGGGACAATGTCGCTGTCTTGCAATCCGTTGATTTTTTTTAAAAGATCGATCGTTAACGTGAGCCGGAATTGGTTAAAAGGGTGATGTTCAGAAAACTTATAAGAAAGCAGCTGGTCCGAATAAACGAATACTGCCTCTTTTTTCATGAGGACATGCCTGGCATGTTCGGCCACAGCACAATATGCCCTTCCTTTTTTAAGTCGTCAATCACCCCGATAGGGTTCATAATCCGCACTCGAAACACAACAATTTTCGAATTGTCATCTTCTTTATCCGGATACACAAAGACGCTGTGGATATTCGCGCGCCGCTTATTCAAAATGCTGACCACTTCAAACAATTCCCCCGGTTTGTTCGGCATTTTAATTTCAATGCGAGAGCCTGGCTGGTTAGCCCCAGTGAGTTCAACGAACGTATGAAGCACATCTGTTTCCGTGACAATGCCGACAATTTCTCCGCCTTGAACGACCGGCATGCAGCCGATGTCATGCTCATAAAAAGTAGCAGCAATATCTTCCACAAAGTCGAGCGGATGGCCAGTAACTACATCCCTCTCCATGATCATGGAGAGGGGTTTACCCAGTTCCTCGTCGCTCAAATCTTTTTGTAAAATGGACGGCGTGGAATCTTTTACGTCGCGGTCTGTGACAATGCCGACAAGTGTGCCTTCTTGATCAACGATCGGCACGTGGCGAATTTTTTTGTCTCTAAATAATTGCAAAGCTGTACCGATTTTGTCATCCGGAGACAGCGTATGTACTTTACGCTGCATAATTTCTTCCACTATCATTTGTTCGTCCCCCTTTGTTAATACATAAAGCGATTCATGAAACGGATTTGATCAAAACGCTGAATCGATTCTTGATCAACGTTTTTTCCGATGCGCACCATAAGGCAGTTCGCCGGATGTGAGCTGATTTCCGGATCATCCGTTGCAAACCAGACAAGTCCGCCGGCGTTCATCATTTTCTCCATGACTTTTCGGTATTCCCATACATTCAGCCCAGTCCCCTTTAAATCCCAGTGCCAATAGTATTCCGTCGTAATAATAATATAGTTTTCCATAAATTCATCGAGCATGGACAGCTTAATCATATTTTTGCCGAGATGAGCGCCGCGGTAAGCGGGCGCGACTTCAACGGCCCCGAGTTCAATCAAATTATCAAGCTTCGCTTCCGACCATCTTTCCAGCGGATCAGGATAAAGATACGTCACATAGCCGACAACAACATCGCCGCTGCGGGCAATAATAATACGACCATCGGGAAGACCAGCGATTTCGACGATCGCTTTGTGCTGCTGTTCCGGCGGACGGAAAGCCACCAGTCCTTCATGAAATGTCATGGCAGCCAATGTCTCTGAAGGAATCGGCCCTTCAATAATGACTGCTCCTTCTGGAGTGTCCACTTCCTGCGAATGATATTTTTTAATATGTTCCATTAATTCACCGCCTTCATTCCATATATGTATTATACCTAATTTGGCATTCAACGAAGCGTTTTCACTAAATTTTCAGATATGGAATGGGACAAGAAATTGATCACACAAAATAGATTGTTTCAAAAATTGAGAAAAATATAAAATTATTATATAATAAAAATTGTATTCTTACATAAGGGGGATTCGGTCATATGAAATTGGAAACGCTGACAGTAAAAGAGGGGAAGTATAATTTAAAAAACTATGAGGAATTATATGCCTCATTTGATTGGAAAGAAGCTGAAAAACATTTTTCTTGGGCTGAAACTGGCCAGGTGAATATGGCCTATGAGGCAATTGACCGGCATGCGGAGTCCAGCCGCAAACAAAAAGTCGCACTCTATTACAGAGATGCGGACAGAGATGAAAAATATACATTTGAAGAAATGAAAGAAAATACGAATAAGGCAGCTAACGTGCTGAAAACATTTGCAGGCGTGGAAAAAGGGGATCGCGTTTTCGTGTTTATGCCGCGCTCGCCGGAATTGTATTTCGCTGTACTCGGAACGATTAAAGCAGGAGCGATTGTTGGCCCGCTTTTTGAAGCATTTATGGAAGGCGCTGTTCGCGACCGCCTGGAAGACAGCGGCGCTAAAGTGCTTGTTACTACGCCTGAATTGCTCAGCCGCGTGCCTGTCGATGAACTGCCTGATTTAAAAACGATTTTCCTCGTGGGCGACAACGTGCCGGCAGGAGAAAAATACGTGGATTTCAACGCAAAAATGAAAGATGCGGATGCTTCTTTTGACATTGAATGGATGAACCTTGATGATGGCATGATTCTTCATTACACATCCGGCTCTACTGGCAAACCGAAAGGCGTTCTGCACGTACACCGGGCGATGATCCAGCAATACGAGACCGCCAAATGGGTGCTCGACTTGCAGGAAGACGACATTTACTGGTGCACAGCCGATCCGGGCTGGATTACGGGCACATCGTACGGCATCTTCGGCCCATGGCTGACAGGTACGACGAATGTCATCGTCGGCGGCCGTTTCAAGCCGGAAAATTGGTATCAAACGATTGAAGATTACAAGATTACTGTCTGGTACAGTGCACCGACTGCTTTCCGTATGTTGGCGGGTGCCGGAGATGAAATTGTGAAGAAATTTGATTTAAGCTCTCTTCGTCACATTGTAAGTGTCGGGGAGCCGCTCAATCCGGAAGTTATCCGGTGGGGCGCGAAAGTATTTGACCGCCGCATTCATGATACGTGGTGGATGACTGAGACAGGGGCGCTTGTCATTTGTAACTATCCGGCGATGGATATTCGACCGGGTTCCATGGGTAAACCGGTTCCAGGAGTGAAAGCGGCGATTGTGGATGATCAAGGAAATGAATTGCCGCCAAACCGAATGGGCAACCTCGCCATTAAAAAAGGCTGGCCGGCAATGATGGCCGCTGTTTGGAACAACCCGGAAAAATATGAATCTTACTTTATGCCGGGTGACTGGTATGTGTCCGGAGATTCTGCTTATATGGATGAAGATGGATATTTCTGGTTCCAAGGCCGTGTCGATGACGTGATCATGACAGCAGGTGAGCGAGTAGGTCCATTTGAAGTCGAAAGCAAACTTGTGGAGCACCCGGCTATTACAGAAGCGGGTGTTATCGGCAAACCGGATCCGGTCCGCGGGGAAATTATTAAAGCATTCATCGCGCTTCGCGAAGGATATGAAGCGACAGATGAATTAAAAGAAGAAATCCGCCAGTTCGTGAAAAATGGCCTTGCCGCCCATGCTGCACCGCGCGAAATTGAATTCCGCGACAAGCTGCCAAAAACACGCAGCGGAAAAATTATGCGCCGCGTCTTAAAAGCGTGGGAGCTTGATCTTCCAACTGGCGATTTGTCCACGATGGAAGACTAATGAAGTGATATGCCCTTGAGAAAAGAAAGACTTTTCTCAAGGGTTTTTTAATATAGGCTGTTTTCTAAAAGATTATTGTTTTTGTAGTATATTCTTATGGAAAAAAGTGTAGCAAAAGGGTTGATTGGAGCGGAAGGTGTGAGACTCCTGCGGGATTAGCGGGACAGGTGAGACCCCGCAGGAGCAAGGTGACGAGGAGGCTCACCGCCCGCCCCGCGGAAAGCGAGCATCGTGGAGCGGAAATCAACCAACCCCTTTCCAATAGCAACAAAGTTTACGAAAATAGCTTTAATATAAGAAAGTATAAAATTTCACTCTGCCACAGATCTTGATACTGTGGTATTTTTTTATACTCTAAGAAGATTAGAGGAAAGGTGTACTCTATAAATTAATATATGGAAATGCTATGATCAAAGGGAAAGTTACTTTTAAAAAGGGTTAAAAACAATGAACAAATTAAAAAAGATCCCATTACAAACAAAAATATTAGGACTAATTAGTACGTTAATTCTTTTAATCATTATTCTTCTTGCAAGCATATTTGCTTACTTACAATCTGTTGACACAAGGAACCAAGTGAAACAATTAGCTTTGCAGTCAGCTAAGACGATTTCTCTCATGCCCGAGCTTAGGGAGGCAATTGAAAAAAAAGATTTAGAAGCCCATTTTCGGCCAATTGCTGAGCAAGTAAAAGATCAGGTGAATGCGGCAAATATTATCATCGAAAATCGTGAGGAGATCATTTATTCGCACGCAAATCCAAGCCAAATTGGTAAGAAGAATGTAGACCACACAAATTATCATGCGTTAATTTTTGGCGGATCTAATAACTTTGAAGCAGAACGAGAGCAGGGCTCAGTTTTAATTGGGAAGGTTCCTATTATTGCAGACTATGGAGAGTATACTCGAGTGATTGGCACGGTATCTGTTGAATTTTTGGAAAGAGACATTTATCAAAATATATATAGTAGAATTAAAACTATTGTTATTGCATCATTGATTGTTTTGCTTTTAGGAATCATTGGTGGTATTTTTCTAACAAAAAGTATTAGAAAAGATACAATGGGGCTGGAACCACATGAAATTTCTTCATTATATAGGGAAAGAAGTGCCATTCTTTTATCAGTCAAAGAAGGAATTATAGCTATTGATCAAAATGGCTTATTAACTTTAATCAACCATTCCGCAAAGTCCATGTTGAATCTTAAGGATGAAGACTTTATAGGTCAGCACGTCAATCATGTTCTGCAAAATATAAAAATAGATGATGTGTTACAGACAGGAAAAACGATTCATAATGTCGAGGTCTTGATTAACGAAAAGGTGTTTATCTTTAATTTAATCCCCATCATTGAAAATGAACATGTTGTAGGTGTCGTTTCTAGTTTCCGGGATAAAACAGAATTAAAAAAGCTTATTGATACAATATCGGAGGTTCGTGATTATTCAGAGGGGCTTCGTGCGCAAACACATGAGTACGCCAATAAATTATATTTGTTATCAGGATTATTACAATTAGAACGATATGAGGATGCATTTGAATTTATCCAAAAAGAGTCTGCCATTCATCAGCATCGAAACCGGATATTATTTAATCAAATTCATGATGCAAATGTTCAAGCTATTTTATTAGGGAAACTTGGAAAGGCATCAGAAAAGAAAATTATCCTTGAAATTGATGCCGATAGTTATGCAGATCCCTTACCAAGTCATATAGAGGTAACAGATATTATTACAATTATCGGAAATCTTATCGATAATGCGTTTGATGCAGTCGCACATCAGAAAGAGAAAAAAGTGACTTTTTCAATTACGGGAATTGGAAACGATATCATTATAGAAGTAACAGATAACGGAAAAGGAATTTCTGAGGACGTGTTACATTCTTTGTTTTCTTTAGGATCCTCCTCTAAGGGGAAAAATAGAGGGTATGGCCTATTCAATGTTAAACGCATTGTAGAATCATTAGGCGGAACAATTGAAGTGAATAATGAAAAAAATGGAGGGGCCATTTTTACAGTATACCTTCCAAAAAAGGTGTTGGAATAGCGTAAGGAGAGGAACAAAATGATTAAGGTTGTAATAGCAGAGGACGATTTTCGAATTGCCCAAGTACAAGAACAGTTTTTACAAAAGCTGACGGGTGTAAAACTCGTTGGGAAGGCTCTAAATGCGAAAGAAACAATGCAAATTCTAGGTGAATGTGAAGTTGATTTGCTTTTACTAGATATCTATATGCCTGATGAACTTGGTACAGATTTATTATCAAAAATTAGAGAGAATTATCCAACGGTTGATATTATTATGGTGACTGCTGCAACGGAAAGAACGATGCTAGAAACAGCTATTAGGTATGGGGTATGTAACTATTTATTGAAGCCAGTAACAATGGAGAAATTTGTTGAAACAATTGAAGATTATAAAAAGAAGAAAAAATTACTCAGTAATAGTGAAGAGGTGGATCAGACATTGATTGATCGATATTTTGGCATCTCTAATCAATCAACAATAAGTCAAAAAGATCTCCCTACAGGTATTGACCGCCACACTTTAAAGAAAGTGAAAAAAGTGATGGAAGAACTTAGAGGCGGCATTTCCATCGAGGAAATGGGTGAAAAGATAGGAGCATCCAGAACAACGGCAAGAAGGTATTTAGAGTATCTCGTTTCGATAAATATCTGTACGGCAAAACACGAATATGGAATTGTAGGAAGGCCTGAGAGGAAGTATTACTGTATAGAATAACAAGGAAGATTCAATAAGTGAACGGGGTACGAACAATGGGAAAAAAAATGATTGTCGTTTTCACACTTTTTGTCATGCTTTTCGCCGGATGTTCACTAAAAGAGAAACAGGAAGCGATTACGGATGAAGTAACGATTATTGCTCCAAGCTCTACTGGTGGAGGATGGGACATAACAGCCCGAGCGATACAAGACATTTTAATGAGTGAAAACTTAATTGATGAGGATATTCGTGTACTTAATAAAATTGGAGCTGGCGGAGAGTTAGGCTGGAAATATACACAACAGCAAAAAGATCATGTATTAGCTATGAATTCAAGCCTGCTCATTACCAACCACTTATTAGGCCAAAGTAAGATCACTTATAAAGATTTTACACCAATCGCCACTTTGGCTACAGAATGGGAGGTTGTGATTGTTTCGAAAGATTCAAGCATAAGCAGTGCAAAAAGCTTAATGGAAAATCTGAAAGAAACACCTCATGCTTATAAAATCGGTGTTTCCCCAAGATTAGGGAATGACGATCAGCTCTCTTTCGTATTAGCGGGCAAACAAGCTGGAGTGCAACCTGAAGAACTTGACTTTTTTGTATATGAAAATAGCGGCCAAGTAGTTGATGCATTATTGAAAAAGCAAATAGATGTTGCGACAATGACTTTATCAGAGGCTAAAAAATATTATGATTTAAATCAAGTAAAACTGCTCGTGATCTCATCTGATGAAAGATTAAAAGAACTTCCTGAAATCCCGACATGGTCAGAAGAAGGAATTGAGTTAGTCTTTGAACATTGGCGCGGTATTATGGGACCGCCTAATATGACGAAAGATGAAATTCAATTTTGGGACAGGACGATTGAAAAAATGGTGAGAACAAAAAAATGGGAACAAACGCTGCAGAAGTATATGTGGAAAGATTTTTATAAGAACAGCAATGAAACTTCTAAATTTCTTGAAGAGCAGAGCAAGATGTATGAGACATTAATGAGGGCTTACAGAGAAGACTAGTAACTCTTGAACAAAATAAACAAAATAATTTAAATGGATTTAATAAAATAATTTTTCTTATTATTTACTTCCTATTATGATGGTTATATGATATTGGCAAAAGTATACGACAGCTACTTTAGACCGCATCTAGATACTTCTTCTACAACGTTACTTTTTAATATACTATTGGGGGAACGAATAAATGTGGGTAATAACTGTTTATACGGGTGAAGGCAGTATTAAAATGTTTGAATTTGAGGATGAAAAAGAGGCAAAAGAATCCATTCAAAAGATAAAAGGCAGTAAAATTCTCTCGCATGTTGTCTATTTTAACGATCATTTTGTAGAAGCTGTTATTTAATAGGAATGATATTATTACGAGGTTGGCTCAAGAGTAGATGTGTTAACAGCTCCGCCATTTCATACAAGATGGTCAGGAGTTATGACACGATCCGAGTCAGCCTCGTTTTGTTCGTAATAAAGAAAGTATAACTTTTTTACTTAGACTAGTGTCTAGCTCCAGCGCCTAGCCCCTCGAGGTCACAAACCAATCCTCTATGAAAGGAAAGATCACCTTTCAGAGAGGCTTGTCTTGTGCTTGTCGGGGCTGACCAAGGCGCTTGCGCTTTTCTTATAGGGGGGCAACATGACTTTTTCATCGATCACCAAGTTGATTAGTAGAAGAAAAAAAAGACAACTTCAATTTATAGAAACTTTACTATGTGGAATAGCAGGTGGTATTTTATTCACGCTGCTGCATTTACCGCTGTTATGGATGTTAGGACCATTAACGGCTGTTTTGATTTGGAAACTTATATCCAAACGAAATTTATATTGGCCAGTTAGTTTCAAAAATGGGGGGCAGATGTTATTAGGCTATAGTATGGGTTTATCGTTTACGATTGATAGTGCGAGACAGATTGCCAATCAATTGCCATCAATGGCTATTGTTACTGTTCTAATGGTAGTTTTTGGACTGGCCATTGCGTATTTTGTTTCAAGGTTAACTGGTATTAATATACCAAGTGCTGTAATGGGGACGACACCAGGTGGTTTATCGCAAATGGTTGTGTTGAGCGAAGAGATCAAGGGAGCAGATTCAACAATTGTTACATTCATGCAAACAATTAGAATGTTGACCGTTATTTTCGTTGTACCAACATTATCGATTCATGCATTTTCAAGTGGCGGAACACAAAACAGTGCCCCTGCAATCGATACAGTAACACAAGTTGAATACGGCAGCTTTTTTCAGTTTATTACGGTCCTTGCGATTGTTTTATTCATCACTACATGTGCGGTTCGCTTCAAATGTCCAACCCCATGGATTATAGGGCCCCTGCTCTCATCAGCTATTTTAACTGTAAGTGGCTTTGAAACACCTCAACTGCCTCCTATCCTTATCGTTATTGCACAACTTTGCTTAGGTATTTATTTAGGCCTTGGAATAAAAATAAATATGTTAAGAAATTGGAGAAAGCTGCTGCCGTTTTCACTCATTTCCGGATTATTGATTGTCGGGTTTGCTCTCGTTTTATCTTATGTCTTACATATAGTGTACCCGGTTACAATGACAACTGCATTTTTATGTATAGCTCCAGGCGGTTTACCAGAAATGGGTGTTACGGCTCATACGGTTCATGCAGACGTATCAATGGTTGCTGCTTATCAGTTGTTTCGTGTTTTTTTCATATTGTTCATCGTGCCGATTTTTTTAAGATATATATTTGGTAGACAGGATGTTCTTGAAAGATCGGTAAAATCATTATAAATGATTAGAAAAACGCTTGGATTTTTCCAAGCGTTTTTCAATGCGGATTCATCCATTGTCACCTGGTGAACAAAATGAACAAAATGGCTATTAGGAATTTAATAAACGATATTTTGTAAACGTTTACAGAGAAGGGTTGTTATTTTATATTAATACATAATATTCGAAATGTTAAATTGTTTTTCACGTGTAATAAATGACTTCAGTGAAGAGGCATAAGGGAGGAATAGTATGTTAGCATTTTTAGGTTTTTCAATGATTGTCGTATTTATGTTTTTAATAATTACAAAGCGAATGTCCGCGTTAGTTTCATTAATTGTGATACCCATCTTATTCGCGTTAATAGGAGGATTTGGACCCGGCATCGGTGAAATGATGCTAGAAGGTGTTAAGCAAGTTGCACCGACTGGTGTCATGTTAATGTTTGCTATACTTTATTTTGGGATAATGATTGATGCAGGCTTATTTGATCCGCTTGTTTCAAAAATTTTAGGGATTGTTAAGGGAGATCCGTTAAAGATTGTTCTAGGTACAGCTATCCTTTCGATGCTTGTAGCACTTGATGGGGATGGAACGACAACTTATATGATTACGGTATCAGCAATGCTTCCGCTTTATAAGCGTATTGGAATGAATCCGCTCATATTAACATGTGTTGCGATGCTTTCATTTGGTGTGATGAACATGACTCCTTGGGGGGGACCGACAGCGAGAGCAGTAGCGGCACTGCAACTTGATGTAGCAGATGTGTTTACACCTCTTATCCCTGTTATGGCGGCTGGGATCTTATGGAACTTATTTACGGCGTTTGTTCTTGGGAAAAAAGAGCGCAAAAGATTAGGAGTTGCCAAGATTCAATATTCAACGGAAGAGATGCTTGCTTTAAGTCAACAAAGTGCAGCTTTAGCAGTAGAAGACTATAAGCGTCCAAAACTGTTATGGGTGAATCTCGCTTTAACCATTACACTGCTTATTTGTTTGATTACTTCTGTATTACCGTTATCTACTTTATTCATGATCGCCTTCGTTATTGCACTTATGATTAACTATCCAAATTTAGATGATCAGAAAGAAAGAATATCCAGCCATGCAGGAAATGTACTTGCAGTTGTTGGGTTAGTTTTTGCTTCCGGTGTTTTTACAGGAATTTTATCTGGAACTGAAATGGTTGATGCGATGGCCAACAGCTTAGTTGCAGTAATTCCAGAATCTTTAGGTTCGTACTTTGCCGTCATTACAGCTGTAACAAGTATTCCGTTTACTTATTTCATGGCAAATGATCCTTACTATTTTGGAGTACTGCCGATTTTGGCACAAACTGCGGCATCTTATGGTGTCGATCCAGTAGAGATTGCCCGCGCTTCTATACTAGGTCAGCCAGTGCATGCGATGAGCCCGCTAATGGCTTCCGCCTATTTACTTGTTGGTATGGCTGGTGTGGAATTTGGAGACCACCAAAAGTTTATTTTTAAGTGGGCATTAGGATCAAGTTTTGTCATGATTATAGCAGCGATTATCATGGGAGTTATTACTTTCTAATTTTTAATAAATTGAATAGATGAATTTGACATTTCTGTGCCCGCCTGCTTATAATGTGACTTATACATTTATATATTTAGGCGTTGAAAGGATTCAGTAGTTCGCTATCCCTGTTTCTAGAGAGCCGGTGGTTGGTGGGAACCGGTAACATATAGTTGAATGAATTACCTCCTGGAGCTTTTGTTGTGAACGATTGAGTAGCAGCAAACGGGCAAACCGTTATTTCAATGAGTGGAGAAATTTTTTCTCAAGCTTGGGTGGTACCGCGCGAATTTATGCGTCCCTGCAATTGTTGCAGGGGCGTTTTTATTTTTTTAGGAAACTATAAAATAATCGTATGGTGGCTATCTTTGCTGATGGAGCGGGTCTGCGTCCAGCTCCAGCGCCTAGCCCCTCGAGGTCAAATAACCTTTCCTCAATGAAGTCAAAAAGCGGACTTCTTTATAGAAAAGCGGAGCCGACTGCTCTGGGGCGACAAGCATATGACAGGCTGACGAAATGGCGTTTTTCAGCCATGCAGTCAGACTGGCATATGACCTCGAGCCCCAAGGAGGCGCAGCTAGACATCGAGGAAAGAACATTTTTGCCTAAGGCTGATCAAGGCGCTTGCGCATTTGTTTTGTGCATTAAATGAAGAAAAAGAGAGGAAGAAATCAGATGAATTTAATACAGGAATTACAGTGGCGGGGGATCGTCTACCAGCAGACGGATGAAGAAGGCATACAAGAACTTTTGGAAAAAGAGCAAGTATCACTTTACTGCGGAGTTGATCCGACAGCCGACAGCATGCATATTGGCCATTTGCTCCCCTTTTTAACGCTGCGCCGTTTTCAAAATAATGGACACCGTCCAATTGTCCTCGTCGGCGGGGCAACGGGGCTGATTGGTGACCCGAGCGGCAAGAAAGAAGAAAGACAGCTGCAGACGCTTGAAATGGTTCAGCACAACGTCGCCTGCATTAAAGGCCAGCTCGAGAAAATTTTTGATTTTGATGGAGAAAATGGTGCTAAGCTTGTGAATAACTATGATTGGGCCGGTTCGATGGATATCGTGACGTTCTTGCGTGATTTTGGCAAGCATATCGGCGTCAATTATATGCTGGCGAAAGATACGATCGCTTCCCGGCTTGATACAGGCATTTCGTTTACAGAATTTACGTACACGATTTTACAGGCGATGGATTTCCTTCATTTATATGAACACCATAACTGCAAAATGCAAATCGGCGGCAGCGACCAGTGGGGCAACATTACAACCGGCCTTGAACTAATCCGAAAAATGAAGCCGGAAGGAGAGAAGGCATACGGGTTAACGATTCCGCTCGTGACAAAAGCAGACGGCACGAAGTTCGGAAAAACGGAAAGCGGCGCTATTTGGCTCGATCCAGAAAAAACATCACCGTATGAATTTTACCAATTCTGGATTAACACAGCTGATGCGGACGTCGTTAAATACTTAAAGATTTTCACGTTCCTGACGCCAGAAGAAATCGAACGTCTAGAAGCGTCTGTCCAGGAAGAACCGCATCTTCGCAAAGCGCAAAAAGCACTCGGAGAAGAAATGACTCGCTTAATACATGGAAGCGGGGCGCTGGAACAGGCACAGAAAATTACGGCTGCTTTATTCAGCGGAGACGTGAAAAGTTTAGCTGCTTCAGAAATCGAGCAAGGCTTTAAAGATGTGCCATCATTTGAACAGACAAGCGGCGAAGAAACAGGCTTAGTCGACTTGCTCGTGGCAGCTGGCATTTCCTCATCTAAACGCCAGGCGCGTGAAGACATCCAAAACGGCGCCGTCTCCATTAATGGCGACAAAGTAACCGACACAGCTTATGTCCTAGCTGAAACAGACAAAATGGAAGGCAAATTCACGATCATCCGCCGTGGAAAGAAAAAATATTACTTAATTAAGTATAAATAAGCGGAAGTTCTGCCGCAGCGTTCAGTCGCTATGGGGGCGTGCACATTCTGGAAATGTTCGTGCATAAATAAGGCGTGAACGCGCAGAAGCTCGGGCAACTCGTGCACAATGCCCGGCGATTAGTGCATAAGTGTGCTTGGCCGTGCATATTTCTTCAATACTTGCGCAGAAAATCGTATTATCTGTGCATAAACGCCAATAACCCGTGCACAATGCAATAACAATTCATTCAAAAGGGGCTGCTCTAAAGACAGTTATTCACTGACTTTAGAGCAGCCCCTTTCTGACTGTGAACTAAAAAGAGGATGTTCCAAAAGCCAAGCTTTTGGAACATCCTCTTTGAATAGATGCCTCTTATTAACGAGAGTAGAACTCTACGATTAGGGCTTCGTTGATTTCAGCTGGAAGCTCAGAACGTTCTGGAAGGCGAGTAAATGTACCTTCTAGTTTTTCTGCATCGAACGTTAAGTAATCTGGTACGAAGTTGTTTACTTCGATCGCTTCTTTAATGATAACAAAGCTTCTTGATTTTTCGCGAACTGTGATTGTTTGACCAGGTTTTACTTGGTAAGATGGAATGTCTACGCGTTTTCCGTCTACAAGGATATGACCGTGGTTAACGAGTTGGCGAGCTTGGCGGCGAGTGCGAGCCAAACCAAGGCGGTAAACAAGGTTGTCCAGGCGAGCTTCAAGAAGGATCATGAAGTTTTCACCGAGAACGCCTTTTAATTTGCCGGCTTTCACGAATAAGTTTCTAAATTGGCGCTCAGTTACGCCGTACATGTGACGAAGCTTTTGCTTCTCTTGTAATTGAAGTCCGTATTCAGACAATTTTTTACGTTGGTTAGGACCGTGTTGTCCAGGTGCGTAAGGACGTTTTTCTAATTCTTTACCTGTACCGCTTAGAGAGATTCCAAGACGGCGGGAAATTTTCCAGCTTGGGCCAGTATAGCGAGCCATAATATAGCTCCTCCTTTAATGTTTTTATTTTGTTGTAAAATAAAAACCGGTGAGACAGCAATCAGGCCATTTTGTTTTCATGCACCATCGCCCCAGCAGCAGAGGGTTACGCGATGCACCATTTGCCAATTTGATAGCAAAGGAACAAAATGAGCACATAAAGGTGTTCACGTAGGCTGCGTTATTTTACACAAAGACTAGTATATAATTTACTAGCATCTCTGTCAAGATAAGATCTCTTTTCTTATAAAAATTCAATTAAAACGGCAACAAAAGCTTCGAGCATTTTTTCATCCGTTTCGTCAAAACGGTCTTTTTCCGGGCTGTCAATATCGAGAACGCCGATGATTTGTCCGTCTTTAAGCAAAGGGACAACAATTTCCGATTGGGAAGCGGCATCGCATGCAATATGACCTGGAAACGAATGAACGTCCGCAATGCGCTGCGTTTTTTGTTCGCTTGCTGCCGTGCCGCAAACGCCTCTTCCGAATGGGATGCGCACGCATGCCGGCAGCCCCTGAAATGGACCAAGAACAAGTTCATCTTCTTCGGTTAAGTAAAATCCGACCCAATTCACCCGGTCAAGAAATTGGTTTAATAGGGCAGAGGCATTGCTGAGATTGGCTATTTGGCTGCTTTCTCCTTCAAGCAAAGCACGCAGCTGCTTGATGACGAGTTCATAATTTTCTGTTTTAGTCCCTGTATACATAGCTGTTTGAAACATAAAGTATCGCTCCTTTTTCTAGAAGATGCATTTATGGTTGCGCCGGTAATTCGTGCGGAGAAAGAAGCATGTCTTTCCACCCCTGGCCAATATCTTTTGCCTGATGGGCGTCCGACCCATACACGAGCGGGATGCCCATTTCATTTGCTTGTTGAGCAACTTTTGGCGGCGGATATGATTCTTTACAGAGCGGTTTCCTTAAACCAGCTCCGTTGAAATCAATTTCATAGCCGTTGTTTTTTATCGCTTGAAGCAAGCTGTCTATTTCGCTGCTGAAATCCGCTTCACACGGAAATTGTTTTTGAAACTTGTGTACGAGCGTAATGTGGCCGATGCGCTTTGGTTTAAATGGGCCGAGGTCTGCTTTGATTGAGCGTTCCACCGTCTTAAAATACGCTTCATATACAGCCGCTGTTGACCCGAAAATCCCGGTCATTTCCCCGAATAAATCAGCGCTGTAATCGAGGCAGTACCAGCTGGAACTTTTCTTTAAAAAATGAACAGACAAAATGGAGTCATCGAGAAGTGAGCCGTATTCATTTAAAAAAGAAGCTGTTTCTTTTTCAAAGCCTTCAATAAAATCGACTTCAAGTCCAATATCAACTGTCAGATCGGCTGCGTATTCTTGTTTCACCCGCTGTAAAGAAGCGAAATAAGCGTCCAGCTTTTCGGGATTCATCCCGCTGTCCTGTGTAGGCGTGCTGTCTGTAAAGCCGGCAGGCAAAGGAGCGTGCTCAGTAAACGTCAGGCGGGAAAAGCCTTGGCGGATCGCTTCTTCAATATAACTGTCCAGCGTATCCTTCGTCCCATGAGGACAAAAAGGCGTATGAATGTGCCCATCTCTTTTCATAAAAATCCTCCCGAATAAATGTTCATACACTTAGTGTAACAAAAATTTCACGTGTCAGCTTAAAAAAAAACGAATTTTGTCGTCAAAAAATGTCATATACATGGTATCATTATTAATAATTGAGATAAATGTGCATAATACACGACTATAAATAGATAAAACGACTACTTTTGCAGGCAGAAGAACAGGGGGCTTACGATGAAATTCGTCATTGGCGCAATAATAATAGCAGCCATTCTATTAATTATTGCCTATTTGAATAGAAAAAAGATTTACAAGGAAATTGATGTACTTGAAAAAAAGAAAGTGGAACTGATGCACCGGCCGGTCACCGATGAACTGGCAAAGGTGAAGCGGCTTAACATGACCGGGCAAACGGAAGAACTGTTTGACCGCTGGCGCCAAACATGGGACGACGTGCTGACGGTTGATTTGGCGGAAGTGGACGAGCGGTTGTTTGAATCAGAAGAGCGCGTTGACCAATTCCGATTCGGCAAAGCGAAAGAAACGAATGAAGCCATTGCCCGCAAACTGGAAGAGTCAGAAAAGAAAGTGGACGGCATTTTGTCTGAGCTGGATGAGTTGATCGGCAGTGAAGAAAGCAACCGTGAAGAAAGTGAAGAACTCAAAACGAAGCAGAGGGCAGCCAGGAAGCAGCTTCTCGCACACCGCCATACATTCGGTAAAGCGGCTGCTGTACTTGAAGTGCAGCTTGACGCTTTATCATCACAATTCGATAAGTTTGAAGAAATGACCAATGAAGGGAATTATCTGGCAGCGAGAGAAATCATTTTAAAGCTTAAGCATGAGATGGATAGTATTTTATACAAAATGGAAACTATCCCCGTACTGATGGCTGAAACGACAAACTTACTGCCGGCACAGCTGAATGAAATAGAGTCCGGCTATAAAGAAATGACACAAAAAGGATATTTGCTCGATCACTTGCAAATTGAAAAAGAAATTGTGAGCTTGCGCGAACAGCTTTCCCTTTATAAAGATTTTATTTTAAAAACAGAAACGAACGAAGTGGAAGCTGGGATTCAAGACGTAAAAGAAAACATTGACTTTTTCTACGATCTACTTGAAAAAGAAGTGGATGCGAAACATTTCCTCGTGAGTTATGACAGACAAACGAAAGAGCAGCTGGAAGGCGTGAGAGCAGCTAACGAAGATTTACAGGCCGAAACGGAACATGTGCGCCAAAGTTACCAGCTGGCAGAAGAAGAATGGATCGTTCCTCGTAAATTGGAAGAGGATATTTTCCGCCTTGGCAAAAAATATGACTTGCTTGAAGCGAGAATTATAGAACAAAATACTGCCTATTCTTTTTTACATGAAGAGTTGCAAGAAATTCATACACAGTTGGAAGAACTGCAAAAAGAACAAATAAGCTTCAGCCGTTTTTTAAAGACGCTTCGTAAAGATGAGATGGACGCTCGTGAAAAACTGGCTGAGCTCCGAAAAAAAATCAATGAGATTTTTCGATTGGTCAGCAAAAGCAACATGCCAGGTGTGCCCGATTTTTACCAGTTGCTGACGGAAGAAGCGACTGAACGCATCGGCGAAGTCGTACAATCGTTAAATGAGAAACCACTGAATATGAAGGCTGTTCAGGAAAAACTAAGCGAAGCTGTTTCCTCCGTGACCAATCTTGAACGTAAAACGGTGGAAGTGATCGACCAGGCGGAACTGGCGGAACGCATTATTCAATACGGAAACCGATACAAGCGCTCCCACCCAGTCGTTGGTGCCCAGCTTCATCAAGCTGAACTCGCTTTCAGAAACTATGACTATCGTACAGCCCTCGAAGAAGCCGCCACAGCGATTGACAAAGTTGATCCGAAAGGTCTAAAACAGCTTGAAGACATGATGAACAAAAAATAAACGATGCGGCCCCGGCAGATTGGCTTCCAATCAAGCCGGGGCTTTTTTGTGCGTTGCTCTGCGATTGATGGAATGTTGTTCCTCAATTTGAGGGATTTGTTCACGCAATTGGCCCGTTGTTTATTATTTTGCGGGGGTGTCCACGAATTCAGCTTCTTTTTCATCTTATCACTGAGCTTGTTCAAAATGTCGCAGACAATCAACTCATGTGAAGTTTCCTTCAAAAAGCGGCTGTGTTATGATAAATAGTTGAACAAACTGAAATGAAGCAGGTGTGAAAATGATTTATTTTGATAACAGTGCGACGACGAAACCGTATAAAGAAGCTTTAGATACCTTTGTAAAAGTGAATGAACAATTTTTTGGCAACCCGTCTTCTCTGCATCATCTGGGCATTCAGGCGGAACGGTTATTGACGGAAGCCCGCAAGCAAATTGCTTCATTAATGGGCGCAAAGAGCGAGGAAATCATTTTTACATCAGGCGGCACGGAGTCAAATAATTTGGCGATTAAAGGAGCTGCCTTTGCTAACAGGCACCGGGGCAGCCACATTATTACCCAACAGACCGAACACCCTTCCGTCATCAATGCGTGCCGTCAGCTGGAAGAACTCGGCTTTCAAGTAACTTATTTACCTGTGGATTCAGAAGGACGGGTGGCTGTACAGGAAATAGCACAAGCGCTTACGGATGAAACGATTGTCGTCTCTATCATGCATGTGAATAATGAAACGGGAACGATTCAACCGGTGAAAGAAATCGCGCAGCTGCTTCAAAAACATCCGAAGGCTTTGTTTCACGTCGATGATATTCAAGGGCGCGGAAAAGTGGAATTAAACTTGGACGGAATTGATCTTTGTTCCTTGTCAGCTCATAAGTTCCATGGTTTAAAAGGAAACGGCGTGTTATACAAGAAAAAGGAAGTAAAGCTGTCTTCGCTTTTATCGGGGGGCAACCAGGAAAGCGGCTGGCGAAGCGGCACAGAAAATGCAGGCGGCTTGGCTGCAATGGCGAAAGCGCTCCGCTTAACAGAAGAACAGCGGGCGGAAAAAGGCCATGTGATGAAAGATATCCAATTGTTTTTGCGCACCGAACTTGAGAAAATGGAACGTACAGTGATTCATACGCCTGAAGAAGGCTGTGCCCCGCATATTTTAAATTTTTCTATTGCAGGCATCAAAGGAGAAGTGCTCATTCATGCGCTTGAAGAAAAAGGCTGTTATTTGTCGACGACGAGTGCTTGTTCTTCTAGACAGAGAAAAACAAGCACGGTTCTGACAGCGATGGGTCTTTCGAAATCGGCAGCCGACAGCAGCATCAGGCTCAGCTTGTCGTACGGCAATACGATAGAAGAAGCGAAAGCATTCATTCGTCTATTAAAAGAAACAATTCCAAACTTAACGAAAGTTCAGAGGTGACAGCAATGAATTATGACCGCATATTAGTCCGGTACGGCGAGCTTTCCACGAAAGGGCGCAACCGCAATCAATTTATCAATAAACTGAAAAAAAGCATCCTGCATGTGTTACGGGACTATAAAGACTTAAAGATTGAATTAGGGCGTGACCGGCTGTTTATCCACTTAAATGGCACACCGTTTGAAGCGGTAAGAGAGAAGCTGAGACGTGTATTCGGTATTCAGTCATTTAGTCCGGTTGTCCGCACCGGCAAAGACATCGAAGAAATGAAGGCCGCGGCTTTAGAACTTGTGAGACGGAATTTCAGCGAAGGAAAAACATTCAAAGTATCTGCCCGCCGTTCTGACAAGCTGTTTGAACTGGACACGAATGAAATCAATTATACGATTGGCAGCCACGTGCTCAGAAACTTGGAAAAGCTGAAGGTCGATGTGAAGAACCCCGACATTAATTTGCTTGTGGAGGTCCGGGCAGAAGGCGTATTTTTATCGTGCGAAAAGTACTCTGGTGCTGTCGGATTGCCGACAGGAGCAAGTGGAAAAGCGATGCTGTTGTTGTCGGGCGGAATCGACAGTCCAGTCGCCGGTTACTTTATGCTGAAAAGAGGCGTGGAAATCGAAGCCATTCACTTTCACAGTCCGCCTTATACGAGTGAGCGGGCGAAGCAAAAAGTGATTGATCTGGCGTCTAAACTGACGGAATTCGGAGCCAGAATGAAGCTTCATATCGTTCCGTTTACCGCCATTCAGCAAAAAATCCAAGAGCAAGTGCCGGAGAATTATACGATGACTTCGACAAGAAGAATGATGCTTGCCATTGCTGATAAAATCTGCAAACAGCGCGGCGGCCTCGCGATTGTCACGGGAGAAAGTCTCGGACAAGTGGCCAGTCAGACACTTGAGAGCATGCGGGCGATCAACGAAGTGACATCGACTCCTGTTTTGCGGCCGCTCATCGCTATGGATAAGCTCGATATTATCGATGTCGCTCAAACGATCGGCACACATGACATTTCTATCTTGCCTTATGAAGATTGCTGTACAATTTTCACGCCGCCGTCTCCGAAAACAAGGCCGAAGCTCGAAAAAGTACAATTTTTTGAAAGCTTCGTTGACTTTGAAGAAATGATGGAAGAAGCCGTTCGCGACATGGAAACGATTCAGCTGCCGGAAGAAAAAGCGGCCGGCGAATTTTCAGATTTGCTTTAAAAGAAGCCTGCCGGTCGGATTAACAAGTACAAACTAGCCGATCATACAAAAAAACACAAGAGTGTTCGCAATGAAAACCTCTTGTGTTTTTGTGTGGATTTTTCAGCGTATCCACCGTAAAATATTTCAAATCTTTCAATTGTTCTGTATAATAGAGTTATACTAACCAAGGGGGTATGATGATGAAAAGAGAGGACTTGCTTGCACCTGAACAATACAATATCGTGATGGAAGTAGAGAAGTTCGCAAAAGATCCAAATCGCCTAGCGTTAAAATGGGAAAATGAAGCCGGAGAGAAAAAAGAGATTACATATGCAGAATTAATAAAAACAACGAATAAGATTGGAAACGCTTTCTTAGCGAGCGGCTTGAAGAAAGGCGATCCGATTTTAATTATGGTGCCACGCTTAATTGAAGCGTATCAAGTATTCTTAGCTGCGTTAAAAACCGGCCTAGTCATCATCCCCAGCGCTGAATTGCTGCGCACGAAAGATTTAAACTACCGAATTGAGCATGCAGGCGTTAAAGGAGTTGTCTGTTACGCCCCCTTTGCCGATCAGTTAAAAGAAGCGGATAAGATAGACGAACTAATTAAGTTTTCATTCGGCGGAAAAACAGAAGACTGGATGGCGCTTGAAGAAAAAATGGCGGAAGCGTCAGACGAACTAGCCATCGCTGAAACGTCAAAAGACGATATTGCGTTTCTTCCGTATACGTCCGGTACGACCGGAAACCCAAAAGGCGTGGTGCATACTCATGCATGGGGCTATGCCCATTTAAAAACAGCGGCACCGAACTGGCTCGGCATTAAAGATGGGGACGCCGTCTGGGCGACGGCAGGGCCTGGCTGGCAAAAATGGACGTGGAGCCCATTTCTCTCTGTGCTTGGTTCAGGAGCGACAGGATTTGTGTATAACGGCAAATTTGAACCGAGAAAATATCTTAAACTGTTGGAGCAAAATAAAATTAACGTGCTTTGCTGTACGCCGACTGAATATCGCTTAATCTCCAAAGTAGATAACTTGGCAGATTACGATTTATCAAGTCTGCACAGCGCGGTTTCTGCCGGCGAGCCGTTAAACCGTGAAGTCATTGATACGTTCCGCAAGCATTTTAATGTGGATGTGCGTGACGGTTATGGCCAGACAGAAAGCACACTTGTGATCGGCGTGATGAAGGGAATGGAGGTCAAGCCTGGTTCCATGGGCAAACCGACGCCAGGTAACCGCGTGGAAATCATTAATGAAGACGGCGAGCCGGTTGAAACGGGTATCGTCGGCGATATTGCGGTTCACATCGATACACCGGCGCTTTTCAAAAACTACTACAAAGATCCGGAACGGACAGCTATGCAATTTAGAGGCGATTATTATTTAACGGGCGACAAAGCGAAAAAAGATGAAGACGGTTATTACTGGTTTGAAGGCCGCGGCGATGATATCATCATCAGTTCCGGCTATACGATCGGCCCGTTCGAGGTTGAAGACGCACTCGTGAAGCATCCGGATGTAAAAGAGTGTGCCGTTGTCGCGAGCCCTGATGAAATCCGCGGACACATCGTCAAGGCCTTTGTTGTGCTGCAGGACGGAGTGGATGCCAAGGAGCCGGAGCTTGTAGAAAAGCTGCAAAATCACGTAAAAGAATTAACAGCTCCTTATAAATATCCGAGAAAAATAGAGTTTATTGATGATTTACCGAAGACGACCTCCGGAAAAATCCGCCGCATTGAGCTGCGTCAGGCGGAAAGAGAAGTAACAAATTAATTCCAATTGCCAAGAGACCCGCTTAAATAGCGGGCTTCTTTTTTGAAGACCGAAATAGTCGAAAAAGACAATATTTCGCGAAAAAACCGAAAAAGGAAGTGCGTAACGAGCCGCGGCTTGTTCGCACTTCCTTTTCGGTTATCCCACATGCAGGTCTCTGTCTCAAGGCATTGAGTGTCACGAAGAAATCCTCACTGCTGGAAGTCTCATTTTATAAAAAGGAGCGCTTCACTTTATGCCAGAATGAGTTATCTTTCAGCTTCAGCGTTTTAATGCGTTTCTCGCTCAGTGAGATTTTAATCTCTTCAATATGCTGTACACTTAGCGCTTCGTTATCGATGCCCATAATCGGATAATTGTTGCTGCCTTTGAGCATTTTCAGCATAAGTGTGCGATCGCCGCTTAAAATAAAAGAAGAACCAAGTGTGCGGTACCGCTTATTGTTCAGTGAAGCGAGTTCGCTTACTTGCATGCACGGAAGTAGCGGATCGACAACAGCCCCGCTTACTGATTTGTTATAAGCGGTACTGCCGGTCGGTGTGGCAATGATCATGCCGTCGCCGCGAAACGTTTCAAAATGGAGGTCGTCTATGTACACGTTCATTTCCATCGTTTTAATAATGCTTGATTTAATGCTGAATTCATTTAAACAGTAAAAAACCGCTTCTTGATCTAAAGAAATTTGCAAAACAGGATAGCGGCGCACTTCCATTTCCGCTTTCGACATCACTTCGATTAAGCTCGCTGTATCATTCGCCTGGAAATCACAATACATATTCAAATCATCGAAAATAGAAATTCCGACATACAAACAATCTTCCCGGAATCCGCTTTTTTGAACGGCTTGTAAAAATGTACCGTCGCCGCCGACACTGACGATAATGTTCGCCTCATCAGAATGATCGACAATCGTAAAGCCATATTGGACGGCTAGTTTTTTCAGTTCTTCCACTTTTTCCGCTACGTTTTTCCGGCGGGTTTCATAAAAATATAGATTACGGCGCTGATCCATAAGAAAAACTCCTTTTTGGTAAAATTAGTATGAGAGTTCTTGCATGTTTTGTTAGAATAAGGTGAGCCTGTTTTTAGTGTACCATGCATCGGCTGATTTTTCGAAGTCGGGGCGTTAAATAAGAGAAAGGGGAGATCAGAGTGAATAAGAAAAGAATCATTGCTCTAGCATTAGCTGCTGGATTATTAATTGTGTCCGTCATTGTCAATACAGCTTCAGTTGCACTGACATCCGATATTTCCACAGCGTGGGAAACAGCCATGGGTGCAAGCGAAGAAGATTTTACTGAACGAGTGGAGGAAGAAGGAAGCGCCCGGAAGAAAATTGCTGTTCTTCCGGTTGAAGGTGTGATTCAAGACACAGCAACAACGGAATCATTTCTTTCTTCACCAGGCTACAACCATCAGCAATTTATGAAAAAACTTGATAAAGTGCAAGAAGACCAGTCGGTAAAAGCGATTGTTCTTCAAGTGAATTCACCGGGTGGAGGTGTTGTGGAAAGCGCGCAAATCCATGATAAAATCCGCGAAATAAAAGAAAAAACGAAAAAGCCAGTCTACGTATCAATGGGATCGATGGCAGCGTCCGGCGGCTATTACATATCCGCTCCCGCCGATAAAATTTACGCGAGCCCGGAAACGCTGACCGGCTCACTCGGCGTCATTATGCAAAGCGTGAACTATTCGGAGCTTGCGAAAAATTATGGGGTCGACTTTGTCACGATTAAAAGCGGCCCGCATAAAGACATTTTAAGCCCGACGCGTAAAGTAACTGAAGAAGAAAAGAAAATCTTGCAATCGATGATCAACAATTCTTACAACGGCTTTGTGGACGTCATCGCGAAAGGACGCGGCATGTCTAAAGAACAAGTGAAAAAAATAGCCGATGGCCGCATTTATGACGGCCGCCAGGCGAAAGAGTTAAACTTAATTGATGGCTTCGGTTATCTTGAAGACACGGTTGAGGCGCTGAAAAAAGCAGAAAATTTAAAAGGCGCTCAAGTGATAACGTATGAATCCAATTCCGGCCTGCCATCTTTCTTAACGATGAAAGCACAGCAGCTACTCGGTGGAAATGAAGAAATCAATGCATTGATGAAAATCTTTTCGCATCCAAATTCTCCGCGGCTGATGTATTTGTATGCAGAATAAATAAAGGAGGAGATCGATGATGAGGGAAGACTCAAATAAAGAACTGGAAGAGAAAGAAAGTCTAGAAGCAGAAGAGCAGCTGGCCCGCATGGTGCAAGAGCAGCATCCGATAGAAGAAGAGCAGCTTGCGGAAGAAAAGATGCCGTATGCCGCTTCCGCTGTTTCCGTTCTGCATTATGCTGGGTTTTGGATGCGGTTCTGGGCGTATCTTTTAGATTTAATCGTGATCGGCAGCATTTCCCGTCTGCTTGTGTACCCGTTATTTCGCGCAGCGGAGCTGGATACAACGTCAGGTGAGCTGTTTTCCGCAATTAACATAGCTGCAGCCGCCGTCTTTTATTTGTATTTTATTTTGATGACGAAGCGGTGGGGGCAAACGATTGGCAAAATGGTCTTTGGCTTAAAGGTCATTTCACTAAAATCATCTGACCTTTCCTGGCAGGCTATTTTATTTAGAGAATGGATCGGCCGCTATTTATCAGCGACGATTTTTATTTTGTACGTGCTCGTTGCCTTTTTGCCGAAAAAGCAAGGGCTGCACGACTACTTTGCCGACACGACCGTTATTCATGAACGCTCGTTGGTCGTTCAAACACCTATCCAAACTGTGTAAACAAAGAGTTTGTCCCGAAAGTCAATGAATAATTGGCTGTTGGGGCAGATTTCTTTGTGTTTACAATCTTTTTCCTGTGGGCAGACTGTTTATCGGAAAAGGAGGGGGGACATGGAGTTTTTATGGTGGGGGCTGGCAATCCTTGCAGGGCTGATGCTAATCGTTTGTCTGTTGAAGCTACAGATACTGTTTTATTTTTTACGTGTTCCTGGGCACACGGAGGCGCACGTTCGTTTCCACTTGTTCCGCGGTCTATTGACGTACACCTTCCATATTCCTTTGAAAAAGCTAGCGGAGGAGGGGGAAGAAAAAGTGGAGAAAGAAGTAGAACAGCTGGCAGCACAAGTAAAAGCGAAGCTGAAGCAGGCGGCCCGGCTTCATGCCGTCATCCGCTCTTTTTTAAATAAAGTAGAAGTCCGCGGCCTCCGCTGGCAGACGGCTGTTGGCATGAGGGATGCGGCTTGGACAGCAACGGCAGCAGGCTCTCTCTGGGCGTTAAAAGGAAACGCCGTATCAGCGGTGAGCCGCATGGTGAACATGACAGCAAGACCGGAGCTTGCTGTTACTCCCGTATTCGGGCAATCGATCTGGAAAATGGAATGTTCTTGTATGATTTCTTTTCGAATTGGACATGCTATAGCTGCAGTCATTCAACTATTTTTTCGCCGGCGCAGCAACAACAAGCGAGTAGAGGATGGGCCGGCCTTTCAAAAAAATGTCTAAACGGGAGGGATGAAAATGAGTGACCATCCAATCCAGGGCTTGATGACAACAGCCATGGAAAATTTAAAAGATATGATTGATGTCAACACGATCATCGGTGATCCAGTCGAAACGCCCGACGGCAGCATCATCATGACCGTTTCCAAAGTAGGCTTCGGGTTTGCGGCTGGTGGCAGCGAATTTACGATCAACAAGCAGGGCGGCGGCCAGGAGAAAAGTCCATTTGGCGGCGGAAGCGGCGGTGGCGTGTCGATTACACCTATTGCTTTTTTAATCGTCAACTCTAACGACGTACGCGTACTCCATTTAGACGAAAACACCCACTTGCTCGATAAAATTATCGATTTAGCTCCTTCTGTGATCGAGAAAATTCAAAGCATGATGAATAAAAATAATCAGTCTAAACAAACATCAGCGAAAAAGACAGCTTCAGACTTTACCATTTAAAAGAAGTTTGAATCTTTTTCTCCCTTGCTGTTCGCCGGCAGGGCTTTTTCTTTGCAATTCTTTCTTTTAAACAAGTATGATGGTAAGTGTGAAAAAGATGGAGGAGGGATTATTAACATGGCAAATGTAACATTTAAAGGAAATCCAGTCACATTGCTTGGAAATGAAGTGAAGGTGGGCGACCAGGCACCTGATTTTAAAGTACTCGCAACAGACTTATCCGAGGTCACGTTAGCTGACTCTAGTGGGAAAGTACGTTTAATCAGCGTGATTCCTTCAATTGATACAGGTGTTTGTGAAAAGCAAACACGCAAGTTTAATGAAGAGGCATCACAGATTGATAACGTGCAAGTTATTACGATTTCCGCCGACTTGCCGTTTGCGCAAAAACGCTGGTGTGCGGCAAATGGACTGGAAAATGTTAAAACATACTCCGACCATCGCGACCTTTCGTTTGCAGAAGCGTACGGTGTACATATGAAAGAATTACGCCTGCTCGCACGCTCTGTATTTGTCGTTGACAGCGAAGGCAAAGTTACATATGTAGAGTATGTGGGTGAAGGAACCGATCATCCGGATTACGAAAAAGCAATTGAGGCAGCAAAAGCCGCCAAATAAAAAGTGAAAATAAGAGGCTGGCTCTTTATGGGCCAGCCTTTTTAAAGCCTTCAAAAGCGATAAAAGGGACACAGGAGGAACGAAGATGAACGAATTATCCCCAATCGAACGCTTATTTAACACCTTCGACGAAACAGCCGCCACTCTTCAACAAGAGCTGTCATGCACGTATTTGGATGCCCTAGCAGAAACGGCTGAAAACTTATTCCAACAGAAAATCTTGCAGGATGAAATGAGCGATCTCGCGAAAAAGCGGGTATGGAAAAAATACGAGGAAACGAAACTTGCGGGCTATTCGAAAGAAGAAATCCGCCAAGCTTATCAACTCGCCATTTTAAAAGGCATGCAGGAAAACGTGCAGCCGAATCACCAAATGACGCCGGATTCCATCGGCCTGTTTATTAGCTATTTGCTGGAGAAATTCATGCGCGGAAAAAAAGAGTTCGCGATTCTCGATCCGGCGATTGGGACAGGTAACTTGCTGTTGACAATGTTAAACAGGCAGCCGGAAGCGTCCGTGTCAGCCATTGGCGTAGATGTAGATGATCTGCTGCTTAAACTTGCCTGGTGCGGAGCGAACTTGATGGAGCAGCCCGTTCAGCTTTATAATCAGGATGGACTCGAGCCACTGTTCATTGATCCGGCAGACGCGGTCGTGTGTGATTTGCCGGTCGGCTGGTACCCGAATGACGTGAGAGCGGCCGATTATGAACTAAAAGCAGAAGAAGGGCATTCTTTTGCCCACCATTTATTTATGGAACAAAGCGTGAAGCACACGAAGCCCGGTGGCTATCTTTTCTTTCTAATTCCGAATGGCTTGTTTGAAGAGGCCGGCGCCGACAAGCTGCATCGCTTTTTCCAAAAGCATGTTCATATTCAAGGAATCATTCAACTGCCGTTGACGATGTTTAAAAATAAACAAGCGGCAAAAAGCATTTTAATTTTACAAAAACAACAAGAAGGCGTCCTTGCACCGAAAAGAGTATTTCTCGCGAATATGCCATCGATGAAAGACCGGCAGGCGATGCAGTCGATCATGGTAAAAATGGATGACTGGTTTAAAGAAAGCAAATAATATAGAATAACTTATCGGCTAGTCGCATCTTGTTTAAACTACTGAGGAGGTTTATATGTCTAAAATTATTGCTATCAACGCCGGAAGCAGCTCGTTAAAGTTCCAGCTGTTTGATATGCCGGAAGAACGGGTCATTACAAAAGGACTCGTTGAAAGGATTGGTTTGCCGCAGGCTTTGTTCAATATTTCCGTTGACGGCCATAAACAAAAGGAAATTATGGACATCCCAAACCATGCGGAAGCTGTCCGTATTCTGTTAAGTAAATTAACCGATCTCGGCATTATTCAATCGCTTGAAGAAATAGACGGCATCGGCCACCGTGTCGTCCACGGCGGGGAAGTATTTACCGAGTCTGCTTTAATTACTGAAGAAGTAGAAGAGCAAATTGAACAGCTGTCTGATTTGGCTCCGCTGCATAATCCGGCGAACTTAACGGGAATCCGCGCGTTTAAAGCGGCATTGCCGAACGTGCCGGCAGTGGCAGTATTTGATACAGCCTTTCACCAAACAATGCCCGAAAGCTCGTTTCTTTACAGTTTGCCGTATCAATACTATACAGATTACGGTATCCGTAAATACGGCTTTCACGGCACTTCTCACAAATACGTTTCGCGCCGGGCGGCTGAGTTGCTCGAACGGCCGCTTGACCAGCTGCGCTTAATTTCCTGCCACTTAGGAAACGGGGCAAGTATTTCCGCCATTCAAGGCGGAAAGTCAATCGATACATCAATGGGCTTCACGCCGCTTGCGGGGGTTACAATGGGCACGAGATCAGGCAATATTGATCCGGCGCTGATTCCGTTTATTATGGAAAAAACGGAAAAAACAGCTGACGAAGTACTCGATGTATTAAACAAAGAATCGGGCATGCTCGGCGTGTCGGGCTTCTCAAGTGACCTTCGCGACATTGAAGAAGAAGCGGCCAAAGGTAACGAACGCGCCCAGCTCGCACTTGAAGTATTCGCGGGCCGGATACACAAATACATCGGCTCGTACGCCGCGCGCATGTCTGGCGTGGATGCCATCATTTTCACCGCAGGCATTGGCGAAAACAGCGACGTCATCCGCGCCCGTGTTTTGCGCGGACTCGAATTTATGGGCATTTATTGGGACCCTGCTCTCAACCAAATCCGTGGCAAAGAAGCCTACATCAATTACCCGCACTCACCAGTCAAAGTGCTCGTCATTCCGACTGATGAAGAAGTCATGATCGCCCGGGATACGGTGGAATTGGCGGGATTATAATAGAAGGAAGCTGCCGTTTTGAACGGCGGCTTTTTTTGCGAGGGATTTGCTTGTCAATCGGTGTCATCTTAAGCAGTGGTATAAGACTAAAAATGTCGGACACCACCTGGCTTGGTAAAGAAAAGCGAATCTTTTCTTTAGTGTATAACCAGTTAAAGAAATTCATAATAAAAATGTTTTATGGTGAAAAATAGAGGGAAGTGATCAGGGAGAGAACCAGATGGTGTAAAAACAAAGACAGCAATGAGGAGAATGGCCGTCAATGGAAACGGCAGGTGTGAGGTCAGCAAGGTGAAATAAAGTATGTGGAGGCAAATATGAAAAGAAATTCACTTCTTCTTTCTTTACTTCTTTTCCTAATAACAGGATCGGTTGTTCAAGCAAATCAAGATATGACTTCTTTTGGGCCAACAGAATGGGAGCAATACAGAATTAATACATCTAACAATGCTGTTTTTTCAAATGGAAATACGCGTACGACCACCCAAACTTATAAAACCAGTGATGAAGTGAGAGCAAATCCTGTAATCGTAGAAAACAGTCTATATGTCGGTACCCATAATACAGGGGACTTATATTCTTTTGATGTTTTTTCAGGAAAGATAAATTGGAAAGCCCAGGTGCCAAATTGGATACACACAGATGCTATTTATGCTGATGATTTAGTGTTTGTTGGCTATGGGAACAGGAAGTTTGCTAACCCATATTTGCAAAAGATTAGAGGGACAGGAGAAAGCGGGGTTGCTGCATTCGATGCTAAAACTGGAAGAAATGTTTGGCGATATCGGACAAGAGGAGAAGTCATGCCTGCACCGGCTTATCAGAATGGCACCATTTATATCGCTGCAGGAAACAGCAAGCTCTATGCTATTGACGCTGAAACCGGAGAATTACAATGGGACCTTTCGCTTCCAGGCTGGGCAAGTATGTCTTCACCACATATAAAAAATGGAATCCTGTATGTCGGCGCTCGAGAAAAGCTAGTAGCCGTAGATCTTGAAAAACAAGAGATTATCTGGAAACAGGGCAAGCTTGGTTCGGTTACAGATGTGCCGCCAGCAGTATCAGAAGGTAATATAGTAGTTGTAAGCGGAGCAAAGATGAATCTTGAATTGAATAAAAAGCAACTTATTGAAGTATATGGAGAAAATATGCCGAATCTCCATTTCGCATTAACTCCTGCAGAGCGAAAAAGATACGGCGGAGATGCGGAGAATTATCACTTTATTTATGCGTTTGACAGTGTATCTGGGAAGCTGTTATGGAAGGACCTGATGGGAACAGGTCCAGATCAGAAAGTTCCGATCCCGCACACTAATACATCGGGAGCTGTCACAATTGAAGGGGATGTCGCCTACGTTGGCAGCCCTTATACTAAATCCATGATGGCTTACCAAATTTCAACTGGAAAAAAGATTTGGGAAGTTAGAACTGGAACGGGCATAAAAGGAGCGCCCGCTGTTAAGGATAGGTTAATATACTTTGGTGACACTGAAGGAAATTTGTATACAGTTCAAGGGAAAGATGGAAAAACCATTCATAAGCAAAAACTGGGCGGACCGCTTTCTCCGGGAGGCCCAGTCATCATAAATGAAACTTTGTTTATTGGCAGCCAAGATCATCATGTTTATGCCAGACAGTTGAGTGAACTTCAGTAATATCAACATATTGAATGAATAGTTCACTCTTGGATAATATATTATGCGCGATAGTATGTACCGCCTATCCAATTATCTAAAATAAACATTTACCGATCTAAATGAAGTCAGTATACCTACAATAAGGCTAACGCCAATTATTGTAAAAAGTGAATAAATTAATGTTCCATCTTTAAAGATCAATAAACCAGAAGCAAGGATAAGTGCATCAATAAAAAAAATGATGAATCCTGCATTAATGGAGAAATGTTTTGAAATGATAAGCGCCAGTAAATCGACTCCGCCTGGGGATGTGTGATGTCTTAACATTAAACCGGATCCCAATCCGATGAATAAACCCCCAACAGCGGCACTAATTAAGATGGGGAGATGGATCATCCCTATTAATGGAACGAGTAAATCAATCATAATAGAGGTAAAGAGAGTGGCATATAAACTGTTGAAAAAATAGGATCGATCATACTTAAAGGCGAAAAGGTAAATAGGTATATTTAAACACGTAATAGTGATGCCTATTTTGAGTCCCCATAAATAGTTAAATAATAGACCAATCCCAAAAACTCCTCCATCAAGGAGGTGAAAGGGAAGAATGAATACGTTAATGCCTATTCCAATAAGTAGCCCCGCACATCCAATGACAATGATCTTCTTCAGTATTTTCCTCCTCCTTGTCCAAGTTCTTACTTAAAAAACTATGCATGCAAAAGAATGTTATGCCTGGGCACCATCCACCCTTTACAAAAAAACGGAAGATTAGCCTGCAAATCGGCACCAGCCGACTGTAGATATGAGGAGACCACCTGTAAAATTTTTCTTAACTTCATATCCGCATCTCTAATGAACCGCATGTTGAATGTCCGGAGGAAAACGCGGGAAATTGACATTTTTTCATCAATAACAGAAAATGAAAAGACAAGACTGAGTTTGATGGGGGGATTTCACATGACTTGGACAGAACGGGATGAAGCGGTCTGGGAAGAAATTATGGCGTGGGAACAGTCGCTTGCGGAGTATGTAGGCAATGATTTTCAATATACATATTCTAAATGGCTGAACGCGGCGCTCGAAGCGATTCCGGAAGAGGCGCTGTCTGCTTTTTTTGCCCAGCTGGATGGAGTGCTGTTCCACATGCATTCGCTGCTTCAAGGCTCCCAGTTTCAAAATGAAGCGAGAGAGCGAATTTTAACGTCTGCCCGTGTATTCAGAGAAGACGTGGAAGCAATTGCAGATTTGAAAAAGCTGACGCTCGATCAAATCCGCTACTTAAGCAGCCAGCAGGCGTCAAGACATCGACTGTATTCACTTATTCAAGGCGGCATTACCGGAACGGGAGGAGCTGTTCCACTCAGCACCGACTTTGCAGCAATGGTTGTTCTTAATTTGCGGGCCGTGCAAGTAACCGCTATGTCGTACGGATATGACCCCCAGCTACCGTTTGAAATGGTGGCTTCGTTAAAAGTTTTTCATGCGGCTACGCTGCCTAATCGATTGAAAGCTGAGGGGTGGCAGGAGCTGCTGCTTGAGTTGGAAGGGAGCGATCAGTTTTATTTTTACAATGAAACAGAACAGCTCACTGACCCGACGTGGATGGAAGGCCCGGTAAAGCAGCTCGGCAAACTCCTTGCTATCACACTGTTTAAAAACAAAAAGATGTCCAATTTGCCGCTTATTAGCCTGGCTATTGGGGCAGGAACGAACTATCGCCTGACAAAAAATATTACTGATTTTGCTGAAAAATATTATCAATACCGCTGGCTGCAAGAAAAAAAAGAAGCTGCTCACACATAAAGTGAGCGGCTTCTTTTTATTTATCCACAGATGGTGCCGTGCGGAACCAGAGCCATAAATCATTAATAATAGAAGCAAGCTCGCTGATTTCTTCGTTGAGGCGGCAGGAAAGGGGGAAATCGTCTTCTTGGTCGAGCCGGGCCTGCCGGTCATTGATTTTAAATTCTAGTTCTTTGATCCGGTCGGGGATGCGGCCGCGGATCGTTTCCCATTCGTGAAGCAGTTCTTCCTGCTCTGTGGCAGAATAAAGGCTCCACTCTTTCTCTAAATGGGGCAATGGAATACCTAATCGTTCATTTAGTTGAAAATGCATATTTTTCTCCTTTTTTTCTTTTATCGTAGCTGTTTCCCGCTTTTTCTGCAAAAGAAAATAAATAGATGAGTATTTATTCAACAAAATGAATTTTTTTAAAATAAATACTTGAAAGCATGGAAAGAACATGTTATTCTTTATTCATACAAAAGAATAAAAATAAAATTTAATGTATATTTATACTAATAGATAGCAGCTCAGAGGAGGAAATTATAATGAACAAAAAAGTCGTGTTAGCTTATTCCGGTGGCTTAGATACATCAGTGGCTATTCCGTGGCTGAAAAATAAAGGATATGACGTCGTGGCGTGCTGCCTGGATGTCGGTGAAGGAAAAGACTTACAATTCATTAAAGATAAAGCATTGAAAGTTGGAGCGGTAGCCAGCTACATGATCGATGCGAAAGAAGAATATGCAAACGAATATGCATTGCTTGCGCTGCAAGGGCACACATTGTATGAAGGCAAGTATCCGTTAGTATCCGCGCTGTCCCGTCCGCTTATTGCGAAAAAGCTAGTAGAGGTAGCTGAAAAAGAAAATGCGGTCGCTGTTGCTCACGGATGTACGGGTAAAGGAAACGACCAAGTTCGTTTCGAAGTTTCTATTAAAGCGTTAAATCCAAATCTTGAAGTATTAGCTCCAGTGCGTGACTGGAAATGGTCACGTGAAGAAGAGATTGAATATGCAAAACAAAACAATATTCCGATTCCGATTAACCTTGACAGCCCGTTCTCCATTGATCAGAACTTGTGGGGGAGAAGTAATGAGTGCGGTATTTTAGAAGATCCGTGGGCAGCTCCGCCCGAAGAGGCGTATGAATTAACAACGGCACTTGAATATACACCGGACGTGCCGGAAGTAATCGAAATTGATTTTGAACAGGGTGTACCGGTTGCACTTAACGGCAAAAAATACTCTGTTGCCGAACTGATCCTTGCGTTAAATCAAATTGCAGGCAAGCACGGCGTGGGCAGAATTGACCATGTGGAGAACCGTCTTGTTGGTATTAAATCAAGAGAGGTGTATGAGTGCCCGGGCGCAATGACGTTAATTTTAGCGCATAAAGAGCTGGAAGATTTAACGCTTGTGAAAGAAATGGCGCATTTCAAACCAGTTATCGAGAAGAAATTAACAGAGCTAATTTATGAAGGCCTATGGTTCTCACCTTTGAAAAAGGCGCTTGAAGCGTTCTTGAAACAAACACAACAATTTGTTACAGGTACAGTGCGCGTGAAATTATTCAAAGGCCATGCGATTGTTGAAGGAAGAAAATCTGAGTACTCACTATACGACGAAAAACTCGCTACGTATACAACAGAAGACGAGTTTGATCACGAAGCAGCTGTTGGATTCATTCAGCTGTGGGGTCTGCCGACAAAAGTGAACTCTATGGTTCAGCAAGAGAAAGTGAAAGTCAATCAATGAGCAAGCTTTGGGGAGGGCGCTTTCAAAAATCAGCAGAAGAATGGGTAGACGAATTCGGCGCCTCTATCCACTTTGATCAAGAGCTTGTTTTTGAAGATCTCGAAGGCAGCATGGCACACGTGACGATGCTTGGCAAAAGCGGCATTTTAACAGAAGAAGAAACGAATCAAATTCTGGGCGGCCTTGAAGCTTTAAAGGAGAAAGCTTCAAAAGGTGAATTAACGTTCTCGGTTGCCCAAGAAGACATCCATTTAAACTTGGAGAAATACTTGATCGAAGAAATCGGCGCGGTCGGCGGCAAGCTGCACACTGGCCGCAGCCGTAACGATCAAGTCGCCACTGATATGCATTTGTACTTGAAGAAGCAGGTCAAGCTTATCATTGGATTGATTGAACAGTTTCAAGAAGCACTTGTGGGGAAAGCAGAGCAGCACGTGGAAACATTGGCGCCCGGCTATACCCATCTGCAAAGAGCACAGCCGATTTCATTCGGCCATCATTTAATGGCGTATTTTTGGATGCTGCAACGAGATAAAGAGCGGTTTCAAGAGGGATTGAAGCGCATCGATGTCTCGCCTTTAGGGGCGGGAGCGCTTGCTGGAACCACTTTCCCGATTGACCGTCAATTATCTGCAGATCTGCTCGGATTTTCCGGCGTGTACGCCAACAGCATGGATGCGGTTAGTGATCGTGACTTCATTCTGGAATTTTTAAGTGATTCCTCCATTTTAATGATGCACATGTCCCGTCTCGCTGAAGAAATGATTCTTTGGTCGAGCCAGGAATTTCAGTTTATTGAAATGGACGATGCATTCTCGACCGGCTCAAGCATTATGCCGCAAAAGAAAAACCCTGACATGGCGGAGCTTATCCGTGGAAAAACAGGGCGCGTCTACGGCAATCTCTTCAGTTTATTGACCGTATTAAAAGGCTTGCCGCTTGCGTATAACAAAGATATGCAAGAGGACAAAGAAGGCATGTTTGATACGGTACATACGATCATCGGTTCCTTAAAAATTTTCACAGGGATGGTCCAGACGATGAAGGTGAACGAGGGCCGCTTAGAGGAAGCAGTCCACAATGACTTCTCCAATGCCACGGAGCTCGCTGATTACTTAGCGTCAAAAGGCATTCCATTCCGTGAAGCACATGAAATCGTCGGAAAACTTGTGCTTCACTGTATTCAAAACCAATGCTACCTCGCCGACCTGTCTTTAGAGAAGCTAAAGTCAGCGTCAGAGAGCATTGAAGAAGACATTTATCAAGTGTTGTCTCCATATGAGGCCGTTAAAAGAAGGAAGTCTTTAGGCGGCACCGGTTTCGACCAGGTTCAGCTCCAAATCGAGACAGCAAAATACTTGATCAATGACAAACAGCCCCTTAAGGAGTAAGGGGCTGTTTTGCTGTGGAAAAGATGCGATTAGTATTTAAAATGCTCTAGGTGACTTCTGAATTATGGAACCAATTTGTGGCGGAAAACACTCAAACTCGTGAACAACTCGCCCGAAGTGATGAACAACGCTCCCAAATCGTGAACGACTCGCCTGAAGTGATGAACAACACCCCAAAAGCAAACATCCGCCCCGGAAGTCCGGAGCGGATGTTTACGAGTTATTCACCTTTGTCTGTCCGAACGACGAGGACATCGCAATTGGAGGCGCGGACGACGTGTTCGGAGACGCTCCCGATTAAGAAGCGTTCCATGGCGTTCAGACCGGTTGCTCCACATACGATTAAGTCGGCTTTTACTGCTTTCGCTGCGTCTTTAGGGATGATTACTTTTGGTGAGCCGTATTCGACATACGTGTTGACGGCTGGCACGCCTGCTGCTTCAGCTGTCGATTTATACTCTTTCAGCAAATCACTGCCGTACGTAGTAGCCCGGTCAGCGATGGAGCGGTCATAAGCTTCGATGGCTGCAAATGAACGAGTGTCAATGACATGTACAAGGTTTAGTACGGCGCTATTGCGTTTGGCAATTTCGATTGCTTTTCGAAACGCCCATTCGGCTTCTTTTGAACCGTCAACTGCAACAAGAATGCTTTCATACTTCATGCTCATCATTCATTCCCCCTTTTTCTTTTATTCTACATGAAAAGAGGAACGCATACATCTTATATGTTTCTGAAAATGCGAAATTTATTAAACAATTGTTAATTCTTTCGGGAAAGAAGTTAAAATTTCAACGCCGTCAGCGGTGACATAGACGTCGTCTTCAATTCGTACACCCGCCACATCTGGGACGTAAATACCGGGTTCAATCGTAAACACCATGCCTTCTTCTAAGCGTAATTCATTCTTTTCTGTAATACCCGGGTATTCATGGACGCTGATGCCAAGCCCGTGTCCAAGGCGATGCGGGAAAAATTCACCGTAGCCTGCTTCCGTAATAATGCGTCTGGCGGTCAGGTCGATGTCTTTTGCCATCATTCCTGGTTTCACAGCCCCTATTGCTGCTAGTTCTGCTTTCAAAACCGTTTCGTAAATTTCGCGCTGCTTGTCTGAAATCTCGCCAAAGGCGATCGTGCGAGTAATATCCGAGCAGTACCCTTCGTACACAACACCGAGGTCAAACAAAACGAGATCGCCTTTTTGCACTTTCGATGCGCCCGGTGTCCCATGCGGAGAAGCAGCATTTTTCCCAGTCAGTACCATCGTGGAAAAAGACATTTCGGCAATGCCTTGCTTTTTCATTTCAAATTCTATTTCCGCAAGAATCTCCAGCTCTGATTTGCCTTCTCGGATTGCTTCGGCACCTGTTTTTACAGCGAGGTCAGCATATTCAGCCGCTTTTTTCAGGCGGGCAAGCTCATCTTGGTCTTTAATTAGGCGCAGCTGCTCCATTTTTTCTTCAGCGGCGATAAAAGCAGCGCCCGGAAAGCGTCCGGAAAGCTCTTCATACCGCTCTACATTCAAATGCTGTTTTTCGACTGCAATCCGCTGTACGCTGCTGCTTCGGCTTTTTACACGTTGATCAATCATATCCCACGGGTTTTCAATATCTGTGTAGCCGACAACTTCAAAGCTCCAGCCGCTGTTTTTTGCATCATTCACTTCCATTTTTGGACAGACGAGAAAAGGCTCGGCTTCAGGAAATACAGCTACACCGAGCAGCCGCTCGTGCGGATCACTTCTGAAGCCTGTTAAATAAAATACATTTTCAGGAGTTGTGATAAAAGAAAAAGGAACGTCTTTTTCTCTCATCCAATCCATTAATTTTGTTAATCGTTTGTTCATTATGTGTCCTCCTCGAAAAAATTGGGCCAATAAAAGCCTATCAACAAATGATGAGTAAGTAAATATATAGACATGCAGGGGAATTTGATGTTTCATCGAATAGTACGAGTGGGAATATTTTTATTGAAAGGGGTTTTACATATGAAAGTATCTTATCATGGACATTCCATCGTGAAAGTGGAAACAAACGGAAAAACGATTTTGATTGACCCGTTTATCACAGGCAATGACTTAACAGATTTGCAGGTGGAAAATGAGCGGCCGGATGTCATTATTTTAACGCACGGACATGGTGATCATGTTGGTGACACGGTCGAACTCGCAAAAAAAAGCGACGCGCTCGTCATTGCGGTGAATGAACTGGCAGTTTATTTAAGCCATCAAGGAGTTAATACGCATCCGATGCATATCGGCGGCAGCCGTGAATTTGATTTTGGGCGGGTGAAGTTTACGCAGGCGTTTCATGGCTCAGGTATCCAACAGGAAGACGGCACATTCCTTTACATGGGTATGCCGGCGGGCGTCTTGTTAATGATTGAAGGGAAAACGATTTATCATGCCGGCGATACCGGAATCTTTTCCGATATGAAGTTGATTGGCGAGCTTCATCCGATTGATTTGGCGTTCCTCCCGATCGGAGATAACTTTACGATGGGGCCGGATGACGCAGCGCTTGCGGCTAAATTTTTACAGGCAAAGCAAGTAGTGCCGATCCATTTTAACACCTTCCCGCCAATTAAACAGGATCCTTATGTATTCGTTGAACAGCTGGAAACGAAAAATGGGAAAGTGTTAGAGCCTGGCGAAGTGATCGAATTGTAACAGTTTCAAGGCTGCAAGGAGTCCCTTGCAGCCTTTTCTGAATGCAATTGAATCCAATCCCCTTTCAAAGTATAATAACTGTATTAGCGAGTTTGAAAGGAACAGGTGAAACAGTTGATTACAAAACACGAGCAAATTTTACAATATATAGAGGGATTGCCGATCGGAGAAAAAATTTCTGTCCGCCAAATTGCTAAAGCATTGTCGGTCAGTGAAGGAACGGCGTACCGGGCGATTAAAGATGCCGAAACGAAAGGATTTGTTTCGGCGATTGAGCGTGTTGGGACGATCCGGATTGAGCAAAAGAAAAAAGAAAATATTGAGAAGTTGACGTTTGCCGAGGTAGTCAACATTATCGATGGCCAAGTGCTTGGGGGGCGTGCCGGACTGCATAAAACGCTGAATCGGTTTGTCATTGGCGCCATGAAGCTGGAAGCAATGATGAGGTATACCGGGCCTGATAACCTTCTGATCGTCGGCAACCGGACGAAAGCACATGAACAAGCTTTACAGGCAGGAGCAGGCGTGTTAATTACCGGCGGTTTTGAAGCGGATGACCACGTGACAAAACTTGCGGATGAATTGGAGTTGCCGGTCATTACTACGACGTATGATACGTTCACAGTGGCGACGATGATTAACCGCGCCATTTATGACCAGCTCATCAAAAAAGAAATTGTGCTTGTCGGAGACATTTTTACTCCTTTTGACCAGACCGTTTCATTGTCTGTTAGCGATAAAGTCAGCCATTGGATGGAGAAGAACCAAGAAACGCTCCATAGCCGCTTTCCGGTGCTTGATCAGCAGCTGAAAGTTCAAGGAATTGTGACAGCGAAAGATATTATGGGGTTTGAAAAAGAAACGGCTATCGAAAAAATTATGACGAAGCAACCGATCGTT
The DNA here is from genome assembly GCF_009183655.1 of Bacillus aerolatus. Classification (GTDB taxonomy): domain Bacteria; phylum Bacillota; class Bacilli; order Bacillales; family Domibacillaceae; genus Pseudobacillus; species Pseudobacillus aerolatus. Next base: position 101,059 of record NZ_WEIO01000007.1, read on the forward strand.
GCTACAGCAAAAATGAGCGTGGCTGCAGCCGCTCACATGATGATTTGGGAAGGCATTGAGCTTTTGCCAGTCGTTGATGATCAGAACCGCATTCAAGGTATCGTCAGCCGCCAGGACGTTCTGAAAACATTGCAAATGACGCAGCGTCAGCCGCAAATGGGAGAAACGCTCGATGACACGATTACGAATCAAATCGATTTATTAGGAGACAAAACAGAAGAAGCATATAAATTTGAAGTCACACCGCAAATGACGAACCAGCTCGGCACAATTTCGTACGGTGTTTTTACGACGCTCGTTACAGAAGCGGCGAGCCGCTCACTGCGAACGAAGAAAAAAGGCGATATCGTTGTAGAAAGCATCACCATTTATTTCTTTAAGCCCGTGCAAATGGAAAGCATGTTAGAAATCCATCCAAACGTACTCGAAGTCGGACGGAAATTCGGAAAAGTCGACGTCGAAGTCTACAACGGCGGCAGGCTCGTCGGAAAAGCACTAATGATGTGCCAACTACTCGACCGGCAATAACGAAAAGCGGAAGCGGCCGTTTAGACTCGGCAGGCATAAGACGGACCGCCGAAGTGGCGCTCTTTGCCACATAGGCGTGCCGGCTTATGACCGAGAGTCTGGCCGTTGCAGCTAGACAATAACGAAAAGCGGAAGCGCCTGTCCAGCCGCGACAAGCAAATGGCTGACAGCGAGGAGGCAGTATTTCAGCCACCACAGCTGGCAGACATTTGACCTCGAGCGGCTAGGCGCTGCAGCTGGCCAATAACGAAAAGCGGAGCCGACTGTTTTGGGGCGGCAAGCATATGCCAGAATGACGAAATGGCGCTTTTCAGCCATGCAGTCAGACTGGCATATGACCTCGAGCCCCAAGGAGGCGGAGCTGGCCAAACAAAAAGCGGAAGCGCCTGTCCAGCCACGACAAGAAAAAACCGCTCTCAAAAGAAAGCGGCTTATACAATCATTAATTTTTTAATTCTTCCGCTTCTTTGCGGGCGTACGGAAGGAAATGCCGGTACGCTTTAAAACCGGCCCAAAGGCTCGCAAATCCGATGAGCAGGAAGAAAGCGGCAACAATATAAGAAATAGTAGTCTGTTGGATAAACAATGTATTCAAGCCGAAACAGCCGACAAAGAGGCCGAGAGCCATGCTTGATTTTGCGGACAGCCATTTTTTCTCCATCGGGCGTCTGCTTCTGACGTATTGAACCTTATAAATAATATAAAAAGAAAACGATAAAACGATCAAAAATACTAAAACCGGCATAGTTTTTCCTCCATCTATTTGTTCAAACATCTCTATTTTACCGGGAATGCGGGGGAAATTCTACTTAAAAAACTTGCCTGCTGCAAAGGAGCTTAAGATGAAGAAGCAAATCATCCAAAAAATAAAAGAATATGAAACGATCATTATCCACCGCCATGTGCGTCCTGATCCCGATGCGTACGGGTCGCAAGGGGGACTTGCGGAAATGATCCGCGCTTCTTTTCCTCATAAACGAGTGTACACAGTTGGAAAAGAAGAACCGACACTTAATTATTTGCGCAAGCTCGATGTGATTTCGGACGAAGCGTATGAAGGTGCGCTTGTCATCGTTTGTGACACGGCCAATCAAGACAGAATTTGCGATAACCGTTATAAGTTTGGCAAAGAGTGGATCAAAATTGACCACCATCCGAATGAAGACCCGTACGGCGATCTTCTTTGGGTAGACACGTCCGCCAGTTCTGTCAGTGAAATGATTTATGATTTGTTCAAAAGCGGCATAGAAGATGGTTTGAAGCTGAACGATGAAGGCGCACGCCTCTTGTTTGCCGGCATTGTCGGCGATACTGGCCGTTTCCTTTACCCGAGCACGACGATGCGCACGATGGAGTATGCCGGTGAACTGCTTCAATTTGACTTTGACCGCAACGAGCTGTTTAACCGCATGTATGAAACGGAAGAGAAAGTATTAAAGCTGCAAGGCTATATTTTGCAGACATTCCGTTTGGCGCCGAACGGGGCGGCTTCTGTCACGTTGAAAAAAGAACTTCTTGATGAATATGGTGTCGTTCCGTCTGAGGCATCGCTGCTCGTCAGTACGCTCGGCAGTGTGAAAGGAATTAAAGCGTGGGTCTTTTTTATCGAAGAAGAAGATCAAATCCGTGTGCGCCTGCGTTCAAAAAAGCCGGTAATTAATGAAATTGCCAAAAAGTATAAAGGAGGCGGCCATCCGCTCGCTGCCGGCGCTTCCGTTTATTCGTGGGAAGAGGCAGAGGAGGTGGCAGCTGATCTTGAGGCTCTTTGCATGGAGAGCATGTAAGATTCAACTGCCTTCAAGTTCCATTTCTAGCTGGATGTGGATCGTCGTATAAAAGTGCCATTCTTTGACGTGCAAAGAATAGCTCCGTTTGTTAATTTTCAGCGTTTTGTTTTCTATGCTCTGCCGAATCAGTTCTTTATGGGAATAAACGGTTTCAAGGTCTTTCGCATATAAAACGGATAAATCTTTTTTTATTTGTTCTTTGGCGGAGAAAATGCTCTGGGCGTCATCGATGCCGTATTTTTCATAATTGATAATATCAACTTCAATTTCCTGCACAGTCAGCTTGTGCAGGTTTTTTTTATTAAGCTCTTTGAATTCTTCCTGCCAAATCTCGAGCTGTGTCCGCAGCTCGCTAATGTCATTTTTCTGCTTTTCCAGCACGACCGTTTGCCGTTCCTGCATAGCGCCGAACATATAAAGAAAGAGCAGCCAGCTTAAACAAAAGCCGATCGCCGCCCCGGCCAGTACCCATTTTGCCTTCGGTTTTTTATGAAGCGATGGCACTCTCATGGAGAGATGTGCTCCCCGATCAGCCACACGATAATGACTTTGCCCGTGTAGGCACCTCCCATGGCTGATAAAATTAATAAAAACTGTTTGAACAAATCTTTCGTTTCACCATCTAAAAAGCCTTTTTCAAAGCTGTACAGCGTATCAAATGTCCCCCCGATAGCCGCGATAATTGCCCAAATCCGCAAACTTTCACTTATTTGCTCAATGCTTGTATAAAGCGGTTTTCCTGTCGTAAAAGCCGCCAGCCCTCCGATTAATGAACCGCCGAGCAGGACACCGAATGCGATAAAATAACATTTAAATAATTCATGAAAAAAAGTTTCGGCCATATGTCCTCCATCTGTGCTTGTCTTTCTATTTATATATGTGCGGCCGGCAAGCTATATGAAAACAGAACATATTTTCTTTTTTCAAGCGGCCGACTTATAATGAAAGTATGAATAAAGAACGAAAATTGTAAATGAAGGATGATGATGATGTTTACGCATCTGCAAGTTCAAACAGGCTATAGCCTTTTGTCGAGTACTGTGTCAATCGGCAAGCTGACGGCAAAAGCAGAGGAGCTGGGCTATCGTGCGCTCGCCATCACGGACCGCAATGTTATGTACGGTGCTGTGCCTTTTTACAAGGCGTGTAAACAGGCTGGCATCAAGCCGATTATCGGTTTAACTGCTGATGTGGAAAGCGGGCTTACGGAGGGAAAATCATTTCCGCTCGTGCTGCTGGCTAAAAACAATACCGGCTATCATCACCTGCTGAAAATATCAAGTGCCATTCAAACGAGAGCGAAAGAAGGCATTCCGTTAAAGTGGCTGAAAGGCTATTCTTCAGGGGTGTTTGCTTTTACTCCGGGCATTGAAGGAGAAGTGGAGCAGTTGCTTATGAAAGACCCGGAGCAGGCGGCAAAAGCCGCTTTGCTGCTGCAAGAACAGTTTGAACCGGGACATTTCTTTCTATCTGTCGGGCGCTGCGGGCAACAAGGGGAAGAAGCAGCAATTGAAGCGATGAAGAAACTGAGTGCTTCGCTGTCGGTTCCGTTGCTTGTATCTAATCGGGTCACTTATATAAACAAAGAAGAAGCGTTCGCCGCCCAGTGCCTAGAAGCAATCCGCGACGGAGTAAAGTTGGCAGATAAGCACATAGACGAGAACGATCAAGCATATTTTACTTCTAAAGAAGAAATGGCCGAGTTGTTTGTTGATCTGCCGGAAGCGCTCGAGCAGACGGCCCGGCTCGCGGATGCCTGCCAAGTGGATATTCCGCTCGGCCGCCGCCTGTTGCCGAGATATCCTGTACCGGATGGAGGGTCAGCCGCTCTTTATTTACACGAATTGTGCCAAAAAGGACTGGAAGAATCAGAGAGAGCGCAGCAGCCCGAGTATGAGGACAGGCTGGCCTATGAACTCGACACAATTGAAAGAATGGGCTTTAGCGATTATTTTCTGATTGTCTGGGACTTTATGAAGTTTGCAAAAGATGAAAATATTTTGACAGGACCGGGCAGGGGGTCGGCGGCTGGTTCGCTCGTTGCTTATGTGCTCGGGATTACGACCGTCGATCCGCTTGAACATGGGCTTTTATTTGAACGATTTCTGAATCCGGAACGTGTGTCTATGCCCGATATCGATCTCGATTTTCCTGACCACCGGCGCGATGAAGTGATCCGCTACGTGGCTAATAAATACGGAATGCTCCATGCCGCGCAAATTATTACGTTCGGTACGCTGTCTGCCAAAGCGGTTATGCGTGACGTAGCGAGAGTGTTTGGCTTTTCTACGAAAGAGCTTGAACAGTTGTCAAAACTGATTTCATCGCGTTCCGGCTTAACGCTGAAGCAACAGTACGCGGAATCTGCGGGCTTTCGTGAGTGGGTGCATCAGACGAGGGAAAATGAAAAAATATACAAAACGGCATTAACACTTGAAGGGCTGCCGCGCCACACGTCCACTCATGCAGCTGGGATGGTCATTACAGAAGAGCCGCTGACAGAACTCGTTGCCATACAAGAAGGGCATGACGGAATTTTTTTGACACAATTTCCAATGGACACGCTGGAAGAACTCGGCTTGCTGAAAATTGATTTGCTCGGTTTGCGCAATTTGACGATTCTTGAAAGAATGATTGATTCTATTTATTATGTAGAAGGAAAAAGACTAACTTTGCAGAATATACCTTTACAGAATGAAGAAACGTTTCGGCTTTTAGGAGAAGGAAAGACGACTGGCATTTTTCAACTGGAATCAGAGGGGATGCGCAAAGTGCTGACGAAACTAAAGCCAAATCGTTTTGAAGATATCGTTGCAGTGAACGCTCTGTACCGGCCGGGTCCGATGGAAAATATTCCTCTTTATATTGAGCGCAAGCACGGCCGCCAGCCGGTTGACTATCCTCATCCTGATTTAAAGGATATTTTAGAACCAACGTACGGCGTGCTCATTTACCAGGAGCAAATTATGCAGATTGCCTCCAAGCTTGCGGGTTTTTCTCTCGGAGAAGCTGATTTATTAAGAAGAGCCGTCAGCAAGAAGAAAAAGGGGCTACTGGACAGTGAGCGCCGGCATTTTGTCGAGGGCGCAGTGAAAAACGGCTACAGTGAGGAAACGGCGGAGAGCGTCTATCACCTCATTGTCCAATTCGCTAATTACGGTTTCAACCGGAGCCACGCGGTTGCTTACAGTTTTATTGCTTACGGTCTTGCGTACTTAAAAGCGCATTACCCGGCGATTTTTATGGCAGCGCTGTTAAGTTCCGCTGTTGGAAATGAAGACAAGATTAAACAGTATGCCGCGGAAGTGAAAGATATGGGGCTTGCCTTGCTGCCGCCTTCCATTAATCGCAGCCATTATCCATTTAAGGCCGAAGACGCCGGCATTCGTTTTAGCCTGGCAGCGATCAAAGGTGTGGGAGCGGGCGTGCTGAAAGCAGTGACAGCCGCCCGGGAAAAGGGGCCGTTTATTGATTTATTTGACTTTTGTATGCGCGTGCCGCTCAATGTGGTAAACCGCAAGGCAATGGAAGCTTTCGTATTTGCTGGGGCATTTGACGATTTTAAAGAAGACCGTGCTGTGCTGCTTGCCACTCTTGACGCAGCGATTGAACATGCGCAGCTCATTCAACCGGAAGAAGGGGCAGACGGAGCGTTATTTGTGGAAGATGACTTTTTTCCGAAGCCGAAGTACACGCAAGTCGACCCGATTCGGATGGAAGATAAACTTACGCTTGAAAAAGAAGTGCTCGGCCTTTATTTATCGGCGCATCCGACAGAACCGTATGAAAAGCTTTTCAAACAGGCGGGAGCGGTTCCGATTTCCCGCCTTACTTCCGGCAGCCGCAGCGTATCTGTCGGTATTTTCATGAATGAAGTGAAGTCGATCCGCACGAAAAAAGGAGAAAACATGGCATTTGCCGATTGTTCAGACAGGAGCGGTGACATAGAAGGCGTTGTGTTTCCTGCCGTCTACCGTACACGCACGGCTGTCATCCAAAAAGGCGCTGTTCTTTATTTGACAGGGGACGTGGAAGAAAGAAACGGACGAAAGCAGCTGATCGTTAAAACCGTAAAAAGCGTGGAAGAATTGCAAGAATGGCAGTTAGAAAAAGAGAAAACGTTGTACTTGAAAATACCCGAATCGCCGGATGAACATTTAATCCTTGAAGATGTTCACCGGCTGCTCGGCCGCTTCAAAGGGGAAACATCGGTCGTTCTTCATTATGAAAGAAGCCGCCAGACCGTGAAACTTCGTGAAAAGAGTTCCGTTAAACCGACAGAACAATTACTGGAAGAATTAAAGAAAATAATTGGAACAGAGCATGTCGTGCTTAAATAAAATTACTTTACAACTTTTCGCCGATGGTTTATTGTGTGTAATAGACAAAAATGTGGTCTGACCACTAACTGGCGGACAAGGATTGCGAAAAGCAGGGAGCGAAAAATTATGTCAATTAGAGAAGAAGCTTTACATATGCATAAAATCAATCAAGGAAAGCTATCTACCGGCATTAAAACAGCAGTGAAAAATGCCAAGGATTTAAGTCTTGCTTATTCGCCCGGTGTGGCAGAGCCATGCAAGGAAATTTATGAAAAGCCGGAAACGGTATTTGACTATACAATTAAAGGCAATACTGTGGCTGTCGTTTCAAACGGTACAGCGGTGCTTGGACTTGGAAATATCGGTGCGGAAGCGGCCATGCCGGTCATGGAAGGAAAAGCAGTATTGTTTAAAAGCTTTGCTGGTGTAGATGCATTTCCAATTTGTTTAAACACAGAAGATGCGGATAAAATTGTGGAAACCGTGAAATTGATGGAACCGACATTTGGCGGCGTCAACCTAGAAGACATAGCTGCTCCGCACTGCTTTGAAATTGAGGAGCGTTTGAAAAAGGAAACGAACATTCCGGTGTTTCATGACGACCAGCATGGTACAGCAATCGTTACCGTCGCCGGACTGTTCAATGCGCTCAAATTAACAGGCAGAAAGTTCAAAGATATTAAAGTGGTTGCCAATGGTGCAGGTGCGGCCGGCATTGCCATCATTAAATTGTTATCAAGCTATGGTGTCCGCGACATTATTATGTGCGATTCGCGCGGAGCGATTTATGAAGGGCGCCCAGAAGGCATGAATCCAGTGAAAGACGAAGTCGCCAAGTTTACTAATATTGGCCGCGAAGAAGGTACACTTGAAGATGCGATCAAAGGCGCGGATGTATTTATCGGCGTGTCTGTTGCCGGCGCATTAACAAAAGAAATGATTGAAACGATGAATCCGGAGCCGATTATCTTCGCGATGGCGAACCCAGTTCCGGAAGTGATGCCGGAAGAAGCAAAAATGGCTGGTGCCCGAGTGATTGGAACCGGACGATCGGATTTTCCAAACCAGGTGAATAATGTACTGGCGTTTCCAGGCATTTTCCGGGGGGCATTGGATGTGCGTGCGACGCATATTAACGAAAAAATGAAGCAGGCGGCTGTAGAAGCCATTGCCGGTTTAATTGATGAAAGCGAGCTTAATGCTGATTACGTTATTCCCGGTCCTTTCGATCCTCGTGTCGCACCGGCAGTCGCAGCAGCAGTGGCGAAAACAGCGATGGAAACAGGCGTTTCCCGCTTAAAAGCAGACCCTGAAGAAGTGCGAAAACGGACGATGCAGCTGTCTCTCATTGGAAAAGGTGAATAAATTCGTGCAGCATGAACGGCCGCAATCCAAATTCGCGGAAGTCGTCGAAAAGATTCGTGATATGATCGCGGCAGACGAGCTGCTTCCCGGAGATAAGCTGCCGTCGGAACGAGAGCTGTCCGAGCGGCTCTCTGCTGCGCGCTCTTCTGTTAGAGAAGCGCTGCGGGCACTGGAGCTGCTCGGGTTAATTGAAACGAAGCGGGGAGAAGGCACTTTTCTCCGCGATTTTAGCGACCATCAGCTTGTTCAGCTGTTGAGCACGTTTATTTTAAACAAGGACCAGACGAAAAAAGATGTCCAACTGACGAAAGAAATTGTGGAAATGGGCTGTTTGTCTTCCGTAGCGGCGCAGCCAGGCTTAGATGAACAGCTGGCTGAGCTCTCTGCGAAAATGAAAAAATCTTCTTTTACGGAACACGATTTTTTTGCTTATTTAATGGATGTAAGCGGCAACTCACTACTTAAAAAAATCTGGCTGATTGTATCTGATTATGCAGCTGCGATTCATCAGGAAAACAGGCCCGCAACAGACATGGAAGCTTTTGATCATTTAATTTATTCATTAAAGACAAAAAATATAAAAGATATTTTTGAAGCATACAAACAGCTTTCCAGCCGGTGAGCTGTTCCGTTATTTTGCCGTCCATCTCATGAAAACAGATGATTAGGTTGAAGCTTTTACAGGGGAGAGGATGCAAGTTGATTAAAGATTTATTTAATAAACAAAAACCGAAGAAGAAAAAATATGCGACGATACCGACAGAGGCGAGTAAGCAGGACGTTCCTGAAGGGATTATGCAAAAGTGCCCGAAATGCAAAAAGATCATGTATACGAAAGAATTAAAGAAAAACTTACAAGTCTGTCTGCAATGTGGCCATCACCATGGAATGACTGCATTTGAACGCCGTGATTCCTTTATTGATGAAGGTACATTTCAAGAGCTCGATGCCGGACTCGCTTCAACGAATCCGCTGAACTTCCCGGATTACATGGAAAAAGTCGAGGCGGATAGACAGAAAACAAAAATGAATGAAGCCATTTTAACTGGTGTCGGCCGGATCGATGGCTTTGAAGTCGTCGTTGCCATCATGGATGCCCACTTTCGAATGGGCAGCATGGGATCGGTTGTCGGCGAAAAAATCACGAGAGCGATTGAAGAAGCGGACAGACGCAGTGTGCCGTTCATTATTTTCACGGCTTCAGGCGGCGCCAGAATGCAAGAAGGTGTCCTTTCATTAATGCAAATGGCGAAAACAAGCGTGGCTTTAAAGCGCTTCAGTGAAAACGGCGGATTGATCATTTCAATTATGACCCATCCGACGACAGGCGGCGTATCCGCAAGCTTCGCGTCACTTGGTGATTATAATTTTGCAGAACCTGGCGCGCTGATCGGATTTGCCGGCAGACGGATTATCGAACAAACAATTCATGAAAAACTGCCGGAAGATTTCCAGACGGCTGAATTTTTATTAAAACATGGCCAGTTGGATGCGGTGATCCACCGCCACGATATAAAAGAAAAAATTTCCTTTTTACTTGACATACATCAACCGGGTGGTGAACTCGCATGATAGGATTAGAATTTGAGAAACCAGTAACGGAGCTTAAAGGGAAAATCGCTGAACTAAAAGAGTTTACTTCTACGTCTGACGTTGATTTAACGGAAGAAATTGAAAAGCTCGAACAGCGGCTCAAAAAACTGGAAAAAGATATTTACGAAAGCATGACCCCTTGGGACCGCGTGCAAATGGCCCGTCATCCGGAGCGGCCGACCACGCTTGATTACATCGGCCATCTGTTTACCGATTTCATGGAACTGCATGGTGACAGGCTATTTGGTGATGATGCAGCCATCGTCGGCGGGATTGCTAAGTACCATGGTCTTCCTGTAACAGTGATCGGTCATCAGCGCGGACGTGATACGAAAGAAAACATCAAGCGTACATTCGGTATGCCACATCCGGAAGGCTATCGGAAAGCACTCCGCTTAATGAACCAGGCGGTGAAGTTTAAACGTCCAATTATTTGTTTGATTGACACAAAAGGGGCTTACCCGGGAAAAGCGGCAGAAGAACGCGGACAGAGCGAAGCGATCGCCAAAAATTTATTTGAGATGGCTGGCATGGAAGTGCCTGTTATTTGTATCGTTATAGGCGAAGGTGGAAGCGGCGGGGCGCTGGCACTCGGCGTCGGCGATAAATTGTTTATGCTGGAGAACTCTACGTATTCCGTTATTTCACCGGAAGGAGCAGCGGCGTTGCTTTGGAAAGATGCTTCTCAGGCAAAGCGGGCAGCAGAAACGATGAAAATTACGGCGGGCGACTTAAAAGCGCTTGGCATTATTGACAGCATCATTCCTGAAGTAAGCGGCGGCGCTCATCGTGATGTCGTCCAGCAGGCGGCGCTCATTGATGAAACACTGAAGCCGGCACTGAAGCAATTGCTTCAATTGTCAGCGTCCGATTTATTGGATCAGCGCTATATGAAATACAAAACAATCGGAGAATACAGTCTCTGATTGTTTTGGGCGAATAAATAGCGGGAAAAGAAGAACGTGCAGCTGAGGGCAAAAAGCACGTTCTCTTTTTTTGGAAAATCGAGTCTTTTTTTGTGATATAAAAGAGTAAACGCTTGCAAAAGGACGCCATTCCGATTTAATTGCGAAGGCGGTGTATAAGCGTTGTGAAGGTCAGACCTTTCTGTTATTTTAGAATAGACGAGCAGAGAACAGACTAACATTAAGTAGAAGGTCGTTTTCTTATAGACAGTCAATCAAGTACATATTAAGACGGGGGGATTCATGTGAAGCGTATCGGAGTGCTGACGAGCGGCGGTGATGCACCGGGAATGAATGCAGCCGTTCGCGCTGTCGTCCGTAAAGCTATTTATCACGGGTTGGAAGCGTATGGTATTTATCAAGGCTACCAAGGGTTAATTACTGGCAACATTCAACAGATGGAAGCGGGCTCAGTCGGCGATATTATTCATCGCGGCGGAACCATTCTCCGTTCAGCGAGGTGCCCCGAGTTTCAATCAGCAGAAGGACAGAAAAAGGGGCTGGAGCAGCTGGAGAAATATGAAATCGACGGGCTCGTTGTCATTGGCGGCGACGGTTCTTATCGCGGGGCGAAAGCGATTACTGAGCTTGGCTATCCGTGTGTCGGTGTGCCCGGGACAATTGATAATGATATTCCGGGAACAGAGTTTACAATTGGGTTTGATACGGCATTAAATACAGTCATTGATGCTGTGGATAAAATTCGTGATACGGCCAGTTCCCATGAGCGGAATTTTATTGTAGAAGTAATGGGCAGAAACGCCGGAGATCTGGCGCTGTGGGCCGGCCTCGCCGGCGGAGCGGAAACGATCGTTATCCCAGAAGACCCTATCGATATGGAGTCCATTAAAGTGCGTTTATTAAAAGGGCTTGAACGTGGCAAAAAACACAGTATTATTATCGTGGCTGAAGGAGTCATGAGCGGAAATGAATTCGCCGAAAAAGTAAAAGAATTAACCGGAATTGAAACGAGAGTATCTGTCCTTGGCCATATGCAGCGGGGCGGTTCTCCAACAGCTGTAGACCGCATGCTTGCAAGCCGTTTGGGGGCAAGGGCAGTAGAACTTTTACTTGCCGGAAAAGGCGGACGCGCGGTCGGAATTGAACGGAATGAACTCGTCGACTACGACATCATAGAAGCCCTTTCTCTCCCTCACAAACTTGATTTGGACATTTACCGGTTATCAAAAGAGCTATCCATTTAATATATTTTCCATAGGAGGCTGTCAAAAGATGAGAAAGACAAAGATTGTATGTACGATTGGCCCTGCAAGCGAAAGCCCGTCCATGCTTGAGAAGCTAATGGAAGCGGGCATGAACGTAGCCCGATTGAACTTTTCACACGGAAATCACGAAGAGCATGCGCAGCGAATTAAAAACATTCGCGAAGCAGCAAAAAGGACCGGGAAAACGATCGGTATTTTATTGGATACGAAAGGACCCGAAATCCGCACGCATGAAATGGAAAACGGTTCGATTGAACTCACAGCCGGCAGCAAGGCGACGATTTCCATGTATGAAACGCTCGGCACGCCTGAAAAATTTTCGGTATCGTATGAAGGGCTGATTAATGATATACAGATCGGGGGAAAGATTCTCCTGGATGATGGTTTAATTGCACTCGAAGTCACAGGTATTGACAAACAGCAAGGGGAAATTCAAACGAAAGTGCTGAACAGCGGAACGCTTAAAAATAAAAAAGGCGTCAACGTACCAGGAGTATCTGTCAACCTTCCGGGAATTACAGCAAAAGATGCGGAAGACATTAAGTTCGGCATTGAGCAGGAAGTTGATTTTATCGCTGCTTCTTTCGTCCGCCGGGCATCTGATGTACTGGAAATTCAAGAGCTGCTGGAACAGTATGGGGCGGGCCATACTCAAATCATCCCTAAAATTGAAAATGAAGAAGGCGTCGATAACATTGACAGCATACTTGAAGTGTCTGATGGATTGATGGTGGCACGGGGGGACCTCGGCGTGGAAATACCTGCGGAAGAAGTGCCTCTCGTCCAGAAAAAATTAATTCAAAAATGTAATATGCTTGGCAAACCGGTTATTACAGCTACACAAATGCTTGATTCGATGCAGCGCAACCCTCGGCCAACACGCGCAGAGGCAAGCGATGTGGCGAATGCTATTTTCGACGGAACGGATGCAATCATGCTTTCAGGAGAAACAGCAGCTGGCATGTATCCGCTTGAAGCTGTTCAAACGATGCATAACATTGCCGATAGAACAGAAACGGCGTTAAACTATTCGGAAATTTTATCTATACGCAGTAAAGTGAGCGGCCATACGATGACTGATGCGATCGGGCAATCTGTAGCTCATACGGCCAACAATCTTGAAGTAAAAGCGATCGTAACACCAACTGAAAGCGGCCATACGGCACGGATGATTTCGCGCTACCGCTCGAAGGCACCTATTGTGGCTGTCACATCTAATGAACAAGTATCGCGCAGTCTGGCGCTCGTCTGGGGAGTATTTTCGCATATCGGGCCAAAAGTAAAAACGACCGATGAAATGCTGGAATTATCTGTACAGCAAAGCCTGCACACCGGCCTTGTGAAGCACGGCGATTTAATCGTGATCACAGCGGGTGTGCCAGTCGGTGAAGCAGGCACAACAAACCTCATGAAAATTCATGTCGTTGGAGATGTTTTAATCAAAGGACAGGGAATCGGCCGTAAGTCAGCCTATGGAAAGGTAGTCGTTGCCAAAGATGCAGCGGAAGCACTCAGCAAAGTAGAAGAAGGATCGATCCTTGTGACGATTGGCAGCGACAGAGACATGGTGCCGGCTATTGAAAAATGTGCCGCTCTCATTACAGAAGAAGGCGGATTGACGAGCCATGCGGCAGTTGTTGGCATTAATCTTGGCATGCCGGTTCTCGTTGGCGTCAACGATGCAATGTCTATTTTAAAAGACGGCCAGGAAATCACAGTCGACGCAGCAAGAGGCATTATTTATAACGGGCATGCAAACGTCCTTTAATTGAGCGGGGGTGTCCCAGAAGTCAGTGAATTACCGACTTTTGGGCCGCTTCTTTTTTTTGCTGAAGAAGCCGGGGGAATGGTATAATAAATCCAGGCATAAACTGAAAAATAAAAGGGGATAAGCCGTTGAAATATTTACTTTTTATTTTTATTATCATTCCGGCGCTTGAGATTGGGCTGCTGCTTTTTTCAGGAAAAATGATCGGGGTGTTTCCGACAGTCCTTCTCATTTTGGCAACAGGCTTTACAGGGGCGTATTTAGCTAAAAAACAAGGAGTGCATGCGCTCACCCGCTTGCGTGAAGATGTGCAAAACGGCCAGTTTATCGGTGAGGCTGTGATCGATGGTGTTTGTATTTTAATCGGAGGCCTCTTGCTGTTGACACCTGGATTTGTGACCGACTTACTTGGCTTTTTGCTTTTGTTTCCATACACAAGAAGAGTATTGAAGCCGCTCGTGCTAAAAACATTTAAAAACTCATTTCAAAATGACCGTGTCATCATAATGAAATAGTAAAAGAGGATGTTCCCAAAAGCCAGGCTTTTGGGAACATCCTCTTTTTTTCAGTGGCCGGAAATGGTGAACAAAGCTATCAAAGTGATGAATAACGCGCTGGAATCGTGAACAAAGTCCTCGAAGTGATAAATAGCGCGCTAGTCTCGTGAACAAATCTTCCCGCATTTCTCCTCAGGATCAAAAACATACTAAGCTTAGTATGTTTTATTGAGGCGGCGGAGGGACGTCTTTGCCAATCACATACCCCCATAAGTCAGTAAATACGCCTGCACTATGAAGAGAATTGATGACGACGAGAACGACCGGACCGAGAATTAAGCCGAAGAACCCGGCAAGCTTAAAACCGACGAATAAAGCAATGAGCGTGGCAAGAGGATCAAGCCCGATGTTCGAAGACAGCACTTTCGGTTCCATAATCTGGCGCTGGACAATGACGATGACATATAACACGGTCAGCCCAATGGCAAGACTAGTATCGCCTGCGATAAACTCATAGATGATCCACGGGACAAACAGCGTACCTGTTCCGAGATAAGGAAGTAAGTCAACGAGACCGGCAACGAGTGCCAATGTAATCGCGTAATTTACCCGCAAAATAAGCAAACCGACAAGGACGATGAACGTTGTAATCGAAATGAGCGTCAGCTGAGCCCGCATAAAGCCGAACAACGCTTTTTTCAAAGCGGTAAACACTTTTCTTAAGCTTTCGGCCGCTTTGACCGGCAAATAGGTCATCGATCGCTGCTGAAGTTTCTCCCAATCTTTACTGATGAAAAAAGCAGCAAGAAATGAGAAGATTAAGCCTGTAGCAAAATTGGGAATCCATGAAATGAGTGTAGGAAGCTTTAAGAAAAAGGTCTGAATAAATTCGCTTGCTGTTGAAGCGAACTGCTCGCCCGTTTCCCGGATGTTCGCGGAAATCGTTTCTTGCTGGCCGGTATCCAGTGATTTAAACAGCCCGGCTGCCCGCTCGTAAAACGGGATGACTTGCGAAGCGAACATTGTTTCCATCTGGCCGACAACGACATGAATATGACGCGGTACGACCGAGGCGAAATAGTTGGCTCCCGAGACGATTTCAGCAATTAACAGTGTCATGCCGCCGGCAAAGACAGCCAAGATGAGAAGAATGGCTGTCGCGACAGCCGCCACTCTCGGTAGTTTTGCTTTCGTTTCCAGAAAGCGGACGAATGGCTTCATGAGAAAAGCAACAGCAAAACCGATAACAAACGGGTATGTTACTTTTGCAATATAGTATAAGGACAGAAGCAGCAGAATAGTGGAAACAATAACAATGATGAAACGAATAAGCCTGTCCCGGCTCGTTGGACTCAAGGACCCACCTCCCTGAATATAGGGTTGTTCTAATATTGTAACAAGCAGTCAAAGGGAAGAAAAGAGAGAACAACTCACATAATACCGACAAAAACTGCGCCGGAGTCAAAAGCGCTTGCTAAAATGAAAGGAGTGAAAGCGTGTATCCTTATTTATTTTTACTCATGCTGCTTGTGATTGGTTTCATTGCTAAAAATCAATCGCTGCTTATCGCGGTCACCGTTCTGCTCGTTATGAAGATTATCGGCCTTGACGACAAGTTTTTTTCCGCGATTCAGGCGAAAGGAATCAACTGGGGAGTGGCGATTATTACCCTCGCCGTTCTTGTTCCAATTGCGACAGGGGAAATTGGTTTTAAAGAGCTCGGGGCTTCGTTAAAGTCGCCATTTGCCTGGATTGCTCTTATTTCAGGCGTGGTTGTGGCAATCCTTGGTAAAGGCGGTATCATTTTGCTGGCGGAAGATCCGGAAATTACAACAGCGCTCGTTTTCGGAACGATCGCAGCTGTTGCTCTTTTTAATGGAGTGGCTGTCGGACCGATTATCGGCGCCGGCATCGCTTATACGGCCATGAAAGTTTTTGAGTGGTTTCAATAGAAATTTTATTTATCAACATGTATAATGAGCACAGGAAGTAAACAATTTTTTAGTATAACATGAATCTTCCCCATGTTTTATTTAAAAGCCACAACAATTTTGTATATTTTTAGACACATGTCATTCACAAATATCAGATAATTGTTTATAATAGCAGTTGAAAGCGCAACCTTTTAATAAAAGTATTTATATTTTACGCGAAGCCATCTTGAGCATCCGCTCATTAACGATAGTGGTTTTAAAAAAAGGTAATGGGGAAACTAATAGTCGAAGGAGAGAACGAATTATGACGACCGCTCGTGGATTAGAAGGAATAGTGGCAACAACATCTTCAGTAAGTTCCATTATTGATGATACACTTACATACGCAGGTTACAACATTGATGATTTAGCAGAAAACGCAAGCTTTGAAGAAGTGATTTATCTGTTGTGGCACCGGAAGCTTCCCACACAGGCAGAGCTGGACGAGCTGAAACAGCAACTGGCAGACAATTATGATCTTCCTCAAGAAGTACTCAACCACTTTAAACAGTATCCAATTGATAAGGTCCATCCAATGGCAGCTCTTCGCACAGCCGTTTCGTTAATCGGTTTATACGATGAAGAAGCAGATGTAATGAATGATGAAGCAAATTACCGCAAAGCGATCCGCTTGCAGGCGAAAATTTCTGCGCTTGTCACAGCTTTTGCCCGGATTCGCAAAGGGCAGGAACCGATCGCGCCGCGCAAAGATTTCGGTCTGGCAGCGAACTTCCTGTACATGCTTTCCGGAAAAGAGCCGGAAGCAGTAGAAATCGAAGCATTCGATAAAGCGCTCGTTTTACACGCGGACCACGAACTAAATGCATCTACCTTTACGGCACGTGTATGTGTCGCTACTTTGTCTGACGTTTATTCCGGTGTAACAGCAGCGATCGGCGCCTTAAAAGGGCCGCTTCACGGCGGAGCGAACGAGCAAGTAATGAAAATGCTGTCTGAAATCGGCTCTGCAGACAATGCAGAACCATACATTTTGAATAAATTGAACAATAAAGAAAAAGTCATGGGCTTCGGCCACCGTGTGTATCGCCAAGGCGACCCGCGTGCGAAGCACTTAAAAGAAATGTCCAGAAGACTGACAGAATTAACAGGAGAGCCCCAATGGTACGAAATGTCCACGCAAATTGAGGAGCTTGTTACGACTCAGAAAAAGCTGCCGCCAAACGTGGACTTCTACTCAGCTTCTGTCTACCACAGTCTCGGCATCGACCATGACTTGTTCACGCCGGTCTTTGCAGTAAGCCGTGTATCAGGCTGGCTCGCGCACATTCTTGAACAGTATTCAAACAACCGCTTAATCCGTCCGCGTGCAGAATATACAGGCCCGGATATGCAAACGTATGTGCCAATTGGTGAGCGGAAGTAATTCTAATATTTACAAAACGCAAAAAAATTGGTGTAATATAGAGTGAGTAACAAAGGTTAGATGGCGAATGCCTCTAACCTTTGATTATGGAATTGGAGGTATTGTAAGATGACACAAGGCGAAAAAATTACTGTAACAAACGGAGTTTTAAATGTACCAAACCATCCGGTGATCCCATTTATTGAGGGTGACGGCATTGGCCCGGACATCTGGGCAGCAGCTTCCCGAGTGCTGGATGCAGCTGTTGAAAAAGCATACAACGGCGAAAAGAAAATCGAATGGAAAGAAGTATATGCCGGAGAAAAAGCATTCAACAAAACAGGTGAATGGCTTCCGGAAGAAACATTGGAGAGAATCCGCGAATACTTAATCGCGATTAAAGGTCCATTAACAACGCCAATCGGCGGCGGTTTCCGTTCTTTAAACGTAGCGCTTCGCCAGGAGCTGGACTTATTCGTCTGCTTGCGCCCGGTACGCTACTTTGATGGAGTCCCTTCTCCAATTAAGCGTCCTGAAGATACAGACATGGTCATCTTCCGTGAAAACACAGAAGATATTTATGCCGGTATCGAATATCAGGAAGGCTCAGATGAAGTGAAAAAATTAATTAACTTCCTGCAAAATGAAATGGGTGTGAACAAAATTCGATTCCCTGAAACGTCAGGCATCGGTATTAAACCTGTTTCTCAAGAAGGAACTTCCCGCCTCGTACGTGCAGCGATCAATTACGCCATTAAAGAAGGACGTAAATCTGTTACTTTAGTACATAAAGGCAACATTATGAAGTTTACAGAAGGCGCTTTTAAAAACTGGGGCTATGAGCTGGCTGAAAAAGAATTCGGCGATAAAGTATTCACTTGGGCTCAATATGACAAAGTGAAAGAAGAGCAAGGTACAGATGCAGCGAACAAAGCGCAAGCTGATGCGGAAGCAGCCGGCAAAATCATCATCAAAGATGCGATTGCAGACATTTTCCTTCAGCAAATCTTGACTCGCCCGAAAGAGTTCGACGTAGTAGCAACAATGAACTTGAACGGCGACTACGTTTCTGATGCACTTGCAGCACAAGTAGGCGGTATCGGTATCGCTCCAGGAGCAAACATTAACTATGAAACAGGACATGCTATTTTTGAAGCGACACACGGAACAGCTCCTAAATATGCAGGTCTTGATAAAGTAAACCCTTCTTCCGTTCTGCTTTCAGGTGTATTATTGCTTGAGCACTTAGGATGGAACGAAGCGGCAAAACTCATCACGGAATCCGTTGAGAAAACGATCGCATCTAAAGTAGTTACTTACGACTTTGCCCGTTTAATGGAAGGCGCGAAAGAAGTAAAAACTTCTGAGTTTGCTGACGAACTAATCAAAAACCTTTAATTAGCAGCATAACCGTTCCTCTTCCACTGAGGAACGGTATTGCATATATTCTACCTAACTTTAAGGGGGAACTTTCTAATGTCTTTAAAACGTAAAAAGATTTCCGTTATTGGCGCGGGTTTCACAGGAGCAACTACTGCATTTCTACTCGCGCAAAAGGAATTAGGAGACGTTGTTATCGTTGATATTCCACAAGCCGAAGGTCCGACAAAGGGGAAAGCATTGGATATGCTTGAAGCAAGCCCTGTACAAGGCTTTGATGCGAACATCATCGGCACGTCCAACTATGAAGACACGAAAGACTCAGATATCGTCATTATTACAGCTGGTATTGCGCGTAAACCTGGCATGAGCCGTGACGATTTAGTTCAAACAAACCAGAAAGTTATGAAAGCAGTTACATCGGAAATTGTTAAATATTCACCAGAGTGCACAATCATCGTATTAACAAACCCGGTTGACGCGATGACTTACACAGTATTTCAAGAATCCGGATTCCCTAAACACCGCGTAATCGGACAATCAGGTGTACTAGATACAGCTCGTTTCCGTACGTTCGTTGCCCAAGAGTTAAACTTATCCGTAAAAGACGTAACAGGCTTCGTTCTTGGCGGCCACGGTGATGACATGGTTCCGCTCGTACGCTACTCTTATGCAGGTGGTATTCCGTTGGAAACACTTATTCCTAAAGAGCGTCTCGATGCGATTGTTGAGCGCACGCGTAAAGGCGGCGGCGAAATCGTAGCCTTGCTTGGTAACGGTTCTGCTTACTATGCACCGGCTGCTTCCCTTGTGGAAATGGCTGAAGCGATCTTGAAAGACCAGCGTCGTGTGATTCCTTCCATCGCTTTTCTGGAAGGCGAATACGGATTTGAAGGCATTTATCTTGGTGTTCCGACTGTGCTTGGCGCAGGCGGCATTGAAAAAATTATCGAGCTTGAACTGACAGAAGACGAAAAAGCAGCCCTGCAAAAATCGGCTGATTCCGTCCGCAACGTCATGAAAGTACTTGCTTAATCTATACATCCTCAGAGAACCCGTCAGCTCGGCTGATGGGTTCTCTGTTTTTTATTAATACATCAAGGCAAAAAAACCATCTGTTTGCGGCCTTGTCTTTTTCCCGCCTTTCCGAAGACGCTCCAATTCTATATAATGAGGAGGGAGAGGTTAAATATTTTTTCTCGGGGAGGACGAAATGAATAAAAAGATTTTAGTAGTAGATGATGAACAGTCGATTGTGACATTGATTAAATATAATTTGGAGCAGACCGGATATGAAGTCATCACCGCGTTTGATGGAGAAGAAGCGATGGAAAAAGCATTGGGGGAACAACCGGATTTAATCGTTCTGGACTGGATGCTCCCAAGACTGGATGGAATGGAAGTGTGCAAGGAACTGCGGCAGCAAAAAGTGACAACGCCGATCTTAATGCTCACTGCGAAAGATGAAGAATTTGATAAAGTGCTTGGCCTGGAACTTGGAGCGGATGATTATATGACAAAACCGTTCAGCCCGAGAGAACTACTGGCACGGGTAAAAGCGATTTTGCGCCGCCTGCAGCACGTGCCGAAGCAAGAAGAAACGAATTCGCAGGAAGAAGGCTTTACTGTATTGGATATTCAAATTTTTCCTGAGAAATATGAAGCGTATTTTCGGGGAGATTTGCTGGATCTAACACCGAAGGAATTTGAATTGCTGCTTTATTTAATGGAAAATAAAGGCCGCGTATTAACGCGTGACCAGCTCTTGAGCGCCGTTTGGAAATACGACTTTGCCGGTGATACGCGCATCGTCGATGTACATATTAGTCATTTACGTGAAAAAATTGAAGAAAATACGAGAAAACCGGAATACATAAAAACCATCCGCGGGTTAGGTTATAAATTAGAGGAGCCAAAGCCTTCATGATCAAATTTCGTACCCGGTTAATTCTTGCGCTTATTTCCTTAATTGTGCTTGTTCTCGCTGCCCTTGGTATTATACTTGCTCAAATGTTTAAAGGCTATTACTTATCCACATTTAATGAGCGGTTAGAAAAAGAGACGGATATTCTGGCTGAGCAAATCAGCCGGGAAGGCGGGCTTACTGCTTTCAACACGGAACTGGCGAAAGATTGGAGCGAAAGACTGCAAGTCCGGATTTCTCTCGCTGATACATCAGGCAAATTAATTTTTGACAGTGGTGCTTTCGATAATTCAACGATTTCCGATCACCAAAAAATCGTCAAACAGCTAGCGGGTATAGAACATTCTTCTGCCTATCAAGAATCCCTTGCCAATAAATTTGAGGAACATTATCATTGGCGGATAGTGAAAGATAAAGCTGGTCAGCCTGATGGCCTGCTCGTGTTAAATACAAAAGTGAAAGAGCTTAATCACATATACCAGCAAATCTGGCTTATTTTGCTGTTTTCACTTGGTGTCTCTCTCGTGCTGCTCACGCTGTTCGGCACGAAAATTACAAACCGTTATACGAGGCCGATTGAATCAGCAACGAGAGTAGCCATTGAACTCGCCAAAGGCAATTACCGGGCGAGAACGTACGAAATGCCTCCCGATGAAGTCGGGATGCTAAATACATCGATCAATATTCTCGCCCGCAATTTGCAGGAAATGATGCAGGCGCAGGAAGTACATCAAAACCGGCTTTCCACTTTAATTGAAAACATCGAAAGCGGGCTTTTACTAATCGACGACCGCGGGTTCATTATTATGGTCAATAAATCATTTAAAAACTTTTTTCATTTGGAAAATCAACGATTGATCAAAAAAAGATACCATGAAGCTATTCCGCATCGTGAAGTCATTGACGTGATTGAGGAAGTATTTATGACTGAACAAAATGTACGCAGACAGCTGCTGCTGCCGCTGCGCATTGAACGGAAGCATTTTGAAGTATCTGGTGCGCCGATTATTGGCACGCATGATGAATGGAAAGGAATTTTAATTGTTTTTCATGACATCACCGGTTTGAAAAAGCTCGAGCAAATGCGCAAAGACTTTGTAGCGAACGTTTCCCATGAATTGAAAACACCAATTACTTCAATTAAAGGTTTCACCGAAACCTTGTTGGACGGCGCGCTCGAAGATAAAGAGGCGCTGACGATGTTTTTAAACATTATTTTAAAAGAAAGCGAGCGGATGCAGACTCTCGTAATGGATTTGCTGGAGCTGTCCAAAATTGAGCAAAAAGGAATTGCCCTCAATATGACACGATTTGCTATTGATGAAATTATTGAAGACATGGTGCCGACACTTCAAAACCGTCTTGAAAATAAACGGATTGACTTATTGCTTCATCTAGAAAAAGAACTGTGGACTGAAGGGGATGCGGACCGGTTAAAACAAGTGTTTTTCAATTTAATGACCAATGCCATTTTATATACACAAGAAGGCGGACGCGTGGAAATCCGGGCATTTGGGCAGGATGAACGTGTGCTCGTGGAAGTGAAGGATAACGGCATTGGCATCGCTTCTGATGAGCTGCCACGCATCTTTGAGCGCTTCTACAGAGTGGATAAAGCGAGAAGCCGTAACTCAGGCGGTACCGGACTTGGGCTTGCGATCGTCAAGCATATCATCGAAGCGCACGACGGAGAAATTTTTGTTGAAAGCAAAGTGAATGAAGGAACAACGTTTACTGTTTGCTTGAAAAAGCTTCCTGCGGGGGAAGGGAAATAAAGGTTTTTTTACAAAAAATTCACGAAACCTTTATTCTTCCTTCACAATTGCTTTGTATAATAAACATATCAACCCCCGCTTCAAAACTGTTTTTTTTTTGAGGGGCGTTTACGCCCCTCACTTTTTTTCAGGCAGAGGGAGAAATAAGGCCGTTATTTTCTTTTTTCATTCTGGACATGGTAGAATAAAGAAGAAAATAGCGGCTTTTTTGTGCCGTTTTTTAGAAGAACGAATGGCATTGCTCCAAGAGGGGGACGACAGATTTGAAGAAAAAAATCGTATTAATTGACGGCAACAGCGTGGCGTACCGGGCATTTTTTGCATTACCTTTACTGAGTAACAGCAAAGGGATGCATACGAACGCGGTATACGGTTTCACGATGATGCTGTTAAAAGTATTGAAAGAAGAAAATCCGACACATTTACTTGTCGCTTTCGATGCCGGTAAAACGACTTTCCGGCATAAAACGTACGATGAATACAAAGGCGGACGACAAAAAACGCCGCCAGAGCTTTCTGAGCAGTTCCCTTACATTCGTGAATTGCTGAAAGCGTATGGCATCGCGCAATATGAACTGGAAAACTATGAAGCAGATGACATTATCGGCACGCTGTCGCTGCAGGCTGAGAAAGACGATTTTGAAGTGAAGATCTATTCCGGCGATAAAGATTTAACTCAGCTGGCATCAGAGGCAACAACTGTCTGCATTACGAGAAAAGGCATTACGGATATTGAAGTATACACACCAGCCCACATTGAAGAAAAGTATGGCCTGACACCGGAACAGATCATCGATATGAAAGGGTTAATGGGCGATTCTTCCGATAACATTCCGGGCGTGCCGGGCGTCGGCGAGAAAACAGCTATTAAGCTGCTGAAGCAATTCGACACTGTGGAAAAGCTGCTTGCATCAATTGGGGAAGTGAGTGGGAAAAAGCTGCAGGAAAAATTGGAAGAACATCAAGACCTCGCAGTGATGAGCAAAGAGCTCGCCACAATCTTACGAGAAGTGCCTATGGACTTTTCGTTAAGCAGCCTGCAATATAACGAACCTGATAATGAAAAAGTATACGAGCTGTTTAAAGAACTCGGCTTTAACTCTTTGCTTGAAAAGCTGGACCGCCCGGCGGAAGAAGCCGCTATACGCGAAAAAGTGAGCTATGAATTTGCAGCAGAGCTGAAAGAAGAGCTGTTCAACGACGATTCCTCTTTTTACTTAGAAATGATCACCGAAAATTATCATCATGCCGACGTAGCGGGCTTTGGACTAAGCGGGCAAAGCGGTACTTATTTTATCCCGGCAGAAGCAGCGTTTCAGTCCGCTGTGTTTAAAGCATGGGCGGAAGACGAAACGAAGAAGAAATCGGTGTACGATGCGAAGCGCACCGTCATTGGATTAAGACGCCGCGGAATTGAACTGAAAGGCATCGACTTTGACATTTGGCTGGCCTCTTATTTGCTGAATCCATCGGAGTCGCCAGAAGACTTCGCAGCCGTGGCGAAGCTGCACGGCATGCAAACGATTCAATCGGACGAAGCGGTGTATGGTAAAGGCGCGAAACGCAAGCTCCCGGAAGAAGCGGAATATGCGGAGCACATTGCGTCAAAAGCGGCAGCGGTCGAAGAATTAAAAACGATTTGCTTAAAAGAGCTGGAAGAAAACCAGCAGCTTGAACTGTTTTACGAACTCGAACTGCCGCTTGCGCTCATTCTCGCTGACATGGAGTCAGAGGGGGTGCAAGTGGATGTGGAGCGTCTAAAGGAAATGGGTGAAGAGTTAAAAAGTAAGCTCGCTGGCATTGAACAAACGATTCATGCGCTCGCCGGTACGGAGTTTAACATTAATTCCCCGAAACAGCTGGGCACGATTTTATTTGAAAAGCTCGGCTTGCCGCCTGTAAAAAAAACGAAAACGGGTTATTCTACTTCAGCGGACGTGCTGGAGAAGCTGGCACCGTCTCATGAAATTGTCGAGCATATTTTAACTTACCGCCAGCTCGGCAAGCTGCAGTCCACTTATATTGAAGGGCTGTTGAAAGTGGCAGATCCTATCACTCATAAAATTCATACACGTTTTAATCAGGCGCTTACTCAAACGGGACGATTAAGTTCCACAGAGCCGAACTTGCAAAACATCCCGATCCGGCTCGAAGAAGGCAGAAAGATCCGCCAGGCATTCGTGCCGTCAAACAATGACTCTGTTATTTTTGCGGCAGACTATTCGCAAATCGAACTGCGTGTGCTCGCTCATATTGCGGATGATGAAAAATTGATTGAAGCATTTCTTCACGATCTGGATATTCATACAGCAACAGCCGCTGATGTGTTTCACGTGTCTCAGGAAGAAGTGGACAGCAACATGCGGCGTCAGGCAAAAGCCGTTAACTTTGGCATCGTGTACGGCATCAGCGATTACGGCTTATCGCAAAGCCTCGGCATCACGAGAAAAGACGCCGGGATCTTTATTGACCGCTATTTGCAGTCTTATCCGGGCGTGAAAGAATACATGGAATCGATCGTCCGCCAAGCGAAGGAAAAAGGCTTTGTTACCACGCTGCTTCAGCGGAGACGGTACATTCCGGAAATTACGAGCCGCAATTTCAACTTGCGCAGCTTCGGAGAACGAACAGCGATGAACACACCGATTCAAGGAAGCGCGGCCGATATTATTAAAAAAGCGATGATTGATGCAGCAGAAATGCTTGAAAAAGAAAACCTTGCGTCCAAACTGCTGCTGCAAGTGCACGATGAATTAATTTTCGAAGTGCCGAAAGCAGAAATTGAAACGATGAAGAGATTAGTTCCTGAAGTGATGGAGCAGGCAGTCGAACTGAAAGTCCCGTTAAAAGTCGATTATTCTTACGGGCCGACATGGTATGACGCTAAATAAACAGTTTTCGTACAGAAAGGAGAACGTTACTTGCCGGAAATGCCAGAAGTAGAAACTGTCCGGCGCACACTCAAGCAGCTTGTCGTTGGCAAAACGATTCAAGAAGTAGAGGTCCGCTGGCCGAATATTATTAAAAAACCGGAGCAGGCTGAACAATTTGCCGATGCATTAGTCGGGGAAACCATTCATGATGTGCAGCGCCGAGGGAAGTTTTTAATTTTTGCGCTCGATCATTATTCGCTCGTTTCCCATTTGCGAATGGAAGGCAAATACCATCTGCACGAACGCGGGGAAGAAGAAGAACCGCATACACATATCTTGTTTACATTTACGGACGGGTCGGAGCTGCGTTATCGCGATGTGCGCAAATTCGGCACGATGCATTTATTTTCAAGAGGACAGGAGCACGATTCCCTTCCTCTTTCGCAACTCGGTCCCGAGCCGTTTTCCAGTGATTTTTCAGTTGATTATGTGCGCAGCAAACTGAAAAAAACAGAACGAAATATTAAAGCGGTACTGCTCGATCAAAAAGTGTTTGTCGGTCTCGGTAACATTTATGTAGATGAAGCACTGTTTCGTGCACGCATTCACCCGGAGCGAAAAGCAAATTCGCTTAGAGAAGAAGAAATAGCTGTCCTTCATAAAGAAATTGTGGCTACGCTGCAAGAAGCCACTGATAAAGGCGGAAGCACGATTCGCTCTTACGTTAACAGCCAGGGGCAGGCCGGCACATTTCAAGAAACTCATTTTGTATACGGCCGCAAAGGGGAACCGTGTAAAACATGCGGTGAACCGATTGTTAAAATGAAAACTGCAGGCAGAGGCACACATATTTGTCCGAATTGCCAGCCGTATCCGACTGTGTAAAATTGAACGTTCCCAATCCTCCTTCCATATACTATCTTAACGTTTCGACAGGGGAGGAACAGTTTGATGAATGGGTATCTTTCGTTGTTTATGCTTGCGGCTGCGGTCAGTTTAGACAGTTTCAGCACGGGTCTTGCCTATGGATTGAAGAAGTTAAAGCTGCCAGTGAAGTCTTCCATCATTTTATCGCTTTGCTCAGCAGGAGCGCTTCTCGTTGCCATGGGAGCGGGGCACTGGCTCAGCAGATGGATCGACGAGGCTGCTGCCAGCCGGCTTGGCGGCTTTATTTTAATCGCGCTCGGTGCCTGGGTACTCTGGCAATTTTTTCGGGGAGCACATAAGCAGAGCCCGCATGATGAAAATCAGCTCGTTCACCTCGAGTTAAAACGGCTCGGTGTCGTCATTCATGTATTTAAAAGACCTGCAGCCGCGGATTTGGATCAGTCGGGCACGATCACTGGCCTTGAAGCATTGCTCCTCGGCTTGGCGCTGTCGCTCGACTCATTTGGAGCAGGGATCGGTGCGGCTATGCTTAATTACCCGGCTGTGGTTCTTGCTGCTTCTGTAGCAGTCATGAATTTCCTATTCGTGACAAGCGGCTTGTCGTGTGGACGAAAATTTGCCGGTATGCAATGGGTGCAGCGAGTCGCTTTTTTTCCCGGTATCTTGTTAATCATTATAGGTACGTTAAAAATGTAAATTATGCAGAGGGGGAGAACGATGGCAGTTATTATCGGACTGACCGGCGGCATTGCGAGCGGCAAAAGTACGGTCAGCCGCCTGTTAAATGAATTAGAATACACAATAGTGGATGCGGATGTAGCCGCCCGTGCAGTAGTTGAGCCGGGCCGGCCGGCGCTTTCGCAAATTGTTGAAGTGTTTGGAAGCGGCATGCTTCAGTCAGACGGTTCACTTGACCGGGTCAAGCTCGGCGAACGTATTTTTAACGATGCAGAGCAGCGAAAAAAGTTAAACAGCATCGTACACCCGGCGGTCCGCCAGTTTATGCTGGCCGAAAAAGAAGCCGCGATTCATGCAGGCAAGCAAACCATCGTTATGGATATCCCGCTTTTATACGAGAGCGAACTGACATGGATGGTGGAAAAAGTCATTGTTGTATATACAGACGAAGCTACGCAGCTAGAAAGACTAATGACCCGTAACGGTTTGGACGAAGCTGCAGCCAGATCCCGCATTGCTTCTCAGCAGCCACTCGCCGAAAAAGCAGAACGAGCTGACGCCGTCATTAACAACAACGGTACAATTGAACAAACGAAAGAGCAGCTCCTCAAAATCATTCAAGATTGGCAGCTCATCCCTTAACCCGTTCCTAAAGTGGACGGGGCTTTTTTATTTTTTAGGAAACTATAAAATCAGCGCATTGTAGATAACTTTGCTAATGAAGCAAGGCTGCCGCAAGTGCAAGCGCCTGCAGCTAGACATTGAGGAAGGCTGTTTTCTAAAAGATTGTTGTTTTTGTAGTATATTCTTATGACAAAAAGTGTAGCAAAAGGGTTGATTGGAGCGGAAGGTGCGAGACTCCTGCGGGATTAGCGGGACAGGTGAGACCCCGCAGGAGCAAAGCGACGAGGAGGCTCACTGCCCGCCCCGCGGAAAGCGAGCATCCTGGAGTGGAAATCAACCAACCCTTTTCTAATAGCAACAAAGTTTACGAAAACAGACTTGAGGAAAGAACACTTTTGTTGAAGGCTGGCCAAAGCGTTTGCGCATTTGTTCTTTTTTGTAAAGTCTGCTTGACATATAGCTTGTCTGTAAAGTAGACTTTACGTAAAAACAGCTTTACTAATTTAATGAAGGAGGACAAATGAAAAATATCATTCGTGAAAAGCGCACAGAAATGAATATTACCCAAGAAGAACTTTCGAAAAAATTAAATGTCTCAAGACAAACCGTCATTTCGCTTGAAAAAGGCAAGTACAATCCTTCTCTCGTGTTAGCCCACAAACTTGCCCAAGTGTTTCACTGCCAGATTGAAGACTTATTTATTTTTGAAGGGGATGAAAACATTGATCAATAACTTAATCGGTTTATCAGGCTTACTACTTGGGGCAGGAATTACGATTGTCATTTTATTTATCAACCGCCGCATTGGCGAGAAAAAGAGGCTGTTCGATGAACGCCAGCAATACGTTACTGCCCGCGCGAAAGCAGCTTCCTGGAACATCACATCCGTCATTCTCCTGATTGCCTGGGCAATCATTATCCTGTACGAAGGCATTTCTTTCTCATTTTTCCTTATGACCGGCATCTGGGTCGCCCACAACTTCTCGCTCGTCTTTACTGCGACTTACTTCAGCAACCGGAACTAAGAAATTGGCAAGCCGTTAGGGCGTTCAGGCGGGGGAAAATCGCGGGTTGCAGTTGGTGACCAGTGAAATACAGTCAGTGGGACAACATTTGCAATCAAACGAGCGCCTTTTACTCATATTTTCTGAATAATTAAACTTTTTGTTTTGTATTTTTTGAGGTTCCTTTTAAAGTTAATTATGTTATACTAATTGTAGTTAAAAAAACAATTAAGTATAACATTTATAGATATAGGAGGAGCCGGTATATGAAGGCGAAAGTAGCAATTAACGGATTTGGCCGTATCGGAAGAATGGTGTTCCGCAAAGCAATTTTAGAGGATAATTTGGAGATTGTAGCGGTGAACGCGAGCTACCCTGCAGAGACGCTTGCTCATTTGATTAAGTATGACACAAATCATGGAAAGTTTGATGGGGATGTACAAACGGAAGAAAACGCATTGATCGTGAATGGCAAACGTGTTCAATTAGTAAGCAATCGTGATCCGCGTGAGCTTCCTTGGAAAGAGCTTGGTATTGATATCGTAATTGAAGCAACAGGAAAATTCAACGCTCGCGAAAAAGCAGCTCTTCACTTGGATGCTGGTGCGAAAAAAGTAGTATTAACGGCTCCAGGTAAAAATGAAGACGCGACTATCGTTATGGGTGTGAATGAAAGCGATTTAAATATCCAAAAAGACGAAGTCATTTCCAACGCCTCCTGCACGACGAACTGCCTGGCTCCGGTAGCGAAAGTGCTGGATGATAAATTTGGCATTGAAAATGGTTTGATGACAACTGTTCATGCTTACACTAATGACCAGAACAACATAGATAACCCGCATAAAGATTTGCGTCGTGCCCGCGCATGCGCGCAGTCCATTATTCCAACGTCTACAGGGGCAGCGAAAGCATTGTCACTCGTTCTTCCTCATTTAAAAGGAAAAATTCACGGCATGGCTTTGCGCGTGCCGACTTCAAATGTGTCGCTTGTAGACCTTGTTGTTGATTTGAAACGTGAAGTGACAGTTGATGAAATCAATGAAGCGTTTATTGAAGCATCCCAAGGTGCATTGAAAGGTGTTCTTGAATTCACAACAGAACCGTTAGTATCGGTTGATTTCAATACTAATCCTCATTCTTCCATCATCGACGGTTTGTCAACAATCGTGATGGAAGGAACAAAAGTGAAAGTTCTCGCCTGGTACGACAACGAGTGGGGCTATTCTTGCCGCGTCGTTGACCTCGTGAACTACGTCGCGGAAAATATGAAAAAAAAAGTTGAGGTAACTGCTTAATTTTATGAAATCGGCTTGA
The DNA here is from genome assembly GCF_009183655.1 of Bacillus aerolatus. Lineage (GTDB taxonomy): Bacteria > Bacillota > Bacilli > Bacillales > Domibacillaceae > Pseudobacillus > Pseudobacillus aerolatus. The sequence continues at coordinate 130,906 of NZ_WEIO01000007.1, forward strand.
GTGGATTTTTCAAGCCGGTTTTTTTGCGTGTCGGCGGAGCGGTGTACAAAAGGGGTTTGTGTATAAAAGTGAAAAGTCCATACACAAATCGTTGGACTCCGTGCACAACGCCAAGAAACCGCAGCAAAAAAATATCTACCTTGAAAAAATGGTTTGATTTTAAATAAAGTCAATTATTCAAAAACCTTTCGAAAAAAAGTTAGACAGGATGTTGCAAAATTATACTGTTCACAGTATACTAATTTTCGTGAAATAAAATAGCTGCTTAAAGGGTTAGGACCTCTTCGGACTAACTTTCCCCCGTGGCGGTTATCACTTTTACAACGAATCTTTTAAAAAATTGTAAAAGGGGGAAACGATCATTGGAAACTATGGGTCGTCATGTAATTGCGGAACTTTGGGGCTGCAATCTTGAAAAGTTGAATGACATGGAAACAATTGAACAAATTTTTGTGGATGCAGCATTGAAATCTGGTGCTGAAATCCGAGAGGTGGCTTTTCACAAATTTGCCCCGCAAGGCGTGAGTGGAGTCGTCATTATTTCTGAATCGCATTTAACGATTCACAGCTTTCCGGAACACGGATACGCAAGCATTGATGTGTATACTTGCGGAGATCTTGATCCGAATATTGCAGCAAATTACATCGCAGAGGCATTAGAGGCAGATGTACGGGAAACAATGGAAATGCCTCGTGGATTGGGCCCTGTTCAAGCGAGACAAAAAGCAAGTGTCCTATAAAATGAAACTTTCATCAGTGAGGAGGGTTTCATTTCCTACTGATGGTTAGTTGAATAAATCGGGCGTTTATTGGCAGGTGACCCTCCGCTTATGTGACTTTGTTTTACCCAAAGCTTTGAGGCGGGGGGTCTTGCTGCCAGTTCATGCGAAGTAAAAAGAGGTGTATGCGATGAGCATACACCTCTTTCATTTATACGGTGAACCATTGTCTTGTACATTTCGCTTCTTTTTAATATGATTGAGGTAGTGAAATTAAAATCGGAGTTGAGATACAATGAAATGTCCGGCTTGTCAGCATAATGGCACACGTGTAATTGATTCAAGGCCTGTGGACGAAGCGCGTTCGATCCGGCGCCGCCGCGAGTGTGAATCTTGTTCTTATCGATTTACCACATTTGAAAAAGTAGAGGACTTGCCGCTGATTGTCGTGAAAAAAGAAGGCACGCGGGAAGAATTTAGTCGTGAAAAACTTTTGCGCGGGCTGATCAAAGCGTGCGAAAAGCGTCCGGTCTCACTCGACCAGCTCGAAAAATTGACGATGGACGTGGAAAAAGACATACGCAGCCAAGGCTTTTCCGAAATTCAATCGGAAAAAGTCGGAGAAATGATCATGGATCGGCTGGCAGATGTGGATGAAGTGGCTTACGTTCGCTTTGCTTCTGTATATCGCCAATTTAAAGATATTAATGTGTTTTTGGATGAGTTAAAGGAATTGATTAAAAAGGAAGACTAGCAAGCTGGAGCAGTAAAGCAGCAGTCATTTTGAGGGAAAAGTAAATACAAAGTTGGTCACTTAGTCTTTTCGTACACGCTATATACGAATGACTATGTTGTGAACAGGAGGAAAACAGATTCTCCTGTTTTTTTCATCGATCAGCAAGCAGTTTCAACAGTGAAAGGTTAGATGGATTATATGAAATTACATTGGAACGAAATTCAGCCGGTGGATGAATATACAGCCTGTCTCGGCGGAACGATGCACGAAACCGACCGGCGCATCTTAACGTTTTTATACCAGCCGCTGCTCGGTTCCACTTGCTTCAGCTTATATATGACTTTATGGGCAGAAGTGGAAGAAAACCGGCTGTGCGCTCAAACCGCCAGCCATTATCATTTAATGAACTTTCTTGATAAAAATCTTCAGGAAATTTACGAAGCCCGGCTAAAACTCGAGGCACTTGGTTTATTAAAAACATTTGTCAGGAAAAACGGCGATTTACGTGAATTTGTATACGAGCTGCAGCCGCCGCTCACCCCGGAACAATTTTTCAACGATGGCATGCTCAATGTTTTCCTTTACCGCAAAATTGGCCGTACCCACTTTTTGAGACTGAAAGAATTTTTTGCCGATGAGGTGGCGTACACAGATGAACATAAGGAAATAACAAAAGACTTCCGAGAAGTGTTTTCTGCCGGGCCGCCGCCGCTTGACCACGAGGTTATGGAAGACAGTCTGCCTCCGGAAGGAAAATTATATGTGACCAAATCAAGCAGCAAAGGTATCCTGCTAAAGGTGGATCAATTTGATTTTAGTGTGCTCGAAAGTTCTCTTCAAGGGGCGATGCTGCCGAAATCAGCGATGACGCCGGCGGTAAAAGAAACGATTGTCAAATTAGCCCACTTGTACGGCATCGAACCGCTTGAAATGAAAAATTTGCTGCTGACGGCAATTGATGAGAAAGATGAAATTGACATGGAAGTTTTGCGCAAATCTGCTCGCGATTGGTATCAGCTGGAAAGAAATGAAGAGCTGCCTGAACTTATTCATTTAGTGCAGCCGGCGGCGCTGCGCACTATTCAAAACAAGCCGGCATCGAAAGAAGAAGAACTGATGCATTATTTAGAAACAACGTCGCCGCGCCAGCTGCTGATCGATATTTCCGGCAGTCTGCCGTCCAGCTCCGATATGCAAGTGGTCGAAGGAGTCCTTTTCCAGCATAAACTGCCGGCAGGTGTCGCCAATGTGCTTATTCAATACGTTATGCTAAAAACGGACATGAAGCTGACGAAGAGCTATGTGGAAAAAATCGCTTCGCACTGGGCCCGCAAAAAAGTAAAGACGGTGAAAGACGCAATGGAACTCGCGAAAAATGAGCACCGTCAGTATGCGGAATGGGCGCAAAATAAACGAAAGCCAAAACAAAAGGCGACACGTACGGAAATGCTGCCTGACTGGTTTCATGAAGAAGGAACAGCAAAAGCGGAAACTCCGGCCGTTGATCAGGAATTGGAAGCAAAAAGACGTGCGCTCGCTGAGAAAATTAAAAACAGGCGATTAAAGAGGCAGGTGACAAACAGCGATGAAGAGAATTGATGAAACACTGAATAAACTGACGCGATCTCCGGATTTTAAAGCTCGTTATGAAAGCACACGCCAGGAAATTTTAAATGATCCGACTGTTAGTGCCTTTTTGCGCGAGCATCAAGAACAAATCACACCGGATATGCTCGAGAAAAATTTAATGAAGCTATACGAATTTAAAGAACAAAGCTTTTCCTGCGGTAAGTGCCCAAGCCTTGACGGGTGCATCAATGTAATGAAAGGCTTTGAACCGAAGCTCGTGTGGCGCCGCGGCGGCATTGATATCGATTACCACCGCTGTCCGCGCAAAATCCGCGATGATGAACAAAGAAAAAATGAAAAGCTGATCAACAGCATTTACGTGCCAAAAGATATTTTGAACGCTGACTTTTCGAGCCTCGACTTAGGTGACCCTGGCCGGCTGCGAGCAATTGAGCTTGCCCAGCAATTTACGGAGGCATATTCGAAAGACAACGAGGCGAGAGGGCTGTTTATTTACGGACCGTTCGGTGTCGGGAAATCTTATTTGCTCGGGGCTGTTGCCAATGATCTTGCCGAAATGAACGTGTCTTCTCTGATCGTGTATTTTCCGGAGTTTATTAGGGAAATGAAGCAATCATTTAGTGACCAGTCGATGAACTCGAAGCTCGAGGTGGTTAAAAAAGCGCCAGTGCTGATGATTGATGATATTGGAGCAGAAGCGATGTCGAGCTGGATGCGCGACGACATTCTCGGTACGATTTTGCAGTTCCGCATGCTTGAAGGACTGCCGACGTTTTTTACATCTAATTTCAGTTATGAAGGGCTTGAACATCATTTAACGTATTCGCAGCGCGGCGAAAAAGAAGAGCTGAAAGCGAAGCGGGTCATGGAGAGAATCAAGTTTTTAACGGTGCCTGTCGAAATGAAAGGCCCCAACCGCCGGAAATAAAGATGACCCTATTGATTTTCAGGCGCGCAAGTCATATAATACGAACATACACGTAAATAGTGAGACAGGTTTTGATAAGGACATGAGTATTTTTTTACGGTTTCCAGAGAGGGAGAGCCAGGCTGAAACTTTCCTAACACGAAAAATTTGCTTACCGCCTTTGAACCTCGGCCGTGAACGCAGAGATGCCAGTAATGGACCGCCGGCAGCAGCCGTTATCTGATCTGGAGATTTCAACAATTTATGTTGAAAACAAGGGTGGAACCGCGATTTAAACCTCGTCCCTTCATTTATGAAGGGATGGGGTTTTTTGTTGTTTTTAACCATGTAATCGTCCAGTGAAGCTAAAGAATGATTTATTAAAAAGCAAGGAGTGTTAGTTATGTCTGAAATGATGAATATTACGTTTCCTGACGGATCGGTCAAGGAGTTTTCAAAAGGAACAACGACAGAAGAAATTGCCCAGTCGATCAGCCCGGGCTTAAAAAAGAAAGCACTCGCCGGGAAAGTAGATGGCAAGCTGGTAGATTTGCGCACGCCGATTGAAGAAAGCGGAAGCCTGGAAATCGTAACACAGGACCATGAAGATGCACTTGAAATCTTGCGTCACAGCACGGCCCACTTAATGGCGCAGGCCATTAAACGTCTGTATGGCGGAGATAAAGTGAAGCTTGGTGTCGGCCCAGTCATCGAAGGCGGCTTTTATTACGACATCGATATCGATGATTCGATCACACCGGAAGACTTGCCGAAAATTGAAAAAGAAATGAAAAAAATCGTCGGTGAAAACGTGGAAGTTGTCCGCAAAGAAGTGAGTCGCAATGAAGCGAAAAAACTGTATGAAGAAATTGACGACGAATATAAAATCGAGCTAATTGACGCCATTCCAGAAGATGAAACGGTAACGATTTATGAGCAGGGAGATTTCTTTGATTTATGCCGGGGGGTGCATGTACCGTCGACAAATAAAATTAAAGAATTTAAGTTGTTAAGCATTGCCGGTGCTTACTGGCGCGGCAACAGCGACAACAAAATGCTGCAGCGCATTTACGGCACAGCTTTTTTCAAAAAAGAAGAGCTTGAAAACCACTTAAAAATGCTTGAAGAAGCAAAAGAACGCGATCACCGTAAAATTGGTAAAGAACTTGATTTGTTCATGAACTCACAAAAAGTCGGCCAGGGACTGCCGATGTGGCTGCCAAAAGGCGCGACGATTCGCCGTATTGTTGAGCGCTATATCGTCGACAAAGAAGAAAGTCTTGGTTACGACCACGTGTACACCCCGGTAATGGGAAGTGTAGAACTGTATAAAACGAGCGGTCACTGGGATCATTACCAGGAAAACATGTTCCCGGTAATGGACATGGACAACGAACAGCTCGTTTTGCGTCCGATGAACTGCCCGCATCACATGATGATTTACAAAAATGGTATTCATTCGTACCGCGAGCTGCCAATCCGCATAGCGGAACTTGGCACGATGCACCGTTATGAAATGTCAGGTGCCTTGTCAGGACTGCAGCGCGTGCGCGGCATGACATTAAATGATGCCCATATTTTCGTTCGGCCAGATCAAATTAAAGAAGAATTTAAGCGCGTCGTCCGCTTAGTCATGGAAGTATATAAAGACTTTGACTTGAACGATTACTCGTTCCGCGTGTCGTACCGGGATCCGGCTGATACGGAGAAGTATTATGATGATGACGAAATGTGGAACAAGGCGCAAAGTATGCTGAAAGAAGCGATGGATGAGCTTGAGCTTGACTATTTTGAAGCGGAAGGCGAAGCGGCATTTTACGGGCCGAAGCTTGATGTGCAAGTAAAAACAGCGCTTGGCAAAGAAGAAACGTTGTCCACGGTTCAGCTTGACTTTTTACTGCCGGAAAAATTCGATTTAACGTATATCGGCGAAGACGGCAAGCAGCACCGCCCGGTCGTTATTCATCGTGGTGTCGTATCCACAATGGAGCGCTTTGTTGCCTTCTTAATTGAAGAGTACAAAGGCGCCTTCCCGACATGGCTTGCACCAGTGCAAGTACAAGTGATCCCGGTATCTGCTGATGTTCACTTTAACTATGCAAAAGAAGTGCAAGAAAAGTTGCGTCAGGCTGGCATTCGTGTCGAACTGGACAGCCGTGATGAAAAAATCGGCTATAAGATTCGCGAAGCGCAAATGCAAAAAATCCCGTACATGCTCGTTGTCGGTGACAAGGAAATCGAAACGGATTCCGTCAATGTCCGCAAATACGGCGAACAAAAATCGGAAACCGTGGCCTTTGCCGACTTCCTTGACTTGATTAAAAAAGAAGCGAAAAAAGCATAACTTTTGAAAAAAGTCTTGCGTATTTAAGTTAGCTTTGTTAAGATAAGTCGTGTTGAATTGCTTTCGATGAGTTGACGAAGAACATTCGTTATGATATAGTTACTAAGGTGAACAGAATACACATAAACAAGCAGAAGCACCCGCTTCTCACCTGATTGACGCACCAGCAGTTGGCAGGTTTGAATGTAATAATAAATGACCTATTGCGTCGTTTAATGCGGGTATGCACTCATGCCCGCATTTTTTTATTGCTTAAAAACAGAAAACGCTGGGCGTCAATGTGTGTTCCGGAATAGAATCGTTTATTCTCAAAAACCTTGGAGGTGGCTCATTATTAGCAAAGATATGTTTGTAAACGAGGGGATCCGCTCCCGTGAAGTTCGTCTGATTGATCAAAATGGAGAGCAGCTTGGTGTCAAGTCAAAGAATGAAGCGCTTGAAATTGCTGGACGCGTCAACCTTGATCTTGTGCTTGTTGCGCCAAATGCAAAACCGCCGGTCGCCCGCATTATGGACCATGGCAAGTTTAAGTTCGAACAGCAGAAGAAAGAGAAAGAAGCCCGCAAAAACCAGAAAATCATTAACTTGAAAGAAGTGCGTCTCAGCCCGACAATCGAGGAACATGATTTTAACACGAAACTGCGTAATGCGATCAAGTTTCTGGAAAAAGGCGACAAAGTCAAAGCTTCCATCCGCTTCAAAGGACGCGCGATCACTCACAAAGAGATCGGCCAACGCGTACTTGACCGTTTTTCTGAAGCTTGTCAAGACGTAGCTACTGTGGAAACAAAGCCAAAAATGGACGGCCGCAGTATGTTCTTAGTATTAGCACCTAAAAACGAAAAGTAATCAGTTTGAGGAGGAATACAAAATGCCAAAAATGAAAACTCACCGCGGCTCAGCGAAGCGTTTCAAAAAAACAGGTTCTGGTAAATTAAAACGTTCCCACGGCTACACAAGCCACTTATTTGCCAACAAATCTACGAAACAAAAACGTAAGCTCCGCAAAGGAACTCTTGTATCTAAAGGCGATTTCAAACGCATTCGTCATATGCTCGACAATCTTAAGTAAGACCAGGAATTATATCTAGGAGGGAAATATTATGCCACGCGTAAAAGGCGGAACAGTAACTCGCAGACGTCGTAAAAAAGTTCTTAAATTAGCAAAAGGTTTTTTCGGTGCTAAACACCGTTTATATAAAGTAGCCAACCAGCAGGTTATGAAATCCCTGCAATACGCTTACCGTGACCGTCGCCAGAAAAAACGTGACTTCCGTAAGCTTTGGATTACTCGTATCAACGCAGCTGCACGCATGAACGGCCTTTCTTACAGCCGCTTAATGCACGGCCTGAAACTTGCCGGCATTGAAGTAAACCGCAAAATGCTTGCTGACCTTGCTGTTAGCGACCAACAAGCTTTCAATCAATTAGCTGAAGCTGCTAAAGCTCAACTTAATAAATAAGAAGTATTCAAAAATCAGACCCGAATGAGCGGTCTGATTTTTTTATGTTACAGGCAATCTTCACTTTTCTCCATCAAAGAACTGTTTAAAACTTTCCATTTCCTCATCCTTTTTCAAAGCTGTTACGCGATAAGGGCTTTCTGATTGTTTGGGATCGATGCGAATACCCATTTGTGAAGCGCCTAACGGATCGGAAATAATACCTTCATTTTTCCCATCAACATGCGGGTCGCTATTACCTGAGTGTATATTTCGCATTTCTTTTGTCAATGAGTCTTCACCTGCTTCCATTATTATCGGTTATATTCTTCTCTGGTGTTCGTCTCTTTATGCAGAAGCTGATTCTAGCAGTCGTTTTAGGAAAAGTGAGAAGTAATTCCGGATAAGAAGTGGGTGATTCATGATAAATGGTGCGTGATTCAGGATAAAAGCTCTCATTCATGATAAATGATGCGCGATTCAGGATAATGAGCTCACAATTCATGATAAGAAGCTCATGATTCAGGAAAAACATCATTCAATTCAAAAAAGCATAAGTGAATCACCACTTTACTTGTGCTTTTTTGCTAAAATAGCAGGGAGGTGAGCCGTTTGTTCATTTATTTTATTTTAATCAACATGATCAGTTACATTGTAATGGGAAATGATAAACGAAAAGCGAAACGCGGGGCATGGCGGACGAGTGAGAACATGCTTTGGCTGCTGGCGCTCATTGGGGGAGCGGTTGGCAGTTGGATTGCCATGCAGGCGCACCGCCATAAAACGAAGCATATTTCATTTAAATATGGCATGCCGGTTTTAGCGATGATTGATCTTGGTCTGCTCGCTTATTTTTCATAAAGAAAGGGGAAAAAGGAATGAATGTATCAAAGTTATTTCACATGCAGCGGGCACTTGACGAATACATTGAATCGGAGCACGGCCTGAAAAAAGCGGATTTGTTTGATAAAAAAGTACTGGCTTTGCTTGTTGAAGTCGGGGAGCTCGCCAATGAAACGCGCTGCTTTAAATTTTGGAGTCTGAAAGAGCCAAGTGCCCGTGCAGTGATTTTGGAAGAATTCGTTGACGGCGTGCATTTTATTTTATCACTCGGACTGACACTTTCGTTAGAAAAAGAAGCAGCCATTATCGAAAGTGGCTCCGCTGATTCAGCAACGGAACAATTTTTGCTTATATATGAAGCAGCTAGTTTGTTTAAGCAGGAAAAATCAGCGGAGGCGTATCACCGGCTGCTCAACGATTACTTTGCGCTCGGCCGCCTGCTTGGTTTTTCGGCAGAAGAAGTGGAAGAGGCCTATGTCGCTAAAAATGAAGTGAATTATGAACGGCAGCAACAAGGGTATTAAGCGGAATTTTTGTGCATTTCCGGAAAATCCCGTATAATGCAAGCGGATACATATTTTGTATAGGAGGAATTTTCCATGACCAAACTGGACGAAACATTAACGATGCTAAAAGACTTGACGGATGCAAAGGGAATTGCCGGCAACGAACGCGAAGCCCGCTCCGTCATGAAAAGGTATATAGAACCGTTCGCCGATGAAGTGACGACAGATAATCTGGGCAGTTTAATCGCCAAAAAAACGGGCCACGAAAACGGGCCAAAAATTATGGTAGCTGGCCACCTAGATGAAGTCGGCTTTATGATTACACAAATTGACGATAAAGGCTTTCTCCGCTTTCAAACAGTGGGCGGCTGGTGGAACCAGGTTATGCTTGCCCAGCGCGTGACGATCGTTACAAGAAAAGGCGATCTTACAGGTGTGATCGGATCGAAGCCGCCGCACATCTTGTCACCGGAAGCGCGCAAAAAGCCGGTAGATATTAAAGATATGTTCATCGACATCGGTGCGTCCAGCAAAGACGAAGCACAGGAGTGGGGCGTGCGCCCGGGCGATATGGTCGTACCTTATTTTGAATTTACTGTGATGAACAACGAAAAAATGCTGCTTGCCAAAGCGTGGGACAACCGCATCGGCTGTGCGATTGCGATCGACGTCATGAAATACGTCAAAGACAAACAGCACAACAACACTGTTTACGGTGTTGGTACAGTGCAGGAAGAAGTCGGTCTGCGCGGCGCAAAAACGTCCGCACAAAAAATTCAGCCGGACATCGCATTCGGCGTTGATGTAGGCATTGCCGGCGACACACCAGGGGTATCCGACAAAGAAGCAATGAGTAAAATGGGCGACGGTCCACAAATTATTTTGTACGATGCCTCTATGGTTTCACACAAAGGTCTGCGCGACTTTGTCACAGATGTGGCTGACGAATTAAATATTCCATATCAATTTGACGCTATGGCCGGCGGCGGTACAGACTCAGGTGCGATCCACGTCACATCAGGCGGCGTACCGAGCTTGTCCATTACGATCGCGACACGCTACATCCATTCCCACGCCGCTATGCTCCACCGCGACGACTACGAAAACGCCGTTAAACTCATCGGCGAAGTCGTCCTGCGCTTGGACAGTGACACAGTAAATAAAATTAAATTTGACTAAAGAAAAGCGGAAGCGCCTGTTCTGCCCCGACAAGCAAATGTTCTTCCCCGAGGAAGTCCGTACTTTGACTTCATTGGGGAAGGTTATTTGACCTCGAGGGGCAAGGCGCTGCAGCTGGACAATAAAGAAAAGCGGAAGCGCCTGTTCTGCCCCGACAAGCAAATGTTCTTCCCCGAGGAAGTCCGTACTTTGACTTCATTGGGGAAGGTTATTTGACCTCGAGGGGCAAGGCGCCGCAGCTGGACAATAAAGAAAGCGGAAGCGCCCGTTCTGCCCCGACAAGATTTTGGCAAGTAAATTCGCTAAACCGGTCAGTAAATTATCTAGTTCGGCTCGTAAGTAAAAAAACGGAGCCGAAAACTGGCAGGCGCTCGCCTGGAGGTCGAAAAATTATGCAAATCAAAGGCCATACTGTGCGCGGCAGTGTACTCGACGAAGAAACCCGCTGCACCCATTATCATAAAGAAATAGACCGAATTGCCATCAAGTTTTATTGCTGCCAGACGTATTATCCTTGCTTTCAATGCCACGAAGAACACGGCTGCGGGCAGGCAAGCGTCTGGCCGCAGGAACAATTCGATGAAAAAGCCATTTTGTGCGGCGCCTGCGGGAACGAATTAACAGTGAACGAGTACCTTCAGTGCCAATCCAAATGCCCGCATTGCCAGGCTGCTTTTAACCCAGGCTGCAGCCTTCACCGCGAATTTTATTTTGGGTAAGAAAAGCGGAAGCGCCTGTTCTGCCCCGACAAGCAAATGTTCTTCCCAAAAGAAGTCCGTACTTTGACTTCATTGGGGAAGGTTATTTGACCTCGAGGGGCAAGGCGCTGCAGCTGGACAAAGAAAAGCGGAAGCGCCTGTTCTGCCCCGACAAGCAAATGTTCTTCCCAAAAGAAGTCCGTACTTTGACTTCATTGGGGAAGGTTATTTGACCTCGAGGGGCAAGGCGCTGCAGCTGGACAAAGAAAAGCATAGCTCAAACAACGATAAAAGGCTGTCCTAAAAGCAAAATGCTTTTAGGACAGCCTTTATATGTTTCAGAAGAATAAATTACAAAATGAATGACAGGCTGGACTGACGTCAAGAATTCAAGTTAGTCCAGCCTTATTATCCCAATTGAGTCTGTGACAGGGACGTTTGCTTTTTATTTTCTCTTCAACCATTTAAAGAGCGAAGCCAATTTACTTTTTTTCTTTACGGGTTTCAACTTTTGTTTCTTTTGTTGTCTGACGAGAAAGATCTCTTCTTTATCAATGGCATGGTCGTAGGCCAAAACAAGGCCGATATCTGTGTGGTGATTCTTGTTTACTACGACTGTGTAGCCAAGTTTATTTTTTTCTGCAGCTGCGATATATTTTTTCAAATAAGTGATATCTAATGTGCCATTTAAGTAAAGTTTCGCTTGTGGATGCTTCTTCATAAGCTCGATCAGTTCAGGGTAAACTTCTTTTTCCCTCACCTGTCCTTGTAGCAGCACGGCGACAATTCTTTCCCTTAACGTGCCGAGAAACCTTCTCCGTTCTTCCGGCTTAATTTCTTTTTTTCCATAGATACCTTCCTGTAAAATATCGTCTACACTCTTTTTAGACATAATATAACTCTCCAAACATCATATTTTTCGATGACAGTTCGTAATAAAAGCACAATCCCTGATATATTAGAGAATATGCTTCAACCTCAGCTTTGGCAAATGATAATTTACCTATCATTTGCCAAAGCTGATCGCGGCTCCGGGGATGGGCTGTTTCTTTCAACCAGTGTAAATGCCTTGGAAGAATTGGTACAATTGTGTAGAAAGGGGGATATATGAAAATATATAGTATGTCGTCTGTTGTCTTTGCCATTATTGGACTATTATTTATCGGTCTTTCGTTTGTACTCCAGAATTTTGTTGAGTTTCTTTTAGTTGTCGGTTTAGCTTTTTTAGTGGCAGGAGTGGTCGTCAGTGTCAAAGCCATATCGAGAGGCGAAAAAGGGAATGTGAAATTTATCGCGATCGCCGCTTTCTTTTCGATCAGTCTAGTTATTATCCTAGTAGTACCTTTTCACATTGTCCGGGTGTTCACGTGGGTGAAGAACTGGCCGATCATTGAGGAGCTGCTAAGGAGAATGGGCTGATGGACCGGCTGCATTATGACACTGAGCCTTTAAATTTTAATGAATCAGATATCGTTTTAAAGATAATAAAAGAAGCTAAAAAGCTGGAGGTCCGCCATGGCTAAACTTGTTTATTTGCCGAAAACCTCATTTGAAAAAATATCGACGATCGTCTCATTGCTTTTAATCATTGGAAATGTCATTTATTTGCTTATTCAATGGAGCACGCTTCCGGACCAAGTGCCGATTCACTTTAACGCCAAAGGAGAAGCGGACGGCTGGGGCGGCAAAGGGATGATTTGGTTTGTGCCGGCGGTGACGTTGCTTTTATGGGCGGGCTTGACCGCTTTGGAACGAGTGCCGCACGTATACAATATCCCGAATTTGACAGAGGAAAATAAGGAAAGGCAATACGTCAACAGCCGGATGATGTTCAATGTGTTGAAAATGGAACTTGTCTTTTTTCTCGTGTATACGAGCTGGCAAAGTGTACAGTGGGCGCATGGAAATGAGACGGGGATCGGCTGCTTTGAGCTGCCCGTTTTTTTGACGGTGATTCTTGGCACGATGGGTGTGTTTCTTTTCCGTGCGTACAAAATAAAGTAATAAATAAAATTTCAAGCATGTAAAGACTCGTTGCTAACTAGACAAAATCATCCGGCTTATAAGATCGCGTAATAAAGCAGCATCTCGTAAGCCGGTGCTACCTTTTAACTTGCCGTTTAAGATTTCTTGTTGCGTGACACGTTAGTTTAACGCAGTCGGGACGTAAGAAATTATTTTCATCAAGAATGGCTGATAAGTAAGATCGAACTAACGCAGTTTCAGGGGCGTAAAGGTTCGATTTCTTTGTCTTTTTTACCCTTTTTTTGTCGAAAAAAAGGGTTTTTTCTTTTTAGTCATTTCAGTCTGCGCTTTCTAATAAAAAAGCAATTAAATATTAGTTTGAAAATTAACACTATTCATCTTATTATATATAATATTGATACTAAAGCAACGGTAAAAGAAGAGCTGGTTTTATTCCTTTACAATTGTATGCTTTAGCCGCAAATGATTGTTGAGGGAGGGGAAAAGTATGAAATTCAAAACAAAACTGTATATAGGATTTGGTTTTCTTTTCGGACTATTTATCATCTCTTATCTCATTTTTATGATCATGATGAGCCAGATTAATCAAAACACGAAAAACGCCGTGAAGAATTATGAGATGCTTAGTTTGGCTAATACGATTCAAAATGAATTGAATGTGTTCAGCAGGGAAGCAAGAGGCTTGCTCGCCAATCCCCCCGAGGAACTTAAAAGGCCATTTAAGGAAAGTAGAGATCAAGCTCTCCACAATGTAAATATAGCGATAGGCTCCCTTGAGAAGTTAGATAGCCGGGAACAATCGCAACATTTAATTCAGGAATTAAAGACAATGAGCAGAACACTCGGCGAAATGGAAAAAGAAGGCGATGGATTAATAAAAGAAGGTAAATATGCGGAAGTAACCCAACTGTTTTGGTATGATAGCTTAAAAGTTAGAGAAGACATGGTCAAAGTGGCTAGTGAATTGCAAGCTATACAAAAACAAACCGTTGACACGGAGCTGAATCAATCCCGCAAGACGTATAAACTAATGAATCAAATGATTTTTATTTATATGATCGCCGGTTTTTTGGCCGGAATTAGTATGACGATCTGGATTTTTCGGAGTGTAACAGGTAATTTGAACAAGGTTACTTCCGTTATGACAAAAGTGGCTTTTGGCCAGTCTGATCAATTGCCGCGCATCAAGGTCACTTCAAAAGATGAAATCGGGGAAATAGCCGTTGCATTTAATGAAATGGCTCAAGCTTTGGAAACGCATACGATGCAGGAAAAAGAATTAAAACATGCCGCAGAGGAACATAGCTGGTTAAAAACGAAAGTGGCTGAAATCGCTACCATGTATCCTGGTATAGATAGTTTAGAAATATTGGCCCAGCTATTTATCACAAAAGTTGCGCCTATGACAGGGGCGAAATATGGTGTCTTCTATATGAAACAGGGAAATGGAGAGGAAACGAAATATCAAAAGCTCGCTGCTTATGCTTATAACGATCAGGAAGCGGGCAAAGACAGCTTTTGTTTAGGGGAAGGGCTCGTTGGACAGTGTGCATTAGAGAACCGAACGATTTCGCTCCATCAAGTGCCTGCCGATTATATTAAAATTGCTTCTGGGCTCGGTTCGGCATCACCTGCAAATGTACTGGTCATTCCAGCGGAGTTTCAAGGAGAAGTACTGGCTGTAATTGAATTGGCCTCATTTGAACCGTTCAACCCTCTCGAACAAATGCTTCTCCAAGAGGTCATGGATAACATTGGCATGAATATAAACAGTATTTTAAGACATATGCAAGTAGAAAAGCTGCTCGAAGACTCACAGACGTTAACGGAAGAGCTGCAAAGCCAATCGGAAGAGCTTCAATTGCAGCAAGAGGAGCTTCGAACAGTGAATGAACAGCTTGAAGAACAATATGAAAACTCTGAACAAAAGACAAGGGAACTGGAAAAAACAAAAAGTATGCTGGAAGAAAAAGCAAAGCAGTTAACCGTTAGTTCACAATATAAATCAGAATTTCTTGCTAATATGTCCCACGAGCTGCGAACGCCGCTCAATAGCCTGCTTATACTAGCTCAAATGCTGGCTGAAAATGCAGACGGAAACCTTACTGCCAAACAAGTAGAGTATGCGGGAACGATTTTCTCATCAGGAAATGATCTCTTGCATTTAATTAACGATATTTTAGACATAGCCAAAGTGGAAGCAGGGAAAATGGAAATTCTGTTTGAAGATGTGAAGCTTAGTGACGTGAAAGAGGTTGTGGAAGCGCAATTTATTCCGATTGCCCGCGAGAAAAAAATTCAATTAAACGTTCAGCTTGCTCCTAATTTGCCAAAGGTCATCTATACTGATAAACAGCGGTTGCAGCAAATATTGAAAAATTTATTATCCAATGCGTTCAAATTTACTGAGCATGGAGCTGTCTCATTAACGATACAAAAAGTTGAAAAAGAAGTCTTTTCAAAAGCGAATGAGATCCCTTATACGGATATAGAACTTGCCTTCGCTATTAAAGATACAGGTATCGGTATTCCAGAAGAAAAACAGGACAATCTATTTGATGCATTTAAACAGGCGGACGGAACAATCAGCCGTAAATATGGCGGCACAGGATTAGGTCTTTCGATCAGCCGGGAAATCGCTCACTTATTAGGCGGCTTTATTGAAGTTGAAAGTATCGAACATAATGGAAGCACATTTACTTTATATTTACCGAATGATCGGCAGATGAAACAGTCAGAATTATCCATTGTGGAAGCTGAAGTGGCTGCAGGGGTTATCGAGGATTCAGAATCCATAGCTATTGTTGATCCAGTTGAGTTTTTAATTCAGGCCGATGAAATAGAAAAACAGTCATATGGAAAAAAAGCCTTGCTTGAAGGGAAGAAAATATTAGTAGTAGATGACGATATGCGTAATATCTTTGCGTTAACGACAGCACTTGAAAGTTATTTAGTGGAAGTTTTGTTTGCGGAAAATGGCAAAGAAGGGATTGCCGTACTACAAGAACATCCAGATATTGATCTCGTTCTCATGGATATTATGATGCCCGAGATGGACGGGTTTGAAGCCATTCGCTTCATACGTCGAAAAGAGGAATTTTTGCATTTGCCGATTATTGCGCTTACTGCTAAGGCAATGAAAGACGACCGCAAGCAATGTATTGATGCAGGGGCCTCTGATTATATTAGTAAACCGGTAAATTTAGAACAGCTATTTTCAACGATGCAAGTATGGCTGTACAGATAGGTGGAATTTAGAATGAATTATGGGGTAAGAAAACAAGATGAATAGCATTGAACGTCACGTTAATCATGAGTTGGAAGCAATTGAGATCGACTTATTACTTGAAGGAATATACCGCTACTACGGTTTTGATTTCCGAAACTACGCTGTGCCCTTTTTAAATCGCCGAATTTGGAACAGGGTACGTGCAGAGAATGTATCTAGCATTTCAGGTCTGCAGGAGAAGATTTTCCATGATCCTTCCGTTATGAAAAGATTAGTCTATGATTTCTCGATTAATGTAACGGAGATGTTTCGCGACCCAAGCTTTTTTTTCTCCTTTCGAACAAAAATAGTTCCCCTTTTAAGAGACTGTTCCGCCATTCGCATTTGGCATGCTGGGTGTTCTACCGGAGAAGAGGTCTATTCCATGGCCATTCTTTTACACGAAGAAGGGCTGTATGAAAAAACGAGAATTTATGCTACAGATATAAATGAAAACGTGCTGAAACATGCGCAAGCTGGGGAATTCCCTTTGCAACGAATGCAATTATATACGAGAAATTATCTTGCTGCCGGAGGAATAAGATCGTTCTCGGAGTATTATACAGCTAAGAATGAAAATGCAATCTTCCACCCGTTTTTAATGAAAAATGTTGTTTTTGCCCAGCATAACTTGGCAACGGACCGCTCATTTAATGAATTTCATGTCATTATCTGCAGAAATGTGATGATTTATTTTAATAAGATGCTTCAAAATCGTGTCCACCATCTTCTGCATGAAAGTTTAAGCTTGTCAGGAATTCTTGCTTTAGGCAGCAAAGAAGGAATTAAATTTACGAGCATTGCAAATTCTTATGAGGAAGTTGATTCGTTTGAAAAAGTATACCGAAAGATCAAATAATTCGATACCTGCCCCAGTCAAGCCGTTAAATAGGGAAGAAAGCGAGACCACTAGTTATCAAAAGGTGAATATTTTAATCGTTGACGATCATCGGGAAAATTTGCTGGCATTAGAAGCGGTACTCGAGTCTCCGGAATATAACTTAGTGTATGCAAGCTCTGGTGAAGAAGCATTAAAATGGGTGCTGAAAGAGGATTTTGCCGTTATTTTATTAGATGTGCAAATGCCTGGAATTAATGGGTTTGAAACAGCTAAGCTCATTAAAGCGAGGGAAAAATCGAAGTATATCTCGATTATTTTTATTACAGCGATAAATCAAACGACGGAGCATGTCCTTCAAGGGTATAGTCTCGGTGCAGTGGATTATATATTTAAGCCATTTCATCCGGAAACGTTAAAACTGAAGGTTCAAGAGTTTGTAAAAATTTACCAGAACCATGAGCGGATAAAACGCCAAAGTGAACTGCAGCGTCAGTCTGAGCTTAAAGAAGTGAATGCAAAGTTAGAGCGCACCACTTTCGATTTACGTAAAAATGAAGAGCTGGCTAGAGTGATCGGTGAAACGCTGCTCGATACGATTATTACTTTTGATGATCAAGGGTATATATTATCCTTGAATCCTGCTGTAAAAAGCATGTTCGGATATACAGTTGATAGTTTGTTGGGGCGGCATATCGTTCACCTTTTGCCAGAGTTCACCTTACACTGGATGAATTCAATCAATGAAGTGACGGGACAGCTATTTGAAGCTGTCGCAAAGCACAAAAGCGGCCACGATGTTCCAGTTGATATTCAAATTGGAGAAGCGCAAATCGAGGACGAACGAATCTTTGTATGCTCAGTTCGTGATATCACCTTACGAAAACAAGTGGAACAAGGTCAGAAGCAGCAATACAATCTTCTGGAAAAGTTGGTGGAAGAAAGGACGCAAGAACTTTTGACAGCTAACGAAAAGCTCCGGAAAGAAGTGGATGAGCGAAAAAAAATAGCAGAAGATCTTCGGTTATCAAGAGAACACTTTTATAAAATATTTGAATCCAGTCCTTGTTTAATTGAAATTCGCTCATTAAAAGATGGGAAATATATAGATGTAAATGCCAGTTGGTTGAAATCTATCGGTTACGACTATGAAGAAGTGATGCAGCAAACCACCTCTGTCTTACATCTTACAGCAAATTTGGATGAAGGAAAAAATGAGACTCACCGTTTGCAAACGGAAGAATGTGTTCGAAATGCGAAGGTTTACTATCAAACGAAGACAGGTGAAGTACGTGAAGGGCTGTTATCAACGGAGATTTTTGACATACGCGGGGAGAAGTGTATTCTTAGCGTCATCACAGATATTACAGAACGGGTAAGGTTGGAGAATGAAGTAGCCCGCCTGGACCGTTTGTACTTAATAGGAGAAATGGCAGCAGGAATTGCTCACGAAATTAGAAATCCAATGACGACCGTTCGCGGATTTTTAGAGTTGTCAAAGAGCGATCCTGAAAACTTAACCGTCAAGTATATTGATTTAATGATGGGGGAATTAGATAGAGCGAACTCGATCATTACTGAATTCCTTAACTTAGCGAAAAACAAAGTAAGCCATAAAACATTGCAACCGCTTAACTCTATTATAGAAGCGCTTTATCCGTTAATACAGGCAGAGGCTTTGCTGACGGGAAAAACGATCTCGCTTCAGTTAAGCGAATGCCCTGAGCTTCATCTAGATGAAAAAGAAATCAGCCAGTTGATTTTGAATTTATCATTAAATGGATTAGAAGCCATGTCTTCAGGGGGAAGGCTAACAATAGAAACATATACAGAAGATCAAGCGGTTGTTTTGGAAGTAAAGGACGAAGGCAGTGGAATCAAATCAGAATGGCACGAAGCCATCGGTACGCCTTTCTTCACGACAAAAGACACCGGAACAGGGCTCGGACTCGCCATCTGCTACAGTGTGGCCGAGCGGCACAACGCCGTCGTCGACTTTAAAACGAGCGAGCAGGGAACTGTCTTTTTTATCCGGTTTGAATAGGTACGGGCCGCATTCTAGGAGATTGGATAATAAAAAGAGGTAGTTGGATAACAAAGTGAGTTATTCGGACAATATTCGATGCAGAAAGCCATAATAAGTTAAAATATCCATGTCAGTTTCCATTGCGCTAAAGCATCAGGAGGCTGGCATTTTTCTTCGTCTAGAATTCCAAGCAGTGATTGCTATCCAACTGTGAGCAAAATCTATACTAATGATGACCCTTTCATCCCTTTTATTTACTGAATTTCACGCGTGTTGATTAACCAAAATTAGACAGAGCTCCTCTTACATTTTACAAGAAGGTGTCCCTTTTTGTCGTTTCTTTATGGAAAATTATTCATAATCAACACGCGTGATAGTTTATTGAACTTTAACTCATTTCTCGTTTTGTAGTACATAATAAAATCCGTTATAATAAGGGTATAAGTAAAAAAGCTGTTGTGATGGCTCTGTTCATGCATGCGGCCGTGCAGCAGATGATGCGTTGTAACGTATAGGAGGGAAATGATCGTATGAAGCTAAATAAGAAAGTTCTTAGTCATGAACGCGCGCAGAAAGCGATCCGATACGCTTCACATTCTCTCAAAGTTGAAGGGTTTAATGTAACAAAAGAAGACGAAGCTCTTGTTTATAAAGCGCTAGTTGGAAATATAACAGAAGAGCAATTCCATCAGGAAGTGAAAAGAATCGTCAATGTCTAAGTATCAAGCGGATTCTTTTTATTGCTACAAAGGTACGGATATTTTAAAAAATAAGCTGGGCCTTCGAGATCCTGATGCATTAGAGAAAGCGGAAAATTTATATACAATGTTTAGACTGGGGCAATTAAGTGAACAACCTCCACCTCATACATTTGACGTCCAGTCGCTTAAAGACATTCATCAATATATATTTCAGGATATTTATGACTTTGCCGGGGAATTTCGTCAAGAGGGAATTGCAAAAGGATCAACTGTGTTTGCCCATCCCCGATTTATTGATGAAGAAGCTAAACGGATTTTCACAGAGCTTTCCCGGGATCGTTATTTAACTAACTGTTCAAAGAAAGAATTTGCGGAAAAAGCAGCTTATTACGCGGCAGAGTTAAATGCGCTTCATCCTTTCAGAGAAGGAAATGGGAGAGCAATTAGAGAGTTTTTAAGGCAGCTAGCCATTCAATCAAATTATGAGTTAGACTGGCAAAATGCAAAGGAAGAGGAGTTATTACACGCTTTCATTCGCTCCTATAATCTGTCATTAACAGAGCTTTCTAATTTGATATTAGACTGTTTGGAATAGGTGCTTCCTGAAAAAATTCGGATTTGTTGGAGGCCGATAGAGATAGAGATAGAGAGTTGTTTGTCGCAGCTCTCTTTTTTTATTGCATTTTTTACATTCAATATTAGACTCAAAGGTAGGCAGTTTTAGCAAGTTAAGGGGGTTTTTTGGCTCAAATTTGTTACATGATAAAAAATTAGAGAAGCTGATGGAGGGTATATGATTAGAAATTTTTTCAAAAAAAGCTTTAGTGAAAGAGATTTTTGGACTTGGTTTGAGAAGCATTCAGAGGAATATTTTCATCTTGATGAAAATAACTATGAGCGCTTGTTTAATAAGCTTGATTTGCAATTATCGAAAATTAACGGGGATTTAGTGTTTGAGTTTAGTGCGGACATTCAAAACGGAAGAAGGGAGTTCATTATTAGCGCAGACGGATTGGCTTCGGCATTTCCAGATGTTATTCGGCTGACAGAATCCGCGCCGCAGCTGGCTCAGTTTCATATAATTGCGTTTAGACAAAGGAAAGATGAAGAGCATGAAATTCGCTATAATGAAGTCAACTTGAAAACCGAGGACATCTTTTTTACTTACGAACGAGATGAGCGAACAATCCAGCTGGATCTTATTATTTATATAAAAGAGTATATAGAGGAAAACGATGATTTCATCGGTGCTGCCTTTATCATGATTGACAGTCTGATTGGAGAATACGATGCAGGTACTAAACTGGGGGAAATTGAATTTAAAGCATATCGAGGGGAAAAAGAGGCAAAGCCGATTATGGCTTTACCTGAACTAATTGATAGCTTATAAAAATCCTAAAGCTATTATATATTAAACTAGAAAAGCAGACTGATTTTTGTGACATAAAAAGACCGCTCCGATGTTCGTGCATCGAAACGGTCTAATAATAGCACGTTCCCTCTAATTGGGGTCGACACCACAGCAGCTAAAACCGCCATGAGGGACCAATCTCAAGGGCGGTTTTGTTTTTTTATGAAATTGTACAAGTCATTCTTTTGTTCTTCGTCATTTTTAGGGATGAACGTGAAAATCTCGTGGCTTTCAAACGTGTCGATCAGTCTGTTCAACCAACCATAATAGTTGAGCATGTCTTGTAATTTAACAAGGTCTTCTTCCACGAATTGTTTTACATCATCGCTCATCTCTTCAGCAGCTTGTAATTTCTTTAAATCATTTATGGCTTTTTTAATAGCGTGGATATTCATGGAAATACTTGTACGCCATTTTGTTGAAAAAAGGTCGATAAAGTTTTGGTACCAATCTTCCTTTACTTTATATAAGTCTTTTCGTATCCCTTTTTTCCATACTCTTTCTACCATTTTTAAGTCTGAAAGGGTACGAACAGAAGTACTCATGCTTGTTTTGCTCATCCCAAGCTCTTCTTTCATTTCGTCTAAAGTTAACGGATCATGGTGAAAAAGCATCATCCCGTAAAGTCTTCCTATAGACGGTGTAACTCCAAATAAATGGATATTTTGAGCGATCGATTCAATCACTCGTTCACGAACTTTAGTCAGTTGTTCTTTCCCTGTCACTAGATCTTCACATCCTAATTTTTATTAAGCTTGGTGACAGCCAATCTCACATAAATTACTTTATCGTACGATGAACATAAAGTATTCATGCATAGAGAGACTAATTTTACATATAGAATACATATAGACCCACTTAAAGTAAAGAGTAGGTGTCCGATAGGAAAAGGGAGGAAATAAGAGGAAATATAAGAAAAACTGCTGTAAGTTACGTACAGTTTTAACTGTACGTACTTTACTCAGAGAATATCACGCATTATGGAGTTTGTGCATGGAATATTAAAAATATTACAATAATATAGTCGGTGCAAAAAACATGTAATGAGGGGTGAGAGAATGAATGAGTCGAATCTGAAGAAAATCGAAGTCAAGAACGTGACGAAAGTTTTTGGGAAAAATGTAAAAAAAGCGACGCAGCTTTTAAATAGTGGAAAATCCAAAAATGAGATTTTGAAAACAACCGGTGCAACGATTGGCGTGAACAAGGCAAACTTTGACGTATATGAAGGTGAAATATTTGTCATTATGGGGCTTTCAGGAAGTGGGAAGTCGACGCTCGTCCGTTTGCTCAACAGACTGATTGAACCATCAACAGGAAATATTTTAATAGATGGTCAAGATGTTGTGAAAATGAATAAAGAACAATTGCGTGATGTAAGGAGAAAAAAGATCGGAATGGTCTTCCAAAACTTTGCGCTTTTTCCACATCGTACAATTTTGGAAAATACAGAATACGGCTTGGAAATCCAGGGAGTTGCTAAAGCAAAAAGAAAGGCAAAAGCGAAAGAATCACTTAAGCTCGTTGGACTAGAAGGATATGAAGAACAATATCCAAACCAGTTGAGCGGCGGGATGCAGCAACGGGTTGGACTGGCGCGTGCCCTTGCGAATGAGCCTGATATTTTACTGATGGATGAAGCATTTAGTGCGTTAGATCCGCTGATCCGCAAAGATATGCAAAATGAATTACTTCAATTACATGATTCAATGGGAAAAACGATCGTCTTTATTACGCATGATTTGGATGAAGCACTCCGAATCGGTGACCGGATTGCCTTAATGAAAGATGGGCAAATTGTTCAAATCGGAACACCTGAAGAAATTTTAATGAGTCCATCGAATGAATATGTGGAGAAATTCGTTGAAGATGTTGATTTATCCAAAGTCTTTACAGCCGCGCACATTATGAAACCTGCAGAAACCGTCCAAGTAGATAAAGGACCAAGAGTAGCACTCACCTTAATGAAAAACCTCCGAATCTCTTCTATTTATGTCGTGGATAAACAAAATCGACTGTTAGGAGCAATCACAGCCCAAGGTGCGAAAGAAGCGGCCGAAACAGGTGCAACATTGCAAAAAGTCATGATTCAGGAGATTTCAACGGTGCCGGCGGAGACTCTATTAATCGATTTATTCAATCTTGTATCAACCGCTGCTGTTCCAGTTGCCGTAGTGGATGAAAGTCACCGGATGCAAGGGATTGTTATTAGAGGAGCTTTGATCGGTGCATTAGCTGGAAATGACGTATACATTAACAACCCAGATATACATAAGACAGATGATTTAAAGAAGGTGGATTAATTGAACGGACTACCAAGAATTCCGTTAGCAGATTGGATTGATCTTTTCGTCGATTGGTTAGTGAGCCGCTTTGGCGGTATATTTGATGGCGTGGCGAATTTTCTCGAACAAACAGTTGAAGGTATTGTCAGCGGTCTTGGCTTAATTCCAGCGATCTTAATCGCCCTATTCATAGGGCTAGTCGCATGGTTAGTTTCGAAAAAAAGTATCGCGATATTCTCTTTTACAGGTTTTTTAATGATCGATTATTTAGGTTATTGGGATGCAATGCTTCAAACATTAGCCCTCGTACTAACCTCTGTTATCATCTCGATTGTGGTCGGGGTTCCTATCGGCATTTGGGCCTCACAAAAAGAAACGGTGAGAAGAATCGTCACGCCGATGCTCGACTTTATGCAAACGATGCCTGCATTCGTCTATTTATTACCAGCGATATTCTTCTTTAATATTGGGGTTGTTCCTGGCGTTGTTGCATCCGTTATTTTCTCGATGCCGCCAACGATTCGTTTAACAATCTTAGGTATTCGTCAAGTCCCAAGGGACTTGATCGAAGCGACTGAAGCGTTTGGTTCCACAACAGGGCAACGATTAATGAAAGTGCAACTCCCGCTCGCCATGCCAACGATCATGGCTGGAATTAACCAAAGTATTATGCTGGCCCTTTCCATGGTCGTTATCGCTTCAATGGTAGGAGCGCCAGGGTTAGGTGAAGAAGTGTACCGGGCCGTTACACAATTGAAAACCGGCGTTGGCTTTGAAGCCGGAATTGCGATCGTCATTTTAGCGATCGTCTTAGACCGAATCACACAAAATATTGGAAGACAAAACCAAGGAGGAAATGTGTCTTGATTAAAAAATTAGTAGGTTTTAGTAGTGCGGCGATTTTATCGTTCGGATTAGCCGCGTGTGGCGGTGATAATGCCAACAAGGACAGCGCGGACGCGAAAGAGAACACAAGCGCGTCGTCCGTTGGAGAAAGTGTCAATTATAAAATCACCGGGATTGACCCGGGTGCAGGAATTATGGAAGCAACGGAAAATGCAATTAAAGATTACGAGTTAACAGACTGGAATCTCGTAACAGGTTCAGGTGCGGCGATGACCGCTGCACTGAAAAAAGCATATGACAAAGAAGAACCAATTATCGTTACAGGCTGGAACCCGCACTGGATGTTTGCTGAATATGATTTGAAATATTTAGAAGATCCTAAAGGCTCATACGGAGAGGCGGAAGAAATTCATACGATCGCACGTCTCGGCTTGAAAGAGGACCTTCCAGAAGCGTATCAAGTGCTGGACCAATTCAAATGGGAAGATGCTGATATGAGCGCGGTTATGGTTGACATTCAAAATGGGGACAAACCTGAAGAGGCAGCAGGAAAGTGGATTGAAGAAAATGCTGATAAAGTAAGTGAATGGACAAAAGGCGTGGAAAAAGTCGATGGCGACAAAATCAAGCTGGCATACGTCGCATGGGATAGTGAAATTGCGAGCCATAACATCATGAAAAAAGTACTTGAAAATATTGGCTATAAAGTGACATTGACACAAGTAGAAGCAGGTCCAATGTGGACAGCGGTCGCAGATGGCAGTGCCGATGCCACGCTTGCGGCATGGCTGCCAGGCACACATAAAACATATGCCGATAAATTTGAAGGTAAATATGATGATCTTGGTGCGAATATGGAGGGTGTGAAAATCGGCTTAACCGTTCCTGCTTATATGGACATTGATTCAATTGAAGGTTTAAAAGAATGATAGAAAAAAGCTCGCCTGTGGGAATAACCGCAGGTGATTCTTTTTGTTGTTGGTAAATAATTATTCTGCCAATCCGGAGATCTGCAAAATAGTTTGAAAATTAACACTACCCGCCTTATGATATATAGTATTGATATTAAAGTACGTAAATGATTACCGGGGGAAGAGAAAAGTATGAAGTTCAAAACAAAACTGTATATAGGATTTGGTTTTCTTTTCGGGCTATTTATCATTTCTTATCTTATTTTTATGATTATGATGAATCAGCTGAATCAAAGTACGAAAACTGCTGTTAAAAACTATGAGATGCTTAATTTGGCTAACACGATTCAAAATGAGTTGAATGTTTTTAGCCGGGAATCAAGAGGAATGTCTGCCAATCCGCCTAAAGAACTGATCGGAGAATTAAGAGAAAATAGAAATCAAGCTCTTCGTAATGTAGATATGGCAATAGAGTCCTTGGAAAAGTTAGATAAACGTGAACAGTCGCAGCAAATAATCCAGAAATTAAAGAGGATGAGTAAAACATACGATGCGCTAGAAGAAGAATTGGATGCATTAAGGGAGGCAGGGAGGTATGAGGAAGTAGATGCCCGTTTTTGGTATGAAAGCCTAGAAGCAAGAGAAGGGATGAGCAAACTTGCCGGGGAATTACAGACGCTGCAAAAGCAAACCGTTGACAAGGAGCTGAATCAATCCCGCAAGACGTATAAATTAATGAATCAAATGATTTTTCTTTATGCGATAGCTGGTTTTTTGATCGGAATAAGTACGACGATCTGGATTTTGCGGAGCGTAGCAGGCAATTTAAATAAGGTTACTTCCGTCATGACAAAGATAGCTTTTGGCAAATCTGATCAATTGCCGCGCATCAAGGTCACTTCAAAAGATGAAATCGGGGAAATAGCCGTCGCCTTTAATGAAATGGCTCAAGCTTTGGAAACGCATACGATGCAGGAAAAAGAATTAAAACATGCCGCCGAGGAACATAGCTGGTTAAAAACGAAAGTGGCTGAAATCGCTACGATGTATCCTAGTATAGATAGCTTAGAAACGTTGGCACGGCTATTTATCACAAAAGTTGCGCCTATGACAGGGGCAACTTACGGTGTCTTCTATATGAAGCAGGGGAACGGGGAGGGAGCGAAATATCAAAAGCTCGCTGCCTATGCTTATAACGATCAAGAAGTAGGCAAAGACAACTTTTGTGTAGGGGAAGGGCTCGTTGGACAGTGTGCCTTAGAGAACCGTATGATTTCACTCCATCAAGTTCCTGACAATTATATTAAAATTTCTTCTGGACTTGGAGCAGCGTCTCCTGCAAATGTGCTGGTCATTCCAGCGGAGTTTCAAGGAGAAGTACTGGCTGTGATTGAATTGGCCTCATTTGAACCGTTCAACCCTCTTGAACAAATGCTGCTCCAAGAGGTCATGGACAATATCGGTATAAATATAAACAGCATTTTAAGACATATGCAAGTAGAAAAGCTGCTCGAAGAATCACAAGCGTTAACGGAAGAGCTGCAAAGCCAATCGGAAGAGCTTCAATTGCAGCAAGAAGAGCTCCGAACAGTAAATGAACAGCTTGAAGAACAATATGAAAGTTCTGAGCAGAAGACAAAGGAACTGGAAAAAACAAAAAGTATGATGGAAGAAAAAGCAAAGCAGCTAACCGTTAGTTCGCAATACAAGTCAGAATTTCTTGCCAATATGTCCCACGAGCTGCGAACGCCGCTCAACAGCCTGCTTATATTGGCTCAAATGCTGGCTGAAAATGCAGGTAAAAACCTTACTGCCAAGCAGGTGGAATATGCAGAAACGATTTTCTCGTCGGGAAATGATCTCTTACATTTAATTAACGACATCTTAGATATAGCCAAAGTGGAAGCAGGGAAAATGGAAATTATGTTTGAAGATGTGAAGCTTAGTGACGTGAAAGAGTTTGTCGAAGCGCAGTTTATTCCGATTGCCCGCGAGAAAAAAATCCAACTAAATGTTCAGTTCGCTCCTAATTTGCCAAAGGTTATCCATACTGATAAACAGCGATTGCAGCAAATCTTGACAAATTTATTATCCAATGCGTTCAAATTTACTGAGCAAGGTGCGGTATCTTTAACAATAGAAAAAATTGAAAAAGGAATTCATTCAGATATGGAGCTTGCCTTTTCTGTTAAAGACACGGGCATTGGTATCCCAGCAGAAAACCAGGATATTATCTTTGAGGCATTTAAACAAGCTGATGGAACGATCAGTCGTAAATATGGGGGAACAGGATTAGGCCTTTCGATTAGCCGGGAAATCGCTCATTTATTAGGCGGCTTTATTGAAGTGGAAAGTGTAGAAGGCGATGGAAGCACGTTTACTTTATACTTGCCGAATTATATCGACATGAAAAGTACAGAATTAGCTAGTTATGAAGCGGAAGCAGCTGCAGGGGTGGCAGAAGACTTAGACTCTGTATCCGCTGTTGATTCAGTTGAACTTTTATTAGAGGCGGATGAAACAGGGAAACAGAAAGCCTTGCTAGAAGGAAAGAAAATACTTGTGGTGGATGACGACATGCGTAATATATTTGCGTTAACGACAGCACTTGAAAGTTATTTAGTGGAGGTTTTGTTTGCGGAAAATGGCAAAGAAGGGGTTGCTGTACTACAAGAACATCCAGATATTGATCTCGTTCTCATGGATATTATGATGCCTGAGATGAATGGATTTGAGGCGATTCAAGCAATACGCGAAATTCCCGAATTCGAACGCCTGCCGATTATTGCCCTTACAGCGAAGGCAATGAAAGATGACCGCAAGCAATGTATTGAGGCAGGAGCCTCAGATTATATTAGTAAACCGGTGAATTTAGAACAGTTATTTTCAACGATGCAAGTATGGCTGTATAGATAGATTGGGAGAAGTGAGAGTTTCCCATAAAATAAAAAAACCCGCCTATCATTTTGCTGATAAGTGGGTTTCTTCTGTTTTTTTAAACCAATTCTTCTTGATTTTCTGTAGGAGTCTTTATATAAGATTCAATGATTTTATCGAAAAAAGAAGGAAAATTAGGAATAATAAGGAATACCTAAAAATGGTTCAAAAATTGATATTATTCTATCTGTTTTTTAGTAGAGATAAAAGGAAAATGTGACTATGCTCTCGTATATACATTATATATTTTAGTGAAAAAAGTTGGGCAGGGGGAGGGGAATATATGAAATTTAAAACGAAATTATATATAGGGTTTGGTGTTCTTTTTGGGCTGTTTATTATCTCTCATTTCATTTTTATGATCATGATGAACCAACTGAATCAAAATATGACGAATGTTGTTAAAAACTATGAGAGGCTTAATTTGGCTAACACTATTCAAGGCGGTTTGTTTGATTACAGCATGGAATCAAGAGGTATGATGGCCAACCCGCCTGAAGAGCTTCGAAAAAAGTTTCTGAAAAATATGGAGGAAGCCGAACAAAGTGTGGATACAGCGATAGAGTCCCTGGAAAGACTAGGCAGCGGTGAACGTTCAGAAGCATTAATTCGAAAATTAAAGACGTTGAATACACCCTTTTTTGAAAATGCAAGAGAAACTGATGCACTAATAAAAGACGGTAAAATTAAGGAAGCAACTCAATTGTATTGGTATGATGGGCGAGAAATGAGAGAAGAAATGATCGAAGTTGCTAATGAAATACAAACCATACAAAAACAAAGGGTCGACAAGGAGCTAAGTAACTCCAGCCACACTTATCATTTAGTTAATCAAATGATTATTGTGTTTATAATAATAGGTTTTCTAATCGGGAGTGGAATGATTATTTGGATTCTGCGGAGTGTAACAGGCAATCTAAATAAAGTCACTTCCGTCATGACAAAGGTTACTTTTGATAAATCAGATCAGTTGCCGCGTATAACGGTAACATCAAAAGATGAAATCGGGGAAATTGCTGTGGCGTTTAATGAAATGGCTCAAGCTCTCGAAACGCATACGATGCAGGAGAAGGAATTAAAACATGCCGCAGAGGAACAAAGCTGGTTAAAAACAAAAATTGCTGACATCGCTACGATGTATCCTGGTATAGATGATTTAGAAACTTTAGCGCAACTATTTATCACAAAGGTCACACCTATCGTGGGGGCAAATTACGGTGTCTTCTATATGAAGCATGGCAAAGGAAACGGAGAGCAGTTTCAGAAGCTTGCTGCTTATGCCTATAACGATCAAGAAGTGGGCAAAGACAGCTTTCGTTTAGGGGAGGGGCTTGTTGGGCAGTGTGCGTTAGAGAATCGTGTCGTTTCGCTCCAGCAAATTCCTGACAATTATATAAAAATTGCTTCGGGTCTTGGTTCAGCATCCCCATCCAATATATTGATTATTCCAGCCGAATTTCAAGGAGAAGTACTGGCTGTGATTGAACTGGCCTCTTTTGAATCGTTTAGTGAGCTGGATCAAATGTTTCTTGAAGAGATCATGAGCAATCTCGGTGTCAATATAAAAAGCATTTTAAGGCATATACAAGTAGAAAATCTGCTTGAAGAATCGCAGGCATTAACAGAAGAACTACAGAGCCAATCGGAAGAGCTTCAATTGCAGCAAGAAGAGATGAGAACAGTGAATGAACAGCTTGAAGAACAATATGAAAACTCTGAACAAAAGACAAGAGAATTAGAAAAAACCAAAATTATGCTGGAAGAAAAAGCAAAGCAGTTAACCGTTAGTTCACAATATAAATCAGAATTTCTTGCTAATATGTCCCACGAGCTGCGAACGCCGCTCAATAGCCTGCTTATACTGGCCCAAATGCTGGCTGAAAATATAAATGAAAACCTTACTGCTAAACAAGTGGAATATGCGGCAACGATTTTCTCGTCAGGAAATGATCTCTTGCATTTAATTAACGACATCTTAGATATAGCCAAAGTGGAAGCGGGGAAAATGGAAATTCTGTTTGAAGATGTGAAGCTTAGTGACGTGAAAGAGTTTGTCGAGGCGCAATTTATTCCGATTGCCCGCGAGAAAAAAATTCAATTAAACGTTCAGCTCGCTCCTAATTTGCCAAAGGTTATTCATACTGATAAACAGCGGTTACAGCAAATATTGAAAAATTTATTATCCAATGCGTTCAAATTTACTGAGCATGGTGCGGTATCTTTAACAATAGAAAAAGGGGTTCATTCAGATACAGAGATTGTCTTTTCTGTTAAAGACACGGGCATCGGTATCCTAGCAGAAAACCAGGATATTATCTTTGAGGCATTTAAACAAGCCGATGGAACGATCAGCCGTAAATATGGCGGCACAGGGCTGGGTCTTTCGATCAGCCGGGAAATCGCTCATTTATTAGGCGGCTTTATTGAAGTAGAAAGTGTAGAAGGCGATGGAAGCACGTTTACTTTATACTTGCCTAATTATAACAACATGAAAAGTACAGAATTAGCTAGTTATGAAGCGGAAGCAGCTGCGGGGATGGTTGAAGACTTAGGCGCTGTACCTGCTGTTGATTCAGTTAAACATTTATTAGAGGCGGATGAAACAGGGAAACAGAAAGCCTTGCTGGCAGGCAAGAAAATACTTGTGGTAGATGACGACATGCGTAATATATTTGCGTTAACGACAGCGCTTGAGAGTTACCTAGTTGACGTTTTGTTTGCAGAAAATGGCAAGGAAGGGGTTGCATTATTACAAAAAAATTCGGATATAGATCTGATTCTTATGGATATTATGATGCCTGAGATGGATGGGTTTGAGGCGATTCGAGCGATACGCCGGATGCCTGAATTCGAACGCCTGCCGATTATCGCCCTTACAGCGAAGGCAATGAAAGATGACCGCAAGCAATGTATCGATGCAGGAGCCTCTGATTATATTAGTAAACCGGTGAATTTAGAACAGCTATTTTCAACGATGCAAGTATGGCTGTATAGATAAGAAAAGTTTAGAGTAAGTGACGGATTTAGTTTAGCTCATCTTTGCATAAGCAGATTAAAATTGCCGACAGAAAAAGTGGATGTTTTAGGAGAATAAATGCAGGGCCAGTCCCCGCCGCATTAAAGCGATGGGAACTGGCCCCTTTTTGTTTCGTTCATTTACTGTAAAGTCTTACTTGCCGCAGCCGTTTTGGCACCGGCTTCAAATTCACCAAACTGCATCGTGTAAAAGCTTTCTTTGTCACTCAATGCCATAATAGTGCCGTTTGTTGTGGACATAGTTTCTGCACCGGCGTCTGTCAGTCTTTTTAAGACGGAGGCATCAGCATAATTGGCTCCTTTGCCGTGCGATAAAGCAGCAAAGACTGGAGCAACGGCGTCGACAAATTCTTGTGACGTCGCTGTGGCTGCTCCGTGCTGGCCTACTTTCAATACTTCTGCATCAAGGTTATATTTAGCCATGAGCTGTTTTTCTACTTCAATCGTTGCGTCTGACATGAGCAAAAAGTCGATCTCGCCGTGGCTGACTTCGAGAACGACCGAGCCATCATCTGCGTTTGCGGCTTTGCTGTTGGCGTGTAAGACGGTGATGGATACTTCTTCATCAGTTGACAAGTTTTGTCCTTCTTGTGCATTCGTCAAAGTTACTTTGTTTGCTTTAGCTGCGTTCGCATAATTTGTATAATCTTTGGACGTGCTTTTTAAACCGGAATCAATGACTTTTTGAACGTTGAAGTGATTAAGCACATAGTCAGCGCCGCCGATATGTTCCGAATCGGGCTGAGTAGCGATAAATGTGTTGATTTCTTCAATGCCAAGAGCGTCAAGTTCCTGCGCGATCGCTTCATCGGATGGACCGGCATCAACGAGTACCGTCTCTCCATTCGGAAGGCCGATCAATGTAGCATCACCTTGTCCGACGTTTAGGAAGAATACTCCAAATGCGTCAGTAGTAAAATAAGACAATGCTCTTGATAAAAAGGCTGCGAACTGCCCGCGTGTAACAGGATTATTCGGTTTGAATGTACCATCTTCATACCCGTATGTAATCTCGGTAGAGACAATCTTTTTAATATACGGATAGGCTGCTGAACTTGGTGAAACGTCGGTAAATTCAACCTCTGCTTCATCTGTCAGTTCAAACGCTTTTGCGAGAATAATAGCCATTTGGGCACGAGTCACGGTTTGGTTCGGACGAAATGTTTTGTCCGGGAAACCGGAAATAATGCCTTCTTCCACCGCAGATGTAATGTAGCCGGAAGCGGTATTAGATGAGCTCACATCAGCAAACGGCGTTTTTCTTTTTTCCCCGTCAAGATCAAATGTTTTTCCGATTAAAATGGCTGCCTGGGCACGAGTCACCGCCTGATCAGGTTTAAAGGTGCCATCCGGATAACCGGTAATGATTTCAATATCGGATAAAAAATCAATATCATCAAAGAAGCGGTGGGAGTCCGGCACATCCTTAAATGTGGCCGCCTGTGCAAACGGCGTGAACAAAGTAAAGGTAAGAATAAGAATGAAAAACAAAGATAACGATTTTTTCAAATTAGTAACTCCTCTCATATGTTACAACGATTATAAAATAAGAAAAAATAAAAGAATAGAGGAAAAAAATGGATGAAAAAGTACCTGTCACTCCTCAAGATTTGTCGAATTCATTCGACATAAACCAAGAAGTGACAGGCACCCATTTATAGATTATTCGCCCTTTGTTTGTATTACTTGTGCGTGTTTTCCTGAAGTGTCCTGCATTTTCTTCCCTTTATTTCCTCCAAAGCCACGAGATTGTGTGCCCATTTCGTTTGGTGCGAAATCTTTTCCATTTCTTTTGGGATTGCCCATTTATATCCCTCCTTTTCAATTATAGCTTTGCCAAAATGAAAGGAGATATAAATGGTTTTAAGTGGTAGTTATTCGCCGCTTTTCCCCTTTATGGAAGCAGTGGGTGAAAAAATACTTTAAATTAGCAAGTATATATATCATGGTTAATCAAGGGACATTTTATGCTGAATAAGTTGAAGTAGTTGTGGCATACTATCACCAAAAACGAAGTGGTTTTCTTCTTTCGTTTTCAAAGTGATTCGGACAGACAGGCACTTATGAAAAATGAACAAAATCCAAATTCGCTGTTGATGCTTATGCTGTTTTATACAGCGGGCGCGTCCATAATAAATAAAAAATGCAGAGAGCCGACAAGCGGTTCTTTTCTTTTTTTGTTTAAAATTAGATTAGATATTATATTACAGAAAAATTACAAAAATGTTTTTATTATTACGTTTATGCTAAAAATCTACATAACTAGCGTTTTTTTGACGAAAAGGTAATTAGTAAGTAAAAAAGATATGTTTAGAAATAAATATATATGCTAGACTTAAGTGGTAAATTTTGCGAAAGGAGACAGATTTGTGAAGAAAAGTTCGATTTTTGTTGTTTTGATGTTTTTCTTAATTATTCCTCTCTTTGGGTTTCATACAACGGCGCAGGCAAGTGGTTTTACAGATGTCCCTTCCCGGGCATTAAAAGAAGTTAATTATCTGGCGGAAGGAGGCATTGCCAACGGTTCATCTGCCACAATTTTTGCGGCTGAGAGAATTGTCACGCGGGAAGAAGCAGCGGCTTTCATCGGGCGAGCTCTGCAATTAAACGGCACAAAGCGCGAGACGACCTTTAAAGATGTGCCAGCTGGCAATTTTGCATCCGGCTATATTCAATCAGCAGTCGAAAAAGGAATCTTGTCCGGCTATGATGGCGGACGGTTTCTTCCATATAAAGAAGTGACGCGCGGCGAAATGGCTGTTATGATATCAAAAGCGTTTGGCTATGAGTTTGGCGGAACTCTCTCCGGTGCGGCAAATGCATTAATGTCACGCGGAATCGCAAGAGGCGTGGAGGATGGAACATTTGGAGCGGATCAGCACCTCATCCGTGCTGACTTCTCCGTATTCCTTGCTCGTGCTATCAACCCGGAATTCCGGACGACAGACACAGCAAGCCCTGCAAAAGCGCTTTGGGTCAATGTAGACAGCTTGAATGTTCGCACAGGCCCATCTACTAATTATGCAAAGAACGGTGCTGTGAAGGAAAATGAGAAAGTGCTTGGCGGACATGAAGTGGGCAGCTGGATGTACATTCAATCCGGCAGCGTCACAGGATTCGTGCATAGAAGCTACTTGCGTAATACGGAAAAAGCAGGCAATAGCGGCAACTATTCAGACAGCGACAACGATCATTCAGATTCAGGCACTATAGGAAAGGCCGATCCGCGGCTGGCGGATCAAACGATTATTCTTGATCCGGGCCACGGCGGCAGTGATCCAGGAGCGGTTGCTCTTGGATTAAAAGAAAAGGACGTTGTACTGGACACAAGCTTGAAAGTAAATGCGTTATTGAAAAAAACACCTTTCAAGGTTGAAATGACCCGCACAAACGATACGTTCCCTTCTTTGTCACAACGGACGGCCTTTGCCAAAAATAAGGGCGGTAATGTTTTCGTCAGCATTCATGCCAATGCGGGCGGCGGAACAGGAGTGGAAACATTCTATTACACGAAGGCGGCAACAAACCCCTACGTTACCGACAGTAAACTGCTGGCAACAAAAATTCAGCAGCGCATGGTTACGGCTATGCAACTGAAAGACCGGGGCGTCAAAAAGACGAGCAGCTATTATGTACTTAAGTACAATAGCATGCCGGCTGCCCTGGCCGAACTCGGCTTCGTTGATAATGCAACTGACAATGCAAAGCTGAAGTCAGACTACTGGCGGACAGCAGGCGCTAAAGCGATCTACCTCGGAATCCTGGACTACTATAAAGCGAAAGGCTACGAAGTCGATTCCCTTTATGACGCGGCAAAATAGAGAGCTAAATAGGTAATTTAAAAAGAGAGTGATCCAAAAGCTAGGCTTTTGGATCACTCTCTTTTCTTATTGGATGGAAATAATGAACAACGTTTGCTCGAAAATAGATCCCAATGAATTCACCTCTTCCTCATCTACGATCATTCTGTCTTCCCCGTAACTTCCATCCGGCAGTACTTCCTGAACGTCAACCCGTGTCAGCTGGTTGCAGCCGGCCAGCAGAAAGAGAAACACTGAAATAAAAACGAGGCCAGCTATGTCATTTTTCAAATGAATTGTCCTCCCATAATTTTCATAATAATTAAAATTGTGTTAACCCATATGTTAAGATAAAACTAGACATTTTATTTAGGGGCAGGCTCTTATGAATAAAAAAACAATCGCTTCATTTTTAATCGGATACAGTCTCCTTTTCGCGGGCTCTATCTATACGTACGAACAAAAAGTTTCCCGGCCGGTCGCTGATGATGCCGGCCAGCTGCTGCCGACAGCGGTGAAAAGCATTAAGCAGGCAGAAGGTGAAAAAGAACTGCAATCTATCGTCCACCGAGCGAATCGAACAGACGATAAACTTTCGATCGCGGGTATGCAGCACAGCCAGGGCGGGCATACGTATTATCCGAATGCGATCATGATTGATATGAAGAAATACAATAAAATACTCGATTTCAATCCACAGCAGCAAACAATCACTGTGCAAAGCGGAGCGACATGGGATGATATTCAGCGGCGGGTTAACCCGCACGGCTTAGCGGTAAAAGTGATGCAGTCGCAAAACATTTTTACAATCGGCGGATCGCTCAGTGTCAACGTTCACGGCCGCGATATCCGCAATGATTCGTTAATTGACACGGTCGAATCGTTTCGGCTGTTAACAGCAGATGGAGAAATTATTCATGTCAGCAGGGAAGAAAATGAAGAACTGTTTCCGCTCGTCATTGGCGGATACGGCTTGTTCGGAGTTATTTTAGATGTCACGTTCACGTTAACGAAGAATGAGTTGTATGAAACGAATACGAAATCGATCGATTACAGCGAATATGCTTCTTATTTTACGAAAGAAGTAACGAATAACCGTAAAGTGAAAATGCATTTAGCCCGCATTTCGACTGCGCCGGATACATTTTTAAGGGAAATGTATGTAACCGATTGGACGCTCGCTGTCAGTCAGCAGGAGCTGTCATCTTATAATAAATTAAAAGAAGACCGGATCGTGGCGGCACCGAAAATGCTCCTTGGCTTATCCCGTTACAGTGACTGGGGGAAAAATAAGTTTTGGGAGTGGCAGCAGATGTATATGAACCGGGGGAGCGGCAAGCTTGAGACGAGAAATAACGTAATGAGATCGGAAACTGCATTTATGGAATATGAAAGTAGTGCACGTACAGAAGTGTTGCAGGAATACTTTGTGCCAGTCAGCGAATTTACGAGTTATATAGATGACTTGAGAACTCTACTAGAAAAGGAAGAGGAGTTCAACTTGCTTAACATCACTATCCGCTACGTGGAAAAAAATGAACGGGCGGTGTTGTCGTATGCAAGAGACGATATGTTTGCGCTTGTTCTGCTAATCAATCAGGGCCGGTCTTCCGGCGACATGAAACAAACGGAAAAAGTCGTCCGAAAGATGATTGATGTTACGCTAGAGCATAACGGCAGTTACTATTTGCCTTACTATTCCTATCCGACGAAAGAACAGCTGCACACCGCTTACCCACGAAGCGAAGAATTTTTTCAAATGAAAAGAAAGTATGACCCAGACGAGCGCTTTACTAACTTTTTCTATGAGGAGTATGGCAAATGAATTTCCAACGATTTATTTTTTCACAAAGCTTACTCGTCATGGCGAGCAGCATGATTTTTCCGTTTTATATTTTGCTGCTAAGAAATGTCGGCGACAGCTACTCGCAATTCGGTTGGGCATATGGATTATTTGCGTTAACGTCTGCCGTCGCTTACCCAGTGATCGGAAAAATAGCGGACAAATCAGGTGATCGGCTGCTGCTCATTATGTATGCGTGGGGGATGGCGGTTATCCTGCTATTCTTTCCGCTCGTCACAGAAGTATGGCAAGTATATATTTTGCAAATCATTATGGGGCTGCTCGGCGCTTTGCAGAAAAACACAGAGAAAACCTCGCTGGCTCGCCACGTCGCCAAGGAAACGGCCGGCAAGGAAATCGGAAACTATCATATTTGGACATCGGTCGGAGCGTCTGTTGCCATCATTTTAACCGGCTACATCGTTGACTTTCTCACCATCGGGAGTATTTTCTACCTCGCTTCGTTCGTTTATGTTATTAGCGGAATCATTTTATTAAAAAAGCAGGAAGATCATTAAGTTTAAAAAAAGTGAGGGGGTTACTATGGTGAAAAAACTATTGTCGCTGTTTGTCTTGCTTACACTTATCGTTGGCTGTTCGCCTTCTTATGATGAAACAGGAGGATATAAGGAGTCAACGATTAATAAGGATTTCCCTGTTCCTGCCAACGCTGAGCCGGGGGAAGCGAATTTTGGTAATCCAAATATAGAAAAGGGAGTAAAGTATAAATTAAAGAACATTGGAGGCGAGCAAGGGCTTTTGCCTCCTCAGCGGTATTTTCAGGAAATAGAGAAATTGGGGTGGAAAGAAGAAAAAGATAAACAGATGGGTTCCGTCCACTTTTTCAAGAAAGACGACACGGTGATAGCCGTCGAAATTGAAGAAAATTCCTTTGATTTATATCAGCTGAAAGAAGGAGCGCCCTATTAAAAAGGGAGAAATATATATGCTTATTAGAAAAGCGACATCCGCCAGTCTAGTTCAGCCGTTTATTAATGCAAGCAATGATCGAGGTATACTTCGAATGGAATGAAAAAATGAAGAAAACCGGGGAAGATTTTTATTTGAAAATCTGGCTGTACCATCCTCATTTTATTCACTCGCAAATTGTGATCACTTATAAAGACTGTCTTGATTTTTATGACCGTACATTTGATGCGAGTGAAAAAGAAAAGGAATTTCCCTACTCCAATTTTGTTGGTCTAGAAGAAGAAGTGCAGCTATTCGAATGGGATCATCGCATTGAAAGTCACCCATACTTAGAAAGTGAATTGACTGAAATGGTTGAAGGTGGATGCTTAAAAGTGAACGAGGAAACAAAGATTCGCGAACAATCTTATCAAACAAATCGCCTGAAAAATGATGAGGGGGAGTGGAAACACTCAGCTATTTTCACGAAACAGTTTAGCGAAGGTACAGTGAGTACGGGTGATATTTCTGCGCTTGATTATTTTGTTTACGCGGCTAAATTCAAACCAGCTTTTCCTCTGCTCATGATGATCAGCGGAGTATATCTTTTCATTCTGGCAGGCTTCATTTTGCTGAAACGCAATGATAGAAAGTTGGTTCTTTTCCTCGCGTTGGCAGGAGTGCTGCGGGCATGTTTAAGCAGCGTTGTTTCTCAATCTCCGACGGTCGGAGGGGCAGTTATGAATATGGCGTTGAAAAGTGGGGGAGTGTTGGTTTTTATTCTTTCTTTACTCGTTTATTTAAGGACCCGTTTAAATAAAAGGACGATGGCATAGGCTTTCTCAAAACGAACAAAGAAGGCGGGGATTAAGAAAGTTATTCTTAGTCGTTTCCCCCGCCTAGATATCTTTCTTTAAATATTGAATGATCTCATCAAATACTCCATCGTTGCCGCCGGTTTTAAAGTATAGAAGATCATTGGGCTGTAAGAAAGAATCGAGGAAGGCTTTCATTTCTTCTGCTTGAGAAAAATGATAGATATTTTCCTTTTTCATTCCTGCATGAATAGCTGCTCTTCCTATATCTTTTGTGATAAAGCCTTTAGTGATAAGTATGTCTATTCCTAATTCTTTCAGCAGCCGGCCTGCTTTTGCATACTCTTCAGCTGCATATATTCCAAGTGCAGCCATTCTTCCTAAGACGGCAATCGTCCTCTGTGTCGGCAATGACATTTTCTTTAATGATGATAAACCATTTTTTAAAGAAGCAGGATTTGATTTCCATGTATCATCAATAATAGTGACTTGATTCCGACCTTCAATGATTTGAAAACGGGAATTCAAATGGTGAAAAGATGCCAGCCTTTTTATCGCAGTGTTAATATTTATGCCAACCTCTATAGCTGCTGCGATAGAAGCAGTGGCATTGTAGACATTATGCTCTCCCATCCCAGGAACAACCCCATTATACAACTTACCTTTATAATTTACTTTAAAGTGCATCTTACTTTCGTTGAAAAGAATATCTGTTATGTTAAAATCGGCATTTTTACTTTTCCCATAAGTCACAATTTTCCCTTTGTATTTAGAAAAGTTCATGGACAAAATGTTTGGATCATCAACATTAATAATAAGTGTACCTTTATTATTGAGACCTTTCATTAAATTTTCTTTTTCTGCTATATAATCTCTAAATGAAGGGAAGTTATCTGTATGGTCGACATCAATCATGGTGATGATTCCAATATTCGGGAAGAAGTGTTTGCATGTTTCCATCATATGACCATATCCGGATACTGCTGTTTCTATAATAGCTATATCCGTTTCGTCATCAATTCCCATTAAATAAGGAAGGTTGAAATATCCGGTATTCTGGTTAGAAATTGTTGCTTGAACGGTAAAATCTTTTTGTAAAATATGTTTGAGCATTTCTTTCGTCGTTGTTTTCCCACAAGTACCGGTGACGGCTACAATAGGAATATTGAACAAATGCCGGTAGTAGGAAGTGAATTTGAAGAATGATCTCACCACATCGTCCACCATTATAATTTGTTCCGGTTTTAATTTATCCATATTTACAAAAGGAGCATCTGTTACTATATAAAAATCATCATAATCCTTATATTTTTTACCATCAAGAACCGTCCTTTTTCTTAACTGGAAATATAACGTATTATGGCCTGCATAAGATTTATTATGGATGACTTCAGAAATCGAGACGCCTCTATGAGCCTTATAGGGTCTTATCCCCATAGATGTTAATATATCCTTTAAGAATAGTGTTCTCAAGCTGCTTATCCCTCCTGTTAAGTTTTGTGAAGGATAGATACAATATATAGTATGCATGTACAAGCTTACTGATTAGGCATCTACATTGTGGCGATTCCTTTCTTACCTTAAAATAAAGCAGGAAATTAGGTCTTAATGTCCTGAAAATAACTGAAGAGAAACCGATAATAATATTATAGTTTTTTTATGGGTATATCCCAATGAATATTCCACTATATTCCTATAGTATTTTATTTCTCCTGCCTTTATTCTAAGATGGTGAGATTTGAAGCAACAGGTAAAATTGGTTGGAAAAGGAGCTAATAAAGTCTATGAATCAAGAAATACATCATAAGAGTCTCGTTCACAAAAATGAGAATAAATATTTTTGGCTCGTGCTCGCGGTAAGTGTCATCGCTTATGTTAGTTTAACGATTTCTGTCGTCGGTATTTTTATTGTGCTCGGGCTGTTTGCGGTTTCATTGTTTTTGCACGCACTGACGATTGGATACATTCGCACCAATGCGGTGAAGTTAACAGAGAAGCAGTTTCCTGATGTGTATCAGCAAACAAAAGAATTGTGTGTGAAAATGGATATTCCGCGTGTACCTGATGTGTATGTGATGGAGTCAGCGGGAGCTTTAAATGCGTTTGCTGCCCGTTTTTTCGGCCGGAATATGGTCGTAATTTATTCAGAAATTTTTGAATTGACGAAGCGGCAGGCAGACGATGAATTAGCATTTGTTATTGCTCATGAGTTGGCGCATATTAAGCGGAATCATTTGTCGAAAATGCTCTTTATTTTACCAGCGATGTGGGTGCCGGGCATTGCGGAAGTGTATTTGCGCGCTTGTGAATATACGTGTGACCGCTATGCTGCTTACTATATTGAAAACAGGGAAGCAGCGAAAAACAGCTTAACGATTTTAGCTGTTGGAAAAACGCTTTACGAGCAGGTGAACCGCGCGGAATATGTGAACCAGATCAACGAGGAAAAAGGTTTTTTTGTTTGGCTGAGTGAAATACTATCGACTCATCCGCCGTTGCCGAAACGAATACATGAAGTTGGCTCTTTTTTTGGGGAGACAGAACAAGTGTCTATCTTGAAAAAATCAACGAAACTAGTGTGGCTATGGGTGCCCGCCGCTTTATTGGCTTTTGGGCTGTTTGTGGCAGGCGGCTATTATGCGATTGAAAAGCTGGCCAGTTTTGCTTTCTCTGACGACTTTGACGACTTCGAAGAAGGTGAAACGATGGCGGAAGACACTCCACCGATTATTGAAGCAGTAGTAAAAGGAGATAAAGCCAAAGTCAGCTCTTTCATCGAAAAGGGAGAAGACATCGACGCGGAAGACAATCAAGGATACACGCCTTTGCATTGGGCAGTGTTGGACGAAAATAAAGAGATGGTCGAGCTGTTATTAAATGCTGGAGCTGATCCGAATTATGAAGATTATTATGGAATGACTCCTTTTACGGCAGCCGCTGATCGCGGAAATGCAGAAATGGTCAAAAGGCTGGCAAGTGCGGGAGGAGACCCGAATTATCAGAGTTTGGAAGATGAAACGAGTCCTTTATTTTACGGCGTATTCAGTGAGGATGCAGCAACAGTCGCTGTACTGCTGGAGCTTGGAGCTGACCCGAAACATAAAGACAGCGAAAACATGACTGCTCTTATGCATGCGATCGAATTAGGAAATCGCGATATTATTGATTTATTGAAAAAAGCAAGTTAACGAGAAAAAGGAGATCGACTAAATGATTACACAACCAGCAGGATTTTGGAGAAGATTGTTTGCCAATATTTTAGATGCAATTATTGTTGGCGTGCCTTTATCAGTGATAAGTTATTTTATTATGGGGAATTGGGATGAAAGTGCAATCACAAGCATCGGCAACTTGTTATATGCTTTAGTCGTACCAGTCGTTTGGGCAGGGTATACAATTGGAAAAAGAATTCTCGGCATCCGCATTGCTAAAGTAAACGGCGAAAAATTAGGTTTTGGAGCGATGCTCATGCGGACTATTGTCGCCGGACTCGTTTATGTTTTAACGTTAGGCATCGGTGTAATCGTCAGCGCCTTTATGGCTGGCTTGCGTGAAGATAAGCGCTCTATCCACGACTTCATTGCCGGCACGTACGTTACTCACGAAAAACCTTAATTTCTAAACGAAGCAATTTATGACCTGAACGCATTCAAGTAACTCAATTAAAATGAAAACCCGCTCATGCATTTGCATGAGCGGGTTTTCGTTCTTCACAGAGAGACGGCTTTTATCTCGCCGACCCAGGGTTATAAGTCGTATTCAGATTTTGTTTTTTCTTCATCCCGCGCGCCCATTTCATACAGATCACGAGGGTGACCATAATGATGGCTGCGCCGAATATATAAGGAAGAGCCATGTTGAAATCGAACAAGGCGCCGGCAAGTGCCGGGCCGACCATGTTTCCGATGCTCATATACGCATTGTTCATACCGGCAGCAAATCCTTGTTCGCTTCCCGCCATGTTTGACACGGTCGTATTGATGGCCGGGCGAAGCAGGGAAGCGGCAATAAAGAAAAAGGCGGACACGACGAGCACGGAAACAAAGCCAGTCGCAAACAGCAGGCCGATCATAGCGATAGCAGCGACAACGAGCATCGTATTCATGACGCGCACTTCTCCAAACAGTCTTAGTACACGGTCAAGAACGAATGCTTGAACGATGACGCCGATTAAACCGCCGACGACCATAAGCATGGAAATGTCAGCTGGGCTAAATCCAAATTTCACGTCTGTGTACAAGCTGATCGTTGCCTGGTAGTTCGCCAGACCGAATGAAAGAGTAAACATCATCACGAGAAGGATAAAATACGGCTTTTTCACGGAAAGAGTCATTTGTTTTAACAAAGAATCCCGTTTTTGAGGCGCAGCTGGAATGGCGGCACGCTCCGGTTCTTTCAAAAACAAAATCGACATAATCGCGGCAAAAGCGGCAACGGCGCCTGCAATGAAAAACGGAGCACGCAAGCCGAATGCGGCGAGAAAGCCGCCGATGCCGGGGCCAACGACAAAGCCGAATGACATCGAAGCACCGAGCCGGCCCATTCCTTTCGCCCGCGTTTTTGCTGTTGTAATATCAGCGACAAATGCCATCATCGATGGAATCATAAACGCCGCTCCGATGCCGCCGACCGCACGTGAAATATAAAGCAGCACGAGCTGTTGGGAGAAGGCGAATAAAAATTGGGATAAAGAAAACAAAATAAGCCCAAACACGA
Organism: Bacillus aerolatus; assembly: GCF_009183655.1. Taxonomy (GTDB): domain Bacteria; phylum Bacillota; class Bacilli; order Bacillales; family Domibacillaceae; genus Pseudobacillus; species Pseudobacillus aerolatus. The sequence goes on from NZ_WEIO01000007.1 coordinate 174,198, forward strand.
TCGTTTTTTTCCGGCCCAACCGGTCAGATAAGTCTCCGGCGAGCGGAGAGAAAATAAATTGGGCAAAAGCAAAGGTGGCTATTAATAAGCCAAACGTTTTCCCGCCTGCTCCAAAATCATGAATAATGGTCGGCATGATCGGAATGACAAGCCCTATGCCTGTCATCACGATAAACATGTTGGCCATTAAGATGAGAAGGGGAAATTGTTGTATATTTTTTCGAGACATTTATTCAACCTGCTTTCTTTTCTAGTTAGATCAATGTAGTTGCTGGCATGTTAACGATCGTTTTTTCCAGTTCTTCTGCCAGTTCCGCTAAGTTCTCACTTTCTTTTAAATTGCGGATCATGCCGGATAAAACAGCCCGGCGCGGTTTCATTTCCATCAACTCTTTTTCAAGTATGTCTACAGATTCCACCATAATCGTTTCTGCTTGAGAAGCAGCAGCGGTTTCTTTCATTTTCCGCACAATGTGAAGCGGATGTACTGTTTCCTCCTGCCATCCTTCAGAAAGCTCTTGCATAAGAGGTGCCGTAAAAAATGGTTCAGGCTGTTTTTCTATTAATGTTTGGGCTGCGGCTTCCAGCTGAATAAACAAAAAATGAGCGAGTGCATTGAAGTCACAAGCCGTTCCTTCTTCTAGCACACCGCGCATATATGAGGTCAACATGCCTTTTAGCGTGGCCGTTAAATCTGCTGCATAAGGAGCGGCTTCCTGGCCAAAGACCGACACAATACTTTTTCCAGTTTTACGGACCAACTTGGCGTTTTCGTGGCGCACGAATTGATTAAGTGATTTGTCCTCCAGTCCTTTAATTTCATTCATTTGCATAAGAAAAAACTCCTGAAATTCGCAGTAATGGCGAATGCGGATCGCGATTTCACGGATAAAAGCTTCCTGTACCGTGTCACTGTCTTTTGCCGATGAGGCAATCTGATCATTCAACAGCTGATAATAATAAGAAAAAATGTCTGACAACAGCTCTTCTTTTGATTTGAAATGTGTATATAAGCTTCCTTTTGACACACCGCAAACATCTGCAACCTGCTGCATGGACGTTTGATGAAAGCTCGTTTTTGAAAAAAGCTTCATCGCAGCGATAAGGATCTTTCTTTTCTTCTCGTTCATTACGCACTCCTAACCAATCGGTTTTTTATTTGACCATTTGGTCATTGTTTATAAATTGTAACATATCTCTCGGATACTTTCACGCAAAAAATTTCGATAAGCGAAGTTTTTTTACACTATCTTATAAATGTACAGGCTGAGCGCGCTTCTTTTTATTATTATATGGTCAGCTAGAGCTCCTTTATCCAAAGACGGAATACGCATAAGAATCAATCATTAAATCAATATGTAAACCTCTTTATTTTTAAGTTGACAACACTCTCGCTAGATTATAAAATGACAGTGTTTTCAGATATTAAAATCAAAGGGGCGAGGGAGATTAGATGAAAACAAAAGATATTACATATGTTGCTTTATTTGCAGCGGTTATGGGGGCATTAGGGATGATACCGCCGATTCCATTGTCGTTTACTCCGGTACCGATTACACTGCAAACGTTAGGAGTCGTTTTAGCCGGTGGAATTTTAGGAGCGCGGCTCGGTTTCTTAAGTCAAATGACGTTTTTGCTGCTTGTGGCAGCCGGTTTGCCGCTTCTTTCAGGCGGGCGCGGAGGAATTGGCGTGTTTGTCGGACCGAGTGCCGGTTACTTGTTCAGTTATCCAATTGCTGCCGCCTTACTCGGTTTCATACTTTCCCGCTTCCGGACGTTAACACTTAAGAAAGTTTTGTTCGTTAATTTGACAGCCGGCGTGTTTACTCTTTATTTATTCGGTATCCCGGTGCAAGCTTTCATTATGGACCTTCCGTTAGTTCATACGATTAAAATCAGCCTGATTTATATTCCGGGCGATTTGATTAAAGCGACGGTTGCTTCTTATTTAGTATACAAGCTGCGGAAATCTACTGTAGTTTCAAGGCAATTTGTCAAAGCGAGTTGAGACACATGACGTGTCTCTTTTTAAAAGAAAGGAAGATTCATATATGGCGTCCATCACATCCGTTTATTCCAATCACGCGAAAGATCATCCCTGCCGGACCGCTGTAAAAACGTCCAATCGAGAAGTGAGCTGGCGCGAGTGGAGTGAACTAATTCATCAAACAGCCGGCTGGTTCCAGACTAAACATATCCCGAAGAAAACAGTGGGAATTTTCATGGGCAATGGACTGCCGTTTTTGCAGCTGTTTGCCGGAGCAGCTGCAGCAGGATGGACGGCTGTTCCGTTAGATTTAAAATGGAGCGGTGACGAACGGCAAAAGAGGGTTCGTATTTGCCAGCCGGCTATTATCGTGACGACTCGTGATTTATATGACAAAATCCAATCCATTCACCCGCACGTTCTCATTTGGGAGGATGTTTCCGGGGAAATATATCAAATCCAGTCCAATTCAGCAGAAGAAATTAGCGGAGACGCCCCTTTTTACATGGGGTTTACGTCTGGTTCAACGGGAGAGCCGAAAGCGTTTATCCGCTCCCAAAAGACTTGGACTGCCAGTTTTCAATGCAATAAGCATGATTTTAGACTCGGCGCAGATGAGTATGTGCTTGTGCCAGGTGCACTCATTCACTCCCACTTTTTATACGGAGCGATCAGCACATTGTTCCTTGGCGGCACCGTTCATTTGCTGGACAAGTTTTCTCCAAATGAAACAATGGGCGTAATGCTTGAACATCCTGTGACCGCGGTGTATCTCGTGCCGACTATGATGGAAGCGCTGTTAAAAGAGACAGGCATTGTGGAGAAGAAAATAACGTTTATTTCATCAGGGGCCAAGTGGGAAAAAGAGTCTAAGAGACGGATAAGAGACAAGTTTCCCAATTTAGATATGTTTGAGTTTTACGGAGCAGGCGAGCTGAGCTTCGTGACAGCTCTGTCCAATAAAGAAAATAGCGAGAAACCTGAATCCGTTGGCAAACCTTGCTGCGGCGTTGAGATCCAAATCCGCAAAGCTGACGGGGGGCTGGCAGCTCCATATGAAACAGGAAAAATATATGTAAAAAGCGGGATGGTTTGTACAGGTTACTTGAGCGAAAGGGGAGTGCAGACGATCCAGGATTCGGCAGGCTGGAGCACGGTGGATGACATGGGCTGCCTCGATGAAGAGGGATATTTATACATAGCAGGACGGGAAAAAAACATGATTTTATACGGCGGCATTAATATTTTTCCTGAAGAAATTGAAACGGTTTTATCGTTGCATCCCGATGTGGAATTGGCTGCTGTATTTGGCGTAAAGGACCCTTACTGGGGAGAGATTGTCACAGCCGTTGTAAAAGGCAGTGCGAGTAAACTTGAGCTGAGAAAACTTTGTAAAGAAAAGCTGGCTTCTTATAAAATTCCGCGAAAGTGGTTTTTTACAGAAGACATCCCGCTGACAGCCGGCGGAAAAATTGCTCGTGCCGAGTTAAAAGAAAGGCTGGTAAAGGAGGTGATTTCTCATTCGTAAAGCCGTCATTGTGAAAGCGAAACGAACACCGCTCGGAAAAATAAATGGCATGCTTCATACGCAGCAACCGCATGAATTGGCGGCGCCTTTGCTGCAGCACCTCGGGGCAGGCATCGAATCTGAAATTGATGATGTTATACTTGGCAATGTCGTTGGACCAGGAGGAAACGCAGCGCGATTATCTGCTTTACAGGCAGGACTGCCATTATCCGTTCCAGGATTAACGATTGACCGCCAATGCAGCGCCGGACTCGAAGCGATTCGGCTGGCATGTTATTTCATTCAAGGCGGAGCGGGCCGTACGTACTTAGCCGGTGGGACAGAAAGCACGAGCACGTCTCCTTTTCCAGCACGCGCCCGATTTGCTCCTGATAGCATCGGTGACCCGGATATGGGAATAGCCGCTGAACATGTCGCCAAGAGATACCAGATTACGAGAGAAAAGCAGGATGAGTGGACGAAAATCAGTTATGAGCGCAGCTGGGAAGCGTTTGAACAAGGGGTATACGACCAGGAAATTTTCCCAGTTGGATCATTACAAATGGACGAAGAATTCTTCCGAAAACGCGATATAGAAAAGCTCGCTAAAAGAGCCAAAGCTGTTTTTCAAAAAGACGGCACCGTGACTGCGGTGAATAGCTGTGGCATTCATGACGGTGCCAGCGCCGTGCTCGTTATGGAAGAAGAACAGGCGTTGGAACATGGCTTGCAGCCTGTCTTGCGGTTTGTCGACAGCCAAGTTTCCGGGGTGCATCCTCATTACCCTGGCATTGCGCCGGTCCCGGCTATTAGACAGCTGCTCAAGCGTAATCACTTAACGATGGAAGACATTGATTTAATCGAAATCAATGAAGCATTTGCGTCTAAAATAGCGGCCTGTGCACAGGAGCTTGGCATTCCGTATGAGAAGTTGAATGTCCGGGGAGGAGCACTCGCTTTCGGGCATCCGTATGCAGCATCCGGTGCGATTTTAGTCACCCGGCTGTTTTACGAAGTGCAAAGACAAAAGCAGGCAAAATATGTGCTCGCTGCCATCGGAAGCGGCGGCGGAGTCGGGATCGCTGTCTTGTTTGAGACTGTACGGTGAAAAAAGTAAGTACTAGAATCAAACCGTTGTAAAAGAGATAATTTATAAGAGATGTATCGTCAATCGGTGTGTTAATCGTGACGGTACAGCTCTTTTTTCATGGAGTGAAACGAATCAACTTTCTGAAAATTTTAAAACAGGCTAAAAAAACCAATTGACAATGATTCTCATTTTCTTTACAATGAGATTAACACAACCATAGATCGGAGCGGGGGGAAGAATATGTTTAACATGTTGCACGGATTAAAAGATATTCACACGGTTATATCAAACAGGCGCAAAATTGGCGGAGTAGCGGAAGCGGGCACGATTCAATTGTCATCAGGCGAAGTGTATGATCATCCGGTATTTACGAATGTTGACTTATCAAAAGGGCAATATGTTTCCCTCTGCTTTATCGATGAAAACGGAACGAATATTATGGCGCATGTCGATCAAATCGCCTTGATCAAAGGACTTGAGCACAAGTTAATTTGTCAGCTGAACAATGCGTACGTCAAACAAATGCTGCTGCAGGATACGGTACAATATTTACAAAAGCTATGTGAAATCAATGACGGCTTTGTCACTCATACATTTAAAAAAGAAGCATTGCAGCTCGTTCGCGATATTAGCGTGAATGAACTTAAAAAACATAATGTATCGCTGCCATTTCCGATGGAAGAAAAGCTTGTTCATATAAGCGACCGGCTGCACGCATAAAAAAACGAGGTTCCTCAAGGAACCCCGTTTTTTTATAACATATTTGCCTGGCACGCTAAACGGCAGCCGTCGGTTAAGGCGTGCTGCAACTTTTTTTGCTCTTTTTCATTTGGCGGAGACAATAGTAAAGCGCCTTCGGTTATTTTTACTGTACAGACGCCGCACGTGCCTTTTCGGCATTTAAAGTTGATGGCTTGGTCTTGTTTTAACGCCTCATTTAATAAATTGCCTTTCACATGTTTGATGCGGAAGGTTTGTTGGTTTTGCTGCAAATGAATATGCGCATCCTCTTGTACGTTTTCAGGTTGTTTGTCTTCAGGCTGCTTCATAATAATAGCAGTGTCAGTATTAAGTTGATTCGGAAGCAGAGAGCCGACGGTAAATTTTCGGTTATCCATAGTATCCGGACCTTAGTCCTTCGGATCAACGAGTGTGCAAATTGCCGATGGGCGTTTAATGCGCAGCACAACTGTTTCATACACACGGAACGGATGATTCATTCCTTCTTCTCCTAAATAAGCTGTTTCAAAGTCTTCAGAAACCGCCAAGTCCAAATTGTTGCGTCCAGTGTTTACAATCACGCCCGTTTTTCCTTTTAAGACAGGGGATTGGAACACGCCGTCAGTAATAAGTTCGCGGACATGTTCTATTTCCAGTACATTCGTATCTTTATGTACGCGATGCAAAAGAGAATACAGCTCAGGTGATAACACGAGTGCGTACGGTCCGTTATGGTTCATTTCCAGCAATTTATTCCTAGCGTCGACAATATCTTGAAAAGCGCTTCCTGATTCGTACCAATTGCCGATTAAATGAGTTAATCGTCCTTTTACATTCATCAATCCTGGAATATCAAACTCTTTTGACCCGTGAAAAATCATTTGATCCTCTAAAATGGCGACATCACGAGCCGCATTAGCCGCAACCGAAAAATCGATCGGAATATCGAGCACCTTTGTCTGTTCCAAATCGCGCCAGTACAAAACAAAATCTTTGTACAGCATTGGAATCGTGTAATTGACTCGTTTACTAGATTCAATTTCGGGATCGAATGCACTTTGAAAAGCCATTTTTGCTTCGTGATTCTCAACGAAAATATCATTAGAAACACTTTGAATGCCTCTTCCGAGCGGACCGTACAGTTCAATAAAGCGGCGTCCGACGAGCTGTCTCCGCGCGGCATCGATAACTGTTTGATCTAATGATGCGAAGTCTTGATCTGTCAGGGGTGAATCTGGATACAATTGAGATTTAGTCATTTCATATTTCCTCCTATTCAGTCGTTTCCTAAATTAAGCTTCCAACGGTAAAGCCTCTTCGTTTATTCGGCTCGTTTGCTGCCGGGGGAGTACCTGGTGCAGCTAAATGGTCATGATGTTCATCATGGTGGGCATGCGGATCTACATAATCGTGGTCAAACCGCTCGTTGATCGCTGCCAGCTTCTCTTTTACATACTGATAGCCCTCATAAGCATCGGCTCTCAATTTGTTCAATAACGTGCTCCGTTCCTCATCTGTAAATGAAAAGAGCGCCAAATCCAAATGTTCGACGAAATTATGCAAACCGAACTTCTCAAGATTCAGTTCTTGTAAAAGCCGGTTAAATTCATTATTGTTTGGAGAAAAATCTTTCTCTTCTTTTTCTGTTTGAAATTTGTTGATCAGCGGGATCAATACATCAAGCCGGGACAGCCGCTGTTCTTCCTCTTCATAAATATGGTGGTAATACAGCCGTTCATGATCATCTTTTGCATGTTCAATGACCGGGTCCAGCATGCTCATGAACCGTTCAATCGCATCTTTCGTAGTCGTGAAAATTTGATAAAACAAAGCCAGTTCTTCCTTCACCTATGACACCCCCTAATTATCGAATAATTTCCAGTATAACCAAAGTATTTTATTTTATTACTTATTTCATTTATTGTCCTCACCTGTAATAATATTCCGAATAGTACACCATGTCAATTTCCCTGTTTTCTTGATAAGAAAACTCGTAAATGAGATAATTTTAAAGTGTTGACTTTCCATATTTTAGGTAAATTGTGGTTGTTGTAGGACGAACAGAATGAGCAGAGAAAAATAGATACGTCATGGAGGGGAATATGGTTGAAGCCGATTTTGTTAGAGTTTCCAACTGAGTTTTATTCTAAGCGACTGCAAATTAGACTGCCGAAACCGGGCGATGGACGAGCCATTCACGAAGCAATTGAGGCTTCGAGAGAGGAATTAAAAATGTGGCTGCCATTTGCCTGGCAAGTACAAACAGAAAAAGAAATGGAAGCGAATGTAAGAGAAGCGCACGCAAAGTTTTTAACAAGGGAAGATTTACGCTATCATATTTTTCTAAAAGACACCGGAGAATTTGTGGCTTCATCAGGCTTGCACCGAATCAACTGGGTAGTGCCTAAGTTCGAAATCGGCTACTGGATTGATACCCGCTTTAGCGGGCAAGGCTACATGACTGAAGCCGTTAAAGCAATCACAGGCTTTGCCTTTAACGAGTTGAACGCCCGCAGGGTTGAAATTCGCTGCGATGAAAAAAACAGCAAAAGCCGTGCCATTCCAGAAAAGCTCGGGTTCCATTTAGACGGTATTTTATTTCATGACGACTTGTCGATCGACGGGAAAGAAGTAAGAAACACATGTATTTATTCGAAAATACGGTAGTGAGCGAGGCGCGCGTCAAAAACAGCAGACTTTGCATAATGCGCAGGCAGGCGGGCAAAATAAAGGGCAGTTAAATGAAAGGAGCCGATTGTAATGAGCGCATTTGAACAGTTCCCCGTTGCCGATTTAAAAGAAAACCACCTTCAAAAAGTGCAATCACTGGAAAACGAATTAAGACAGGAATTAGGCGAAAATATCGTGCTGATTGCTTACGATGAAGAAGGAAACGGGCAAGGGAAATAGACCGCAGCTAAAGAGGGGTTTTTATCGTTACGGAAAAGTCGGATTTTTAAACAAAGAGCCTCTAGATAAAGAGGGATGAAGTTTCACAAAGCCATTATTAATCACAAAAAAACAGCCGCTAGATCAAACTAGCCGGCTGTTTTCATTTTTACCGTTGGGGGATTATAGAAATCTTTAATTGTACTACGACTAGGTAGGAAAACTAGGGCTTAAACTCCGCCTCCCCCTCCAGCGGGTGGTGTTGTAGTTGGGAATGTGACTGTTGTAGGGATAGTAGGTGTTTCACAACGATCTGGATTTACGTCTTGAAGGCAGTCAAATGCATGATGATTTGTTTTTGCAATAAGCGGACGAACAACAGTAATCGTTGTGCGTAGGATAACTTTAACTACCGCGACATCAACATCCACCAAACCAGCAATAGTAGCTCCTAGAATAGGTTGAACAAGGGTGCCTTCTACTTGAAGAGGTGTTTCTATTAATGTATCCTCAGGGCATGCTCCGGGGCAATCCGTATGCTCTTGGAATTGCAGAGTAAATGGTAAACCAACCGCACCTGCTACACTAATAGTTACAGGAACAGTCCCCATATTAACGACTTTGTCTCTAAGGATAGTCGCGTTCTGGACAATACCAGCTGTATCTACTGTAACTGTGATAAGAGGAAGTGGTGTTCCTGGTACAGGAGTAATTCCTAGAGCAGCAAGAGGGATGACTGCTTCTGCTACTTTTTGCACCATCTTCGAGCAGACCACTGAATTGACTAAGACGCAGTCGCTGTTTAATTCTACTGGTCTCATTTCTGGTGATTTAAATTTGCACACGCAATGCGAATGCTTAGACCCGCAAGACCCACACGAAGAATCATCGCGTTTATGGTCATGGTCTTTACAATCATGGTGTTTATTACCATCATTGTGTCTCACAACAGGCTTACATCGATTTCCAGAACCCCATCGATTACTAAGTGACATAAAAACACAATCCTTTCATATAATATTATTTTTGTAAACGAATTCGAAATGAATCATCAAAGTGTCCAACAGCGTGATGAGTTGTATTTCAGAAGTAGTTTACATGATATCTTATGAAAGAAGAGGAATGGTCGCTTGGACAATCGCACATCTTTCATAAAATAATCAGACGATCCAACAGCGTGATGAGTTGTATTTCCGAATTAGTTTACATGATATCTTATGAAAGAAGAGGAGTGGCTGCTTGGACAATCGCACATCTTTCATGAAAGATAGAATGTAACCCGCTAACTATTTTAATACCGCTGGGGAACAGTATAAAAGAAAGCACATACACTGTTAGTGATTAGCAAATAACTAATCATTTTCATCCTTCTGTTTAGAGGCCCGATCTATCTCTCCTCGGGCCTTTTTGCCGGTAAGTTAGTTGGAGAAATGTTAAATTTTACAAAAAGCACCTCTATTATTTGACAATGATTCTAACACAAACAAAATCCACAGAGAATCGGATTCTCTGTGGATTTTATTTGTTCGAAAGACCTGCTGAAAAAGTTCTTTCCTATATAATACGTAATGCGAGTTCCTGGTACTTTTTCTCTGCTACAAAAAAGCAGCGGGCGACAGGGGTTTTCTGTTGATAAGAGATGATAATCATATATACATCCGGGTGGGGATGAAATTCAATATCTATATGAGAAGGTATTGCTTCAGCAGCAGGATGAGTATGATAAATGGCAATGGGCATTTCGCCATTGCCATTTATTTTATTTAATACAGCAGATACTGTCGCTTCACCAACGAAATATCGATTTCTAGATTTCTTTTCATTTTCAAGTTTCCAAATGGTTTCCGCTTTCCTTACTCGACCGGATAATATACCACATGCTTCGTAAGGCAATTCTTCAAGCCCATGTTGGACCATCTCATTGTAGATTGAGAGAGGAATACCGAATGCTTTGGATTTCATGTGATTTTATCCCACACAAGTTGGAGTAAGGATTTTTTTTCCGCTTTATTGGCTTTTTCCCGTTCTAGTTTGACGGTCTGTTTATTCGTTTTATTGGCATTTTCCTGATCTAATTTGACCGTCTGTTTATTCGCTTTACTGGCATCTTCCTGTTCTAGTTTGACGGTCTGTTTATTTGCTTTACCGGCATCTTCCTGTTCTAGTTTGACATTTTGTTTATTTGTTTTATTGGCATCTTGCCGTTCTAATTTGACCGTCTTTGTATTCTCTTTATTGACTTCTTGCTGTTCTAATTTGGCGGTCTGTTTATTTGCTTTATTGACTTCATCCTGTTCCAGTTTGGCCGTCTTTTCATTCGTTTTATTGGCTTCTTGATTTGCGGATAATTGGGCAGCAATCTTATCTGAGGTGGCTTCCTTATCTAGCGTATTGGCCTTTCTCTCATAAGTTGAAACGATCCGATATGATCTTGAAGGTCGTTCCGACTCCAAACTATCCAAAACCGGTGAGCTAACTTGATTCTTTTTGGCATCCGTATGTTGAGTTTCATGCTTTTCCTCTGCGGAGTTCTCGCGTTTTTTTTCGGTTTTTTTCTCTTTTTCAACTGGGATGTCAGCAGGGGCCTTTGAATGAGAGTGGCTGCTAGATTCTTCTAATCCTTCGTTTTGAACGGGGTTGTTTGTTTTTTCGGATGTTTGTTTCTTCTTATTATTAGGCATCATTTCATCTGATGAAGCAGCTGTACTTATGTCTTCAGAATCACTTTCAGCTTTCTCCTTGCTTTTTTCCTTTGGTGTAGATGAGTTTGCTTGAATGGGCGGAAGATTAATGACATAAGGACCCTTTCCACTCCAATGATTGATGTCTTTGTTGTACAAATGATGATCATGAACCGTTCCACTTTGTTTATAATCTAATCCCGGTTTGTTAAAGTTTCTTTGGTTTTTTTGAAAATATTCCATGTCGGCACGATGTTTAGATGCTTTACTTCCTAGTGTGGGCTGCATGGTGGATGATCCTTGTAAATCCCGAAAGGTAACGGATTTGGCTGCCGGGTTCACAGGCTGGTTTGGCTGCATTTCCATATTGAAAGGGCCCTTCTCCGATGATCTTTGTTTTTCTGACATGTTCATCTTTATTTCTTTTATTTGTTCCTGTAAATTCATTATTAAATTCTTTTGTTCTAATAAAACTTGAATTAAATCACTCTGGGTTTGATTATTGACGTGTTCTAGCTCTTCAACGGGCTGCTGCGTATTTGGCGAAAACATTTGATGTTGTTCTAAATGTCGATAATCAATTTTCTCATGTTGTTTAAGTGTTTCTGTATTTTGATCAGCTTCATTCATGTGTATGACTGGCTCCTCTCTTTTTATCGAATCCGTCTTTTGTACAGTCGGTTCTTTCAACGTTCGCTCCTGGGCGCCCGCTTTCTTTACTAGCTCTTCATTCAAAGGCAAATAATGTTTAAGATAAGTTTCAAAGAGAAATGCGTATTTCTCAATTTCTTGCTTTGGGATCCCTTTTGAATGTTCATTTAATGGGGCTTCCGTGCCTAATTGATGATAGTTACTTTCGGTTTTTTTCCAGCGTGCCGTTAGCTGCTGATCTTCTTCAGATTCCACCTTTTCTAAAAGATCTGCATACTCTCGTTCGGGCTTATGAAAAAAATCCTTAAGTTCAGAATGTTTCTTTTCTAACAGTTGGTATTTCTTTTCTATCTCATCTTTTGTCTTCTTCAATTCCTGAAGCTCACACTTCAATGAATGATACTGATCTTCTTTAAATTCCATCTTTTCTACAAGATCTGAATGCTCCTGTTCGAGCTTGTGAAAAGAATCCTTAAGTTCAAAATGTTTCTTTTCTGACCTTTGGTGTGCATTTTTTATATCCTCTTTCGTTTTCTTCAATTCCAGGTGTTCATCTTTCAATGAATGGTACTGATCTTTTTCAGATTCCACCTTTTCTAAAAGCCCTGCATACTTCCGTTCGAGCTTGTGAAAAGAGCCCTTAAGTTCAAAATGTTTTCTTTCCATGTCATCTTTTGTCTTCTTCAATTCTAGATGCTCATCCTTCAATGAATGGTACTGATCTTTTTCAGAATCACACTTCCCTAAAAGATCTGCATACTCCTGTTCGAGCTTGTGAAAAAAACCCTTAAGTTCAGAATGTTTCTTTTCTAACATTTGATGTTTCTTTTCTATATCCTCTTTCGTCTTCTTCAACTCCAGGTGCTCACCTTTCAATGAATGGTACTGATCTTCTTCAGATTGAACTTTTTCTAAAAGGTCTGCATGCTCCCGTTCGAGCTTTAAAAAAGAGACCTTAAGTTCAGAGTGTTTCCTTTCTATATTATCTTTCGTCTTCTTCAATTCGAGGTGTTCATCCTTTAATGAATGGTACTGATCTTTTTGTTCATTCAACTTGGAAGAAAGCAGCTCCAGTTGATTTTTGTACGTTTCTGATTCATTTTGTTGCTCAGACAGCTGGTTTTTAATCTGTTCATTTTCTGTTAATAAAGTGGCCTTTTCCTGTTTAACGTTATCCAGAGATTTTAAGATGTCTTTAAGGTTGTCAAAAGGAATGTAATTATTACGTATATATTGCTGTTCATTTTCAAGCTGCTCCTTCTCTTTGCGTAATTCTTCATATAATGCTTCCTTTTCAGAGAAATCTGCATTCCATTTTTGAACTTGCTCATTTAATACAGTCACTTCCTGAGCTGCATGATTTAATTGTGTGGAAAGTTGTTCATTTCTTTGTATTTCCTTTGTTAAGTGTTCTTCATTTTCAATGTTTTTTTCTTCTAATTTTTGAAACTTATCCATTAAGTCAATGTATTCCTGCTCCATATCATTTTGTTTGTAGCTTTGTATCATTTTTTTGTACGTATAAATTTGATCATGTAAATCCTGGATATAATCTTCATATGAATTATCAGGCATACAGTGCCCACCTCCCACAAGTATAAATATAGGGTATCTTATGAATGGGCAAGCGCACATGTGAATAGGCAACAACATCCTTTGTGAGGGCAGTTGGTTACCGCTTATAGGCTGTCGGCTTAATGTAGGCAAACTACGCAAATATCTTGTAGCACAGTTTAACTTTTTACATACCTTATTATTGTGTTAGAAAATTAATAAAAAGGAGTAGATAAAATGCAAAGTCAAAATTTGCAGGGTGCCCAAGAGCTTTTGTGTATTAATGCAGAGAAAGTATATGACTGGGTCATTCTGCAAAATACAGTAAACCAAAACGTTCTTGCAGGCGCTCTAGGTTTACCTGCAGGTTTTAACCCATGTGATCCTAGTGTAACCAACCTTACGACAAGATGTTTCTTAGTAGATGAAGATGGAGATCCACTTCCGGTAAATGCTGAGGTTGAGGTGGAGGAAATTGAAGAAAGAGAAGACAGAACGTTCGTTATTGACGGCGCACTTGTCACGTTACAAAGAGTAACATTTTTAAAGCCTCTATGCGTAAGAGTGGAAATTAGCGGTGTTGCTGGAACAACACCTTTTGTAGGAGTCACGGATCCTATTGGAATTGAAATACCGGAATCTGTTTTCTTATGTGCACCTGAAGGAACTCGGCTCGTTGTTCGGCTTACGGATGTAGATTGTAGTGTGCGGATCAATTGTACAGGAACAGATTTTACAAGTATTGATATCGCATTAAATCTTTGCCAAAGCATTCAAACAGTTGCGGACGTGACTTTAGAATTGGAGGCGGACTTCTGCGAACCGAGAGACATCCTCATCGAACAATGTCCTGCACCAGTTATTCCGCCTCAATGTCCAGTCTTGTTCCCTGGAATCCCGGGAGAATAGCAAATAATCATGCCGCATAGAATTAAAGAGAGGACCAGAGGACCTTGGTTCTCTCTTTAATACTTTAAGCAGGTGATATGAATGACGAGTAAGTTGTTAATAGAGTTAGCTCAGGCGATCAATCAGCTGGAAGTGGAAACGAAAGAATTCCTAAATGAATTTCATACGCTTATTGCCTCGGAGAAAAGCAAACATTCGGACATGACAAGCTGTTTTTTTACTCAATCTTTTCTTTTGAATAAGGACGTGGCAGACAAACAAATGATGGTAGGCAGCTTTTCAATTAAGAACAACAGCAATCATCCCCTTACTTCTCCGGTTATTTTAATTAAGGTGAAAAGTGATACGGCCATCGACTTTTCAGGGAAATTTGCGCATGCTAAACAAACTGGTAAAAATCATAATTTTAGCTGGGAACGGTTAGAAGGTGAAGAGGAGGGTGCCCAAATGGATTTTTGGTTAAAACCTATCCGCGTGGAAAAGATCTCTCCTGGAGAAGTGCTCACTTTTAAAAATTTTCAGATCGGCTTTTCCCTTTTAGAATCCAATAATATTTTAATAGAAGGATTCGCTTATTTTGCAGAGAAAAAATCCGGTGTTTCGTCTTTAAACACAATTAATATTAATTGTTAAAGGAGGGCATTCATGATTTCAGAGGAAAATAAGGAAATCACCCAATTAATTGAAAAGCTTGTCACACAAAAGTTGGACGAACACTTGAAACAAAAGAAAGATGATTCAGCAGCCAATAAAGCTAGTACCGTAATAAACGTGGATAACAGCAGTTTATTATTGGCCATTTTATATATGATCAATTCAAAAGATAATAGCGGCTGTGATAAATCAAAGCCGGCAAATACAGACGCGGATATAGAGAATTTAATTAAACAAGTTAAAGATATACGGAAGCGCAATAAAGAGGCCTATCAGGAAATACTTACATCATTGAATGACTAATATGTAAAAATGAGGAATATTCGTTTTAATTTAATTGATATTCATCCAATCCAATTTTCAAACAAAACATATATATATATTGGATACCTATTATTGAAAGAGGTGAGGATGTTGTCAGCAAACAGATCTAATGGATCTATTCAGAAAGCCAAAAAAGGGGGCTGTGGATGCGGATGGAACAAGTACTCATCAAAAAACCCTACTGTTGTAAATACTAAAGGCCAAAAGGTAATTAGAGCGTATCCTAAAAATAATTAACTGCTATTCCAGCGATCGTATATAAGACTATTCTAAATTCTTCAGTCTTCTGCCGGGGGTTAATTGGAGCATGGAGCGCATCAGTCATTATAAATCCTCTTTCCATATATATAACGTATTTCAATCTGCAATGCTCATAATCCCCAGGTCTATTCTTTTCTAGAACCTTTTTGTCAGTTCGATATGTATATGACCAAACAGCTGTAAGTGTTCACTTCAATTAAATCATTAATAAGTATTGATCATAGATATATGGATTGTTATGATCATTTATTTTGGACAAGCTGTTGTAGGTTAAAAAAAAGAATGAGTATATTTCAATCATTAGCCTAATAGATATAAAACAGCTTTAAGTTTTCAAAAAATGTTTTCAGGAGGGGTTAGTATGAACGCAACGTATGAAGAATGTTTACAGGCTTGTCTGGACTGCCTGGAGGCTTGTAACGTTCGTTATAATGCGTACTTAAACAAAGATGATTTGAAAATGATGGCTAGTTGTATTCGGCTAGACAGAGAATGCGCGGACGCTTGCGCCCTTGCAGTGAAAGCTTTGCAGTTCGACAGCCCCTTTGCCGCTCAAATTTGCCAGCTCTGCGCTGATATTTGTGAAGCGTGTGGAAAAGAGTATGAAAAATACAAGTATGAACATTGCCAAAAACGCGCAGAAGTCTGTTTTAAATGCGCAGAAGCCTGCCGCAAAACGACCGCTTAAAATCATTTAAAGGCCGCTTATAAAGATTGAGCTGGGCTGTCGAGGATTTCTCGACAGCCTTTCTATTGTTCATTCACACAACTACACTTGACCATAAAAGCGGTTGTACATACTGTTTCATTATTTTTAACAGAAATATAGGGTGTATATCTATTCATGTGTTAACTAATCGGATAGCGTTTTTAAAACATAAAGAAGCCACCGTTTTGGCAGTAGACGGTGGTTTCTGGTGTTAACGATTGTTTTTCGCCAAATAAGCGGCATAATGAATGGTATTTCTTGCGACATCTAATTCTAAATTAAAAATGTTAGGCGGGCCGGGCCGCCAATTCACTTCGAATATCCATAGTTTCCGTTTTTGGTCAATGCCAACATCAATTCCTAATTCATCAAAAGAATCATTTTTATATAAAGATTCAAAATGGCTAGGGAAGTTTAGTGCGAACCACTCCAACTGCCGCTGGATATCATACCAGGAATCATCAAACTCTGCTTGTAAAAACTTATCCGTAAAGGCGCTGTAACCTCCGCTGCCCATGTTTGATGTGATCGTTCCTAATGGTCCAATTCTTGGATAAATGGAGGTGATCACCCATTTTCCTTCGCCGTTTTTTTGCACGTGCAATCTGAAATCATACACATGGCCAGATTTTATTTTACAAGAAATAAACGGCTGCACTAAATAAGAATGCTCTTGCATTTTAGAGGATAGGAAATCAAGCAAACCTTGCTTATTAACAATTGATTCTTTTCCTTGGTCATTTATTTTATATTGATTTTTTCCATTTTCCTCGATAAAGGCAATTCCATCTCCTTGATGGCCGGACACGGGTTTAATAATAATTTTTGAGTGTTTTTGAATCATGGCAAGACAGTCGTGGTCACTTGTTAAATTATAAGTAGGAATAACATAGGGCTCAAACTCTTTCCCGCTTACAATTCTGTTGTGTACGGATAATTTATTTCCAATTGAGTGGCTTGTGAATGGAATTTTACTGGACAATTCATCAACGATCCGCTCAGCTTTATCGCTCATTGGCGGGCTTGCATTAAAAATGACATCGGGATAAGGGAACTCTTTATCATGCCAATTACCATTTTCATATACTTTTCCTAGTATCCGTTGCTTTTTTACATTTACTTTTCCCGGGGTGAAATAAAAAAAATGAACACCTTCAGCTTTTGCTACAGCAGCATACGCATATGCCTTCTTTACATTTCTCGGATCTGCCCGGTGATGGAGCATTCCAATTAAGACCATAACGTGTTTCATCTCCCTCTCTGATGGGAGTTTCATTATGAAAACTGCCCATTTTGTCATCAGCCTAGAACAAACTTCGTCCTTTCTTATATTCTGTTTATATATAGATAAAGGAGTTAAACCCTAATGAAAACCTATGATGATGGGATGATGAATATAACTTATGAAAACTCTTATTTTTATTGGGAGTAATAAATCCGGGTCAAGTAGAGAGGCAATTAAAGCGGCAGAACGACTAGGTTTCTTTACTGTATTATTAACGGATAGGGAATTATTCCTGAAACAAAGACTTGAATTTCCGGATGTCCATCAAATGATTCTGGCAAATTTGACTGACAATGATCAATTGATAGAAAAGATCAAAGAAATACAAACTCAAGGAAAGCAAATAGTAGCCATTTTAAGCTTTATCGATCCTTTTGTTCATGTAGCAGCGGCCTTGTCAAAAGAGTTTTGTTCGAGCACCGTTTCTCCTGAACCGATTCAACTAATGGAGGATAAAATTTTAACTCATGAACTTCTTAAAGGCCTCCCAGTGTCTCCGTATTTTGCAAAATATACACAAGGTAATAGCTTAAGTGACTTTATTCGAGAACAAAAGGAGGATTTGCCTCTCGTTGTAAAATCTCCTATATCGACCGGATCAAAAGATGTTTTATTTGCAAAAAATAAGAAAAAATTAAAAAAGGCCATTAAAAAATTATTAAAAAAAGAAAATGAAGAGGTTTTGGTAGAAGAATATTTAGAGGGACCTCAATATTTAATTGAAGCTTTAGTGCATAATGGAAAAGTTCATATTGTCGCTATTATCGAACAAGAGATTACATTTTTTAAACGCTTTATTGTTACCGGCTACTGTTTGTTGGCCGACATGGAGAAGTCTTTTTATAATAACCTCTCTAAAGCGGTGAACACCATTTTAGAACAATTTGAAATGAAAAATGGGGCCTGTCATCTGGAAATGAGATTAGTTAATGGTGAATGGAAATTGGTCGAAGTGAACCCGAGAATATCGGGCGGTGCCATGAATCGTATGATTGAAATAGCCTGTGGAGTTAACTTAGTGGAAGAAACGATTAAAGTATTTTTGGGTCAGGAACCAAATCTTGTAAAAAGGTATAATCAATTTGTATACACACATTATTTAACTGTTGACTCTAGAGGAGAATTAATGAAGGTAACAGGAAAAAATCGCTGTTCACGAACTCCTGGGGTAGAAGAGGTGTTTATCAAGCCTAAAAAAGGAAAAATATTACAAACCCCTTTGTCCATGGGTGATCGTTACGGTTACGTCATAGCATCTTCAAAGGTAAAAGAAGAAGCAATAAAAATTGCGAAAGAATCCGCCACGGAAATAAAATTTCATCTTAAACCACTCGAAATTTCTGAAAAGAGGATTCGTGAAAGAAGAGGTAAATAAATTGATCATTACCACCATCATTATCCGGGGCATCGCATGGAGAGGGGAACGAATAAAATGAAAAGCTGCCGGAAATCTCCGGCAGCTTTTTTATATTCTGTTTATATACAGATAAAGGAGCGAAACCTTACTGAAAGGGAATCATTCTTGGAGCAGAGGCTTGAATTTCCAGATGTCCATCAAATGATTTGGACAAAATTGACGGATAACGATCAATTAATTGCCAATATAAAAGAAATACAAAAACAAGGAAAGCAAATAACAGCTATCAAAGAAATCAAGTTTCATTTTGAATGACTGTGAAATTTTTGAACAAATCACGTTAAAAAGCATCTGCCAAGCTAATATAATCCCGGCAGATGCCTTATTTATTTTTGTCGATTCAAAACGTACTCCAATCCAGCATGTGGAGTATTAAATGTACGAACATTGATATTTAGGACACCAATGGACATAGCTAATTCAGGAGTAATACCAACGATAATGCATTCAGTTCCAATTAAGTTTAAACAATCATTTAATCTTTGAAGGTGTTCCCTTATTTCTTCATCGAAACTATACAAGCCGCTCAGATCTATTAATGCAAATTGAATGCCATGCGCCGCACACTCTTTTAAAACGGAAGAAATAAGCCTATTTGCACGTTCAGCATCAATTTCCCCTATGAGGGGCAATGCGATCGTTTTTTTCCATATTTTCAAAATTGGAACGGATAATGCTTGTATTAGCTTTTCGTTTTTCTTCTCTTCTTCTGCTTTTGTCGTTACATCCATGAGAATGACAACGTATCCTACAAGATCATGATCATCGTTTCTTATTGGTGTGATGACAATATCAGCTGCATAAAGGTCGCGAATAGTAATGCGGGCTTGGTGGCCGCTAGTAAGTTCGTCCATAATTTTTTGCTGGACCTCTGGTTGGGCATGAAATGTGCTCATATTCTGACCAATGATGTCTTCAGCGCCGGGAAGACCGTATAAAGGTGCGACAGCCGATAGAAGTTTGACGGCATGTGAATTCATCCAGCATATATTGTAATCCTTATCAGCAATAATAATATTTTCCCCTATACTGTCCAGCGCCTGAAAAAGAGAAATATTACTTGGGATTTGACCAATTGAATTCATTTTTTTCCACCTTTTTTTCCACTTTATTGATTTAATTACTTAATTATAACATAGGCTTTTTGCAATCGATAATGGGACGGACACATATTGAAGGTATGTAGAATAAGGTAAAGGGCAGGAAGTAAGTGAAGGGGGCAATTATTTTGCATTATCAAAACTTTAACTTTGATGAAGAGCCGTTTTTTTCAGAAGCTCAGTTAGAGGACATAGAAATGGTGGATGAAAGACAGCAGCCCTATGGTATGCAGCATTATCCACAACAACAATATCATTACCAGCCATATCACTATCCACACCATCAGCAGCCGTATCATCACTATCCATATCCGAGACCGAGACCAAGACCAAGACCAATACATTATTATCCATATTACCCTTATCACTATCCTTATCATCACCATCACCATCATCCGCACCACCAGCATTACTCACAACAATACCCGCATCAGATGGGTCATCGCGTGGATGGGTGGAACGAGTAAATGGAAAAACTGCCGAAGATCTCCGGCAGTTTTTTTGGTGAGACAGAGCTGACACTTCAGCACAGATTTGAAAATTAAGAATGTATATGTGCCATGCTAGCGACGATAGATCGAAAAAATGAAAAAGTAGTGTTTTGTCCAATTCTAATTCAATATTTTCCATATTATATAAATGTAAGATCATTTTAATAGAATGGAGGATATTTGATGAAATTGTATTTAGATCCAGGCCACGGCGGCTCGGACCCCGGTGCTCAAGGCCATGGATTGAAAGAAAAAGACGTTGCCTTAGATATCGCTCTTAAAATACGTACTGTTTTAACAAATCAATATAAAAACGTTGAAGTAAAGATAAGTCGTACAAGCGATATCTTTAAAAGTTTAGATCAGCGAACAAATGAGGCTAATTCTTGGGGGGCCAATTATTATTTGTCCATCCATTGTAATGCCGCTAATGGTTCTTCTCAAGGGTATGAAGACTTTATTCACAGTAACTTATCTGACGCTTCTACAACAGCTAAATATCAAGATATTATGCATGCAGAAATTATTAAAGTTAATCAACTGAAAGACCGTGGACAGAAAAAAGCAAACTTTCACGTTTTGCGTGAATCGGCGATGCCAGCACTCTTAACGGAAAATGGATTTATCGATAACGCTCATGATGCAGCTTTAATGAAAGAATCTTTATGGCGTCAAAAAGTGGCACAAGGTCATGTGAATGGTTTAGCAAAGGCATTTAATCTTCAGCGCAAAACCAATGATTCCGGAACGGTTTACAAGGTAATAGCCGGTTCGTTCAAAACAAAAGAAAATGCGGAAGAGCGAGAAACTTACTTGCGCTCAAAGGGGATTAACTCTTTTATTGATTCTATTAATATTTCTGGAGAAATTTGGTACCGCGTTCAAGCCGGGGCCTTTTCAAGTCGAGAAAGTGCAGAAAACCAGTTGGAAGAAGTCAAAAAGACGGGAATCAATGATGCTTTCATTGTGACTGAAGAACTCAACTCTAATCAAGCTGATCATTCTGGATATTCTGTATTAGGTCAGACTTTTCTATCACCAGAACAAATGGATCAGTATGTAAAAAAAGTAAATTCTAACGCTTTAGAGTTGGGGCATTATTATTTAACTTTTGGAGAGTATTATGGAGTTAGAGGGGACGTAGCCTTTGCCCAAGCTATGCATGAAACAGATTTTCTTCGATTTAGTGGAGTCGTAAAACCTAATCAAAACAACTTTTGCGGATTAGGCACAACAGGGCCAGATAATCCCGGAGCAAGTTTTGATACGCCAAGAGAAGGTGTGCTCGCTCATATCCAACATTTATTTGCCTACGCATCTACTAAAACGCTGCCAGATAAATATCCATTAGTTGATCCTCGTTTTAATTTAGTAACTAGAGGATCTGCTTCCACATGGGTCGCTTTAAACGGAAAATGGGCTGTTCCAGGTACCAATTATGGGCAATCCATTTTGAATATTTATGAACGAACGATTAACACTACTATGCAAAATCTAGAGGAAATCCTGCAAAAGATAAAAGGCTGACCTGAAGCAATTTTGAACTGAACTCCGAATACTAGACACTTTTAAAAAGTCTGGTATTCGGGGGACAGTTCAAGTTTGGTTGAATTTATACGGAACAGTTTATTTTCTCTAGTTTGTTTGCCTTTTTTATCTTTTTTGTGCTAATTGATCATTCCACTTTCTAGGAATTTTCGTAATATATATTGTTACTTAAATTTTAAGAGAGGAAGGAATGTTCATGTTCGGTTTTTCCATGATTCAGTTAGTTCGGCAAATGGGACATAAACTTGATAGAAACATGCGCCAAGAACTTGTTCAACTATATTCCCCTTTTCGTTCAATTCCCTGCTTTTTACACCGCCCCTTAGAGTATGTAAGAAAAAAGACAAAGAAGTTACCTGTAGTCATTGAGTTTGAACCAGATTCTTTTGAGCATGGTTTAAATGATGTGAAGAATACTAAATGCCGCACACTTCATGAGTTCCCTTCGATTTCTTGTTGTTCTACTAAATTATCAGTAGAAAAAATAGCGCATTTACTTGAAAATTGCTGTCACATTAAAAAAGTGTATTACGATAGAAAAGTGACGGCTTTACTTGATATAGCCACTCCATCTATTCACTCCGACCAGTTAAAACAATCCGGTTTAACAGGAAAAGATGTAACCATTGCAGTCATTGATACAGGTATATACCCACACAACGATTTAAAAGGACGGATCATCGGCTTTAAAGACTTCGTTAAAAGCGAAACTGTTCCATATGATGATAACGGTCATGGCACCCACTGTGCAGGAGATGCAGCAGGTAACGGATTTTTATCCGATGGAAAATATCAAGGGCCAGCGCCTGAGGCTAACTTAATCGGAGTGAAAGTTCTGGATAAAAAGGGATCTGGTTCACTTTCTACTGTCATAGCCGGTGTTGAATGGTGTATTCAAAATCAAGCGAAATTCAAAATCAGCGTTCTTTCTTTATCGCTTGGGAGCTCTGCAGCACAACCTGCCGAAGACGATCCTGTAGTAAAAGCTGTTGAAAAAGCGTGGGATAGCGGAATGGTTGTTTGCGTAGCCGCCGGTAACTCAGGACCCTCTTCACAAACGATTGCAAGCCCCGGAATAAGCCCTAAGGTTATTACTGTAGGTGCTGTCACCGATCATAATACAGTTGATCGTTCTGCTGATACGGTCGCCGACTTTTCAAGCCGTGGCCCAACAATTGATGGTCTAATGAAACCTGATCTTGTAACACCTGGCGTAAATATTATTTCTTTACGGTCACCAGGATCTTTTCTCGATAAAACGAATTCAGCGGGCCGTGTCGGTACAGACTATTTTTCTTTATCAGGAACCTCAATGGCCACCCCGATATGTGCAGGTGTAGTGGCACAACTACTTCAAAAAGAACCAAATCTATCCCCGGAAGAAGTAAAGCAACAACTTATTAGCGCATGCGAAGATATGGGACAACCACCTAACTTTCAAGGCAATGGCTATTTAGACGCCGCTAATTTAGTTAATAATGAATAACATGAAAAGCTGCCGGGGATTTCTGGCAGCTTTTCATTCGTAATATAAAATCGTTAATCGCTCGTTTTGATCGATGGTTGCTAATAGCACTTCTTTGACAGCCGCATTATGTTTTAGTTTTAGTTTGCTTTCCAGCCATAATTCATTTTTACCTGCTTGTTGTAACTCGTTGTGATCGATTTTTCCATCTTTAATGATCGTGCGGGGAAAAGAAAATGGCGCAGTCGGCAGCTGCATGTCCGCTGGAGTGACGGATTGATGCTTCGGATCTAAAAAAATGGAAATGGTGCCATCAGGCTCCCATAATGCCAGTGCTACTGTTTTTACATCGGTGATTTTTTCTTTCCTAAGCTGGGATAATAAGAAGTCCAGGGATATTCTAGCTTTCGTTAATTTTTTGTAAATGATTTGTCCATCTTTTATAAGAGGAAAGGGAGAGGGATTGAGCCATTTTCTAAGCTTATACCATTTCAGGCTCAAAAAAACGCCAGCAGTGTATAAGACTACTAAAACAGTCATCGTAATCATGGAACCCTTCAGCCCTAATTGTTCATCAGACAGCGGATGGGCAATGATGTTTCCAATTAATATAGCCATGACAAAGTCAAGTAACCTTAACTGAGCAATCGATCGCTGCCCCATTATTTTTGCCGCAAAAAGTAAAAAGAAAAAAGCTACAATTGCTCTTAAAATCCATTGAATAGCCGTTAGTGATTCCTGGGAGCTAAAGAAATCCATTTTTTCACATCCTTAGCTTTGAATAAATATAAACTTGATAGTAGTATGACCTAGAAATCAATGATTATTGGATTCCTTGAGAAATCAATAAATGAAAGAAGTGACCCAAAGCCACTTTGAGTCACTTCTTTCACTTATTTCAACCCTTCTTCAAGCGTCTGCAGCACGTTTTGTTTTTCTTGTTCGTCGGCGTGCTGCCAATATACTTCAAATAAGACGCCGAGACCTGGCAGCATCTTTTCTTCGTTGCGCTGGATAGCATCGATAATCGTGTTTTCCAGCTGTTCCTGAGAACTTCCTGATACATTGGCTAAAACGGCATTGCGTAAGTTGAAATTCATATGGCTCGCTCCTTTTCGCAGTGATCCTTTTTACTTTCCCCGCGCCTTTCGTTTCTTATGCGAAAAAAATAAGCTATAATGAAGCAACGAAAACAGACAGAGGAGCGGAAGTTGTGAAATTTATTCAATCAGTGAAAAACCCGCAAGTGAAGCAGTGGAAAAAGCTGCTCACGAAAAAAGAACGGGAGCAGACGGGCTTATATTTATTGGAAGGCCTTCATTTAGTGGAAACAGCATTGAATCATCAAGACGATCTTATTGAACTGATTGCTTCAGAAGAGGTCACGCTGCCCGCGCATTGGAACTTGGACAGTGTGGAGATGACGATAGTAACGCCGGAAGTAGCGAGGTTATTATCTGACACAGAAGCGGGCCAGGGCGTGTTTGCTGTCTGCCGCAAGCGTAATTTGCCGGATACGCTTACAGGCCGCACGTATTTATTGATCGACGCCGTACAAGACCCGGGCAATATTGGCACGATGATTCGGACAGCAGATGCCGCTGGTGTGGACGGTATCATTCTCGGAACAGGCTGTGCTGATCCGTACAATTCGAAAGTACTTCGTTCGGCGCAAGGAAGCCACTTTCATTTGCCGCTCGTACAAATGCCTCTTCTTCAGGCGATTCGTGAGTTGAAAGAGAGAGGAGTGCCGGTCTTTGGCACGTCGCTGAAAGAAGCATCTGATTTCAGGGAAGCCAAAGTAGAGGAGTCGTTCGCCCTCTTAGTCGGCAATGAAGGGAGCGGCGTCGCTGAACAATTGCTCGCAGAAACGGACAGCAATGTCTTTATTCCGATATACGGCGGCAGTGAATCATTGAATGTAGCAGTCGCCGCCGGTATTTTACTGTATCATTTGAAGCATTCCTTGAAAAACGTTTGAATTTTCCGTTGACGTTGTACTATAATAACGATAATTGCATAAAGGAAAAGGCGATGACAGAGAAGAGGAGCTCAAGTTTATTTCTTTCAGGGAAAAAGTGCCAAAGACTGAAAGCACTTTTAAGAAATGATGAGTGACGTTCACCTCTCGAGCCGGCATCAGGACCGCTCCGTGCGTAAAGATGCTCCGGTGAAGAACCGTTAAGTCAATGAAGTGAACATGTTCGGCATGTTAAAAAGGGTGGTACCGCGACCAAAGCCTCGTCCCTTTCCGGGAGACGGGGCTTTTTTTGTTGGTTAAAAAACTAAAAAATCATCGCATTGTTGAACCTTTGCTAATGAAGCAGGTCTACGTCCAGCTCCAGCTCCTAGCCCCTCGAGGTCAAATAACCTTTCCCAAAGAAAGTCAAAGAGCGACTTTTTTTGGGAAAGAACATTTGCTTGTCGGGGCTGATCAAGGCGCTTGCGCATTTGTGGTCGTCCAGCTTCAGCGCCTAGCCCCTCGAGGTCAAATAACCTTTCCCAAAGAAAGTCAAAGAGCGACTTTTTTTGGGAAAGAACATTTGCTTGTCGGGGCTGATCAAGGCGCTTACGCATTTGTTTGACAAAAATGAAGGAGGAGTCAGACGTGGAGCAGCAATTAAAAGAGTTACAAACAGAGGCGCTCGCAAAAGCAGAAGCAGCCGAAGACTTGAAACAATTGAATGATATTCGTGTCGCTTATTTAGGAAAAAAAGGGCCGATCACGGAAGTATTGAAAGGGATGGGGAAATTATCAGCGGAAGAACGCCCAAAAATGGGGGCGCTCGCCAATGAAGTGCGTGCCGCTGTCGCTTCAGCCATTGAAACGAAGCAAACGGCTTTAGAGCAACAAGCGATCAAGAAACAGCTGGAAAAAGAAACGATTGATGTGACACTGCCGGGCCGACCGGTAAAATCAGGCAATCAGCATCCACTCACAAAAGTCGTGGAAGAAATTGAAGATTTGTTTATCAGCATGGGATATTCGATCGCAGAAGGTCCGGAAGTGGAAACAGACTATTACAACTTCGAAGCGCTCAATCTCCCGAAAGGCCACCCGGCGCGTGACATGCAAGATTCTTTCTATATTACGGAAGACATTTTGCTCCGTACGCATACATCTCCTGTGCAGGCGCGCACGATGGAAAAATATCAGGGCCAAGGGCCGGTCAAAATTATTTGTCCGGGGAAAGTGTACCGCCGTGACAATGATGATGCGACGCATTCTCATCAGTTTACGCAAATTGAAGGGCTCGTCGTTGATGAAAACATCAGCATGGGCGACCTGAAAGGCACGCTTGAAGTGTTCGCAAAAAGATTATTCGGTGAAGATCGTGAAATCCGTCTGCGCCCAAGCTTTTTCCCGTTTACGGAGCCGTCTGTTGAAGTCGATGTCACATGTATGTGCGGAGGCGAAGGCTGCCGGATTTGTAAACACACTGGCTGGATTGAAATTTTAGGCGCGGGTATGGTCCATCCGAATGTTTTGGAAATGGCCGGCTTTGATTCGAAAAAGTATACCGGTTTTGCGTTTGGAATGGGACCTGACCGGATTGCGATGCTGAAATATGGTATTGATGATATTCGCCATTTTTACACAAATGATGTACGATTCTTAACCCAATTTGCGGAGCACGAATAAATAGGAGGTTCAAACAATGTTTGTTTCATATAAATGGCTGAGCGAGTACGTCGATCTTGGCGGCATGCCGGCAAAAGAACTGGCGGAGAAAATTACCCGCAGCGGCATTGAAGTAGAAGGAGTAGAAAAGCTTGACGAAGGTATCAAAGGTGTTGTCACCGGCTATGTCCTTGAAAAAGAACAGCATCCAAATGCGGATAAATTAAATGTGTGTCAAGTAGACATTGGAGAAGACGAACCAGTGCAAATTGTGTGCGGGGCGCCAAACGTCGATAAAGGCCAGAAAGTGGCAGTAGCAAAAGTGGGCGCCGTGCTTCCGGGCAATTTTAAAATTAAAAAAGCAAAATTGCGCGGAGAAGCATCACATGGGATGATTTGTTCCTTGCAAGAGCTCGGCATTGAAAGCAAGCTCATTGCGAAAGAGTACGCGGAAGGTATTTTTGTTTTTCCAAATGACGTCACACCAGGTGAAGACGCCCTGTTGCAGCTGAACTTGGATGACGAAGTACTTGAACTTGGTCTTACGCCGAACCGTTCCGATTGCTTAAGCATGATCGGCGTGGCCTATGAAGTAGCTGCCATTCTCGATTGCAGCGTCAAATTGCCAGAGATCGAAGTAAACGAAGCGGCTGAGCGTGCGGAAGACTGGATTAAAGTGAGCATTGAAGCGAAAGAAGACAATCCGCTTTACGTCGCCCGCGTCGTGAAAAATGTCAAAATTGGCCCATCGCCGCTTTGGATGCAGACGCGTTTAATGGCGGAAGGAATTCGTCCGCACAACAACGTTGTTGATATTACAAACTATATTTTGCTTGAATATGGCCAGCCGCTTCATGCATTTGATTATGACCGGTTAGGCTCAAAAGAAATTGTTGTCCGCCGCGCGCGGGAAGGTGAAAAAATGGTCACGCTTGATAACGCAGAGCGCACATTGTCGCCTGAACATTTGTTGATCACCAACGGAACAGAAGCGGTTGCGATGGCCGGTGTCATGGGCGGTGCTAATTCGGAAGTCGAAGCCGATACAACGACTGTGTTGATTGAGTCTGCTTATTTTAATGGCCAGCGTGTGCGCCAAGCATCAAAAGACCATGGCCTCCGCTCGGAAGCTAGTGCCCGCTTTGAAAAAGGCGTCGATCCGAACCGCTTACAGGCAGCAGCTGACCGTGCCGCGCAGTTAATGGCGGAGTATGCCGGTGGAGAAGTGCTGGCCGGAAGTGTGGTTGCCGGCGAGATCAATCTTGAGCCGAAGACCGTTTCAGTCACACTTGAAAAACTAAATCGCGTGCTTGGAACGAATTTGCAGACGGTAGAAGTGGAAGATATTTTCCGCCGCTTAAAGTTTGAAGTGACGACAGATAATGAACAGTTTATCGTAACCGTGCCGACGCGCCGCGGTGACATTACGATTCCGGAAGATCTCGTTGAAGAAGTGGCCCGCCTATATGGCTATGACAACTTACCGACGACAGTTCCGACCGGTGCAACATCCCCTGGAGGACTAACAGGTTATCAGGAAAAACGTCGGGCCGTCCGCCGCTTTTTAGAAGGAGCCGGTTTGAACCAGGCGATCACTTATTCATTAACGAGTGAGAAAAAAGCGAAAGAATACGCCTTGGATACACGTGAATTAATTAAGCTGGCGATGCCGATGAGTGAAGAACGCGCCTTTTTGCGTTTGAGCATTGTACCGCAGCTGTTGGAAGCTGTTGCTTACAACAACGCCCGTCAAATCGATTCGCTCGCCCTTTATGAAGTAGGCGATGTCTTTTTGAAGGAAACAGGCGCGGAACTGCCGGCA
This sequence comes from Bacillus aerolatus, assembly GCF_009183655.1. Classification (GTDB taxonomy): domain Bacteria; phylum Bacillota; class Bacilli; order Bacillales; family Domibacillaceae; genus Pseudobacillus; species Pseudobacillus aerolatus. Next base: position 202,884 of record NZ_WEIO01000007.1, read on the forward strand.
GAAGAAGAGCATCTAGCGGGCGCCATCACTGGGCTGTGGGAAGAAAATCCTTGGCAGGGCGAAAAGAAAGCGGTAGATTTCTTTGTTGCCAAAGGCCTGCTTGAAGGATTGTTTGCCAAGCTTGGTCTCTCAGAGCGCGTTGCATTTAAGAAAGCAGATATTTCCGGTATGCATCCGGGACGGACGGCGGCTGTTGAGCTGGACGGGGAAGCAATCGGTTTCGTCGGCCAGGTGCATCCGCAGCAGGCGAAAGACCTTGATATAAAAGAAACATACGTCTTTGAATTAAAACTCAGCCCGCTGTTTGCAGCTGAAACAGAAGCGGTCGCTTACGAGCCAATCCCACGCTTCCCATCAATTACTCGCGACATTGCGCTCGTCGTTGATTCAAGCGTGGAAGCTGGCGAACTGCAGGCAATTATTAAAGAAGCCGGCGGAGAGCTGCTGAAAGACGCCCGTGTCTTCGACTTATATGAAGGCGAGCATATTGAAGCAGGCAAAAAATCAATTGCCTTCTCGCTGAAATACTTTGATCCAGCCAAAACGCTGACAGACGAAGAAGTCGTCAAAGTGCACAACGGCGTATTAGACGCTTTAAAAGAAAAAGCAGGCGCTGAATTAAGAAGCTAAAATTAGTCAGGCACTCCCGTTTCGTTGCGGGAGTGCTTTTTTGCAAGTGTTTGACTGTGTGCTGACTAGAATAGGCTGTTCGTGCACAAATGGAGTGGGTTCGTGCACAAATTCAGAAAGTGAGTGCGCAAATTGGCCAAAGCCGTACACAAATCAAGCAAACCCGTGCGTAAACCACGGGCTCGTGCACAAATCGAGCATAACCGTTCACAAGCTCAGTAAACCCGTGCATAAATTATCCAAATTGGCGCATAAATCACAGCCCCGCCAAAGAACCGGCCCCGATTCATCGGGACCGGCTGTAACTTTCATCGTTTATAAGCTAGTTTTTTCGCTTTTTCGGCGTTGGCGAAGTGTTTTTTCGTGAAATGAAGGAGGGCATTTTCACCTTTTTCACGTATGAGCCGGGCCGCCGCCGCATCAACTTGGCTGCCAGCGCCTTTCGGAATCGGGAAGCCCGCTTCATCGCTCAATTTGTCCATTTCCTTAACGAATGCATAACGGGCGATGATGGAGGCGGCGGCAACAGATAAGTGGACGCTTTCGCCTTTCGTGCTGAAAAAAACGTTTTCCTGAAAAATGTGCTTTTGTTCTTTTAAATAGCGGTAATATGTGTTTTTTTCAGCAAACTGGTCAATGAGCACGGCTTCCGGCCGCTCCGGGAGAATCTTCACGTGCAAGTTAATGAGTGCCTGGTTATGAAGCAATGCTTTAATTTTTCCTTGAGACATACCTTTTTGCTGCCATTCGTTGTATTTTTCATTTTTTAAAATCAGCAGGCTGTACGGTACAACTTTGGCGATCTTTTTGGCGATGCTGATGATTTGCGGGTCCGTTAAATCTTTCGAATCACGGACGCCGATTGCCTGCAGTTCACTCATTTGTTCTTTGCGCACATACGCGCTGACAACGGTGATGGGTCCGAAGAAATCGCCGGTGCCGACTTCATCGCTGCCGATCACAGACATGCCCGAAAATCCGGGTGGCAAAATGGCAGGAGACGGCTTCTTTTTGTTAGCGGGAGCGGCTTTAGCCGTTTTTCCCTGCCACTTGGCGGTCTCTGCTTCTGCTCCTTTTCCTTGGAACAACACTTTCCCTGAACGGTAGCCGGTAATCGAGCAGGCAGCTGTTTTGGCAGCAAAGACTGCTCCTGGTGGCAGCTTGCCGGTAGAATGGGCAGAATAATGGTCTTTCATTTGCGAAAGGGCGCTGTTTGATACGTTCAATACAGTATGGCTCAATATGAATTCTCCTTCATGCTTACGACTTTTCATGCTTTATTACTCATGTTATGATAACAGGTAGGATTCTTTACGAATGGGGGCATTCCATTGTCGGACGAACAGAAAAACCGAATCACGGTTGATATATACGGACAACATTATACAATTGTTGGCACGGAATCAAAAAGTCATATGCGCCGCGTGGCCCGTTTGGTCGATGAAAAAATGCAGGAAATTAAATCGAAGAATCCTGTGCTAGACTTGAATAAAATTGCTGTTTTGACTGCTGTGAACACAGTTCATGACTATTTAAAGCTAAAGGAAGAAACAGAACTTTTAAAAGAAGAACTAAAAAGACTAAAGGATTGACTAACATGATTGACATCATTTTGCTTCTTTTTTTATTTTCAGGAATTGTCGTCGGCTTGAAGCGCGGGTTTATCCTGCAATTCTTCCATATGGCTAGTTCCATTATCGCTATTATTGCTGCCTTTGCTCTTCGGGAGCAGGTCGCTCCGCTGCTAAAGTGGATCCCGATGCCGCCAATTGACGGAAACCCTGCACTCGGAATTTTATCCGCCGGATTCGAATCTTTCTACTACGGTGCGATTGCATTTATTCTTATTTTTATGTTAGTGAAAATTGCCTTATCTGTACTTGCTTCCTTTATTAATGTGGTTGCCCATATTCCTATTATAAGGGAAGTAAATAAAATTGGCGGAGGAATTCTCGGATTTGTGGAAATCTATGTTGTGCTCTTCGTGCTTTTATATCTTGGCATGCTGCTTCCGCAAGCTGGAATTCAATCAATGATTGCTGATTCGGCTGTGGCTGATTACATGATTCGCAACACGCCTTATTTATCGGACGCACTGAAAAATTTAAATCCGCTCGACCAGCTAAATCGCTTCTCTTTTTAAAAGAGAAGTTTTTGTTTTGTTGGGCTTTTCTGCTACTATAAAGAGAAGAAAACGACTGATTTTGAAAGCATGGTGACGAATATGATCAATAAAAAAGATATTATCCGTTTACTGGAAAAGATCGCAATATATATGGAATTAAAAGGGGAAAATCCATTTAAAATATCGGCTTTTCGCAAAGCAGCAGCTGCGCTTGAAACAGATGAACGCAGCTTGTCGGAAATAGAAGACATTACAAAAATTCCGGGGATTGGAAAAGGAACGAGTGCGGTTATTGAAGAGTACCGCGAAACAGGAGAATCAGCTGTTTTAAAAGAATTGCAGGAAGAAGTGCCGGCAGGTCTTATTCCTTTGCTTCAGCTGCCGGGGCTCGGCGGCAAAAAAATTGCTAAATTATATAAAGAACTCGATGTAAAACATATCGACGAGCTAAAAGAAGTATGTGAAATGAAAAAAGTGCGCGAGCTGGCCGGGTTCGGCGCGAAAACGGAAGAAAAAATCCTCGCTGCCATCGGAGAAGCAGGAAAGCGGCCGGAGCGACTTTCGATTGCGTATATGCTGCCGCTTGCAGAATCGATTGAACAAGCACTCGCTGGCATGCAAGGTATCCGGCGATTTTCACGGGCAGGCAGCCTGCGCCGTTTGCGTGAAACAATAAAGGATCTTGATTTTATCATTGCCGCTGATGATGCACCAGTGGTTAAAGAGCAGCTATTACAGCTTGCCGGTATTAAAGAAGTGATTGCTGCCGGCGACACGAAAGTTTCGGTCGTCCTCGAAGGGCAATGGGACGTATCTGTAGATTTTCGTATTGTGACGGAGAAAGAATTTGCGTCAACGCTTCATCATTTTACCGGCTCGAAAGACCATAATGTCCGCATGCGGCAGCTGGCAAAAGAGCGCGGAGAAAAAATCAGCGAATACGGCGTCGAAACGATTGAAACAGGCGAAGTGAAAACGTTTCAAACAGAAGAAGAATTTTACCATTATTTTGAGCTGCCGTGGATTCCACCGGAAATTCGGGAGGACGGGACAGAAGTGGAGGCATTCAAAGAAGAAGGCAGCTTGATTAAACTCAGTGACATTAAAGGCGACGTTCATCTGCATACAACTTGGTCGGACGGAGCGTATTCACTCGAAGAAATGATAGAAGCGTGTCGCGCCAAAGGATACGAATACATGGCGATCACCGATCATTCCCGCTTTTTAAAAGTGGCGAACGGCTTGTCGGTGGAACGGCTTCTGCAGCAAAATGAAGAAATCCGCCGGCTGAATAAGCAATACGATGATATTGAAATTCTGTCCGGTATTGAAATGGATATTTTACCGGACGGTACGCTTGATTACGACGATGACGTGCTGAGTCGATTAGACTTTGTTATTGCTTCGATTCATTCTAGTTTTTCGCAGCCGCGGGAAACGATTATGGAACGATTGAAAACGGCGTTAATGAACCCGCATGTCGACTTGATCGCCCATCCAACCGGCCGGCTGATCGGCCGCCGTGACGGCTACGATGTTGACGTGGACATGCTAATCGAACTGGCGACAGAAACGAACACGGCACTCGAGTTAAATGCGAATCCGCAGCGGCTGGATTTATCAGCGGATTACTTGAAAAAGGCACAGGCCGCAGGAGTAAAGATATTTATTAATACGGATGCTCATGCGACCGAACATCTTGAATTTATGGAAATCGGTGCCAAAGCTGCAAGAAAAGGCTGGCTCCGTCCTGAAACGGTTGTCAATACGTATAGCAAAGAAGATTTTCTGGCGTTTATTAACCGAAATAAAGGCAAATAGGGAGGATTCCTGTTACGTGAATAAAAAAGTATTAAACACTCTTGAATTTGACAAAATTAAGCAGCAGCTTACCGAACATGCCGCCTCCTCCTTAGGAAGGGAACAGGCAGAATCTTTGCACCCTTCTGTGTCGTTTGATGAAGTGGTTCGCTTGCAGGAAGAAACAGACGAAGCGGCGCGCGTGCTGCGCATAAAAGGACACGCTCCGCTCGGCGGCATTTACAATGTCCGTCCGCAAGTGAAGCGGGCGCAGATCGGCGGCATGCTGAACGGCTTGGAGTTCGTCCAGGTCGCAAGCACGATTCATGCGGGCCGCATGATGAAGCAGTTTATCGCTGATTTGATTGAAGAGGGCGAAGAGCTGCCGATTCTTTCTGAAAAAGGAGGCGAGCTGCCTGTATTAACGCCGCTTGAACAACGGATTAAGCATACAGTCGATGAACACGGCGGTGTACTAGACTCAGCAAGCGAAACTTTGCGGCACATCCGCCAGCAGCTGCGCGCTAATGAAAGCCGGATCCGCGGTAAGCTCGAAAGCTTAATTCGTGGGAAAAACGCGCAAAAAATGCTGTCTGATGCCATTATTACCATTCGAAACGACCGCTACGTCATCCCGGTCAAACAAGAATACCGCGGACAGTATGGCGGCATCATCCATGACCAGTCTTCATCCGGCCAAACTTTGTTTATTGAGCCGGAATCGATTGTGCAAATGAACAACCAGATTCGGGAATTTAAATTGAAAGAACAATTGGAAATTGAACGAATTTTTACCGAGCTGACAGTGGAAGTGGAACAGCACGGAGAAGAATTGTACTATTTAACAGGCTTGCTTGGCGAGCTTGATTTTATGTTTATGAAAGCCAAATTCGGCAAGGCCATAAAAGGTACGAAGCCAATAGTGAATAAGGACGGATATATCCGTCTGAATAAAGCACGCCATCCGCTTTTGCCGATTGATGAGGCCGTAGCAAGCGACATTGAACTTGGCAAAGACTATACGACGATTTTAATTACCGGACCGAATACCGGCGGGAAAACGGTCACAATAAAAACGGTCGGACTGACGACATTAATGGCCCAGTCAGGACTGCCAATCCCAGCGCTAGACGGCTCGGAAACAGCGGTGTTCAGCTCGATTTTTGCTGATATTGGCGATGAGCAGTCGATTGAACAAAGCTTGAGTACATTTTCTTCCCATATGGTGAATATCGTTGACATATTAAAGCATGTAGATGATGACAGCCTCGTCCTATTTGACGAACTTGGCGCTGGCACCGACCCGCAGGAAGGAGCGGCGCTCGCGATGTCGATTCTCGATGATGTGCACAACCGCGGCGCCCGCGTCATAGCGACTACGCATTATCCGGAGCTGAAAGCGTACGGCTACAACCGTGAAGGCGTCATCAATGCGAGCGTGGAGTTTGACGTGGAAACACTCAGCCCGACGTACCGCCTGTTAATTGGTGTGCCGGGACGAAGCAACGCTTTTGAAATTTCTACCCGCCTGGGGCTCGATGCCGGCATTATTCAGCAGGCCCGCGGTTTAATCGGTGCCGATACGAATGAAGTGGATCAAATGATCGCTTCACTTGAACAAGCGCGCAGAAAAGCAGAAGAAGAAGAAAAAGAAGCCCGCGAGTATTTGAAACTTGCGGAACAGCTTCATAAAGATATGCAAAAGCAAATGCAGGATTTTTATGCAAATGAAGAGGAGCTTGCGGAAAAAGCCCGCAAAAAAGCGGCGGACATTGTGGAGCAGGCGAAAGTGGAAGCAGAAGAAGTGATCCGTGATTTGCGCAACATGAGGCTGGAAAAACAAGCAGATGTGAAAGAACACGAATTGATTGAAGCAAAGCGGCGGTTAACAGAAGCCACTCCAGAAACGAAAGCAGCACCAAAGAAAAAAGCAACTGCGACAGAACGAACGCTGAAACAAGGCGACGAAGTGAAAGTGCTCAGCTTCGACCAGAAAGGCACGCTGCTTGAAAAAGCAGGCGATGGCCAGTGGCACGTACAAATCGGTATTATGAAAATGAAAGTGAAAGAAAGCGATTTGCAATTCATAAAGTCAGAGAAAAAAGCCGAACCAAAGCCGCTTGCCACTGTTCGCGGCAAAGATTATCACGTCAGCCTTGAACTTGATTTGCGCGGCGAGCGGTACGAAGATGCGTTAGTAAAAGTGGAGAAATATATTGATGATGCCTTGCTCGCAGGTTATTCGCGCGTTTCCATCATTCATGGTAAAGGAACAGGCGCACTCAGAAAAGGCGTTCAAGACTATTTGAAAAATCACCGGTCCGTGAAGCGTTCCCGTTTTGGTGAAGCAGGAGAAGGCGGACTCGGTGTCACTGTTGTCGAACTGAAATAAAAAGCAAATCCAAAAAAGAGGGGCTTTATTTACATGAACCTATTTTGGGAAAATGAATTCGTGCAGCTGGCTGGCTATTACAGTGTAGTGGTCGTTTGTATTACGTTGTCGTTAGCCGTGTTTGAACTTGTAACCAAATACCGCAATTGGGAAGAAATCAAAAAAGGCAATATGGCTGTTGCAATGGCAACCGGCGGAAAAATATTTGGGCTCTCTAATATTTTCCGTCATTCCATTGCTCACAACGATAGCGTTTTGACGATGATCGGCTGGGGAGCTTTCGGCTTTATTTTGCTGCTTGTCGGCTACTTTATTTTTGAATTTCTAACCCCCCGCTTTAAAATTGATGAAGAAATCGAAAGAGACAACCGCGCCGTCGGTTTTATCTCAATGATCATTTCCGTCGGGCTTTCGTACGTCATTGGTTCAGCTTTAATTTAATAAGGAGATTGGGAAACTTATGGAAACATTAGCGAAAGTACTGCTCGCATTATGCGGCGTCTTTCTTGCCATCGGTATTATTTATATGTTGTTTTTTGCTTGAAAATAAGAGAACTTCCCTGGCGGCTGCCGGGGAAGTTTTCTTATCCCTATTTGAATCCCTTCAATTCTTTATATCCATCATTCTGGTTTGTTATAAATCTCTCCGATCTTATCGATCCGGTTCGTCCAAATGCCGCCTGTATAATTTTCCGGCAGCCTTTTTATGTCTTCTTCAGAGTCAAAGCCGGAAGAGAAGCCGCTGCCGTTTCCGCCGACGATGATCGTTCGGACATTTGCTTCATCCATTCTGTCGAGGAATCGGTTTGGCCATCCCCAAAGGAAAGGGGCGATTTTCTCGGGAACGTGGAGCTCTGTATTTTGGCAAGCTTCAGGTACATGGCCGGTCCACCCTGTCGCTATGTAAGGAATCAGGCACGCTTTCATTGTTTCCTTGGACATCACTTTCATTTCCGGCAATTGTTTCCGCAGTTCGGCCACCGGTTCATCACCGCCATAGACCGTGATCGCTTTTAATCGTTCCTTCGGAAATTGCGACAAGTATTGAGCGAGCAGAGTGCCTTCTTCGGGGTCATTGCTCTTTACATGAATGAGCAGCGGCTCGTTCGGAAAATGCTTCATTACTTCATTAAGAGAGGGCATAAGATTGATGCCTTTTCCTCGAAAAGGATGAGTCTTTCCTCCGTCAGCTGTGTAGCCATACCCGATATCGAGCTTTTTTAACTCGGCCATCGTGTAATCGCGAGTCACACCTGTGCCATTCGTCCGGCAGTCAAGCGTCCAGTCGTGAAAAACGGCAAACTGATTATCTTTAGTAATATGGACATCTAGTTCAACGATATCTGCTCCCGCTGCAAACGCTGCCTCCATCGAAGGGATGGTATTTTCCAAAAATGAGTGTTCCGGCGGATAAATCCGCTCAGCGGTACACGTATCACCTTCCACGCCCTCCAGACTAAATGTTTGGGCGATTCCCCGATGGGCAAGAAGCAGCGGTTTGCCTTCTCTTTCCTTCGCAAACAGCGAGCTGTTGTTAATATACATAAAGACCATCAGCACGAGAAGCAGCCAAACAATCTTACTTTTTTTTATTCTTTTAAAAAACTTCATAAATATCCTCCACCTTATGATCTTAGCTTTCCTATGAATCATACAAAATAAGCTGAATGTTCACAATTGCTTTTTTAACATTTGGCAAAGCTGGAACGAATATATTATAATTGAATAGAATATTGTTAATATTCTAACCGAATGGGGAGGGATGGAAATGAGTAATCATCCATGGCTTGCACACTACCCGGAAACTATACCAGCTACATTGACTTACGAGGAGAAGCCGGTGCAAATGTATTTGACGAATGCGGCGAAAGATTATCCTGAAAAAACAGCGATTCATTTTATGGGGAAAGAGCTGACATTTCGGGAAGTGTATGACTCTTCTTTAAAGCTCGGGCATTATTTAAGGAAGCTCGGTATCGAAAAAGGCGATCGGGTAGCGATTATGCTGCCAAACGGACCGCAGGCGGTTATTAGTTATTTTGGCGTTTTGTATGCCGGCGGTGTTGTTGTCCAGACAAACCCGCTGTATACAGAAAGAGAAATAGAGTATCAAATGAAAGATTCAGGTCCCAAAGTCATCATTACCCTGGATATTTTATACCCCCGCGTACGGCAGGCAATGAAGCACACCGATTTAGAACATATTATTGTAACCGCTGTCAAAGACTATTTGCCTTTCCCTAAAAACATTATTTATCCTTTTATACAGGCAAAACAAACGGGCTTGAAAGTTTACGTGGAAGAACGCGGAACAAATCATGAGTTTAAGCGCATTATGGCGTTAGAATCAGCGGAAGAACTAAATATCCCTATTAATTTTGAAGAAGACCTTGCTTTGCTTCAATACACGGGTGGCACGACTGGTTTTCCGAAAGGCGTGATGCTGACCCACAAAAATCTTGCAGCGAACGCTTCTATGTGTGCGTCTTGGTTGTATAAGTGTAAAACAGGAGAAGAAGTTGTACTCGGAGTGCTGCCGTTTTTTCACGTATATGGCATGACGACGGTCATGATATTATCGATTATGCAAGGATATAAAATGGTGCTGCTGCCAAAATTTGATGTGAAAACCACTTTAAAAACAATCCAAAAGCAGCGGCCGACATTGTTTCCAGGCGCTCCCACTATTTATATTGCACTATTAAATGATCCTGACTTGAAAAAATATGACTTATCTTCGATTCATTCGTGCATTAGCGGTTCGGCACCACTCCCGGTTGAAGTGCAGCAAAACTTTGAGAAAATTACAGGGGGCAAACTCGTCGAAGGATACGGGCTATCTGAAACTTCTCCCGTCACTCATTCCAATTTTCTATGGGACCGTGAGCGGGTCAAAGGCAGCATCGGTGTCCCATGGCCGGATACAGAAGCAGCTATTTTATCAATGGAAACGGGGAAAATCCTGCCACCGGATGAAGTGGGGGAAATTGTAATTAAAGGGCCGCAGGTGATGAAAGGCTACTGGAACCGGCCGGAAGAAACAGCTATGACGTTTAAAGATGGCTGGCTGCTCACTGGAGATATTGGTTACATGGATAAGAATGGATATTTCTTTGTCGTCGATAGAAAGAAAGATATGATCCTTGCCAGCGGTTACAATATATATCCGCGCGAAATTGAAGAAGTGCTGTATGAACATGAAGCGGTACAGGAAGCAGTGGCTGTGGGCGTGCCTGATCCGTATCGGGGAGAAACAGTCAAAGTCTATGTGGTGTTAAAAGAAGGTTACTCTGTAACAGAAGAAGAATTAAACGAATTTGCCAGAGCTCATTTAGCGGCATATAAAGTTCCAAGAATGTATGAATTCAGAGAGGAATTGCCCAAAACGGCCGTCGGTAAAATATTGCGGCGTGTACTAGTGGATGAAGAGAAAAAGAAAATAGAGAAAATAGGCTGAATAAAAAGAAAATGCTTGTCCCCCTCTTGACTCTTTCAGCGGGAAAAGGTAATATAAAGTGGTGAATGAATAGTCATTCATTTTTCATACATCGAAAGAGCGGGAGGGGCAGCCTATGAAAAGAAACAAACCTAAATATCATCAAATTATTGATGCAGCTGTTGTAGCGATCGCAGAAAATGGCTATCATCAAGCCCAGGTTGCGAAAATAGCCAAGCAAGCAGGAGTCGCAGACGGCACAATTTATTTATATTTTAAAAATAAAGAAGACATTTTAATTTCATTGTTCCAGGAAAAAATGGGCAGTTTCGTCGAGAAAATTCAACAAGTTTTAGCAGGAAAAACAACGGCAGCAGAGAAGTTATTATTGTTGGTGGAAAACCATTTTGCGATGTTGTCTGAAGATCGGCATTTAGCAGTCGTGACTCAATTGGAGCTCAGACAGTCAAATAAAGAACTCCGCCTGAAAATTAACGAAGTGCTCAAAGGCTATTTGCAGCTCATTGACGACGTGTTAAAGGAAGGCGTCGAAAAAGGTGAATTCAAAGCGTCACTCAACCTTTTGCTTGCGAGGCAAATGATTTTTGGGACAATTGATGAAACCGTTACCACCTGGGTGATGAATGAGCAAAAATACGATCTTACGGCACTTGCTCCCGAAGTAGGAGACATGCTGTTAAATGGGTTTTCGATCCGCTGACCTTTATCGAACAAAAGGGGGATGGTGAAAAAATGGAATACATATCGTGGAAAAGAGAAGGGCGGGTAGCTGAGGTTTTTATTCAAAGGCCGCCTGCCAACGCTCTTTCTGGCTCAGTGATTGCTGACATTGAGCAAGCGCTCAGTGAAATCGAGCAGGACAAAGAAATACGAGTCGTCCTTATTAGCGGCGAAGGTAAATTTTTTTCAGCCGGTGCCGACATTAAAGAATTTACGACAGTAGAAAGCGGGGAAGAGTTCTCGAAGCTTGCTGCCAGGGGACAGCGGGTATTTGAGCGGATTGAAACCTTTTCAAAACCGGTCATCGCCGCCATTCACGGAGCAGCACTCGGCGGCGGACTGGAACTTGCGATGAGCTGTCATATCCGGCTCGTGACCGAACAGGCAAAGCTCGGATTACCCGAACTTTCTCTTGGACTCGTTCCTGGTTTCGCAGGTTCACAGCGTCTGCCGCGTTACGTAGGTACAGCGAAAGCAGCGGAATTATTGCTGACAAGCGAGCCGATTACCGGTAAAGAAGCTGTGCAGTGGGGGCTGGCTAATCATGCCTATCCAGAAGAGGAGCTGCTCACGAAAGCGAGAGAGATGGCTGCGAAAATTGCTTTAAAAAGTCCGGTCAGTATGAAAGCAGCGATCGAACTGCTCAATTTTTCAAAGCATGCCGAGTATCATCAAGGGGTGGCAAGAGAAGCAAAGCTATTCGGAGAAGTATTTGAATCTCAAGATGCAAAAGAAGGCATCGGCGCGTTTATTGAAAAACGCCGGCCAGAATTTACAGGTAATTAATTTTTTCGGAAAAATATTCGCAATCTTTTAAAAGCACAGAAAAGAACAAAATGGGAGGGGAAAACATGAATATTTACGTATTGTTAAAAAGAACATTCGATACAGAGGAAAAAATCAGCGTAGTTAATAGAGCGATTCAGGAAGACGGCGCGGAATTCATCATCAACCCGTACGATGAGTATGCGGTCGAAGAAGCGATTCAAATCCGCGACGATAAAGGCGGCGAAGTGACGGTCATCTCGGTTGGCACGGAAGAAGCGGAAAAGCAGCTGCGCACGGCGCTTGCGATGGGGGCGGACAAAGCGGTCCTCATTAATATCGAGGATGACGTCGAAAACGGCGATCAATTTACAACGGCAAAAATTCTTGCGGAATACTTAAAAGACAAAGACGCCGACTTAATTATCGCCGGCAACGTGGCAATCGATGGCGGCAGCGGCCAGGTCGGCCCGCGTGTCGCAGATCAGCTCGGCATTCCGTACGTGACAACGATCACGAACATTGAGATCGACGGTGAAACGGTAAACATTATCCGCGACGTCGAAGGCGATTCAGAAAAAATCCAAACATCCCTGCCATTGCTTG
>NZ_WEIO01000008.1 GCF_009183655.1 Bacillus aerolatus
CAAGCAATGGCAGGGATGTTTGGATTTTTTCTGAATCGCCTTCGACGTCGCGGATAATGTTTACCGTTTCACCGTCGATCTCAATGTTCGTGATCGTTGTCACGTACGGAATGCCGAGCCGATCTGCGACACGCGGGCCGACCTGGCCGCTGCCGCCATCGATCGCCACGTTGCCGGCGATAATTAAGTCGGCGTCTTTGTCTTTTAAGTATTCCGCAAGAATTTTTGCCGTTGTAAATTGATCGCCGTTTTCGACGTCATCCTCCGTATTAATGAGGACCGCTTTGTCCGCCCCCATCGCAAGCGCCGTGCGCAGCTGCTTTTCCGCTTCTTCCGTGCCGACCGAGATGACCGTCACTTCGCCGCCTTTGTCGTCGCAGATTTGAATCGCTTCTTCGACCGCATACTCATCGTACGGGTTAATGATGAATTCCGCGCCGTCTTCCTGGATCGCTCCATTAACTACACTGATTTTTTCCTCTGTATCGAATGTTCTTTTTAACAATACGTAAATATTCATATCGTTACCTCCACTTTTTTGCCTTGTTCATCGTATTGATAAAAGCCTTTGCCTGTTTTTCTGCCGAGCTCGCCGTTTTCAACTTTTTCCTGAACAATTTTGGACGGTTTGTCTTTCTCATCGCTGCTTTCATTAAAGCGCTGCATGCGGACGAAGTAATTGACGTCAAGGCCGGTCAAATCCATCAGTGAAAACGGCCCGATCGGATGATTTAATGCTTTCGTGCAGACAAGATCGATCTCTTCATGAGTGGCATAGCCGTTTTCCAAAAGGAAAAGCGCTTCATCCACCAATTTTCCGAGAATACGGTTCGCAATAAATCCGGAAATCTCTTTTTTTAGAAGAACCGGAGTTTTATTAATCGAACGGACAAACTCCATACTCATTTCAGCCGTTTCATCTGAAGTGTGCGGTCCTTTCACGACTTCGACGAGATCCATGACGAGTGCGGGATTGAAAAAGTGGATATTACAGACGTTTTCCGGACGGCTGAGGGTATCAGCTAGTTTTGAGCTGACAATTGTTGAACTGTTCGTTCCTAAAATCGCATGAGGCTGGACAACAGCTTCCAGTTTGGCAAACAATTCTCTTTTTGCTTCCAGATTTTCAACAATGGCTTCAATAACGAGGTCGGCTTTTTTAAATTGTTCCAGCTCGGTAGTAAAAAAAATTCTTGCAAATGCCTGCTCCACTTCTTGTATGGTAAAGCGGCCTTTTTTCACTCTTTTTTCCATTTGTTCTTGCAAAAACTGTTCTGCTTTCTCAAGGCTTTCCTGCCGGATGTCCTGTAATATGACCGGATAGCCGGCAAGCGCACAAACCATCGCTATTTGCGAGCCCATCGCACCTGAACCAACAACCCCTACTTGCTGAATTGATTTAGTTGACATTTTTTTGCTCTCCTTTTTCCATTTCTTCTTTTACTAAATGTCTCTTCAAAAGCTTTCCAACTCCGTTTCTCGGCAGGCTGTCTCTAACTTCAATGCTTTTCGGTACTTTATAAGGTGTCATTTTGGCATAGCAATAGTTTCTTATTTCATCTATATCGATGTTTCTGCCGTCTTTCGGAACGATATACGCTTTGACGATTTCCCCATGTAATTCATGCGGAAGACCGACAACCGCCGCTTCTTTCACATCTTCATGCTCAAATAGCACACCTTCAATTTCCTGCGGATAAATATTAAAGCCGCCGAAAATAATCATTTCTTTTTTTCTTCCAATAATGTAGAAATAGCCGTCTTCATCCATCGTCGCCAAGTCGCCGGTATGCAGCCAGCCGTTTTGCAGCGCGTGCTTTGTTTCCGCTTTGTTGTTCCAATAGCCTTTCATCACTTGCGGACCATTGATGAGAAGTTCACCAACAAAGTTCGCCTCGAGTACATTGTGGTCGCTGTCAACAATTCGGCAATCTGTACCTGGCACTGGAATGCCGATGCTGCCTACTTTTCTTTCACCGTGAATCGGTGTACGATGAGTCGTCGGCGACGTTTCTGACATGCCAAAGCCTTCTAAAATTTGCGACCCGGACACTTCTTCAAATTTCCTGATCACTTCAATAGGCAGCGGAGCCGACCCAGATGAACAAACCTTCAAGGAGTTCAATCCATATTCATGAGCTTTCGGATGGTTAGCGAACATAATATACATTTTCGGCACGCCCGGAAACACTGTCGGCTGATGCGTTTTAATTTTTTCAAGTACTTCATCTACATTGAATTTCTGAATCAATAAAATGTTGGCACCCATATACAGACCAAGGTTCATCGCGCTCGTCATCGCGTACACATGATACAGCGGCGTCGCAGCTAAAACCGTTTCCTCACCTGGAACGATTTTCTGCCGATACATCGCGAAACTTTGAAGAACATTCGTCGTTAAGTTAAAGTGGGTCAACATCGCTCCTTTTACTTTACCGGTCGTTCCTCCTGTATACTGGATGACCGCAATATCTTCTTTCGCATTAATTTCTACCGGGTTCTGCAGTGAAGCGCCCGCCATAATTAAATCCTCCAAGTATAAAATCGAACCATTTTCCCTATGTTTACTTATTTGTGATCCAATGATTTGTTTGACTTCATACAATTCAGTGACTTCCTGAATCGTTTTCAGTGAACGGCCATCTGCAATAATGTAAGACACACTGGCATCGTCCAAAACTTGCAGTAATTCCCTCAGTGTATACGCCGGGTTTATCTGCACGACGATTAATCCAAGCGCCTGGGCCGCATAATAAGAAACAATGTAATCGGGATGATTGCCGATCATCAGCCCAATTCGTTCTCCTTTTTGATAATTCATCTCTTTCCAGCTGCCAGCGAGCCGGTCTGCCCGGCTTTTCAATTCATTGTATGTCAGCGTTTCATCGTTGAATGTAACAGCGGTTTGTTCGCCGTACGTTTTTGCAGAATCGGCTAAAATCGAATAAAGCGAAACTTCCGGCAACTGGGGCCGGTATGCATCATCGCCGTAATACTTTTGCCATGGCTGTTGTTGAATACTTTGCAAGGCCATCCCCTCCGAATATTTTATTAATTGCTTAATTAGAGCTTTGAAGCAATCTCGACTCGTGTTCATTTTCTTCTCTTTTCGAAGTGTCCGGTTTCACAAAGATGGAAAATAAAATGGAGAAAACGAGCACGAGCGCTGCCATAAATAGAATAGAAAGATTGTAGCCAAATACTTTATCAGCCCCCGATAAACCTACAATAAAGCCTGTGACGAGTGGAGCCACAATTCCCGCAATATTACCGGAAGATGTTAAAATACTAGTCATTAACCCGCCTCTTTCAGGCAGCTCATTGATCATGATCGTTGGGCCGATTGGTAAAATCGCGTATGTAAGCCCTTTCGCAAAACACATGGCGATGACGACCCAAACAGGATGCTGGAAAACAATGATAGAAGCCAGAAACAGTGCCCCGATTACCATGGAGGATGCAACAACGTACACCCTTGATAAACGCCAGTTTTGATTTTTCTTGAATAAGTAATCGGACAGTGCCGAAACACCGATGTAAATAAATGTGGAAGCAATTCCAATCACCGCGACGCCGTATCCCATTTGAGCAGGTGACATGTTCACTACTTCGACGAGATAAATAGGCAGCCACACAGCGAGCCAGACAACGAGAAAGTAAGTAGAAAAGTAAGCGAGTGTCGTAAACAAAGCGGAAGGCGACCCTAACACCCGAAGAAATTCTTTTATATTGATTTTCTCTAGCTTCTCCTGCTTTTTCTTTTTCGCTTTGTCGTATACTTCCGCCGGACTTTCCTTCGTCATAAATTGGAACGCCATTGCCCAGACAATACTTGCTGCTCCTAAACAGGCGAATGCGGCTTTCCATCCTAAAATGCTAATTAAAGCGACGAGTAAAGGAGCAACGATCATTGCGCCTACCGTTGCGCCCGATACAACGACCGAGTTCGCAAATCCACGAAGTTTCGGTGGGAACCATTTGTGAGCATGGCTGTAAGCAACCGGGCTGAACGGTCCTTCAAAAGCGCCGAGCAAAATCCGGTAAAGAACTAATAGCGGTAAGGCGGTGATCGCCAGTACGCCAAACTGTAAAACAGCCCATGTCAACATTAAAAACCCGAGAACTTTCTTCGCCCCGATGCGGTCTGCCCAAGCAGCACCGAAAATGCCTGTCACCGGATAAAGCCAGTAATAACTACTGCCAACAAGTCCCCATTCCGCATAGGAAAGCTTGAATTCTTCCATAATTGGAACGGCAGCAAGCCCGATAATGGACTTGTCTGCAAAGTTAATGATCATACCAAAGAATAAAAGGACGAGGACAATCCAACGCATGGCAATCCCTCATTTCTGAAATTTAGTTTTAATTTTCTTCAAGAATACGTCTGGAGATAATTAACCGCTGGATTTCATTCGTTCCTTCATAAATCTTTGTAATACGCGCATCACGATAAAATCTTTCAACCGGATAATCGGACACATAGCCCATGCCGCCGTGAATTTGTACCGCTTTATCAGCTACTCTATTAAAAACATCTGAAGCAAATAACTTTGCCATAGAAGCTTCTTTAATGACTTTTTTGCCTTCGTCGATCATTTGAGCCGCGTTCATTGTCAAAGCCCGGGCAGCTGCTGTTTCTGTTGCCATGTCCGCAAGCATCCATTGAATCCCTTGGTTGGAAGCAATCGGTTTGCCGAATTGAATTCTTTCTTTTGCGTAAGAAGCCGATAACTCAATTAACTTGCCACATGAACCGACCGCACGAGCCGCGAGACCAACCCGGCCTTCTCCGAGAATTCTTAAAGCGGATACGTATCCCATGCCCACTTCTCCGATGACATTTTCTTCAGGCACTTCACAGTCTTCAAAAATGAGCTGGGCCGTATAAGAGCCGCGAAGACCCATTTTTTTATCTTTTTTCCCGACTGTAAATCCAGGAAAATCTTTTTCTATTAAAAACGCGGTAATGCCGCCTTTTGCACCTTTTTCTTTATCCGTCAAAGCAAATACGGTAAACACATCCGCTACCGGCGCATTCGTAATGAAATGCTTCGTTCCATTCAAAATCCATTTACTTCCGCTTTTTTCTGCTCTAGTTGCTAGGTTCGTGGCATCTGAACCCGCTCCCGGCTCTGAGAGAGCAAAAGCGCCAATTTTATTGCCAGCGGCCATTTCCGGCAAATACTTTTCTTTCAAATAAGGTGAAGCGAGTTTCACTAGCCCTGTGCTGCCAATGCCTGTGTGAGCGCTGATCAAGCTGACAAAGCCGTTATGCGTGCGTCCGAGCTGCTCTAAAACCGTTGCTTTCCCCACTTGATTTAATCCGATTCCGCCATACTCTTCCGGAATGCTGATCCCAAAAAGCCCAAGTTCTTTCGCTTGTTCAACAAGGTGCTGTGGAATCGCATCTTCATCCTCAATTTGCTGGGCGAACGGCTCTACTTCTTTGTCCACAAAATTTTTAATCATTTGTTTCATTTGTTCTAATTCTGGTGTCATTGTCTCAATCATTGTGATTCCTCCTAATGTTCATTCTTACTGTTCTATATTGCAATTTGCGTGCCAACAGCAAAAGCGCGGATAATTCACAAAAATCAGTTAATAGAAATAACAATGATTCATATATGAATCGAAAGAAACTATTTTCCACCGTTCAATCGATTCATTTTTGTATTGACAATACATTAGTGAATGACCTTTTTACTCACTATAAAAAACAACTTGATCAGCCCCGACAAGCACAAAACGAGCCTCATGGAAAGGTGCTCTTTACCTTTCTGGGAGGCTCAGCTTGTGACCTCGAGGAGCTGGATGCCGATCTAAAACTCTCAAGGTTATCCACAGCCTGCAAATCTATCATTTTCTAAACAATAGAAAAAGCTATCTTATTTGATAGCCTTGTACTGAACTTCTTCTTTAAATTTCAGCAACTGATGAATAGCGAGGACAGTCTGTGTACGACAACCTTTTTTCTCTGCTTTTTTAGAAGATAACCGGTTAAAGCATCTGTTTCAGGCTTCATCCCCCTTTTTCAGTTCCCTATTTTAATGTTATACTTTTTGAGTTTTCTGACTACAGTCGGCTGACTTGTATCTAACACTTTTGCAATTTCGTATGTTGTTTTATATTTTTCAGCGGCTAACATTAATACATTTTTTTCAGCTGCTTCTGCCGCTTCTTTTAAAGTTATTATTTGCTCATTTTCTGGAATAGTTCTTACCGTTTCTGCTCTGTACTCGGCAGGCAAGTTTTCCAAGCCGAGCAAATCGTCTCTGTTTAACAGCACAATCCGTTCTAATAAATTGGAAAGCTCTCTCACATTTCCAGGCCATGGATAATGATAAAAAAAAGATTTTAAATCTTCATTTAATTGTTTATGTGTACTATATTTTTTGTTTATTTTATTGAGATACAAATTAATAAGAGACAAAATCTCTTCCTTTCTTTCACGAAGGGGTGGAATATGAATCGGCACTACATTCAGCCGGTAAAATAAATCTTCACGAAACTCTCCGGATTTGACCATCTCTTTTAAATTGCGGTTCGTTGCTGCAATGAGTCGAATATCGATTTTTTTCGATGAGATCCCGCCAACACGCTGAATTTCTCTTTCTTGTATGACACGCAGCAGCTTGACTTGAAGATTAAGAGGCATTTCACCTATCTCATCTAAAAACAAGATTCCTTTATCAGCAAGCTCAAACATACCTGGTTTCCCTTGCTTGTTTGCCCCGGTAAAAGCTCCCCCTGTGTAACCGAACAACTCTGATTCTAAAAGTTCGGGTGGAATGGCTCCACAATTAACTTTAATAAACTTTCCTTGCTTGCTTCGCTCACTGTGAGTATAAATATACTTAGCCAGCACATCTTTCCCAACGCCTGTTTCTCCTAAAATAAGAACCGTTGCCTCCACGTTAACAATCCGGCTGGCCGTATCATAAATTAATTTCATTTGTTCACTTTTGACTATAGTGTCTTCACTGGCAGCAGCGAGACTGCCTTTTAACCGCTCAATTTCTTCCTGATAACTTTTGTTCATTTCGTTTGCCTTGCGCAAGGCAGTTTGTAATTCATTTAAATCGGATAAATCACGGATATTCGTAACAACACTTTCCACTTCTCCTTGTTCATTAAATATTGGACTGCCCGTAAGCAGCGTTTCACGTCCCGAATAATTTAATTGAACGACGGATACTGTTTTCTTTTTCTGCATCACTTTTTCTGAGACAGAGTTTTCGAGAATGCCTCTTTTCACCAAATCACTGACGTTTTTATTAATATAGTAATCTTTTGGAATACTGGTTATTCTCTCAATAGCTGAATTCGTTTTTAAGGTGACGCCGTTTTTATCAGTAATGTAAATGCCGTCGTAAGAGCTTTCAATGATCGCATCAAGGTGACGGTTCGCCTGCTGCAAGTCTTTTAGTTCATCGAGAATGTGCATCAAGTCTTTCGAGAATAATCCTAAATAAAGAATTTGCTCATGGTCGATCTGTTCTTTTACGAATAAACAGCGTTTCCCATTCAATGCTGCATAAATAAGGTGGCCATTTCGAATAATTGTCCACTCATCGAACGCTTCTTCCACGTGCTTATATAAAACTTCGGACGAAATATGCTTATTCATCTCTTCGTTAACAAACATAATCTCGTCTTGTTCAGATGAAATAAAGTAAGGAAATGGAAGCACTTCTGCTGATAATACAATATTCATATGCCCGTCCCCCTTTTCCTTACATGTTACCTGACTTTTCTAAAAATTAAAAGGCGATTAGTTGATAGGATTACTTATAAAACAAGATTTTTCTAACAGTTCGGCCACATCGTATGTCGCCACTGTTTCTTCCACCTCTTTCGCTTTCGTTCCGTCAGACAGCATCGTCAGACAGTACGGACAGCCGGAGCTGATGACAGACGGATTAACCGCCAGCGCCTGCTCCGTGCGGGCGACGTTGACGCGATGGCCCGTATCTTCTTCCATCCACATTAAGCCTCCGCCAGCTCCGCAGCACATGCCGGTTTCGCGGCGGCGTTCCATTTCAACGAGCTTCACACCCGGGATAGATTTCAGGATTTCACGCGGCGGATCGTACACATCGTTGTAACGGCCGAGATAGCACGAATCGTGGAACGTGATCGTTTCGTTCACCGGATAGTGCGGCTTTAGTCGTCCCTCTTTTAAGAGCTGGTCTAAAAGTTCGGTGTGGTGATACACTTCTGCGGTGAAGCCCATATCCGGATACTCATTTTTAAAAATGTTGTACGCATGCGGGTCGATTGTGACGATTTTCTTGACGTCGTTTTTCTCAAATTCCGCGATGTTCGCTGCCGCCAGCTCCTGAAATAAAAACTCATTCCCGAGACGGCGTGGCGTGTCTCCGGAGTTTTTCTCTTTGTTGCCGAGAATGGCAAATTTCACGCCTGCTTCATTTAGCAATTTCGTAAATGAAAGCGCGATTTTCTGGCTGCGATTGTCAAATGCTCCCATGGAACCGACCCACAGCAAGTATTCAAACTCTTCGCCTGCTTTTTTCATTTCTTTTACCGTCGGCACGTGCACATCGTCACGCAGCTCGCGCCAGTTTTCTTTTTCTTTCCGATTTAATCCCCACGGATTTCCTTGGCGCTCAATGCTTTGCATCGCACGCTGAGCTTCCGGCTCCACTTTTCCTTCTGTTAATACGAGATAACGGCGTAAGTCGATGATTTTATCGACGTGCTCATTCATAACCGGACACTGGTCTTCACAGTTGCGACACGTCGTACATGCCCAAATTTCTTCTTCTGTAATAACATCGCCAATCATGCTCGGGTCGTATAGCCCAGCAGCTGCTTCTGCTTTTCCTTTCTGTACCGCGCCCGCCAGCGCCAGCTGGTTGCCTTGTGTATTTGAGAATGCAAAAGCTGGCACCCATGGCTGTTTTGATGTGACCGCAGCCCCTGTGTTCGTCAGGTGGTCGCGCAGTTTAACAATAAGATCCATCGGCGACAGCATTTTGCCTGTACCAGTCGCCGGACACATATTCGTGCAGCGGCCGCATTCTACACAAGCGTAAAAATCGATCATCTGTATTTGAGTGAAATCTTGTATTTTCCCCACTCCGAATGACTCCTGAGTTTCATCTTCAAAATCAATCGGTCGGAGTGTACCTGCTTTTTCGAGTCTGTGAAAATAGACGTTAACCGGACCTGCGATTAAATGCGCATGTTTAGACTGCGGCACATAGACGAGGAACGTCAGCAGAACGAATAAGTGAACCCACCACATCAC
The DNA here is from genome assembly GCF_009183655.1 of Bacillus aerolatus. Lineage (GTDB taxonomy): Bacteria > Bacillota > Bacilli > Bacillales > Domibacillaceae > Pseudobacillus > Pseudobacillus aerolatus. Next base: position 9,272 of record NZ_WEIO01000008.1, read on the forward strand.
ATAAAAAAGGGCCGTGACGATCGGTTTTGAAAGCCCCGCAAAGATAACAGCGACCGTGGATGCCGCTGGTTCCATCCAAGTGAAGTGCACATTCTCTTCATGCCAGATAAGCTCCATGCCGTTTCCGATTAAAACAGACAGCATTAATAATCCGATAAAAATCAACACGAGCCCGTTTTTCCAGCCGCGCTTTAAGCGGACGAGCTTTTCCACGTAGCGGCGGTGAAACGCCCAGACTACAGCGACGAGAATCAAAAGCGTCACAATTTCCTGGAAAAACTTAAATCCGCCATATAATGGACCAAGCGGCAAATGGGCACCCGGAACAATGCCTTTAATAATAAAGTCGACCGCACCAAACTGTACGAGAATAAAGCCGTAGAAAAACAGCACATGAATGATGCCGCTTTTTTTGTCTTTCAATAACTTCTTCTGCCCAAACACATACACCCAAATATTTTTTAAGCGTTCTTTTACATCATTATTAAACTCTTCTTTTTTGCCGAGCTTAATATATTCATAGCGTGTTTTAAGCAAATAAATAAACAAATAAATCCCATAAGTAATGACGGCAACCGTTGCAATAAAGTTTAACCAAAGCAAATTCATGAGATCACTCCTTACTAATAATTACAACTTAATAACTTCCGTATTTGTAAAAAATAAAAACAATAGCAACTGCAATAAAAAGCGCAACAGCTAAAAACAAAAAGCGCCATCCACACCTCCATACCCTCTCACTATATGTATTGAAATTACTCGCTATAGTAAAACTTGCAATTATCGTGCCAATTAGAGAACAGCGGAGACAACAAAGGTTTTCTCAATCTTAAATCACCTTCCAGCCGCTTATCATCAGGTACATACGCTTCCCATGGAATAAATCACACAGTGTTTAAAAAGAGTTAAAGAAGCAGGAAAAGCTTTTTTGATTTATTAATGAATTAATCGATACATTGTTGAATCAATTTAAACTAGTTTTAAAGCAAATTTGCCCTTCCTGACTTCCGCTTTTTTCGATTTATATGAAAAGGATTGTTTTCACTTATTTAAAAGACATACAAAAAAGGTGCCCCAATTTTAAGGACACCTTTTTCATTTAAAGTACTTTGCTTAAAAATGCTTTCGTACGTTCGTGCTGCGGATTAGAAAACAGCGCAGCTGGTTCATTTTCTTCCATAATATAGCCATTATCCATAAAGATAACTCGATCACCGACTTCGCGGGCAAAGCCCATTTCATGAGTAACGACAATCATCGTCATCCCGTCTTTCGCCAGCTGTTTCATGACTTCAAGCACTTCGCCGACCATCTCGGGGTCGAGCGCGGATGTCGGTTCGTCAAACAACATAATTTTCGGCTCCATCGCCAGCGCACGCGCAATAGCCACACGTTGCTTTTGACCGCCGGAAAGAGAATCTGGATAAGCAGACGCTTTTTCAGCCAGGCCTACTTTTTTGAGCAGAGCCAGCGCTTTTTGTTCCGCTTCCTGTTTTTTGACTCCCTTCACGTTAATTGGAGCAAGCGTCACATTTTCGAGAATCGTTTTATGCGGAAATAAATTAAAATGCTGGAACACCATGCCGACATTTTTGCGAATTTCATTGATATTCGTTTTTTTATCCGTTAAATCCTTGCCTGTTACGTATACATGTCCGCCGGTGACCGATTCAAGTAAGTTCAGGCAGCGAATAAACGTCGATTTGCCGGAACCAGACGGGCCGATTACTACAACCACTTCCTGCGGTTTCACATCAAGAGAAATGTCTTTCAGCACTTCGTTGTCACCGAACGACTTTTTTAAATGTTTGACGGAGATCATTCTGTTTTCATTCTCCTTTCAATGTAATTCATTAAATAGGTCAGTGACAAAGTTAACATGAGGTAAATAACCGCTACAGTAATGTAAGGTTCCCACACTCTGATATACTGCCCCTGAGCCGCGCGCCCCCAGTACATTAATTCCGGTGCCGCAATGATGGCAGCAAGTGAGGAATCCTTTAACAATACGATAAACTCGTTGCCGAGCGGCGGGATCATCCGCTTTACTGCTTGCGGCAAAATAACGAGCTTCATCGCCTGAATGTGGCTCATGCCGAGTGACCGGGCTGCTTCCATTTGTCCTTTATCGATCGATTGAATCCCGGCGCGGAATATTTCCGCGATGTAGGCGGCTGCATTTAGTGAGAGTGCAATAATTGCTGACACAATCGGATTTGATGGCGACATGAACAGCGGCACTACTCCGAAGTGAATAAGTAAAATTTGCACGAGAAGCGGCGTGCCCCGGAAAATGTTCACATACCAGACAAACGGAAAACGAATCCATGCGTTCGTTGACATTTTACCCAACCCGATGATCAATCCAAGAATGAGACCGATAAAAATCCCGGCTAATGACAGCCCGAGCGTTAAGAGCGTTCCTTTAATAAAAAACGGCATATAATCTACGATAATGTCTGTCCGAAAATCCATTGCAACTCCTCCTTTCTGAAGCAAAAACGGCTGTCCACAGGCTCAAGCCTGAAATGGACAGCCGTTTTTTTCTTTCTTATTGTTTGGCCGCTTCTTTCAACGATTCTAATTTTGGCTCTTCATTAAACCATTTTTTATAAATTTCTGCGTATTTGCCGTTATCATATAACTCGTTAAGTGCTTTGTCGAAATCGTCTTTATATTCGCTGCCTTTCGGGAAAACGATGCCGTAATATTCCGGTTTGAAATTCTTATCATCTCCGACAGTTTCGACGCCGCTGTCCGGATTGTTTTTCACATACTCTAAGGCAACTGCGATGTCAGTGACAACCGCTTCCACATCTCCGCTTTGAAGAGCTTGAAACATTAAAGCAGCTGTTTCATACTTGGAAATAGCTGAAGAGTTTTGGCCAACGACTGCCTCAGCTGCAAATTGACCGGTTGTTCCATTTTGAACGCCAATTTTCTTTCCTTTTAAGTCTTCAGCACCAGTCATTTTTGTTCCTTCTTTAAAAGCGATCATACTTGTTGATTCAAAATAAGGTGCAGAAAAGTCGTATGATTTCTTGCGCTCCTCATTAATTGTGACACCTGACATGCCGATGTCGAGCTGCTTGCTTTGCAGTCCAGCAAACATCGCATCCCAGCCGGTATTTTCAATGTTCACTTCATAACCAGCTTCTTCCGCTGCTGCATTTAACAAATCGACATCAAATCCGCTTACTTGCCCTTTGTCCATAAATTCAAACGGAGCAAAAGTTGCTTCTGTTCCTACTTGCAATACTTTCTTTTCTTCCGAACTTTCTTTTCCGGCGGAATCTTCCTGACCTGCTCCGCACGCGGACAAAAGTAAGGCACATCCGGCAGCCATCGCAATAAATGATTTTTTGAATGAAATAGTCATGTTGCCAACCCCTCTGTATAATTTTTGTATATCTCATCTACTTGTATCGATAAAAAATGATAAAGGTTTTGCTAGTCTATATTTCACTTTTCCTAGTAAAATAATATACTCTACAATAATATTTTTCAATCTTTTTTCATATTTTTTTATTTTTAATGGTTATATTAACACATTTACATGCATTTCTATTCATTTTATCTCAATTATGATAATATAATAAAAATAAAGAGTTGGCGAGACAACCGAAAAGTGTTTTCATCGGTGTATTGTCTCAATTCGTTGTGATGCCGCTGCTTGCCTATGCTTTGGCAAAAGGGCTGCAGCTGCCGCCTGAAGTAACAAAAAAACCTGTAACTTTTTCTTTTGAAAAGTTACAGGTTTTTCGTCTAGAGTGAACAGTTTAAATTGAACGATATAATTCGAGAATAGCTGATAAATTTTAAAAACGATCGATAAATTACTATTTTCCGCGGGAACTTTACTGTTCACCATTCTTCAGCAAATACATGTTTTTCTTTTCTTCCCGACAGCTTGGCGGTCTTCCACTTTTTTAATGTAATCAGAAGCGAGTGGTACTTTGCAAGCTGTTTGTCCCACATCTACATGCACTTTCCCAATAACTTCTGCCACTCTTTTCGCCTCTTCATGAAGAGGCAAGTAGTAGGCACCGACACAAATAACAAAATTATTCATCACATAGCGGACACGGTTCTTTTCTTCATGCACTGTGCGTTCCACTCTTTTTAATAGCGCAGCAATCTCCTCTTTGTCTATTTGTTCGTCAAGTGTAATCGATAAATAATTGCTGTACGTACTCCAGCCGGCAACAGCGGTCATTTCATTGTCTGATTCTATCCACCCACGGGCGAGTTCGAGCGCAAAAGGCGATTCTGCTGCTGCCTGGGCCACTGTATATTCACTAATCATATACCAGTAAGCGCCCTGCACCCATTCTTCCAGCTTCTCTTTTGTCATCGTTTTCGGGTTGACGCAAAGACCGGCCAGATACATTGCATCGCTATTGCCTGAAGCATAAAGCTCGTAGACAAGCTCCTGGTCCTTTTTAACTTGTTTCACAAAATGTTTCTTTAAGTCTCCCACTTTCACACCGAAAAATGGTTCTGCCGCTCCGTGCCTTAAAAACGTATTTTTTGTCTGTTCACTGCCGTATTCCGCAAGTTTTTCCATGACTTCTTTATACATCATCACATGCAGCCTCCTGTTCAAAAGTAAGTGTTAAAGATGTTATACCACAACGATGAAAACGAGGGCTGCTTCCATCTTACGGATTAAATGGTTCTGTGGAACAAGCTGGTCTAAAGCAACCATCTCAAGTTGGTCCCGTTGGATTGGATTGTTTTTCGAAAGCATCTTCATCACCTCAAGCGTTATATATCTATTTATTTTAAAACAGGCCTGGTTGTACGGCTACCCTAACTTTGTAAACCCTGTTGATTGGAGTGGAAGGCGCGAAGACTCCTGCGGGATCAGCGGGACAGGTGAGACCCCGCAGGAGCTTTTGCGACGAGGAGGCTCACCGCCCGCCCCGCGGAAAGCGAAGCGCCTAGAATGGAAATCAACAGACCCCATCCACAAGCGAAATAAAAAAGACTGTAGACACTCGATTTTCATCGAGTTTGTCTACAGTCTGAAAGAAACCGCTCGGAGCGGTTTCTTTTTAATTAAATACCTTTAGTCTCAAGCTCTTCATACTGCTTCACCACTTCATTGAAAAGAGAAGTGCCCTGCGACAAACCGGTCAATGCTTCAATCGTTGCCTGCAAGCCGTCTTGGTGAATCATTTCCTGTAATTTTGCCGCTTCCGGATCTTGCGGATAATCGTACTGCAAAGCAGCCGCAATGCTTTTCGCTAAGTGGATCGGTGTTTCGCCAATTAACTTTTCATACTGTTTCGCCGGGCTGACGAGGCGGTCATTTGCACCGAGTTTGCGGATCGGTGACCGCCCAACACGTGTCACTTCATCAGTAATAAATGGATTCGCAAAGCGGCCGATAATTTTTTTAATATATTGCTCATGTTCTTCTTCATTAAACGGATATTTAGCGACGAGGAATTTCCCCGTTTCCTGTAATGTTTGTTTAATGAGCGACTCAATCTGATCATTGGCCAGAGCTTCATTGATCGTTTTCGCCCCAGCGAGATAACCGAAATAAGAAGCGACTGCATGCCCAGTATTCACAGTAAAAAGTTTTCTTTCAATGTATGGCGTTAAATCATCAACAAACGTGATGCCTTTTACAGGCGGCTTACCGCCGGCTATCTTTGTTTCATCTACAGCCCATTCGTAAAATGGTTCTACTTTGACCATCAATTTATCTTCATTTGACTGATTCGGAACAATGCGATCCACTGCCGCATCCGGAAATCCAAAGAGCGAGTCAAAAAAATCTTTCTCGGCTGTGCTGACTTTTTCATACACTTTTTCTTTTAATAATGTACTGCCGCCAATCATGTTTTCACAGGCAATAATGTTCAGCGGCCGCCCTGATTGCGTGAGACGTTTTCTCAGTCCTTCAGCGATCAAACCGGAAATGTGCGGCAATATGTTAGGCCCGACTGCCGCCGTGACGAGGTCCGCTTCTGCAATGGCATCTATCACTTGGTCAGGGTTCAGTGCACTGTTGATGGCACGAACATTTTGCACAATCAGTTCCTCTTGTGACTCATCTGCCAGTACGACGCGGTATTCTCGCTTTTCGTTCAATACATCCACTAGCTCACTGTTAACATCGACGAAGCACGTATGAAATCCTGATTGGTATAATAAGCTGCCGATAAAACCGCGGCCAATGTTACCTGCTCCAAAGTGAACAGCCTGCATATTAATTCACTCCTTCAAAAAAGGACAATACTTCCTCTTTAGAAGAAGCGCCGACAATGCCTAGAACATTCTCTTCTTCTGAGCAGACAATAGCAATTTTTGAAAGAATCTCTAAATGTTCATCTCCTTTGCCGGCAATGCCGATTAAGAGCTTCACGATGTTGCCGCTGCCAAAATCCACTCCGTCTGGTACTTGAATGATGGCGATACCGGAATTCTTCACTTCTGTTTTCGCGTCTTCCGTTCCATGGGGAATAGCGACAAAGTTACCCATATACGTTGTAGTTAATTGCTCGCGCTCAAGCATTTTTTCAATATACTCCGGATTGACATATCCTTTATCCACAAGCACTTGGCCAGTTAATTGGATCGCTTCTTCTTTCGTAGATACAGATTCGTTCAAAATAATATTTTCAGCTGATAAAATTGGTAATGACATATTAAACACTCCTCGATTCTTTTATTTTTTCTTCAATAAATTGCTCAAATGTGGCCGCTAAGTAAGATTGGATCGGCTCTGCTTGTTTTGATTCAAATAGTTGGATGCTTTCATTATTTTCAATAATGGATGCGCTGATCAAACTAAGAATTTCAAGACCGTGGGCGTGATACGGCTCCGGTGAGAGCAGTAAAAGAAGAACATCCACTTTTATCTCCGTCTCGTCCATCGCCCGAATTTTGAGCGGATCACCGAGTGCAAGCAAAGTAAAAGAAGGTTCTTTTACATCGGCATGGCGCGTATGGAATAAAGCTAGATTCGTCCCCGGAATTCCGAGACCGCCCAGCTGTTCCCGCTCAAGCAGCGCCGCGAACACCGTATCGGCGTTATGTAGCATGTCTTTCTTCACCAGTTCACGGCAGGCAAAATCCAATGCACTCTTTATTGAATGTCCTTTTTCTAAAGAAGAAAGTTTAAAGCTGGCCAGCATTTCAGCCGCCGCTTCTGCATACAAGTGCAGCCCATTCAATCTTTTTGTTACTCGTTCGGCAGATGCAGCTGGCAGATCGACTTTTTCTTTGCGCCGAACAGTTGACTTTATTAATGGCTGCTTTTTTATATACTGACGAATTCTTTCTATTTCATCGTCTGTCAATATCGGGCTGACAACAATATAAGTTCCGGAAAAGTCCGGCAGTTGAATCGTGGAAATAACGAGGTCTTCTTTATTAATGCTGATTTCATTTAGCTCAAATAAAGAAATATTCGTTACCTCCTTTATTTCAGGGAGCTCCCGACGCAGCCTCGTGGCGAGCATTTTAGAAGTGCCGATGCCGCTTGAACAAATAATATAAGCTTTCAAGTTGTTTGTTTTTACTTCGCCAAGCAAGGCTGCGCCGAAATGCATCACGAGATAGCCTACTTCTTCATCGGGCACTGGCAATTCTGGGAAGACTTTTTTCACTCCTGCTTTAACAATTTGGAATAAGTCGGCATACTCTTTTTGAATGTTCAGCAACAGCGGATTAGTAATCCCCATTTGTTGTTGAATGCGATAAAGAGCCGGTTTTAAATGAGCAACAAGGCCATGAAAAAGAGAATCATTGTCCGCTAAGTCAACATCCAGTTCCACTTCCACATAATGGATCAGATTTTTTGCTTTTATCGCCGTTTGCAAGCTCGATTTTTCCAGCAAATATTCGTGATCTTGGCGAATTTTCGCTCCTTGCAAATGCATCGTTATATACCCGACTTCTGCTTTTGGAATATCCATTTTAAATATAGTCATTAATTGATTGATGATTTTCTTCGCTACTGGATATTCCGGGGAATTTTGCAGCTTTTCGAGATAGGCTGCGCTCATTTGAATGTTTTCCCCTTGTTTTATGCGCTCAATCGCTAAGGCAAGGTGGACAATGAGCCCGATATAAGCGCTGTCTGCGATAGAATAAGGTAATTCCTGCTGTATCTCTTCCATCGTTTCTTCCACTGCAAGCAACGTGTCTTTATCAATGAGGCGAAGCAATCGCTCTGAGATGGAATCTTGATGACGGACCGATTTTTTTTGGATATTCTCTTTTACGAGCGACAAAAAAGCAGTTTCATTTAAGTTTTCGGCGATAATCACACTCATCATTCGGCGTTTCGCTGTTTCAGATCCACTGATTTCTACACCGTACCCTCTCCGGCGGATAAGCGTTAATTGAAATGACTGCAGCTGTTGTTCAATTTTCGTCAAGTCACTGCTGATCGTTGCAATCGTTACCCGCAAATCATGAGCGAACACCAAAAGCTTCAATGGCTCTGCTGCTTCAAGAAGCATACATAAAATCAGTGTCTGCCGTTCATCAGGTGTATATTCACTCGAAGCTGATTGATCAATTGATTGTTGAAGCTTACTTATTTTTTCTTGATCACCGGCAAGTTGAATCCCAATTCCCGCTTTTTTCACAAGTTTTAGTTCATATTGCTCCAACACATCTTCCACTCTTTTTAAGTCTCTGTGAATCGTTCGGACACTGACTTCAATTTCACTTGCCAGCTCTTTAATGGTCATACCTTCTTTTCTCGACAATAAAATATCGAGAATGATCTTTTCCCGGGCAGATACATACATGTCGTTCACTCCATTAAAAACCTGTATATTCACTTGCTAAAAAGAGTAAAAGAAGGAGTTATCTTCTTCTTTCCCGTGACAGGCTAATAAAAACACGTGGTAAAAACAGCCCGGTTCTCAATTGAATCAGGCTGCTTTATTGACTAGGAAACTATCCTTTCAGTTTTTCAATCAATTCATCATACTTCGGACTGTTCAAGAAATTTTCTACCGATATGTGGCGAGCGCCCGACAGCTTTGCTTTCGCGCGGTCAGTCAAATCTTTATGCGTAATGACGACGTCTGCATCTGGCGGTAAATTGCTGACAGCTGTATTAGCAACTGTCACGTCCAGTCCTGCTTTTTGCACTTTGTTTTTCAAAATGGAAGCACCCATGGCACTTGAGCCCATCCCGGCGTCACACGCAAAAATAATTTTCGATACATCTGCATAGCTATCGTTAGCTGGTTCTGCTGCTTGAATAGGGGCAGGCGCCTGATCGCTCAGCTCACGGATTAATTCATCATATTTCGGAGAGTTCAAGAAGTTTTCCACCGAAATATGTTCCGCTTCCGGCAGCTTCACTTTCGCCCGGTCCGTTAAATCTTTATGGGTAATGACAATGTCTGCATCCGGCGGCAAGTTGCTGATGGATGTATTAGACACAGCCACATCAAGCCCCGCTTTTTGCACTTTGTTTTTCAAAATAGAAGCACCCATAGCACTTGATCCCATTCCGGCATCGCACGCAAAAATGATTTTGTTCACTTGTTTCTTCTTTTTACTAATCTTTTCTTCATTCACTTCTACAGGTGCATCTCCCGTTTGAATCAGCGATGAAGCATGGCTTTCTTTCCCTTTTAAAGCAGATGTTTTTTCAGCCGCTTTGGCAAGGTCGTCTTCATCTGTTTTCTTCGATGCTTTCAAAATAACGGATGAAATGAGGAAAGAAACAACGGTAGCGGCCAGTACACCTGCCAAGACGCCAAGATAGTTTCCACGCGGCGTCATCGCTATAATAGCAAAGATACTGCCAGGTGACGGAGCAGCGACTAATCCTGCATCAAATAACAAGAAAGTGAATATTCCAGTTGCCCCGCCTGAAATCGCGGCCACGAGCAAGAGCGGTTTCATTAAAATATAAGGGAAGTAAATTTCGTGAATTCCACCTAAAAAGTGAATAATGGCTGCTCCTGGAGCGGTTTGTTTCGCCATGCCTTTCCCGAATAAAATATAAGCGAGCAATATCCCGAACCCAGGGCCAGGATTGGATTCTAGGAGGAATAAAATGGACTTTCCAGTATTGGCCGCCTGCTCAATGCCAATCGGGCTTAAAATGCCATGGTTAATCGCGTTATTTAAAAACAGCACTTTCCCCGGCTCGATAAAAATGCTGGCGAGCGGCAGTAAATTCGCGTCGACTATGGCTTGAACGCCGGCTGCGAGCGTCTTGTTCAATGTCAGAACAACCGGGCCGATACCTTTAAAGGCGATGATCGTTAAAATACCACCGATAATACCGGCTGAAAAGTTATTAACGAGCATTTCAAATCCGGATTTCACTTTGCCTTCGATAGCTTGGTCAAACTTTTTAATCGCCCATCCGCCGAGCGGACCCATAATCATGGCCCCTAAAAACATCGGAATGTCTGAACCTACAATAACCCCCATTGTCGCTGTAGCGCCGACGACTCCGCCGCGTAAATCATACACAAGACGGCCGCCTGAAAACCCGATTAAAATCGGCAGCAAAAACGTGATCATTGGGCCGACTAAAGTAGCTAGGTCTTTATTCGGAAACCAGCCTGTCGGAATAAATAAAGCTGTAATGATTCCCCAGGCAATAAAAGCGCCAATATTCGGCATAATCATTCCGCTTAAATAGCTGCCAAACTTTTGAATCTTTACTTTTATATCTGAATTTGATTGATGTTGATCTGCCACACAGATCACATCTCCTTTCCTTTTGCGTTTATAGTTTGTCCACCATTTATGTATCGGCTCTATCTTGATGATAAAACGTTTCCATAAAAGGGACAATGAATAGAAAACGCGATTTTGGCACTAGGGCTGTTGCCATTTTTAAACGGAAGAGACTCACTTGTTCAAACTATGTATATAATGCCCTTTTCGCACACCGTTACACTTTTTTTCTCCCTAACAAACAAAAAAACCCCTTTTCCTATTCAGGCATCTGAACAGGAAAGAGGTTGATTGTTACGCAATTTATTTTTTCAAAAACTTGTTTCTTACGAATGCTTCTACTTCTTCAGCTGTATCCATGCGCAAAATCTGCTCGTTGAATTCGCTGATTTCTTTTTGTGACAAGTGCAAGATCGCGCTTCTTGCCGGTAAAATCGAAGAGGCACTCATGCTGAACTCGTCAAGACCAAGGCCAAGTAAAATCGGAATGGCAACTTCGCTTCCTGCCATTTCTCCGCACATCCCTGCCCATTTCCCTTCTTTATGCGCCGCATCAATCACCATTTTGATTAAACGGAGGATGGCTGGATTGTAAGGCTGGTACAAATAAGATACCCGCTCATTCATCCGGTCGGCTGCCATCGTATACTGAATTAAATCATTTGTACCAATCGAGAAGAAATCGACTTCTTTCGCGAATACATCAGCCATGACAGCAGATGACGGAATTTCGACCATCATTCCTACTTCAATTGCGTCGGAAACAGCCGTGCCTTCTTGTTCAAGTTTTGTTTTTTCTTCAAGTAACATCGCTTTCGCCTGCCGGAATTCTTCGAGCGTTGCAATCATCGGAAACATCACTTTTAAGTTGCCGAACGTGCTTGCGCGCAGAAGCGCACGAAGCTGTGTGCGGAACATGTCCTGCATTTCCAAACATAAACGGATCGCCCGGAAGCCTAAAAATGGGTTCATTTCTTTTGGCAAATCTAAATAAGGCAGTTCCTTGTCACCACCAATATCCAGCGTCCGGACCACAACCGGCTTTCCTTCCATGCGTTCAAGGACCGTCTTGTAAGCGGTGAATTGCTCTTCTTCCGTTGGAAGCTGATCGCGTCCCATGTAAAGAAACTCTGTACGGTACAGACCAATGCCTTCTCCGCCATTTTCAAGGACACCATTCACGTCTTCCGGCGTGCCGATATTCGCAGCGAGCTCCACTTGGCGGCCGTCCGCTGAAACAGTAGGTACGTCCACAAACTTAGCAAGTTCAGCTTTATAGGCTTCATGCGCTGCTTTTTTCTCTTCATAGTCTTTCACAACAGCCGGTTCTGGATTAACGAGAACTTTTCCATCCTTGCCGTCAAGAATAACGAGCGTGCCGTTTTCAATTTCCGCCATCGCTGTTTTCGTTCCGACGACTGCCGGAATTTCCATCGAGCGTGCCATAATTGCTGAATGAGATGTGCGCCCGCCGATATTTGTTGTAAAGCCTTTTACAAATTGGCGGTTCAACTGGGCAGTGTCTGATGGTGTTAAATCTTCAGCCACAATAATGACTTCTTCAGCAATCATGCTCGGGTTTGGGATCTCGACATCCAGCAGGTTCGCAATCACTCTCTTCGTAACATCACGAATGTCAGCTGCCCGCTCTCTCATATATTCATTATCCATCGATTCGAACATAGTCACGAACATATCCGCCGTTTCTTTCATGGCAAACTCGGCGTTGGCGCCTTCTTGAGTAATTTTTTCCTTTACAGGAGTTAATAACTCGGGATCGCTTAAGACGAGTAAATGCGCCTCAAAAATATCCGCTTTGTCAGCGCCCAGTTCTTCCTTCGCATGGTCTCTAATCTTTTGCAGCTCCGTTGTCGATTGACTAATGGCCGCCTCGAAGCGTTGGACTTCCGCTTCTTTGTCAGCTACCTCTTTTTTGTCGACATGCAAGTTAGGTTCTTCTAAACGAAATGCTTTTGCAATGGCGATCCCAGCAGATGCACCGATGCCTGTTAATATTTTACTCATTTAGCTAACCCTTCTTTTTCTAACACATCTGTCACTGTTTGCATCGCCTCATTTTCATCTTCCCCTGAAGTAGAAATTTTAATTTCAGCGCCTGATGGAATGCCTAAAGACATAATACCTAAAATCGATTTTAAGTTCACAGTCTTCTCTTTATATTCAAGATTAATTTCAGAAGAAAACTTGCTCGCCGCTTGAACTAAAACACTCGCCGGGCGGGCATGAATACCAGCCTTATCTATAATCGTAAATGTTTTTTCCATCAAAATAATCAATCTCCTCTACTCAAATAATGTACGTTTAAGATAATACCATTTATCTTGGCATTATAAAAATAAATAACATTTTAAAGATAAGTTTTCAAACAACCATCCGTTTTTTTACAATTTCATCCTAAATCCAACAACAGAATTTCCGTATAATTGTCTATCTTTTCATTCAAAAAGCAGCCCCTTTGTACTTTAGGGGCTGCTTCGTTCTACTATTCGTTCATCTTATTAATAAGCGCGCTTTTCTTTTTAATTAAATTGCCCTTTTAGTTTCTTTATAATATAGAAAGACAAAAGAGCAAAGGCAATGATTAATGCTTCCACAATAAAAATATTTTTAATCGTGCCGGCCTGATAAAGCCCGACAAAAAAGTCAATAGAAAAGTGAAGACCGATGGCGTATAGCACATATTTAAATTTTCCCCTTCGCACCCCTAATAACACCATGAGAGAAAACATAATTTGCATGACAATCGCTGCCACCCGTTCAATACCGCCTAACAAATACATACCAAATCCATTGTCTATTACTTGTTGTTTGATAGTTGCAACTTGATCAGCCGGAAACATGGAGAGGTTTGATTCAAAGGTCCCCGCATTGATCATCATTGCATACACGAACATATTTACAGCCATAATTGCACCGACCAATACAGCTTCAATGCCTCCGTGTCCTATGCCAAGCGACACCCCATCACCAAACTCGCGTTTTCGCTTTAAAAAAAACAAAAGAGCAAAGTAGCGGCCAAACTCTTCAAAAATGGCCGCGGCAAGTCCGCCGTATAGCGCAAACACATAAGGATTATCTGTCATTTTCAGCGACGGGCCCGTTGGGTCGATCATCACCACATGAAGCCCCGCTTCGAGCACCTGGGCAAATAAAATAAAAACAACCATCCCGGCTAAAAACGCTTTCCATGAGAACTGGCCTTTCTTTCCCCAATAAATGATTAAGCCGACAGGCACAAGAATAGAAATTAAAAACTGGACGGCCATTCCCGCAAAAGCTGTTGTTTCGATCATTTGCTTCACCTCTTTTTATATCTTTATTTATAATGATATTAATCAACTTGCGAAAAAAGCAAAATAACTTTCATTATATTTAGAACTTTTATTTGTTTTTAAGCTAGTTAGTTAACATCGCTATATTTCATAAAATTTTGATTAATATAAAGAGCCTTATGATATAAAAAATACCCTCTCAACTTTCCAAGAGAGGGCTTCGCTAATTTAGAGACTAAGTCATCAGCTTCATTCACTTTTTGATGACTAGTTTTTTACATTTTATTAATGTTCGATTTGCTTTAACAAAGGGGATGTTGTATTCCACAGACCGGCTTTTTCAAGCTGCCCAGCGAGTCTAAAGAGTGTTGCTTCATCAGCAAAGCGGCCGGCAAACTGCATCCCTATTGGAAGACCGGTTCTACTCCAGCCAAGCGGCAAGGAAACAGCAGGCTGGCCTGTTGTGTTAAATAATCGGGTAAATGGAAAATAGTTAAACATTTTTTTACCAAATGTCCGCATGTCGCTCTCTGGTGCATTCATATTAAGCTCGCCAAGCGACAGCGGCGGTTGAGCGGCTGTTGGTGTTAGCAGCACATCATAATTGGTAAAAAATTCTCCAACTGATCTTGAAATCCTATTCTGAATATTAAAAGCCTCTAAAAGTTCAGTAGCTTTTAAGTTTTGACCCGTTTGATAGGCGGACCAGATGGCCGCTTCAAGATTTTCTTCAGAAGGAACGCGATTTAGTTTGGCAGAAGCATGATTAATCGCGCTCGTTGTGTAAGCCGCTTTTATGCGCAGCGCAGAAAGTGCATGCAGCTCTTCATCGACTATGGGAGCGGCTTCTACCATTGTGTGTCCCAGTTCTTCACAAAGCTTTACCGTTTGATAGAGAACTTGAAGCACTTCTTCATTAACAGTGGCATGATTTTGCGGATGCGCCGACCAGGCAATTCGGAGCCGTCCTGGAGGACTTAGGGCTTCTTCGCTATATGGTCGTTTTGGTCGCTCCGCCCATGCATAGCAGCCAACGTCAGGGCCTTTTATAAAATCGAGTAATGCAGCTGTATCTCGGACGCTTCGAGTAATGGCAAAGCTGGCGGAGCGTCCGTATGCAGGTTCGCTCACATTTGGTCCAGCTGGGACGCGGCCTCGCGTTGGTTTAAATCCTATTAATCCATTATAGGAAGCGGGTACGCGAATGGATCCAGCTCCATCATTTGCATGTGCAATCGGTACAATTCCTGCTGCTACTGCAGCGGCAGAGCCGCCGCTTGAACCACCGGCACTGCGTTCTAGATTCCACGGATTACGTGTAGGACCGTGAAGAACGGACTCAGTAGTAAAATTATATCCAAATTCAGGTGTTGTCGTTGTTCCAACAGTTACTAATCCTGCTTTCCGAAATCTCGTCATTAACTCATCATCAGCCGGTGATGCAAAACCATCGAGTAAACGGCTGCCACTGCTTATGGGCACACCTGCAGCTTGTATGCCTAATTCTTTAATAAGAAAGGGAACACCTTTAAAGGGACCATCGGGCAATCCTTTCTCTATTTCCTTATCTGATTGTTCAGCTAAAGCTTGCACAATGGCGTTAATCGTTGGATTTAATTTTTCAATCCCTTCAAAGGCAGCTTCTGCTAATTCTTTTGGAGTCACTTCTTTTTTCTTAACTAATTCAGCCAGCCCTGTAGCATCATATTCTGAATAGTGGCAAAAATCCACTTTGTTCAACTCCTCGCTTTTTAATCTGTCGCAAAGACATTAGCAGCAACTCTTTATTAGTTTACTTCTGCTTGCTTCTTAATTAATTGAGAGGCTTTTACTGTTTCTTTATCAGGATTAGTAAAGATCAAAAAAATCAAACTGAAAACCAATAAGATTGAAGCTGCCAGCATCACTGAATAATTAAAACCTAGGACTGTATTTTTTCCTGCCAATTGAACGACAAAGCCGGTAGCGAGAGGGCCAACAATCCCTGCTAAATTCGCTAATCCTATTAATGTTCCCGATGCTAACCCTTTTCGCTCTGGCAGCAAATGATTAGCAATTTGCGGGGCAATGGAAAACATCGTATTAACAAGCGTTAATCCTAATCCTAAGGCGATAATGGCCCCTATCGTTGATTGAATGACTGTCGTTGAAAAAAAGGCTGCAGCGCCCAAAATTAAAGAAATACCGGCCACCAATACACGAGACTTCCGAAAACTTTTTGTTTTCTTGAATAAATGGTCTGACAGTGCTGCAATGACTACTGACCCAAGGGCAGTAAAAATGCCAATTCCCCCAACGATATACCCCATTTGCATTGGTGATAAGTGAATCACTTCGGTTAAATAAGTTGGCATCCAAACAAATGCCCACGATAAAATCCAAAAGGCGGAGAAGAAAGCTAAAGTCGTAAGAATAAAGTTAGCGGAAAGGAATACCTTAGAAACTTCCTTCCATTTAACCTTTGGTAACTTTTCTCGAGGCTCATGAGCGGCAACTTGACTTTTAGGTTTTTCACGACCAAAAGTGATCCACAATATGCACCATATAAGACTGAGAGCTCCTAAAAAACCGAAGCCAATACGCCAGCTGTAGCTGTGAATAATCAGAATAAGAAGCGGAGCCATTAATTTAGCCCCCATACTTCCACAGTTTACAAGTGAGATCGCAAATGCCCGCCGCTCCGGTGGGAACCATTTGCTGATGTGGCTAATAGCGGTTGCATAATAAGGCCCTTCAAAAGCCCCTAGAATCACCCGTGAAAAAATTAACAATGGCAAACTATAAATAGCGAATGCCCCTAACTGACAAATTGTCCAGACAATAGCCATAATCGTTAACATTTTCTTTGTCCCTATTTTATCTGACAAAGCAGCCCCTATAATGCCGGCAACAGAAAATAACCAGTAAAAACTACTTCCGACCATTCCCCACTGAGCGTATGTAAGGTTCAGATCTTCCATAATCGGAACTGCCGCATAGCCTACAATTGCCTTATCTGCATAGTTGATGATGTACAAAAAGAATAAAAAAACAACAATAACCCAACGCATAAAAATCCCCCTTTTATTCATCTATTTCGACAAATTGTAGATCTTTACTAGCAATCACTGTTCCTGAAAAAGCTCTGAAGCTTCCCGACACGCTTCTTCGAGATCGGCACCCGGAAGGAAATGCGTCATGACAAGTTTTTTCACACCGGCTTTTTCGGCTGTTTCACCGCACTGGACGGAGTGCAATGCTCTTTTCACAAGTTAACATATACTTTTTCAAATTCTTTATTTTCACCTTTCATATAACTGGTTCAACCACTGTAAGTTCACGCCGTCCAGTTCCCTGGCCGCCGATTAAAACTGGGCGTAACCGAACAAGTGGTTAGAATGCAAATTCGCTAGCCGCAAATTTTTGAATATTCAAACTTATAAAACGACAAATATACATTCTGTTGAAGGATAAAAAGATAATAATGTATCATTTCATATATCTTTTTAACTATCACTCAACCCTTTTTATGAAACAAAAACTGTATTTGACACCCGAATCACTTGAAGATCCCTTCCGACAATGACCTCTCCATCAAAAACATCAGCTGCCTGCTGTTTTGTTTCTTCTTCAATGATGTTCGGTAAAAAGTGTGTCAAAACAAGTGTTTTCACTCCGGCTTCTTTGCCGATTTTACCTGCCTGTTCCGGTGTACAGTGTTCTTTCTGTAAGCTGTCCCAGATCTTTTGCAGTTCGGGGCTTTTCGTATTACGGTACACGGCCGTCGGAGCAAGACACGCATCGATAACGAGAAGATCCGCATTTTTCGAAAGCTCTACAATCGCAGGAGTCGGTGCAGTATCTCCGGAAATGACCACTGTTTTCTCCCCTGTTTCAAAACGATAGCCATATGTTAATACGTTATGTACCATTTCAGCAGTTGTAATTTTCCACGGCAGTCCACAGTCGATTTCACCGGGCTCGTCAATTTCGATAATATTGACATCGAGCACTCCATTGCCTGGTCTGCCAAGTGACGTCCGGTAAGAGATGTCTTCATCGAACAGGTTGATGATCGTTTCATGAAAATGTTTCATTCCTTTTGGACCAACTACGGTCAATTTCCGGCGGCCAAGGCCCCATCCGCCAAGTAAAAATTGTCCGTACCCAAGCAAATGATCTGAATGGAGATGTGTCATAAATAAATAGTGAATGCTTTCCGGCGGGATTTCAGCTTTCATCAGCTGCGCTGTTGTTCCTTCCCCGCAGTCTATTAAAATGTGTGTATCGTCAATGGATAAAACCTGCGCGGGACCTGACCGTTCAAGATCCGGTCGTGGGCTTCCTGTGCCAAGCATTGTCACTTTTACGTTTGTCATGTTACTGATCCTCCCTTTTCATCTCCCAGCGCCCTAGTCTTATGTCTTATTTATTTTCGCAAGCGCTTTCTTAATAAATTTTATTGTAAATGTTTTAACCATTTTAGTCAAAAGTTTTTTGAAAATTTTCTCTTTTAAATAATTTTTGTCATTCTAATAATAAGAGCTGTACAACCTTTTTAGTTTTAGGCATATATACGAGTACTTTTTACATTATTGACATTCATTTAGTGATTGATTATACGACCAATTTGAATAAAAGCGATATAATAAAGAAAGTGAGAGTAAAAAAGCGAGGGAATGATTATGTTAAAACAATTTACGGGGGCTCTGTCTCAAAAAGAAAAAAGCTTAAAAGAACTGTACAGCCTCATCGTAGAACACGGTCCTGTATCAAAAAGTGATTTAATTAAATACACCGGGATGAGACAGACGACTTGCTCCCGCCTCATCGATGAATTACTTGGAATTGGGCTCATTGTTGAAAGTGGATATGGCGAATCAAGCGGGGGACGCAAACCGGTTATGTATGAAATAAAAGATGATGCTAATTATGTAATCGGCATTGATATTTCGAGAACATATACGAAAGTATTGTTAATGAACCTTGCTTTCGTTGTCTTAGAGGAAGCCAGACTAACGATGAACGAAACAACTACTCCTGCCTTTACAGTTGACTTTATCTCCTCTAGCGTTCATAACATGCTAAATAAGTTTGGCCTTACTCAAGATGACATTTTAGGAGCAGGACTTGGAACAATTGGTCCATTAGACCGTGAAAACGGCATAATATTAAATCCTATTAATTTCCCTTCAAAAGGCTGGGAAAACTTCCCGATCAACAGCTTGTTAAGTGAAAAGTTGCGGCTTAATACATTGCTCGATTATGGAGCGAATACCGCCCTGCTTGCGGAATATCAGCAGGAGCCTTTTAAAAAACACAAAAATGTTGTTCACGTTTTAAAAGGAATCGGTACACGCACGTCCATGATCATGGATGGAAGGCTTATACGCGGAACTGATAAACTCGGTATGCTTGGCCAGGGACATATGGTTGTTGATCTGTACGGCAGAAAATGTATTTGTGGAAATAACGGATGTGTACATGCTTACTCATCTATTTCTGCTATAAAAGAAGACATTATAAGCGGCCTTGAGCAAGGCGCTCCATCGATCATCCGTGACTGGAAATCAGATCCTAAAGAAATGGACTTTGATGATATTTGCCGAGCGGCTAATGAAAGAGATTCCCTTGTCACACGCGTTGTCAAAAATGCCGCCTACTACGCTGGAGTTGGGCTTGCCAATTTAGCCAACGTCCTCTTCCCCGATGTCATTATTTTAAGTGGACCCACGTATACAAATATGGATTTGTTTTATGATGTCGTAAGTGAAACGGCGGCCGCTCGCTGTAGAAATATGTATCCTAATCAGGAAATTATTTTTACTCGGGGACTACTCGGCGAAAACGCTAGTGCCATCGGTGCTGGCCGGATGGTGCTCGATCACTATTTAACTGATCATACCACGCGTGTTGATTATGTATAAAATTCCATAAATAAACGAAAAAAAGACACCTTTCTTGTAGATTGTAAGTACCATCAAACAAACTCAAGAAGAGGTGTCCCCTATGATTTTGAATTTTATGTGCGGCAATTCTGACTTTATGAGCAGGATATCGTGGACTTATGCCCAATTTGTGAGCGAGAACCACGAAAATGTGTGCACCGCTTATTGTTCGATATTGATCGTGCTGATCTCTTTCCGGAATCCTTGTGTCTTAATAGCAAGATTTTGGATGCAAATAAGCTAAAGAAGCTGGCAAAACACCATCGCGTCCCATACTAAACAATACTGTAGAACCTGACGCCTGGCCTGCTAAAGCAGTAGCCGTTCCTGTTAAAACGAGAGCAATCGTTGAAGCTGCCGCCAACAGCTATCGCTATATCATAAAAAGCTGTATCCACACTTTTCAATGCGCCCAACTTTGTTTGAATAAGTGTCGCGAAATAAATTTGAATGCCAATGAGAACAGAACTAATTACACAAGTAATAATTGCAGCCCGTCCTACCATTTTCCCTGAAACTTTCGCATCTTCGGCCAAGGCAGTAATTCCATCGAAACCGATATACGAAAGAACCGCAATGGAAGTCCCTGCAATTAATGCGTTTATCGAAAAGGTTTCTTTGTGATAGATGCCATTTAAATTAACTAAACTTCCTATTCCTCCTTCCGATGTAAGCGCACACACCGCAAACCCTACAAATAGAAAGACGCTAATTAGCTTGACGATTAACATAACCGTATTTACCCATAAAAAGCAATTCCAGAGAATTAAATCTAAATTCTTTGATTTCCCTCTGGAATTGCTCTGGTTTCTTTAAAGCCCACAAAGCTTAGTTATCTATTAAACTTCTGAGATGAACAATAAGTAATTATGAAACAGAAACGGTACTTGTCACCGGGATAACTTGCAGATCTTTCCCGACGATGATTTCTCCGTCAAATACTTCAGCTGCCTGCTGCTTTGTTTCTTCTTCAATGATGTTTGGTAAAAAATGAGTCAAGACGAGTGTTTTTACGCCGGCTTCTTTGCCGATTTCACCTGTCTGCTCTGGTGTGCAGTGTTCTTTCTGCAAGTTATCCCAGATCTTCTGCAGTTCAGGACTTTTCGTATTGCGATAGACGGCAGTCGGGGCAAGACAAGCATCGATAACAAGGAGATCGGCATCTTTCGAAAGCTCCACAATGGCCGGTGCAGGTGCCGTGTCTCCGGAAATGACCACTGTTTTCTCTCCTGTTTCAAAACGATAGCCATATGTTAATACGTTATGAACCATTTCAGCAGCCGAAATTTTCCATGGGAGCCCGCAATCGACTTCTCCAGGTTCGTCAATTTCGATAATATTGACATCCAGCACACCGTTTCCTGGTCTTCCAAGTGATGTCCGGTAAGAGATGTCTTCATCAAACAAGTTGATAATCGTTTCATGAAAATGCTTCATTCCTTTTGGTCCGACAATTGTCAGTTTCCGGCGGCCCAGTCCCCATCCACCAAGTAAAAATTGCCCATATCCAAACACGTGATCAGAATGAAGATGAGTCATAAATAAATAGTGAATATTTTCCGGCGGGATGCCCGCTTTCATCAGCTGCGTCGTTGTTCCTTCGCCGCAGTCAATTAAAATATTCGTATCATCGACCGTTAAAACTTGCGAAGGTCCTGACCGTTCCAAATCCGGACGCGGACTTCCTGTACCAAGCATCGTTACTTTTACATTTGTCATATTCTTGTTCCTCCCTTTTTCACATTCTTGCGTTTAAGGCTTATATTCCACTTATTGCAATAAGCATTTTCTAAATTGTTTTATTGTAAATGTTTAAACCATTTTAGCCAAAACTTTTTTCATTAGACAGTTTATCAGCCCCCTAAACTTGATTTCAAATTTGGATGAAAGTGACTAGGAAGATTAGGGAATTATCATGATCTGGATTATTGCTCGATATTTAGGGAGCTTATCTCTTTTTGGAACCCTTGTGTCTTGATGGCAAGAACGATCCCGCCGATTAGCAGCCAACAAACGCCAACTACTTGCCCAACTATTTCCATTCCCAGTAAAATATACAGACATACACTGATCCCGAGTACAGGCGAAATCAAATTAGCAATGAAGTGCTTTCCTTTTCTCTCTTTTCTTTTTATGAAAAACTCGATAATGACTGATATGTTGACAAAGATAAAACCGATGATGGCTCCGAAGACGACAATGAGGAAGAAGACACTGATCGGTATCATAAGAGCTCCGATGTAACCTAACACAGCTAATAGAAAGACACTATAAACCGGTGTTTTATATTTCGAATGCAAGTAAGCGAAAGAAGCTGGCAGAACGCCGTCGCGCCCCATGCTAAAGAGTACCCTGGAACCTGAAGCCTGACCTGCCAAAGCCGTTGCCGTTCCAGTTACAACGAGGATCATTGTTGTAACTGCAGCTAAGCCGCTCCCACCAACAGCTATCGCTATATCGTAAAAAGCGGTATCTGTATGTTTCAATACGCCTAGCCTCGATTGAACAATTGACGCCAAATAAACTTGAACTCCAATAAGTAAAGAACTAATCACACAAGTAATCATCGCAGCCCGTCCTACCGTTTTTCCTGATACTTTGGCGTCTTCGGCCAGCGCGGTGATTCCATCAAATCCGATATAAGCAAGCACGGCAATCGAAGCTCCTGCTATTAAGGCACTTGTGGAAAAGGTTTCCCCTCTATATATACCGTTTATATTTACTAAACTCCCTATTCCACCATCAATTGTAAGCGCATACACGGCGAAGCCGACGAATAAAAAGACGCTGATCAGCTTTACAATTAACATAATCGTATTTAAATGTGCAGTTAGCTTAGCCCCACGATAATTGAAGAAAGTCATTGGGATGATCAGTATGAGTAACATGAACCACAATGGAATAAAAGGGAATAATTCCATCGCAAAAGCCGAACTCAATTTATAAATCATCATCGGGAAAATTAAGTAATCCAATAATATAGCCCATCCAGCTATAAATCCTAAGCTTGGATTCAAACTATGTGTAACATAACTGTATGTAGAACCTGCTTTTGGCACGATAGATGCCATTTTCCCATAACTTGCAGCTGTAAAAATCATAGCAATAAGTCCGATAAAAACGGCTAAAACCCCATGTCCTCCAGAAGAAAACGTTAATTCTCCAAATAATGATTGAGCAGAGTTGGGTGAAATAAAGATCAGACCAAAAATGACCAAATCTCTTGTTCGCAGCACTCTTTGTAAGTTTTGCCCCTCTTGATTAGCTGTACTCACTGTTTTCCTCCCCGTAAAGAGCAATTCCAGAGAACTCATTCCTAGGCATTTGATTTCTCTTGGAATTGCTCTGATTTCTTTCAATCTCATAAAACGTAAATGTCTATTAACTTACTGAATTTCTGAGGTGAACAAACGAGATGTGTTTCATTGCAAGTTCTCTTACTTTTCACAAATGCTCTTTTCGATTGCACTTAATGAGTCATCAAAAATTTGGATCATTTCTTCTACTTGTTCTTTTGTAGTCGTTAGAGGCGGCGCCATAACGATCGTATTCGAACCTTCAAATATAACTGGTCGTACGACTAGCCCTCTTTTTAAGCATTCTTGTACGAGTTTAGGGGCCACCGCTAATGAAGGATCAAATGGAATTTCGTTTTCTCGATCTTTATACAATTCAAAAGCTGCCAATAATCCGATTGCTCTCGTTTTCGTGACAAACGGGTACTTTTCTTCTAAATATTCAAATCCTTTCTTTAATACAGCCTCCATTTGTTTTGCATTAGAAACAAGATCTTCTCTTTCGATAATCTCAATGTTTTTTAATGCGACGGCACAAGCGACAGGGTGTCCGCTGTAAGTAAATCCGTGAAAAAACATTCCATCTGACAATTCGGACAATTCATCCCGCAATGTTTCACGGATGATGACGGCCCCCAACTGACTGTATGCGCTCGTAATTCCTTTCGCCACGGTCATCACATCCGGAACAACATTCCAGTTATCTACTCCAAACATTTTTCCTGTCCGGCCAAATCCACAAATCACTTCATCCGTTATCATTAAAATCCCATATTCATCACAAAGATCTCGAATCGCCTGCAAATATCCATCCGGCGGGATAAACATTCCTCCTGCTCCCTGAATCGGCTCTAGAATAACTGCAGCGACTGTATCAGCACCTTCGCTTTCAATGACTCCTCTTACACTTCCGGCAAAATCTGAATCCGTCCGGTCTCCAAGTTCACAGTCGGTTTTAAACCTTGTTGTGGCATGAATAAAATCCGGGGCTTGTGCAGTTGCCATATTTTGAAATTGTTCGATTCCTGTTGCACTTGTTGCTCCAACTGTGATTCCATGATACCCGCGTTTTAAAGCAATAATTTTCGTACGCTTCGTTTCACCTTTTAATTTCCAATAATGACGAACAAGCTTAAAGGCTGTGTCGTTTGATTCAGATCCTCCTGATGTGAAGAAGCTGACGTTGAGATCACCAGGTGTCAGCGTTGAAAGCTTTTTCGCCAAACGGATGACCGGTTCATGTGACATTCCTTGAAAACAAGAACTGAAGGCCAATTTTTTCATTTGTTCTTTAGCCACTTCTGCCAACTCTTCACGTCCGTGCCCAACATTCACATTCCATAGAGAAGACATGCCATCGATATATTTATTTCCGTTTATATCAGTTAAATAAATTCCTTCTCCTTCTTCAATAATAAGTGTTGGTCCATTCTCTTGATGCTGTTTAATTGCAGTAGTCGGGTGCAAAAAGTGTTTTCTATCTAATTCTTTCAATTGTTCAGTGCTTACGTTTTCCGTTATATTACTCATTACGGACCCCTCCTGATTAGTTTACTAGTCAACTAAATAATCACTCTATCCACAATTGTTTCTTATATAATTGTCGAAATAAATTTCTTTTCAAGAAAATCTGCTAACCCGTCTGTTCCTCCTTCACGTCCCATACCGCTTTCTTTTATACCACCGAATGGGCCTTCCACTTGAGAAAGAACCGTGTCATTTATTCCTACCATTCCGTACTCTAATGCTTCAGATACGCGTACAGACCTAGATAAATCTTTCGTAAAACAATAAGCAGCTAATCCGTAATCCGTGTCATTCGCTTTAGCGACTACTTCTTCTTCCGTTTTAAATGTGAAGATTGGTGCGACTGGACCGAATGTCTCATTTGTAGCAATCATCATCGTATCTTGTACATCTGCTAAAATAGTTGGCTTGTAAAAATACCCCTCTTCATGTCCTTCAACTTCGTATTTTTCGCCGCCGGTGACTAACTTCGCTCCTTGCTCTACTGCGTTGTTCACTTGCTCCTCTACTTTGTTCAAACCGGCTTTACTTACTAACGGTCCCACGTCTACTCCCTTTTCCAATCCATTTCCTACACGTAAAGATTCCGCTTTTTCTTTTAATAATGATAAGAACTGATCCTTAATGGATTCTTGTACGTAAATACGGTTGGCGGAAATACATGTTTGTCCACAGTTTTGAAATTTACAGCGAGCAAGCTGCTCAATAGTATGCTCCAGATCAGCATCTTCAAAAACGATGAACGGCGCATGCCCGCCAAGCTCCATGGATACCCGTTTGACTTGATCGGCAGCTTTTCTTAATAACTGTTTTCCTACATTCGTTGAACCTGTAAAAGTAATTTTACGGATTCTTTTATCTGATAACAGAGCGTCACCGATCTGTTGTGGAGTTCCTGTGACTAAATTTATAACCCCTTTTGGAATTCCCGCTTTTTCTGCCAGTTCGAAAAACAAAATGGCGCTTCCAGGCGTCTGCTCAGCTGGTTTTAAGACAACTGTACAGCCAGCCGCAAGAGCAGGCGCGAGTTTTCTGGTAACCATTCCGAGTGGAAAGTTCCAAGGAGTAATGGCCGCGACAGGTCCAATCGGCTGTCTGATCACTTGCAGCCGCCTATTCTTAACGGCTCCGGGAATCACTTCTCCACTTACACGCTTTCCTTCTTCTAAATTCCAAAGAACGTACTCAGCCGCATTCATGACTTCACCACGAGCCTGCTGGATCGGCTTGCCCATTTCAACGGAAATGGACTTTGCTAACTGTTCGGAATTTTCAATCATCAGTTGGTATAGCCTGGTGAGAATTTCAGCCCGCTCTCTTCCTGTCTTAGCGGACCATTCTGGAAAAGCAGCAGCAGCCGCATCTATCGCCCGCTTTGTGTCTTGTTCATCCCCAAGCGCTGCTTTTGAAACAACCTGTCCCGTTGCAGGGCTAATGACATCGAAGTAACTTTCAGAAATCGGACTGACCCATTCTCCATTGATATACAAATTGTATGTTTTTACATCGTTTATTACCGTTGTCATATGAATCCTTCCTTTGCTAATTATATTTTTTCTCCAGTGTGAGGAATATGTGCTGCCATTCTTTAAAGTAAACCTTCACCTTATGAAAATCGCCTCTATTTCGACTTTTCATATCTTAGCGCTTCAACCTCGCCCACCTTTCACTTTCGTAAACGCTTCTCGAATTAATGTTATTGTAAACGTTTCCTCCATTTTAGTCAAAAGTTTTTTGTAAAATTCAAAATACATATAAAAAGTGGCGATTTTCAGATATTTTTCATATACTTTTTGTCAATTTGAAAGAAAGGTGCTTTAATCATTATCTATATAAGGTTTTTCTCTCCTATATGACCAAAATGGCAGAAAGCATTATAATAAAACTATTGTTGATGTGAGTAAAAAACGGAGGATAAATATGATTAAGCAATTTGCTGGTGTCCTATCACCAAAAGAAAAAAGTTTAAAAGAACTATACAGTCTTATTACAGAACACGGCCCTATCTCAAGGATTGATTTAGTTAAATACACAAGATTAAAGCAGACAACTTGCTCCCGGCTCATTGATGAACTAATCGAAAACGGACTGGTTATAGAAAGCGGTTATGGTCAATCAAGCGGCGGACGCAAACCAGTTATGTACGAAATTAAAGCGGATGCCTATTATGTAATCGGCATTGATATTTCGAGGACGTATACGAAAGTTTTATTACTGAATCTTAGTTTTTCCATCATTGATGAGGCGACGCTGACAATGGATGAAAAAACAACGCCTGATGTCACAATTGAGTTCATCGCTTCTCGGACTAAAACAATGATGGAGCGACGAGGACTCGCAAGTGATGATGTGTTGGGGGCAGGAATCGGAGCCATTGGCCCACTGGATCGTGAAAACGGCATCATTTTAAATCCGATTTACTTTTCATCTCCAGGCTGGGAAAACGTACCGTTGTGCAGTATATTAAGCGAAAAATTAAATATAAAAACAGTGCTGGAATATGGAGCCAACACAGCGACACTTGCAGAATATCAGCAAGATTCATTTAAAAAGTATCGGAATGTTGTCAGTATTTTAAAAGGAGTCGGGATACGCAACGGGCTGATTATAGACGGACGCCTTGTTCAAGGGGCCGATAAGCTAGGAGCATTCGGACAAGGGCATATGGTCGTTGATGTTCATGGGCGAAAATGCGTCTGTGGCGGCTACGGTTGTATTCATGCCTACTCATCTATTCCGGCGATTCAAGAAGAGGTCGTCAAAGGGCTAAAGCGCGGTTATCCTTCCATTCTTCGAGAGTGGCGAACAAATATCGAAGAGATTAATTTCGATGATATTTGCCGCGCGGTTAATGAAGGTGATTCTTTTGCAGAGGGAATTATAAAAGATGCTGCCTATTACTCTGGGATCGGTCTCGCTAATTTAGTTCACATGTTTTTCCCTGACTTAATTATTTTAGGTGGACCCCTTTATACCAAAATGGATTTATATTATAACGTTGTGACCGAAATAGCAACTAACCGTTCTAAAGTTATTTATCCTGAACACGAAATCATTTTCAGCAAGGGATTACTCGGTGAAAATGCCGGCGCGATCGGAGCTGGCAGGGCAATGCTAAATTATTATTTAACAGATCAGAACACAATTTACTAAAGCCCTTAAAACTTATAACCAAAACGGAAAAAAGAATGTTATACTGGAATTAGAACCGAAAAAGAGAACGTAAAGAGGTGTTCAAATGAAAAAAAACTGGAAGCTGCTTATGGAAATATTTTTCACCTTTTTAAAAATTGGTCCCATCACATTCGGCGGCGGTTATGCGATGATTCCAGTCATTGAAAGAGAAGTAGTCAATAAAAAGAAATGGATTCAGATGGAAGATATCACCGATGTACTTGCGTTGGCAGGGTCTGCTCCCGGTGCTATGGCTATTAATTCAGCTACATTTGTCGGCTACCGGATTGCTGGCATCAGCGGAGCCCTGGCCGCGATGTTAGGCGTCTTGCTCCCGACGTTTCTGATTGTGATCGCCCTTAGCATATTCTATCTGCATTTTAAAGATAACCCGAAAGTGGAAGCGGCCTTTCATGGAATCGGTCCTGCGGTTGTAGCGCTTATTTGTTTGGCTGCTTATAAAATCGCTCCAACGGCGATCATTGATAAAACGACGCTTGTCATAGCTGGATTGACCGTTGTCTTTCTGCTTTTTCTTCACATTCACCCTGTCATCATTATTTTCAGTGGAATGCTTGTTGGCATTTGTCTCGTTAAAATAAGAACACGGCTCGGCGGTCACACAAGGATCGATGGACATAAAAAGGAAGTTGGGTGAAAAAATGATTTTACTAGAACTATTTAAAACATTTTTCATTATCGGGCTTATCTCATTTGGGGGAGGTTACGCGACGATCCCCATCATTGAGATAGAAGTGACTGCCCATCAGTGGATGACTACTCAAGAATTCACCGACATTATCGCTATTGCCGGCATGTCACCTGGCCCGATCGCCACGAACTGCGCCGTCTTTGTCGGCTATCAAACAGCCGGATTCGCAGGAGCAGTTGCTTCTACACTTGGAGTCGTTTTGCCGTCATTGATCATCATTTTGGTGATCGCCGCCTTTTTTACCAAAGCGAACAAAAACCCGGTTGTCCAATCGGCTTTTTATGGACTGCGTCCTATTGTTGTCGGGCTTATTGTGTACGCAGCCATTAAATTTGCTGTTTCCAATCAATTAATCGGACCAGTTTCTCTCAATTCTATCAGCCTGCTGGGTATATTTTCGCTTTCTCTTCTTGCCCTAATAAAATTTCGTGCTCATCCTGCTTTAATTATTATTTTTTCTGGCATCGCGGGTGTAGCTTTGTATTCTTAATCTAAAGTTTGACCGCAGCAAAGTCCAAACAAATAGCTGTTTGGGCTTTGCTGCATATTTGCCCATAATCCATCCACAATGAAAAGCTGTCGGAAATCTTCCGACAGCTAGTATAAATGCTTAGCAACCTTGTTTTATGTTCTCTAAATATTTATAGTTATTTATAAATTACCAGCCGTAATTCTTCTCAAGACGATCAATCTGCTTTTGCTGATAAGTATTTTCTCTTTCTAAATCAGCGGCCTTCTCTTCTAAACCTTTCACTCCTTCTTCTAAACCAGCTAATTTATCTAAAACTTGGTCTAACTTTTCCAAAACCTCAGCTAACTTATTTTTGTCTTTATCCTTGTCTTTACCTTTATCCTTGTCTTGGTCTTTATCTTTATCTTTATTTTTGTTGTTGTCTTGGTCTTTGTTTTTGTCCTTGTTTTTGTTTTTGTCTTTTCCTTGATCTTGACCTTGATCCTGACCTTGGTCTTGGTCCTGACCTTGCTCTTGATCTTGATCTTGACCTTGGTCTTGATCTTGGTCTTGACCTTGATCTTGATTTTGATCTTGATTTTGATCTTGATTTTTATCTTTCTTGTTTTTACCTTGGTGTTTCTTACCTTTACCATGTCCTTTTGGCACGTTTATCCCTCCTTTCTTTAATAAGTTATGAAAAAAAAAGATAAGCGCATAGACAAATATCACAAAGCTGAAATATTTATTAATAACATTCTATTCGTTAGTTATGAAAAGACATGACTTACTTTTCCACCCGAATATTTTTATTTACGTATGCCCAATTTTGTGGAAATGAAAACCGCAGCCGCCAGTAAGTTGTTCCAAGCAGATTATATACTTCCATTAGTTCATATTTAGCTGCTACACTCTTGACATCTTCAAATGAAACAGCATGTTCCAAGCCTCCACGTCTGTAACGGTACGACGGTGACTGAGCCCGGCTGTCAAACTGAATAGGCACTCCGCTGGCAATGGCTTGATTTTGCGCTGCCAGCACAGTGAGCATGGCTGCTGTTCTGCCGGGCTGCGGCGGCAGTGTCCAATCATAACCGTATAAATTAATCGCCATCATCAGCTTGCGGGGATCAATCTGGCTAACAACATAAGTTAATACTTGCTCGATCCACCAAACAGGCGAAATGGGAGCAGGCGGTCCGAGGGCATAGCCATAATCAATCGTCATGACAGCCGTAATATCTGCCGCTTCCCCAATCGCCCGGTAATCAAGAAAGCCAGTCAGCCGGTTCGTCGGCTGATCGCCCGTTTTAGCATGGGCATTCACTTGCAAAACACGGCGGCCGAGTGCCCTTTTCAGCTCCCGCACAAATGCCGTGAAATCTTGGCGCCGGGTCGGCGAAACAAACTCAAAATCAACACTGACCCCTGCATAACCTTTTTGAATCACTGCAGTGACAATGTTTCGTATCAAAACCGGCCGGCGTGCAGGATTCAATATGTGATCTGCCAGTTCCGTACTGAATGTGCCCCCTTCATAGTTACTGACGACCATTAGCGGTTTTATGTTGTTTTGTTTGCAATCTTTAAGGATCTGTTCGTCGTTCGCCTGAATCAACATTCCGTCACGCGTGAACGAATACGTAAAAATGGCCAGATACGTAATATGGCTAGCGAGTGATTTTAATGTATCCAAATAAGGCGTTGGATCAAAGGCATCCATAAAGACAAGGGTCTGCATCGTATATGATTGCCATGTAGGAATACGGAGGCGCTCGTTGATTTTTAACTTATTTGGGCTGAGGCTCGGATTAGCAGCAATAATTAACTGAACAGATGATTGAAATGTTTGTGCAATCTTCCAGAGTGTATCACCCGCTTTTACTTGATAAAAACGTTCAGGAAGGGCCTCATCAGGTATGTACAAATTCAGCCCGGGCACAAGTGCACCTGAAACGAGCCCGTTAATACGCATAAGTGCAGAAATAGGCACACCGTATACGCTGGACAGTTTCCATAACGTATCTCCCGGCATCACTGTATGAACCGCCATGACTCTCCTCCCCTTTGCGTATGATTTTCTTCTATACATGTATGTAAAAAAAGAAGAAAACATGAACGTTTTTCAATAGCGTACTTTTCTGCAAACAGCTAAATAAAAAAGCGTACCCATTTAGGGTCCGCTTCTTAGTTACAGTGATCACCTTCACACGTATTATCAGCTAAATCAATTTGAATCGTTGTATGGTCAATATGAAATTGATCATGCAACTTTTTTTGAGCACTGAGGAGCACGGACTGTCCATCTATATTTGGTTCGATCACGACGTGGCAGCTTAATGCTGGAAAATTGGAAGTAATCGCCCATACATGCAAATCGTGAACGTCTTTCACTCCCGGCAAGGCGAGTAAAGCCTGCTTGATTTGGGTAACATCAAGGTTATCGGGCACGCCTTCCATCAAAATGTGAAAAGAATCTTTTGTGACACGCACACCGCTGATGATGATCAAAATGGCGACGATGACACTGGCAATCGGATCAGCTAAATTCCAGCCGAAAAACATGATCATTAAAGCAGCGGCTATTGCCCCGACAGAACCGAGCAAATCACCGAGAACATGTAAAAAAGCGCTGCGTACATTTAGATTTTCGTCTTTATCGCCTTTCATTAAAATATATGCCGCAACAATATTAACCATTAATCCAATGACTGAGACGATAAGCATCCCCTTGCTCATGACTTCCGGCGGTGCCAGCACTCTTTTATACGCTTCCAAAAAAATATAAATAGAGATCGCGAGCAATGTTAGGCCGTTAATAAAAGCGGCTAAAATTTCAAATCGTTTGTAGCCAAATGTTTTCGATAAAGTCGCTTCTTTTTCACCAAATTTTAACGCCAAATAGCTGAGACCAAGCGCAGCCGCATCACTTAGCATATGGCCCGCATCTGATAATAAGGCAAGACTGTTTGTCAGAATCCCTCCGATCACCTCTATAACCATATAGGTCGCAATAAGCAGAAAAGACAGTTTTAATGCTTGCTTGTTATTACTTGAATGGTGATGATGCCCATGCCCGTGATGGTGATGATGATGGTGACTATGGCTGTGTGAATGTCCCATTGTACGCCTCCTTATATGAATATATGTTCATATATATAGTATTTCAAATGCGCCTCTTTTGTTCAAGCTTTTTAGCAAAAATAAGAAATCTTTTTTCTAGATGCTTTATCTCACATAACATTATTAGCTATTAATGGAGAGAAAAGAGTGATCACATCTTTTAATTGCCCAGTCGTTTACATTTTTACTCTTCCTTTTTAATTATAACTTGACTTATAATTTTCACAAAGGTTAAAATGTTTCCTAAGGTAAACATTTTCGCAGGCGAGCATATATATAAACGAAGAAAGATCTTTTAATCGTAAAGAGGGGGAAAACGAATGGCGGAAAATCTTATGCTTGCTTTTGCATTGACTTTATTGGCAGGTCTCGCAACCGGAATTGGCAGCATACTTGCCTTTTTTACATCTAGAACAAATACAAGATTTTTATCACTTGCTCTCGGCTTCTCAGCAGGCGTCATGATTTATGTGTCCATGGTTGAAATTTTTGTAAAGGCGAAAGATGCATTGACTGGTGAATTGGGAGCAGAGTTAGGAAATTGGCTGACAGTAGCCGGCTTCTTTGGCGGAATGATATTAATTGCGCTGATTGACAAATGGATTCCAAAACAAGGAAATCCACATGAGCTAAAACGAGTAGAGGAAATGACCGATTCAAAGCAGGCTGTGAATGACCCGACTTTGCTGAAAATGGGAACGTTCACGGCACTGGCGATTGCCATCCATAATTTCCCTGAAGGAATCGCTACGTTTACGGCTGCCCTGCAGGATCCGGCGCTTGGAGCGGCGATTGCGATTGCGATTGCGATTCATAACATACCTGAAGGAATTGCTGTTTCTGTCCCGATCTACTTTGCGACTGGAGATAAGAAAAAAGCGTTTAAGCTTTCCTTTTTATCTGGATTATCTGAACCCGTTGGTGCAATCGCAGCCTGGCTGTTTTTAATGCCTTTTTTAAATGATGTCATGTTCGGCGTCATCTTTGCTGGCGTTGCGGGCATCATGGTGTTTATCTCTCTTGATGAATTGCTGCCAGCAGCGAAAAAGTACGATGAAACGCATTTATCCATCTACGGGTTAATGGGCGGAATGGCTGTTATGGCGCTCAGCCTTTTATTAATTATTTAAATAGGATTCAATACTCCTTTTCAGGGAAAAGTTAATACTAAAAAGGAGTGTGGTCTACATGAGAAATGAAGACAAGCAAACGTCTGAAGGCTTAAATCAAATATTTGAGATTATCAACGCCAAAGGTGATGAAGCGGAATTAAAGAGAATCGTCAATAACGGCCATGAAGAAAATCTAGTGTGCAGCGATGAATTGTTTCATAAAGACCTGAGAGCCATTGTCGATGATACAGTTCGTGAAAACGAATAAACAAAGTGCCCGGTACCTCCAAGGTAGGTACCGGGCACTTTATTTTTATTCAGATGACATAAAAACTGGCTCCGTCTGCACGTTCATTAGATGGTTTTTTTATAAACTTAGCCAAAATGAGTTTTTTTATATTTTTCGGGCGGATTCTTTTCAACTTTTTCACTTTGGGGAACATAATAAGTACAAAGAGGTGAAGAAGATGTACAAATTACTGACTCATAATGATTTGGACGGCGTTGGCTGCGGTATTTTAGCAAAGCTTGCTTTCGGAAAACAAGTCCACGTCCGCTACAATTCCATTTCAGGTTTAAATCACGAAGTAGAATGGTTTTTAGAAAATGGTGATAAGAAGACTTTTTTGCTTATTACCGACTTATCAGTAAACGAAGAAAACGAAGAAAAGCTAAATGATTTTTATTTATCAGGAGGAAAGGTTCAGCTGATTGATCATCATAAAACAGCCTTGCACTTTAACGACTATGAGTGGGGACATGTTTTAGTTGAAGATGCTGAAGGAAAGTTAACATCTGCCACTTCGTTGTTTTATGCGTATCTGATCGAGCATAAATTCATTGAGCCTTCGGATACCATAGCAGAATTCGTGGAGCTTGTCAGGCAATATGATACGTGGGAATGGGAGAAAAACGATAACCAGAAAGCACGAAGGCTGAATGCTCTGTTCTTCTTAATTTCGATAGAAGAATTTGAAGAGATAATGATCGGCCGTCTCCAGCATAGCGAACATTTCTTTTTCGACGAATTTGAAGAAAAGATACTCGATATGGAAGAAGACAAAACCGAGCGCTATATTCGCCGGAAAAGACGGGAGCTAGTGCAAGCCAAAGTCGACGGCTTGTTTGCTGGGATTGTATATGCGGAATCGTATCACTCCGAGCTCGGCAATGAACTCGGAAAAGAAAATCCACATCTTGATTATATAGCTATTTTGAACATTGGTGGAAAACGGATGGGATTTCGCACGATTCATGATCACGTTGATGTATCTGAGGTCGCCGGGCGATATGGAGGCGGCGGTCATGCGAAAGCATCCGGCTGCTCGCTTTCGGAAGAAGCGTACAGACAGTTTGTTACTGAAACGTTTCATCTTATGCCGCTGCGGGAAGATGCCAAAAGAAACCGCTACAATGTAAAAGAGTCCTCATTCGGTTCTCTGTACGAAAACCGCAAGGGAGAAATTTTTCTCCTGTATCCGGTTAATGAAAATGAATGGGTAATTGACCATAACGATGAAAAAGTGGAGGACACCTTCCCAAGCTTTCAAGAAGGAGAAAGATTCTTAAAAAGAACATATGAAGCCTCCCTTGCCAAGGACGACGTTTTTGTCAGTTACTTAAAGAATTTGGCCAGAAAAGGTAACTAACATACGGTAATGTCTGCTTTTAGAACGTATGTTGAACGATAATCGTGAAAAATTCTATAATTGCTCAAGCAATAGTGGCTTTTCTTGTCATTTGTGGTACTCTTTAAAGAAGAATAGGAGCGATTGAACATGATAAAAATTGACATTCCACAACCCGACCTCGTGATTACTAAAAAGAACCAAGAAGGAGATACGAGCGAGGCGGAAATAGCTAGAGAGTACGGTTTTATTGACTATCATAAAATAGCCCGCGACAAAAGCGGCGTGTATATGTTCTACGATATTCATGATGAGTTAATGTTCGTTGGAAAAGCAAGAAAACTGAGAATGAGAATTCGTAAAAGTTTTGAGGATACAGTCTCCCCAATCAAAATGCATAGAGACGAAGTATATAAAATTGCTGTTTGCTACGTAGAAGATCCGGCAGACCGCGATATTTATGAAACGTATATCATCAATAAATTCAAAGCAAAGTACAATATTGACAAAGCGTTTTTCAGGTAAATCAAGTTTCTTTTGCCAGAGAGACTGCCTCAAAGGCAAATCTCTGTTAAGTGGACGCAGCGAAACAAAAAATAAGCAGGCATGGGAGGTCAAACTCTCACCCCTGCTTATTTTATTTAAAACGTTGACCGGCCGGTCTGTACTTTAACTTGGCGGATTGGTAAAATATGTCAATAAATATCCAACAGGTATAATACCTGTATCCGTTTGATAACCGGCAAGCGATACACCGAGTGACATCGACGTTGACTCTTTCGTGCCGTACACTGTTTTAAAGCCTTGGTGATGGAGGTCAACCGCATAATCCGGTTTCACATCCGCCCAGTCGCGGTTTAAATCAACCGTTACTGGTGTTCCGTTTCTGTCTTCTTTTGGCTGGCCCGCTTCATCATACAGCGTCGTTGTGCGCGTATTCATGATACTGCCGTCCGGGTTTTACATCGGAATAGCATAGTTTGCTGAAACATGTCGACAAACTCTTTGGCACCTTCTCTTGCCTTTCATGTAAATTTCTGTTACTGTTAAGAAGAATTATTTTTGTTCGAAGAAGAATGATAAGTAGAAAAACTTTTCGTCTGCAAGATTTGAGCAAGGATAGTAACATATATGTGTGCGCAGCACACGAGGAGGAAGCACAAATGGAACAAGGTAAAGTAAAATGGTTTAATGCAGAAAAAGGTTTTGGATTTATCGAACGTGAAGGCGGAGACGATGTATTCGTTCACTTCTCAGCTATCCAAGGCGAAGGCTACAAATCTTTAGACGAAGGTCAAGAAGTTACTTTCGAAACAGAGCAAGGTCAACGCGGCCTGCAAGCGACTAACGTTCAAAAAGCATAATTACTCTATCAACTAAATTAAACAAACTACGACAGTAAAGACTGTTATAGATGATCGACAACCCACTCTCAACTCTTAATTTGAAAGTGCGGTTGTCTTTTTTTGATTATCCCTCTTGCCAGCCAGCTTTAAATAAAGAGCAAAGTAAATTTTTCATCCGATTCCATTAGAGGTGATTGCTTTTGCGACACTCGTCGTCAACAGCAAGCATATCCTGCTTTTAAATGATCTGCCTGTTCTCGTTATTTGGCTATTGCCGACTATTATTGGTACTCCGCTTATTATTAAGATCGGAAACAAATACACTCCCAAAAAATAAATTGGCCGGCTGAATGACAGATCAACAAAAAGGAACGCCCGGCTTTTCGCCGCCCAAGCGTTCCTTTTCGTCTATTTTTTATTGTTTAATTATACCACACACGATGCGATCCCCTGCATCACCTGCCGGCTGGGATTTCCCATCATCCGGTTTGGCGTGAATCACAAGAGCTGATCCGTCATCATCAAATAAGGAATGTTTTTCGCCGCTGACTAGTGTAACGTTTTCCGCTATCATTTCTGCTTTCGCTGTACCGTCTTCGGCTACTTTAAGATCCGGCAAGTCACCAGCATGAGGTCCTTTTTCATGATCAAACCCATGCATCGCACCTGTTGGGTTAAAGTGTCCTCCAGCTGACTCAAATGTCGGTGCTTCACATTTTCCGGTTTCATGAATGTGGAAACCATGTTCCCCAGCCGGCAAGTTAGAGGCTTCAACCTTAACGAGCACCCCGTCTTCTGCCTGTTCCAATTCAGCTGTCCCAACTTTTTTGCCTTCGCTGTTGTTTAAATCAACCGTTACTGAGCCCGGAGTTTCAATGTTTTTGTTTTCTTCTTCGGCTGCTTGTTCTTCCGTTGGTGTTTCTTCATTTGGCTGCGTTCCTGTCGACTCATCTGCCGTTCCTGGATCACTTTCATTCGTCGTTGTTTCTTCGCTTGTTTCATTGCCTGCTTCTTCGGTATTGCTTTGCTCATCCGCAGCGTTGTCATTACCTCCGCCGCAAGCAGCTAAGACGAGCATCATCGCTAAAAATAATGTTAGAAAAAACCACTTCTTCATTCTATTCCCCTACTTTCCATAAAATATGTACATACACATCCACTTTACACAATTGAGAGAATATTTAAACATATATGGAGCACTTTCATTCATTAGACCTAATGGTGAATAATAAGTACGCTATAAAAGAAGGAGACCTTTTAAGTTTAAAGCGATTTTTCATGACTTTTGCCCGTTCATTTTTTACTCATTTACTTTTCATACTCTTCTAAAGCTCTTAACAAAGTCGATTGAATAGTTACATCGGAAAAATCAATGCCTAGCTGAGTAGCTGTCTGAGCCACTTCTGGGCGAATACCAGAAAGAACAGAGGCCACGCCTATTAGCTTTAAAGAAGACAATAATTGAAAAAGCTGATGAGCAACCATCGTATCGACGATCGGGACAGCCGATAAATCAATAAACAATGTTTGTACGCCTTTTTCTAAACATTGTTCAAGCGAAGATTCCAATATAACTTTTGCCCGGTATGTATCAATATCACCAACGACTGGCAGGACACCTATTCCCTTTTTGATTGGAATAACCGGGCTACTCAACTCAGTAATCATTTCCTGCTGGCACGCCAATAGTTTCTGCATTATTTTTTGATGATTCTCAGTAAAGGCTTCAATGATGTAATCAAATGTGCTATTCAGCGATTCACTCCAGCGCAGCACATCATGCACCGTAACTTCTTCGCCTGCTTCTTCAATGAATTTTCTTACAAATCTCCAATAAATTGAACGGAACACCCTAAATTGGGCAATAATTTCATGCATAGGTACGTCTTTCTTTGCCCGTTCTTCAGCTACTCTTATTGCCCATTGTTCAATACACTGTTCTTTTTCTTCAATGAACACATTGGTTATTGCTTCAATAAACGCACCATTTTCTTCGCGCAGCTGCCGTTCCACGTCAGGCGTACTATTCTTTGAATAAGTTGTACCATCCGCTTTGCTGCGCGTGCTCAGCCATTCGTTTGTTAGGCTTTCTTTGTTTTCTAATATGTAATCATATAATTTTTCGTTTATTTTCCTCATAATTTTCTTGAGCTCCTTTATTTATTCGATTTCTGCTTTACGAGCCACTTATATCATCAAAACAATTGTAAAGCAATAACATAACTTTTACTATGCATAACGCTTCGTAAAAACAGAACATGAACTCCTTCTTTAGGAGCAAAGCAAACAGAGAAAAATGATACAAAAAAGAACAGCCCATAAGCGCAATGCTGCACCTTATAGACTGTTCTTTTTTAAATAGTAATTACGCCTTTTTAGCGGCGGGTTTTTTTTTTATATTAACAACTTGCTCTTCACTTTCCTTACTTGTTTCCTTTGAGAGAAGAAGTAGTTCTCCTTTGAGCCCCTTATACGTCGAATAACACATAATAAGCATTAAGGCTGCGAGTGGTACAGCAGTTGCTACAAGTGCGGATTGCAAGCCTGCTAAACCGCCTGTCATAATTAAAACAACGGATATAGCAGCAATTACGATTCCCCAAATAATTTTTGTCTTATGCGCAGGGTTCGGGTTCCCATTTTCACTGATCATACCTAACACAAAGACGGCTGAATTTGCCGAAGTGATAAAGAAAATGAGCACGAGTACCATCGCTAATATACTTAGAAATACTCCCATAGGGAAATACTCGAAAAATTTGAATAAAGCAGAAGTGACATCAGTTGAGACAGCTGTTGCAAGCGCTGTTTCCCCCATATTTTGAATAAGATGAATAGCAGACCCTCCCATAACAGCAAACCAGAAGAATGAACCAAGCACAGGAATGAAGACGGCACCCATCATAAATTCTTTAATCGTTCTGCCTTTTGAAATTCTGGCTACAAAGCTGCCGACAAGCGGCGCCCAGGCGATCCACCAGCCAAAGTAGAATAACGTCCAGCTTGCGATCCAAGAACCATCACTATAAGGTTCTGTCCGGAAAGACATACTAACAAAATTTTGAACGTAATCGCCGACTCCTTGGAAAAAAATTTTAAAGATCGTTTGTGTCGGTCCAAGAAACAGCACAAAACCTAACAAAGCAAAAGCTAATAACATGTTCAGGTTAGATAAATGTTTCATCGCTCCTTGCAGCCCTGAAACGGTAGAGGCCACATAGATAAACGTAACGACAAGGATAATGATGGCTTGAGTATTAATATTCACCGGCAAGCCCCAAAGGACATTCATTCCGCTGTTAACTTGCAATGTGCCAAAGCCGAGTGACGTAGCAATTCCAATGACAATAGAAAGGATAACGACAACATCGATGACCTTTCCGAAAGGACCTCGAATTTTGTCTCCTATTAAAGGATAAAAAACTGAACTTAATGAGGCTGGCAGCTTTTTTCTAAACTGAAAGAAAGCTAAGGAGACACCTACAAGTGCATAACAAGCCCAGGCAGACACTCCCCAGTGTAAATAAACGAATTGCATGGCAAGCTTCGCCGATTCCTCGGAAGAGCCTTTTCCAAATGGAGGATCAATATAGTAGGAAACGGGTTCTGCTACCCCCCAAAATACGAGACTAATCCCGATAGAAGCACTGAATAACATGCCGATCCATGTGGCTGTTTTATATTCCGGGCGATCTGAGTCATCACCTAAACGAATATGGCCGAATTTCGACAACCCAATGTACATACAGAAAGCAAAGAAGATAAACACACTGCCAAGAATAAACCATCCTAAATTATTATAAATAAAATTAAGCGATGAATTTGAAAAATGCTCTAATTGATTTGGCATAAATACGCCAATACTAATTAATCCTAAGCTGACTGCCAATGATGCATAAAATACAAATTTCTTGCTATTCATCCAAACACTCCTTATAAGTCTAGTTGAAAAGAAACATCACTTTCCTTTAAAAATCCGACATTAATGTAAGCGATTTCTAAATTCAGAATATAAAATGTATATAGATCGTTAGTCAAGTTGATAATCGATAAGGCGCATCGGAATAAAAAAGAAATTTCAAAAAATTCAATCGGTATCGTATGAAGAAAGTTTCCCTTCATACGATACCGATCTATTCATTTTTACACTTTTAGATCATTAGAAGAGACTAATGAAGAAATGATATTCGTCACCCGGTCCCCCACTTCAGAAGTAGAAGCTGTTCCATTCATGTCTGGCGTCAGAACTTGATCTTCTAACAGAAGCTGCTCGATAGCATCAAGCACTACTTTTCCATACTTTTCATAGCCGAAAAAGTCGAGCATTTGGCTTGCTGACCAAATGGATGCGAGCGGGTTGCCAATGCCTCTGCCTGCAATGTCAGGAGCTGATCCGTGAATTGGTTCAAACATGGACGGATAGTCTCTCTCAGGATTGATGTTTGCTCCTGCAGCAAGCCCAATACCACCAGCCAGCGCCGCTCCCAAATCTGTTAAAATATCACCGAACAAGTTGGATGTCACAACGACTTCGAAGCGCTTTGGATCTTTGATCATCAGCATAGCCGCTGCATCAACGAGGTAAGAAGCTGTTTCAACGTCCGGATATTCCGCGCTGACTTCTTCAAAGACTTGATCCCAGAAAACCATTGAATAATTTAATGCGTTCGCTTTAGAAATGCTTGTCAGTGATCTTCCTTCTTTTCTAGCCGTTTCAAACGCATAGCGGATGATCCGCTCTGTTCCCTTTCGAGAAAATACGCCGTTTTGCAACACCACTTCATGTTCTTGTCCTTTAAACAGCCAGTCACCGGCGCCCGAATACTCGCCTTCACTGTTTTCGCGGATGAACAGCATATCAATATCTTCTCGTTTTACATCCGTTAATGGACAATGTGCCCCTTTTAAAAGTGTTACTGGACGTATATTAACATACTGATCAAAGTTTTTGCGGATTTTTAACAATAAATCCCAGAGTGAGATATGATCGGGGACGCCAGGAAATCCGACTGCTCCCAAATAGATTGCATCAAACTCTTTTAACTGTTCTATTCCATCATCGTCCATCATTTTTCCATGGTTAGCATAAAATTCGCAGCCCCATGGAAAATAAGTGAAGTCAAATTGGAAGCCTGAATCAAGCTCAGCCACTTTGTTCAACACTTTGACCCCTTCGTTAATGACTTCAGGGCCGATGCCGTCTCCGGCGATAACCGCAATTTTAAATTTTTTCACAGCAGCAATCTCCCTCGTTTTCAGCTTTGGTTCCAAACGACTAATTTCATTTCAGTCATTTCTTCCACTGCGTATTTGATGCCTTCACGGCCCGTTCCACTTTCTTTTACACCACCATATGGCATTTGGTCGACACGGTATGTCGGCACATCATTGATGATTACCCCGCCCACATGCAATTCTTGTGAAGCATATAAAGCGTTTTTCACGTTATTCGTGTATATGCCCGCCTGTAAGCCGAAGCGGGAGTCATTTACGAGCCCAATCGCTTCTTCTACTGAACTCACTTTGTTGACAACAACAATCGGAGCAAACGCTTCTTGGCACGACACTTTTAATGCATGATCCGCATCCGTAATAATCGTCGGTTCAAGAATGCCTTCCTGCAGTTTGCCTCCCGCTGCTACTTTAGCATTGCTTTCTTTCGTTTCTTCGATCCAATCTAATACACGTTCAGCTTCCCCTTTAGCTATTAAAGCGGAAATATACGTTTCTGGATCAAGCGGATCGCCGATTTTCAGCTTTTTCGCCGCTTCCGTAAATTTCGTAACAAACTCCGCATACACCTCTTCGTGTGCATAGACACGCTGAAGGGAAATACATACTTGGCCTTGGTTAGAGAAAGCTCCCATAACACAGCGGTCAATAATTTGATCGATATCAATGTCTTTGTCGATAATTAAAGCGGAGTTTGAACCAAGTTCCAATGTCGTTTTTTTCAAGCCCGCTTTGCTGCGGATGCCGATGCCAACACTTGGGCTCCCTGTAAATGTTACCATACTTACACGGTCGTCTTCCACAATTGCTTCACCAACTGTGCCGCCAGGACCTGTTACTACATTTAATACGCCCGCTGGAAGTCCTGCTTCTTCAAACACTTCAGCAATAAAGAGAGCAGACAGCGGCGTTTGTGAAGCCGGTTTTAAAACAATCGTATTACCCGCTGCAATCGCTGGTCCAACTTTGTGCGCCACAAGGTTCATCGGAAAGTTAAACGGCGTGATCGCTCCAATAACGCCAATTGGCTCTCTTACCGTATATCCGAAGCGGCCAACGCCGCCTGCAGCTGCATCAAAAGGAATCGTCTCACCGTAAATTCTTTTCGCTTCTTCTGCTGCAAATTTATACGTTTCAATCGTTCTTGCTACTTCCGCTTTCGCGAATACAATCGGCTTGGCAGACTCACGTGAAATAATCTCTGCTGCTTCATCTGCTTTTTCTTTTAATAGTACCACGACTTTTTCCAAAATTTCTGCTCGCTGGTATGCCGGCATTTTTGCGATAGCTCCGCGCGCCTCGTAAGCAGCGTCAATCGCTCTTACCGTCAGCTCTTTATCCGCCATAGCAATTTGGGCAATTTCTTCCCCGGAATAAGGGGAGTAAAGCGGAGCATACTTTGCTGCTTCTACTTTTTCACCATTGATCAATAAGAACTGTTTCGTCGACTTTACTTCATTCACTAATTTACTCATTGAGGGCCTCCAATACCATTTCATGAAATTGTACAATCGCTTTTTCTGAAGATGAATATCTGCCTCTATTAAATGCACGGGAACGGAAACCTATTTGCTCCAGCTCCACAAGTTCGATATCCTCTTGGCGGACTTGTTCAGCGAATGTCATTAAATCTTTTTCTTCCTGGGACAAGTTCTCATCACGGAAATAATATGTGTAAACAGCCATAGATGTTTCATGGTCAATCGGAATCATTTGAATCGATGCCATATTTCCAGGGCCTGGATAAATCGTCAGCATCAAATTCGGCCACAGCCAGAAGAAAGAGCCGCCTTGCATCTCCGCTTGATTTAAATCGACTGTACCGTAGTTTTTATCCGGTTTGACGACCGTCCCTTGAATGGAGTAATTGTCACATGTAGTAATTTGATAATCATTCATATCAAGTGTCGAAACGAAGTCCGGATGAGCTACATGGCAGTGGTCGCATTCTAAATAGTTATCAATATACGCTTTCCAGTTCGCTTTAATAAGTCGTGTTTTCTGGTGAGTTCTTTTCAACTCGCTTAAAAATGGGAACTTGCTCAGCTTTTCAAAGAAGTCTCCATATGATTCGCTTAACGGCTTTGCGTCGTCATCCAAGTTCACGAAAATTAAAGATTCCATAATTTCCATGCGGATTGAGCGTAAGCAGGCATCTTGCACACAAGCTGCATCTTCTCCCCGGAAATTCGGCGCTTTGTTCAATTGTCCGTCAAGCTTAAATGTCCAGCCGTGATAGCCGCACTGCAAAATCTTCTTATTACCTGACTCAGTTCTTTCCAGCTTCGTCGCACGGTGCGGACAAACGTTGTAAAAAGCACGAACAACTTCATCTTTGCCTCGCGTAACAATGATGGGCTCGTTTGCTACTTCAGTTGTAAAGAAAGCACCGGCTTTTTCTACTTGGCTAACGTGGCCGACTAACTGCCATGATTTAGAGAAAACTAGATCCAACTCTTTTTCATGTATTTTCGGGTCTGTGTACTTGTCATAAGTTAACGTTCTTTCAAATGTACGATTTGATGCATTTTCTACTTTGTTATAAGCCATGATTCATTCTCCCCCATAAATAAATGATGATTAAGCACTTGGTGACAAGGCTGTAAAACACTTTTTAACAAGCTTGTTTACAATTTTTTAATAATCTATATCATAATCCGGCTGCTCATTGAGTCATCCGGCTTGTACCGTTTTACAAGTAAACGGCTCATCCGCCATTTTAATAGAATCTGTTGGACAGCCATCAAAAGCATCCTCCAAATCCTCTTCTAAATCGTCAGGCACTTCAGTTATCCCTGTGTTGTTGTCAAGGATGGCAAAGGCGATTCCTTCATCATCATAGTCAAAGATTTCCGGCGCGGTTGCTCCACATGCGCCGCAAGCGATGCATGTATCCTGGTCAACTATTGTGTATTTAGCCATGTGGACTCCTCCTTATTTGTTACTCTGTATCCAGCTGCAGCGCCTTGGGGCTCGAGGTCATATGCTTGTCGTCCCAGAGCAGTCGGCTCCGCTTTTAAGTGTTAAACAGCTGAGCCGCTTTTTTCTTTTTCACCCATGATGCTTGTGCTGTGAAGCGGCTGCACTTTTGCACTTGGGTCAATATATACTTTCGCATTACTCACAGCTGTCGGTGCTTCTCCAAAGCCGCTTGCAATCAGTTTCACTTTGCCCTCGTACGTACAAATATCTCCCGCGGCATAAATACCTTCAATATTCGTTTCCATTCTAGAGTTGACGACGATAGAATTACTTTCTATCTCCAAGCCCCAATCTTTAATTGGACCAAGGGAGGAAACAAAACCATAATTAACAAGAACATCATCAACTTCAATTTCAAGCGGCTCTCCGCTCTTCGTTTCTGTTACAATCACTTTTTCTATTTTGTCGCTGCCGACAAGTTC
This sequence comes from Bacillus aerolatus, assembly GCF_009183655.1. Classification (GTDB taxonomy): domain Bacteria; phylum Bacillota; class Bacilli; order Bacillales; family Domibacillaceae; genus Pseudobacillus; species Pseudobacillus aerolatus. The sequence continues at coordinate 54,177 of NZ_WEIO01000008.1, forward strand.
AGCTGGAACATACGGTGTTAAAATTTCTACTTTTGAATTTTTCAATAGCTCGACACTATGCTCATGAGCACGGAACTTATCTCTGCGGTGAACGAGCGTTACTTTTGCCGCAATCGGCTCAAGCATCAACGCCCAGTCTACAGCAGAATCACCGCCGCCAAACACAACGACTTTTTTGTCTGCAAATTGGTTTAAATCTTGGACAAAATAATGAAGATTCGTTTTTTCAAACTTTTCTTCCCCTTCGATTTTTAGCTTGCGCGGCTGGAATGCTCCATTTCCAGCAGTAATAATAATTGCTTTCGCATAGTGGGTTTCTTCATTCGTTGTAATTGCGAACGTCCCATCCGCTGTCCGCACGATGCTTTCCACTGATTGCTCGAGGCAGACTGTCGTTTCAAATTGATTCATTTGCTCAAGTAAATTATCAACTAGCTCCTGCGCCCGCACTTTCGGAAAACCGGCAATGTCGTAAATATATTTTTCAGGGTACAAAGCAGACAACTGTCCGCCCAGCTGCGGAAGGCTTTCGATGATTTTCACAGATGCCTGGCGCATTCCCGCATAAAAAGCAGTAAATAGCCCAACCGGTCCTCCTCCGATAATAGTAATATCAAAAACTTTAGATTGGTTTTCCATACACATTCCTCCCTAGCTGTTATAAAAAAAGAGTTTGTTAGGCTTTCCTGCTCCACTAATGTTTTAAACAGTGAGACAATTATCGACAAATATTTTCTCTGCCGCCTGTCGATTTTATATATGCAATTGCCGTGCCAACATTTAAAAATAGTGCAAATAGGGAAAAAATTTAGATTTATTGATGAAAACGTTATCAAAATGAGTTATATTTAACTCATAATAAAGAATAATTAGTTAAAAACAACTCATTAACTTAAAGAAGAGGAGAATCCATTTAATGATCCGGACCGATGCCACAGACAATGTAGAGATGACATTACAAAGCCTTTTAAAAATTCTCGATTATTCCTCTGATGAAATTTTCGTTCTCGACGGCGAGAAGCGGATCCTTTATGTAAATCAAGCGTGCGAAAAGCATTACGGGCTTAAACCAACAGATGTGATCGGCAAATACAATGTTGAATTGTTTGAAAAAGGATACTGGAAACCCTCCATTGTTCCAGAAGTATACAAGAGGAAAGAACCTTGCTACATTACACAGCAAACATATATTGGGGCTGAACTGCTGACATCCGCGATCCCAATTTTAAATGACAAACAGGAAATTGAACTTGTCGTCATCACATCAACCGAGGCACAGCCATATAAAATAGTCAAAGCGAGAGAACAAACGAATGAGTCAAAAAGCACTCAGGAGCTAGAAGCAGAAAGCCGCATTGTTACTAACAGCGGCAAAATAAGAAAAATCCTGGAATTTTGCAAAAAAGTGGCACCAACTGATTCAACTATTCTTATTCTTGGGGAATCCGGAACAGGAAAAGGAGTACTCGCCCAATTTATTCACGGGATCAGCAAACGGAAAAACGGCCCTTTCCTGACAATCAACTGTGCAGCGATTCCAGAAGAGCTATTGGAGTCTGAGTTATTTGGCTATTCAAAAGGAGCCTTCACCGGTGCAAGTAAAACCGGTAAACCGGGACTAATTGAAGCAGCAAATGGCGGCACCATTTTTCTGGATGAAATCGGAGAAATGCCACTCTCCTTGCAGGCTAAGCTGTTGCAGGTCATCCAGGATAAACAGTTTATCCCTGTCGGCAGCAGTGAAGTAAAAAAAGTGGATATTCGCATCATTGCGGCGACTAATCAAAACCTAGTCGAAATGGTCGCAAATAAACAATTCCGGGAAGATTTATTTTACCGTTTAAATGTAATTGATGTTCAGCTGCCGCCGTTGCGTGACCGGAAAGAAGACATTATCCCATTGACCTATAGTTTTTTAAATAAATTCAATGAAAAATATAACGAGAATAAAGTCATTTCGGAAGAGTGCCTAAACATTCTTATCCACTATTCTTGGCCGGGCAATGTGCGCCAGCTTGAAAACTTAATTGAACGGTTAGTCGTCATTAGCGACTCCGTTATTCAGGTGGCTGATTTGCCGGACATCATCACTGATAATGTTGAACAAGTCACCCAGCTCGCCCTGCCTGCCTCACTTGATAAAGCGCTTGACGAAACGAAGCGGATCTTAGTAAGAAGGTCTTATCAAACTTACAAATCGTCAAGAAAAGTGGCGGATGATCTTGGCATCAGCCAAACGAAAGCATCTAAACTAATCAGAGAATATTGTACAGACCTAGTAAATAAAAGTGAATAAGCGTTTTTTCAGGACAAAAGCGTAAGCGCCTTGATCAGCCCCGACAAGCAAATGTTCTTTCCTCAAAGAAGTCCGCTTTTTGACTTCATTGAGGAAAGGTTATTTGACCTCGAGGGGCTAGGCGTTGAAGCTGGACGCCGATCCAAAACTCTCAAAGTCATCCACAAACTGCAAATTTATAATTTTCTAGACGACAAGAAAGAGGTTCTTCAAAAACTAGTTATTCACTAGTTTTTAGAGAACCTCTTTTTTAAGAATTGATATTCTATTCACTTGCTTTGACACGTTTCTAAGAGATTGCTTTACTAATTTTTTCTTGTTATTTTCTAGGTACATGTTGAAAAATGTCACCGCTCTCAAAGAATTCTATTAAGCGTTGAATCCAGTCATAATACTCTGTCCATTGTTTTAATTCAGCCAGTATTTCATTCACTGCTTCTTCATCCGAGGCAGTCAATTCACCTTGGGATTGAATTTGGCTCAGTCTGTTTTTTAGCTTTTGCTCAAAATATTTATTTTTATTAAGTGCTTTCTGCCAATTCGAAGTGAAAAGAGAAACGAATGTCTGGTAGTAATCTTGTTCTACTTGGTACAAATCTTTCCGTACACCTTTTTGAAACACTCTTTCTGTTATATTCAAGTCGATCATTTCCCGGACGACTTGGCTCATTCGGGCTTTGCTCATCCCTATTTCTTCGGATAATTCATCTAGCGTCATCGGTTCACGATTCATATAAATTATTCCCAGCACGCGTCCGACTGTTGTAGAAACGCCGAATGACTGCATGTTATCCGCGATTTTTTCAACGAACTGTGATTTCACTTTATTAATCTCTACTCGATCTTCTCCCACTTCAGTCCTCCTAACCTATTTAGTTACTAATTAAAACCTTAACATAATCCTCTCTTATTTCCAAAAGGCGCAAGCGTTGGAATCTATGTATCTGCTCTTGCTCGTTTTAATATCTACATTTCGGGTATATCTTTATCATATACATAACTTGAGGTGAACATTTATGAAAGTAATAAATAGTTACTTGTTTACGAAAGAAGATATGACAAACCCTGGTTTAGTCCCTGATTGGGTGATCGAGGAATATCAAAATTTCCATGAGGTGGTCACAGACCGGACCTTCCCTTGCACGTTTGGCATGGCTGCACAAAAAAAAGGAGAATTGCGCTATTCGTATATTAGCCACGATGACTGGTCAATGCTGCCGCAGGCTATCGAAGAGTTTATCTCTTTATTTGACGGCACGAAGCCTCTTACCCGCTACGGCTTTTTTTTGTTCGTCGAGCCGGAAAAAGTAGAAAAGCCGCTCACTTATTACCGCGAATATTTTTGGAATATTCTTCAGTACTTACATGAAGTAGACACGAAACCATGGCCGGCCGATTACCCGAAAGATCCCGACCATCATCTATGGGCGTTTTCTTTCGCTGAAGAACCATTTTTCGTCTTTGGTAATACTCCCGCTTACAAACAGCGTAAAACGAGAGACCTTGGCAACAGCTTAATCCTCGGATTCCAGCCGCGAAGAATTTTTGAAGGGCTGGAAGGCACCTCTCCAGGCGGGATTATGTCCCGGGAAAAAGTAAGAGAACGAGTTGAAAAATGGGACCAGCTTCCGAAGCATCCCAACATCAGCCACTACGGAGACCCCGAGCATCGGGAGTGGAAGCAATATTTCATTGGGGATGACATTAAGCCTATAGAAGGCAAATGCCCATTTCATCATAAATAAGGAAATTTCATCGCAGCTTGCAGAGAATAAATTCTCTGCAAGCTTTTTTACTGGCTGATGAAATATCAATACCTGCTTCGCTCATTACCTTGACAGTATTTAGACCTAAACACTGAAAATTCAATATATTTCAAATATTTTTGACATTTGATTTATCGGGTGCTATGCTTAGGCTAATTGAAGAGGAAGTCCACTAGGGGTGCTGATAAGGCTGAGATAAGATGTTTCTTTATCCCTTCGAACCTGATCTAGTTAATACTAGCGTAGGAAAGTGGAGCCGGCTGAGTTTGCTTGTCAAGCTTACTATTTGTTACCTGCATTTTGATTGCCGCAGTTTCGCGGACAATCAAGTTTATGTATATAAACAAAGCCGCTCCATTTTGGGGCGGCTATTGTTGTTGTCTCCAATCCTCCGGTGGAACTTCTTTCTTCAACAAAAAAAGGGGGAATAATTCATGAGTTTTTCACAGCAATTACGTCAAGAAGCCGATCATATTTTCGAGGCATGTTACAACCATCCATTTGTTCAAGGAATAGCTAAAGGACATTTAGCAAAGGAACAATTGATTCATTATGTTAAACAAGATTTTGAGTATTTAAATGCGATGATTCAAGCTCGTGCGTTAGGAATGGCAAAATGTACGGCTCGTGAAGACATGGAATTATTTAATACGAGTATTGGCTATATTTTAAACAGTGAAATTCATCCGCATAATAACTTTTGCCAAGTTGCCGGGGTGAATTATGAAGATCTACAAGGGTACCAGCTCGCGCCGACTGCGCAGCATTACACGAGACATATGCTAAGTGCTTCTCAAGCGGGCACTCTCGGTGAAATTATCGCTGTTACTCTGCCTTGCCCATGGGTGTACCTATATATTGGCGAAAAAATCATGAAAGAATATCAACCTGACAACACCCATCCATTTTACGAATGGATTGCCTTCTATGGTGCCCAAGAAGAGCCAAGAATGAATGCATACCTCCATAGACTGGATGAACTGGCTGAACGGGCGCCGAAAGAGGAAAAAGCACGAATGAAAGAACACTTTATGCTAAGCTCCCAACTTGAATATATGTTCTTTGATATGGCTTATAAACTGGAAGATTGGCCGGTACAGAAAGAAAGCATCGGTGCAGCTGACTAACCGATAAAGCAAGAATTTAATTGTCTTAAAAGTGGCGATGGTGCTGTCCCAAAAGTCGATGCTTAAAGGACTTTTGGAACAACCCCATCATAGTAAACAGATAGCCGATTACAAAAGAATTCGCGTTATTGAAGTAAAAGAATAAAAAACTGCAGTTCCATTAAACTGAAGGAAACTGCAGCCTGGATCCTGCTATACTTCTTCTTTTGCCAGCGGCGTTTGAACATCTTGATTGACCGGCAGAGCCGTTTTTTTCTTTGTGTGCCATAAATGATAATATAGATAGCATGCGCCCACAAATCCGAAGCCCCAATAAAGCGATGTTCGCTGGGTCGGATCAAATGCAGTGAAGACAAATATAGAAAAACACATAATGATACAAAGGATTGGAACGAACGGGTAAAGCCGAACTCTAAATTTCAACTCTTCCACTTTGCCGCCTTCCTTAACATATTGCTTACGGAATCTTATTTGTGCATAGGCGATGGACATCCATGTCAAGGTACCGCCGATCCCGCTGATCGCGAGCAAGACGACAAAAAGCGTATCCGCTGCCACAAAACTCGTTAGCAAAGAAACTAATGCAAAGCCTAATGTAACCAATAAAGCATTAGACGGCACACCCCGCTTGTTTAATTTCGTAAATAGTTTCGGAGCCATTCCGCTCTCTGACAAAGAATATAGGATGCGCGTGCAGGCAAACAACCCCGTGTTTCCCACTGAAAGAATAGCGGTCAAAATAACGAAGTTCATAATATCGGCCGCATAAGGGATGCCTACCATGTCAAATACAGTAACAAATGGACTTTCAAGAACCCCTGCCTCTTGCCATGGAACGAGTGCCGACAAAACAAAAATAGCCAGCACATAAAATAAGAGAACGCGAATGACGATCGTGCGAATCGCTTTTGGGATACTTTTTTCAGGGTCTTCCGTCTCACCAGCAGCTACTCCCATAATTTCCGATCCTTGAAAAGCGTAAATGACTGTCATCATCGATATAAACACACCGACCATTCCAGCCGGAAGTAAGCCATCTCCGATAAAATTAGATAAAAACGGAGCCGGCTCACTTTCCATACTGATCAAGCCAAATGTCGCTCCAAGACCTACGATGATAAATAGAATGACCGCAAGAACCTTAATCCCCGCAAACCAGTATTCCGTTTCGGCAAAGCTTCTCGTCGCAAGTGAATTGATCGAGAAAAGCAAGATAACAAACAAGGCGCACCAAATCCAGACAGGGACGTCCGGAAACCACCTCTTCATCAGCATACCTGCTGCGACAAACTCAAGCCCTACATAAAGCGCCCAGCTTAGCCAGTACACCCATCCAATCACAAAGCCAGTTGCCGGTCCGATAAACTTTGTCGCGTGAGCTTGGAAAGACCCCGATACGGGCATGACGACAGATAATTCTCCTAAGCATACCATAGCCAAAAACATAAGCAGCCCGCCGACAAGATAAGCCAATATCGCGCCTGCCGGACCTGCTTCGCCGATTGCATAACCGGAACCTAAAAACAATCCTGTTCCAATAATGCCTCCCAGCGACATCATAAATAAATGCCGGCTCTTCATGGCTCTCTTTAACTGAGGCTGACTTTCCTGGTTAATTGCCATACACATTCCCCCATCTTCCATACAAGTATCTTGCAAATAAATTAAAGGAAGCGTTTACAATAAAGGACAGCGTTTTTTCTTTTCCTCACAAAGTATTGGAAGACTTGGCAGGCTGCAGCGGCAAAGAAGCTTCTAAATCCTTTTGCAAAAGCAAATGAAATTGATGTACAAGGTTTTCTGTGAGTGAAAATCTTCCTTGTGTGTGAACTCCTGTTTCAATTCCTTTTTGAACAACCTCACAAATGTCGAGATCTTCTTTCCTCACTAATTCATCTATTGCCATTAACTCTTCCTCTTCTTTTGTCACGACATCTGTTTTAAAGAAAGTCGTATACACATATTTCGTTGTTCTGTGATCAATCGGAATCGATTGATGGATAGAAAGGTTGGCAGGCCCCGGGTCAAATGAGAACCACGTGTTCGGGTAAAGCCAGTAGTATCGCCCTCCCTGTCCTAAAGCAAAATCACCGGCGACCCCCTTAAGCGGCGTACCTTGATAAGAATAATTTTCATACATAGCCATCTCATAAAGATTCATATCCAATTTGGAAACGAGTGCTTTGTGGACAATTGAGCAATGATCACACTCAAGATAATTATCTATGCCAATTTTCCAATTGGATTGACAAATGGTTTCTTTTACCCGAACTCGCTTAAAACTGCCCATATCATATTTTTTCACATGGTTAAATAAATCGGGGAACAATACGGACATGGACTCGGCTTCTGGATCTAGGTTGATAAAAATAAAGGATTCAAAAATCTCCAATTTTATTTTTTTTAAGCAAAAGTCTTGGTGATCAAAATTTTCAACTCCATCCATATTAGGAGCTCTATTCAGTGAGCCGTCTAACCGAAACGTCCACGCATGGTAAGGGCAGGCGAAAACAGCTTTGTTGCCTTCCCCTTCAACAAGTTTGGCAGCCCGGTGAGTACACACGTTATAAAAAGCACGAAGTTCCCCATCTTGTCCATAAGAAACAATGACGGGACGATCAGCTACTTCTGTCGTGATATAATCCCCCGGTTTCGTAAACTGGCTCGTATGACCAACGTATTGCCACGTTTTGCTGAATATCTCTCTTTTTTCAACTTCCAAAACTTCCGGCTTCGTATAAAGCCACGACGGCAAAGTATGTGCTTCACTTAATTTTTCACTTATTCTTACTTCTGCTTTCGCCAATTACATAGCCCCCAATCGTCTATATTTGTTTCAAAAACAAACTATACTTACTTGAATTAATTTTATATTAAGAATATTCCGAATTATATGTGCGATCTAACTGAAAATAATCAAAATAAATAAGAAATTTTTGTTTCTTTTGGCTATAGTAAAACAGATGGTTTTTTTCAAATAAAATAAGGTAAATTAACAATGAGGTGATAACGGATGAAGCAGGCACAAAATTTAGATGAATTAATCGATTTTGCTCAATCTGTCAATGGAGACAAGGAGTTGTTTATTTGCCAGCAAGAAAGCAGTCCATCCGGCGTTTCGCTCGGTGATGAAGACACCGGCGGAACCGACGTGGAAATGAACGTGAAAATTTTGCTGGAAGCTTCTAAAAGTGTGATTTGCTATGAGAAAGTGTACGAGAATTCAGTTCAATACGAAGAAGATTCCACACAAATGAAGGAACTTGAACAAGCAGTTCCCTCTCAAAGAATCGCTCCTTCAGATATGGAAGAAAAAATGAAGAAATATGCGCAGTGAAGCGAGTGTTTTTCGCTGCACTTAGAAGGCCTTCACTTGGTGAAGGTCCTCTTTTCTTCAACCTGTCTGTTTAGTCCTTCTTCCCGTAACTCACTTCAAGACCGGCCCGGACATCCATTTGAATACCGTATTGTGGAATTGGATAGCGTAATCCGTTGCGGCTTAAGTGGGCCAGTCCGTCAAGTGCTTTTACTAAGTCTTGCGGCGAGAGTGCCATTAACATTTCATCATCCAGTACGCCGCCGTACCGCCGCTCAGCAAAACAAGGAAGAGATAAACTCGGCTTTCCGGTGGCCAGTGCCCTTCCCCACGAATCCGCACACGAAGATTCACCGACGACACTCCAGTCAAACTTTTCATATTCCTTCCACTGCAGTCCGTTAATAAATAAAATCATTTGTCCCGGTGTTCCATAAATTAAGCAAATATCGGGTTTACTTAATCGATTGGAGGCGAGCGGCGAGACAGCCATCGCTTCATACTGTCCGTACGGAACAACCGTCATCGCATGCTGATGGCTGGACGAGTCTTCATCATTTTCAAACCAGACACCAGACATGTCTTTGCCTGAAAGCCATTCTTCATTGTGCGGATGAAGGCCAATAACCGCCTGGCACTGCGCTCCAACAAGGTCTTCCGCTGTAATTCCGACTGTCCAGCCTAACCTTGCTGCCTGTGCCACAATTTGATCGGTCGTATGTATGCTTTTCGGCCGGCGAATTTTAGATATAGCTTCCATTTCTTCTTTGCGTTTAAACATTTTCATACCGATGGGAATGGTTTTGATTTTTAAATAATGATTTAACTGATCGACAATTTCTTTCCAATCGTATGTTATTTGCTCCTCTGACATTTGGGTTCGCCTCACTTTTCATGATATTTTCATAGGACCAATAATAAACTTCCAATTGGTGATGTTAACAACATGAGCGGATATTTAATAGATGATTTAAACGAGACACAACTTAATCCGCCGGCGGCAAAAGAATATGCGCGGCCGCACCTTTTCCTTCTTTGCTCGTAAATTGAATCGTTCCTTTATGATTTTCTATTATTTTGTAGCTGACCATTAAACCAAGCCCCATGCCTTTTTCTTTCGTAGTGAAAAAAGGCTTTCCTAATAGATCCAGCTGCTCTTGTGGAATACCTGTTCCTTCGTCTCTTACTTCAATAGAGGCAAAGCCATTTGAGGCAATACTTGTTTTCACATAGATATTCCCTCCCGTTGGCATTGCTTCAATGGCATTTTTAATTAAATTAATTAACACTTGTTTTAATTGTTTCGGTTCGCAATTCACATGCGGGAGGTTTTCATCTAAATCCGTTTTGATTTCCACTTCATTTAATAAAGCTTCCGGATTCATAAAAACAAGGATTTCCTTTACTATTTGATTCATGTTCATGTTATTCATGGTTGTTGTATGGTCAGGTTTAGCCATGACTAAAAATTCATTCAAAATAAACTCAATCCGTTCCAGCTCAGAAAGAATAATCTCACTATATTTATTATTTGTTTCCTGCCCGAGCAGCTGCACGAATCCTTTTACGGAAGTGAGCGGATTTCTAATCTCATGGGCAATACCGGCTGCTAATTGCCCCACTACTCCGAGTTCATCCCGCTTTTTTATCATCATGTCTCTTGTCTTCCACTCTGTAATATCTTCCGATACGCTAATATTACGGGTGACTATGCCATGTTCATCAACAACAGGTGTAACTTTTGTTCGAATCCATTTTTCTTCTCCCTCCTTATCTCCTTTTATTTTGTACTCCATTTCTCTTGGTACGTTATCGGTCATTAAAAATATTTCTTTCATTCTTTCTAAATCCTCTTGGTGAAATTCCCCAAACATACTTGCAGGATTTTCGTATAGCTGATCGACACTGATTCCCCATAATTTTTCATAAGAAGGGCTAATATAGAGGAACTTGCATTGTTGTATATCAAACAGACAGATCACTTCTTTAATATTCTCTGTTATATCCAGAAGCAATTTCTCTCTTTCTTCAATAACTGAGTTTTGTATTTCTACTAACATCTTTGTTTCAAAAACCTCAGTCAAATCTCTAGTAATAGCTGATATAGCCGTAACTTTGCCTGAAAGATCATACACTGGAGACAGTGTTAGAGAGACCGGAAAAATAGTTCCATCTTTTTTTATTCTAAACGTCCGATGGTTGATCACTTTCTCACCGTTTTTTAGCCGTTCTCTGAATGCAGCAAATTCATGTTTCAAATATTTTGGTATTGTAGAATGAAGTGTATCGGGTGTGCAGCCGTATAGTGTCTTAAATGCATCGTTAACGAAGATGATCTTGCCGTTTAAATCTACAATATCTGCTGCGCCATCTATTAAATCAAAAAAAGTACTGGGCCAGGCAATTGATGCGTTGTCTTCAACTAAATGCTTTTCCATAGGCTCGGCAATCGCTTGAATCAAGCCGTCTTCCGTTACTCCCGCCTTCTCCCAATGCAGTTGAACGTACGTACCATTCTTGCACCGGCAACGATGGACAAATGAAACAAACCGTTGCTTTTCTTTTAGATACAGCAGCCGTGTTGTCGTCTGTCCTTTGTCTTCTGGATGGACAAGTTCCAAAAAAGATCGGTCCCCTACCTCGGAAAAAGAATACTGTAACAGTTTCTCAAATGAAGGGTTGATATACTTTATTCTCCCATCATGATCCATTAGTAAAAACAGTTCTTTTGTTCCACTGGCAAACCAATTCAACGATTCTTCCCTTATTACCGGTCTCAACATTCTCCCACCCACTTTTGATAAGTCCCTCATGACATAGTTTTTCTATATTATCTTTTTCTATCATATATCCTATTCAATATGTTGTATATATTTAATTCCATGTAAATAGATCAATATTATTGATTTTGTTTTAAATCAATAATAGTTTAGTATATATTCGTATTTTTAGTGTATCAGAAAATAATGTTTAAATTAACAGAATAATCATATTTCATCATAGAGCTTATGTGTTTTAATAGAAGAAAGAGGATAAATAGGAGGAAATCGAATGAATACGATCATTTTATTTGATGGAGAATGTAACTTTTGCGATTCGAGTGTGCAGTTTATTATAAAGCGCGATCCTAAAGGAAAATTTTACTTTGCCTCTTTGCAAAGCGATACCGGTAAAAGTTTGCTGAAAAAGCATCGTGTGCCAGCTGACGTCGACAGCATAATAGTAATCGAAGGAGACAAAGTATATTCTAGGTCAGCCGCAGCTCTCCGGATTAGCAGACATTTAAAAGGTGCTTGGAAACTTCTGTACGTCTTGATTCTTGTGCCGAGCCCTATTCGAAACGCCGCATACGATTTCATTGCAAAAAACCGTTACAATTGGTTTGGCAAAAGAGACAGCTGCATGCTGCCATCTCCAAGTGTTCGAAAGAGATTTATTTAAATGACCAGATAATATAATGGTTTTAAAGTCAATAGACAGTCGGCTGGCGCCGATTTATGGTCAATGCCTCTGCCAAATATGCGCCTGCACCATCATGTGCGACTTACAAACAAACGCAGTTCCTCAAGTGTAAAAAAACCAAAGCAAAGTTGCTTTGGTTCATTGGTCATCCCCTGTTTCGGTGACAGTCTTTAACTTAATTCGCTGCAATCTCAAGGCATTTAACACGACAGATACGGAACTGAAGGCCATTGCAGCACCAGCTACCCATGGGGCAAGAAATCCAAGTGCTGCTACAGGGATGCCAAGCGTATTGTAGCCGAACGCCCAAAATAAATTTTGCTTAATGTTGCGGATGGTCATTTTACTCATATAAATGGCATCGGCAATGCTGTTTAAGTCGCCGCGAATGAGTGTAATATCTGCCGCTTCCATAGCGACATCTGTTCCAGTGCCAATGGCCATTCCGATATCGGCAGTTGCCAGTGCCGGCGCGTCATTGATGCCATCTCCGACCATCGCCACTTTCTTTCCTGCATGCTGGAGATTTTTCACTTCTTCTGCTTTTCCTTCCGGCAGAACTTCCGCAATCACATGATCAATTCCTACTTGTTCAGCGATCGCTTTTGCTGTTTGCGTGTTGTCGCCTGTAATCATCACAACATCGAGCCCCATATTTTTCAAGCGGGCAATGGCAGTCTTTGATGTTTTCTTCACCGTATCCGCCACGGCGATGATCCCCGCAAACTTGTTGTCAATGGCAACTAACATAGCCGTTTTTCCTTGTTTTTCAAGCTGTTCCATACTGTTAAGTTGTGCTTCAACATTAACCTTTTCTTTTGCCATCAACTTGCGTGTGCCAATCAATAATTCACGGCCTTCGACTTTCGATTGAATGCCGAATCCCGGCACGGCTTCAAACTCTTCTGATACTCCTAATTCAATGCCTTTTTCTTTTACTCCGTCCACAATGGCTTCAGCGAGCGGATGTTCCGAATTTTTTTCTGCTGTACCGACAAGCTGTAAAAATCTAGTTTCAGATATACCTTCAGCTAAAATAACATCTGTCAAAACTGGTTTTCCATTCGTGACCGTTCCGGTTTTATCGAGAATAATAGTGTCTAGCTGATGGGTCGTTTCCAGATGCTCTCCGCCTTTAAACAAAATGCCGTATTCTGCCGCTCGTCCGGAGCCGGCCATAATCGATGTTGGGGTAGCGAGACCGAGCGCACATGGACAAGCAATAACGAGGACTGCGATTAATTTTTCCAGCGCTTCCGCAAAATCACCAGGAGTCACAACGAAATACCAGATTAAAAAGGTCGTAATCGCAATCGCAACAACAATCGGAACAAAAATACCGGAAATGTTATCCGCGAGCCGCTGGATGGGCGCTTTGGAGCCTTGTGCTTCTTCCACTACTTTAATGATTTGAGCAAGTGCTGTCTCTTTGCCGACTTTCGTTGCTTTCATTTTTAAAAAACCATTTTTATTGATGGTCGAACCAATGACGATGTCGCCAGCCTTTTTATCAACCGGGATACTTTCACCTGTAATCATCGATTCATCGAGAGCTGATCTTCCCTCCATTATTTCGCCGTCCACCGGTACTTTTTCACCCGGCTTCACGTGAACGATGTCGCCAGATAATACTTCTTCAATTGGAATGGCTATTTCTACTCCATCTCTGACGACAGTCGCCGTTTTCGCCTGCAGCCCCATTAACTTCTTGATCGCTTCTGAGGAGCGTCCTTTCGCTTTTGCTTCAAATAATTTCCCGAGAATAATCAACGTAATCAAAACAGCACTCGTTTCAAAATAAAGGGAAACTGTGTGCTCTCCGGATCCAATCGACTGGATGCTTAAATAAAGACTGTAAAAGTAAGCAGCGGATGTGCCAAGGGCGACAAGAACATCCATGTTCGCGCTTTTATTTTTTAACGCTTTATAAGCACCGACATAAAATTGTCCGCCGACGATAAACTGGACAGGTGTCGCTAGAGCGAACTGTACCCATGGATTCATAAATATATCAGGAAGCCAGATGAAGGATGTGAACTCAAAATGGCTGACCATCGCCCATAATAATGGAAGAGATAAAATCGCCGAGAAAATGAATTTTCCAGTTTGCCGCCGAATTTCCTTTTCCCTGTAATTAGCTTGCTCTCCGGGTTGTTCTTCTTTTTGCACGAGTGAATATCCGAGCTTATCGATCGCTTCTTTCATATTTGTAACAGATACTTCTCCGCGGTTGAACTCGACAAGTGCTGTTTCTACCGCAAAATTGACACTGGCTTGATTCACGCCTTCCAGTTTGTTCAGGCGCTTTTCAATTCTCGTGGCACAAGCAGCGCATGTCATTCCCGTAATGTTAAACTCCGCCTTTTCACTGGCAATCTCATATCCTAAAGATTGGACTTTTTCTTTTAATTGCTTCACATCCGTTTTTTCCGGATCGTATTTAATGTTTGTTTTTTCTAGAGCAAAGTTGACGTTTGCTTCTTCCACACCATCGAGCTTATTTAAGCCTTTCTCAATCCTTGTCGCGCAGGCCGCACATGTCATTCCAGATATTTGCATGCTCGCTTCTTTTATATTGGCCATTTTTTCACTCCTTTGCTAACTATACACCGGTGGGGTATATTTTTGTTGAAAAGAAATCGTGCTGCTACAAGCACGATTCTTTAAGTAGTTGAATTTATTGCTGCACGTCATATCCTTGGTCTTCAATTTCGCCGGTAATTTCTTTGACAGAAACAGCATCAGAATTGAAAGCGACATCAACTTTCCCTTGATCCAAATGTACTTTCACCGATTCTACTCCATTCAATTTCCCAACATTCGTTTCAATGGCATTCACGCAATGACCGCAAGACATGCCTTGGACAGTTAAAGTGATTTGTTCCATTTTATCAAACCTCCTGTAAATAATAGTATAATTTATTTTTATGTTACCATACCCCTGTACGGTAAATCAACAAATAAGATTTTTATTCGAAAAAATAGGCAATGTTACAAGCGGATATCGCCTTGCTCTATGTTTTAGAGACCGTACGGGTGTATAGAAAAAGCCAGCAAACGTTTTGCTGACGTGTTTTATGATTTCGCGAAGCGTTCAAATACTTGCATTAATTCATCAATCGCTTCTTTTCCGTCGCCATTTTTAATCGCATCCGACACACAATGATTCGTATGTCTTTCTAACATATGAAAGCTCACCTTTTTTAGCGCAGCATTAATAGCTGAAACTTGCGTTAAAACATCTACACAGTAACGGTCATTTTCAATCATATTTTGAATGCCTCTTACTTGGCCTTCAATTCTTTTTAATCGATTAATAAGCTGTTCTTTTTCTATCGTATCTCTATGGGTAACTGTCTTCATCTCTTCGTTGTTATCAGTCATTTCGCTTCCACCTCACTTCATTTCAACTTTCTGCTTTTGAAAGCCTTTTTTCCGTACCGTATGGGGGTATATTGCAAATATAATCAAATTATATCATACGATGCGCATCTATGCACGATCAAGGCCAAAATTGAATCGACTGAATTGTATGCAGCTATCAAGAACGAAACGGGAAAAACGACTGCCTGCTTAGACAGCCGTCATGACCCTTGGAAAAAGTCGTTAATGATTCGTTTGATCTCCCCCTCCATGTTTGTTTAAAAGAGCAGCTGTTTCAGAAATTCGCTGCAACATCGAATGAAACTCCTGGGTACTGGCGGACTGTTCTTCTGTCTGCGCGGCGATTTCATGAATCGATTCATTCACTTTTAAAATTTCGAGCTGTGTCAGTTCCAGTTGTTTTTGAATGTCTTCTGCCGCTGAATTACTGTTGGCAGCCATTTTACGTATTTCGTCCGCCACGACTGAAAAGCCTCTTCCAAACTCTCCGGAACGCGCCGCTTCAATCGCAGCGTTTAAACCTAAAATATTAGACCTTGAAGCTATTTCTTTCACTTGCTGAATAATTTTTTCTACGTTCTTCATATTATTTTTCATTGTTTCTGATTGCTGCGACAATTCTTGAAGTTTATCGGCAGAGGAATCCGTCGTTGCCGCCATTTCTTCCGAGAAAAAAGTCAGTTGTCCAATCACTGAACTAAGTTCTTCGGCCCCTTTTCGAAAAGCTGCCAGCTTATGATTAGAAATGGCCGCAGCTAAAGCACCGACCATTTGCCCACTTTCCTTGATGGGAGTACATGTCGATATATAAGGAACACCAAGCACTTCTTCAGGAATCTCTTCGCGAATTTTTTTCCCTGTCTGTAACACTTTATACGTAGCTGACTTTTTATATTTTGTCATACTTTCGCCAATCTTTAATTTTAAATCGATCACTTCTCCAGGCAGATAACCGATAATTTTTTCCTTGTCACATAAAATCAGACAAGTATCTTCCGGATATGTTTGTTGAATAACCGGTAAATGATCAGCCATTTCTCTTAATATATTTGACATTTTTGTCTACCCCCTTGCCAGTTATTTCAATATTATCACTATCTAACTAACAAATCTATGAAATTTATCATAGTTCTATATTCCTTCTCAAAGAAAATCAAACCGATACTACCAATCAAAAGTGCTACTAATGCAGTCAGTCGACCGACGCCAGTTTTCAATTAAACCAATTTGACAAGGTCATCTCCAAAAAAAAGACCTCGCTTCTCTAATAAATATTGGAGAAGGATGGTCTAAAGTTACAAATTCATAGATCAACTCGTCATTTTCAGATCATTTTCTGGCATGTGCTGCTTTTTAAATTTGAACCACGCGACGATAACCGCGATCATTAAAGTCATTCCCAAGTACCCTACGATCGGATAAAGAGTACCTACTAGTTTGACAAACCCGACAAAGCTGGCAAAAAAAGCAACAATTGTAAAAGATATCACGGAAGGTTTAAATGATCGATGACTCGAAGGTATGACTCTCGCAGCAAACGCATAGATCATTCCAACTGTCGTATTGTAAATCATCGCCAATAGCACGAACGACATCAAGTAGCCTATAACAGGAGAAACTTCATTCGCTATATGCACAATCGGCATGTCGACCGATTGAATCTCCTGGAAATTTAACAGCATGGTGACATTAATAAGCAAGACTAACAATCCAAGTCCGATTCCTCCAAAGAGGCCTCCTAAGCCCGCTGTTTTTTCATTTTTTTCAGCACCGCCAATGAGTGTTAAAATGGCTCCTCCTGCGGCAATATTATAAGAAACATATAAAACTGCACTGATCATCCAATTGGATGCAGCTGTATTTTCTGTTTTTCCTAGCTGAAAAATATCAGTTACATTTCCCCCGTACTGAACAAATGAGAACGCAGTTACAATAAATATCATTACGAAAAGAAATGGAGTCATTAAGCTGATAGCTGAGATAACCTTTTGGAATTGAAAACAAACAGTCACAATGGTTAATCCTGTCATTACTAAGCTGCCGTAAAGAGAAGCTATTCCAAATTGTTGTTGGAAAATTGAGCCGCTCCCAGCAATCATGACTACGGCTACACCAAACAGGAAAAATGTGATGATGATATCTACAAATCTTCCTAAAATTCTGCCGCAAATTAAATCAATTACGTTTTTATGCGAGTCCGTTTGAAGTCTCGAACCAATTTGCAATAGCTGCATGCCAAGAAAAGAAAACAACACCGTAGCAGCGACCGTGCCTAGTATACTAATCCATCCAAAGCCCGTAAAAAACTGTAAAACCTCCTGGCCCGATGCAAAGCCTGCTCCTACAACAATACCTACATAAGCTCCAGCTATTTTTAACACATTCTTCATAATAGTCCCCTTATTAATTTTTAAATATTCTGAATAATTATTGTGTAGCTAAAAACCCGGGTCATACCGGGTTTTTGACCTAAAGGATCTCTACCACTTTCTATCAACTTCTATTACTTACAATGAATAAGTCTTTTCTGCCACCGTGAATTTTTCAACTGCCTGGCGATCTACTTCGTAGCCAATTCCAGCTTTATTAGTAACGTCGATCGTGCCATTCTCTACAACTACTTCAGGCTTGATAATATCTTGTTCCCAATAACGTGAGGAAGCCGCTGTGTCTCCCGGCAAAACAAAGTTACTGAGTGTAGTCAAGGCAATGTTATGTGCTCTTCCAACACCCGCTTCCAGCATACCGCCGCACCAAACGGGAATATTATTTTCTTTGCACAAGTCATGAATTTTTTTTGATTCTGTTAAGCCGCCAACACGCCCAATTTTAATATTAATAATTTTGCAGCTTCCTAATTGCAGAGCTTTTCTAGCATCTTCATATGAATGAATGCTTTCATCAAGACAAATAGGTGTCCGCAGCTCTTTTTGAACTTGCGCATGATCGACGATATCATCCGATGCGAGCGGCTGTTCAATCATCATTAAGTCAAACTCGTCCAGTTGTTTTAACAAATCCAGATCTTCAAGCCGGTAAGCTGAATTTGCATCGGCCATTAACGCGATATCCGGAAAAGCACGGCGGATTTCTCTCATGACGTCAACATCCCAGCCTGGCTTAATTTTCACTTTAATCCGCTTGTATCCCTCATCCACATGCTCTTTTACAATAGCTAAAAGCTGCTCTATGGAATCTTGAATGCCGATGCTAACGCCTACTTCAATCGATGTATTTTTCCCGCCAAGGCTTTCATACAGAGGAACTGCATTTCTTTTCGAATATAAGTCCCACACGGCTCCTTCAATGGCCGCTTTGGCCATGTTGTTTTTCCTGATCGGTTCGAAGATGCTGGAAATCTCATCGGGATGGGCAATTTCCTTTTCTTTCAGCATTGGGATTAGGAAGTCCTCCATGATATGCCAGTTTGTTTTTAACGTTTCTTCATTATAAAAAGGCGAAACAAAGGCCACTGATTCCCCCCAGCCAGATAAGCCATTTTCATCTTTTGCTTCTACTAAAATAAACTCCTTCGTTCGAAACGTGCCAAAGCTTGTTGTGAAGGGAAACTTTAATTCCATCTGTAAATGTCGTAAAACAATCTCTTTTATTTTCATTTTTAAAATTCCTTCCTATTTTTATAAGTGAATGAACTCCCTTTGAACGAACAAATAATAGTGGACAGGCTCGTCATCACTTTTTATTAATTTCACTGCGGCATACCCGGCATTAAAAAGTTTGGTAAATATTTCGCGTGTTTTCATTCGCCAATCTAAAGCCAAAGCAAAATTAGTTGTTTTTATTTCTTGAAAATTCTTTGGAACAGGGACGATTACATTCGCTGTCGTTTCAACTTTTTCTAAATGCAAAGCAGAAATCTTTGGCAGGCCTTTTTCTATCTTCTCATAATCCGCCAATTTTATTGCACTTTTTTCATTAAGTGTCTGGAAGCCGTTCACATAAGGGCTTTGAATCCACCACTCCACTTTTAAACGATCTGAAGGCAGTCCTTTATTCAATCCATCATTCATTTCCCCGTAACAATTCACTACATATGTGCTGCAAACTGCCTTTAACTTTGTCATATTTAAGTAAGCATTCACACTTTCAAGAGGGTCGAATGTCCATGTTAATAACTCGTAGCCGAGACGGATGGCTTCTTTTCTTTGTGCCTCCTTTAACGCTTCGCCGATCCCCTTTTTTTGATGATCCGGATGAATACCCAGCATATGAGAGCATAAATAAGTGCGGCCATTGGAAAACCCGGCAAAACCATAACTGTAACCAATCAATTCTTCTTCCGAGAAGGCACCGATTAACAGTCCTCCATTTAAATGAGCCGTTATCGTTTGATGAATGGGTATCGGATCCATCTGCCATATTTTCTTTTCAAGCACTTGCATTTTTTCAAAATCTTTTCGATCCTGGAATGTTCGAATGTGATAATTTTTCAAGACGCTTCACCCTTCCAGCTGCTCAAATGTACGAATGATCGTTTCTGTTAATATTTCTATGCCTGTATAAATCGCTTCTTGTTGAAATGTCATATCTGGATGATGCAGACCCGGTTTTAAATCGCAGCCGAGACCGAGCATAGTCGCCTTTAATTGCGGTTTTTTTAATGTGTAAAAGTGAAAATCTTCTCCCCCGGTTGTAACAATTGGCGGGACGAGATGTTCTTTTCCCATCACTTTAATAATGGCCTCTTCCATTACACTTACCGCTTGTTCCGATAGTTCAGCTGCTGCTGTTTCTGCTTTTGTTTCTAAGTGGATGTTCGCTTGATGGACCACTTCTAGTCCTTTGCAAATTTGCACCACTTTTTCTGTTAATTCATTCATTGTTTCATTCGTTTGTGCCCGAACATCAATGGAGAAAGAAGCTTTTCCTGGGATTAAGTTGCTCGTTTCATTTCCACTTTGAAATTTAGTCATTTTAATTGAATAAGGGATAGCCGGATCGAGGTGAATTTGACTTAATGACTGGATGAGATCTGCGCCGATTTCGATCGCGTTTTTCCCGAGATGAGGCCTGGCTCCGTGAGCATCTTCGCCAATAATTTCCCCAGCAATAAATTTCGCCGCTCCGTGCTGAATTCCTGGAGATACCTGCCCAAAAGACAATTCCTGAATGGGCCTAACATGAACACCGTATAAATAGTCCAGCTCATCAATGATACCTTTTTCGATCATTTTTAAAGCGCCTGTTCCTTTTTCTTCTGCAGGCTGAAAGATGACTACAAGCTTTCCTTTTGGCTTGTACTGTAGGCTCTTCAGCAACAGCAGCGTGCCTACGGCCATCGTCATATGCGCATCATGACCGCAAGAATGATTCGCTTGAAGTGTACCGTTTACTTCCTGCCATAAAGCATCGATATCACAGCGCAGTCCAACTGAAACATCCCCCTCGCCCATCTCGACTATGATTCCCGTACAATCACTAAATGTTTGGGCTTTAAAGCCTGACTTTATTAAGAGATTATATAAATATTCGGTCGTATGGACTTCTTGCCAGCTGACTTCCGGGTGGGAATGCAAGTAATCGTATATTTGTTGTATCGAAGGTTTCAATTCTTCAAGCTCTTTTTTCACAGCAAAACTTCCTTCCTTTCGCTTTATATCTCTGTAGACATTTCATTAATAAAATAAATGATGGGCGTTCATCCTTTCATATTTCTTTTGCCGTTCTTTAATTTGTTCCGAATACTGAACAGAGATGCTCGCCGTCATCGCGTTCAAAAAAGAAAAAAGCGGTGGAAAGGCATCCAAGGTTGAGTCTTCGCCTGTTCCAACTGCAAATGTAATATCGCTAAATTCTGAAATCGGAGCGAGGGCTGAATCTGTCATACTAATAACAAATGCCCCTTGCTCTTTTGCCATTTCAGCCATTTTCACCGTTTCCTTTACATAGCGGTGAAAAGTCACAGCAATAAATACGGATTGCTCATTCACGCTTTGAAGTGCAGTGAACAAATCATCCGTTCCGGGCTGAAATAATTTCACCTCGTCCCGGACTAAACCTAATACAAATGAAAACCATTGAGCCGGGGCAAATGATGTCCTCATTCCGGTTACTTGAACCGTATCCGCGTCCATTATTTTTTCCACCGCCAGCTGCACATCCTCTTCCCGGATATTAGTAATGGCTTTTTGAATATTTTTCATGTCTTTTTCCATGACCTGGGCAAACAAATGCGGCTGTTCCGCCATTTCTAATTTCGAAGAATAGTAACGGTCCATACTGCTTTTTTCATGAATGAAATGTTCTCGAATAATTGATTGCAAGCTGACATATCCGCTTAATTCCAATGAATAACAAAAACGGATCACAGTCGTTTCACTGACTCCGATCTGCTTTCCAATTTGACCGGCCGATTGCAGCGCAAACTCTTCAGGCTTTTCCATTAAATACTTGCCTACTGCTTTCTGACCTTTAGATAATTGCGAATACTTTTCCTTTAGTTTATTCAACAATTCCACTTTCATTTCTCCCCACTATGAAGCTTATGCTTCTTTTTTTTAAAAAATAGAAGCATAAGCTTCATAAGTGATTATTAATTTATCATAAAATTCAAATATGAACAATACATTTTCTGAACTTTCTGTCACGTGATCGTCTTAAATTAAGGCTGTTTTCGTAAACTTTGTTGCTATTAGAAAAGGGTTGGTTGATTTCCGCTCCAGGATGCTCGCTTTCCGCGGGGCGGGCGGTGAGCCTCCTCGTCGCTTTGCTCCTGCGGGGTCTCACCTGTCCCGCTAATCCCGCAGGAGCCTCGCACCTTCCGCTCCAATCAACCCTTTTGCTACACTTTTTGTCATAAGAATATACTATAAAAACAACAAACTTTTAGAAAAAAGCCTAAATTAAAAAAGCAAGAGTGCTCGGAGCAGCTCTTGCTTTTTGACTTAACCAAAATATGAAACGCTTAATGGAGAGACACAAACATTTGTGCAACTGCTGCTCAGCTACGCTTTTTTGCCAAAATCCACCCACAGTACCCCTTCACGGTTGTCCATTTGAAAACCACGCCACCCTTTCTCGAGAAGGTCTTGCTGTCCGGCCATATCATCCATCCGTACTGTTACAATTTGCAGCCAATCTTTGGTTTTCGCTTCTGCGAGTTCCTTCACAAAAATATAGCGCAGCCGCCTGCCGTATTTTTCTTTAAGCGCAGCGATTTCCATTCCTTGGGCAAATTTGTCTTTTAAGCTTGGTATGTTAAACGGAGCGACTGTACAGCAAACATATGAATAACTTTCATTATGCTTTTGTAACTCTTGCATGATGAGCGTGGCTAGCGTTTTTTGCAGTCGATTGCCCCGGTAATCGGGATGCACATTCGAGATTTCTTGATAGATGACACCTGGTAGTTCTTCTTTTGTTAGTCCGATGTCCAACCCTAAATGTTCTTCATCGATTGGAGGTACTAAAAGCGCGCGAAACGCAATCAGCTGTTCCTCTGCAAATGCCCCGATCATCAGTCCGTTTCCTTCCAATATGTATTGAAACTCCTTCGCGCTTAGCGGCTGCAGCGTCTCTTTGCTTTCCAACGATTCAATGACCACTTCCTGCAAAGATAAAATTTGTTTCATATCGGCCATCGATAATGTTTGAACTTTAAATGGCTGCCCGTCATTATTTAACTTTCCCTCATAAATCACTTTCACTCTTTTTCCTCCTCCAGCGTCCTCTGCCTTATAAAATAAAATTATGTATTTCCTCATTTATATTTAACAGCTTGTATTCACATCGTACTCAACGAACGAAAAAATTTCCATAGAAAAAAGCTCTCCATAAGAATATTTTTTGTTTAGCTGATATGAAACTGTGTCTTGCAGCAATTTATTCGAAAAATCCCCCGCAGCCATGGCGAGGGAACGACTTTCATCTTTTCGTATTGCTGTGTTTCGCTTTGTCTTCAAGCTGTGATTTTGGGCTTGTATCGCCTTTGCCTCCGCCGGAATACCCTTGTGGATTCACTCCGCTAAATGCATCGTTGCCTCGGTTTCTGTTTTTGCTCATAAAAAACACCTCCTGCGCTTACTATTTGCGAAAAGTGAAAGCCATAGTATAGAAAAATTTTGCAGAAAAACCATGAAGGCTTTTACAATTGTCTTTGATAATCCACGATGAAAAAGGCAACACTATGATGGAAGTTGGATTTCTTATTAACTGTCGCAAGGAGAGGATATAAATGGCAACACGACAATCAGTGGATGATTGCTTAGAGCAGTGCAAAAACGCGTTAAACTATGCAACCGATCAATACGAGGAAGCGTCTTTGCAGGAACATAATAACGTTGGTACCTATAACCAATCGCAGTTAATGCTTGAAGAGGCATATAATGACTTAGACAAGCTGCTCCTCAGTGCAAATGAGCAGCAAAGAGAACAACTGCACCGGATGAGACTGCAGATCCAGCAAATGCAAAATAACATGATTTTATTAAATCAATAAAATATAACTGGCCCGTATTATTGACTAATTGTGCGGGCCAATTATTGAGGAGACTGTCCATGAACGTTGAAAGCATGGTTTACAGCGCAAAAAAGACATTAGGCCAGGCAACTGCTTATGCGAAAGAAAAAATATTTGAACTTACCGGCACACCCTCAGCCTCTGTTTCAGCGTTAGCAAAATTCATCCCAACCCACCACGACACGAAAGCAGAAATTAAAACCTTTTTAGGGACCAACTTTATCTTTTATACACTAGAAACGATGGGCGTTCGTTATTATTTGGAAATGAAGGGTTCCCGGATTTTACAATTAGATGCGAATATGAAGGACCATCAAATTGTTTCCTATCGTTCATATAGAGATCAACATTCGTTAAATGTTCCGATTAGATTTCCATAAGTGTACATCCGGTGACCTTTCTCTCATCATTTGGTGTTCGAAAAAGTACAAAATGAGATTTGCGCCCAGAAATAAATTTCATATTACCGAAAATCCATTTTGCAGGCAGTAATTCCTGATTTACAAGCAGCCACCCCACATTTACAGTCAGTCAGGCAAGACATGAATGAGATCAGCTAACGCCGATTTCCAGTGAAAATTCCCCTTAAAAAATTAAGACCATCGCCTTCCCGTGTACAGGAAAACGATGGTCTCTTCTCTTGAATATGATTGCAAATTGTCTATTTCTTTTCTTCCGGAATGGCCAAATTTAAGAGGACAGTCGCCAAGGCACCCACTGTAATTCCAGAAGATAAAATGTAATTAGCCCAATCCGGGACACTGTAGAGAACGTCTTTAGGTAAAATCGTCACAGCTATCGTTAATAAAATAGGAATGCCAATTACCATCATGTTGCGATCATCGATAACAATTGGTTGAATAACTTTCATGCCATTTGTCACAATGGCGACACAGACAATACCAAAGATACCGTTGATAACAGGTTCCGGTATACACGTAATCGCCGTAGAAAGCTTTGGTACAAGCCCAAGGCAGACAAGAATTAATCCGCTTGCCATAATGGCCATTCTGCTTGCTACACCAGTAATGGCGAGCAGCCCGGCATTAGAGGAATAGCCGGTCATCGGCGTGCTGCCGAACAGTGAACCAACGAGACAGCCAAGCCCTTCACCAACAGAAGCACGGTTTAAGCGTTTTTCATCCAGCTCTTTTCCGGTCACAGAAGATACAACAAACCAAGTTCCCGTTGTTTCAATCAAAATAATTAAATAAACAAAAACCATTGTAATAATAGCACTTACATCAAACACTGGCTTGCCGAATGGGAATATTGTTGGCAAAGAGAACCAGCTGGCATCTTTAACAGGTGAAAAATCAACACTGCCAAAGAAGTTTGCTGTGACCGTACCTGCTATAATCGCAATAATGACTGAAACTAAACGAAAAAATGTACCGATTCCATGCATTTTACGGCCAAGCAGCATACAAATAATCAACACTCCGGCAGAAACAGCTGCCACAAGAATATTTTCTCCAATATTGCCCTCTGCATTGTAAACGTTATTAAGTCCGATCGGCATCAAGGCGATGCCTACGATAATAATAACCGTACCGCCGACAAGAGGAGGAATAATTTTTCTAACAGCTTTTGCAAACCATCTTAACGGATAACCGAGGATGGCGATAATAATAGCACCTGGAATCAAACTTCCCGCAATGGCACCAAGCCCGAGCTTTCCGCCAATCGCAGCAATCGCACCGATCGGAACGTATGACGGTCCTTGTACGACAGGCAGCTTAACCCCTGCACCTGTTTGGATTAACGTGGCAATACCTGTTGCCAGAAAACACATTTGAATAAAGAAGGAGGTATTTTCCGTACTTAACGCAAGAAGGCCTGCGATAATGATTGGTGCAATGTACAAATCCATCGCCAGCACATGCTGTAATCCAAGGACAAAGGCTTTCCCGTAACCGATCTTATCATCCACCCCGATGATAATAGTGTTTTCTGTTTTCTTTTCCAATACGATCTTTCCCCTTTTTTATTCGTGTTTTTAATCTTTTCAACTGGATTATATAAAAGAAATATTCTTTTGTATATAAAAAACGAACATTTTCCCGTTTAAATTTTTTTTGGTTCGGTTATGATATTGACCATTTCTTAAAACATTATTAAAATAGAGAAATAAAATTGATGTGAGGAGATATAACCTATGTTGCAAGATAACGTATTATTGCAGGACTGGATTGTTGCCTGCCGTTCAGAAGACATAAAGGAAAAGCCCCTTCAAGTCATTCTCATGGGTGAGCGTCTGGCGATTTTCAGAAACAGTGAAGGGGTACATGCTTTTAAGGATTTATGCATTCACAGGGGCGCTTCTTTATCACTCGGAGAAGTCAAAAATGATTGTCTCGTTTGCCCTTACCATGCTTGGGAATACAACCACCATGGTGAATGTGTTAAGATTCCACAGCTGCCGGAGGGAAGAGTCATTCCAAAAAAAGCAACAGCCGTTTCCTATTCTTGTACAGAGAAATATGGATTCATCTGGGTGAATTTAGCCAAAAACAACCCGGAGCTATTCCGTTATGAAGAAATGGAAGGCACGGAGGAATACCGTAATGTCATTTGGGGGCCTCAAGAAGTTCAGGCAAAGCCGCCGCGCATTATCGAAAACTTTCTTGATGTTGGTCACCTTGCTGTTGTACATGAAGGTTTTTTAGGCTCGGACACCCATCGTGAAATTCAAGATTACGCAGTAAATCGGGAGGGTAATCGGATTTATTCAGATGAAATCGCGATTTTCCAGCCTGATCCGGACGGTTCCGGAACACCAAAATACGTCTATTACACGTATGAAATTGTTCGTCCGTTAACCGTGAAATTCACAAAAAGAGACCGTGAAAACGATACGTTAATGACTATTCTTTTAACCGTTCGTCCTGTCGATGAAAATAAGTCGGTTGCTTATGGAATTATTTCCTTTAACTATGATCCAGGACTGACAGATCAAGAAATCATTCAGTTTCAAGATGATATTTTTGCTCAAGATAAACCGGTAGTCGAAAACCAAAAACCAGAGGAGCTTCCGCTTGACTTACAAGTCGAACTCTCCCTCGTCTGCGATCGCATGAGCATTGCCTATCGGAAATACTTAAAAGAACTTGGGGTTGTTCTAGGAACAGCGTAGAGAGCGTATCCGTCATTCCTCGAACTTTGTTGATTACTGGCGTTTCAGTCCATTTACAGCCGGCTCTGTCGCCGCTTTTTAGGCAAAACACTATAGTTAAGCAGTTACCTCCTCATAGTATTCAAAACAAAAAACCGGACAATCGTCCGGTTTTTTAAAATTATGGATGGGGTCATATCACTGATCACATACAATCATACAGGCATCTAAAGGTTACTTCGTATAGCTCAAAGAACCTTTATTTTTTTCTTTCCTTTAAAATATCTTGAATTATTTCTATATGGACAGCAGCCCATGATTTTTCATGAAAATGCAGAATTACACTTATAGTAAGCGTAATAATATAAATCACCACAAAAACAATCCACAGCAAGCTTCCTTTATTGAAAAGAAATTGTTGCAATTGTTGTGAAAACAGAAAAAAAAGCCATGGAACGGCGGATACTAAAATGGGAATAATCCCCGAACCATTTTTCTCTTTGATCATGCGATAATAAATTTTTTTTAATGTACAGCTATCAATTGATTGATAAAATTCTTGGATTTCACCAATTTCCGTCAGTTCCTTCATTTGTTTAAAAGGTTGATCCTTGTCCGATACTTTTTTTAGCCGAAGGTAAACTTTATGAGCATCCCCACGAAATGAAAACATATTTCCCTCCCTTTAAAAAAATCCTTATAATAGAAGGCTTTCCATGTATGTTTTCATTTATTCGAATTGAAAAGTGCCTGTCACTAGTTTCCGTCTAACTACATAACAAAACCGCCGTCAACAAATAAGGTTTGGCCTGTCATAAATCCACTCCAGTCAGATGCCAGAAATAAAACCGGGCCGGCCACGTCTTCAGGAAGAGCTATTCTGCGCAGTGGAGTTTGGGCGATAATCATTTCTTTCATTTCTTCTTTCGTATATTTGCTGGCACTTGTTGGATACACAAGTCCAGGTGCCACACAGTTGACTCTAATTCCGAATGGGCCAAGCTCTGCTGCTAAATTACGGCTGTACCCCATCAAGGCTGTTTTCGCCGTGTTGTATTCATGATACGGCACAATCGGCCTCTCCACTAAATTACTAATTATATTAACGATGCTCCCCTGAGTTTGTTTTTTCATCATCGGCAGAACGGCCTGAGTGATGTAATGAGCGGAACGCAATGCTCCGTCAATTTGCTCCTGGTAATCATTCCACTTTAATTCCCAAAGCATTTTACGCTCATCCGGATTAAATATATAAGGTTTAAACGCATTGTTTACAACAACGTCAATTTTCCCCGCTTCCAATATGATTTGATCCATCATCCCGTTGACGGCGCTTTCGGAAGTGACATCCCCTTGAATAGCCCAGCCATCGCCGCCAAGCTCCCGGCATGAGGCAGCCACCTTTTCAGCTGCCTCTTTATTTTGGAGGTAATTAACGATGACAAACGCTTCTTCTTCTGCAAAAGCACGAGCAATAGAAGCACCGATCCCCCGGCTCGCTCCGGTAACAAGAACAACTTTCCCTTTAAATTTTCCCATATTCGTTCATCCTCCATTACTTTTTATGAATAAGTTCCCCGGTTATAGCCTCTTCCATATTCAGACGCGTTTTGATTAACCCTAACTTCTCGTACGTATCTGCTCCTTGCTGGAGGATGTCCAGATCAATTGCACCTAATCCCTGCTCCTCTGTTAAGGATGAAACACTCGCTGCATTGCGAAGTGTAATAATCTCCAAGTTTTGCTTTTCATCTTTTCCATCAATCGCATATTCTTTTGCTAAAGAAGCAGCTTCTTCCGGATGTTCAATCATCCAATTTGCACTATTTTGATAAGCTTGTAAAAATGTTTTCAGCACTTCTTTTTTCTCTGTAAATGTTTTTTCCGTCACGACAAATACATCACTTGGAATATTCAAATAATCTTTCACTTCCAAAACATTCACTTCACCTAAGCCTTTTTGTTTACCTACGAGCAATCCTGTATCAGTTGCAGCTGTCGCATCTACTTGTCCTTGCATTAGCGGAGCAAAATTGGAAATACCTGTTTCTACAATTTTTACGTCTTTTTCAGAAAGACCTGCCTGATTCAGCATCACTAGCAAGTTTTGTCTCGTACCGCTTGTTAAGCTGTACACACCAATCGTTTTACCTTTTAAGTCTTCCGGTTTTGTAATGTTTTTCTCTTTCAAGGAAACAATATTAAACACATTTTGCGGATAGACATTATAAATAACTTTCAATTTTTCTCCTTTATCTAAAGCAAAAAACAGTGATCCGGGATCAGTAAAAGCAATATCCGCTTGCCCTGACAAAATATTTTTAACGGCATCTCCACCGCCGGCACCAGGAATAACTGTGACGTCTAATCCTCGTTCTTTAAAAAAGCCTTTTTCTTCATCAACTAATAAGTTTGTTTGTTCAGTAATCGGCTGGCTCCAGCTTGCTACCCGAAGACTTTCTTCTTTACGATCGGATGTTTCATCTTTTTGCTGCTGTGTCCCACAAGCTGCAACAAATACCATAACGCATAACAATAATACAATGATTAAATGTTTGCTTTTCATTTTTTCGATCCCTTCTTGTATGGCTTGAGCCAGATTTTCTCTATTATATTAACAAGCTGATACAGCCCCATTCCCATGATCGTTAATAAAAGCAGTGAAGCAAACATCAGCGGTGTATCCATCATCGCCTGGGAAGCAATAATCACCGCTCCCAACCCTTCACTGCCGCCAATAAATTCTCCCACAACGGCTCCGACTACCGCCAGGACGACTGCTACCCGAAGCCCGGCGAGGATTCCCGGCATACCAGCTGGAATTTTCAAATGAATTAACGTTTGCCAGCGGCTCGCTTTAAGCATTCGAAACAATTCTATTTTTTGCTTATCCATATACTGAATAGATGTAACCGTATTCTCTAACAGTGGAAAAAAACAAATTAATGCGGTAATGACAACTTTTGATGTCATTCCAAAACCAAACCACAAAATAAACAAAGGAGCTAAAGCAAGCTTTGGAACGGCTTGGCTAGCGATGACATACGGAAAAAGGAGCTTTCGCAAAAATTCAATTTCACCCATAAGAAGTCCGATGACGAATCCAAAAAGGCTCCCTAAAAACAAACCAAGGACGATCTCCGCAGCAGTTCGAGTAATATGAGGAAGAAAATAGCCGCTCTTGATTCCATCTATCAACGTAAAAAAGATGACAGAAGGAGCAGGCAACACGAGCTCTGACATGTTTCCCGCTGTTATCTCCCAAGAAACAATCAACACAATAAAAAGCAGGAATGAATATAGCTGAACGTTTTTCATCATACTCCCCCGCCCATCACTTGCCGTACCTTTAAACAAAGCTCATTAAAATTCGGATCGTATCTCATTTCTACTGTACGTGGTTTTAAAAGATTTACATCGGCTTCATATATAATTTCTCCTTGCTCCATAACAGCAACACGGTCAGCTAAGTAAACAGCCTCTGATATATCATGCGTTATAAACAGCACGGTCGTTCCTTCCAACTGGCAGATTTTCAGCAAATCTTCTTGCAATTCTTCTCTTGTAATAGCGTCTAAGGAAGCAAACGGTTCATCTAAAAACATCATGGACGGCTTTTGGATCAGCGCTCTAGCTAATGCGACACGGCTTTGCTGCCCTCCTGACAATTGTGCTGGATGCCGATTAAGATAATCACAAAGCCCAACTAGCTCCAACAAAGCAACTGCCTTTTCCCGATCCTCAGGAGTCGTCTTTCGCCTAAGAACAACGGGAAGAAGAACATTATCCATCACTGTTTTCCATTCTAATAATGCCGGGGACTGAAAAACAAAGCCGCATTCATGAGAAGGTTCGGTCAATTCTTTTCCCTGTAAATAAACCCTTCCTTCATTAGGTGGCAACAAGCCCGAAGCAATCTTTAAAAGGGTTGTTTTTCCGCAGCCGCTTTTTCCTAATAAACAATGAAACTCTCCTTTTTCAATTTCCCAATTCGCTTGATTGATGACAGCATTTTTTCCTTGATATCGAAAACTTACATCTTCTATTGATAAAAAACTCATTCCGCGACCTCCTAATCAACATAAGGGGCAAATCGTTCACTGGACTCTTCTGCCGCAGATTCGATGTCCACCATATTCACTAAATCTAATAAATTAAAGCGTCCATCATGATGCCATCCAGCTTCAGGCGATGTCATCTTTCCTAAAGCAGTTATACGCGTAACGCCTACTTTCCCTAACGATTCTGCCCAATCAAACAGCTCCTTTGGGTTCGCAGCCATGCCAATGGTTTGCAGCAAATGCCGGTGAGGTGCCACAAGAGAAAGAATCTCTTCTATATTTTCAAATGGCATTACTTTTACCACTCGGTTTAAACAGCTTGGGGTAAAGTGGATATTGTTCTCTTCATAGACAACGGTCCAATCATTCGCTGAATTTCCTAGCACTTCTTTATTAGGGTGATCAAAAATACCCATCTCTTCTTTTTGCCTCCATGATGATAAAGAGGCCGACTCTTCCATTGAAAGCGGCCGGCGGGGAAATCTTTTTTGATAGTTTTCCAATTCATTCGCCATCATTCTTGCAACTT
The DNA here is from genome assembly GCF_009183655.1 of Bacillus aerolatus. Taxonomy (GTDB): domain Bacteria; phylum Bacillota; class Bacilli; order Bacillales; family Domibacillaceae; genus Pseudobacillus; species Pseudobacillus aerolatus. The sequence continues at coordinate 85,712 of NZ_WEIO01000008.1, forward strand.
CTCTTGGAGAAACCTTCCCGCCACGTTGAACATAAAAGAGATGCGGGGAATAGCAGCCTTGCTGATCGTAACGAATAACATCAAGTGCTGCTTGATGGACAGACTGCCATGCTTTTCTTGAATCGAGACTTGACTCAGACAAAATGCCGAAGCTAATTTTATGACCAAATGGCAAAAAACGTGTCGTAATCGGTATGCGGCTTTGAAGAAATTGCAGCGATTGATTGCCGCCGTAACCAACGACCACACCCGACTGACTAAATAAAGAAAACTCCCGCTCTTCATCACCGCCTTTCCACCAAACGACGGCGAAGCAATCGGCGAGTCTCGGTTCTATTTCCACCAACACTTGAGCAAACCAGCCAGCAAAAAAAGGTTCCGCGCTTGCGACTTTTCCGATGTTTCCCGCCTTAACGAGCAAACCTGAAATTAAACTCCATAAAGGCAGAGCAGGAACATTGCCGGCCCAAATATGAGTAATCAGCTCCGGGCCTACCGCCTTTGAATATCCGCCTGTTACACGTGGCTGAAAGTCATCAAGCAATAAAGGATTGCCTAAATCTTCAACGAGAAAGCGCTGAAGCTCATGTTTTCGGAATGTTTTTAAATAAGATGTAAGCCCAAGGCGAACGATTTCTTCATTATAGCCTGTTACAATCGGCAAAAGCTTTTCCGCCTTTTGGCGATATGGTGAACGGCGGTCTAGCAATCTTTCAATTGCCTCATCAATAATCTGCACAATCTCAGCACTGGAAAATGACTTTAACGTCTCATTACTTGCTTTTTTTACTTTAGCAATGACCATATCCATTTGTTTCTCGTTAAGCAATGGAATTTCTGCTTCGATTGCTCCATCTTTCCCTTGAAACGTTAAAATCTTCGTCTCAAATTTCTCTTTCCCGATGTCTGGCAAGTATCCGGCAATTTCCCTCATTTCAACGGCTCCTTTGCCGCCTTTAAAAACTCTGCTAAAGTAATCGAACATCCTTTTGCTTCCGCTCCTTGTACTCTGCCTAAAAGCAAAAAGCCACTTTCTAGCTCTATTCCTATGTCTTCCGTTAAAATCGTCGTTACCGAGTTGAAATTGCCTAAGTCACAGTGAACAAGTACGCCGCGCTCCCCCTTAGGCATCTCCTCACCTGTTAAAGGGTGAATGACTCTCGTCCGTATCCAATGAGGACCTGACTTAACAGCAGGGATCGACTCATTGCCATCGTCGTAAAATTGTGTGCTCAGCTCCGTCATTCCGTACATATTAATACACTCCGTCCGGCTAACGCCTAGAGAACTTGACAGCAAGTCGTAAAAATCATTTAATTCAAGTTCCTTTGATTGGTTTTTAAAGCCCCCTGTATCAAGGATTCTACTTCCTTTCGGCAAAGAAAAGGTTTTTCCCCTGCGTTCTAACTCTTCCAAAACGTGGACAAAACTATAACTTGCACCAATAAGGGCATATGGCTCTCCGGTTTCTTCAGCACGATTCAATTCATCCAGCAATCGATCCATATCGACTCCGCTTTCGTTCATTAAATAGCCGCTGCCTTCCTTGCCAAACTCTTTAACGGCTAACGCTAAATAATGGGCCAGTGAAGAATTAGGCATTTCTTTTTCTGTCGGGAACAGCACGCCCATGCGAACTTTTTCTATATTTCCCATAAACCTCTGCTTAAAGTTCAAAATCATCGACCGATCATAAATATGTAAATTGGGATGGTAATGCTTGCCCCTAATCCCTTTAGTCGTGCCGCTCGTCATAAAAACAGCTTCCGCTTTTTCCGGGTCTGTACAGCTTAATGCCACTTCCTTAAATGCATTAACAGGAACCGCCGGGATATCCCGCCACGCTTTCACCATTCTCGGTGTTTTTCCCCTTTGCCTGCAAAATGCTTGATATGGAAGATTAAATTGATATTGATAGGAATATAAGCGCAAAGCTTGTTCATTAAAGTCCTCTTCTTCAAGATGATCCTTTTGCATAAACTGAAGAACATTTTCCATGATAACTTGTTGCTGATCCATTCTTATCCACCCTCTCCTGAAAAATAAAAAAACACTTTGCATAAGCAAAGTGTCGATAGTAAATATTTTTCATCACTTTCCCTACGCTGGCATTACCCAACAGGTTATAACGGTCTATAACAGATTAGTTATATTCTCAGCCCGATTCCACAGGCTCCCGATCAGTTGACCAAAGTCTACTCTTTCTTGTAAGAGATTGCAATAGATTTTTTTATTAAGTCCTCGCCACTCTCCAGATTAATTTAAGCATACACTATTCAACAATTACAAACTATCCATCCCCCCCTCTTAATCTCATATTTTCATATGAAAAATTCAGACTGCAATTCTATAAAGTAACGCATTAACGTACTGGGGGTCAGTCCCCCAGCACGCTAACGCGTTAGCGCAGCGGGGGACTGACCCCCGCTGTATTAACGTATTACTGTAACAGAGGACTGACTCCTTTATTTTAGTTGTCAATGATGTTGATGTTGTGATGTTCGAGCCAGGTGTTGATTTGGAAAAGGTGGGCGATGAGCTGTGGGCCGGTCATGAGCTGGCCGAACCAAGGGACTTTGAATGAGGATCCGCCTGAGTTGATGATATCTTTGGCTTTTTGTTTTGAGATTAATTCGAGTATTGGGGATGATTTGTTTTCAAGGATGCTATTTAACATGTTTTTTACCCGTGTTGTGTATCCCGGGTGGTATGTTTTCGGATATGGGCTCTTTTTGCGGTAAAGAACATCTTTAGGGAGAACTCCTTCTAAAGCCCGGCGCAATATCCCTTTCTCGCGACCATTCAGCATTTTCATTTCCCATGGTATATTCCAGGCGTACTCAACAAGCCGGTGGTCAGCGAATGGAACGCGCACTTCCAGACTTGCCCCCATGCTCATGCGGTCTTTCCGCTCGAGCAAAGTCGCCATAAACCACGTCATATTTAAATAAAACATTTCTCGGCGGCGTGCTTCTAACGGACTTTCCCCGTCTAGTTGAGGCGCCTCACTAATTGTTTCTTTGTACCGCTCTCTCACATATCCTTTTAGATCAAGCTTCTTCTGCCAGTGCGGAAGCAAAAGCTCCTGCCTTTCTTCTTGTGACTTCATCCATGGAAAGCCTGCTTCATTTAGTAAATTTTCTTTGTAAAACCATGGGTAGCCGCCGAATATCTCATCTGCACATTCACCGGATAAAGCAACTGTGAAATCCTGTTTAATATGTTCACAAAACCACAGCAGCGAGGAGTCAACGTCGGCCATTCCCGGCAAATCCCGCATATTCACTGCCTCTCTTAAATAGTCAGCAAGTTGATCATTTTGAATGACGGCCGAGTGATGAATTGAACCAACGTATTGCTCCATTTTTCTTATCCATGGTCCATCTTCATCTGGCTGAAAAGCATTGGCTTTGAAAAATTGGCTGTTACGATCATAATCAATGGAATAAGTATGAAGAGGGCCGCGCCCTTCCTTCTTGAAAAATTCAGAAGCAATTGCACTAATGGCGCTCGAATCTACCCCTCCTGATAAAAACGTACAAACAGGAACATCAGCTATCAACTGGCGTTCAACAGCATCCTTCACAAGAAACTGTACTTGTTCCACTGTTTCCGCTAATGTATGATCATGTTTTTTGCTTTCTACATTCCAATATCGCCAAACGTTTAATCCATTTCGATGATAGGTGAGTGCATGAGCTGGCCGGAGTTCCTTTATTCCCCGAAAAACTCCATGGCCGGGAGTACGAGACGGCCCTAATCCGAACAACTCCTGCAGACCTTCCCGTCCTACTTCCCGTTTCACATTCGGGTGAGCCAATATCGCTTTCAATTCAGAACCAAATATGAACGATCCATTTTCTTCTGTGTAAAATAGCGGTTTGACTCCAAGCCGGTCTCTCGCCATAAAAAGCTGCTCTCGGTCATGCTCCCAAATAGCAAAGGCAAAAATTCCATTTAAATAATCTACACACTTCTCTTTCCACTCTATATAAGCCGTCAGCAACACTTCCGTATCAGAACGAGACTGAAAAGCATACCCTTTTTTTAACAGCTCTTTTCGAATATCCTCTGTGTTATAAAGCTCTCCATTATAGACCATTGTATAAGTGCGGTTATTAATTGTTTTTGCCATCGGCTGACTTCCACCGGCAGGGTCAACAACAATAAGGCGGGTATGCCCTAGTGAAACATGGCGGTTACTCCATACACTTGAAGCATCCGGGCCGCGCTTCGCCAATGAATGTGCCATCTTTTCCACGATGAATGCTTGAGAATTTAAATCTTGATGCCAATTAATCCATCCTGTTATTCCACACACTCGTCATCACTCTTTCTTACCGGGATTTTATTTTGTTATTTCGGGGTCAGTCCCCCATTACGCTAACGCGTTAGTGCTACGGAGGACTGACCCCTCCATTGCATTCTTAATACTGTGTGATGTATTGCTCACGTTCCCACGGGTGGACTTGTGTCCGGAATAGATCCCATTCAATTACTTTTGCTTCCACAAAGTGTTCACATAAATGGCTGCCTAACGCCCGCGTCATCACTTCATCTCCTTGGAAATTTTCAATGGCTTGAGCTAAAGTAGCTGGTAAATCCACAATGCCGCTTTCCATCCGCTCTTTTTTTGACATCACATAGATGTTTTGGTCCACGGCTTCTGGAGGCGTTAATTTATTTTTAATGCCGTCTAATCCGGCAGCGAGCTGGACAGCCATCGCTAAATATGGATTCGCAGACGGATCCACACTGCGCACTTCTATACGAGTGCTTAATCCGCGGGAAGCTGGGATGCGAATAAGTGGGCTTCTGTTTCTGGCTGACCAGGCCACATAACAAGGCGCTTCATATCCCGGAACTAATCTTTTATATGAATTAACGGTCGGATTTGTGATAGCGGTAAAATTAGGCGCATGCTTCAAAATGCCAGCAACAAATTGTCTAGCAGTATTACTTAACTCCAGCTGGCCGTTCTTGTCATAAAAAACATTTTCACCATCTTTGAATAAAGACAAGTTGCAATGCATCCCTGAACCATTCACACCAAACAATGGTTTCGGCATGAACGTCGCATGCAGACCATGCTTTCGGGCAATGGTTTTTACAACAAGCTTAAACGTTTGAATATCATCACACGCTTTTACAGCATCAGTATATTTAAAATCAATTTCATGCTGGCCGGGCGCTACTTCGTGATGGGAAGCTTCAATTTCAAATCCCATCTCTTCCAGTTCCAAAACGATATCGCGGCGGCAGTTTTCGCCCAGATCGGTTGGCGCCAAATCAAAATAGCCGCCATGATCATTTAATTCCAACGTCGGGTTTCCTCTTTCATCCAGTTTGAATAAGAAAAATTCAGGTTCAGGTCCTACGTTAAAATCACTAAATCCCAGCTCTTTCATTTCATTCACAATCCGCTTTAAATTGCTGCGAGGATCTCCTTCAAAAGGTGTGCCATCTGGATGATAAATATCACAAATAAAACGGGCGACTTTCCCTTTTTCGGCTGTCCACGGGAAAATAACGAACGTATCCAAATCCGGATATAAATACATATCCGATTCTTCAATCCGAACGAACCCCTCGATGGATGAGCCGTCAAACATCATTTTATTGCTTAGCGCTTTCTCTAACTGGGACGAAGGAATTTCGACGTTTTTAATTGTTCCTAAAATGTCTGTAAACTGAAGACGGATAAATTTTACGTTCTCTTCCTGTACTAATTGAAAAATTTCTTCCTTATTAAACTTTCTCATACGCATTCTCTCCCTTAAATGATTTATTTTATTTATGAAAGGGCTGTACTTCTCGTTAAATAGTGGTCACACTCTCTGGCAGCTCCGCGTCCTTCCTGAATTGCCCACACAATCAAACTTTGCCCTCTTCGAACATCGCCGGCAGCAAATACGCCTTCCACATTCGTTGTATATTTCCCGCCTGGCGCCTTGACGTTGGAGTATTTATCTTGCGTAAGATTAAATGCGTGAATTACCTCTTCTTCAGGGCCGCTAAAACCAACGGCAATGAACACGAGCTGCGCCGGCCATACTTTTTCACTCCCTGAAATCTCCCGAGTGATCACGCAGCCCTTTTCGTCTGTTATTTTTTGAACTTGGACCGTATGAAGTTCTTTCACATGCCCGTGTTCGTCGCCGATAAATTTTTTCGTGATAATGGAATATTCCCGAGGATCTATCCCTAATTGAGCATTTGCTTCTGCATAAGCATAATCAAGAGAAAAGGTATGAGGATATTCCGGCCACGGATTGCCCGCTGCCCGTTCTGCTGGAAGCTGCGGATGCTTTCCGAACTGGGCGATGCTTTTACACTGATGGCGCAAAGCAGAAGCAACACAGTCTGCCCCGGTATCCCCTCCGCCGATAACAATCACATCTTTCCCTTTTGCAGAAATGAAGGCGCCATCGGCAAAATTGGAATCTAATAAACTTTTCGTATTTGATGTTAAATAATTCATCGCAAAGTGAATGCCTTTTAACTCCCGTCCTTCTATCGGCAAATCGCGGTGTTTTTGCGCGCCGCTACAAAGAATGACCGCATCAAACTCGTCACGTAACTGGCCAGCATCAATGTCTTTCCCGACTTCCGTATTTGTGACAAACTGAATACCTTCCTCTTCCAGTAAACTCACTCTCCGCTCGACAATCTCTTTTTCGAGCTTCATATTCGGAATGCCATACATAAGCAAGCCGCCAATGCGGTCAGACCGTTCAAAGACGGTAACAGAATGACCCGCTTTATTTAACTCGTCAGCACTGACAAGCCCGGCAGGTCCGGAGCCGACAATCGCAATCTTTTTTCCCGTCCGGACTGCCGGCGGCTCTGGAACAATCCACCCTTCTTCAAATCCTTTATCAATAATGGCCCGTTCAATGCTTTTAATGGCTACCGCTGGGTCATTAATAGCGGCTGTACAAGATCCTTCACACGGAGCGGGACACACCCGGCCGGTGAATTCTGGAAAGTTATTTGTTTTTAATAAACGGTCCAGCGCTTCCCTCCAACGCCCCTGATAGACGAGGTCATTCCACTCCGGTATCAAATTGTATAAAGGACAGCCTATTGTCGAATGACCTAACTGAATTCCCGTATGACAAAACGGGGTTCCACAATCCATGCAGCGCGCCCCTTGTTTTTTCCACTCGTCTTCTGGCAGCGTTTGCTGATATTCCTTCCAATCGTTCAGTCGGACTTTCGGATTCCGTTCGCCCGGTACGATTCTTTTATAATCCATAAATCCTGTTGCCTTTCCCATAGCGCCGCTCCTTTCTATTTCATGCCGGCTCCAAATTCTTGCCATCGGCCCGGTTTGATTTTTGTGTCACAACATTGATATCTGCTTCATCTTTAAAGGCCTGTGTCTCACTCACGTAAAATCCTGACTCCATGATCCGCTTATATTCTGCGGGAATGACTTTGACCCACTTTGCTAAAACTTCTTCCCAATGGTGAAGGATATACCAGGCCCGTGAACTATTCGTGTAACGGTAATGGTTCAAAACGAGCTGTTTCACTTCTTCTCTTTCTTTGCCGTGATCCAATGACTCGAGATACACGAGTTCCTGATTGCACTGCTGCCCGAAAGCTTCGGTGTCCTCTGTATAAACGTAAGCCGTTCCGCCGGACATGCCTGCAGCAAAGTTTTTACCTACGGAACCAAGCACAACAACGCGTCCTCCCGTCATATACTCACAGCCATGATCACCAATCCCTTCAACTACTGCATCAACCCCGCTATTTCTCACGCAGAACCTTTCACCTGCCAGGCCGCGAATGTAAGCTTCGCCTGCTGTTCCTCCATAAAAAGCAACATTTCCAATAATCGAATTTTCTTCTGGCACAAAAACAGATTTCCCTGATGAATTTACAATGATTTTACCGCCCGACAACCCTTTACCGACATAATCATTGGCTTCCCCTTCAAGCGTCATCGTTACACCCTTCGGCAGAAATGAAGCAAAGCTCTGTCCGGCAGATCCGGTGAATTGCAATTGTATCGTTCCGTCCGGAAGGCCTTCCCGGCCGTACCGTTCGGTAATTTCACTGCCTAACATTGTGCCGGCAGTCCGGTTAATATTTTGAATAGGAAAACTCGCCGTTACTTGCTGCCTTCTTTCAAGCGCCGGCTGGCAAGTTCTTAAAACCTCTCTATAATCAAGTGATTGTTCAAGACGATGGTTTTGCGTCCGCTGATTGTACACTGCGCCCTTCCTTGCGGGAGACGCCACATAAAGGATAGATGAAAGATCAAGCTTTTTCGCTTTCCAATGTGTTTTTGCCATTTCACTTTCCATTAACACATCTGTTCGTCCAACCATTTCATTGATCGTCCGGAAGCCTAGTTCGGCCATGATTTCGCGAACATCCTGTGCGATAAAACGCATGAAATTTTCAATATGCTCAGGCTCCCCAAGAAATTTCTTGCGCAGTTCAGGATCTTGCGTGGCTACACCGACAGGACACGTATTAAGATGACATGCACGAACGAGTACACAGCCTAAAACGACGAGCGGCGCGGTCGCAAAACCGTACTCTTCCGCACCTAACAATGTCGCCATAACCACATCGCGCCCAGTCATCATTTTTCCGTCGGCTTCCAGCACAACCCGGTCACGGAGATCGTTCAACAGCAGCGTTTGATGTGTTTCTGCCAGCCCAAGCTCCCACGGCATTCCCGCATGTTTAATACTCGTACGCGAAGCAGCGCCTGTTCCGCCTTCAGATCCGCTAATTAAAATAACATCTGCCAGCCCTTTCGCCACACCGGCAGCAATCGTTCCAACGCCGGCTTTTGCTACGAGTTTCACACTGATTCTCGCATGTGGATTAGCATTTTTTAAATCATGGATCAGCTGAGCGAGATCTTCTATCGAGTAAATATCATGATGCGGCGGCGGTGAAATTAAGCCGACACCCGGCGTGGAGCCGCGTACTTCTGCAATCCAAGGATACACTTTGCTGCCTGGCAGCTGGCCGCCTTCTCCCGGCTTTGCCCCTTGTGCCATTTTGATTTGAATTTCATCGGCATTGACTAAATAATGACTCGATACACCAAACCGTCCGGAAGCTACTTGTTTAATCGCACTGCGGCGCAGATCACCGTTTTCATCTGGAATGCAGCGGTCAGGATGTTCTCCCCCTTCGCCGCTGTTGCTTTTTCCACCGATCCGATTCATGGCAATTGCCAATGTTTCATGCGCTTCCTGACTTAAAGAACCATATGACATCGCTCCGGTTTTAAAGCGGCGGCAAATCGATTCAACCGATTCTACTTCATCGATCGGGACCGGTGCGGATTTCTTAAATTGAAACAGCCCGCGGAGAAAAATTAATTGTTCTTCATTTGCTTTAGCTGCATATTTTTTATACAACTCGTAGTTGTTCGTCCGGCAAGCATGCTGCAGCATATGGATCGTCGCCGGATGAAATGCGTGAGCCTCCTCGCCGTGGCGCCATTGAAAGTCACTTCCCTCCTCAAGCGTTTCATCCTGATCTGTACAAAACGCTTTTTCATGACGCATCAGCGTTTCCTTTGCAATTGTTTCCAGCTTGATTCCACCTAATCGCGCGGCTGTGCCCGTGAAATACTTGTCAATGACAGAAGAATCAATCCCAACCGCTTCAAAAATCTGGGCTCCCCGGTAACTTTGGATCGTAGATATCCCCATTTTGGACAGTACTTTCACCATCCCACTTGTAGCTGCTTGAATATAATTGTCAACCGCTCCGGCATAACTAACTCGTTGAATTTTCCCTTGATTCACCATCTCTTTGATAGACGCATACGCAAGATATGGATTGATGGCATCTGCCCCATAACCAATCAGCATACATAATTGATGAACGTCACGCGCCTCACCAGTTTCTACTATTATACTGACCTTTGTTCTCGTGCCCCGACGGACTAAATGATGGTGGAGTCCACTCACCGCGAGCAAGGATGGAATAGCTGCTAACTCTTTATTTACATGTTGATCGGACAAAATAATGAGCGAAACGCCATCCTTTACCGCACGATCAACCGAGTGAAACAATTCGTTTAATGCTTTTTCCAAAGCTGTTTCTTCGTATTCCACTTCAAATAAAGTGGAAAAGGTTTTCGACTGAAAGGACTGAAGCGGATTATGACGAAGCTTCGCCAATTCATCGTCTGAACAAATGGGAGTTTCCAGCCGAATGCGCCGGCAGTTTTTCGCAAGCGATTCAAGTAAGTTCCCTTCCGCGCCGAGCAAGGTCACTGTAGAAGTAACAAATTGTTCACGGATCGCATCAATCGGAGGATTTGTGACTTGAGCAAACAGCTGTTTAAAATAGTTATACAGCAGCTGTGGTCGATTCGAGAGCACTGCTAAAGGAGTGTCATTTCCCATCGAACCGACCGGCTCTTTCCCCTCAGCCGCCATTGGAGCTAAATGTTTCGTCAATTCCTCATACGTATAACCAAACGCTCGCTGTAATTGAACTATCGGGGTGGCAAATGGAGTAAGCGGCTTGCCGGCAGCTGGTAATTGATCCATATGAATACACTCGTTATCAAGCCAGTGACGATATGGCTGGCGGCTTGCAACTTGTCGCTTCACTTCTTCATCTGTGATGATTCGCCCTTCTTTTAAATCGACAAGCAGCATGCTCCCGGGACTTAACCTTCTTTTTTCGCTAATCCGTTCCGGCTCAATATCGAGTACGCCAGCTTCAGAAGCGAAAATAATCATGTTATCGGCCGTCACATAATATCGCGCCGGCCGCAGACCATTACGGTCCAGCATCGCCCCGATTTGAAGTCCGTCTGTAAAAGCAAAAGCTGCCGGTCCATCCCAAGGCTCCATTAAATGGCTGTGATATTCATAAAAAGCTTTTAATGAATCGTCCATCGAATCATCTTTTTCCCATGGCTGCGGTACCATCATCATTGCTGCATGAGAGAGGGAACGGCCGGATAAAGTTAAAAACTCTAAACAATTGTCAAATGACGATGAATCACTTCCGTTCGCATCGATAACGGGAATAATTTCACTTATGCTGTCTCCAAAAACTGCCGATTCAATGATTTGTTCACGTGCTTTCATCCAATTTACATTGCCTTTTAACGTATTAATCTCACCGTTGTGAATTAAATAACGGTTAGGATGAGCCCTTTCCCAGCTCGGAAATGTATTTGTACTAAACCGGGAATGAACGAGTGCAAAAACTGATTGAAAGGTGCTGTCCTGTAAATCAATATAATACTTATCAAGCTGATCAGGAGTCAGCATGCCTTTATATACAATCGTTCGTGTGGAAAGGCTGGAAAAATAAAAGGTGCCGCCATGGGCAAGTTGTTTTTCCTGAACTGCTTTTTCCGCCCGTTTTCGAATGAGATACAGTTTACGTCCAAACGTCTGCTCATCCGTTATTTCTTTTGCTTTGCCGACAAAAACCTGACGAATTTGCGGCTGACTCAATTTCCCGCTTTCACCAATTTTGGAATCATCGGTCGGCACCGTGCGCCAGCCAAGCAGCCGCTGTCCTTCTTTTTCTATAATTTCATTTAGCAGGTTTTCACATTCGAGCTGCTGCGTTGCATCTCGGGGCAGGAAGAGCATTCCGACTCCGTAGCTCCCTTCATTCGGTATGCTCAGTTCTGAACAAGCCTTCTGAAAAAATTTATGTGGCAGCTGGACCATGATTCCTGCTCCGTCTCCTGTTTGCGGGTCGCTGCCTTGACCACCCCGGTGCTCTAAGCGGCATAGCATTGATAATCCTTGTTTCACGATATCGTGAGAAGCTTCTCCTTTTACATTGGCAATAAATCCGATGCCGCACGCATCATGTTCAAAAGCCGGGTCGTAAAGTCCTTGTTTTTTGGGAGGTATAATTCGTTTCATCATTTCACCCTTTCTAATTCTAAAAGCTTTTTATATCAAGGCAGCTGGATCCATATATACTGGCGGCCAATCACCACTTCAATAGCGCAAATCTTCTTGTTATTCATTGTATGTGCAATGAATCAATCTGAACAATATATAGTTTGCATTTAATTCATCTTTTTTCGAGAACGGTAGGAATGTAAGCGCTAACCTTTTTGGTTTTTTTAAAGAGTTAAAGAATCAATAACGCGCTGTGAAAGTAGGTGAGACTTTTGCTGCAATAAAAACAGCAGATGCTCACCGCCCTTTTTTATTGCTGCACGAGCTATGCACGAACCTTTCACAACTATGCACATATAAAAAAAGCCCTTTCAGCCAAGCGGCCAAAAGAGCTCTCAGTTAATTCCCTGCAGATACGGTCATATACATATCCCGGTCATTATCTTTCTTGCACCAATATCCTTTCACGTCAAAGCCATATTTTTTTAATTGGCGGATGCTCAAATTACGTAACACTTTATCTGAGACGATAACAACGATTTCTTTTTTTGCGATTTCGTTATGCTGTCTGGCTAAGTAAGGAAGTGGTATTTGGATAGCTGAAGTAATCGGATCGTGGTGCGCTACATGAAAGTCGCGCACGTCAACGAGCAGTGTGTCTTCGTCTTTGTTTAATACGGCAATTTTTTCTGCTCCAACAACTGGGACATAACGTCTATATAACACCGGCAAAGCCAGTAATATGATAATTCCTAAAGCAATAACCATATTCTCCTCCAACTAATTGATTGTTCTCATTTATTTTAAAAGTATATTGTTGGCGGATAAAACACCGTTATATACCCTACGATGTATAATAAATTAAATGCATTAATCAGTCAAGTTTTTGGAGTTTCTCATAGCAAAGTTCCATTTAGGGAACAACAATAGAGGAACCTGCCGACACAGGTTCCCTTTCGCCATATATATTTTCAATTGAACAATCTTTTAGTTTATTTCCACCGCTTTTTTCACAAACGCAGCAATCACATCAACAGACAGATCAAGATTATTCGTCAATATACTGTTTTTTATATAAGACAGCTTATTCCCTTCAACAGCATATGATTGGATGTCCAATATATTATCAATGTGCATGATGCCTTTATTCGTAATCATCGGCTGTGTAATCTTATCTCCACCGTTTTCTATAGGAGATAAAGGAATGGCATCGGTACCGTTAAGCAATCCTTCTTCCGCTAACCGAGCCAAAGATGTTTCATAAGCGGCAGTATCCATCCCTTCTGTCAGGATTTCATGCAATTCAGCCATTATGTTCGGGTCATTTCCTAAATAGTATTGAACATAATACGCCAGAACAACTTGTTCTTTTATTGTCAGTTTTTCCATTTCCTCTCCTCCCTTTAATCCTTATTATTCGACAGAATGATAAAAAAATCCTGCAAACAAAAAAAGAAACAGACGAGCTCTGCCCGCCTGCTGTTAAACTAAATACCTGTAAGTTATCCTTCTTTTTTTACAGCTGTCAGCGAAGGCTTTTTCTCTTCCTCTTTGTCATCATCAGAAACTAAACCTTTTGCAGCACTCTTGAATTCGGTTAATGTACGGCCGAATGCCCGGCCGACTTCCGGCAGCTTCGAAGGCCCAAAAATAATCAGGGCAATGACTAGCACGAGAATTAATCCGGGAATTCCGATATTGGAAATCATCTGATCGTCTCCTTCTTTTTCCTCTTATTTGACTGTCACATTTCGTTGTTATCCAGCAAGCACTACATTAATTCGGCACTTTTTTTCGCTTTTTCTCCATTTGCTTTTCGTGGGCACGGCCATGAGCGCGGTGGCGGTCTTCTTCCACCTCAGCTGACTTTTGTACACCGTGCGGCACTGCTATGGACGAGACTTCTTTCAATCCCTTTTCGTCTTTTTCATAAACGAGTGAAGCCCTTGTTGAAATGTCTGCCCCTGCCTCAGTTACAAACGGCACCACGCGATAATCGGCTCTCCATTGTTCCGGAGTGACCCGGCAGCGGACATAGCCCCGGTAATTGTTAAAAAATTGAATGTGCGGATTTTCTGCAAGTGTGCGGTCTGTGTCAGCACGAACGTCAGAACCGTTTCCGCCGGATGTAATCGACGTACCGACAAACTCAGCACCGAGTACCTTCGAGTTTTGGTCGTTATAATCCGCCTTCAAGTTAGAAGCCCAGCTCGCATGAACGTCACCAGTCAAAACGATCATATTATTCATATTTTTGTTTACGGCAAAATCGGTAATCCGCTGCCGGGCAGCCGGATAGCCATCCCAGGAATCCATGCTGAATTTTGGTGCTGTGCTTGTTCCAAAGTTGCGCTCCGCGAAAAATACTTGCTGAGCTAGAACGTTCCATTTCGTCTTTGTTTTTCCGAGATTTCCGAAAAGCCATTGCTCCTGTTCGGCACCAAGCAGTGTACGCTTCGGATCAAGCGACTCTGGTGAATGCGGTTTGCTGCCGTCGCCATTTGCCTGGTCATCACGGTACTGGCGTGTATCAAGAACATAGAAGGAAGCAAGGTCACCATACGTAAAATCACGGTATAATTGCATGCCTGAATCGTGTGGCAGTGACGATCTTCGGAGCGGCATATGTTCATAATATGCCTGATAGGCAGCGGCGCGGCGCTTAATAAATGCTTCAACCGACTGGCCTTTTTCCGGAATAACATTCGCATAGTTATTTTCCACCTCATGATCATCCCAAGTAACGACCCATGGAAAAGCAGCATGTGCGGCTTTCAAGTGTACATCGGAGCGGTACTGAGCATGGCGGTTACGGTAGTCTGCAAGCGTAATGATTTCAGGGCCACTGTGCGAACGGACATTTCCTGTCGGAGAAACATATTCATTTGGACCGTATTCATATATGTAATCACCTAGATGGAAAACTAAATCAAGATCTTCTTTAGCCATATGCTGATACGCAGTAAAATAACCGTGTTCAAACTGCTGGCACGAAACAAACGCAAACGTCATACTGGCTACGCTCGCACCGATTGCCGGAAGTGTTTTTGTTTTACCAGCCGGACTTAGTTCGTTTCCTGTTTTGAAACGGTAATAATAGACGGTGTTGGGCTTCAAGCCTTGTACTTCCACATGAACGGAATGGGCAAGATCAGGGTGGGCAATTTCAGTTCCGCGCTTGATAACCTTGCGGAAATGTTCATCTGTGGCAAGTTCCCAATTCACCGGCACAGCATGAGAAGGCATACCGCCGCCATTAAGCGGATCCGGAGCAAGCCTTGTCCATAAAACCACACTATCAGAAAGCGGATCGCCGGAAGCCACACCAAGCGTAAACGGATAGTTATTAAACTTCGGAGCTGCTTCGACTGTAAAAGCTCCCATTGACTGAGCGATGGCAAGACCGAGTGACGCTCCTGCCACTTTGCCGGCCCCGGAAAGAAAACTGCGGCGCCCCATGTTTTTTTGCAAGCTTTCTTCATTAAATCGCTTGATCAGTTCATCCAACGCACCTTCATTGTTCATAACCCCTTCACCTCTTAAAAAAAATGATGTAAACAAGGCTGATTATAAATGGATTTTATTAACTAAGTGTGAAGATCTGTAAAGATGAGAATGTGACAGCTAGTAAAACCGGGCTTATATAGGCAGGACTTTTGAATGTAAATAAATTCTATTTTTCTCATTCTTCCTCAGTACCTGACAAAATTCTCAATTCTGTATAGCCCTTAATTCCCTGAATTATTAACAAGATATTCATAAAATATTAATAATTTCAAACATGCATCTCCGTCCGGTTTCTTTCTGCTTATTCATTAATCCGTCCAAACAATCTTACCCACCCATCGTATTCTGCCCTTTTTGAAGAGTCAGCTGTTCTGTAGCAGCTTGTTTGTTCAGCTGCATAGATAAAATGAACGCCAAAAGCAACAGCCCGCAGCAAAGCAATAACGACGAAGGGATTCCACCAAGATGGTCAATCATCCAGCCGCCAAGCCCAGGACCAAGCAGCTGGCCTGCCGCAAAGTAAACCGTAACATACCCTAAAGCAATCGGTGCATACGATGGATGAATCTGCTCTGTCGAGAGAGCCTGTATGAGAGCAAGCATCCCGACAACCGTGCTCCCCCAGAGGAACTGGCTAATAACAAACCCCATGTACACAGGGAATACGATAGGAATGCCCATCGATAAGGCTCCCAGGAAAAGCGTGATGAGCAGAGACTTTTTCCGACCGATCTTATCCGAAATCGTTCCCCACAATGGCCCGCTAAAAATGGACATAACGCCACTAATAGCCATTATTTGACCAGCACCATACTGATCAATACGGGCTTCTAAAATGTAACTAAACAGGAAGCTTTGTGGAATTAAATAAGCAAAGCCAATCAATCCATAAATGAATGCGACGAGCAAGACTCTTTTATGCAAGTACACCTCACGAAGAAGAGAATCACCTTTTTGCATAGTTTTACGTAAAGGTACTGGCGGATCTCGAAGAATGAGCTGGGCAACGAGGGCAGATAATAAAGAGAGCAGCCCGTATGAAAGCCAGAGATATCGCCAGCCGTTAATAGAAAACCAAGCCGTAAAGAATGGGATAAGTGAGCTGGAAATGAGCGTTCCTAATCCCAATCCACTACCGAGAAACCCAATCATCCTCCCTCTTTGCTGAGGGAACCACCCGACAACAATATTTACGAGCGGAGTATACGTAAAAGCCGTACCAATACCGAGAAGCACCATCCCTGCCAGGCAGGAAATGAAGCTTTGAACAAAGGACAAATATAGCAAACCGCAAGCTACAAGCAGCGTCCCAACGATGACCAACCGCTTGGAACCCCATTTTGCGGCCATAATACCGGCAAAGAGAACCAGCCCTAAATATCCAATTGATGATGCTGTGCCCAGCATCCCTGCCTGTTCGTATGTAAGTGATAAACTTTCCTTCATAAAAGGCATAAGAATTCCGTAAGACATCCGGCCAAAGCCGAGCGTGCTAATTGTTACCATGATACATGCGAAGGCATATTTCCAAACTTGCTGCTCCTGCCCCATTACTCCACCTCCATTTAGCTATTCAGCTAGTTCCGATTCCTTCACTAGATTAATATGTATCATTACATTTCCGGAACTTGAATCGTTCTACTTATTTTACAATATTTCCAATATTTAATAAATGGTTAAGAATACTTTAATACCTGCTTTACTTTGAAAGGCTACATTTAATAGGGGGATCAGGTTGGACCAATTCACCGGATTGATGGGCGCAGCTCAAGCACATAATCATCTGTGCCTCACCTTAATGCACGTCTATCAGGAGATTCACATTCACATACTTATTTTCCTAAAAATGAAAAGGAGGTTTTTAATGTGAGTAATCAACCATTTCAAAAAGGCTTGGACAGAAGAGATTTTTTAAAAGAGGGAGGTATGGCGACTGTTGCTTTAACGCTGGGCAGTACAGGTGTGTTTTCACTTGGTTCCCATACATTTGCAAAGTCAGACGGTAAAAAAGTTAGTTTTAGCGGTTATGGTCCCTTAGTCAAAGATCCAGGAGGAATCCTTGATCCCCCTCAAGGATTTCAATATCGGATCGTTTCTCAGGAAGGCGGGAAATTGCCAAATGGCGCCCCTGTTCCTGGAGCTTTCGATGGGATGTCAGCCTTCCAGCGCCATGGCATGCCTATTTTGTAAAAATAAAAAATCAGACTCTGTTGTAAATAGTCTAACAATCTATCATTTACAGCCTAAAATGGCAGGAGGATATAGTTGTCATGAAAAACCAAAAAAAGCAAAGCAAACGGGCGCGGCTCCAAAGGATTTGGTTCATCTTGCATGCCGCTTTATTAACGGCGACCCTTACCGGTTTCGCGAGCAACACTCACGCACAGGAAAACACTTTTGCACGCGGACAATCGACGAATGTTAAAGTGATGTCTTATAACATCCATCACGCGGAAGGAGAAGATGGTGTGTTAGACTTGGAGCGAATTGCTCGAATCATTGGAGGCTCCGATGCCGATATTATTGGTTTGCAGGAAGTGGACAACCATTGGTCCAGTCGCAGCGACTTTCAAGATCAGGCAAAAATGCTCGCTGAACGTCTTGGGTTGTTCTATGTTTACGCAGCAAACCTTGACCTCGAACCTGTAAACGAAGGAGATCACCGCCGTCAATATGGTACAGCGATATTAAGCAAATATCCAATAATCAAATCAGAAAACCATCTGCTCTCGAAAATTGGAAGCACAGAGCAGCGCGGTCTGCTCAAAGCAACTATTAACGTAAAAGGGAATCACCTGCATGTGTACAACACACACCTGGCCCTGACTTCTGCGGAACGCGAAATGCAAATGAAGCAAATAATTGAAATAGCGAATAAATCCAAAGGCCCAAAAGTAATCATGGGAGATTTGAACGCCACACCAGAAAGCAATGAAATGAAACCGATCATCTCCGGGTACGTGGATGTTTTTGCAAATACAGGCTCTGAAGCCAACACTTATCCTGCAGATCACCCTTCCAAAAGAATCGACTATATATTCACTTCGAAGGATATCGAAACAGTAAATGCCCAAGTCATTAACACCTTGGCTTCTGATCATCTCCCTCTTACTGCAGAGATTGTATTGGAACGTGAAGCACCATTTTATAATGGATAGAAATAACCTCCCCCCTTCTCTTCTTTTAGAGAAGGGGGGGTATGACGTTAAAGGTGCTTAGCTTTTTTCTTTTCTTTTCTTTTCGGACAAACGAATCCCAGATGGCGTTTTTTATTTTCACTTTTCTTTGTCCATTCCCCGCATGGTCTTGCTATAATGTTGTTTACGCCATTTCTCAGCCTTACTTTGGCAAGCTTATAGATAAGTATGGGGTACGATACATCGTTTCTTTTAGTATTCTGGTATTAGCCACTGATTACAAAAAAGCCAATCGAAAACGATTGGCTTTCATTTTTAAATTTCCTCATACAGATCATGTTTGATGTCATTGGCTCCACTTAAATGATTTCATTTCTTTTAGCACAGAAAGAGAGTATTCCCAATTATTCATCGTTGAAGGTATGTTTAGGTGTTCATTAGGAGTGTGAACTTGGTGTATATCAGGCCCAATCGAAATCGCATCTAATCCAGGGATTTTTTCCAGAAAGATGCCGCATTCAATTCCAGCATGCACTGCGATAATTTCAATATCAGTACCATATTTCTCTTTATACACTTTTTCAAATACTTTTCGAATGTTTGAGTCGGGATTATATGGCCACTCTGGATAATTACAATCAGCAGCAAACTGGCAGCCAAGTGTATCTGCTATTAGTTTGGCTTTATTAACTATATTGTCCTTTAAACTTTTTACCGAACTTCTCGTATCACTTTCAAACTTTATTTCTGTATCTGATGTTGTAACCACCCCTAAATTGGTTGAGCTTTCAACTAACCCGTTTATCTCCATACTCATGCTTTGAATACCGTTTGGAATTAACATCAGTGAGGTAATTGCTTTACACTTTGTGTCTTCTGAAAAAACCTTGGTAATATTATGCTCTATGTTTTTCAGCCCTACATATACATCCGGGTCAGAAGTTTGCAGCTCGTTTTTTAACATAACATTCCACTCGTCAATTTTATTTTCTAGTTTTCTGACAGCGTCCGGATGGAGTAAAATACTTGCATCAGCTTCCCGCGGAATGGCGTTTACCGCTGATCCTCCGTTGATTTGTCTAATAAAATAAGGGACTTCAGTTGATAAATCATATAATAATCGACCGATGATTTTGTTGGAATTTCCCCTTTCCTTATCAATAGATATTCCAGAATGTCCTCCCTTTAATCCTCTAACACTAATATTATAAGCCTGTACGTCCTTAGAAGCCTCTTGCCAAACAATCGGAAGAGTTTGGGTTACTTTGATTCCGCCTGCACCGCTTACCAATAACTTGTTATCTTCTTCCGAATCAATATTAATGAGGATTTTACCGTCAAAGTTAGCAGGATCAACAGCTAGAGCTCCTCCCATGTTAGTTTCTTCTTCCGTTGTGATCACAATTTCAAGAGCTGGATGAGGGATTTCATCTGAATCTAATAGTGCAAGAGCATAGGCGACAGCAATACCATTATCAGCACCTAATGTTGTATCTGTTGCATATAGCATGTCCCCTATAATTCTTAGCTGAAGTGGATCTTTTTCAAAGTTATGTAGAGTCCCTTCATTCTTTTCACAAACCATATCCATATGTCCTTGGATAATGATGGTTGGTATATTCTCATATCCAGGTGCAGCTTGCTTTTTTATAATGACATTGAATGCTTCATCCTGTATGACCTCTAAATTGCGTTCTTTTCCAAAGCGAACCAAATAATCGCTGATCGCTTTCTCATTGCCAGAACGTCTAGGAATATTTGATATTTCTGAAAAATAATAAAATACCGGATGTTTTTTTAATTCTTCTAAACTACTATACAAGCTGATCATCCTTTCGTCTTTAAATAACCTTATCCCCCCATCGTGTTCTGCTCTTTTTGAAGAACCAGCTGTTCTGCCGCTGCCTGTTTGTGCAGCTGCGTGGATAAAACGAACGCTAAAAGCAATAGTCCACAGCAAAGCAGTAAAGTAGATGGGATTCCGCCAAGATGGTCAATCATCCAGCCGCCAAATCCGGGTCCAAGGAACTGTCCTACCGCAAAGTACACGGTGACATACCCTAAAGCAATAGGTGCAAAAGATGGATGAATCTGCTCTGTTGATAATGCCTGAATGAGAGAAAGCATACCGACGACCGTAATTCCCCAAAGAAATTGGCTGATGACAAATCCTAGGTACATAGGAAAAATGATAGGAATCCCCATCGAAACAGCTCCTATGAAAAGCGTAATGAGCAAGGACTTCTTCCGTCCAATCCTGTCCGAAATTGTTCCCCACAACGGTCCGCTAAAAATGGACATCAAGCCGCCTAAAGCCATAATTTGACCGGCAGCATAGCGATCGATGTTAGCTTCTAAAATAAAGCTGAACAGGAAGCTCTGCGGAATTAAATAGGCAAAGCCAATCAATCCATAGATGATTGCGACGAGCAGTACTCTTTTATGCAAGTACACTTCACGAAGAAGAGAATCATCTTTTTGAGCCGTGTTACGGGCAGGTATGGGCGGATCACGAAGGACGATCTGCGCAACCAACGCCGACAGTAAAGAAAGCAGTCCGTATACAAGCCAGAGATATCGCCAGCCGCTCTCAGAAAACCAAGTAGTGAAAAAAGGGATCAACGCGCTTGAGATGAGTGTCCCTAATCCCAATCCGCTGAGGAGAAATCCAATCATCATCCCTCGCTGCCGCGGAAACCAGCCTACCACAATATTAACGAGAGGTGTATAAGCGAAAGCCGTCCCGATACCGAGAAGGATCATCCCTGCCAGACAGGGAAGAAAACTTTGCGTCCACGGCAAATACAGCAAGCCGGAAGCGACAAGCAGCGTCCCAACGATGACTAATCGCTTCGAGCCCCACTTTGCGGCCATAATACCGGCAAAGAGAACCATCCCCAAATATCCGATCGAAGCAGCTGTGCCTAATATTCCCGCCTGTTCGTACGAAAGCGATAAACTTTCCTTCATAAAAGGCATTAATATCCCATAAGACATCCGGCCAAAGCCGAGTGTACTAATTGTCACCATAACGCACGCGAACGCGTACTTCCAAATGTGCTTTTCCTGTCCCATCAATCCACCCCCTATTTACACATTCATTTCTTCCAGTTCCTTCACCAGATTAATATATATTGTTAAATGTTCAGTTCAGTCATTAATAACTTCTCCAGTAATGTAAAAAAGCCTTTCCATTCACTTTATAATATTTTCAATTTTTAATAAATTATTAAAAATACTTTAATACTCGCTTTACTTTGAAAGACTACATTTAACAGGGGGATCAGATTGGACCAACTCACCCGATTGATAGGCGCAGCTCAAGTACATAATCATCCTTACCTCATCCTACTGTACGTCTATCAGGAGATTCACATATTTATTTTCCCAAAAATGAAAAGGAGGTTTTTAATGTGAGTAATCAACCATTTCAAAAAGGCTTGGACAGAAGAGATTTTTTAAAAGCGGGAGGAATGGCGACTGTTGCTTTAACACTGGGCAGCACGGGTGTGTTTTCACTTGGTTCCAATACATTTGCAAAGTCAAACGGTAAAAAAGTTAGTTTTAGCGGTTTTGGTCCCTTAGTCAAGGATCCAGGAGGAATCCTTGATCTCCCTCAAGGATTTCAATATCGGATCATTTCCCAGGAAGGCGGGAAACTGTCAAATGGCGCCCCTGTTCCTGGAGCTTTTGACGGAATGGCAGCCTTCCAGGGACCTCATAACTCTACTATTCTCGTTCGTAACCATGAACTTGGCAGCAATGCCGCCAACCCTGTCATTGGAAAAAATTCTTACAATAAAAATGTTGCGGGTGGAACGACAGCTCTTATCGTTGGTCCTAACCGAAAATTAGTCAGTGAAGTCGTCAGCTCTTCCGGAACTGTACGCAATTGTGCAGGAGGTGCTACACCGTGGGGAACATGGTTGACTTGTGAAGAAACCGAAAGCAATAACAGCGGATATGCACACGGATATGTATTTGAAGTAGATCCTGAAGACCCCGAGAATAATATGTCTAAAGCGCCGATTAGAGAAATGGGATTCTTTTCTCACGAAGCATGTGCGATTGATCCGGCAACAGGCATTGTGTACTTGACAGAAGATGCTTCGCCAAGCTTTCTGTACCGGTTTATTCCAAATGACCGCAGCCAAAAACTCGGTTCTCTTCAACAAGGCGGTACACTGCAAGCGGCCGCAATCGAAGAGGTGCCTAATCAAAAAGCGAGTGTCTTTAAAACTGGACAAACTTTCGGAATCATTTGGAAAGATATCGACCCTGAAAATGCAAATGACGATGCTAAAGCAAAAGGCTGCATCCAGTTCAGCCGCTTAGAAGGAGCATATTTTGCTGGGGGGGTATTTTGGTTTGATGACACATCGGCCGGCGCGAAAAAGCTCGGACGTATTTACCGTTATATTCCCGCTACAAATACATTGGAGCTGTTTTACGAGGCATCAGATGCGAACGACATGGAAATGCCCGATAATATTTGCATTACACCATGGGGCGACCTCTGGTTTGTAGAAGACGGACCGGGAGTCGACCGCATTATCGGCATCACGCCGGAAGGTGAAATTTATCAGTTTGCCGAAAACAAGCTCAATGGCTCTGAGTTATGCGGACCCACTTTCTCATCCGACGGCAAAACGTTTTTCGTCAATATTCAAAGCCCTGGTATTACCTTTGCGATTTGGGGACCATTTGCCCGGATCAATGCAGCACGTCAGCGCCAAATGAGCCACGCCGCTCCGCCAAAACATTTTGCGCCCGCTATTTCAGATAAACTTACTGCTTTTGCCGAGCAACAAGGCATGTCTCCGCTTGAAGCAGCAGCCTTACATCGCCACGGGATGCCAATTTTATAATGGAGAGAATGAACCTAGCCCCTTTGCCACTACGGCAAAGGGGTGTTTTTATAAAAGTTGATTGGTTATACACTTTAAACAAATAAGAACGGCACATGGTACGCCGACATCTGAATCATCGCTATAAAAAATAATTTATTATCAACACCTAAATCAAACACAGTTTCTGAATAAATTTTAATCTTTATTTTATGCGACTGTAATGAGTAACGTCTATTATTACAATTAATAACAAACCACTAAATAATTTAGATAAAAAAGATTGAATAAATAATTGGGAGGTCTTTGCTATGTTTTCAAACTTTAAAGTAAAAAAGTTATTTGAAAATCAAATTCACGAAAGACATCAATTTTCGATAAATATTAAAGGTTACGACTATCAAGGGATTTATCGCGATGGAGAAATTAATTGGTTTCACCCTATGCCTATTCAGACTTTAGAGGAGAATCAAGTTGACGCCATTGAATGTAAAGTCCATCAATTGATGAGTAAAAGTATTGAAGCCACTGAATCTAAAGTTCATCAGTTAATGGGAACACATTTTGAGGTAAAGAAGTTGTTTGAAAATCAAATTCACGAAAGACATCAATTTTCAATGAATATTGAAGGAAACGACTATAGAGGGATTTATCGCGATGGAGAAATTAACTGGTTTAACCCAATGCCTATTCAAACTTTAAAGGAAATTCATTTTGAAGCAATTGAATCTAAAGTTCACGAGTTGATGGAAGAATATTTTGAACAATAAAAGGAAACCGTAAGATATCATCCTTATTGTACGTACATTTGTGCTGTATTGAGTAAAATCCCTCCTGATGTTTGTCTTTGCCTTTATACCATCGAAAAAGAGGTATTGTTGCCTAAAAAACTGATAAAAATATAAAAACAATAACAAATGTTTTAAAATTAAACTAGGGGGGATTCGATGACAAAGAAAAAAATCCTTATCGTAGAAGACGAAATGAAAATCGCCCGGCTCTTATCTCTGGAACTTGAATATGAGGGCTACGAAACGGATACAGCAGAAACAGGCAAGGAAGCACTACAAAAAATAAAGTCAGATTCTTGGGATTTAATTTTACTTGATATTATGATTCCAGAGTTAAGTGGAATAGAAGTCCTTCGCAGGCTGCGGGAAGACGATGACCTGACTCCTGTAATTTTTTTAACGGCAAAGGATACGACTTTAGATAAAGTAAGCGGCCTTAACCAAGGCGCCAATGACTATGTGACGAAACCATTTTCTACTGAAGAACTTCTTGCAAGAATACGTGCCTGTCTGAGAACGGTACAAAAGCAGCCAGCTGCATTAAACGAGTTAAGGACAGAAGATTTAACCGTCAATTTATATACAAGAGAAGTACAACGCGATGGAACATCAATCGAGTTGACTCCGAAAGAATTTAACCTGTTAGTATATTTGATGGAAAATGAAAACAGGGTTTTGGAACGGGAACAGATTATCTCACATGTGTGGGGTTATGACTACACAGGGGATACGAATGTTGTCGACGTATACATTCGCCATTTAAGAAAAAAAATCGATGACGACTTTGAACACCCCTACATTCAAACAGTTCGCGGTGTAGGTTACAGCCTTAAGGTGAAAGGCTCATGAGTATCAAAACGAAAATCTACGTTTTTTCAGCAAGTATTCTATTTATTATTTTATTAATTGTAAATGCCTCCATTTACTTCATATACATGAAATCTCAAATAAAAAACGAAGCTGATAATTTGCTCGATGAAGCAGAACTGATTGCGGAAAAGGTTACACTCTCTGAGCTGTCGCAACCCAGCCATGAAAATCCGCTCCGGTCATATATTATTGATGATGGGATGATCCGTTTTGTTAATAAAGAAGGACACGTCATTCACGAAGTGGATGACGAGAAAGAACTAAAGGAACTTAAGCCTATCTTTAGTAATGAAGAAAAAGATGAAGAAATAATCGTCCATGGCGAGAAATATCTAGCCGTTAGTTATCCTGTTTATTCCGGCAGCCGTTTCATCGGAACGCTTGAAATAGTCAAAACACTTGATGATATCATTGATAGTATTTCGCTTTTATTATCTATCCTGTTTTGGGCCTCTATTGCTGCCCTTTCCCTTTCTATTTTAGGCGGAAAAATATTATCGAACCTCCTTTTAAATCCCGTTTCAGCTATGACGAGAACGATGAAGGCAGTTGAGGAAAGCGGTGAATTCAAAAAAATTGATCCGGCTAACCGTTCAAAGGATGAGCTATACAAAATGGCGATGACGTTTAATTGTATGATCGACCGGCTCAAAGAGAATTTCGAAAAGCAAAAACAATTTGTATCAGATGCTTCCCATGAATTAAAGACTCCTTTAACAGTAATCGAGGGCTATGCCCTGTTACTTAAGCGTCGGGGAGCGGAGAACCATGAGATTCGTGAGGAGGCGATTGAAGCCATACATTCAGAGGCAGAACGAATGAAAGAAATGACAAAGCAAATGCTGAGCCTTGCTTCCGCCGAAGGAGGTCAGGAAAATATGAAACGAGAGCAAATTGATCTCGCTAGTTTTTGTGAACAAATCGCAAATAAATTTAAAAAAATATACAATCAAAATATTATCGTTTTTCCGTCACCCGAAAATTTAACAGCCTATTGGAACTCACAGCAATTGACACAAGTATTGTCAAATGTATTGGATAATGCACTAAAATATAGTAAAAAAGATGTTGAAATTAAGCCCGGGAAAATTGGCAGCCGGACAGCCATTCAGGTTGTGGACCAAGGGGTTGGTATACCTAAAGAGGATATTGCAAATATTTTTGAACGCTTTTATCGCGTGGATAAGTCCCGTCATCGCAAAACAGGCGGAACCGGACTCGGACTTCCAATCGCAAAAGCAATTACAGAAAATCATGGGGGCGAGATTATTGTCGAAAGTGAAGAAGGAAAAGGGACAACGGTAACGATTTACCTGGACTAGCCTTGAAGTGATATTATGACTGAATTCTTAATACGAGGTTTTTTCACTTTGATAGAGAGGGAAAACTATTTTAGTATAGCACCATCCAGATTTCCGAATGGTGCTATACTTTTTTATTCAATTTTATAGTACAAAGATTTTCCTATTAGGAACGATCATTAAATAAGCATTAATTATAAAGATCATGTAATGCTTGTTGCAAGGTTGCTTTTGTTTTTACATTACTGAAATTAACACCAATCGATACGAGTGTTTGAGCGGCTTCCGGACGCAAGCCAGTTAAAATAGTTTCTACTCCAAGAAGTTTCAAGGAACTTACAACTTTAAAAACCTGATCGGCTACCATTGTATCGACAGTTAACACCCCTGATAAATCCAATACGAGGTGCGACAATTTTAGATTATTCGCTGCTTTTAGTGCCGACTCCATTAATAGTTGTGCTCTATCTGTATCTATGTTCCCTATCAAAGGCAAAATCGCAATCTCTTTTGTAACAGGAACGACAGGTACAGATACTTCCATAAAGGCCGCTTTCGCTTCTGTTAAGGCTGCCTGATGAAAATGAACAAACGTTAAACTAAAATAATATATCGCCTCATCCAGGAGAGGATCAATGATAGAACCGGCTTCAAAAACGGTATCTACTGACATATGATGTTTTTTTACTTCTTCTTTAATTGCTTCCCATATAAAAGTTCGATAAAATTTAGTGTCTTTCAGCGCTTCATCCAAAGGGATACCTAAATCATAGATCGCTTTTCCTGTTTCTTTGCCCCAATTTGAAATCATCTCTGCTGTTGTTTCTTTATCCAGCTGCTGTTTAAGAGCTTCTCCAAATAAATGAATGAAGTCTGCCCTCATTTTAAGAATGTCTTGCTCAATAACTGCTAGTTGTTTTTCTTCTTCCTCACTTATACCGGCAAGTCTATGTTTATGTACTTTTTCGGCAATTTCAGCTTTCTTTTCGATCACTTTTTCTCCAAGAAATTGTATCTCGTTATTCATTTTTCTTCCTCCTGAATCTATCGACCATCATTAAATATTTTTGCACATCTTCTATAAAGTTCTTAGGCTTTGAGGATAGCCGCTCCTTTAGTTTAACATAACACAATTATCTTAATTATTGAAAAAGAAAAAGACTGCTTTGGATATTCCAAAGCAGTAGCAGTCTTTCTAGCATTTTATATAGAACGGAAGCATTCTTTCAACGTGTTAACGATAAATGTAAAGTCTTCTTCTGTAATGCTTAACGGGGGGGCGACCTGCAGCACGTTATTAAATCCAGCCACTGTATCGCCATTCTTGCCGATAATCAGCTTTTTCTCTTTACAAAGGCTGATTACCTTATTCACCACTTCTGTACTTGCCGGCTTTTTCGTGCTCTTGTCTTCAACTAGTTCAATGCCGATTAGAAGCCCTTTTCCACGGATATCGCCTATAAGCGGCAAGTCTTTTATCTCTTCTAATTCTTTTAATAACCGCTCTCCAAGAATCTGCGAGCGTTCAATCAATTTTTCATTCTCGTAAATCTCCATATTTTTCAGCGCCAATGCACAGGCTGCCGGGTTGCCGCCGAATGTATTTACGTGACGGAGACGGTCGTATTGCTCATTGCCGCAGTACGCTTCGTAAATCTCTCTTTTAACTGCTGTTGCAGAAAGTGGAAGGTAAGCACTTGTTATCCCTTTCGCCATTGTAATAATATCCGGCTTCACATCGTAATGCATAAATCCAAACGGTTTGCCTGTCCGGCCGAACCCGCAAATTACTTCATCACAAATGAGCAGAGCTCCATGCTTTTCGCAAATCTCTTTAACCTTTTTCATGTAGTTCTGTGGAGGAATCAAGCAGCCTCCGCCTGAAATAATCGGTTCCATAATCATTGCAGCCACTGTCTGACTTAACTCCCAAGTCATGACCCGATCAACTTCCTCCGCACTTTCAAGGGTTTGTTCATCATCAGGATTACGGTATATGTCCGGTGGATTTACATGGATAAACCCGGGAGCGAGCGGTTCGTATTTATATTTACGCTCAGCCTGGCCTGTTGCCGCCAATGCGCCCATTGAATTCCCGTGATAAGCCCGGTAGCGGGAAATAAATTTGTACCGCCCGTGCTCCCCTTTTTGTTGATGGTATTGGCGCGCTATTTTAAAAGCGGTCTCATTCGCTTCTGAACCACTGTTGGAGAAAAAGATAACATAATCGCCGTCAAGCCACTCGTTCAGCTTTTCAGCTAATTTGATGGCAGGAACATGGCTTTGTGCCAAAGGAAAGTACGGCATCTCCAGCAATTGTTCATAAGCAGCTTCCGCCAGCTCCTTTCTTCCGTAACCAGTATTCACACACCAAAGACCCGACAAACCGTCCAGATATTTGTTGCCTTCTACGTCCGTCACCCAGGCACCTTCTGCCTTCTGCACAATTAAATTTCCCGGAGTGGGAGCCGAACCTCTCATCGCGTGCCAAACAAAACGTTGATCTTTCTTTTGCCAATCTTGTCCTTTTTCTGTCACCTGCATGAATTCTCGCCTCCACTTCTCTATATTAATAACGAGCGGTCATCATCTTTTTACGCGTGTAAAACTCTACTCCATCTTTGCCATTCGCATGGAGATCGCCGTAGAATGAATTTTTGTAGCCGGAGAATGGGAAGAAAGCCATTGGAGCCGGCACTCCTAAATTAATGCCGAGCATGCCGGCGTCAATTTCTTCGCGGAATTCCCGAATAGCTTTCGCGCTGTCTGTATAAAGACAAGCTCCATTCGCAAACTCAGATTCATTCGTGATTTCAATTGCCTCTTGAAGACTTTCAGCACGGACGATGGAAAGCACAGGGGCAAAAATTTCATCCTGCCAAATTTTCATATTCGTTTTCACATAGTCGAAAATGGTTGGGCCAACAAAATAGCCTTGCTCATTTTCGCCTTCTTTTCTGCCATCGCGAACAAGTACGGCTCCTTCTTCTTCACCACTGTCAATGTACTTAATCGTCCGTTCTTTATGAGCTTCACGGATGACAGGTCCTAGAAACACGTCTTTCTCCATCCCATTGCCCATTTTTATTTCATCCGCTTTTTGCTTCAGGCGGCTGACTAATTTATCAGCGATATCTCCGACAGCTACAACAACAGAGGCAGCCATGCAGCGTTCACCTGCTGATCCGAAAGCGGCGCTTGTAATGTTTGCTGCTGCGTTTTCTAAATCCGCATCCGGCATAACGATCGAATGGTTTTTTGCCCCGGCGAGTGCCTGTACTCTTTTGCCATTGGCCGCGGCTGTTTTGTAAATGTATTCGGCCACAGGTTGTGAACCGACGAATGAAACAGCTTTTACATCTTTGTGCTCAAGAATCCTGTTCACAACATCGTGAGCGCCGTGAACAATATTTAGAACGCCATCCGGAAGGCCAGCTTCTTTAAACAGCTCGGCTAAACGGTTCGCTAAAAGAGGCGTACGTTCAGATGGCTTCAATACGAAAGTATTGCCGCAAGCAATGGCGAGCGGGAACATCCAGCACGGGACCATCATCGGGAAGTTAAATGGTGTGATGCCGCCGACTACACCGATCGGATAGCGGTACATCCCAGATTCGATGCCTGCAGCAATATCGGGCAGCTGGCTGCCCATCATTAACGTAGGAGCTCCAGCGGCGAATTCCACGCATTCGATGCCGCGCTGAACTTCTCCATATGCTTCGTTATAGCTTTTTCCATTTTCAAGTGTGACAATCTGAGCGAGCTCTTCCCAGTGCTCCACCAGCAGCTGCTGATAACGGAACAACATGCGGGCGCGCTGCGGGACAGCCACTTTCTTCCATGTTTGAAATGCTTCCCTAGCGGCTGCTACTGCCTGATCAACGTCCTCTCTCGTAGAAACTGCGAGTCTGGCAATCACTTCATCTGTCGCCGGATTGGGAACTTCCTCTATTTTCTGACTGACTGATTCTGTCCATTGTCCATTGATAAAGTTTTTCACTGTTTTTACTTCTTTTGTGACTACCATTATAAAACCTCCTGAAAGTTTTTTAGCTACCTTAATAGTTTTATTATATTCTCGTTGGATAACGCTTTCATTAGACACATAGTAAAAACATTCGGAACATTATGATACATTATGGATGATCTTCCTCTCTTCCCCTTACGTTGTGTCCTTTGTTAGAAAGATATAGTTGAAAAAGATCAATTAATTGTAGCTCTACATTTAATCTTTAAATAAAAGGCTCTTTTCTAAGAGATTGTTGCTTTTAAAACGAAAACTGTTAAAGGTTGATTGGAGCGGAAGTGCGAGACTCCTGCGGGAATAGCGGGACAGGCGAGACCCCACAGGCGTTTACGCCGAGGAGGCTCACCGCCCGCCCCGCTCTAATAGAGCAACTCTCGCTGCAATCAACCACACCGCACTACTTGGTAAATAGCAACAAATTTTGCGAAAACAGCCAAATAAAAAAAGGAGTTTCAAGCATAGGCCTCAAATATATATGTTATGCATTTATGAGCTTACGTGCGAGCGGAGACCGTTTTCCAAAAAACATTATAAAAAACAATGTAAGCGCTTTTAAAATTTTTCTCTACGTGCCTAACAATCTTTCAATTCTCTTGTGATAACGCAATCAACACTTATAAAGGGAGGGTTCAAATTGGAAAGAAGTGCTTACCGAGGAGTCAGCTACAAAGAAGCAAGAACCGTAATCCACACCCAAAAATATGAACGCAATGAATCAAGAGCCTTTAATAATGGAGTTGCCGCCCGATCTTCATTTGGACCGGGTGTTTATCTCATTAATGACCTGGAGCTGGCTGCGCAATATGCATTTTGCCACGCTGAAGTGGAAGAAGAAGAGATAGCCGTCGTCCTTAATCAAAAGATCACTTTTAAAAACCCTTTTATTTTGAATTACCAATTTAGTGAAACCCGATTACGGAAGGAAGCTTTGCGCTGGAAGTACACCGGAAGTCATTTCCCCGCCAATAGAATCGCCAACAACCACTTAGAACTTTCCAAACAAATAGGAAATGATATAAGAGAATACCTTTTAGCCCGTTCACATGATGGTATTATTTATCATATTGATGATGAAATTATTTATTACGTTTTATATAACCAGGAAAAACAGCTTAAAGATATAGATGTGGAATTAGTATTTAATATTAACGGCTCAGAAAAAAACGTGTCATCAGCTATATATAGCATCTCCAAAATTAAACATAATTAATGAATCTTCCCTAGTGTTGTTTATAAGACTATCTCCTATAGAAAACCTTTCTTTGAAATAAATTAAAGAAAGGTTTTCTGCGCTGCCAGGCAGAATGATGAATTATTTTCACATTTTTTGTCTCGCATCATTTGACGCCAATAATTAAATCAATTCTTTCTGTTGTGCAATGATTAAATTAGAAAAATATTTACGCGTATCTGCCGTTAAAATGTGAAGTTCTATTTTCTCTTCGATATCATTCAAATCCAGCTTTGAACGTTCAAATGTTAGATAAGCACCGCTTAGATCTTCACGAACAGCCGTGATTGTGTACCCTTTTTCGTATAACTCATCAATTTTCTTTTTTTCTTCTAAAAATTCCGCGTAAGATGACATTTTTCTATCCTCCTCACTAATGAATTTATTGATCCGTTCATTCGGCTATTAAAATACTTTTTCAGCTATTTTAGCCTGGCTTTCAAAACGTTTTCTTTTCAGATATTGCCCTGTTCCTCGTTTGCCAACAAATTCTTTTTCACGAATGACAAATTCGCCGCGTGATAAAACTGAAATTGGTTCCCCTGTAATCTTCATGCCTTCGAATGCACTGTAGTCGACATTCATATGGTGCGTCTCAGCGGACAAAACTCTTTCTTTATTCGGATCAAAAATAACAATATCCGCGTCGCTGCCAACGGCAATTGTTCCTTTTTGCGGGAATAACCCAAATAGCTTAGCAATTCTTGTTGAGACGATATCAACAAATTGATTAATAGATATCCGGCCTTTTTTTACGCCTTCCGAAAATAAAATACTAAAACGGTCCTCTATTATCGGGCCCCCGTTCGGTATTTTTGTGAAATCGCCCAATCCTAACTCTTTTTGGCTTTTAAAATTAAACGAGCACTGGTCCGAGCCAAGTGTCTGTAACTGACCGGTCTTTAACGCATTCCATAATACTTCCTGGTTCCACTTTTCACGGAGAGGAGGAGACCATACATACTTGGCCCCTTCAAAATTCGGCTTCTCTAAATAGGACTGATCCAATACGAGATATTGCGGACATGTTTCTCCCCAAACTTGATAGCCTTTTTTTCGGGCCTCTTCAATTTTTTCTACAGCTTCAGCGCAGGACACATGCACAACATACAACTGGGAATCAGCAAGTCCCGTTAACTGAGCTGCTCTTCCGGTAGCTTCTCCTTCTACTTCCGGGGGTCTTGTTAACGCATGATAGATCGGATCAGTATTGCCCTCTTTTAATGCTTTATTAACTAAAAAGTCAATGACATCCCCATTTTCAGCATGAACCATAACAAGAGCGCCATGCTCTTTCGCCGCTAAAAGCGTGCGGAACAATGTTTCATCATCGGCCTGAAAGACATTTTTATACGCCATGAATACTTTAAAAGATGTTATACCTTCTTCCTCAATTACTTGAGGTATTTCATTTAGTACATTCTCATTAACTTCACCGATCATGAGGTGAAAACCGTAATCAATAACAGCCTTGTTTTTTGATTTTTCATGCCATGTTTGAATAGAATTTTTTAACGGCTCTCCTTTATTTGTTAAACAAAAATCAATCACAGTAGTGGTTCCCCCATAGGCTGCTGCAATAGTTCCCGTTTCAAAATCGTCACTTGTAACTGTCCCTCCAAATGGCATATCTAAATGGGTATGCGGGTCGACCCCTCCAGGAAATAAATAGGCTCCTTTAGCATCAATTACTTCATCAACATTTTTACTTAAGTTATGACCGATAGCGGCGACTTTTCCATTTTCAATAAGGATATCTGCTTCATATTGATCTGTTGCAGTGACGACAGTTCCATTTTTAATTAATTTTTTCATTAATCATTTATCCTCCCTTTAAAAAATAGTGCAAGTCATTTCTACAGATCTATGAATTACAGATAGGCAGTTTGATCGCTTCTTGACGCTGGTTCCAAGTCATCGGTTCCCCATTTGGAATTTCTACCATACTAATAGCACCGTCCACCGGACAAACAATTGAGCATAGATTACACCCTACGCAATCTTCTTCCCGTACTTCAAGATACGCGTTGCCATTTTCTGATGTCAGCATATCGATACATTGGTGAGAGGTATCCTCACAGGCGATATGACACTTATTGCAATTTATACAAACATCATTATTAATGCGGGCAACCACTTTATAATTTAGATCCAGATGACCCCAATCAGAGTATTTTTCAACCGATTGGCCAATAAGGCCGGCAACTGACTCAATCCCCTTGTCGTCAAGATAATTATTCAGCCCATCCACCATATCCTCGACAATACTGAAGCCATGATGCATTGCAGCTGTACACACTTGAATGCTTCCTGCTCCCATAAGCATAAATTCCACTGCATCTTTCCATGTGGACACCCCACCCATTCCTGAAATCGGTACATTAATTTCAGGGTTGCGTGCACACTCGGCTACCATATTCAAAGCGATCGGTTTAACTGCCGGTCCGCAATAGCCGCCATGGGCCCCTTTTCCTGCGACATTCGGAATGGTCTTCCACGTATCGATATCCACTCCGGCTAAGCTGTTAATTGTGTTGATCATACTTACAGCATCTGCTCCGCCCTGTACAGCTGCATAAGCTGTTGCGGTAATATCAGTAATATTTGGAGTCAATTTCACAATAACCGGCACCTTTGCCGCTTCCTTCGCCCAATAAGTTTGCTTTTCGACCAGTTCAGGCACCTGTCCGGAAGCAGACCCCATACCGCGTTCTGCCATTCCATGCGGGCAGCCGAAATTTAGTTCAAAGCCATCCACGCCAACATCCTGCACTTTTTTTACGATTTCATGCCATTTTTCCTGTTTAGGTTCAACCATTAGGGAAGCAATAACGGCGTGATTCGGAAACTTCTTTTTTGTTTCATATATCTCTTGCAAATTCACTTCAAGCGGCCGGTCAGTAATTAATTCAATATTGTTAAACCCGACAACGCGCTGGCCGTTAAAATGAGTCCCGGCAAATCGGGAAGATACATTTAAAATGGGTTCCCCTAAGGTTTTCCACACCGCTCCTCCCCAGCCTGCTTCAAAAGCCCGCTGCACTTGATATCCTGAATTTGTTGGCGGAGCAGAAGCAAGCCAAAAAGGGTTGGGTGCTTTAATGCCGGCAAAGTTTACACGTAAGTCTGCCATTCAAATTCCTCCTGCCTTAAATATAATTTAATTACACGCTTTCAAGTGTGGCCTCATCAGTAATCAGTTGTTTATGAATAGCATAAGCTGTCAATTTCCCTTGTTGCGCAGCGGTAACCACCATTGCATCTCCCTGACCATCACCAAAGATGACATCACCTGCTGCATATACTTTTGGATTAGATGTTTGATGTGTGTTCATATCGATCTTTACGACCCCTCTGTTATGCTCTAATCCAAGCTCTTCAATTAAATTGACATAGCGGGTTTGACCGATGGCTTTTATAACCGCATCCACTTCCATACTAAACTCAGATCCAGCAACTGGAGTTGGACGACGGCGTCCCGAGTCATCCGGCTCTCCCAGCTCCATACGGACACATTCTAAAGCCTTGACATGACCAGCCTTATCTTTAATAATTTTTATTGGCTGTGTCAGCCACCTAAACTCAACTCCATCTTGCTTGGCAAATTCATACTCAAACTCATAGGCTGTCATTTCCGACTCTGTCCGGCGATAGATCATTTTCACATCGCCTGCCCCTAAACGAACAGAGCATGTCGCGGCATCAATAGCCGTATTCCCAGCTCCGATCACGACAATTTTTTTCCCGATAAACTGCTGATCAAGAGGAGGCGTTTTTGTATTTTCTACAAAGTCAATGGCATCAAATACTCCTTCTGCCTCTTCCCCTTCAATGCCCAGCATAGGAACTTTAGACATCCCTGCGGCTAAAACAACGGCATCAAAGTTATTCATCACTTCTTCTACCGGTATGTCTCTTCCGACCTTTGTATTTGTATGAATTTTCACACCTAACTTTTCAACTTGCTCTACTTCCCACAACGAAATTTCCTGAGGCAGCCGGAAAGAAACGATGCCGTGGGTATCTAATCCCCCAGCTTTTTCTTTCGCTTCAAAAATAGTCACTTCGTATCCAAGACGAGCCAGCTCACGTGCTGCCGATAATCCCGCAGGTCCTCCGCCGATGATACCCACACTTTTGCCATTCGCTTCACCGGCTTGGAATAATTGTTCACTATTTTGGATTGCCCAGTTCGTTGCATGGCGCTGTAAGTTGCCAATCATAATCGGCAGAGAAGCATTATTTAATACACAGGCACCTTCACACAATTCTTCCGTAGGGCAGACGCGTGCGCAGCTGGCTCCTACCGGATTCGCCTCCATAATGACCTTAGCGGAACCTTTTAAATTCCCAGAAGCAATCTTTTTAATAAAAGATGGGATATTAATTCCAGTTGGACAAGCTTTGATACAGGGTGCGTCATAACAGTAAAGACAGCGATTTGATTCTTCAACCGCCTCCTTTGGTGTTAAGGCAGGCTCAAATTCACTAAAGTTCTTCCTTAAATCTTTCAGGGAAATCTTTTTATCCTTTACTCTGTTTAAATGCATACTTATCCCCCTCTCACTCTTTTCCATAGAGCTTAATTTCGCAGCTTCTTTAACTGGCTTCCTGACAATAAAATGTTTTACTTCTGCCTACAACAGACAAACAATCCTTTTGACAACGCTTTCAAAATTATTTTTTTACTAATCGCTAAGACTATAAAAATCTTTTTACTTGCGCTTCCCCTATTTACTCGCCTTTCTTACAAGTTAAATTCTGTGTTAAACCTTATAATTTTCTTAATATTCTTAAAATAGATATTATGATATCAGTGTTAATTTGTCAATCGATTAATTGCTTTTATTTATATTATATTAATCAATTTTAAATAACACTCTAAAGTTATAATAACGGATTTTTTTAAGAAGTTATTTTTTCATTTTTTTATTAATGATTGCATCTAGATATCTTATTTGTTAACTTAACTCATTTAAATTGCAAAAATGTTGTAAAATAAAAATATCTCTTCATTTTTTAAGCCTCGCGAGAAAGAAAGGCGTGAAAGTTTTTGAAAAGAAACGATTTAGAATCCATGATAAAAAAATTAGAAGAAAAAATTAAAAACCAGCAACAGCTTCTGCAAGATTTATATACGCAGTTAGAGGCATTAATTGAGCAAGAAAAAGAACGAGAGCAATATATATCTTCCAAGGAGATTATTGATTTAGTTTTCAAGAAAATCGGCAAGAAAATTAATATGTCTACGATCAAACGCTGGGCGGACGAAGGTTATTTAGGCGAGGTCATTGATGAAAAAGAAAAGTTTTGGGCCTTACATGCCAAACAAGGAAAGAAACGATTTTTATATCCCAAAGCTTATGCATATACTTTTTTGCATGAGAAAGGCTACTTGTCCTCTGAATTTGAAGTGCTTGACCGTGTGCTCGTAAATGCGCACGCAAACGAGCAGCCGATTATTGGAATTATCATTGATTCATGCTTAAACAAAGATCATTTTCAGTACACGATTCAAATTGAAGGATCTTTCGACGTACTCAAAGATGTAGAAGAAAGCAAAATAAAAAGTGTCGAAGGAGCTGATTAGTTAATGAAGGCAAAAATTCAACTTACCAATAACGTTCAAAACCAAGAAATAGCCCGAAAAATTAAACAATCCAATCAAGGCAAGAACAACTTGCTTGATATTTCATTTGAAAAAGACTTATCAAAAATTTTCTTTGAAGGAGAGTATATATGGATTCCTGATAAGTCCTGGTTTTCTAATGACATGCTAATAGAAGGCTATGCGAAAGAAGATGATGATGGGTATGAAATAAGACCAAAGGATAAAGGCAAAACAATTAATCTTCACCTTGATGCCGAGCTAGTCGCTGAGCTGAATGAAATTAGAAATCATGTAATGAGTAAAACACAGCATGATATCATACTTGATCTGTTTAAAAAAGGGCTTGATCAATACAACAAAGAAAACCGCTGAAGTTTGTAACCCGCCAACAGTAAGTACACAACAGCACTATACTCGTCCACTCCTATTTTTTCTAATACCTTTTCTTAATAGGCCGTTCACTGTGGACAGGCCTACTTTTTTCTTGGCTGTTTTGGCAAACTTTGTTGCTATTTACCAAGTAGTGCGGTGTGGTTGATTGCAGCGAGAGTTGCTCTATTGGAGCGGGGCGGGCGGTGAGCCTCCTCGGCGTAAACGCCTGTGGGGTCTCACCTGTCCCGCTTCTCCCGCAGGAGTCTCGCACTTCCGCTCCAATCAACCTTCAACAGTTTTCGTTTTAAAAGCAACAATCTTTTAGAAAAGAGCCTTTTTCTTTTACGCATAATATTAATATCCTTTATTCTGGTATCTCCGATAAAAACATACTGTTTCTCAATTTTCTACAAAAAATTATTTATAGATCACTTGCTTCTCCCTCTCCACTATTAATCTATTCATCTTCTTCTGGAATTTTGTTTAAAATTATTAAATTTTAGTGAGCTTGAAATAAAAAGAAGGAATAAAAAGGATTCAGAAGAATAATTAAATCAAAACACGAAAATATTTTTATTAATATCAAAATAAAATATAAAAAAAGGAGTGAGCAATTTGAATAAGCAAAAAATACTTATTAACGGTGAAAGACTAAAAGAAACACTAGAACGTTTTGCAGATTTTGGACGAACAGAAAACAACGGAGTCACTCGTCTGTCGTTGTCTGAAGAAGACCGTTTAGCAAGGGATTACTTTTGTTCTTTCTGCAAAGAGCTCGGCATGTCCGTTCAAGTAGATGATCTCGGTAATATATATGCGATATTGAAAGGAAAAGAAGACAAACCCCCAATCGTAATAGGCTCTCACATGGATACTGTAAAAAAAGGCGGCCGATTCGATGGTATTTTAGGCGTTGTTGCCGGCTTAGAAATTGTTCGGACTTTAGTAGAAAATAATATAACACCGCAAATTCCTATTATGGTTGTTAACTTTACGAATGAAGAGGGCGCCAGATTTGAGCCTTCGATGATGTCATCCGGCATCCTCTCAGGCAAATTTGAAAAAGCTGTAATGATGAAGAAAACAGATGTTGATGGCATTACTTTTGAAGAAGCGTTGCAGACCATTCAATATACCGGCAACGAGGAATCCCGTTTAAAAGAAGCGACCGCCTTCTTAGAGCTTCATATTGAACAAGGTCCTATTCTTGAGCGGGAATCTTTAGCTATTGGGGTCGTTGAATGTGTAGTGGGGATGGTATGCTATGAAATTGAAGTAACGGGAGAATCCGACCATGCGGGAACGACACCAATGACTATGAGAAAAGACGCTCTGTTTGCAGCAAACGACTTAATAACAAAAGCACGTCAAGAACTCGGTACTCTTGATGATGAGCTTGTGTTTACTATGGGAAGAATGAATGTATCCCCTAATATACACACAGTCATTCCAAATAAAGTTGTCTTCTCTCTAGAAGCAAGACATAAAGACCCAGCCGTCATCACTCAAGTAGAGGAAATGATCGAGGGATTGGCACAGTTGTCTTCTGAGGAAAGCAGCGTGATCAAAGTTAAAAAATTGTGGGACCGGGATACAGTTTGGTTTAACAAACATATTTGTCACCTACTGGAACAGTCCGCAAAGTCTTTAAATTATTCATATAAACGGATGGTGAGCGGGGCTGGCCATGACGCTCAATTTATAGCAAGCTATATCCCGTCTGCCATGATTTTTGTTCCAAGTATTAATGGAAAAAGCCACAGTGAAGACGAGCTGACTGCTTGGGAAGATTGTGAAAAAGGTATAAATGTTCTCCTGGAAACTGCGCTGGTGATTAAACCCGAATAATATTGTTTATCCAGTTGCCGGGTTATCGAAAAGCTTAGTCACTCATTTATATAATGAATTAGGAAACGCACGGACACTTCATTTTATTAGAAAATACGTGAATAATTAAAAAGTTTATGCCCGATTTTATTATTCGGGCATAAACTGAATAATATTTATATATCTCATTAGTTAGCAATAGCTTATTCTTCCCTATCAATATATGCTTATTTATTTCTTTCCACATATTCGTAAGCACACATTGCAAATTCAATTGCCTGGCGTTTGGATGGCTCCATAAAATCTTCTCCTAAAAGTTCATATAGTTTATCCAGCCGGTGATAAAGAGTCTGCCGGACAATATAAAGGCGCTCTGCTGCCTCCTTCTTTGACCCGTTGCACTGTAAATAAATCTTCAGCGTATTCATTAGTTTAGCATTATGAAGCTTGTCAAATGCAAGGACAGGATGTAAATAATCAGCGATAAACTCATCAAGAATTCCTTTTTCTTGAGCAGCATAAATCAATCGATATATATGTAAGTCATTATAAAAATAACTAGTTCGTTCGCTGGGAACGTTTTCTCTAATAACGGATGCTATCTTTGCTTTTTCATAGCTCGTTTTTACTTCGGTTAGCTTATCAACTATTGTTCCTACACTAATTTGATTATGGAAAACCGGTTTGTTTTTCAAATATTCTGACCTCAATATTTGCTCAATTCCTGCTTTTATTCTTTGCTTGCAATCACTTTTATTTCGCTTATCAAGTAAAATAAAAACGATTTCCTTTTTTAAAGCAGCCGATAAAAGAAAAAATCCGTGTTCTTGAAAAACAGAACGCATCAACATTTTTAAGTAAGTAATATTCGAGCTGTCTTTATCCAATTGTTTCGCATGCAGCAAAAAGACCGCTGCTGTTTTAGGTTTTAAATCAGGTTCAAGATTTATCAGAAACCTGCTGATTTGCTCTTCACTATGCTCTCCTTTCAGCCATTCTTGAATCCAGTCTGCTTCCTTTGATCTTCTTCTTTCTTCTGTCCATAATTCACGTAAAATCACTTGAGCAAGAGCCGTTACCGTACGGTCCAAAATCAGCGTCTCAAATTCTGTCATTGTTCCCTCTTCTGAAATAATCATCAACTCCGCAAAACTTTGGTTCCATACATGTATTTCTTGACGCGCGATACTGCCACCCGTCTCAAGCCTGTTTTCATTGATCGATTGGAGTATTTGTTGATTTTCTTTTTTCGCTTTATTCGAAATGACCTCCGCATGGCCTTCTTTCGGGAAGTAAATAACGGGCATGTCAATTTGTTCATACATCATTTCAAGGATTTTATCCTTAGTATCTGTCTCAAGCAACACTTCATTCAGCCTGCGTGAATAATCCTCCAAGTCTGTAATCATTTGATACTGTTTTTTGATAATTAACGTGTGTACACTCTCTGTTATATCGACAAACCGGACTTCCTCGTAAAATACAATGATCGGAAAATCGTGACGGTCAGCGAGTTGAATAATTTCAAAAGGAATCTCACTCATGTATTTTCCAAGCTCTATACACAAGCCAGCTCCCCGGCAATCAATCAATTGCTGCACGAGGGACAGCAATGTTTTTTTACCTTCCTTCCAGCCAACACCTGTTGAAAGGATCAATTCATCTCCATTTAATAGATTGCTAACGTCGGATATTTCCATAACGTGCACCCATTTTACAGTTCGGTGTGTTCCGCTTTTTCCTGCCACGATTTCCGCCTTTTGAAAATGTTCATTCTCCAACACTTCTTGTACAGATAATTTAATTTCATTCTTCATATGTACACCTTGCCTCAATAAGGAATAGTTTTATATTAGTTTAAATTCAAATCAAGGAACATTCAATGATATGAAGGTTTGGCAGTCCAACCTTAGGCAGATGAAAAAGAATTTATTATTTAACTCTTTGTTACTTACATGATAACGGCCGAAGCGGTTTGCTTATATTTAAAAAGGCTGCCCGTAAGTCAGTTATCTGACTTATGAGACAGCCTCCTCTTTTGTTTAGAAAAGCTTTTATTTCACCATCTAGCTGTAAGCATTTTACGTCTCGTGTAGAACTCTACCCCATCTGATCCATTGGCATGCAGGTCGCCATAAAAAGAGTTTTTCCATCCGGAAAACGGGAAGAACGCCATTGGAGCAGGGACTCCAATATTTACCCCAAGCATCCCCACTTGAATGTTTTCTCTAAAATACCGTACATCGTGGCCGCTAGCCGTAAATAAACAGGCTCCGTTCCCAAAATCGGATTGGTTTGTCAGATCGATTGCCTCTTCTAAGCTATTCACGCGAACAATGGATAAGACCGGTGCGAAGATTTCTTCTTTCCAGATTTTCATATTCGGCTGCACTTGATCAAAGATCGTTGGGCCGATAAAGTATCCCTTCTCATGGTTAAGTTCATCTTTTCGTCCATCCCTAACTAAAACAGCGCCTTCTTGTTCCCCACTTTCAATATAGTTTTTCGTTTTTTCCTTATGCTCCTGGCGAATAACCGGGCCTAAAAAGACATCCTCCTCTAACCCGTCACCCATCTTGAGGTTATCCGCTGCTTCCGTCAGCTTTTGCACGAGTGAGTCCGCTGCATCGCCTACAGCCACAACAACAGAACAAGCCATGCAACGCTCGCCTGCCGAACCGTAAGCAGCATTAATAATTTCTTTCACAGCTAAATCTAAGTCGCAATCCGGCATAACGATTGTATGATTCTTAGCTCCGGCTAAAGCTTGCACCCGTTTGCCATAATTGGCAGCGGTTTGATAAATATACTTTGCCACCGGCTGTGAACCAACGAATGAAATGGCTGCCACATCTTCATGCTCCAGCAATCCATTCACGACATCATGAGCCCCGTGAACAATGTTTAA
This sequence comes from Bacillus aerolatus, assembly GCF_009183655.1. Classification (GTDB taxonomy): domain Bacteria; phylum Bacillota; class Bacilli; order Bacillales; family Domibacillaceae; genus Pseudobacillus; species Pseudobacillus aerolatus. The sequence goes on from NZ_WEIO01000008.1 coordinate 128,011, forward strand.
AACGCCGTTTGGAAGTCCTGCTTCTTGAAACAGTTCCGCTAAACGATTGGCCAGAAGCGGCGTGCGTTCAGATGGTTTTAATACGAATGTATTTCCGCAGGCAATCGCCAGCGGGAACATCCAGCATGGCACCATCATCGGAAAGTTAAACGGAGTAATTCCCCCTACTACCCCTACCGGATAGCGGAACATACCGGATTCAATATTTGTTGAGATGTCTGGAAGTTGTTTTCCCATCATTAACGTAGGAGCTCCCGCTGCGAACTCCACACATTCAATGCCGCGCTGCACTTCGCCATACGCTTCACCATAGTTCTTTCCATTTTCTTGTGTAATAAGCTTCGCAAGTGCTTCCCAATTATCCACTAACAATTGCTGGTATTTAAATAAAATTCTTGCTCTTTTAGGCACAGGCGTCTGGCTCCATGTTTTAAACGCTTCTTTCGCCGTTTGAACGGCAACATGTACATCCTCTTTTGTTGAGATCGGAACATTTGCCAAGTTCTCACCTGTAGCTGGATTAGGCACTGGTCTATATTCATCTGTCTTCACTTCTATCCATTTACCACCAATATAATTTTTTAATATATTTGTCGTTGTAATTGTCATTTTCCCTCTCTCCTTCTTATCTTAAATTTGAACTATAAACAAATCATCAATGAAAATAATAATCAATTCCTTATCGTGTTCAGCGATGGAGAAAATTGATAATCATAACAAACCTTATATAACTCCATAATTTCTTCTTTGACAGGGACTTTTGGGTTATTTGCAGGACTTCCGCTTGCCAGCGCATCATCTGCCATTTTTAAAAGAGCAGCTAGAAAATCTTTTTCAGGAATTCCCCAGCTTTTTAAATTAGGAATATTCAAGTTCACGCACAACTCTTTTATCTTATTAATAGCTAAATGAGCGATCTCATCCACTGACCGGCTCTCTCTTTCCTTTTCATCCAAGAGAATTTCCGCGATACTTGCGAGTTGACCTTTGCACGCCACTTTGCTAAATTCTAATACTGCTGGGAGCAGCTTGACGTTAGAGACACCGTGGATAAATTCGTAATTACTGTCACATCTGTTGCTTCAGAACCTGTGCCTGCAGTTGTCGGAATAGCGATATGGGCAATTCTTGAAGTCTCGGCCCGTTTTCGATTTCCCATATAGTCCCCAACATAGCCTCCATTTTTCTCTAACACGACAATCGCTTTTGCAGTATCAATACAGCTGCCTCCCCCAAGTGAAATAACGAGATCACATTTTTCTTTTATAAGTAAATCTAGTGATTCAGCTACATATTGATCTGTTGGCTCTGAAGAAACCCCCTCGTAAACAACTGCTTCCATTCCTTCCGCTAAGAGCATTTTTTTACTTGTTTCCACATATCCTAACTTAGTCATGATGTGATCTGTGACAACGAGTGCTTTCTTCCCTCTGGCAGAAGCTTCTTTTCCCAATTGTTGAAAAGCACCTTGCCCGTACACTATTTTTTGTGGAGATTGAAAAACAGCAGGTTTATCCATTCCATCCACCTCTTTTTGTTAGTCAATCACTATAAATGCAAGATACATGCCAATCGCAACTGCCACATTTTCGCTTAAACAGACAGAAAGATGAAGCTTATTCACTACGCTTTTTATAAATTGTATATAGACAACTACACAATTAGCCAAAAAACGTAGAATCGGTCTCGAAGAAAGCTGTTATGTTTTGCTGAAAGCAAAAAGGGAAATGGTATAAATAACTAGAAATTAAGGAGGTGGAAACAATGAGTTTACTTTACGCCAAGGCAATGGAAGCGTTTAAGAAAGATGCCGAGCCTCAGAACACAGCTAAAATTCAAACTACGAAGTCCAAACATAAAGACTCCAAATAAAGATTTTTCTGTAATAGATAATTGTTCGAAAATATCTATATATGGGATGTCAGCAGGAAACTGCATTGCCTGACGACACCCCAAAAAGTAAGAAACCCATCTCAAAAAAGTCGATTTTCCGTACGATAAGAATTGGCTTTTTTGTTCTTTTGTCAAACTATTAGCTGGTTTAGTTGAAGCCCCCTACAATCTTATGTGCTTACTTTGCATAATTCCAAATTTTTTGATTTTTTGATACAAAGTTGTGCGGTGAATCCCAAGCCGCTTTGCCGCCTTTGTTTTATTTCCTTCCGTTCCTTGAAGCACCTTCATAATCAGAGCTTTTTCTTTTTCAAAACTGTCCTGTTTCGCTTTCTCTAAAATATTGTTTAGAGGCTCTGCTGTTGTTTTAATCTGACTAAATGAATTTCCTTCTGTCATTGCGCTTCTTCCAACTCTGTTGTCTCATTTAATTGGCCAGCAGATTTTCCCGCAGAAACATTCATCGCTTGAATATAATCCAGACTGTCCTTTAGTGTAATCAGATCCCTTTCGATTAACGCAACGAGACGTTCAACGGTATTAACTAATTCACGAATATTTCCCGGCCACTCATAGTTAATAAAAGCGGATACAGCCTCCGAAGTCATTTGTTTTTCGGCTAGTCCATAATTCCGGCAGACTTCTTTAAGGTAATGAGATAATAAAGTTGGAATATCGCTTTTTCGCTCTCTTAACGGTGGGATGTGAAGCCTGATAATATCGAGACGATAAAACAAGTCTTCACGAAATGTGCCTTCCTTCACCATTTCTTCCAGATTCCTATTTGTAGCCGCAATCACCCGCATATGGACTTGATATTTCTTCACTCCTCCCACACGTTCTGCTTCTTTTTCCTGCAGGACGCGCAGAAGCTTTGTTTGCATCACCGCAGACATTTCACCAATTTCATCTAAAAATAAAGTGCCGTTATTGGCAAGCTCAATCTTTCCAGGTTTCCCCCCTTTTCTAGCACCTGTAAAAGCTCCATCCTCATAGCCAAAAAGCTCAGATTCTATTAAATTTTCTGGAATAGCTGCACAGTTTACGGAAATGAGCGGACCGGCAGCATAACGGCTAAGCTGATGTATGCTTTTGGCAAACATTTCCTTGCCCGTTCCGCTTTCTCCTGTAATTAATACGGTTGCAGCTGTTCTTGCGGCTCGCCTTGCCAGCCGCTTCACTGTTGATAAACTCTCGCTGTCACCAATAATTTGTCCGATCGTCACATTTTTTTCAATCGTACTTTTTTTAATGGATGAGAAAGCTTCCTCTTTCCATTTTATATTATTCTTTTGAAGTCTCTCAAGATTCTTCTGTAAAATATGTAAATAATTCATTAATCCATCTAATATATCTTGTCTCGTTAATATCCCCACAAGTTTAGATTTCGAATCAATAACGGGAAATTGCTTATACGGAAATGAAAGAAGCCCGGTAATTAGCTCGTCTTCTTGCACAGTAACAAACTTTTCTTTCTTAGGATAAGGAATAATATCTTCGGCAGACTGCCCATTAACTAGATAATGCAAAAGGTGTTTAGTTGTTATAAGTCCGATTAGATTCTTTTCGTCATTTACCATTGGAAGTGAACCAACCTGAGACTTGAGCAGCTTATCCGCTATATCTTTAATCGTTTGATGAGATGTAACTACATAGGGGTTTGGAGTCATCCAGTTCTTAATTTGCAAAAAGTCATTTTCATCTAATCTTTCATACGGAAGATTTTCCTTATATAAATCCTGCACAGACAAAGCCATCCCTCTCCATCCTTTATTATGTATTTCTTTTCATTTCCTTATATAAAGAAAATTCGGTCTTTTGAACAAAAGTCCTCTAAATTGTTAAATTGTTTTCCGTAACAAAAAAGATGACCTTGTTTAGTATTTTCTAAACTTGATCATCTTTTTATTTAGCGGCTATTTTTAACAACCCCTAGAAAAAATATTACTCCTCTTTTACTCTCATTAGAAACCTTTTTGTTCTTTCTTCCTTAGGACAATTAAATATTTCTTCCGAAGTTCCTTCCTCGACAATAACTCCACCGTCCATAAAAATGACACGATCAGCTACTTCTTTGGCAAAATTCATTTCATGTGTAACGACTACCATCGTCATTCCTTCTTGAGCTAAATCTTTCATCACTTGCAGAACTTCTCTAACAAGTTCCGGATCTAAAGCAGATGTAGGTTCATCATAGAGCATGACCATCGGTTTCATTGAAAGTGCCCGAGCAATAGCCACCCTTTGCTGCTGCCCTCCCGAAAGCTGTGATGGATAATGATCACAGCGTTCTCCAAGTCCTACTTTTTCTAAAAGTGATTTGGCTAACTTCCTTGCTTCTTCACGTTCCACTCCTTGAACGACTATAGGACCTTCCATTACATTTTCGATGGCCGTTTTATGTGGAAATAGATTAAATTGTTGAAAAACAAAGCCTGTTCTTTTTCGTAATTCCTTTATTTCATTTTTTCGTTTACGACTTGTTTTTTCACCGGCAGCTACTTCTTGCTGACCTATTTGAATGACCCCTTCGGTCGGTTCTTCTAAAAAAGTTAAGCAACGCAACAGTGTGGATTTTCCAGAACCGCTCGGCCCCATGAGAACGACTACTTCACTCTTATTTACAGTAAGGTCAATTCCTTGAAGAACTTCATTAGTCCCAAACTTCTTTTTGAGGTTTGTTAATTGAATAATGCTCATGCCCATCTCCTTTTAAATCTGTATTTACAAAATTCAATCTTAGAGTGCAATATGTTGAGATGTTCGCTTCTCCAGCCTATCCAGCATGACAGAAAAAACCGTAATGATTATCCAATAAAGCGCCGCAGCCAATAAATAAATCGTTAACGGTTCGAATGTTTTAGCAATGAGCAATGATGACATCTGCAATAATTCTGTTACCGTAATGACCGAGATAAGAGATGTATCTTTAATTAGTACGATAAATGAATTGGACATTGTAGGGATGGCAATACGAAGACTTTGTGGAAGTATAATTCTTCGTAAAGCTTGCCAGTAAGTCATCCCAAGGGATACTGAGGCTTCCATTTGTCCTTTATCAACGGATAGGATAGAAGCTCGAAAGGACTCTGATAAATAAGCCCCCGCATTTAAACTTAACGCAAGTATTCCTGATGGTATCGGATCCAATTCAATATTTACTTGAGGTAAGCCGTAATAAATTACGAAAATTTGTACGAGCAGCGGTGTACCACGAAAAATAGAAACATATAAAGAAGCAATGGCGTCTAGCAGCTTAATCTTGGATATTCTTGCTAATGCCGTGAAAAACCCGAGAAGAAGAGCAATTAAAATCGATACCACTGCTAAAAAAATTGTCATTAACGTAGCATTTAGTAAAGTTGGCAAGGACTCAATAATTATTGAGATATCCATGAAGTTTCCTCCAATCTAACTATCTTACGATCCAAAAATAAATTCATATGTTCATATTTAGGGAGAAAAATTCGTACTAAACTAAAACTTCTTCTTTAAATACTATTTTAATTCCCAAGTCGTTTAGTTCTTGTATAAAAGGATTAAATAGATCCTTAATAATCACATTTTCAATTGGAACAATCCCTACATCTGTTATTTTTTTCATAGCAATCCAATTTGCAAGCAACATGGCTGGAAGAGCTGTCGTTTTGGCCATTGATGTAATATTTCGCTCATGGTCAAACAAATCAACCATTTCCCACATATACTTTGTTTGTTTTCCATCTTTTATGCCGCTAACTTCTACACGCACAACAGTAATGTCTTCTTTGGAACTTCCTTGCATCTTTGGTGCTAACACCTTTTCCGAAAATGCCCGGGGACTAATTTGGTGCCCATCGATATCTAACGGCTGCTCATCTAAGAAACCTAATTGCCCTAACACGTTCATTTTTTCCCAATGACCTTCATATCGAACTGTTTTTTCATATAACTTTTTTACTTTATCTTTTAAAGTATAAGCTGTACTATGGGCATCCGTAATAACTGCTTCACAATTACCTACAGGATCTGGGAATGTTAGTTTTTCCAAGCCTGATAAAGGAGGCAACTCTATTAACTTACCACCTTCGGCTGCCAACGCAGGCCTTGTATAAAGCCCTAATACACTTTCAAGCCTAAAAACGACCTGATACCATAACGGAGGCACTGGATATCTTGGAATTCCACCGCAAATCATTACCGCTTCATCAGCTTCATCTAATAATTCAATTCCTTGAGCTGCTAAAAAGTTAGTTATTCCAGGGGCTACCCCACATCCCGGCATAATAATAACGCCAGCCTCCCTCGCGTGTTGATCTAATTTCATTTTTTCTTCAAATTTAGATCCAACTAAGTCTACTAGATGGCATTTTGCTGATATGGCTGCTTTAATAGCCGCTAAACTTAAGGAATGTGGCAAGCACGCCACTGCAACGTCTGCATCTTTTAACACTTTAGCTATATCATCTTCCGTTTGCAGCGAAGCTACTTTACCAACAACTTTTGAATTATTAGCAATCTCTAAACACTTTTCAACGCTAAATTCGTTTCCATCAACAGCAGTTACTGAATCAATACTTGGAAATTTCACTAATTCACTTACTACTGTTGTACCAATCATCCCGGTTCCTAAAACGACTGCACGCATTTTAAACTACCTCCTTAGAATGCTTTCATATTGTGTATTCAATAAAGTGAGGAATCGAGGAATCGTCATACTCTTATTCGCTCCATAGACTGATCGATTATTTCTCTAAAGGTTTTGTTCCAAACCATTTTTTATAAATCTTGTCATACGTTCCATCTGCTTTCATATCAACTAGAATGGTGTTAACTTCCTTAACAAAGTCTTCGTTTCCTTTTTTTACAGCCATTCCAATTTCATCTTTGTTTAAAATATCGCTGGAAATCTTGAGAGGTAATTTTTGCTCTTTAATATTGTAGCTCATCAATAATTGGTCATTTATAATGACGTCTAATCTTTTATTCGCCAGGTCTTGAACATAGTCATTTACAGCTTTGTACAATTTAACATTTGCCCCGTCTACACTTCTGGCTACTTCTTCAAATGTTGTTCCTCCGCCTACTCCAACGTTTTTTCCTTTAATGTCTTCAAGCTTTTTTACATTATTAGTATCCTTTCTAGTTATTAGTACAGAACCAGTAACTACGTAAGGATCAGTGAAATCAACACTCTTTTTCCGTTCTTCTGTAACAGTCATCTGTCCAATGATAATGTCAAATTTATCTGATTTCAGACCACCGATCAGACTATCCCATTTTGTTGCGACAAACTCAGTTTCAGTTCCTAAACGCTTGGCAATCTCATTAGAAATGTCTACATCAAATCCTTGATATTTTTGCTTATCATCTAAGAAATTAAATGGAGGAAATGTTCCTTCAAATCCAACCTTTAAAACTTTTGTTTCTTCAATTCGATCCATTACTTTCTGTTTACTGTTTCCACTAACTTCTTTTCCGCCGCTGCACCCTGCAACCATACCTATAAGTAAGAAAGCGATAATTGACAAAATTAAATTCTTTCTCATTTAGAATCCCCCTTTGAATAATCTCTTAACTGATAACGCTTTCAATAGTGGTGCCTGTTCTTCTCCTTCCATTTAAATTTAATGATCTATTAAGGTTATACAGTGTTGTTCAAAATTGTTGTCCATAATTGTAGTACAATTTATTTTAGTGTATACTAGAGTTAGTTAAATTGTCAATATTTTTAGAAAATTATAAATAAAAGTGTTTAGACAAGACTTTAACTCTCATAATTAATGAAGCAGGTGAGTTTGGTATATGAAAAAAAATTCAATGGAGCATTATGTATACGATCATATAAAAACAGCTATTTTATCGCGTAAACTGGCACCTGGAAAGCAGCTAGTTGAAAACAAAATTTCTAATACGCTGCAAGTAAGTCGTACTCCTATTAGAAACGCAATAAAAAAATTGTCTCTTGAAGGGCTAGTCGATATTATTCCGAATAAAGGCGCTTTTGTGACTAGCCCAACTAAAGAAGAAATTATTCAAGCGTACGAACTACGGGCAAATTTAGAGTTTTTAGCGGCTAGTAAAGCTATGGACTCAATGACTGAAGAGGATTTTACTGAAATTAAAAAAAGCATTGAAGAAGAAAACAAAGTCTTATTAAATAAGAACTCAGAAGCTTACGTGAAATCTAACAAATCTTTTCACGTTGCCATAACGGAAAAATGCAACAATACATTTTTAAATGAGTTTATTGTAACGCTCATCAATCGAACAAATATTTATCTTCTTCTTTATGATGAATTTTTCGACAATCCAGAGCAACAACCTTATAGTCCTGATGAACATACGTATATTTTGAATTTAATGGAGCAAAAGAACGAAGTTGAGCTAAAGATTGCCCTAGAAAATCACTTTAAACGCGCCTTTAAAAGTTTAGATATTCGTTATAATGAATACAAAGAAGTGGATGAAATTTTTTAGATAAAAAAGATCAGCCAGAAAAAAAACTGGCTGACCTCTTATGTTAAAATATTTTTAGACTTACAAAGTAAATTGCTTAAGTAAGTCATTCAATTCTTCGGCAAGGTTTGCTAACGTTTCTGCATTATCCGTGATTTGCTCCATAGAACTGTTTGTTTGTTGAGCTGCCGCTGCCGTTTCTTCTACACCGGCAGCGGCTTCTTCTGAAATGGAGGCGATGTTTTCAACTACTGAATGGATGCCTGCGGTTTCATTATTAATTTGCGTTAAATGGGAAGAGATCACTCTAATTTTTTCAACAAGGATCGAAATAGCCTCTGTGATTTCTTCAAATGTGGTTCCCGTCGTCCGGATTTGTTCTGCTCCTTCCTCCACTTTTTCAAAGCTTTCTTGCAAGGAAATAGTCACTTCTTTTGAACCTTGTTGAATCCCATCGACTGTATGAGTGATGCCGCTAACCGATTCTTTGACTTGTTCTGAAAGCTTGCGAACTTCATCTGCGACGACGGCAAATCCTTTTCCATGCTCCCCTGCCCTGGCTGCTTCTATTGCTGCATTCAGCGCTAATAAATTCGTCTGCTCCGCAATACCCTGGATGACTTGAATCGTTCCTGAAATTTGCTTTGCTTGCTCATCTAAGTCTTTCACTTTGTGCACCGAAGCTCTGACAATTTCATGGATCGTACTCATATCATTAATCGAAATATCCATCAATTCTTTTCCTTTGTATGTTAAATTCAATACGTGTTTTGTCGTTGTGGACATTTCTTCTCCATTTTGATACGCTTGCTGGATATTTTCGGAGAACTCCCCGACTCTTTCTGCTAACTCCATCGATGAATGTGCTTGTGTTTCCGCCCCTTCAGACAATTCATGCATCGTAACAGCAATTTGCTGACTGCCTTCATTTATTTCGTTGGAAGATTGTTTGAGAATCGCACTTTGCTTAGTCATTACATCTGACGTATTCGAGATTCGTTCAACCATCTCCCTAAAACTTTGCTGCATTTTCATAATCGAATGAGTTAACAGCCCGATCTCATCATTTCTTTCTTTGCCATCATATGTTGCATTTAATTTCCCTCTGGCGAATTCATCCATGAAATGAGTGACTTGTTTAATAGGCTGAGAAATAGAACGGCTGAATAAATACGCAACAGTGATTAAACATAATAACGTAATACCTCCTACAATCAGCGTTAATAAAGTCATCTTGTCGCCTGCTTCATTAATAACAGATATATCTTGTAAAATACCGATCATTCCGATAACTTCTGTTTTAGTAGGATCAAACATTGGTACGTACGTTTGCAAAGATTCTCCCTTTTCCATAGACACTTCTTTTCCTGAAAGAACCTTGTCCATAATGGATTGATCATCTAACTGATCGCCAACATTTTCTTTTTCGGATGAAACAACTGTTTCACCAGACTCATTATATAAATTCAGCTGCACACCTTGAACCGCTTCAGTTAACTGCTTTAAAAAACCTTCATCAATACCTGTTTGCAGCGTCCCTATCATTTCATTGTTATGTATAATCGGTACAAAAGCCCGCACAGCCAATCCGCTGTTGCCAAATTCAAACCCTGAAATTTCTTCTTCATTTAGAGCAGCTTGAATAGCAGTGAGATCACTTTTGTCATCTCCATACTTTTCGGGATTGTGTCCCCTTAGGAATACAATTCCGTCCTTACTCCCGAGTTCAAACACGCTTAGCTGTTGTTCTTCTTTCAGTCGTTCAAAAACTGGCTTCACTTTTCCCGCTAATTGTTCCCGGTTGTTTGTCTTGAAAGCTGCGATCAGCTCTTGATCTTGAGCGTAGATCTTTGTTAACTCCAACAAATCCTTTGAAGCCAAATCAAGACTATTGACTACCGACTGCTTAGTTGATTGTTGGCTTTGTTTCGTAAGTGTTGAAAATCCTTGATTGGCGTTATGCAGCAAAATAGCGCTTAATAGAAGCAATGGGATAATTGAAGTTGTTAACAGGATAATGAATAACTTTGTATTTAGCGATTTTAATTTAACCAATGGTACTTTCCTCCTTATTCCAAATCACAGGAATAATTGACTGTGTATAATTCACTAAATCATCATAACTTATGAGTAATTATAATCACAGGAAAAGTCCTACTTCTTTACAAACAATTAATATTAAAAAAAGAGTTGCCTAACAGTCAGTTATTTACTGACTGCCAGGCAGCTCCTTTACGTTAAAAACTATTTTCTTTATAAATGTTATGCCTTTACTTATTCCGACAATTTTTGCACACTGTAATCTTTTCATTCTGTTCTGTTGTATGTGGGTACAGCAGTTTAATTCTTGTTTTTCCACACAAAGGGCATTTCCCTCGTGCCCTTGCCGGCATTCGGTTTAGTGTTTTTCCGCGATAGCGTTTAGCCATGTCCATCCATCCTTATTCATCATGATGCGTTCTCTTTATTAAATGTTGGAACGGCGGAAAAATTGACGGGTATTTCAATATTTTTTATATGCAAATAAACGAAAGGAGCTGATCACACAGCTCCTTTCGCATATTTGTACTAAAAAGTAGTATATACATTTTCACATTCTTCGCCTGTTGGCTGATAAAAGCAATGAAGCTTATAACGCGCTACTAAAGGCTGGTCATACCACGTTGGCGGGCAATCTCCCGGCGGCCTGAAATACCATAAAGCATATTTTGCCGGCCAAATTCTTTCCCCTTTTACCGCACGGCGCGCCAACCTTTTCTCACTTTCTCTTGCTCTTTGGTAAAAGTACCCCTTTTGAACAGCTTCAAAAGCATGCGGCTGATAAACCATTTGCGGAATCGTCCGCAGACCTTTAAAATCAGAACAATTGGCTCTGATTCTATTGATGCCGACGTTGCCGACAAGCAGCATCCCCTGGGTTCCCTCGCCTTCAGCTTCCGCTCTCAGTAACCTTGCTAACAACTCAATATCTGACTCCCTGTGCTTTACGACTGCCATCCTTTCACCCCCGTACAATATTCTCTTTATTGTATTCTTAACCGGTGGAATGTTGATGAACAGTCAGAAAATAAACGAAATGACTTGTTAATTTAACTTCATTACTTTTGACAATCCTTTAGCAGCTTCAGCACAAGTGATCCGGATATGGTAACAGAGCAGTCATTGATTAATCCTGATCGTTGTCTTCGTCATCTTCTTCATTGTCTATTTTTACTATCTTACCTGTTTGCACATCAATCTTCACATCTTGTTCTTTTCCATCTTTCGCTTGTACTTCAACTTCATATACAACTGTTCCGTCTTCATCATCTAATTCTACACTTTTCACAGTGCCAGGCACTTTTTCCAAGGCAATTTTCATGCTTTCTTCTTTAGTGATCTTTGCTTGCTTCATTAGTCTAGCTTGTTCTTGCTGATCACTCTCTTCTTTTTCATCTTCATCATCTTTTTCTATTTTTATCACTTTACCCGTTTGCGCATCAATCTTCACATCTTGTTCTTTTCCATCTTTCGCTTGTACTTCGACTTCATATACAACTGTTCCATCTTCATCATCTAATTCTACATTTTTCACAGTGCCAGGCACTTTTTCCAAGGAGATTTTAACACTTTCTTGTTCGGAGAATTTCGCTTGTTTTGCTAAAACAGCTTGCTCCTGTTGGTCATTCATTTCACCTTGCTCAACAGTTTTGTCCTTTGTGGCCGCGGATACATAGATGGCACTCGTTGCCCCCCCACCGATAATTGCCGCTGCTAATGCAGGAACGATAAACTTTTTTATTTTGTTATTCATATTTCTTACCTCCTAATGAATTTCTCTTACAATGAGTATCATACCCGATTGAAATAAAAACTGAATGAAGAGCACATAAAAATGAGGTTAGAATATCATTAAAATTTTTTAATCTTTCTTTTTGACATGAATTAGTGAGGGGGGTGAGGATAATGCAAATGGATTGTTAGGAGACATCAATGGTCATGTGAGGAGAGTGAAAGTACTTGCATAATAAAGTTATCATTTATTAAATTCTCAAACCGCTGCTGACATTATGGCATGACTTTATTTTTTTGATCATAAATATAATCATTAAACAACAAAAGAGGTGAGAACACCTTGTCTTTAATTGGTTTTGAATTAGTATCAAACAGAGCATTATCTGTATTGCCTAATTATACTTTTTCGATGTCAATTTTATGGAATAAGGAAAAGCTCCCTTCTTCTATAGGAAAAGATATATACCATGAATCTGGACTAATCCTTCCAAATAAACGAATTGCAGCTACTGGGAGAATGCACTATCTGTCTGAAAATACAATAAATCGATTTGATCCTTTTCAAACTGCGCCGTGCCTGCTTATAAAGTGTCCCTCAACTCATCCAGTTAATCTCCAAGTTGAAATAGTATTACCGAGGGAGGGCTTTATAGAACCTATTGATAGAACAACCATTTTATATTTTTTGAAAAAAGAAAAAGGTACCATAAAACGAATTCCTCTTTATTTCGATTCTTCCTTCATCCAAAAAACCCAACCAAAACAACTTTATGTAGATGTTTCCTTTATCCTGCCTAAACATTGTCCCTAGTTTATAATGCAAAATGACAAGGAAGCCTTCTTAACCATTAGAAGGCTTCCATTAAATTTTCATTTTTTTTACGAGCCAAGCTTTTTCACTAATAGTTTAGATGAGTTTATTAAACTAATATCGGTGTTAAGAAATAAACAACTAAAAAAGCAGTAACAATTCGCATAACGATTCCTAAAACTGCCGCTCCCATTGCTTCCTTTTCACTAAGATCAGAGTTTGCCCCCCATATAACTGGAATTTGTCCCAAGACTGCAGACAAAGGCAAACCCGATGATGCCAACACGAATGAGCCAATGACTAACCGGGGATCCATCGTTGCGGCAACCTCTGATAACTTAGCCATCGCAAGTGTCGGACTGGCCAAAATGGAAAGAATACCAGTTTCAGGGTCAATACTTAAAGCTAGTAATACCGTTGATAAACCCGATTCAATGGATGACCATATACCGATATAGTCTAAAACACCGATAAACGCAAAAACGACAGCTACAGCTGGAATAATGAGCAGGAATAAAAGTTCTGCCCCTTCCCTGGCGGCATTAAATAATGTAGGCAACACCCCCGTATTAGGCGTAAATTTCGGCAGTTTTTCAAGTTGGACAGCCTTTGTATCACGGTATAGCGTTTTTGAAAGAATGAATGGAACAATAATCACAGGCATAAAAACAGCCAACATAACGACTAGGAAAGCATTGGCCCCAACAGCGGTTAAAGCAACCATGCCTAACATAAATGTTGCGAAAGATTGCTGTGATTGAACCATTGCAGCTACGGCTATTTTTTGCTCATCTTTCGTTGCACTCGACCGCACTAAAATCGGTCCAGCGATTTTTCCAGCTGCATTAATGTCGCCAAGAATATTATAAATACTTGGAATAACAACGGCTGAATTAATTTTCATTAATTTTGTGATAGGAATAAACACTCGAATCAGCGCATCAGTAAACCCTAATCTCTCTAATGTCCGGCCAATAATGACACTAACAATAATGGTGACCCCAACCGTCCCTGTTAAAAATATTTCTACAACAACCGGAAATACTTGATCCACAATGGAATTAAATAATCCAGCCAATGTTCCCGGGGATAATAACATGACCAAAAGTGAGGCAATCACCAAACTTAAGCCCACAACTTCAATTCTTGTCCATTTTCTTTTTTCCGGTATAGGGATAACAGTTTCTTCATTTAAGACAGTGACTTCTTCAGCAGCTTTTTCAATTCCACTCATGTTTTCATCTCCTTTTAAGATAATTCAACTGCTTTTCTGTTTACAAGGTAGGTAGTTGCCATTTTTTCGGCATATTGTTTCATTTGAGGAGTGCCCATTTCATTCAACGCCTGACTCGTCACACGCTCCCGAAATACGACGACTTCTACTCCAGGAAGCAATATGTCCAAGGCGTAAGCTAAAGGTAAACCATTTTCAAGTATTTCCAGCACGTGACAGTTTCCGATGATAAAATTAAGCCCAAGTTCTTTAGCCGTCTCAATAAGAGCATGTCCATCATACACACGGCTGATAGAGGAGAGAACGGTGTCAGCTTCCGGGTGTTCTTTCACAGCTTGGCGCAAATGTTCTGGGGAAAATCCTGTATGAGGGAATATGTGTAAAATATTATTCACTGGAGTACTTTCTTCTCCAATCATAATTCTTCCTCGTGTAACAACACTTGTTTCAGTCAACGAAGAAGCACTGCGGATTTCTTTTTCTGTAAATAGTAGATCCTCTTCTTGTTGCAGACCCATAAAAACATCCAATCGATTCAAAATATCACCAAGAGTTCGTGCCTCTTGCAGGGCTTTTCCGACGAATAATACGTCTCCGTGAACCCCGCCGTAAGTAATTTCCGTTCGGTATACTTCGTGCCCGTGTAAAAAAGAAATTCCTGGATGTAGCCCATGAAAAGCTTCGTGCAACTCAAAAACCGCTACATTATAGAGATCGAGGTAATTCTTCAACGTGACCCCACCGGAATTAGCTGCTTCAGCAATAGGGTGATGGGCAATGATCGCATCAACTCCTGTTGCTCCAGCAAGTTCGATACTGCCTTCTGTCATTGTCATCGCAACCGCCACTTTTTTCACTTCTCTTCCTAAATCTCCATAAACAAGACCCGGCGTCTCTATCACTTCCTTTCCGGGAAGATTGGATGATTTCATGATGACGAAAGGATGGTCTCCTCTAGTGATATCTGCTAAAGATTTAATCACTCTTCCCCCTGTTAGTTCGTCAAGCGCGTTTAAAACATCTCCCACTGTTTTCATTTAATTTCCTCCTCAAATATTTTTTATAAAAAAAACCGTCAGTACAAATCATGCAGATGTTTTCTGCAAGCATGTACTGACGGTTTTTATGCGCTCTAAAGAGTTCACTCTACCAGTCATATTTATTCACTTTAGTATTGCATCATATAAGCACTTACATCTTGATCAAGTATGATGATTGTGCCTGAAAGTTCAGTAAATGGATCATAATCTTTTAAAATCGAAAGTACTTTCATGCCGTACTTTTCTTCAAATATATTTTTTAGATGTTCCTTGTAAGTATCAAGAATGGCAATATCAGTCATTCGGGTGACAGAGCGATTAACCTCGTCCAAATATTTAAGAGTAGGAATTCTCTTATGATAAGCGAGGATCAATACCTTATCACCTACAATATCGATCCTTTGACGTTTGACGCCTATGTCAAACATCCGAAGATTGATATTATTATAATCTTTGATGAGCTCCTGTTTAAACGGACCAGCAGTCCACGTCATCTAACTACTCATCTCCTCTTCTATCAACAAGAGTTTGAATTATCTAATAATTCAAACTTAACACAATCATTTAACATTGTAAACCCTTTCAATTAACTATCATTCAAACTCTGCAATCATTTCAATTTCAACAGGCGCCCCTCCCGGCAGCGAAGACATTCCTACAGCTACACGCGCGTGCTTGTTTTCTTCCCCAAAAATATCATTTAGAAGATTGGAAGCCGCGTTAATTACTTTAGAGTGCTCTTTGAAATCGCTTGTAGAGGCCACATAACCGTTCATTTTAATAATTCTTGTCACTTTGTTTAAGTCGCCAATGATGTCTTTCAATGCAGCCAGTAAATTTAGCGTACAAATTTCCGCCGCATCTTGAGCTTCTTCCATACTTACTTCTGACGTTCCAACAATGCCTGTATACTTTTGGCTTCCATCCACCTTTGGCGTTTGTCCCGAAAGAATGACTGTGTTGCCTAAAATAACACCGGCATTAAATGGCTGGTTATTAGCCGGCAAATTAGGTAATTGAATATTTAATTCCTGCAATCTCTCTTCAATGTTCGTTATGATTCCTCTCTCGTTCATCATTATTCCTCTCTGCTTTTCGATTATCAAAGCGTTAAATTTTATTCGAATTTATTCGGGTCCCCTGCACAAGCTAAATAAGCCTTTCCTATTCAAATGATAAACTATTAAACAGATTGTTTCTGATCAACCTCTGATAAGTAATATAAGGCTTGATTTCTTTTATATTGAATAGGTTGATGCGCGTAATAAAGATTGGCGATTGCACGATTTTCACAAAGAGAACATTTAATACGATATGGTGCTTTACTAATATGAGGTGCTTCCAGTAATGTTAATGCTTCTTTTATGTGTCTGCTGCAGGCCCACATGTACTCACCCCCATTCAATAATTTTTATTATTACTTTCTCAGCAGTCAGTTAACAATGGTATATTATCTTTCTTTACTTAGCCGAAGAAACTTCCTTTTTCAGTTTGTCTGGTTTTCTCTTGATCACTTGTTTTGTGATTTCTTCATCCCATGAAATAGAAATATCACCTTTTGTCACAAACGTTTGGCATCCGAGACGATAGCCTTCTGCCAGCCATTCTTCACCTAACTTTCTTTTTTCTTGTATCTTCACGTTATCCAGGAACTCAGCACCTTCTTCCGTTTTAAATACACAAGTGCCACAAATTCCGCCTCCGCACCGATTTGGGAGCTCTCCATCATAACGAAGGGACATCCTAAGAATATTTGATTCTTCCGGAACTTCCATATTTTTTTGACTATTAACGAAATGAATGTTTGGCATACGATTGTTCCTCCTTTAGTTTTCTACTTGGTATACAATATACCATAGTTATAATTTTCTGACAATATAAAAATATCTAAAAACTAGTTTTTAATTTACATTCTTACTTGCTAGTAAATGATAAATAAAAACAGGCTGCTTATTGATCGCGCCTGTTCTACTTCTGCTTTATACTTCGTTTTTCTTTTGATTTTTTTACATAATTAATATAGGCTTTTTTAGAGTTTTCAATATGTATCCTCATTAAATACTCAGCCATTTCTGTTTCTTTATTACGCAAAGCTTTCATGATATCAAGATGTTCCTTTAGTGATTCTTTTCTTCTGCCAGGTGTTTCATATCCCATATTTGCTGACATATGAATATAGTCAGTAAGGCCGGACAGAATTTCAAATAGCTTTGGACTTTTAGCAGCTTTATTAAGCAGATGGTTCATCTGAATATGCTCACTATTAAAATGTTCTTCCGCCTCCTCTTCAAGTTCCATCAGCTGTTCAATTTTTTGATCTAATTCTTGTTGTGTTTCCCCATCCATCCGCTGTGCTGCTAATTTTGCCGCCAGTACTTCTAAAGAGGAAAGTATCGTAAATACCTCAATGACTTCTTCCTCGGAAATATTAGAGACTACTACACCCTTTCTTGGGACAGTTTTTACAAACCCTTGAGATTCCAGGCGAAACAACGCTTCACGAATAGGCGTACGGCTTATCGCCAACTTTGCTGCAAGCTCCCTCTCAATGAGTCGATCTCCGGATTTATATGTCCCTTCCAGAATGAGTTCTTTTAAATACAAGTAAGCATGTTCCCGAATCGATAAAAGATTATTTTCCTTCCATTTTATCTCCATAATTTCACCTGCCTAATAAATGAATTCTTCTAGTTTGCGATCAAGATAGTAAAACACCGCCGTAAAACAGTGAACAAACAATGACAAGAGAAGGATGAATCTTTAACTTGTTTAATGTTAAATAGCTGACTAAGGCTAAAAATAAAAGGTGTAAAACGCCGCTGTTTTCAAATGCTGTTAAAAAAAATTGGTATGCCATAACCGCAAGCAGCACCGCAATGATCGGCTGCACGGACTTTGTCATGAGTTTTACTTTTGGAGAATCTTTAAACAAATCCACAAACTTAAACAAAATAATGACAGCAATGGCGGAAGGAAGAATCGTAGCGGTCAAGGCTACAGTCGCACCTAAAATGCCACCTAAATCATAACCAATAAAACCCGCCATTTTTGTGGCAATAGGACCGGGTAATGCGTTTGCAATAGCTAAGACATCGCCAAACTCCGATAATGTCATCCAATCGTAATTATGGACAACTTCATTTTGTATTAAAGGAATGGTTGATGGGCCGCCGCCATACCCCAATAGATTGGCAATAAAAAACGCCCAGAAAATATCCCAATAGATCATAAAATTTTTTCCTTTCTTTGCATGATGATTTTATTCGAATGAGAAGCAGCTTTTTCTTTACGAGACGCAATGAAAAAAGCAGAAACCAAAAAAACAGCAATTAAAATTCCAGGGTGCCATCCTAAAAATTGGACAAATACTAAAGAAACAGCAGAGAATAAAAGCATTCTCGATATTCCTAACCCTTTACGGCCATTTTCAAAAAAGCGATAAGCCATCTCCGCAAGCATAAATCCGATCACTGGGGTGACACCCTGAACCATGCCGCCTACAATTGGTGATTTGCGAAACGTGTAGAGCACGCCCAGCAAACTAATCATGGCAACAATAGACGGTAGAATATGTGTAATAATCGCTACCGCTGCGCCCAAGTTCCCTTTTACTTTGAAACCGATATAGGCGGCCATTTTTGTCGCAATAGGGCCAGGCAGTGTATTAGCTAATGCCAAAATTTCACCAAACTCTTCTTCCGTCATCCATTTATACTTTTCGACTGCCTCGTATTCGATCAACGGAATGGTAGAGGGTCCTCCTCCATACCCAGTTACACCAGTACGGGCAAATCCAACAGCTAAATCAACATATGTGCCCAATCGAATCCCCCTCTCCATTAGCAAAGTTATTCGTCATGTGATTATTTTATTGTTTCCAAAACAGCAGCAAAACGAATGTTTCCATTCAACGGCCAATCCCGTTAGTGAAAAAGAACCCCATTCCACCTTAACAGGTACAAAGAATGAGGTCCCCGCTATTTTTATTCTTTTATATCGGCTTCCGTGATCACTTCCAGCCCATCTTTTTCTAGATGTTGCTGTAGAGCACTGAGTGCTGCTGTACCGACGGCCGTATCTTGTTCGCCGTTTCCGCCGCTCACACCAATTCCGCCGATCACTTCACCATTAACAACAATAGGGAAACCGCCGACAAATACCGCAAACTTACCTGGAAGCATATGCTGAATGCCGAACGCTTCATTTCCCGGAAGCGCAGGACCATTTGGCTCTGTATTAAATAAATGAGTGGAGCGTTTATGCCCAGAAGCTGTGTAAGCTTTCGCAATCGCTATTTCCGGACCGGTAATCCGGCCTCCATTCATCCGCTCAAGAGCGAGTAAGTTCCCGCCTTCATCAACGATAGCAATGGTTTCAAGCACGTTAATTTCTGCTGATTTCTGCTTTGCTGCTTCAATCATTAATTTTGCTTCTTCTAATTCTAATTTTAAAACTGTTTTCATTTCAGCTCTCCTCTGCCCTTTTTCTTATTAATAGCCGACATACACTGTTTTTACTTGCGTGAAAAACTCTAATCCGACTCTGCCGGATTCACGGAATGTTGATGTACTTGATTTTTTCAGTCCGCCAAAAGGGGCGTTAATTAAGTTTCCAGTCGTTGTACGGTTTACCTTTACCGTTCCAGCCTGAATATCTTTTGTAAATTGGTGAGCGAGTTTTAAATTATTCGTCACGATTGAAGCGGATAAACCGTACTCTACATCATTAGCAATGGCAATCGCTTCTTCATACGTTTCGACTTCAATAATGGCTACGACAGGGCCAAAAATTTCTTCTTTAGCAATTCGCATGTTAGGGGTTACATTAGCAAAGATAGCTGGCTGAACGTAAAACCCTTGCTGGAATTCCCCTTTTGTTAATTGTTCGCCGCCATATACTAAAGTTGCTCCATCTTCTTTGCCATACTCAATATACTTCAACACATTTTTCAATTGTTTTTCATTTGCGAGTGGGCCAATTTTCACTCCGTCTTCAAAGCCGTTACCGATTTTGAGTTCACTTGTTTTTTCAATTAGCTTTTGTATATATGCTTCTTTCACTTCTTTCAAAACGATGACACGGCTCGTTCCTGTACACGCTTGACCTGTTAAGGAAAATCCGCCGTTAACCGTCAAAGTGGCTGCCAATTCAACATCTGCATCGTCCATCACGATGATTGGGTTTTTGCCTCCAAGCTCCATTTGAGTGCGGGTCGTAAAAGCAGATTTTTGATGGATATCTTCCCCAGCAGCTGTGGACCCTGTAAAAGTTACAGCCTTTACCGCTGGATGGGTGACTAGCAGATCACCTACATCTGAAGATTTTCCCGTCACAAAATTAATGACACCTTCGGGAATCCCAGCATTATGTAATGCTTCTACAAGACGCAGGGCAATGAGCGGAGTATCAGATGAAGGTTTAAAAACAACCGTATTCCCAGTGATTAAAGCTGGCGCTATCTTTCGGGCAGGAATGGAAATCGGAAAATTCCAAGGAGTAATCACACTCACCACTCCAAGTGGTTCTCTTTCCGTAGAAACCTTCATATTAGGGTCATCATTTGGAAAAGTTTCACCTGTAAAGCTTTGTCCTTCTACCGCATAATAACGGAGGGTTTGAGCGGATCGTAACACTTCATTTTTAGCATCATTCATATGCTTTCCTTCTTCTCTAGTTAACTCTTTCGCCAGCTTGTCGGCATTTTCCTCTAGAATACTGGCCGCTTTATTTAAGATCGCTGCACGTTTAGATGGAGCCGTCTGGACCCACTTAGGAAAAGCTTTACTTGCAGCTTCAATAGCAAGCTGTACATCTTTTTCATTCGACGCCTGGAACGTTCCAACGACTTCGTCTTTATTTGCAGGGTTTAAACTGACAAATGTTTTTCCACTTAACGCTTCCTTCCATTCACCATCAATAAAATTACTGAATGTTACTACTTTAGTCGTTAACACGATTATCACCTTTTCTTCTTGATATCGTCTAATCTGATTTCATCTAAAAGCTTAGGGTCTTTAATAAAATGGACCGTCACATAAAACCTCGATTTTACAAGATTAAACTTGACGGTCCTTTATAGGCGGCTAATCTAGTAAGATGGTATTTCTTGCCGATCAGCCTTTTAATTTTTTATAATTGTAAGAGTTTATTAAGATTGAACCAATGCACCGAGATCTTGTTCAAGATATTCTCTCCATAGGCCATCCATATACATGCGGCGCATTTTTGCCCCTGTACGGACGATTTCCAGGCAACGCTGTTGTAATTCTGGAGTATCGGCATGATCAAGAACAATTTTGTATCCTCGTTCACCGTGAATCTCATCCGACACGATGTGTAAATCAAAAAATTCGATTTCTTCATCTGTAAAGCCGTATTGTTCACGTAAAGCCGGTGTTTGCTTCCGGTAAATATCAGGAACTTGAGATTCAAGGCCAACTACTAAGGCAGCTGTAGCAACAACAAAGTTTTCACGTGCTGCAACGGCGTAACACCAGCTTTGAAGGCCTAAAGTAGTAATAGCCATATTATTAGGATCCATAACGCGTTCACCAGTTGTTCCGCACGCTTCAGCAAAGCGAATGAGCAAGTCAGTGTGGCGGTCAGCTGCAATTTCTTCTTCATACATGTTTTGTAACGTGAAGTCTTTCGCAGCCATGTATTTAGCATCGTTTGGAGTGTTATGGTAAATGTAGGATAAGTAATCCGCGAATGGCCCTACATAATGGTAGTGATTTTCAGCCCATTTAGCGAAATGCTTTCTTTCCAGCTTTCCTTCAGCCCAAGCTACCGTAAATGGCGCCTTTTGGCTATGGTTTCCTTTAATTGCTTCCTCTAATTCTTTGCGAAACTCATCTTTGGATAATAAAGCTGTCATGGTTAAATTCCTCCTCGGTTTTTACCTAGCTCACTGTCTAGAGTTTTTTGGTATTTGATATTTTGTATACCAAATATGTTTAAAAATAAAAGATTGTTGACTATGGCACTGTTCAACATTCTTTGAATAAAGCGTTTTCAAACTGTTTGGTATACCTCTGACACTTATACTAAACTATTCTTTTTCATTTGTAAATATAATTTTTGGAATATTTAAAACATTTTAAAATTAATGGTGAACATTTACTTTTAGATCCATTAATTGAAAAAGCTCTTTTGAAAGGTTGTCTAATGCTTCCTCGACAATCTTTTCCCCTATTTCACGGCTCGCTTTCGTTGCATCACCAATACAGCCATTATTCGTCATTTCCTCATAACGATAAAACCCTTGAATAGCCTTTCCTGGTCTTAGCTGCTTCCACCTTCCTCTTTGTTGTATATCACCCTTTGCCAGTTTACTAAGGCGCACGAGTTCAGGCGCTAGGTACAACGCTTCTGAAACCTCTCGTTCGCAGCTATGGCCAAATAACGGCGATGAGACAAAACTTTCTATTGATTTCTTAGCGGAAGCTGTCGTCTTCGCATAGTAAATTTCAACATCCAATTCTTGTGACAGCGCCGTTGACGCGACATTTAAAGTCGATATATTGCCGCCATGGGCATTTAAAAATAAAAACTTCTTAATACCGTGATGTTTTAAAGAAGAAACCATGTCTTTTAAAATGGCAATTAGTGTTGTCGGCTGCAAGGAAATCGTTCCTGGAAAATTCAAGTGATGCGGCGAAACCCCCATATTAACTGTAGGAGTAACCATCACATAAGGAAACATTCTCTTGCCTAACCTTTCAGCCATTTTTTCAGCTAATATCGCATCACAGCTCTCTGCCATATGCGGCCCATGTTGTTCATGAGCTCCAACTGGTATAATAGCAAGCTCCACTGTCTTTAGTGACTCTTCTACCTCTTTCCAAGTCATTTTAGTTAGATCATAACATTCCATTGTCTTTCACCCTCTTAACCGGTTTGTTAGCGTTTTCATAAATTCAGCGAATGATATGTTTGTGGCTCATTCATGAAAAGTACCGCATTAAATAATTAAACATTAAGTTTTCTGGCACTTTGTATACCTTGAAGGCTGAAAAATAAAAACTACTTAGTTAGAGCAGTTGATTGCTTTTTAAGCGGCTTGACCGAGATATTTTCTTGAGACAATTCAATATCTTGTTTGATTGTTAACTGACATGTTAAGCGATATCCTTCATTCACTTTATCGCCCAGCATCTTTTCTTCTTTCCAATTTGGCGGGCTTAACGCTTCAGCACCGGAAATGACTTGGCAAGTACATTTTGTGCATCTCCCCATTCCGCAGCCATACTTTAATTTTGGAAATTGTCTGATCCCTGCTAAAACCACTAAGTTTGCATTGTCCTTCACTTCTTGTTCAACGATGGTCCCGTCAACATGTAATTTAACTTTTGGCATAGCACTGCTCCTTTTCCGTTTTTTCAAAAATTCAATTCTTGCTCAAATTATATCCATTGCTAAATAGAAAATCAATTAAATGTTTGAATTATTTAAAAATTTAGAAAATGGTATTGAATTTTCATTTTTAATAGTTTAAAATGTTCAATAAGGCATTTGGTATACAATATTCCAAATGAGCGGAGGTGAGTACTACTTTCTGTAAACCTTTATGGGGCTTCCATTCAACTATATAGCTTAAATAATCCGATAAGAGCTTAAATGAGCTAACAATGAAGACTATTAATTTTATTGAAGGAGTGTTGAAAGTGGAGAAATATATTGTGTTGACTAATAAGGATACTTTTCAAACTGTGCTCGAGAACGAGGGTTTAGAACCAGTTGAAACTTATCATTTCTATTTTTTTGACAAATTAAAGTCTAAGTATACAATTGCGAAAGTTTTAGATGATAGCATCAAAATTCAATTGTTTGAAGAATATGAGGGTAAAGAGTACGTGAATCATATTGGAGTGAAGTTTTTTGAAACGTTTGGAACAATTGAAGCTGCACGTGAAGAATTAAATGAAATTGTAAAGGCTTCCGGCAACAGTGAAGATTCCCAGCACTCTAAACTTGTTAAATCTGAAGATGTAGCTGTATAGCCTGGGCTATACAGCAGGCCCTGATCGGAGAGAAAGAAACATTCTCTCCGATTTTTTCGTTTTAACAAGCTCCAATTTTGTTCAAAAAAATGGAGCTGTACCAAACATTCAGCTAGTCACTGAATGTCGGTGCAGCCCCTTATACTAAAAAAATATTAAAACTTCAATGTTCTTCTTAACCGCGCTAATTTTTTTTCCGCTTTTTCAGCTGCTTTTTTGGAACCAAATAAAAAGTTGTACATTCCTATCCCTCCAGCTAGTCGTTTCTTTTATTATACTATGGAATAGGAAAAACACAATATAATTGTATACCAAATACCATTTTTATTGTATAATTATGAAAGATTATTGAACAAATTGCTTTAAATACGCAGTTTGGTATACCATTATTATTTTATTTGATTTCTTTTTCTCTATTAAACAATAAAACAATTGTCACTTTAGCACGGCTAACCATATCTCAGCCTATTAAACGAAATTGTTTTACTTCCTATTACAAAAGCTGGATTATAATGAAAGTAACGCCATGCAAGACTCAATTAATGAAAAGTTAGGGTGATAATATGCTGAGGCTCTTATTTCTACTACTCATATTTTTGTATTTACTCTCTACTCTCTTACCCCAGATAAATATTCAAGGGCTTCTCTCCGTACTTTGTCTAGTAACGGTAGTAAGCACTTTTTGGCTGGCAAAAAGGTTTGTTCAAATATTGGGGGGAGCTTTTCTAATTCTCGGTTTGGCGTTGCTTTGGACAAGCGGTTCACATTGGCATCATTACATCCTTGCTTTCGGTCCTATGCTCGACTTGCTGACGATGTTTACGTTAATACCGATTTTAGGCATACCGATTAAATTAGGCGGATATAGCGGCGGCATTCAATCGCTTATTCAAAAAAAAGTAAAAACATCCGGCCATCTTTATATGATGACTTCTGGTATTTCCTATTTTTTTAGTATTTTTATGAACTTGGCAACTTTACCAATGACTTATTATTCGATCAGACCGGCTCTTAGCGTTT
Organism: Bacillus aerolatus; assembly: GCF_009183655.1. Lineage (GTDB taxonomy): Bacteria > Bacillota > Bacilli > Bacillales > Domibacillaceae > Pseudobacillus > Pseudobacillus aerolatus. The sequence continues at coordinate 153,223 of NZ_WEIO01000008.1, forward strand.
TTTCAGTTCAACATGAAGAACGCTTCATGAGCCGAGCGATTACACGCGGATTTGCCATGCCGTTACTATGGGCGCCAGTCACCCCTATTGTTGGCATTGTCATCGTGATGACAGGAGTAAGCTGGGTATCCATTCTGCCTTACGTGATTCCGCTGAGTGTATTTGGATTAGTAATGGATTGGTATTTAGGCGCACGCAAATCTAAAAAGATACCAGACGCGCAAACAAGCTTGTCTGCACATGAAATGGCTGCGACTGCGCAACAAAACCAGCTAAACCGTCCTGGCAGAGTACTGCAAATTTTATTGGCCATCCTTATTTTCAATATGGTTATTTCGATAGCTGAAGCACAATTTCCATATTCCTTTTTGATTCTTGTTTCATTGATGGTGATCCCATTTGCATTTGTCTGGTCCATTCTTTTAAAAAAAGGAAAAGAGTTTGGCTCGCAATTATCCGAGCACTTTCAATCTTTCACTGTTAAAATGAAAGATCAGTTTTTCATCTATTTATCTGCCGGTTTTTTTATTTCAACAATTAAAATCTCTCATACAAACGAATTATTGTATGACTGGATTATTAAGCTGATTAATGTCATTGGAGTCGAATTCTTTTTGATTTTGCTGCCTCTCATCCCTTTAGCGTTTGCTTTTATTGGGCTGCACCCTGCTGTTACTCTTGCTTTAATGGCTGAAGCCTTAAATCCAACAGTTATTGGCATCTCTCCACACGTCCTGACAGTAGCGATGTTAGCAGGTGCTGTATCAGCATTTTTAGTCGGCCCTTATAACGCAACGATCGGTCTCATGTCTAATATTGCAAAAGAAAGCTCCTATAAAATATCGAATTGGAATTTGAGTTTTACATGCCTTTATATTGGGTGCGTCATGGTGTATCTGTTTATGTTGCAACTGTTTGTATCTTGATTCCAATGAAAAAAAAGACTGCCCAAAAGTGAAGAACTAGTCACTTATCGGGCAGTCTTTCTCATCTTTCCTCAACACTCGTAGTTCCGAGCGTTGTTCATCAGTTTGGGTGCTTTGTTCATGAATCCCGGGCATTGTTCATCATTTCGGCTGCTTTGTCCACGATTCTCGGGCGTTGTTCATCGTTTCGGCTGCTTTGTTCACGACTCCCACACGTTATTCATCATTTCTGCTGCTTTGTTCACGACTCCCACACTTTATTCATCGGTTCGGCGCGACTTCCAGGTGTGTTCATCTGTTTCAACAACCTCTCTCTGCAATTCTTGTACAACCTCTTTACCGAAGTGTCCAAGGCTCCCTTCGCTATATGAACGGATCACTTCCGGGGCGAGTGACGTTAACGCTCTTTGAACATATTCATCGTCAAACCCCTTTTTTGCAAATTGAGATTCAATTTCGAGCGCTGCTTTTATGGCATAATAAGTGGCTAATTTGTTTACTTGAATTAAAAGTTCTTCACTATCGACTTTTACTTCTCCGAGATCTTTAAAAAAATCTTCTATGGACACTGGAAGAGGAGATTCTGTTATAAAAAGACCATTTCCTCGTTCCAGCAAATCTTTGCTGTGCCCCATATATTTCACTCCTAAAATAGGCAAGTCAGGGAACTTGTTCTTTATTTCTTTTGTCAGAAGTGATGTCGCCATATTAACGAAGCAAGTGTTAGGCGGTGAACTATTTTTAGCAAGTAACTGATCGATAAAAGGAATGACTTCACTCGCTGGGAGAGCTAAAATGATTACATTTTGTTCAGCGAGTTCTTTTTCTGTCAAAACGTAACCATTTTGATATTGTTGAATAAACTGTTCTGCTTTTGATTTTACAGGATGATAAACGCCCATTGTTCGATGATTCTTTTGCCAATGCGTCATCATAGCCGCCCCCAGCTTTCCAATCCCGGCTAACCCTACTTTAAATTGCGCCAATGTAATTCCCCTCGTTTCTTATAAATTCAACCTTATATAAAATGTAAAACAGGGCTATCCTAAAAGCCAGCTATACTGACTTTTAGGTAGCCCTTGTTGATTAGAATTACTACGTAAAAATTGTCCGTATCTAAAATTAATACTTTTCAATAAATTGAATAGGTGTTTCACCAAATGAGGATGGCCAGCAAGGTCGCGATTAACAACCCGCTAATAACCGGTACAAAGTTTTTTCTGGCCAGTTCTAAAGGTGATAATTGTAAGAAACCAGCTACTGCTACAAGGGAAGACCACGCAACAAGCGTTCCACCTCCCCAAATGGCGCCCATTTGTCCGATCGCTGCTAGTGTGGAAGGATCCATACCAACCCCGCCGGCCATCGCACCAGATAAAGCACCTGTTAAAGGAAGCCCTGAAAAGCCTGAACCATCTAACCCTGTGATTAACCCAACTAGCAAAATGCCAAATCCCGCAAAAAATGAATTTTGTGGAATAAATTGTTGTCCTGCTTGAACCATATCAAACAGAAAAGCTGGTTTGGCCGCACTTTCATCTAGCGAAAGGATAGCACCAGTAAAATCTCCGCTTCCCATAAAGAAGAAACCGGCAATCGGAATGACAGGGGCCATCGCCCGAAATGCAAAGACAAAACCTTCTGTCAGGTGATCGCTAATTTTATCAAGTGCGTGTATACGGTTAAAAGCAACTGTAGCTAATATTAATAGAATAGTAGCCACACCGCCAACAAAGGCTGCTCCATCCGTTCCTTCGAAGCCGGAACCGCCAAATATTTTCGTTTGGAACATGTAAATCATGACAGCTAACATTGATAAGGGAACAATAACAGCAAACATTTTCCCCCATTTTTGTTTTCTTTGCATAACTTCTGCATTTTCATCTGCTGTAGCCGCCAATTCATCAGCTACATTAAAATAAGCTTTTTCTTCTTCATTAAAATCTAATTCTGATCTGGCAGACGAATTTTGCACAATCGTTTTACGAGCCTTTAAATAAACGATAGAAAGGGCACTTAACCCCGTGACAAGGGAGAGTATTAATACTTTGTCCGTGATTAACAGCTTATCAATTCCTGCGGCTTTTGCACTGAGCATTGGAGCCACTTGAATAATGTAGTCAGAAGAAAGAGCCATCCCCTGACCGGCAATAACAATAACCACCGCTGCACTCATTAACGGTAAACCTGCCTTTACAGCAGCTGGCACGAGCAAAGCACAAATTAATGGAACGGCTGGGGTTGGCCAGAAAAAGAGCGAAATGACATAGGTTGTGATGGCTAAAATAAGATAGGAGATATGTCCGTTCACCATTACTTTTTGGATAGGAACAATCAGTTTTTTATCTGCCCCTAAATCCTTCAATGAATTAAGCAAAGCGATCATTAGAGAAATAATGAGAAATATACTGAATAACTCTTTAGCTGCAACGAGATTCGCGTTGAAAACCGCTTGAAAACCTGAAATAAAACTCCCTTTGTACACAATAGCTACTAAAAATGTTCCAATGATAACTGGCAGAACAACACCTTTTCTGAAAAGCATGGTAGAAATAACAGTAACAGTGACAAGCGCATAGATCCAATGAGCTAATGTTAGTTCCATATCTTTCCTCCAATGTTTTATAAGATCAAAAGCTTTTATTTCAGGCTTTGTCTTACTTTAAATTTATTGGCAAGCAAGTGAAGATAGGTCATATCGTTCGATTGTTTGAAAAAGGGCGCTTTCTGCTATAGATGCAGCTCCCTTCTCCATATAAAGCAAATACTCATTTAGTTTGCCTTTTTGTGAAAGCGCTTTTATTTCTAAACAAAAAAATAGTTTACTTTCAAGTAACGAAGAGTGATTGCTATTTGTATAGATTAAAAATGATAATACGGATATTTCTTGAAGAACATAGTATTTATTTTATTGGTATTGAGTAAATTTCTCCATACAAATTTAACATAAATATTTCTCTTTTTTTCGACAAACCCGCTGATAACCAGCACATATGAGAGAGAATTTTATCAAAAACTTTATTTCTACTGTTCCCATAATGTGCACGTTAACTAATCGTAGTATTCACCCTTAAGCATTAGGCGATATTATAATGATTTGCCAAACTAATTTTAGGCTCTTTTTTTAATTTGCATTTTGTACACTGTGTATTGTATACCTAAAATAATTAAAAAATTACTGCATAGCTTCTCTTCAGCTAAACTAGTTCTTGCTTGTCTACTATTTACATGGATTTCTCTTTTAGAAGCAAAGTTAGAGTTTTTCATGCTTTCCTGTTTTCTTATTTGTTTAGTAATTTTTTTAATACTTTCTAACTAACTAACTGCATTGCCTACATAACCTACACCATGATTATCCATCTCCCTCCCCTTATATTAGTACAAAGATTGAAATCAATATATCATTAAAAATCCAAATTAGTCAAATAATTATGAAAATTTAGATGTTTTTATAAATTATAAAAAATGTTCTTGATTTTGAGTTTTGCATTCGTTAATATATTAATCAAGTATGGTATACAGTATCCCAGTTAGTAGATTTTGCTTTAAAATATATTTTATTAGATGATCTGCCCTTTTCATATTCAGTTAAAAAGCTGGCTGCATCCACAGTTCTAACAAACTAACTATAAGAGGTGAAAAAATATGCTTAGAGCGGGTCTTATTGGTTACGGAACAATCGGAAAGAATATTGCAGAATTAATACGGTCCAAACAAGCTGGGAACATTGAGTTAAAGACAATTCTTGTTAGAAACGCAGAAAAAGCTGCCAGCGCCGCTCTGCCGAATTGTACAATAACAGCTGATGAAGAACTATTTTTTAATCAAGAGCTCGATATTGTTATTGAAGCAGCCGGGCACCATGCCGTAGAGCTTTACGGCGAGAAAGCATTTTCCGTCGGGAGTAATCTTTTAATACTTTCGATAGGGGCTTTGGCAGATCAAGATTTGCATGAAAGTTTACAAATTGCAGCGGATAACGCCGGAAAACAACTGTTCATCCCTTCTGCTGCTATTGCAGGCTTAGATAGAATCGCTTCTGGAGTAGTAGGCGAAATGGAGGAAATCACACTTATTACTAGGAAACCAACAAAAAGCTGGTACGGAACGATCGCTGAGGAAAAAGTAGATTTAACCGCAATTACGGAGCCTTATTGTATTTATGAAGGAAGTGCACGAGAGGCAGCCAAGTTATTCCCTGAAAGTGTAAATGCTTCCGCTACATTGAGCCTTGCCGGTATAGGGTTCGAAAAAACAAAAGTTCAAGTGTATATTGATCCGACTATCGACCGCAATGTCCATACTATTTTAGCTAAGGGATGCTTTGGTGAAGTTGAGATAGCGGTTAAAAACACGCCATCCAAACAAAACCCTAAATCAAGCCCTATCGTAGCGATGAGTGTGGCAAAAGTGTTGAAAAATTTGACTGCACCAGTAGTGGTGGGGTTATAAGCATTAAAGGGTTATCTCAAAAGCCTCTTTTGTGTAACTTTAGCCAATGCGCATATTCTGGCTGTTCCCGCGCATAAATAAGACCTGGTCGTGCAGAAAATCGTACAACTCGTGCATAAAGTCCGTTGACCGGTGCATAAGCCTACTTGCCCCGTGCACAAAAGGGCTGTCCATTAAACACCCAATTCTTGGACAGCCCCTTTCCTTCCAAAAATTATTCTTTCACTTTTTTTCCTTCATTGACTGTTTCAATGTAGGCTTTTTTTGCATTTTCAATATGAATTTTCGTCAAGTATTCAGCCATCTCTGCTTCTTGATTAACAATAGCCTTCATAATTCCTAAATGTTCTTCCATCGACTGCTTTGGTCTTCCTGATTTTTTATACCCAGTCTTTGCAAAAGCCCGAATATAATCAGTTAGGCCGCTTAAAATTTCATAAAGTTTTGAATTTTTAGCAGAACTGTATAATAAGTAATTCAATTCACTATGTAAATTGGAAAAATCAGCCTCGCCTTTTTCCTGCAGACGATTTTCAACTTCTTCAATATAGGAAAGAAATTTACTTTTGCTTTCATCGTCCAACTTCTGAACCGCCAGCTTTGCGGCTAGGACTTCTAGAGAAGATAGGATCGTAAATACTTCGATAATTTCTTTATCTGAAATATCCGCTACGATCACACCTTTTCTTGGCACTGTTTTTACAAACCCTTGTGATTCTAACCTAAATAATGCTTCTCGAACAGGTGTACGACTAATATTTAGTCTTTCAGCAAGCTCCCTTTCCACTAAACGATCACCCGTTTTAAATTCACCATCTAATATTAAATCCTTTAGATGAAGATAGGCCCTTTCCCGTATAGAGAGAAGGTTTTCTGCCGACCAATCTTTTCCCAATTCGCCACCCTCTTCCCTTCTTGTATACATTGTACAAATTATAACTTACTCACTTTACAAAGATCAAATTTATTTAAACACGAAACTTCTTCTATACTAAACAGACCTTTAATAATCTGCCATGTTAACTCGAAGAAGAATGTTCAACGACTGTTGCCCGAGTAATGATCTTAGTTATTATTTTTGCCAGGCTTACAACCTCATAAAGCCTCGTATTATTTAAAGACTGCGCCGGCGAAATCGGATCCAAATAGTTGACAATCGCTCTCATATGAAAGTCACCGACTTTTGGCAAGGCTTTGTTCAAGGCATTCCCCGGAATAAAGGGTTCTTCTTTAAAAAGAATATAGCCAATTTGCTTTTCATCTCCTAAACAGGCATCAATGCCAAAAACAATTGGTTCTTCATATGTTTTATAAATCTCTTTCAAGACTTTCTCTAAATTCAAAGCATGGACGGGCTCTTCCAGCGTACCATATATAGGATAAGGGAATTGTTTTTCCTTCAGCATTGATCCTATAATAGGGCCGAGTGAATCCCCGGTCGAACGATCTGATCCGATGCATAAAAAAATTATTTCTTTATTGAAGGAGTGTTGAAGAGCCCACCTAACTTTGCTGGCCATCACATCTATTTCTCTTTCTTCTGTATTTTCTTTCGCCGCCAGATAATAGGCTCGCTTTGCCTTCACTTCACTCTTTTTCTTTCTCTGAAAAGGCCACATGTTCATCCCTATCCTCTCTAATCGTGTCGGTTTACATTTCCTGTACATAGCAGGTTTGTTAGTTAATAATTCCCTCGCTTAGTGATATAAATTCACCGCCTGTACTTGGATGCTTGCTGCAATTTGGAAACGCAGCGCAGCCGGCTCGATCTAAAAATCCCAAAAGACTCAATCCCTATTTTAGCAGGGATTTAAGGCTTTTGTTAAGTTTGATAGATTAAGAGATACTACGAACGAATCCCGTGTTCCTAGTTTCCCATATCCAGTTCTTCATTCCAGATGAATGGTATATAAAGAAGGAGTTTGAATGCGAAATGACGAATAGATGTAGTAATCTTTATAGAATATAGAAGCATCTTTTACATAGAAAGGATTGTTGAAGTAGTGATAAAAACTGTGAATTTAAATGATGTTATTCAGGGGAATAGTGCCCCACCAGCATGTGATACTTCGCTTGGCGTAAAAGTGCTGGAGGCAAGTGAAGGGTATGCGAAAGGAGTCTGGACAATCGAAGACCGGCTGTTAAATGGGAATGGTGTAGTTATGGGCGGGTTCGTTGCAGCCGCTGCTGATATTCTGATGGCGTATGCAATCACGCCGCTCCTAACAGAAGAGCAAACTTTCGCTTCAATCAACCTGCAGACAACCTTCCATCGCCCGACATTTACCGGCGAAGTAGATGTGGCAGCAAGAGTAGAAAAATTCGGCCGCACCGTCTCTTACGTAACCGCAGAATTGAAACAAAACGGTAAAATAGTAGCAAGTGTCGTTTCTTCTATTATGATTATGCAAAAATAGGGGCAGTGAATGGCCCCTATTTTTGTTTGAGTATTTATAAAGGGGGAGGGGAATTTTAAAACACAGACGTCCAACATGCTTTAATAGTCTCTATTAGCTTGTCATATAGCAGCAGAGAAACAGAAACAGAAATAGATTGGACAGCATACCGCTATAACAGAAATTCCCCATTATTGAACAGCTGCATACGGCTTCTCTTCTTCTTTCCCTTTCACTTTATCAATTTTATCAACAAACATTTGAAACACTTTTTTCTTTTCTTCGAGATCTCTTATCTCTTCTTTCAGCTGGTTAAATCTCTTTTCAAAAGGTGTGTGATAAAGTTCACGTATATTCCGGATGATTTCTTCATTTATTGTTGATTGGATCACTTGCTTTGTAATACTAAATTTATAGGAATAAACTTGCAGCTCCCGTTTTACTTCTTCATATTCTTTATCTATTTCATTTAATAAATCACCAATTTCTTGCTTCCATTCTTCTAAAGACTTTTTCACGTGCTCCTCCATAATCAAGCTCCTTTTATCAGTTGTATTATGTATGCAGATAAGTAGCCCTTTTACATTTTATCATTTGAACTTTTCAGTTTCATTTCTGTAGAATTACATCGTATGTAAATTTGATAAAAAAGAGGTAACAGTAATAGGATTGATCGCAAAGCAGTATTTCTAACACAAAAAAACCATCCGGATACCCGAACGGTTTTAAAAGTTAGTATCACATATTGCAACTGCCACTTGTCTTTTTTAAATTTTGATTAATCTGTCACTCGGCTAACTACTTCCGTTACTTCGGCTCTGCTCATTTTTTCTTTCCCCTCCGTTAAAGCTTTAAGTGTGCTGTGTGCAAGAGCTAACGGGATTTTACAGAAATTACGGATAGAACCAGTTTTAATATCCTCCAAGTAAATGTCAGCCAGTTCCAGGTTGCGCTGGGCATAACTAAACATATCGTCTAATTCCCATCCATCAGGAAAGAAAGTCACCCCTCGTTCCTTATCTTCTGTATGATTGCGAAGAATATTAACAGACTGCAAGCCGCGGCCGTATGCAGTAGCCAAATGCTTATCTGTTTCTGTACCATCATACCACTTCCAAATATCTGATAGCATGACTCCTACGGCCCCTGCAACGCAATATGTATAGTCATCTAAATCCTTTTCATCTTTAATGCGCCATTCTTTCGTCACCCAGTCCGCCATCCCTTTTGCCATGTCAGATGTCGCATGTAAAACGTTCTCTACGATTGTCGGTGGACACACCTTTATCCAATCACTGAGTCGTAAAGTGACCTGTGGTAAATGACTTTTATAAGGATGGAATAAAGCAGATAAATCACTGTCATTAAAAGGTTTTCGCAAAATATGACTTACCGAATATAACAGATCGCTCTTAATCTTTGACTGAAGCTTTGGATGATCTTCAATCTCGTCGATCGCCCTCATACATAAGTAGGCAGACGAAACTGCTTCCCGTAATCCCGGCGATAGATAACTAATAGGAATAAAGAAAGTCCGGCTTGTTTCCTTCAATATGTTGTTAGCATCCCTATGCAAATCATTTATTTCATCCATCTTGTATTGCCCCCTTCTTTCATGTCAACACAATCAATTGTTTTTAGTTATAATAACCACTTGTATTTGAAAAAGCTCCGCTCGTGGAAGCGATAAAATGAAACATCTTTATTTTAATACAATAACTATACTTCTATTTAACATGAATATGTTATTTAACACAATCAAAAAACCATTTCATCCCTTTAGTTCCTGCAGTGCTTTTTCCTCCGCTGGAATTCGGACTAGAAGCAAGAGCAGGGCATTGGCTATGGAGAAAAATAATGCTGTCCGCCACGCCCCGAATATTAAAGGGAGTGCCGCGATTTCCATGGCGACGACAATGTAATTAGGGTGGGGGATCCAGCGGTACGGCCCCCTGCTTACCTTCGTTGCTCCCGGAAGTACAATAATTTTCGTATTCCAAAACTTGCCGAGAGAGGAAAGAGTCCAGACGCGCAGCACTTGTGCGATTAGGAAAATCGATAAAAACAATGACCACCCGCGTGCCGTGCTCGTTCCAAAATAAAGAACTTCTGCCAAAAGGGAAAGAAAAAAGAAGACATGAAGCAAAACAATCCACTTATAATGATCGGCGCCCGCTTCAACCGCTCCTTGTTCCTTCATTCGTTTTTCATTAAACCGGGCGTAGACGACTTCCAGTAACCGCTGCGCAACTACAAATACGAATAAAATGTAAAAAAACGTCATCATTCCATTTCCCCCCATTCCAGCCAGAGCATTTCCGAACTGAAACCTGGCCCTAGTGCCGTCAATAAGCCTTGTTCGCGGGCCGCAGGCTGATTCTCGATAATTTCTTTCAATACGTATAAGACGGTCGGGGAAGACATATTTCCATGAGAAGCCAGCACTTTGCGGGAAACAGCCGTCTTTTCAGCTGAAAAGCCTAACGATTTCTCATATGCTTCCAAAACTTTCTTCCCGCCCGGGTGAGCGATAAAGTGATCGATTTCAGATGATTTTTTGCCGAGCTTATCCAAAAAAAGATCGACATTCGGCTTTAACCAGCTTTCAACAATGTTAGGAATATCTCTCGAGAAGATGACGTGCAGCCCTTCATCTTTCACATCCCATCCCATCACATCCTCCGAGTTAGACATGAGTGTGGACTGCGTGTCTTTCGTGAAGAATCCGGCTCCAGCGGTCTGCCCCTCTTCACCAGTGACCAATGCGCACGCCGCACCGTCCGCAAACAAAGAAGTACCAATCAAATTGCTTTTTGACGTATCGGAGCGCTGAAAAGTCAAGCTGCACAATTCAATGCACAAAACGAGCACTTTGGCATTTGGGTAAGCGAGACAATAATCATGTGCTCTGCTGATGCCTGCAGCGCCGCCAGCACAGCCGAGACCCCAAAGAGGCATCCGTTTTATATGAGAAGGAAGGCTAAGTTCGTTCATAATACGCACATCAATTGTCGGCGTAGCCATTCCTGAACTGGACACAAACACAAAAGCGTCAATTTCTTCTTTATTGACATCTGCTTTCTTCAAGCAATTGGCGACAGCCCTGCTGCCAAGGCGAACAGCTTCTTCAATATACTTCTGATTTTTTTCCTCCAATCCGTGTTCCTTCTCAAACCACGATAAAGGAGCGGCAAAGTGACGGTTCTCAATCTGCCCGTTGCCGAACACCCTCAACAGCCGCTCAATATCATCATAATACCCCCCAAATAAATTTCGCACGATCTCGACAATGTCCTGTTGATCGAAACGATAAGGGGGATTCTCAGTCACAACACTCCGGATAAATGGCATTTAATTCATCCCTTCTACCAGCTCATTTACTGGTAGCTTTCCCCTTTTGCTTGCTCGGTACACCTGAATGCGCGCCTGCCACCGCCCAATTTTTGTAAAATAATCCAGCCGGCAAGCGCCGATAGAAATGCCAGTTAACTTCAAACCCCATTTACAGTCAGGAAATGTTCGTTTTCAGTCACCTAATACTTATTTGTAGTCAGTCATTAAAAGGTTATAGTCGAATGTAAGCAGACTTTTCTGTTCATCATTTTGATGGCTTTGTTCACGATTTCCGTCTACTGAAAAAAGAGAGTCTCCCAAAAGCTAAGCTTTTGGGAGACTCTCGATTCAAGGGTTTCTATCATCAGACAAGTCAATGAGTATTTCGGTCTGAAAGTCTATTCGTCTTCCTTTTACGATTCGGCCGAAGTGATTTTATTCGAAGGATCTATTTTAAAAGTTACTAGGATCCCTATAAACAATAGAACAATGGACGCGATAAAAGGAACTTCCCAGTTACCGGTAACATCAATCAAAAATCCGAATAGTAAAGGAGAGAGCATTCCTGCGATACCAAAGCCAGTATTCATCATTCCGCTTGCTACTCCAGCATGTTCAGGTGCTATATCCATTGGAATCGCCCATAAAACAGCATTACATAATTCGAGAAAAAAGAAAGCAAGACTCATGGAAATAGCGATAAAAATCAAGTCATGGACAAATAACGTCGGTAATAAAAAGATAAAGGATCCTGATAAACCGATAACTAACATTACCCGACGAGCCAACTTAATGTTATTTGTTTTGCGATATATACTATCAGAAAACACTCCGCCTAACGTATCGCCTATGACACCTGCAAACAAGATACCAGCGGCAAACAAGGCTGAGCTTTTAATATCTAATCCATACGAAGTGAATAGAAAGGAGGGTAGCCACGTTAAATATACCCATAATGTCCATCCGTAACAAAAGTCGACCAAGGTGACTGGCAAAATTCGCTTACTTAATTTTTTCCATGGCACTGACTTTTTCTGTTTTTGTTCGTTCGTTGCATGAGGTGGTAAAGTAGCTAATTCTTCTTTCGTCATTTTAGGATGGTCTTTCGGGTTATCCCGGAAATACCAAAGCCATGCAACTGTCCAAAGAAGGCTGATTGCCCCCATTATATAAAAAGAGGCGCGCCAACCTAAGGCAACAATAATAAAAGCAATCAATGGAGGAGACGCTGCGTTTCCTAATCTAGAAAATGAATGAGTAATCCCTTGTCCGAATCCCCGCTTATCTTCCGGCAGCCATTTTGACATCGCCTGAGTTGCAGTCGGAAAAGCCGCGCCTTCTCCAATACCAAGCCCCACACGTGCTAGAACGGCACTTACCACTCCTGTTACTGCTCCTGTAAGCGCAGTTGTCACGGCCCAAATGACGCTGACAATCGACAATGTTTTACGAGGACCTAGTTTATCTCCAGCCCACCCGCCGAAAATTTGTAAAAAAGCATAGGGATAAGCGAAAGCAGATAAAATTAATCCCATTTGTGTAGCGGAAAGTTTTAGATCATCTTGCATAAACGGCGCAGCGATTGAAATGTTGACTCGATCAATATACGTAATAAAGTACATAAAACATAGTATCAGCAATACTTTATTACTGACTGACATTTTTTTCTTCATAACTTACCTCCCTAAGATGAGGAGTATTTTTGTTTCTTCATGAAACATTTATGAAGTCAATGAATGTTGTTTAGGCGGCCTCCCAATACAGATTGGGAGGCTTTTCATCATTTCCGCCTTAAATTTGGTGTTTGGCTAAAGCGCTCTTTAGCAACTCTCCAACCATACTCGGCTTTTTAGCTACGTATGCACCTGCCCCGCTAAGAGCAGCGATTTTATCTTCCACGGTACCTTTTCCTGCTGTAATAATGGCGCCCGCATGCCCCATCTTTTTCCCTTTTGGCGCTGTTCTTCCTCCTAGATAAGCGACTAAAGGTTTTGTAAACAATCCTTTTTTCATTGCTTCGGCCACCTCTTCTTCCATTGTCCCGCCAAGCTCTCCGATAATCACTACCGCATCCGTGGCAGGATCGGATTGGAATAATGGCAACACTTCAGCAAATCTTGTCAATGGCACAGGATCTCCACCGATTCCAATTAGTGAAGATGCACCAAAGCCAGCCTTCACTACTTCTGCGGTCACTTCATTTGTTAATGATCCGCTTCGGGTCATGATCCCGATTTTGCCCGGCTTGTACACCCGGTCGAGCCAGTAAGGAAAGAAACCCATCATTGCTTTCCCCATTGAAATAATTCCAGACGTATTGCCTCCAATCACCATTGCTCCGGCTAAACGAGCGGCGCTTCTCATTTGCAATGCATCATGTAAAGGAATGCCATCGCACAATATAACCACTTTTTTAATCCCAGCATCTAATGCTTCTTTCAAGGCAGCTTTAGCAAAGCGCGGCGGAACAAACAGTAAGGAAGCATCCACTTCTACATGAGCCATCGCCCGTTTCACCGTATGAAAGACTGGAACCTCGCCTATTGTTCTTCCTTCTTTACCAGGTGTGACACCAGCCACTACGTTCGTACCATAGTCAATCATATGTTTTGTCCAAAAGCTTCCTTCCCTGCCGGTAATCCCTTGGACTAATACCCGTGTCTTTTCGTTTAAAATGATACTCATTCGACTAAAGCACCTCCTGCAAGTTCGATTGCCTTCTTCACTGCTTCTTCCATGTCTGCTAATGGTTCAAGACCAAAACCTCTCAAAATTTCATGTGCTTTTTCTTCTCCTGTTCCCCGTATCGCTGTCACAATTGGAAAATCCGGTTTCAATTCTTTCATTGCGTCAACCAATCCCTGTGCCATGACATCAGCTCGCGCAATCGTACCGAACGTAACGACTAGCAGTACTTTAAGTTCAGATTGCATGATAAGTTTCATTGCTTTGACTGCCTTATGATAATTCGGCCCCCCGAATTCCAAATAACAAGCAACACTGCTTCTGTAATCGTTTACAAGATCAAAAACAGTATTCGTTAAACCAGCTCCAGCACACATTAAACCGATATCTCCATCAAACTGAAGATAAGGGATTCCCTCCACTGCCGCTTCGTATTGCACATCACTTTCAAAATGTTCCCTCGTTAATGAAAACTGAGGATGCCTGTAAAGGGCGTTATCATCTATGCTAATTTTCCCGTCTCCGGCAACGAAACTCCCTTCTTTTGTCAGCATTAAAGGATTGATTTCTACTAATTCAGCGTCATTTTTACAATACACATCATATAAATTGAAAAGAAGCTGCGTCCCTTGACTAATCATTGACTCGTCTATTCCTAATTCATATAAGAGGTTATGAGCTTGATGCGGCAACAGACCTTCACTCAAATTGACATAAGTCTTAATAATTTTCTCGGGCATTGTTTTAGCAATTTCTTCAATATCAACGCCGCCCTCGGCGCTTGCCATAATCATGGCACATCCTGATATTGGATCAGCTGTGATCGATATATAAAACTCTTTATCAATATTGATCGCTTCTTCAACCATAAGGTAGTACATATTTTTCGCGCGTGAAATGACTTCATATGTTTTTTTCTTCGCTTCTTCTAACCCTTCAGCAAACTGAATAAGTCCTGCTTTTCCTCTTCCTCCTTGCAACACTTGTGCTTTAATTACACAAGGTACGCCAACTTGACGAATGGCTTCATTCAGTTCGGAAATCTCCTTAATTAATGTTCGTTTCGGCACCCTTATATCAGAACCTTCAAATATTTCTTTCGCTTGATATTCAAATAATTTCATTGACTAATCGCTCCTTATTCACGCCCATATTTATTCCAATACGTTCCCCACAACTCTTCCTCACTTGGCACCACTTCAGGAATGACTCTAGAAACCTTTGTAATATTAAGAAAATGTTTGTATGATAAGTTCTCACCTATATTGTTTCCGGCCCATGTTCCTCCGCCCATGGAAAGTGTAAAGTTAAGGCCATTATCAAAGCTGCCGCCATTTCCATATACTTGTACTTGGTTTATTAATAAACGGCATACATCTATCTCAAGCCCTATTTGTTCTATATGTGATTCATCTGTCGTATGAAGTCCGCAAGAATGGCCGCGGCCGTGATAGTTTAATATTTTTTTGGTTATCTCGATGGCATGTTCGAAACTATCTGCTTTATAAACGGTTAGCACGACTGCCAATTTTTCTCCGGAAAATGGGTGTTTTTCACCAATCCCTGTTTCTTCGACCATGAAAAATTGTGCTTTTTTTGCCTTAGTGTTTTTCATACCGGCCTCGCGGGCAATGATCTCCGGATCTTTTGCCAATGTCCTCGATTCGCGTTTTCCATCTATCCACATCGCTTCTTGCAGCTTCATTTTTTCTGCAGGGTTACAGAGGTAGCCACCTTCTTTTTGTAAAGCTTCAATCATCTCGTCATAGACCGATGCCTCAATGACAATTGAATTGTCATTAGAACAGCTCGTTGAATTATCAAACGTTTTGCTTAAAAAGATTTTATGTGCAGCTTCCTTAACTTTTGCTGTAGAATCAACAATTGAAACTACATTTCCTTCACTTACACACACATTAGGTGTACCACTTGTCTGCCCCAAATTTACGTTGTTTCTTGAACCTGTTACAGTAAGGAAATCGACTTGCTTCATCAGTTCCTTTGTTTTAGCTTTATTGACTGGTGAAGGTAAGACTTGAACAAGGTCAGCAGGAGCACCGATTTTCTCTAACTCTTGATGTATATATTTCAAAAGCAACTCGCTAGTTGATAAACCTTTCGGTGATGGAGCAATAATAATTGCGTTGCGCCCCTTTAAAGCCATCATAGCGATGTTTACTGGCGTAGCTCCTGGATTGGTCGAAGGAACAACCGCACCAACAACACCCACAGGCTTGGCAATTTCCGTGATTCCTGTGGCGACATCACGATTAATGACCCCGACAGTTTTCTTTCCTTTTAAATCATAAAGTGTTCCCATTGTTTTCCGCCGCTTTTTTATGACCTTATGATCGTACCGGCCTACACCTGTATCTTGTAAAGCAATCCGAGCCAGTTCTTCTGCATTTCCCGGTTTATAAATAGCCCAGGCGACTGCTTGTACAATTTCATCTACTTGTTCTTGACTGTAATCATAAATTTGATCCATCGCGGTTCTTGCC
This sequence comes from Bacillus aerolatus, assembly GCF_009183655.1. Taxonomy (GTDB): domain Bacteria; phylum Bacillota; class Bacilli; order Bacillales; family Domibacillaceae; genus Pseudobacillus; species Pseudobacillus aerolatus. The sequence goes on from NZ_WEIO01000008.1 coordinate 169,516, forward strand.
CTTTGAACCATCTTTGATATGATGGTTGAAACATCCACTTCTTGACCCTTTTGCACAACTTTTTTAACACTCATTCTTTCTCCTCCTTCATATCGTATAACCGACCGGCCTTCACCGGGACAGATGGAGCAATGGTTTTCTTCACCTATCCAAACTCAAAAATCTGTGTCGAAAGATTATGGGCACCCATCTAAGTCAAGGTTATGCAGCTTCCTCTCCCCTTTATAACTAAAACTTATATTCGTAATGTTTTTACTCGACAATGATTCGAAAGTTTAATATCAAACAGAATAAAGCCTTTTGGTTAAAAATGGAATTAAATCCAAGTTTCATTATCAAAAAACAAGTCTCCAATGATAGCTCACACATGTCTCGCTATCACCGGAAACTTGTTTCTTATGCACCGTTATTTAACTTTCGAGTTATTCCTTCGATTCGTCCATTTGAACACTTGCCAAACGATCACTAGAAACAGGAAATATCCACAAAGAGAATAGCTGTGGCTCCATTTATCACTATGGCGGAAGGCCCCCCATTGTTCCGACAGTTTCTCAACAGCGGGAAAAGCGAGACTAAGCAGCAGGATGAACATCCACCTTTTCCATCTGTCCATTTTATTCATCAAAAAAAGAAACGCCCACGTTAAAAAAGGAAGGCCAAGGAGCGTAAAGGCTATATTTATTGAAAAAACTCCCGGGAAAGGACGAAGCGGAAATTCATAAAATTTTTCTCCGACAAAGTAAAGATCTAAATAGGTTCCCAACCACGAGGCTAACAAGATGGCGGGAAAATAAGAGGCTATATTAAATAAAAATCGCCTTCTTGGCCATTGCGGCAAGTTCGAGTTTTTCAAGTGTTTCACAGTATTCACCTGCAACCTCTCCATTAATCGTTTTAGTTTCTTCCTGCAGATAGTCGATGATGCTCAAGCTTTCAAGCCAATCTCCTGACTCTGCCGGAAGATGTTCAACGTTTTTCCATGCAAATTCAAGTCTCGGGCTATATAGCCTAACTGCTCCCTTTCTCAACTGACAACGCTTTATTCGGCGTGTAAAAATTGTTCCTGGTATCCCTTCGTTTACATCATTGAAAATATCCGGCCAATAATCCTTCCGTGTACCGGTATGCGGATGGACAACGGCCCAGCGAAAGACTTTCTCCAACTGGCCCCTATTATGGAAAAGCAAGTGATATAACCGTTTCCCGAGCATGATTCGTTCATGCAAGGAACCAAAGTGATGGAGCGTCAGCCCAATGAGAGCTGCTTTCCTTTCCGATTTTCCGCTAACACAATAAGGAAACAAAATATGATTAAAAGAAAGAAGATCCTGCAGCAAAAACTCGAGTGTATGAAACACCTTATCTTTAAACATTGAATTCTGAATGACCCTTTTCTCTAAATAGCTTTGTTCATTAATGATAAGAGCGATGGTAAGAATATAATGGTCACGTTTCTTCCAATAATAGTTCCAGATCGTTTCCATGAATACGGAGATATTCAAATAAGGCAATAAATAAAACATATTTTGGTTTCGCCTCTTACTTTCCGCAAATAGTAAAAACTGTGGATACGCATCTTGAAAAATGAGCCAGTTCCCACGTTCCAAAAAAGTAAAAAACGCTTGCCTTTTTTCTTCATTCAAGAGTCTCGAAAGGAGGTCTCCTCTTAAATCCGTCATATTCCATCCCCCATTTCTTGAAACCATATGACCGAGGAATGCCCAATGAACTTCCGGATAGAGACAGTAAAAGTCCAGGTAAGCTTTCGTTCTTGTGACATTATTTACATTCAACTGAATCGTTCGGCAGCGAACTTGCTGAAGAAGCTGCTGGTCTTTTTTTGACAAGTTGGACTCCTCGGGCAGTAAAACAGGCTGCCCCATCAACTTTAACTCTTCTTTAATCTCAAGCAGATTTTCCGGCAGCCGTTGTTTTGCTCCTGTCTTCTTTTGAAAGAAAATGACTAGTCACCCCCGCTGTTGTCTAGCTCTAGAGAATTCTTTTTTCTTAAAAGAATATGTATAAGAAAGAATGATCTTACATTAGGGAGATGGTGTATCGGTGAAACATCATACAGAAGAATTGGTCCGCCAGATAATCCGACAACTTAAAGAATCCCAGACACCGGATGGTTCGTGGGACTATCCGTTTGAAACGGGCATTTCAACAGATGCTTATATGATTATTTTATTAAGGACACTGGAAATAAATGATGAAGACTTAATCCGTGAATTAACAGAGAGGATATGGAGAAAACAGGAGAAAAACGGAGCATGGAAGCTTTTCCACGACGAGGAACACGGGAATATAAGCGCGACGGTCGAAGCGTATTATTCTCTTCTTTATTCCGGTTATTACACAAAGAAAGATAAACGTTTGCAGGCAGCAAAAAAGTTTATTTTAGCGAGCGGCGGGATTGAACAATCACATATGTTTACAAAGATCATGCTGTCCTTAACGGGGCAATACCCGTGGCCGCCTTTTTTCCCTATTCCGGTTGAAATGCTTCTTTTGCCGCTTTCCTTTCCGGTCAATTTCTATGATTTTTCCGTATATGGCCGGGCCAATCTCGCTCCTATTATGATTGCAGCCAATAAGAAATACAGCAAAAAAACGAAAAAAAGTCCAAACCTTTCCGGTCTATTTGTTTCAAGAGCTGATGACTTTTTCAACTGGCCGGAAACTCGGGAATCGAAAAGTTTTTTCTCCCTCATTGGCCAGGGAATTCAACAGTTAGTTGGCCTTCCCCAATACATCCACTCACTGGCTATTCACCGGGCAAAGCAATATATGTTGGATCATATTGAACCGGATGGAACCCTTTATAGCTATTTCAGTTCTACGTTTCTGATGATATTTGCCTTGCTTTCACTTGGCCACTCCAAAAGCGATCCCGTCATTTTAAAGGCGGTTAGTGGCTTAAAAGCGATGAAATGCACGATCAATGGCCGCAGCCACATGCAATACACGACCGCATCGGTGTGGAATACTTCCTTAATCAGTTACGCCCTTCAACAAGCGGGAGTCTCCCCTTCCGATCCGATGGTCACAAAGGCCAATCGCTATTTATTGGAGCGGCAGCAATATAAATATGGAGATTGGACGTTTCATAATCCGGGGGTTTTACCCGGTGGATGGGGATTCTCACATATTAATACGATGAACCCTGACGTAGATGACACAACCGCATCGCTCAGGTCTTTTTCGCCGCTTGTTCAAACTGATCCCCATCTGCGCCAAGCGTGGGACAGAGGCACCCAGTGGATATTTTCCATGCAAAACAATGACGGCGGCTGGCCTGCTTTTGAAAAAAACGTGGATAAAAGATTGTTGAACTTGCTGCCAATTGAGGGGGGAAAATTTTTGCTGACGGATCCGAGCAGCGCAGACCTGACTGGAAGAACACTCGAGTTTCTCGGAGGTTATACGAAATTACCGAAAAATCATGAGGTGATGAAACGAGGAATAGACTGGCTTTTTCATCATCAGAAAAAAGACGGATCATGGTACGGCCGCTGGGGCATCTGCTATATATACGGGACGTGGGCGGCAATTACTGGCCTCATGGCTTCCGGAGTGAAAGCGCAAAATCCAGTCATTCGAAAAGCGGTAAACTGGCTGCATCAAATTCAAAATCAAGACGGCGGCTGGGGAGAATCATGCAAAAGCGATATAAAGAATACGTATATCCCTCTTGGATCAAGCACTTTAACCCATACGTCGTGGGCACTTGATGCACTTATCTCAACTGCAGAAAAACCAACACCGGAAATTCAAGCCGGAATCTCCTATTTGCTCAAATCCTACAATAAAAACGACTGGACTCTTTCCTACCCTGCAGGACAAGGAATGGGCGGGGGTTTTTATATCCACTACCACAGCTACCAATATATCTTTCCGCTGCTTGCCTTGGCTCATTACGAAAGAAAGTTTTAAGGATGAACACTTGCAATAGGAGGCGGTTGTTCACCATTTCGGTATCTTTATTCACGATGTCAGGAAATTGTTCAACACTTTAAAGATTTTAATCATCAATTTGAAAAGTTACTCAACAATTCAAGTAGTTTATTCACGGTTACCGACAACAACTTCAACTTTTTTCTGCCAAAAAGGCAGTATCCGTCTCTGAATAACAAAAATTTAACAATGCGGACACTGCTTTTTTACATTAACCACAATAGAAACTATAAATTCGTTCGTTATCTTATAAATGAAAACAAAAAAATATTATCTGAAAGGGGTAGCAATGACACAACAAAATAAAAGGCCAAACTTTAGGATTACTGCTGTTCTTCAGTTTATCTTAAATACAGCATTGGTTTTACTAGCTCTTTCTTTGTGCGTTTTGCTTGGTAAGGAAATTATCTACTTCATTCATTTTTCTGTTTTTGACAAAGGAATTGAGCATCACTACATACTTCTTGAAAGAACCTTGATTTTCTTTTTATACTTTGAATTCATTGCGATGATCGTAAAATATTTTCAGGAGAATTACCACTTCCCTCTACGCTACTTTCTTTATATTGGCATTACAGCAATGATACGTTTAGTGATTGTAGATCATGACAACCCAGTTCATACACTTTTGCACACTTGCGCTATTCTAGTTTTAATTATCAGTTACTATATTATGAATTCTGCGTCGGTGCGAAAACAAAAACTGTAACACTCAGCTGATTACTCATTTTTTTCTTAAATGTTCATTTATCCAATCCCTCGTTAGAATTTTTCATATGATGTATTAATCCTATTAAACAGGAGGTGAAAAACTTATGGGTTACTCAGGTGGTGGATACGGCGGCAGCTCTTTTGCGTTAATCGTTGTATTGTTCATTCTTTTAATCATTATTGGGGCATCCTTTATGGGTGGATACGGCGGGTATTAAACCGTAAGTTTTTAAGGAACTGGCTATAGGTGGTAACCCCCTTCTCACCATAGCTTTTCTTTCTAGCATTACTCCACCTTTTATACACCCAACGTACAGGTCTCTACAATCACTCAGAAAGCCAGACAGCACCGCTCTTCTTTATGCAAGGGCAGGTACCATCTGGTTTTAATTTGAGTTTTTTCATCAAGCGATATGAACCACTTGGCCAATTTTGATTTAAAACATCAATTGATTAATTTTTCTTCTAACATGTACGTTCGTCCAAGCCTCTATTAGGTTTTTTCATATTATATATTAATCCTATTAAACGGGAGGTGAGATATTAATGGGTTACTCAGGTGGCGGATACGGCGGCGGTTTTGCGTTAATTGTTGTATTGTTCATTCTTTTAATCATTATTGGGACATCTTTTGGAGGCCGATACTAAATCGCAAGCTTTTTTAAGCTTTTGAGAAATTGGCTGTAAGTGTTTCTCTCTTTCCAGCATTACTTCACCCCTTACACAGCCAATGTTCAAGTCCTGCAAACGTTCATAAAACCAGACTGGACCCGCTCCGCTTCATGAAAGAGCAATTTCCGTCTGGTTTTATTTTTAGTTTTTTCTTTAAGCGATAACAGTTATTCCGGCCAGTGCTGTTATCGCCCCATTATTTCAATTAAGTTCTGGTGAAATTTAAATCCTCACCACACTTTGCCTGTCTGACGCAAATTCTAGGCCGTTTCATTTAAGTATATCCCTAATCCATCTCATCTGCATTATCGGGAGTAACTAGCACTTAGCATCACTCACGCAATAAAGAGCCGCCATTTAATGATGACTCCTATTAGCATTTAATCTAACAGTGCTTTAATAGTAGGGGTAGTAAGGATAGTAATATGGAGAAGGATAAGCGTAAGGTAATAGTGACAACGCAGCTAAGGCGGCCAGTGGAATAAACCGACGTCTAAAGCGTCTGAACCTTCTTCTGCGAGGGCGTCCATAACCACCATAATATTGTCGATCTTCTAATTCATCACTTTCTCGCTCCATCACATCCTCACCAACTAACGCGGTAATACGATCGTCATCTATACCTTCAATAATTCCATCGAAAGAACTGCCATCGGTCATTGTTAAAACAACATGATGGTACATATATTTTTGGCATTTTTCATGTAAATTCCTTGTGTAATCGGATTCACTATGATATTCATGGCTTTCTGTAGTCATTTTTTTACCCCATCTCCTTTCAAAATACATGATATTCATCTAGTGAAAGCAGGTTACAACTTCATGAGGTAAAATAATTTTCTGTATTTCATGTGTAGTATGTTCCTATGATTAATCGTGTGAAATGAACGCCAATCACTTGAACACTTCTTAACACTATCGAGAGCGGCTATTCGGACAAAGAAGGGAATCAAGATGAACCAGGGACATCCCCCATACCTCCATCGTTATCGTACCTTGGATACTTGATCACAATTCTATTCAAATCATCTACTCATAACTCCCTATTGTTAGCCATATATTTAAACAATATAAATTAATATAAAGCGGAGGGTGAGTATATGATGCATTCAAAAGAAATGCGCTTACGAAGAATCCAACATCTTGCTCTTGAAATTACAGATGAGATGAATGTGAGGGAAGAACTGGAACGGTCTGATACATTAAGACTTATAATTGATAATCTATCCCGAGCAATTGGCGACTTAACAGATCCATTGGGTGATTATTCGATCAATTATATAGAAGAAAAAGTGGGTAATGCCCATTATCTGCTTTTTAAAAATGGAAAAAGGAAACAGTTTTATTTTTAAATCTCTATGGAGTATCTTAAATTTGTTGAAAAGAAAAGAAGCAGGCGCTTAATTTACTGCCTGCTTCCTTTCTTTTTACTTCTCTATAATTATTAACCGTCCGATTCTATTCTTTTACTATTTTTCTCTATTCACCTTTTGCCACGATTGATAAAAGCTTGTACAAATCCTGCCTTGAGTCTCGTCTTCCATTCTCCTAATCTCTTATGCAATACATCCGCAACTTTCCGAATCGCAATCGCCAGACCTTAAAACCTCAATGCTAAGGATTTTACTAGTCCCGCACTCACAAGCAACCCGCAAATGTGGAACAACCCTTCCTTCCTCATTAGCCGCTGAATAAGAAAATTCTACAACTGTCCATTTTCCGATTTTCTCTCCTGTTAAACCCTTTACTTTTTGTTCCACCAATACCACCGCCTTTTAATATTTGCAAACACTCTCACTCATAAACAGGCAAGCAGACTTACAACGTCTAGTTTTCAACGAATGAGAATATTTTAGAAACTTTTTCTTGTCCTAAACTAAGAATAACATTTTTCAGACAATTACAACAACTTATTTTTACTAATGATGAATGACAGAGTGAATAAAACTTTGTATACTGATAGTCATTCGATGATAGTTCTGATTGAAAATTAGCTTTAAGGAAGGAGATAAGAATGATTCAAAGTATTGTCTTTTTTGATATTGATGGAACATTGCTCGATCATGACAAAAAGCTCCCCGATTCTGCAAAAGAAGCGATTCGCTTATTAAAGCAAGATGGCCATATAGTAGCCATTGCCACAGGCAGAGCACCTTTTGCATTCAAGGAGCTATGTGAGGAACTGGACATCAACTCCTATATAAGCTTAAACGGCCAATACGTTGTGTTAAATGGTGAAGTCATTCATAAGAACCCTCTTAATACCGATGAACTTCAGGCCCTGACGGATTTTTCAGCTGCCAATCATCATCCAGTTGTCTATATGGATCATGAAGGTATTAAATCCAATGTTAAATATCATGTACATATCAAAGAAAGTATTGGATCACTAAAGCTGGCATTTTCACACCCTGACCATGACCCGGAATATTTTAAGAACCGTGAAATCTATCAGACTCTCCTCTTTTGCACAAATGAAGAAGAGGCCGCTTACACTGGCCGTTTTCAAGAGTTTAACTTTGTCCGCTGGCATGAGTATTCAATGGATGTTATGCCAAAAGGCGGTTCAAAGGCTATAGGAATTGAAAAGGTCATCGAAAGGCTTGGTTTGACGAGAGAGCAAGTGTATGCGTTTGGTGACGGACTGAATGACATTGAAATGCTTCAATATGCAGGAAACGGCGTTGCCATGGGGAATGCTCACGATGAAGTAAAGAAAATTGCCAAGCACGTAACAAAAGATGTGGGAGAAAACGGTATTGCACACGGCTTAGAACTTGTTGGTTTGTTGGAAAGAAAGAAAGCAGGCGTTTAATGATTCAGCAGTTCCGTTACTGTGGCGATAACATGTTCATTCGCACATCTAATAGTGATGGAATTGGAGTTAAAATAATAAACAAAATAGCACACAAAAACGCATGGATATTTTTCTTCCATGCGTTTTCTTATGTCTATACTTTACATTGTCTTTCTTCAACGAAGCACCCGCTAGCACAAAAAATATATAGTTTATGAAAGAGTAACTTTTTCAAAATGTTCCACTGTTGGGAATGGGTCATAAAAATGGTGTAATAGCTGTTTCCATTCTTGATATTCAGTTGATTGTCTAAATCCAACTGTATGGTCCTCTAAACTTTCCCATTTCACTAAAAGCAAATATTTCCCTTCAACCTCCATACAACGCTGTAGATCATGAGATATGTAACCATTCATTGAAGAAATGAATCGAAAAGAAATTTAAAACATTGTAAAAAAATGTCGTAAGTTTGAATTTTCCAAAAATAATCCTAAGACAATTTACATGCTATACTTTTTGAAAGCGGATACATGCTTTAAAAAAACCCAGATGAAATGAGTGGATTACTATGTTAGTAGAAGACTTAATACATCGTTTTGAACTAGTAAAAAAGCGCAAGTCATTACATGCCAATGAATTACTAGACTATATTCAAAAAAGTTATATTTATGGGGAATTATCTATTGTTGAATACAAAAAACTTTTTTTTGAATTAGACAAACTTGAAGCAAAAAAGCCAAGTTCATTTTTTGTAAAAACAAGACCTATTGATTTGAAAAAATTTGAGTTAAGTTCTACAATTTAACCAATTACACTTTTAATTAACTGTACATGATATCGTATCGGGCACGAAAACAACGAATAAACATTGATCAAACTGCAGCGTGTGTCATTCGAATAAAATCCATTAAAAATCAGCGGCATCAATTGCCGCTGATTTTTAATGTTTCTTTTTATTAAAGTACCCGTCAGCTGAAGAAGGTCTAAAATTATCCTTGACGCAATATTTTTTGACACATTCTAGGTTTATGCTTTTCAGATTAAGCAATTGATTAATTACTGAAAGGAAGATACTATGCTTTCCGAAGTTTCGGCCAAAAAAAAGGAACGTTACAAATGGATCATTCTTTTAATCGCTACACTTTCACAAATGTGTGCAACATTTGTCACTTATGGAATGGGTCCGCTAGCTTCTTTTTATCAACAAAAATATGATTTGTCACAGTTTGAAACAGGATTAATCGTATCAGCAGTCAATATAGGACCGATCTTTTCTATGCTTATTTTTGGGAATCTGATGGATAAGTATGGAGAAAGATGGGTTGTCGGGTTAGGCTCTATTCTTCTTGGGTTAAATATTCTTGCCGCATATACAACAGATAACTATTTTTTGCTGCTAGTTATTCTTGCTTCTTCTTTATAAAGATCATAATGGCAATAAACATCGTGAAGAAAAGGACAGCTTCATGGAAAAGATAACGAAGATCAAAAGCAACTTTGATCTTTACCCTGTATTTTTTATCGGGATGACGATGATTTCTTTACAGATGATGATCGTCGCGCATTTAATGAGTTATTTTACGAACACCTTGCAAGTATCGCTAAGTGCAGCAGGAGCTTTTTTAAGTTTCGCGTTAGTAGGCGGGATGTTTGGAAGGATTATTTTAGCTTGGATCAGTGACACCCTTTTCAAAGGGAACCGTAGTAAACCGTTACAGTTAACCATACTGCTGACGGTGTTTGCCATCATCTGCTTGATCTCCTTACCCTCCTACCTGTCAATGTGGGGCATCAGTATTTTATCCTTTTTTATCGGTTTTCTAGGAGTAGGATGGTTTAGTTTATTTATTGTGCTTGTTTCCGAAAAGTCTAATCCAAATTTCATTGGATTAACAGTGAGCTTTGCCTTAACCGTAAATCAAATCGCCATCGTCATTTCACCATCTTTATTTGGACTGCTAGTGGACTATTTCACAAGCTATACAATTCCATTACTACTGCTATCTTTCTTTATTTTTATAGGCGGGTTGTGGTTAAGGTTGACCGAGCGTAACAGCCAGTGAGTTCATTTTTTATTCATCAGAATCTTCTTGGAATTGTTCATTTAAATAAGAATTTTCAGTTGTTGCGAAATTGACTGACTGCAGGCTAGTCTCAGCGTCCATTCCATAAAGTCCACTTTCTGGATTCTTTTTTAGTTTTTCACCTTGATTTTTCTCCGTTTGTTTTTTGTTCATTTTTTTCTCCTTTACTAGGTTATTTGCGCGCGAGCCTGTCCTAAATGCATCTTCTGTAATCTCACTCGTCTGAAGAAATATCAATGACTGAATTAGAACAATTGACTCCTCTCTTACTAGTCAGTCTGTATACTAAGACGATTTATACTCTGCCTGATAGGAGTTCTCTCCAGCATGAACTGAAAGGAGCGTATCTGCATAACCTACTAGGCGATTTACAATTTCATCTGCAAGCGCATAAACAAGAGAGTTAGGATTTATCAGCAGTTATGTCGTGATATGGCATTATAAGCTGTTCCACCTTTTCGTAGTCTAATGTCCCTATTTCTTTCAATAAGTTTGGGATAGCCTCCTCGGGATATCCATAATCACGAAGCAATCGTTCTACCTTCTCCATCCATCAAACCTCCGTTATTTGTTATTCCCTAACCCTTCGCAAGATGAATTTCTATTTTTCGTTTCCTGTAATTTGTAGTCTTCTTCCGCTTCTTTTGAAATAGATTCTAACCCATATCCTGTTGAACTTATTTCTAATATTTCTTCGTTAGCCTTTCTTTCCAAATTTAGATTTGAATCGTCATGATATTGATCTAAATTGTCTTTTTCCATATTGGCTCCTCCATAATCATTCTTTATAATATTTTATTATTCCCTGGTGAATCCTATTTATGAGCACTAATTTCTTCAACTAACCGGACCCGTCAGCATAAGAAGTATGCAGGTTATGAAAGGTTAACTTTTTCCAAAATGCCTCACCGGTAGGAATGAGGCATAAAAACGGTGTAATCTCTATTCTTATTGAGAAAGGATGACAACTTTAGATGATCTTTTATTCAAAGAATACGCTTGGGTATTCAACGACTCCTGAAACATTATTAAGTGTATTTTTTCGCAGCTCCAATACCATAAATGCCTCTTCAGGCACTTCAAAAGGTGCTTTTATTCCCCATAAGGATGCTTTTTTGAAGCCAAATTTTGGATAATATTCTGGGTGCCCCATGACAACAACAGAATTATATCCAAGTTCTTTTGCTTTTTTTAATGCCTCAAGAATTAAAAGCCTTCCTATGCCTTTATTTTGATATTCCGGCAAAACAGAAACAGGAGCAAGAGCAAGTGATTCTGCAAATTGATTGTCATTTAAAATTTTTATTTTAGATAAAAGAATGTGACCAACGATTTCTTTATTAATTGCCACTAAAGATAATTTGGGAATGAATGCATCAGACTTTCTAATGCGAGACACCAACTCATGTTCCGTTTTATCGCTGAACTCCATATTAGCAAATGCACTCTTTACAACTCTTTCAGTAATTTTATAATCTTCGGGTAGTTCTTGCCTAATTGTGATGTTCATTTTTATTATCTCCTAATTCATATAGTTTAGATTTTTTATTTAGCCGTATTTTATCATATCTGTTTCATCAACCATCAATCACTATTGGAGTGACTGCGGTAAAGAAGCACATGCCGGTCTAGCGCAAATGTATGTAGATGGTGAAAGATTTAAAGCATACTATGATAAAAAACAGCCAGGCGGAGCCGAGTTTTTAAGAGATGCCATTCACATTTATACGGGCATGAAAGACATGATTTAAGATGAATACACATTAATAAATTGAATATTGTAACAGTTCAACAAGGAGGAGGCTTTACTATCAAAATCTACGAAAACAGTCTAATGAAAAGAAGACGCCCCCTTTCATGAGGCGTCTTCCTTTTTCTCAAAAATTATCTATTAACCTTTAATTCACTCACCGTTACCGCTGCTTCATTCACAGCTTTTTTGTCAAATAAGAACGGTTTAAATTCCCAATTAGCATATAAACGGAGCTGGTCTTCGTAGTGCTTGCTGACTGTGCCGTCTTTTTGAATAAAACCGATTTGTCCCGGCGGTGTTACGTTAAAGCCTTCAGGTCCACGCGGTGTCATTTCGATATAGTGGTTTTCACTGCCGCGGTTCATTTCGATAATCGGCGTCGTTGAGCCATAGCCGTGCGGCACTCCTATTAGAGATTTCCCGCCAAACGTCATCGTATGAATAGGCGTGCGCCATTTTTCTGCTTCTGTTCCTTTTTCCTCGTGAAACTTAGCAAGTGCTTTGTCGGCACTTTCAAGGATCAGCTGTTCAGTATCTTCCTCTGTCCATTGATAGTTTGTCTCTTCTCCATTTAAAATCTTATAAGCGAGCGTGGCGCCATACCGATGATCCGTGATGACTTTCGTTAAATCTGAAAACTCACTTAATGGTTCAGTAAACAGCTCGTCATGCGTGCTTTTCCACCATTCATCGAAGAATGCAGCCACTCCGGCGTCATAATAGCCATCATTGTTTTTGTCTTCTTTTAAATTGTTCCAGTCTTTTAATTGTTTAATTAAATACGGATAATTCTCGTTTGCTGATTGATTCTGCTCCAACGCCTTGATTAACAGCGGCTTAAAATAATGCGTACGCAGCTGCGCAAAACTAGCCGTATAGTTGATCTCATTCAAGTCTTCGAGACCCACTTTCTCTCTTGCTTCCATGCCATTAATAAATTGCTGAACGCGGTTATCTTTCCCCCAGTAAAAACTGTATTCGCCATTCGTCCAGTCTTTTGATGGCTTGTTGTTCCAATTGACGACATAGCCATTTTCTGGGTTAACGGCTTGTGGATTTTTCTCAAAGGACTGAAATCCTTTCCAGTCATACTCGCCTGTCCCCGGTGTCGGGAACCTTTCATCAATTTTATTGCTTCTAATTGGATATTTTCCGACGTGATAGTAGGCAATGTCGCCTTTTTTATCGGCATAATACCAGTTTAACGACATCGTATATTCACTGGCCGCTTGCTCAAATTCTTTTAAATTTTTTGCCCAGTTTGCTTTCATATAGGCCTGTATGCTTTGTGCTTCCGTGCCGCGGAATGACCATGACTTGCTGTAGGCAACGTGATTATTTTCATCAACGCTGATCACAGGGCCATGGACTGTCCGGTAATAAGTTTTCTTTACTTTTTTCTTCTTTCCGTTCTCTTCACGGATCATGAAAGTTTCCGTTCTTTTCTCCATGTCTCTCCATTTGCCTTTATGAAGGTATTGCGAAGAGTTTTTCGGATTTAATTTTTCTTCAAAGATATCGGTTACATTCCCGTATCCGGCGGTAGCACTTAAAGCAAAGTGATTATTTGCACCGAACATGATGAATGGATAGCCGATGAATCCTGACCCTTCCATGTCAAATCCTGGAGAATGCAGGCCGACTTCATATAAAAAGCCCGGAGCCACAAAGCCGACTTGCGGACCGCTCAACAGTAAAGCGTTGCCTGTTTTAGATTTTTTGGAGCCGACAATCGCTGCATTGCTGCCAATTTTTAATGGCAGTCCAAGCTCTTCTGATGATTGAACAAATTCTTCTCTTTCTTTCACAATCTTCTCTGATGCACCGATTACTGAAGGAGAAAATGACTGGATAGAAGAATGTGATTCCTTTTCATTTGCTGGCTTTTCTTCACCTTGAATACTTGTAGGCGCTTCCAAATCATTTTTCCAGACTAAATCATCAAACATGTTTGCTGCCTGTTCTTTTCCGTACGTACCTTCAAGCTTTGCTAATAGTTCCGCATTTTTTAACTCTTGGTGATTGTCCATAAAATAAGTCATCGATACCATGTACAGACGGACAACATCTGTTGCATTCCATTTTCGTGGTGAAAATTTGTAATCATGAAACTCCTTGGAAAGCTTCTTATCAGGATTTTTCACAGCTTCATCCACATACAGTGTAATCCCCTCTGCAAATTGTTCGATTAACTGCCTAGACTCGGCATCAAGGTCGTTTATCATTTTTTTAATTTCTTGATCGCTGTAACCATCCCGTCTCGTCTGCTCATCTTTCAGTAAATACTCTTCACCGAAAATTTCTGAAACAGTCCCCTCATTTCCCCGCCGGAACATTTCCAGCTGAAAAAGACGGTCCTTCGCCATCACATATCCATACGCCTTATATAAATCTTTCTTATTTTTAGCATACAAGTGAGGCACGCCGTATTGATCACGAATAATTTTCACTTTCCCCGCTTTCTCATGTTCTTTCGCAAACACGATATTTTGCGGGAGAACTAACACGAATATCATCATAATTGACACTAACCACTTTGGCTTCATCATCCATTTCCACCCCTATCTTTCATTACACTTACAAAACGAATTATAGTTTTTTTGTTATGCAATATCAATTAGATATTTTAATCTTTAGAATATTTAGTTAAAAAGTAAGACGTTATTAGACAATTTTTTCATAATGTATCCGACTATTGATAGGAGGATTCTTTAAGACCCAAGTTCAAATAGTGATCTACTTGACAATAAAAATAAATTTTATTATTCTTTTATAAAATTAATAAAAAAATTTTCGTATAACTCCAATGATATGGTTTGGAGGTCTCTACCAGGAACCAATAATTCCTGATTACGAAGAAGGTACATGTACTTGTATTTTCTTCGTAATCAGGAATTTTTTTTACCTTTTTGCTTTTCAAATAACATAAAATCAGGAGGTTATTATGAATTTTGCAGCGTTACCTAAAATTGAACTTCATTGCCATTTAGATGGCAGTCTCAGACCTGAAACAATAATTGATATAGCAAAGAGAGAGGACATTAGTATACCTTCTTTTGATATTGAAGAGGTCCAGAAAGAAATCACGGCTCCAGTAGAATGTGAATCTCTTGATGAATATTTGAAAAAATTCGCAATCCCCAATTTAGTCATGCAGTCAAAGGAGAATCTAAGAAGAATTGCCTTTGAGCTTCTTCAAGATGCTGCACAGGAAAATGTGAAATATATGGAGGTTAGATTTGCTCCTTTACTTCACACTAGAGAGGGTTTAGATGTAGAAGAAATAATCCAAAGCGTCTTAGATGGAATAAAGGATGCCGAAGGTCAATACGATATAAAAGGAAATTTAATACTTTCATGTATGAGAACAATGTCTGTAGATAGCGCTTTTGAGGTCGTAGAAAAGGGGAAAAAATTCCTCGGAAAGGGAGTCGTTGCTATAGATTTATGTGCATCTGAAGAGGAAGGGTTTTGTGGAAACTTCGTAGAACCTATAAAATTAGCTAGAGAATATGGTTATAGAGTAACTATTCATGCTGGTGAAACAGGAATAGGCAAAAATGTGCTGGAAGCCGTTAAACTTTTGGGGGCTGAAAGAATTGGACATGGAGTATTTATTAAGGATTGCGATGAAGCATATAGAATAGTTAAGGAGCAACAAATTGTGCTTGAAATGTGTCCGACAAGTAACGTCCAAACAAAAGCAGTGAATAATTTTCGTGAACATCCGATCTATAATTTTCACAAGGATGGTATAAAAGTAACAGTTAATACGGATAACAGAACGGTGTCAGCTACAAATATGGTGAATGAATGCAATATAGTATTTAAAGAATTTAATATTAGTTTTGAAGATTATAAACAAATTTATTTTAATAGTGTTGAAGCATGCTTTGCAGATTTAGAGACAAAGGAAATGCTGAAAAAGTATATATAATGGAAATATTAAGCTGCCTAAATCCAGTAAGTAAGGGGATAGGCAGCTTTTTTAGGCACTAATCCAATATAAAACCCACAGCGTCCTTAGCAGCAGCCAACGACATTGTGTAATGATTTAAACCTTTTAAATTGCTTTTATCACATTCTTAACAAAGTCAGCAGGATTTTTTTGCTTGCTGTGTAAAAGAAATCAAGCTTTCCGATTCGGATAGTATAAAGATCTATACTTACTCCATTAAAGCGCCCTTCGTGGAAAAGCCCCTTTAGTAATCCCAACTATTATCATTATCAAAATCTCTGTCTACTCCGCCACTTTTAAATTGCATATCATAATCATCTGGATAACTATTGTACTCGTTGAAGTAATTTTGATAGCTTAATATTTATTTATATTAGTTTTACATTAAATCAATATTATTTACACATTGAATTGGTATAATTCGTGAGGAATACATATACGAGGGAGAGACAACATGAAGAACAATTTTTTACGCAGGATAGCAATTTCATCATTTGCTTCGTTAATAGTTGTTGGTAGTTCACTTCCAATAACAGGGGCAGTTGCAAAAGAAAAGGTAGTCCAAGAAAATTCAGAATCAAAATTACGTGAACCTGAAACAGGATTCCGTGTATTACCATATTTACAATCTCCAACTAGTACTTCTATGACTATCAGCTGGGTATCAGAGTTAAATGAACCTGGCAGAGTAATAGTAAATGGTCCAGGGATAAAGGCTAAAAAAGTGACTTCTACCCCGCATTACATGGAATTAATGGAGTATACAGAAAAAGAATTAGCACAAAAATTCACTTATAACAGCGGCAATGGTGTAGTAGAAACGATTCCACAAGGCTCATGGTTAGAATCAAATTCAAACTATAAACATTCTGTAACAATTGATGGGTTAAAACCAAATTCAAAATATAATATTATAATAAAACAAGGAAAAGAAACCCATACTTCTAAATTCGAAACTTTTCCGGATCGTGAAAATTGGGATGAATTATCATTAATTGCCTTTTCGGATACTGAAACAGAACCCTTTGGGGCTTTAGAACATCGTGAGTGGGAATTGCCTACAGTTAATCCTTATGCTCCAGGTTCAGAGGAACGTCCTGGTAAAGGATCTGCTTTTGATAAAAAATATGGCAATCTAGCACGCAATGGTATGTTTTTAGTACGTTATCCACTCGATCAACAAACTGCATTAAATGAAAACTTAGCTCATATTGAAGCGGCTGACCCAGATGCGTTACTTATTGCTGGTGATTTATCACAAGGTGCAGGATACCAACCTGCCTGGGATGAATTTTGGCGGCACTTTGCAGGTGAATATACAGATTTAGCTACGCACACGCCATTACTACCTGCTTTAGGAAACTGGGAAACTTATGCAGCCATTAATGGCGGATATGGTAGTGAAGAAGATCGTACACCAGCAGTCATTTCCCGTAATAAGTACCATGAGTACTTCGATACTCCTGGTGATGCGGAAAATCCTCAGTATAAAGATTCATATTACCGAACAGATATTGGTCCGATTACATTATTAACATTGGATTCAACCAATGGAATTCCAGATGAATCAACCAAAACAAAAACTTATACAGGTACAGTATACAGTGAAGATGACTCTGCATTAAACGAATCAGTATGGGCAGAACAAGGTGTGGACGGTGATCCGTACATTACGACAGATACACAAGGTGAATTTACAGCTGAATCTTATAATAATGCTTACACAGAGGTTTTCAAAGGAACAACAACCGAAGATTCAGACTTACCAAACTTTAATCCAGGTACTGAGCAATACAAGTGGGCAGAAGAACAATTAAAAGAGGCACGTGAAAAAGGGCAAATCATTCTAGTGCAATTCCACCATTCCGCTTATTCAAGTGGTGTTCATGGTACGCCTCCAAATCATGAAAAAGCAGACAACCAATCTGGTGTGGCAATGCGTGTCTATTCACCTATGTTTGAAAAATATGGTGTAGCTTCTGTTATTTCTGGACATGATGAAATGTTTGAACGTAGCTGGGTAGATTTGGATGGGGATGGCCAAGGTTTCCATTCTTATGACGTTGGTGTAGCTGCTGACGGTTTACGTGGAGAAAAGACGATGAAAGATGAAAATGGTAAACTTGTGCCTCAAAACTATAATACTTACTCTCAATGGAGTGCCATTCAAGATGAGCCGGAATTTTGGGCTACTAATGAAAATGGAGTAAAGCACTTAATTGATGGTGGTTTACATTACGGACATTTACAAATGGACTTCGTAAAAACTTCATATGGTGCGGAATTAACCTTATCACCAGTGTATATTTTCCCAATCCTGGATGATAACTATGACTTAGTTCGTACAGAACGTCGTGTATATGATGATGTCCAAACGATTTATTTTGATAAGATGGGAAATGTAATACAAAACTTCAAGCCAGAAAATTGAGGCATAATAGTATTATTTAGTATGAGTGATTTTCAATTAAAATTATAAAATTAACTATGAGTAACCACATACAATAAAAAACAGCATAGGTTAACCAACCTAATGCTGTTTTTTAGTTAGTGAAAAAGGAACACGTCAAGGAAAGCAATTGTCCGCTTCCTTCCTATGATGCTTTTCTCCCGGGTTATTAAGTTTTTAAACAGAAGTTGCTCCGCAATATGGCCCTTTTCTGGAGTAACATGATTAGAGTTTTACAACAATATACGAATGAAGTTCCTTGAAGAACTAGTCGATACTTTATAAAAGAGGGAAGTGTCGAAACTTGTATTATAGAAATTGTTGCGTTTTGTAAACGCTTTCAACTATAATTATAAGTGGGTTGGATGGCATGCGTGGCCATCATAGTATTTGGCGTAGGCGGGGCCGATACGGGGAAGAACTGAGAAAATTCGTTTTTATAGTAGATTAATTGAATCGTACATAATAATGCAGCCATGAGCTCAATGATATGGAAAGTTATTTATACGGATGGGAGGTTTTATATTGCCTTATTTCTGTACAGAAGATAATGTTAAAATCTATTATGAGGATAAAGGGCAAGGAAAACCAGTCGTGCTCATACACGGTTGGTCTTGTTCAAGACATCATTTTTCCAAGCAAAAAAATGAACTACTAAAATCGTATCGTGTAATAAGTTACGATTTACGCGGCCATGGTGACTCTGACAGGGTTGAATATGGTCTCACGATGGCTCAGTTTGCAAAAGACTTAAAGGATTTAGTAGATTACCTTGAACTAGAAAACGTCTCGTTTGCAGGCTGGTCGATGGGAACTCATATAATATGGGAGTATGTGAAAAATTACGGGTGCCAGAATGTTTCAAAGCTTTGCTTTATTGATATGACACCTAAGCTCCTTACGGATGAAGATTGGAAATTAGGGCTATTCGGTGATTTTGGACATGAGAAAAATTTACTGACGCTAGCAAGTATGTGTGCTGATTGGAATCGTCATGCAGAAGGGGTTGCTCCCGGAATGTTTGCCCCCACTTTTGATGATCAACAACTGCTGGAGTGGACAAAAAAGGAGGCCAAGAAGAATACCCCTCATGTGATGATTACTATGTGGATAGCTATGGCCATTCAAGATTATAGAGAAGTTTTGCCGCAAATATCTGTTCCTTGCCTTATTACATATGGGGCTGAAAGCTTCTATTGCAAGGAAAATAGTGAATATATCAAGTCTCAAATCCAAAACGCAAAACTTGTTACGTTTGAAAATTGCGGCCATGCTCTTCATATCGAAGATTACAAGAAATTTAACAAAGAGTTAATTGAATTCATAGGATAATAACTAGAAAAAGAGGCAATGAACTTTCCGATAGGAAAGTTTATTGCCTTTCATTAATTCGAAGAGCTTCTTTAGCAAATTCCCAGTTAAACCTCGTCCCGCTGCATCTGATTCTGAAATTGAGGTTTTCTTTTTTCTCTCATAGCGCTCACTGCTTCCGCATGATCCGGATGATGTACTGCTATCGCCATAAAGGATGACACCATATCTAGAGATTGTTTCAAGTTTAACGTTAAGCCATCGTAAACAATGCGTTTCGTCATTCGAATGACTTCTTGAGGAGCTTGAGTAAGCTCGTTAGCGAAATCTAATACCTCTTCTAATAATCGATTGTGAGGAACGATATGGCTGACTAAGCCTATTACCTTTGCCTCCGTCGCTGTTAAAATTTTACCTGTCCACAACAACTCCAAAGCTTTATCAATTCCGACGATGCGCGGGAGATAATACCCTCCCCCATCACCTGGCACTATTCCCGCCTTTACGTACCCTTCTCCTAACTTTGCTTGATTAGAACAATAACGAATATCGCACATTAAAGCCATATCTAACCCTGCACCTATGGCAGCTCCATTAATAGCCGCGATCATCGGCTTATCAATTTCTTCCATAAGTAAAGGGATGCGCTGAATATGTTTTCTTAAACTATTTTTCACATCTAGGGGTGAATTGGTGAAATCATCTATTTCTCCTCTTGTTTTGGCCATAAAGCCATCGTCATTCATCATGGCTTTAATGTCTCCACCTGCACAAAAGGCGTTTCCATTCCCAGTAAGTACACCTACATAAATATCATCATTATCTCTGATTTCCTTCAATGCATCGATCCATAACCTTATCATCTCGTGACTAAAAGCATTCGAAGATTCGGGACGATTCAAACGAATAATGCCGATATGGTTTTGAATTTCAAACTCTAAATCTCTCATGAATAAACTGTCTCCTTATTTCAATTTAGATAAATAGCTAATGAAATGAAAATTCCACCAGCGGGGGCTTTCTTCATCCCCCACTGATGGAATAAGAAACTCAGACTAAGAATGCCACATTTTGTGGCAACGCCTAAGTAACCAACCTTCCGTTAGCCCGAACCGATCGGGCGCCTGCCGGCAATTGCCCCCAATAGCTTGAAGCTTCGAGGCGAGGATCTTCCTGTCAGTGAATGCGGGATAAATAGTGCTTGTACATTTTTCAGGCCCAAGTACTTATAAAACATCTTCACTATGCACCTATTAAATCCCTGCTTCTAATCAGAATTATGTGCAACTTTTTTGCTTATTTATATATGTATGTCCCAAATTGAGGATTTATTCGGGTAGTAGATAAAATAAATCTGTAAAACTAGACACGAAATAAGAAGGTGAGCAAAAAAACACTTTCTCAAATCCTTGAAAAGTATATAGATAGGCATGAAGATGAACCGATTTAAAATCACAAACAATACTTAATGATTTACAACAGCCCTATTAAGTCTTTACATAAATAGCATCGCTCGGCTTCTGAACGATGCTTCAAGTTAATTATATACTTCTATGTTTTTCTACGAGTAAAACCCAATCGCATTTAACATCATTAGGATTCAGATAGGTATTGAATCTATTCTATTAAGAAATGACCTAAAAAACTTTTATTCCTCTGTAATTATTTTCTCTGCCTCCTTTTTTAGTATTTCTACCTTATCCGTGTTCTCCCAAGGCAATTTGATGTCCGTTCTTCCAAAGTGTCCATAGCAAGCGGTTTGAAAATAAATGGGTTGTCGGAGATTTAACATCTGAATAATACCTGCCGGGCGAAGGTCAAAGTATTTACGTATTAGTTGAACGATCTTTCTTTCTTCTATTTTTCCAGTATTAAACGTTTCAACAGCTATTGAAACAGGGGTAGCTACTCCAATAGAGTAAGCCAGTTGAACTTCACATTTTTCTGCAATTCCTGCTGCAACAATATTTTTAGCTACATAACGTGCTGCATAGGCTGCCGAGCGATCAACCTTAGTCGGGTCCTTTCCCGAAAAAGCACCGCCCCCATGACGTGAAAATCCTCCATACGTATCAACGATAATTTTACGCCCTGTTAAGCCTGCATCTCCCTTCGGTCCACCAATGACGAAACGACCAGTCGGATTAATAAAATATTTTGTGCTATGATCAATTAATTCTGGTGGCACTACGTGAGCAATTACATATTTATGCAAGTCTTTTTTTATTTGTTCTAACTCTATTTCTGGATCATGTTGCGCGGAAATAACGATTGTGTCAATGCGAACAGGCTTTGCATCTTCGTATTCTACAGTAACCTGAACCTTCCCATCCGGGCGTAAATAACGAATTGTCCCACTTTTTCTCACTTCTGTTAAACGTCTAGCTAGCTTATTTGACAGAGAGATTGCCAATGGCATTAACTCTTGAGTTTCATTGCAAGCAAAACCAAACATTATTCCTTGATCTCCGGCACCAATTGCTTCTATTTCATCTTCATTCATTAAACCTTCACGGGCTTCTAGAGCTTGATTCACTCCCATAGCTATATCAGAAGACTGCTTATTGAGCGCTATTAAAATCTTACATGTATCGGCATCAAGCCCATATTCAGTGTTTGTATAACCGATATTTCGAATTGTTTCTCTCACTATTTTTAAGTAATCTACAACGCAGTTCGTTGTAATCTCTCCAGATAAAATAATTAAATCTGAACTAACTGAACTTTCACAAGCAACACGAGCATTTCGATCTTTTTCAAAAATGGCATCTAGTACAGCATCAGAAATTTGATCACATATTTTATCAGGATGACCTTCAGTCACCGATTCTGATGTAAAAAGGGATCGTTGTTTTTTATAGGTCACTTTCTCATCTCCTAAATAACAGTTTTTTATACTATTTATCTTTAGGCCAAAGTTTCCGATTACCTTACAGAAATCTTTGACTAAAAATTTTCCCAGCTGATTTTCTATTTTAAGATATGATATGACAGTCGGAAGAGAAAGGATTGTACTATTTCCCATTTGAAAATAAATTAAATTAGCCTCTTTCATCTGAAAGAGGCTTTTCCGTATTGATATTAATATTTGTATTATTGAGCGATTTGTGATCAAGAAGCCAGTATACACCATCATGATCCACGACTACTTTCAGAAAGTCATCCTTCCCTGATTTATCGTTTGATTTCCACCTAGCATAAGTGATTGATACTAGCATTGATACAAAAGCATCTCGAAAATATTCATCCTTGAAATTTTCCTCATTCCATCCCCTAATATTTAGAGTAGAGCTTGATAGTTCATTTATCTTTTTACATGCTTCTACTAAGAAAGCCTTTTCTTCTTCAACTTCTTTTCTTTCCTTTACGTCAAACGGGAAATTGCTATGAGGGCTTGTTTCTAAATAAACTCTCTTTGATGCTCCCGATATTGGAAAATGATTTAGCCAATCACTAATCTTAAGATAGATTTCCGACTGCCATCTTTGATTGATTTGACTACCACCATTTTTTTCAAGTTCTACATCGCGAATATAGTATTCTGGTTTTACTGGAGGACTTAAACAAGCACCTATCGTGAAAATGATATATTCCTTTAAAAAAGATTCAACCGCTTTTTTATACCTGTTTTTAGAAAACAATTTAATATTACGGTACAAGAATTCAAACGCATCTTCGCTCTCATTCGTTTTTATTTCCCAATGTGCTCTATCTTTATACATAAGTACAACACAATCTCTTTCATTGTGATAACTGGAGCCTATGCTAACTCCAACAAATAAAGATCTTTCTTGAATTTCAATAAAATCTAAAGGTGTTATGTTCTTACTTTTTTCTTTCTTGCATCCCCAAGAGCTACCCTTCTCATTAATTAATTTCATTATTATTTCACCTTCTAACTCGAAAAATCACCTTCATTACGATCGATCGTTCTAAAATTATATTATTTCAGCACCATTCGTATTATGACTTTAACGGAGGTAAATAAAAAAGTAAAAAAAGCTGACTCGAAACAACAAAAAGCACGTAGTTTTGAGTCAGCCCCTTTTCTCACTTAACATTATCTTCTCAAAATGCTCGATCTCGTTTAACAACATTTATTAAACTAACATCTAAATAAAATAGGGAACAAGCCTATTTAATGCCAGCTTTTTATATCCTCTTCATCATAACTCATGTAATTTTAGATTATCTAAGCTATTTACAATCGCATCTTTTTGTACGGACATAATTTCTGAAGGAATCTTAAATAGAGGCTCCATGTTGGCAGGAAGGGCTTGATGAGGAACAGAGATTTCCGGTATTTTCTTTGTAATTTCTTTATGTGCCGCTAAATGAAATCCCCATATACCGAAAGAAGGTACAGTGACATTATATTCTAGAGTATGGAGGCCGGCTTTTTTAATGGTTTTAGCAATGCTCCAAAACACTTGTGGTGAATCTTCAGGTGAATTAGATTGGCAAACTAATGTACCATCTTTCGACAAATGGCTAGCCACCTGGCTAAATAATTCCTTTGTATATAATGAGCTAAGGACAGGGTTAACAGGATCTGGAAAATCGATAATAATCACATCATATGGCTGCAACTTCCCTGCTATATATTTCTTGGCATCTTCGATATGAACTTGCACTCTGTTGTCTAAAAAAGATCGATTGTTTTGAGCTAATAGTGCCGGTTCAGTTTTGGCAAGTTGAATGATCATAGGATCAAGATCAACAAGATCAACATGTTTTACGTTTGGATATTTAAGAACTTCACGTAAGGCAAAACCATCCCCACCGCCTAAAATGAGAATACGTTCATGGGACGCTGCCAGCTCCATTACTGGATAAACTAACGCTTCATGATAAAACCTTTCATCCAGGGAACAAAACTGTAACTCTTGATCTAAATACAAGCGAAGATCATTAGCTTTAACTAATAATATATCTTGATATTGACTAGATCCATGGTAAAGAATATCATGCTCCCCTGCAATTATTTCCCTTAATTGCTTCATATCCCAATCGTTACCTCGGTTATCTTGTAATTGAAATAACTCTCGTGTGTTCACATTTTCGGCATTCTCAGTGTCTGGCGTAAAGTTTAGTTTTTTCATTACGGTTGTATTTTTTGATTCTTCTCCACGCGAAAACTCGTACACTTCAACACGCCTAGCTCCCATTTTATGAAGAATATCTTTGAATGTCGGCCATATATCTTGATTACCACATGTATACAAATCTAAAGCCGCATATCCATGTTCTGGCCATGTATGAATGGAAAAGTGGGAAGTTGAAATACCAATGACTCCAGTTACTCCTTGAGGTGAAAAAGAATGAAAATGTACGGATAAAATTTCCATTCCTAAAAGATCGATCGCCTTCGTGAGCATTTCTTTTAACTGTTCTGCATCATTCAAAATACCAGACTGGCATTCAAATGCATCGATAATGAGATGTTGTCCTTTCGAATCCATAAAATCACTTCCTTTTTATATTTAAAAATTGATTGGATGACTAAATCAAATTTTCCTAATTAATCCGAAAATCACCCGCGCTCCTTCTTCATTCCCACTCACTTTCTTAAAATATTGTATGTCCAAACCATTGGATAAGCCTGTGCTCATTACTTAATTTTTTATTCGAAAAGACATACATTTGGGCTTTTATAGGATAATCAAACAAATACATCCGTTACTATAACAAAAAAAAGAATCCAATCTAAACTTGGACTCTTTTCTCCTAAAATGTGCTATTTGAATTACCAAACGGCAGCTTAAATTGTCGTATTTTAGCCGGCATCGCCCCATCTTCCTCAAGGAAGGGATACAAATGATCATTCCCGGCTAGAATTAGGAAGATCAAAATCAGGTTCGAGTCGTTTCATAAACTCTTCCGCAGCGCTGTATCCTTGCTGCCTAAGATACCAGTTATTTGCCGCCGCTTCAATTAACCCTGCCACATCTCGACCAGGCTGAAGCTGAATCTCAATATGAGGAATCCGAACGCCCATATATTCCGTAAATTTAGGCTCAAGCTCCAATTCGTTATTCAAGGAATTGTCCTGCCATTTGGTCAGTTCAATATCCAGCGTAATCCGCGTCTCATCCTGAAAGGCTTTTCTTCCATATAGGCGTACCACATTTAACAGCCCAACGCTGCGAAGGGCAAGAAACTCCTTCGTCTTCTCATTGTGAGTACCGAGAAGGGTTTGCGGGCTGAGCTTTTTCAGCACGACGATATCATCCGCTACTAGCCGGTGCCCCCGGCCGATCAACGTATGCGCCGTTTCACTTTTGCCGACGCCCGATTTGCCACGCAGTAAAATCCCCATTCCGGACACATTGACACAAACCCCATGCACCGCGATTTCTGGTGCCAGTGTCTTTACCATATAAGCATCGAGTTTCGCTATAAATTCGAAAGTCGATTCGCGTGTACGCAGCAATGGAATTCCTTCTTCCACGCAATATTGGGTCAAATACATGAGCCCTTCCTGTTGGGCCGTGACAATAAAACAAGGTGGATGATAGTTGACGATATTACCTATCCTTTGCTTGCGTTCATTATGGCTTAACGTATGTAAATAAGTTATTTCTTTTTGTCCAAGTACCTGCACACGTTCCATTGGAAAAAAATCAAAGTAACCAACGAATTCCAAACCTGGGCGATGCGCCTGCGATTGCGTGACCGTTCGATGCAGGTGATTTTCTCCGGCTAATACCTCCAATGAAAACCTACGAACCAAATTTTCGACAGTTATTGATTTCACGTCCATTACACCCCCATCCTTACTAGTTTCTGATTTTGGATTATATATCTGAAATAATTAGCCTAGTTTTTAAAGACAACAAATAAAAGATGCTTCAACCTTTGGCAGAGTAGGGTTTACAACAACCAGACTATCCAAAGAAAGGAGCGCCTTTTAGTGAATAATTATACCACACTTAACATGAATAATAGAAAGCTTTTCATCAAACCTGCCTTTTGAATATATATGCGAAAAAGAAGATGCCCCTTTCATTAGGCGTCTTCTTTTTTTCTTAAACATTATTTATTAACCTTTAAATACCGCCGCTTTCTTCATAGCTTCTTTAAACCGATCTAGACAGTCTTTACATATACATGTTTTTCTTAATTGCTCAGGAGGGACAAGTTCAAAAATCTCTTTCGGAAAGAATTCCTGGCTGCACCAGCATATACCTAAAGATTTATCTATGGAATTACAACAATTATTGCTTTTACTGCAAATTGGACAGCTTTCAACTAGAGCAATTCCTTTCGTCATGTTTTACCTCCTGTTTTTTGCTGAATTTTTCTTATTGTAGCATAGCACCCATCTTTTGAATTAGGAGAAATATAAAAGATTCTAATCTAACTTAAAAATATACTTATATACTAGGTTATTTAATCGTTTCTAAAGTAAGCTAGAGGAATAAGATAATAGTACGGGGGACAAATTTTTTAAAGGAGATGAATATAAATGCCCATTATTAAACCTTTTATGGCTTCTAGAAAATTTTCTGCCACAATAGGAGATGGTACAGGTACAGGTGCGACGTTTGCAATTGCAGCAACAGCCTTTACGGATGATGCTGGTGCAGCTGCTACAGCATTTCCGGGATCACTAGCTTATTATGTTTTATATATAAACGCTCAGCCCCAAACAGCCGATACCTCAACCCTTACTACTGCAACTATAACTATTCCGGGCGGCGATGTACTTGATCCTGCAACACCAATTCTTATTGAAGTTGTAGTTAACTAGTTACTCTTTATTTATTGGACTGGTTTTCCTTTAGGAAAATTGGTCCTTTTTTGATTATATGCATCACTTCATTCTTCAAGACAAGAGGAGATGTCATACATACAATGCCCATTCATTCATTAATGGTTATAAACTGAAGAGTAATTGGTGCACCTTGTGAAGGGGATTCATCTATCAGCAAGGTTAATTTTCCTTCTTCAACTTTGTAATCACTTTGAGGTTGGATAACGCCGTTAATAAACAAATTAATATAAGAAACTTCGCTTGGTGATAGTATCTCCGTTGTTCCATATTGCTCCAAACCATCACTATTTGTATACACAAGTTTCTGCCCATCTGAAAAAGTAAAGTATAATAAATTCGTTGTTGGTATGGGTCCTGGTATTGGCGGTCCAGGAGGTCCTGGTAACCCCCTTGGCCCAGGCAGTCCTTGTAGTCCTTGCATTCCTTGTGGTCCAGGTGGCCCAGGCAGCCCGGGTTCACCTGGTTCTTTTGGTGGTTCTGGCGTTGGACAAGAATAAAAACGGGGCCAATTGCTCTTTTTACGCGCTCTTTTTCGGGGAGTGTGATGTGTCGTTTTGCATTTTATCCAACGTTGATAAGGCTTTTTATCATAACAAAGATTTTTATTATCGAACAAAGACGCATTATTACAAGCTTTTGGCGACTGCTTACAAGACTGGTTATACTTAGTTGAGCATCTACATAAATCACCGTTAAAACCACAGTTCGGACACGAATTCAATAAACTCACCTCCTAATTCAAATACTATATTTTATTAACAACTAGATAAATTGCCTGTGCTTATAAGCTAGAAAAATGATGTATGTAAATTTTTGTTTCGGTTCAACTAAAATTATCTGTAAGATATTTCAGTTTCTATAATCACTGTGGGATGCATACTATAAAATGTAATTATTTTAAGAATTTAAAATTAGGAGATTGCGCTATGTCAGCAGGAATAGTGAAATTATTAATATCTAGACCTAACACAGCAACGGTCACTAAGTCAGGGGATGATTCTAAAGGTTTTATTGGGGGAGCTCCCTTTAAAACAATTAACGGGGCTATAGCGGCTATTAACACATCAGGTGCTGCCGGAATAACCATTCTTGTATATCCAGGAATTTATGATGAAAAAATAGTTATGCCCCCGGGGAATTCATTAAGAGGGATTAGTTTATCAACTGTAACGATTCGTCAACAAAATGTAACGGCAAATACAACATTAGTTACCATGGGCGAGAATACGAGAGTAGAAGATGTCAGTTTGCTTTTAACTTCATCAAATCATGTTGATTTAGTCGGAGTGGCTTTTCCTGGAACAACCTCGCAAACAGCTAAATTGCGAACAACGTCTCTAACAGCAGATAACTCCACTGCTTTGACGACTGGTACATCTAATGTTTACGGGATTCATTCATTCATTCGGTACAGGAAATCCTTTGGATAATATTGATGCTATTAGATCGTCAGTCATAACAGTAAAATCAGCTGGTCTCGGTACAAAACGGGCATTGTTAGTTAACACAAATGCACATAGATTTAATTGTCGTGACAATAATTTTTTAATAACGAGTGCAGGCGGGAGCGGTTCATATATAGGTGCTGAAGTGAACCAGTCAGGAGCACAGCTAGTTATACGGGCATCAACGATTCAAGGAATTACAGCCGATATTTCTCAAACAGCCGGAACTTTAACTATTGGCACTACAAATTTATACAGTTCAAACGCTAATAATTTAGGATTTTCTACAGTTGTACAGCCTTCTACTACTATTTGGAGTGATCCGGGCAGTTTACCTAAAGGAGCAATTCGTTTTTATCGACCGGGAACAGCTTCTGTGTCAACCACTGAAGTCTTTATTCGACTAAGTCAAAAATGTCTCTTGAAATCGTTAAATATACGATCTTTAACCGGGCCTGGAATTTCTAATACAGATGCTTGGACCATTCGGAAAAATGGTGTTGATACGCCTCTTACCGTTTCGTTAACTGGTACCCAAACTTCCAACATCAATAATAATACTTCTGTTTCTTTTCAAGCAGGAGACAGCCTCTCATTAAAAGTAACGACAAGTGCTGGAACCGCTATAACAGATACAGTTATTCAAGTGGATGTTTTTTAAAAAAAGAGGCGAAAAGAAAATATAAATTGATACTAAAGCTTATAAGAGTGTTAAGGGGCTGTTTCAAAAGCCCCTTTTTTCAATCAATCATTTTTTATAACTGTTAATATTCCCCTCTCTCCTCCGCCACTCCAGACCACGGTTTAAAGAACTCATTTTGTTCATAAGTCATGCTGCTGTTTGTATATCTTTCTTTGAGGTAGAAAGCAAGTGATGGATCAGTGCAATACACAAAACACCCTTTCTGTCCACGGGTCATGAGCGTACGATATGTGTTTCTGATCAACTCGTCAGCCAGTTTCACCGCCTTGTCAGGTTCCTCCTTCATCATTTTTTTGATGCCTTTTAAAGAAGAGTCTGTTTTGGCGCGTTTTGTGAAATCAGTCACTACAACACCATTTTCTACACGCATATCGTCTCCGATGATTACACCGACGTAGTCAAACTCCAATCCCTGACATGTATGAATGCAGCCCGCCTCTCTTATGGAGTATTCATTAATTGCCCACGTTTCAGAATTGCCGTGGTTCCAGCTTATTTCAAAATTAAATTCCGGAAGAACGATATCGTAATGGTCAGGATTATTCTTTCCTTCTTTGACCCAATTCCAACAGTAACCAGCTACAAGACGGGATTTGTTATTCGTTTCATTTAGTTTTTCGATATTATCTCCGACCTTAATATAGCGCTTAATAAAATCGCGGAGCTGCTTAGCTTGTCCTTTAATAAAAACAGGCGCCTGCTTGATATAATAATCATAAATAGGGTCTGTCAGCGGATCCTGTTCTCCCTGATGCAAGTAGTTGTGCAAGTAAGCGCAAGGATAAAGCGCCATGTCTTCATTTTGCGCATTCTCATTGTAATCCTGAATAAGTGATGCATACGACCATGCTTGGTAAGATGGATGAGTCGTCTCAATCAATCTTCTGTTCATCGCCGTTTTAACGATCGCTTCTTTCCCTTTTACTGCTTCCACCGCTCATCACGAAATGCTATCACTTTTTCATATAGTTTTTTCAAAGGGATTCTCCTCGACTCTTTTTAATAAATTTATTGATTTAATTATACACGGTTCAGCTGGAAAGTACCTGTAAGTTCATTGTGATTTAGATCTGAAATCAGAATCTTCTTCTGCTTCTTCGCTCTTACTCCATTACTACTGAAGAACGTTGCAATTCATCGATTGAATATCTTTTTAATTTATCTGAATGTATCACGGTAGTTCTCCTTCCAACTCTTAATTATTGACAGTAAGTTTTATTCATGATATTTTTATCTCGAATTAAAGATACTTTAACTCAAGATAAATTCAAACTAAAAAACGGGTAACCAATTCAACATATGGGAAAAAGTATAGTATTAAGTATCCCTTGAGTCAGATAAAAGGAAGAATTACCGTGACTAAATTGGAGGAATGTAAAATGATGAACGAATTAAAAGGAATACACCACGTAACAGCTATTACAAGTAGTGCAGAAAAGAACTATGAATTTTTCACTTATGTATTAGGTATGCGTTTAGTAAAGAAAACCGTTAATCAAGA
>NZ_WEIO01000009.1 GCF_009183655.1 Bacillus aerolatus
AGATGAGATTTCCCTTAGCGCAAGCTAGTAAGATCCCTGAAAGATGATCAGGTAGATAGGTTCGGGGTGGAAGCGTGGCGACACGTGGAGCTGACGAATACTAATCGATCGAGGACTTAACCAAAAACGAAACGTCCAGGCGCTGAAACACGCCTGAACGGAATAAATGAATAACACCAAATGGCATGGTATTGCCGGTTACTTATACAACATATTATCCAGTTTTGAAAGAATAACTCTTTCAATTTTATACAGTCTGGCGGCGATAGCGAAGAGGCCACACCCGTTCCCATCCCGAACACGGAAGTTAAGCTCTTCAGCGCCGATGGTAGTTGGGGGTTTCCCCCTGTGAGAGTAGGACGCTGCCAGGCAAATAATGATGAAGAACAGCGAAGGCTGTTCTTTTTTTGTTGTATTGTAGGTAAAGAAAAAGTAAATGAATAGCAAGTTGATGAACAAAGCTTTCAAACTGTTGATTATCACTTTCTTATTTGCTTATTCCGACACCATCCGTACAAACTGACTCCAATAAAACAAATACATAAAGCAGCAAACAGTGCAGAACGACCCCATTGTTCCTCCTCATATGACGAATAGCTGTACAAACCCATCGAGAAGCCGCTAAAGATTAACGCCAGCAAAATCAGTGGTTGAATTGTGCTTTTTTCCACATTACATCACTCCATTGCTAGTGTACCATAACAGCGGTCTTTTCATTTTCTATTCTTTTTTCTCTAACTAATCTGTGATAAACTTACGTCAATGTTTAGAAGATAGCTAGTTTTAATTTCTTATTTTAAAGGAGGGTACCCCGGTGCTTGAAAATGGATTGATTATGGCGCTGATTATTTTAGTTATTAATGTGTGTTACGTGTCATTTTTTACGATTCGGATGATTTTGACTTTGAAAGGATACCGCTATTATGCGGCGCTTGTGAGTATGATTGAAATTGTCGTTTACATTTTTGGGTTGGGGCTTGTGCTTGATAATTTAAATGAAATCCAAAATGTCGTTGCTTATGCCGTTGGATATGGACTTGGGGTACTAGCCGGTATGAAGCTTGAGGAAAAGCTCGCACTTGGCTATATTACTGTGAATGTCATAACGAAAGAATATGATAAAGATTTGCCAAAGCAGCTGCGTGCTGAAGGGTATGGCGTCACAACTTGGGCAGCCAATGGCCTCGAAGGGGAACGAATGGCCCTGCAGGTTTTAACTCCGAGAAAATATGAATTAAAACTATACAATAAGATTAAAGAATTGGACCCTAAATCGTTTATTATTGCCTATGAACCGAAGACTATTTATGGTGGGTTCTTAGTGAAAAGTGTAAAAAGAGGGAAGTTAGGTAATGAGTAAAAAAAAGAAATTTCGCGTAGAGGAAAATGAAACCATCGATCAATGTCTTGATCGTATTAAGAAAGAAGGATATTTTCCTGTCAGAAGAATGGAGCAGCCGATTTTTAAAGAAGAAATCGTCAATGGAGAAAAGAAATACACACCAGCTGGCAGAGAAATTATCTTTGAAGGAAAATTGAAGCCTTAAACACGAACATTAAAAAAAGAATGAATATAATCGTTCGATTTTTATTGACAATACTCTTTTAAGCTTGTTAAGATGTAGATGACAAATACGGCACCTCATATAATAGCGGGAATATGGCCTGCAAGTTTCTACCCGATTACCGTAAATGATTGGACTATGGGGAAAGCACAACTTATCTGGAGTCTATTTCATACTTAACAAGCTTTTTTGCCCAGATGAGCTGCTTTCTCTTACAAGAGAAGCAGCCATCTGGGCTTTTTATATTTGATAACTTACTTTGGAGGGTCAATCATGTCTGTAGAAGTTGGCGTAATAATGGGAAGTACCTCTGATTGGGAAACGATGAAGCATGCATGTGACGTATTGGAAGAACTGGAGATCGCTTTTGAGAAAAAAGTTGTTTCTGCCCACCGTACACCGGATTTAATGTTTCAATACGCAGAAAAAGCAAGAGAGCGCGGCATAAAAGTTATTATTGCCGGTGCAGGCGGAGCGGCCCACCTTCCCGGCATGGTTGCTGCCAAAACGACATTGCCGGTCATCGGTGTGCCGGTACAGTCTAAAGCGTTGAATGGCATGGATTCTTTGCTTTCCATCGTACAAATGCCAGGAGGCGTGCCGGTGGCGACAGTAGCTATCGGCAAAGCGGGTGCTGTGAACGCCGGGCTGTTGGCCGCGCAAATTTTATCTATCACTAATGAAGAAGTGGCCTCACGACTTGAAGAACGTCGTCAAAAGCTTGAAAAAACTGTGTTGGAAAGTAGTGATCAACTTGTCTAGACAAATGATTATGCCCGGCCAGACGATAGGAATTATAGGCGGCGGACAGCTCGGCCGCATGATGGCCCTTGCTGCAAAAGAAGCAGGCTTTAAAATTGCTGTGCTCGAACCGGGGGAAAACTCTCCATGCGGACAAGTAGCTGATATAGAAATCAATGCTTCATACGATGATCCGGAGGCCCTAAATCAGCTCGCTGACGTAAGTGATGTCATTACGTATGAATTTGAAAATATTGATTACGAAGGCTTGAAGAAACTGCAGGAAAAAGCATTTATTCCACAAGGAGCGGAACTGATCAAAATTACGCAAAACCGTGTAGCGGAAAAAGAAGCCATTGCGAAGGCGGGCGTCCCTGTTGCACCTTACGCGGTGATCAACGAAGCGGAAGAAATTTGTGATACGATAAGTACGCTGGGATATCCTGCTGTCTTAAAAACAGCACGTGGCGGTTACGACGGCAAAGGGCAATTTGTCATTAAAGAAGCGGAGCAAATTGAAGAAGCAGCCCAACTTTTGCAGCATGGAGTATGTGTTCTGGAAAAATGGATTCCCTTCGAACTAGAGATCTCTGTCATTGTTACGCGAAACCTTCAAGGAGAAACAACTTATTTTCCAGTTGGAGAAAATATACATAGAGAAAATATTCTCCATGAGACGATTGTACCGGCAGGAGTAGCGGATGAAGTGAAAGATGAGGCCGTAAAAGCAGCTAAAAAAATTGCAGAAGCACTTTCACTTGTTGGCACGCTCGCGGTCGAGATGTTTGTTGGGAAAGATGGAGAAATTTACATTAACGAACTGGCGCCAAGACCTCACAACTCAGGGCATTATACAATTGAGGCATGCGACATTTCCCAGTTTGGCCAGCACATTCGCGCCATTTGCAATTGGCCGCTGAAGGCACCGGAACTATTAAAGCCGGCAATTATGGTCAATATCCTTGGTGAACATGTGGCAGGTGTGATGGAAGGGCTTGCTAACCATCCGGAATGGTCCCTTCATTTGTACGGCAAAGCAGAAGCAAAAGTTAAAAGAAAAATGGGCCATATAACGATTTTGACCAAAGAATTAAATGCCGCGTTAGAAAAGATAGAGGCGAGCGGAATCTGGAGCAACAGTAGAAAGATGATCGGAGGCCAATCGAAATGATCGAACGTTATACACGCCCGGAAATGGGAGCTATATGGACGGAAGAAAACCGCTATCAAGCTTGGCTGGAAGTAGAAATACTTGCTTGTGAGGCATGGGCGGAAATTGGCGATATCCCGAAAGAAGACGCGAAAAAAATCCGTGAACATGCGGGGTTCGATGTAAACCGTATTAAAGAAATTGAAGAAGAAACGCGTCATGATGTCGTTGCTTTTACGCGCGCAGTGTCTGAAACGCTCGGAGAAGAACGGAAATGGGTGCATTACGGCCTGACTTCTACAGATGTAGTTGATACGGCATTATCTTATTTGCTGAAGCAGGCAAATGACATCTTAAGAAAAGACCTTGAAAACTTTGTCAATATTCTCCGTGAAAAAGCGAAAGAACATAAATATACTGTCATGATGGGCCGGACACACGGCGTTCATGCGGAACCGACAACATTCGGTTTGAAACTGGCTCTCTGGTATGAAGAAATGAAAAGAAACCTTGAACGTTTCAACCAAGCGGCTGACGGAGTAGAATACGGCAAGATCTCCGGCGCAGTCGGCACGTATGCGAATATTGATCCGTTTGTAGAAGAGTATGTGTGTAAACACCTTGGAACGAAGCCGGCGCCGATCTCAACGCAAACATTGCAGCGTGACCGTCATGCACATTACATGAGCACGATCGCTTTAATTGCGACGTCCATTGAAAAATTCGCTGTCGAAATCCGCGGGCTGCAAAAAAGTGAAACACGTGAAGTGGAAGAATTTTTCGCAAAAGGTCAAAAAGGATCTTCCGCAATGCCGCATAAGCGAAATCCAATTGGTTCGGAAAATATGACCGGTCTTGCCCGTGTTATTCGCGGCCATATGCTGACAGCGTATGAAAATGTGCCGCTTTGGCATGAACGCGATATTTCCCATTCGTCCGCAGAACGAATCATCTTGCCGGATGCGACGATCGCCTTAAATTACATGCTGAACCGCTTCGGCAATATCGTGAAAAATTTAACCGTGTTTCCTGAAAACATGAAGCGCAACATGGACCGGACGTTAGGGTTAATTTACTCGCAGCGCGTACTTCTTGCTTTGATCGATAAAGGCATGGCGCGCGAAGCTGCTTATGACACTGTCCAGCCAAAAGCGATGGAAGCGTGGGAAAGACAAGTGCCATTCCGCGAGCTGATTGAAGCGGACGAGCAAATCACAGGAAAATTGACGGCTGATGAAATTGCCAACTGTTTTGACTACAACTATCATTTACAGCACGTAGATACAATTTTCACCCGTCTTGGGCTAGATCAATAGCGATAGGAAGATGACCGTTCCAGGCGGGGCCTTCTCATGAGTGACTGAAGATTTATATTATTTCTGCAAGGGGGAGTTACATTGGAAAAGGGCTCGATGCTTTACGAAGGAAAAGCGAAACGGATTTATGCAACCGACCAAGAAGATGTCGTCTTGATTTCCTACAAAGATTCAGCAACTGCTTTTAATGGAGAAAAGAAAGCAGAGCTGGCAGGCAAAGGAAGACTGAACAACGAAATCAGCAGTTTCATCTTTTTAAAGCTTAAAGAGCTCAACATCCCTTCACATTTTATCGAACAGCTTTCAGAACATGAGCAGCTCGTCAAACATGTGACCATCATCCCGCTTGAAGTTGTGACGAGAAATGCAGCAGCCGGCAGCCTGGCCAAGCGTTTTGGACTGGAAGAAGGAAAGGTTTTCGATCAGCCGATTGTAGAATTTTACTTTAAAGACGATAAACTCGGAGATCCGCTTCTTACTGAGGATCACATCCAGTTATTAAAAATCGCTTCGAAAGAAGAAGTGGCGGAGATGAAGAAACAGGCACTGGCGATTAACGAAGCCCTGCTTTCAATATTCGCAGATATGGACATAGATTTGATTGATTTTAAAATTGAATTTGGCAAAGATAAGGATGGCGCCATTGTGCTGGCTGATGAAATCTCACCGGATACGTGCCGTCTATGGGAAAAGAAAACAAACCGCAAATTGGATAAAGACGTGTTTCGCCGCGATTTAGGTAATTTAGTTGAAGCATACAAAGAAGTATTTAAGAGATTAGGGGGAAATCAAACATGTATAAAGTAAAAGTATTCGTAACGTTAAGAGAAAGTGTATTAGATCCGCAAGGGAAGGCAGTCCAGCAATCGTTAACTAACCTCGGCTACGAAGGCGTCGAAGATGTACGTATCGGCAAATATATGGAGTTAACAATCAACGAAAAAAACCAAGATGTAGAAAAGACAGTGAAAGAAGTATGTGAAAAGCTTTTGTCCAACCCAGTCATCGAAGATTACCGATATGAGATTGAGGAGAGTGTTCAGCAGTGAAATTCGCAGTAATCGTGTTCCCGGGATCTAATTGTGATGTTGATATGTTTCATGCGGTAAAAGACGAACTTGGTGAAGAGGTGGACTTCGTTTGGCATGATGCAGATGATCTGAGCAGCTATGACGGCATTTTATTGCCGGGCGGCTTTTCTTACGGCGATTACCTTCGTTCTGGAGCGATCGCTCACCTTTCAAAGGTAATGAATGAAGTGAAAAAAGCAGCAGAAGCAGGTAAGCCAATTCTTGGTGTGTGCAACGGTTTCCAAATTTTACTCGAATCAGGCTTGTTGCCAGGTGCTATGCTTCGCAATAAAAATTTAAAGTTCATTTGCAAGCAAGTGGAGTTGAAAGTGGAAAATAATGAAACGATGTTTTCTTCCTTATATAAAAAAGGAGAAACGATCACGGTTCCTATTGCGCATGGTGAAGGGAACTATTATTGTGATGAACAAACATTGAAGAAATTACAGGAAAATAACCAAATCGTCTTCGCTTATGGAGAAGATGTAAACGGCAGTCTTATAGATATCGCTGGCATTGTGAATGAAAAAGGCAATGTCCTCGGAATGATGCCTCACCCGGAGCGGGCAGTCGATGAGCTTCTTGGAAGCGCAGACGGATTAAAATTATTTCAATCAATTGTGAAACATTGGAGGGAATCTCATGTCGTTAATGCTTGAGCCTAATACATCGCAAATTAAAGAAAAGAAAATCTACCGTGAAATGGGCATGACGGATGAGGAATTCGCGAAAGCGGAGCAAATCTTAGGACGGACGCCAAACTACACGGAAACCGGTCTTTTTTCTGTTATGTGGTCTGAACACTGCAGTTACAAAAACTCCAAACCGGTGCTTCGCAAATTCCCAGTGACAGGTGAACGTGTTCTTCAGGGGCCTGGAGAAGGAGCGGGAATTGTTGATATTGGTGATGAGCAGGCGGTCGTCTTTAAAATCGAAAGCCATAACCACCCATCCGCCATTGAACCGTATCAAGGGGCAGCAACAGGCGTCGGCGGCATTATTCGTGACGTTTTCTCAATGGGTGCACGCCCGGTTGCTATGTTAAATTCACTTCGTTTCGGCGAGCTTCAGTCAAGCCGCGTGAAGTATTTATTTGAAGAAGTAGTAGCAGGGATTGCGGGCTACGGCAACTGTATCGGCATTCCGACAGTAGGCGGAGAAATCCAGTTTGACCACACGTATGAAGGCAACCCGCTCGTTAATGCGATGTGTGTTGGTTTAATTGATCATAAAGATATTCAAAAAGGCCAGGCAAAAGGCATCGGCAATACAGTCATGTACGTCGGCGCAAAAACAGGCCGTGACGGCATTCACGGAGCTACATTTGCTTCTGAAGAATTAAGTGAAGAATCAGAAGAAAAACGCCCGGCTGTTCAAGTAGGCGATCCGTTCATGGAAAAATTGCTGCTTGAAGCTTGTCTTGAGCTCGTGAAAAATGATGCGCTCGTTGGTATCCAAGATATGGGGGCAGCCGGATTAACTAGTTCTTCGGCGGAAATGGCAAGTAAAGCAGGTTCAGGGATTGAGATGAACCTTGACTTTGTGCCACAGCGTGAAACAGGCATGACCCCTTATGAAATGATGTTGTCAGAATCACAAGAACGGATGCTGATCGTCATTAAAAAAGGCAGAGAAAAAGAAATTGAAGAGCTTTTCGCCAAATACGGCCTCGAAGCAGCTTCTATCGGCCGTGTAACAGATGACAGCATGCTCCGTCTTATCCATCAAGGAGAAGTCGTTGCAGAAGTGCCTGCTGATGCGCTTGCAGAAGATGCACCAGTGTACTATAAGCCATCAGAAGAGCCGGCTTACTATCGTGAGTACCAGGCGATGGCACAAGAAACACCTCAAGTAGAGGATTTCAAAGCAACGTTAATTCAACTTCTTTCTCAGCCGACAATTGCGAGCAAAGAGTGGGTATACGGGCAATATGATTACCAAGTACGGACAAATACAGTTGTAACACCAGGTTCTGATGCGGCGGTCATCCGCGTACGCGGCACGAATAAAGCACTAGCAATGACGACGGATTGCAACTCTCGTTATATATATCTTGATCCTGAAACAGGCGGGAAAATTGCAGTGGCTGAAGCGGCCCGTAACATCGTTTGTTCCGGCGGCGAACCATTGGCAATAACAGACTGCTTGAACTTCGGCAGCCCGGAAAATCCGGAAATCTTCTGGCAGCTTGAAAAATCAACAGACGGCATGAGCGAAGCTTGCCGGGTACTGAGCACGCCTGTCATCGGCGGAAACGTTTCTCTCTATAACGAAACGAACGGAACAGCTGTTTATCCGACGCCAGTTGTGGGCATGGTCGGCTTAATTAAAGACTTATCTCACGTAACAACGCAAAGCTTTAAACAAGCAGGGGATCTTATTTATGTCATTGGAGAAACCGCGGCTGAATTTGGCGGGAGCGAGTTGCAAAAATTGTTGAATGGCGGCGAAATTTTCGGTAAAGCACCAGCGTTAGATTTAGCTGTAGAGGAAAAAAGACAAGCAGCTCTCCTTCAAGCGATTCAGGCAGGTACGGTTCAATCAGCACATGATGTGGCTGAAGGCGGATTTGCGGTAGCTCTTGCAGAAAAAGCTTTCGGTACCGGACTTGGAGCAAACGTTTCGGTCACTGAGAACATCGATCAAACAGCTGCTTTATTCAGCGAAACACAGTCTCGTTTTATCGTCACTGTCAGCAAAGAAAATCAAGAGTCATTTGAATCTATTGTGGCAGATGCAAAGTTAGTTGGAGAAGTAACTACAGAAGCAAGCTTCATCGTAAAACAGCAAAGCGAACTAATCATCCAAGCGGAGGTCAATGAACTTGAAGACATCTGGAAAGGAGCTATCCCATGCTTGCTGAAGTCAGAGGCTTAAACGAAGAATGCGGCGTATTTGGCGTATGGGGACATGAGGATGCAGCGCAAATCACTTATTACGGTTTACAAAGTTTACAGCACCGTGGCCAGGAAGGCGCCGGAATCGTAGTATCGGACGGCAAAAAACTCCGCGGCGCTAAAGGTGAAGGCCTTGTAGCAGAGATTTTCAGCGAAGAGAAAGTCCGGGAATTGCCCGGTTCTGGTGCAATCGGACATGTTAGATATACAACAGCAGGAGGCGGCGGATATGAAAATGTCCAGCCGCTGCTGTTTCATTCTCAATCTGACAGCCTTGCTCTTGCCCATAATGGCAATTTAATTAATGCTACTTCTCTAAGACACCAGCTTGAAGCCCAAGGGAGCATTTTCCAAACGACTTCTGATACAGAAGTACTCGCTCATTTAATCCGCCGCGGTGGATTTGGTGCGATGAAAGACCGTGTGAAACATGCACTGTCTATGCTGAAAGGCGCTTATGCTTTTCTTGTCATGACAGAAAACGAACTGCTCGTGGCCCTTGATCCGAACGGTTTGCGCCCTTTATCACTCGGCCAGATCGGAGACGCGTATTGTGTCGCTTCTGAGACGTGCGCTTTTGATATTGTTGGCGCTGAATTTATTCGTGACGTCGAACCGGGAGAATTGTTGATTATTAACAAGGACGGAGTGCGGTCTGAACGCTTTTCAATGGCGACAAATCAGGCGATCTGTACGATGGAATATGTATACTTTTCCCGTCCCGACAGCGATATTCACGGCATCAATGTCCATAGTGCGAGAAAGCGTCTCGGCATTCAGCTTGCTAAAGAAATGAATATCGAAGCGGATGTTGTTACAGGTGTGCCGGATTCAAGTATTTCGGCTGCGATCGGTTTTGCAGAAGAGACGGGCATTCCGTACGAAATGGGATTAATTAAAAACCGTTATGTCGGCCGGACGTTTATTCAGCCTTCTCAAGCTCTGCGTGAGCAAGGTGTGAAAATGAAGCTGTCTCCTGTCCGTGGTGTCGTGGAAGGAAAACGGGTAGTCATGGTAGATGACTCGATCGTACGCGGCACGACAAGCAAGCGCATTGTGAAAATGCTGAAAGATGCGG
Source organism: Bacillus aerolatus (assembly GCF_009183655.1). Classification (GTDB taxonomy): domain Bacteria; phylum Bacillota; class Bacilli; order Bacillales; family Domibacillaceae; genus Pseudobacillus; species Pseudobacillus aerolatus. The sequence goes on from NZ_WEIO01000009.1 coordinate 9,818, forward strand.
GTGCGTTAGAAGTGCATGTATGCATTAGTTCACCGCCGATTAAAAATCCTTGTTATTACGGAATTGATACGTCTACAAGAGAAGAATTAATTTCAGCCACTCATACAGACGAGGAATTGAGAAGAGCAATTGGTGCTGATTCTTTAACGTTTTTGAGTGTTGAAGGAATGATTGAAGCGATCGGACACGAAAAGCAAAATGGTCATTGCGGTCAGTGTCTCGCCTGCTTTACAGGAGATTATCCAACGGAAATTTTACCGGATACGATGCATCCACATGACAAAGAAACGCTGTGTTAATAAAAGAACAGCTGTCTGTTCGTGCAGTTATGAGTATGTAAGGGGGATTATTTAAATGGCAAAGTCGTATGAAGCGGCAGGAGTAAATATTGAAGCGGGCTATGAAGCAGTTGAACGGATGAAAAAACATGTAAAGCGGACAAACCGCACGGGTGTTATGGGAGCGCTTGGCAGTTTTGGCGGTATGTTTGATTTGTCTTCTGTCAATGTCAAAGAGCCTGTATTAGTGTCCGGAACAGATGGAGTCGGAACGAAGTTGAAGCTCGCCTTTATGATGGACCGTCATGATACGATCGGCATTGACTGCGTAGCTATGTGCGTCAATGATGTCATTGTTCAAGGAGCAGAACCGCTTTACTTCCTTGATTACATCGCCTGCGGCCAGGCTTTGCCTGAAAAGATCGAGCAAATTGTTAAAGGTGTAGCCGATGGCTGTGAACAGGCAGGGTGTGCGTTAATCGGCGGAGAAACAGCGGAAATGCCTGGCATGTACAGTGACGGGGAATATGATATTGCCGGTTTTACAACGGGTGTCGCAGAAAAGAGCAAGCTGATTACAGGCCAGGACATCCAAGAAGGAGATGTTATTATCGGACTGCCTTCAAGCGGGTTACACAGCAATGGGTTCTCACTCGTCCGCAAGATCTTTTTTGATAAACATAGCCTTCAACCCGAGGCGGAACTGGAAGAGCTGTCTGCTCCTCTTGGAGAAGTGCTGTTAACGCCGACAAAGATTTACGTAAAGCCGGTTCTTGAAGTATTGAAAAAAATGGATGTAAAAGGAATGGCCCACATTACAGGCGGTGGTTTCATTGAAAATATTCCGCGCGTCCTGCCGGAAGGATTAGGAGCTGAAATTACGGAAGGAACGTGGGAGGTTCCGGAAGTCTTTCATGCACTGAAAACGTACGGAGAACTTGATTTTAAAGAAATGTACAACATTTTCAACATGGGCATCGGGCTAGTGATGATTGTGTCTGCAGCGGAAGAAGAAACAGCGAAGCAGCTGATTGAACAAGCAGGGGAGAAAGCCTGTACAATTGGGCGCGTCATTTCAGGTGAAGGAGTCCAATTTAAGTCATGAGCAAAGGGAAAAAAAGCCGTATCGCCTTGTTTGCATCCGGCAGCGGAAGCAACTTTCAGGCGATTGCACAATCTGTTCAACAAGGGGAAATTCCAGCCAGTATTGCGATGTTAATTTGTGATCAGCCGGATGCGTATGTGATCAAACGTGCGGAACAATTTCAAATTCCGGTGTTTTCTTTCCGTGCGAAAGACTACCCGTCTAAACTTGAATTTGAAAAAGAAATAGTCAGCAAACTCCGGGAAGCCGGAGTTGACTTTATTTTTCTTGCAGGGTATATGCGTTTAATTGGAGAAACACTTTTAAATGCTTATCGTGGAAAAATAGTGAATATTCATCCTTCTCTGCTTCCTGCTTTTCCGGGGAAAGACGCGATTGGACAGGCTTTCAATGCGCAGGTGAAGGTTACTGGAGTCACGGTTCACTTTGTAGATGAAGGAATGGATACAGGGCCGATTATCGACCAGGAAAGTGTCAAGATGGCAGTAGATGAGACCCGAGAATCTTTGCAGGAAAAAATACAGGGGATTGAGCATGAGCTGTACCCAAAGGTAATTAAAACACTTTTAACTGAAGCAGTTATGGAGGGAACAAAAGAATGAAAAAACGCGCTTTACTCAGTGTATCGGATAAAAGCGGTATCGTGGATTTGGCAAAAGAACTGACAGCTTTAGATTTTGAAATTATATCAACAGGCGGCACGAAAAAAATGATCGAAGAAGCGGGCCTGCCTGTTATGGGTGTCAGTGACGTAACCGGGTTTCCGGAAATTCTCGAAGGCCGTGTCAAAACACTGAACCCGTTTATTCATGGCGGTCTTCTTGCTAAACGGGGCGAGGCTGATCATGCAAGACAGCTGGAAGAGCAACAAATCACACCGATTGATCTCGTCTGCGTCAACTTATATCCGTTCCAGCAAACGATTGCCAAGCCGGATGTCACAGTGGAAGATGCGATTGAAAACATTGACATCGGCGGCCCTGCCATGCTGCGCGCTTCTGCAAAAAATCATGAGTATGTCACCGTTCTTGTCGACTCTGCTGATTACGAAACGGTTTTAGCTGAGTTAAAAACAAGCGGTGAAACGACGAAAGAAACGAGAAGAAAGCTGGCAGCGAAAGTGTTCCGTCATACCGCGGCCTATGACGCGATGATCGCCAGTTACATGACAGAACTGACGGACGAAAAGCAACCAGAAAAAATGACATTTACATATGAATTAAAGCAATCACTCCGTTACGGAGAAAACCCGCATCAGCAAGCTGCTTTCTACGAACAGCCGCTCGGCTCTGCTTTTTCAGTTGCGCGTGCAAAGCAGCTGCATGGAAAAGAGTTGTCATACAACAATATTCGCGATGCGGATGCCGCTTTACAAATTGTAAAAGAGTTTTCAGAGCCGGCAGCAGTAGCAATAAAACATATGAATCCATGCGGAGTTGGCGCGGGCAGTACGATTCAGGAAGCTTATGAACGTGCCTATGAAGCTGACCCTACATCTATTTTCGGAGGGATTGTGGCGCTGAACCGTCCCGTAGATCAAGCGCTCGCTGAAAAGCTGCATGAAATCTTCTTGGAAATCATCATTGCACCAGAATTTACAGAGGAAGCCCTGCAAGTTTTAACAGCGAAGAAAAACATTCGTTTGCTGACACTTTCATTTGATGGCGGCCATTCTGCTGAAAAAGTGCTGACATCTGTAGAAGGCGGCCTGCTCGTTCAAGACCTTGATCTTCATTCGCTCGACAATGCAGACGTCCGCGTGGCCACGAAACGGGAGCCAACTGAAGAAGAATGGGCAGCTCTCAAGCTTGGCTGGAAAGTTGTTAAACATGTGAAATCCAATGCGATCGTTGTCACCGACAGCAAGATGACGCTCGGTGTGGGAGCAGGTCAGATGAACCGCGTCGGTGCAGCTAAAATCGCTCTTGAGCAGGCCGGTGAAAAAGCAAATGGAGCAGCTCTTGCTTCCGATGCCTTTTTCCCAATGGACGATACGGTGGAAGCAGCAGCCAAAGCGGGCATTACGGCAATTATTCAGCCGGGTGGATCTGTACGGGATGAGGATTCTATTAAAAAAGCTGATGAATATGGCATTGCCATGGTCATGACAGGCATTAGACATTTTAAACATTAATCAAGCGAGGTGGACGAAAATGAACATTCTTGTTGTTGGCCGCGGAGGCAGGGAACATGCAATTTGCAAAAAGCTTGCGGAAAGTCCTCAAGTAGAAAAAGTTTTTTGTGCACCGGGCAATGCAGGGATTGCACAAGATGCTGAAATCGTGGCGATTGATGAAATGGATTTTGCCGCGTTGAGCGACTTTGCGCTTAGCCAAAAGATCGATTTAACTGTTGTTGGTCCTGAAAATCCGCTTTCTGGCGGCATCGTGGATCATTTTCTTGAAAAAGACTTAAAAGTATACGGACCAAACAAAGCGGCAGCGGTGCTTGAAGGCAGTAAGTCTTTCGCTAAAATGATGATGGAAAAGTACAATATTCCTACTGCCCGCTACGCAGCGTTCCATACTTACGAAGACGCGAAAGCTTATATTGAAGAACAAGGGGCGCCAATTGTATTAAAAGCGGACGGGCTGGCAGCCGGAAAAGGCGTCACTGTAGCTATGACGCTTGAAGAAGCGCTTGCCTCTCTCGAAGAAATGATGGTCGATAAAAAATTCGGGGATGCATCTTCTAAAATCGTCATCGAGCAATATCTTGAAGGAGAAGAGTTCTCTTTGATGGCGTTTGTAAACGGCGAACATGTGTATCCGATGGAAGCGGCCCAGGACCATAAACGGGCGTTTGACAATGATGAAGGACCGAACACGGGCGGAATGGGTGCCTATTCACCGATTCCTCATATTTCACAAGATGTGATTGACCAGTCTATACAGGAAGTCCTGCTTCCAATTGCGAAGGGGATGGTATCGGAAGGCCGGCCGTTCACAGGCATTATTTTTGCCGGATTGATGCTGACAAAGGAAGGGCCAAAAACAATCGAGTTTAACGCTCGCTTTGGCGACCCGGAAACACAGGTTGTTCTTCCTCGGCTCGATTCGGATCTTGCCCAAGTTTTCCTTGACGTGCTTGCTGAAAAAGATCCTGACTTGAAATGGAAAGATGAAGCGGTACTCGGTGTTGTGCTTGCGGCGGAGGGATACCCGGAAGGTTACGAAAAAGGCCATCCAATTAAAGGTCTTGAAAAAGTGGATTCTTCAAGTGTGCTGCATGCAGGAACATTTAAAGATGAAGAAGGTACAATCTGTGCGAACGGCGGCCGCGTGTTACTTGTCACAGGCATCGCCCCTTCTATCCAAGAGGCCAAACAGGAAGCTTATAAAAAAATAGAGAACATTCAAACAGATCACTTTTTCTATCGAAAAGATATCGGCAGCCGGGCAATCGCCAATGCCCAGTCAGCAAGGTGATAATCGTAAAAAACAAGGCTCATTCAGCAGCCTTGTTTTTTTATGCCTGAATGGTTACATCTCGAAAGAACACCTAAAGGCTTCATGTTTGTAAAGAGGTCATGATGGAAAAGAATAAGAGTGAAATGGGTGTATGAAGCCTGCATGAAATAACGAAATAGAAAGGCGGAATAAAATGATGTTTCACTATACGAAAGCTGTGTCTGTTCCTTTAGAAGAAGCTCTTACGAAGCTGGAGGAGTCTTTAAAAAGCGAAAAGTTTGGAGTGCTCTGGCAGTTTGATATTAAAGAGAAACTTCAAGAAAAAGGAGTGGAATTCAACAAAAAATTTATTGTGTTGGAAGTGTGCAATCCGCATGAGGCAAAACGAGTGCTCGAAGAAGAGAGTTTGGCCGGGTATTTCCTTCCTTGTAAGATTGTCGTCTATGAAGAGAATGGGCAAACAAATATTGGGATGCTGAAGCCGACAGCTTTAATTGCCATGCTGGAGAATAACGCATTAAAAGAAATAGCAAAAGATATTGAAAACAGACTGATTGGCTGCATTGATGCGGTGGGATGATGGAAGCAGCATTCAAAATACAGACTTATAGAATGGCAGAAGGAAGAGTCCTTCTGTCTTTTGCATTATCTTCATTAAATGTTAACAACAGCAGATTAAAATGGATCCATAGTGCGGTTTATATTTTTCGACCGGGTAATGATAAAGGTAAACAAGTAAGGGAGTGAAAAGATGAGTAAAGAGGTTACAATTATTCAACAAAATGATACACACGGCAGCATTGAACTGCATCATGAATTATTTTGGGAAGGGAATGGTCCGCAAATTCATAAGGCAGGCGGCTTTTCCAGGATTGCTAACTATATAAAAGAAGTAAAAAAGCAAAAGCAGAATGTATTGTTCTTTGACGGAGGTGATTTGTTCCATGGCACGGCTCCTTTAGTTTCCTCAAGAGGAGAAGCTATTTTAACTGCTCTGCGAATGCTGCCGCTTGATGGCTTCGTACCAGGAAATTGGGAATTCGCCTACGGAAAAGAGCAGCTGCTTTCTCTCACTGAACAGCTTTCTTTCCCTACTCTTGCCTGTAATGTAAAACACGAGGGTTCAAATGAGTTCGTTTTTTCCCCTTATATTATACAGGAATTATCAGGAATGAAAGTGGGAGTAATTGGCCTTACTTATCCATACGTAGATCAGACAATGCCAGCCGGTTTTGCAGATGGGCTTGCTTTTTCAAAAGGCATAGAAGAAGTTGAACAAATCGTAGAGAAGTTGAGGAATGAAAAGGTTGACTTGATTGTGCTGTTAAGCCATATGGGTCTGCCGCTGGATGTAAAGCTGGCTTCTATGATCAATGGAATTCACATTATCTTGAGCGGGCACAGCCATGACCGGGTAAAAAAGCCAATCATACAAGGAGAAACTCTCATTGTTCAATCCGGAGCCAGCAGTTCTTTCATTGGGCGTCTTGATGTTACAGTAGATAACGGGAAGATAATAGATTATAAACATGAATTAATTCCTTTATTTGAACATGACTACAAGGAAGATGAAGAAATGAAGGAAATGATTGAAGCTATTTTAAGGCCTTATGCTCCTCAAATGGAAGAGATCGTTGGGAGGACAGACAAGATTCTGCATAGAATGACGCTAAATGAAGCCCCAATGGACCGGCTGATTACGGATGCTTATTTGCATTCTTTTGATGCTGACCTTGCATTTTCACACGGATGGAGATATGGAACGCCCATTCCTGCAGGCCCTGTTACATTATATGATATACACAGTATTATTCCCACGAATCCTGAAGTGTTTACGATGGACGTTTCCGGAGAAATTCTCCTCAAAGCTCTTGAAAAGAATCTGGAGCAAGTCTTCTCATCTGATCCTTTCGAACAAAAGGGCGGCTATATTTTGCGTTCATCAGGTTTATTTATGGCATTCAAACCTTACAATCCGAAAGGGAGCCGCATTCAAGAATTACTAATCAATGGACAAGGGCTTGATACCCGAAAAACTTATAAGATAGCTGGTGCAGGAGAACAGCTTTTTAAAGGAATTACATCTCCCAGAAATTATAAAGGCAAGCAGGCAGTTGAAGCAATCAGCGGCTTTCTTAAGGATAAAAAGCGCTTTGAATCTAATCATTCTCCATCTATTATCAGTGTATAAAATGAATATTTACTAAGGCAGAAGAAAACATTCTTCTGTCTTTTTTCATCTTCTTCATCATTTCTTAACAAACATCCTCCAAAATAAAGGAGATAAAAATGAAAGGGTGACAAGATGGAACAAGTCTCATTACTAGTTGCGTTAGGAGCAGGGTTATTGTCTTTTTTTTCTCCGTGTATCTTTCCTATACTTCCTGCCTATATCTCTCATTTAACAGGGGGGAACATTCAAGATCAAAAACTTCATGTGGACCGGCGTTTATTAATTCAGCGTTCGTTTGCTTTTGTCATCGGTTTCAGTCTGGTGTTTATGTTAATGGGAGCATCGGCTACTTTAATCGGACAGCTCTTTCAGGCCAACCGGCAGTTAATCGAACATTTGAGTGGAATATTAATCGTTGCATTCGGCCTGCAAATGCTTGGTTTATTTAAATTTACCTTTTTAATGAAAGAGAAAAAATGGGATCATCGGCTGCAGAAACCGAAAAACTGGTTTTCGTCCATTTTGCTTGGTGTGGCTTTTGGAAGCGGCTGGACTCCTTGTGTCGGATTAACTTTATCATCTATTTTACTTCTTGCTGGTTCGAGCACGACGTTTAGCCAGGGGATCATGCTGTTAGTTGTTTATTCGTTAGGCATGGCGGTTCCGTTTTTATTGATCTCGTTTATGATGACAAAATCTATGCGTATCATCCGTACAGTGAACCGTTATTTAGGAAAGCTCTCCATAATAAATGGTTCAGTGATGATCGTTCTTGGATTGTTAGTTTTTACGGGCCAAATGACAAAAATTAGTGCTTATTTTGCCAAGTTTGCTATTTTTACATTTTAAATAGGGGGTAAAGGAAGGATGAATTGGAAGGTAGTACTGGCAGTTGTAATAGTGGCATTCATGGGAGTTTTTTTGTATAAAGAATATATAGAAGAGACTCCGGATTCAAAAGCGGAGACTGCCGGATCAGAAAGTAATGCTGAAAGCAATAGCAGCTCTGAGGGAGAGAATCAAAGCACTGATGGTAAATACGGTCTTTTAGTTGGACAGCAGCCACCAAATATTCAATTAACTACACTTGATAATAAGCCCTTTAATCTGACTGATTATAAGGGAAAAACAGTTATTTTAAATTTTTGGGCCACTTGGTGTCCTCCATGCAAGGCAGAAATGCCGGATATGCAAAAGTTTTATGAGAAGCATAAGAATGAAGGAGTAGAGGTTGTAGCTGTTAACCTGACTTCTGCCGAGAAAAGCAAAGATCATATACAGAAGTTTATTGACGAATATCAAATTAGTTTTACGGTGCCTTTGGATCCAACGGGAGCCACTAGCCAACAATATGAAGTGTATTCTATTCCATCCAGTTTTATCATTGATAAAGAAGGGGTAATTAGACAGCACGTGATCGGGCCAATGTCTTATGACTGGATGATCAACGAGGTGAAAAAGCTGCAATAGCAGACGAGAAACTATGTCAAAAACAATGCTGGTCGTAGAAGATGATCAAATGTTGCAAAAGTTAATCATAATTTATTTAGAAAAAGCAGGGTTTGATGTTGTTGCTGCCTCAACGGGAAAAGAAGCAATGGAGTTGTTTCAGCAGACATCTCCCTGCTTCGTTATTTTGGATTTAATGCTGCCAGAAATGTCAGGGGAAGCTGTGTGCCGATATATTCGCGAAGATTGCCAAAGCGATGTCCCCATTATTATGGTCACCGCCAAAATACATGAACAAGACCGTATTAATGGTTTGAAAATGGGAGCGGATGATTACATCACTAAACCGTTCAGCCCTGATGAGCTGGTTGCACGGGTAGAAACGGTGCTTAGAAGAGCCGTTCATCATTGTCAAAAAGTGCAAATTGGACATCTTACATTAAAGCCAAACAAGCATGAGATTTGGAACCATTCTGAGCAGATCTATTTAACCGCTTCGGAATTTGTCATTTTAAAAGAATTTATGCTCCATCCAAATCAAGTCCTCTCAAGGGATCAGCTCATTCAGACACTTTATCCATTGCATGAGAAGAATGTTCTCGAGCGAACGATTGATGTACATGTGAAAAATATTCGAGAAAAGATTAAACAAGAGGAAGACTCTCCAATCATGATTCAAACTGTAAGAGGAGTGGGATATAAATTTGTCACTGAATAGGAAACGCCCTCATAAGGTATGGGAAACAAGGATTTTCTGGGAATTGACCGCGGCAAATGTGGTAGTAATAGCCATAGTGATCGGAATTGCCGGAGTATCCGTTAAAGAATTTGCTTGTTTTCTGGCAAATGAAATGAGCATGGTCGAGTCTCAGCGACAGACTTTTTTTGATCAGACGATGGATTATTATTTAATCCGCTCCAGCATTATTGCCTTCATCATAGCGGTCATGATTCACTTTATATGGATCAGAAGAATTGTTATTCCTATTCAAGCTCTTTCGGAGGCTACAGAGCGGGTAAGTGATGGAGAAGAGATTCAACTTGTTCCTGTGTCAGCAAATAATGAGGTTGGACAATTGACAGATCAGTTTAACCGATTGATAAGAAAGATTAAGCGGAGTGAGCATCTCCGCAATCAAATGACTACTGACCTGGCTCATGAAGTACGTACACCGCTTTCAAATATCACCGGCTATTTGGAAGCATTAAAAAACGGAGTGATAGATCCTGATCGTGAATTGATGATGTCTTTACACCGGGAAGCGGAACGCTTGAAAAAAATGATTGAACAGCTTTACCATCTTTCTGAGAAGGAATGGAACAATTATGTTCATGAAAAGCCGGATAAACCCCTTAATATAAAAGTAATAACAAAAGAAATGACTAACTTGCATGAGATGAAGCTGCGAAAGCAAAATATTCAAGTTGAACTATGTGTGGAAGAGGCATACTTGTATATAGCGGAGGATATAATCAGGCAAGTTTTAGGAAACTTAATCGATAACGCGATCCGGTATGCGATTGAAAAAACATCTATTCAGATAGACGGAAAGAAAAAGGCGGATAGCTATATTTTGCAAGTTGCGGGAAAAGGACAAGAAATCCCTGTTGAGGCGAGATCACAGCTGTTTGAACGATTTTATCGCGTTGACTCTTCCCGGAGCCGTCAATCAGGCGGAAATGGTTTGGGACTTGCCATTGTCAAAGGTTTGGTGGAGCGGCAAGGCGGAAGAGTTTGGCTGGAAACAGACGGAACATATCATCGTTTTTTTGTTGAACTGCCGCTTAACTAGAAATTAAATGATGGACTGATATGTAGGAGGTATGAATATGAGCGGTCACCGCTTCAATCCAGAAAAAGCAGAATTATTGATTAACCCTAAAACGAAAAAATATTCTTAGGAATCTTCCTAAGGATATTTTTTTATAAAAGAATTTAAGCGATAAGACGTGGAAGAGTATTCATAAAGTAAGAAGAATCATCATACGAAATAGTATGCGCAACTTTTCACATATTGTTCAAAAAAATCTTCATTCTTTAGTGCTTTAAACTATAAAATATGTTAAGATGTCAATAATTTAAAATATGGGATGATAGCTTCCTTTCAGGAGGAGTGTTTAAATAAATGGTAGAACAGCGGCATCAATGGAAAAGTAAACAGCTAAGAGAGCATGTAGCGGTGGTCGATGGCGAACTTTCCCCGACACTTGTATTGAAAAATGCCCGCTTTTTGCATTCTGTGCTTAAACAGTGGGTCACTGCAAATATTTGGATTTATGAAGACCGTATCGTGTACGTCGGCAATGATATGCCTGAAAAGAAAAATTCAAGTGAAATATACGATTGCAGCGGGAAAACACTTGTCCCGGGTTATATAGAACCTCATGTACATCCGTTTCTTTTATATAATCCCCAGAGTTTTGCAGAGTTTGCAGCGAAGACGGGAACGACCACATTCATTAATGATAACTTAATGTTGCTTTTATTATTAGAAGAAAAGAAAGCGTTTTCTTTATTGGAGGAATTTCGCTCGCTGCCGGTCAATATGTACTGGTGGTGCCGTTATGATCCTCAGACAGAGCTGGCAAATGAAGAAGAAATTTTTTCTAACGCTGCTGTTAAGTCGTGGGTGGAACATTATGATGTCATTCAGGGCGGAGAATTGACTGGGTGGCCGAAGCTTTTGGCAGGCGATGATATGATGCTCCAGTGGATTCGGGAGACGAAGCGCCTCCGTAAAAGAATAGAAGGGCATTTTCCGGGAGCTTCTGAGAAGACGCTAACGAAAATGGCTTTGCTTGGTGCGGATAGTGATCATGAAGCGATGAGCGGGCAAGATATTTACAAAAGGTTGATGGCGGGATACATGGTCTCTCTTCGTGAGTCTTCCATTCGTCCAGACCTCGAAGTGCTGCTCCGGGAAATGAAAGAAATGGGCATCAATCAATACGACATGATGATGTTTACGACTGACGGTGCCTCTCCTTCGTTTTATGAAAAAGGAATACTAGACTGGATGATTGCTAAAGCAATCGAACATGGGGTGCCTGCAATTGACGCCTATCATATGGCCAGTTATAACGTGGCGAAATATTACCGGGTCGAGAATTTGCATGGAATGATTGCTCCTGGAAGATTCGCCAATATTAATATTTTAAAGGATGAACAGCACCCGACACCTCTTTCTGTCCTTTCAAAAGGCGAGTGGCTGAAAAAAGAAGGGAAGGATACCCCGCTTTTCCCGCAAATTGAATGGGAAAAGTTTGGCTTTGGTCCGCTTGAACTGGACTTTGATTTGGAAGAAGACGATTTACAATTCTCGATGCCTTTTGGGATTGAAATGGTTAATAACGTGATTACGAAACCGTATTCTCTTGAAAAAGATATGTCTGGCGAAGAGATTTCCACAGCGGATGATGAAAGCTTTTTAGTATTGCTTGACCGCTGCGGCAAATGGAGGGTAAATACAACAATTAAAGGTTTCGCGTCAGAAGTGGCGGGATTTGCTTCTTCTTTTTCCAATAGCGGTGACATTATTTTAATAGGAAAATGTAAACGGGAGATGGAGAGAGCTTTTAATCGGATGAAAGAAATAGGCGGTGGACTTGTTCTGGCTGAAAGTGGGGAAGTGATCCATGAAATTCCGCTCGCTCTGTCTGGAATGATGTCGACAAAGCCGATGGAAGCAATTATAGAGGAAGAAACAAAATTGAAAGAGCTGCTGACAGAAAGAGGCTATAAATATGATGACCCTCTTTATACACTCTTATTTTTATCTTCTACTCATTTGCCGTATATTCGGATCACGTCACACGGAATGTATGATGTAATGAAGAAAACGGTACTCTTTCCGACTATAATGCGTTAAAATAGTAAAGTAAAGAGATTGCATATGGGAGTTTACGTATGAAAAAATTGACGATGCTGTCCTTGTTGACAGGCGCCATACTCATGAGCGGCTGTTGGGGAGATAAAGAGAAAAACATACAAGAAGACAACGGACGAAAAGTATCAAAAGAAAATAAAGAACAAAGCTACGCTTATCCTTTAACAGGCAAACAAACAAACGAGCGGCCTGCACAGCGTGCCACTGCGGTAGTGATTAACAATCATCCACAAGCCCGCCCGCAAACTGGCCTGACTGCGGCAGATGTTGTGTATGAAGTACTAACTGAAGGAAATGTAACGAGATTTCTCGCTGTTTATCAAAGTGAACAGCCTGAGAAAGTGGGGCCCGTCCGAAGTGCGAGAGACTATTTTATTGAACTGGCAAAAGGGTATGACAGTCTTTTTGTGGCCCACGGATACAGCCCGGAAGCACGGGAACGTCTTTTCAGCGGAGAGATGGATGAATTAAATGGCATCCAGTACGATGGCACGATTTTTAAGCGTGATCCTTCCCGCAAAGCTCCGCACAATTCTTATATTAGTTTCGACGCAATGTATAAGAAAGCGGAAGAAAAAGGATACAGCACTGACAATATGCCGGATCGGTTAAGCTTTTTACAGCCGTCGGAGGCTGTAGAGGGAGCCGATCAAAAAGCAATGTCCGTACAGGTGAATTATTCCAGTCAGGCCGCTTTTCAAGTAGAGTATAAATACAACCGTGACAAAAAACGCTATGAGCGGTTTACCGGAGGAAAGCAGGAGTTTGACAGGGAGACGAATGAAGCAGTCAGTGCAGCCAACGTGTTAATTATCGAAGCTGAACATCGCGTCATGGATGGAAAAGGCCGGCTGGATATCGACTTGTCTTCAGGCGGAAATGCGTATCTCCTTCAAAATGGAGCGGTTCACATAGCCGAGTGGTCGAATGTGGATGGACGAATTTTACCTTTTAAAGAAGGCGCCCCAATGGGATTTGTCCAGGGGAAAACGTGGATTAATATAATTCCCGCCTCTAAAGGGCTAGATAAAATGGTGATTTTGGAAAATAACTAAAAAAGGGGTTTGAAGCTTAATATGCAAATTGAAAAGCTGCGCGGAAAAGAACTGGACCAGCTGTTTGAAGCGGTTCTTTCACTCCGCGATTTAGAAGAATGTTACTTGTTTTTCGATGATCTTTGCACGGTAAACGAAATTCAGTCTCTTGCCCAACGTCTGGAAGTAGCGCGTATGCTCAAAGAAGGTAAAACATATCACAAAATCGAAAGTGGCACCGGCGCTTCCACTGCTACCATTTCACGTGTTAAACGCTGTCTTAACTACGGCAACGATGCGTACCAGCTCGTCCTTGACCGCTTGAAAGAAAAACAATCATAAGAAAGAAATGGGGTCTGACCCCCGCCACGTTAATACGTTAATGTGGCGGGGGTCAGACCTTTGTTTTAGCGTGGAAGAACAAATGTTATAATGGTGAGGTGCAAAAAGTTGCGAATCAAGCAATAGGCATGGATAAAGGAATGGAGGAATTTGTTAGATGTATGATGTGCGTGAATGGCGTCATGTATTTAAGTTAGATCCGAATAAAGAGATAGATGATTCGTCGCTTGAGCGGGTCTGTGAGTCAGGGACGGATGCGGTCATTATCGGTGGCAGCGATGGAGTAACATTGGAAAACGTGCTTGATTTAATGGCGCGTGTCCGTCGTTATACGGTTCCGTGCGTGCTCGAAGTATCCACTATAGAGTCCATCACCCCGGGGTTTGATTTATATTTTATTCCGATGGTGCTAAACAGCGGAAGTACAGAGTGGGTCACTGGACTGCACCATCAGGCGGTGAAAGAGTACGGTGAGCTCATGGATTGGGAAGAGGTTTATATAGAAGGCTACTGCATAGCGAATCCAGATTGCAAAGCAGCTCAGCTGACAGAAGCAAAAGGACCGCTTCAGCTGGAAGACGTTACTGCCTATGCCATGATGGCAGAAAAAATGTTTCGTCTGCCTTTATTCTATTTGGAATACAGCGGAACGTACGGCGACTTAAATACAGTAAAAGCCGTCCGTCAAACGTTGGAAGAAACAACGTTTATTTACGGAGGCGGCATCTCTACGCCAAAGGAGGCAAAAGAGATAGCTGCGTACGCTGATGTAGTAGTCGTTGGCAACGCTGTGTACGAAAATCTGGAAGAAGCAATTAAAACAGTAGCGGCGGTAAAAAATCATATATAATAGGAACGAACGTTCTAATAGGCGGTGAAATAAATATGCAATTTTTAACTGAAAAACTATTGACGGGTTTGAATACAGAACAGCAGGAAGCTGTAAAAACAACGGAAGGCCCGCTTCTCATCATGGCAGGGGCAGGCTCCGGGAAGACAAGGGTGCTGACACACCGGATTGCTTATTTAATGGTGGAAAAAGGCGTCAACCCGTATAACATTCTGGCGATCACGTTTACAAACAAGGCCGCGCGAGAGATGAAAGACCGGATCGGCCGGCTGCTCGGCGGGGCAGCGGAAGAGATTTGGATTTCCACGTTCCATTCCATGTGTGTACGGATTTTGCGCAGAGATATCGACCGGATCGGCTACAACCGCAACTTTACAATTTTAGATACGACAGACCAGCAATCGGTCATTAAAGGCGTGTTAAAAGAAAAAAACCTTGATCCGAAAAAGTTTGACCCACGTGGCATCTTAGCGGCAATCAGCTCAGCTAAAAACGAACTCATTGACCCGGAAACATTCAGCAGACAGCAAGGCAGCTACATGGATCAAGTTGTCAGCGAAGTGTACACCGAATATCAAAAACGGCTGAAAAAAAACCAGGCACTCGATTTTGACGATTTAATTATGATCACGATCCAACTGTTTCAGCGCGTACCGGAAGTGCTCGAGTTTTATCAACGGAAATTTCAATACATTCATGTTGATGAGTATCAGGACACAAATCGCGCTCAATACATGTTAGTAAAGCTTTTGGCGAGCCGCTTTCAGAATTTGTGTGTGGTCGGTGACTCGGACCAGTCCGTGTATGGCTGGCGGGGAGCGGACATTGCCAATATCCTTTCTTTTGAAAAAGATTATCCACAGTCACAGGCGATTTTTCTGGAACAGAATTATCGGTCGACGAAGCGGATTTTGCAGGCGGCCAATGAAGTGATTCAAAATAACTTGAACAGAAAGCCGAAGAATTTGTGGACAGAAAACGCAGATGGACGCAATATTACGTATTTTCGCGGGGATAATCAGCAGACAGAAGCGCAGTTTGTTGCGGGGAAAATACAGGAACTTGCGGACAGCGGCAAGCGTAAGCGGGCAGAGATGGCGATTTTATACCGTACGAACGCCCAGTCCCGTGTGATTGAGGAAGTATTAATGAAATCCAACATCGATTATACGATTGTCGGCGGCATCAAGTTCTACGATCGTAAAGAGATTAAAGACTTGCTCGCTTATTTGCGGCTGATTGCGAATCCGGCGGATGACATCAGCTTGCAGCGGGTTATTAACGTGCCAAAGCGCGGGCTCGGCTCAACGTCACTCGATAAAATTTCCCGGTATGCCCAGGATAATGACTTGACGATGTATGAAGCGCTCGCGGAAGCGGATTTTATTGGACTGAGTGGAAAAGCAGCGAAAACGGCGATTGATTTCCGCCGGCTGATTGAAACGTATACACAGCAGCAGGAATACTTATCCGTTTCTGAATTAGTGGAAGAAGTACTAGAGCGTTCCGGTTACCGGGACATGCTGAAAGCGGAGAAAACGATCGAATCGCAAAGCAGGCTGGAAAACATTGAAGAGTTTCTTTCCGTTACGAAAAACTTTGAAGACAATAGCGAAGATAAAAGCTTAATCGCCTTTTTAACAGATTTGGCCCTTGTCGCGGATATTGACCAAATTGGAAAAGAGGAAGAAGTGCAAGATGCTGTTGTGCTGATGACTCTTCACTCTGCCAAAGGGCTGGAATTCCCAGTCGTCTTTTTAATGGGAATGGAAGAAGGCGTCTTTCCGCACAGCCGCTCCTTGATGGATGAAGGAGAAATGGAAGAAGAGAGGCGTTTGGCCTATGTCGGAATAACTAGAGCGGAAGAAGAGCTTTATTTGACAAATGCGCAAATGCGTACTTTGTACGGACGGACAAACATGAACCCTGTTTCGCGTTTTATTAGTGAAATTCCGGCTGATTTAATAGATGACTTGGCAGCGAGTCAAAGGGTCAATACATCGTTCGGGTTGAAAACCCAGCCGGCCCGGCGACCGGTCATGCGTCCGCAGGTCAAAACAGCGGGCTCTGGGGCAGATTGGAAAGTCGGTGACAAAGCGAGCCATAAAAAGTGGGGGACAGGCACCGTCGTTAGCGTTAAAGGAAGCGGTGACAGTGTTGAGCTGGACATCGCATTCCCGAGCCCGACCGGAATTAAACGTCTGCTGGCGAAGTTTGCCCCGATTGAAAAAGCGTAAATGAAGGAGTGGACAACATGGATTCACAAGCTGCTGAAAAAAGAGTACAGGAGCTGCATAATGTATTAAACCAATATAATTATGAGTATTATGTGCTAGACCAGCCGTCTGTGCCTGACTCTGAATACGACCGCTTAACGCAGGAGCTGCTGCAGCTGGAAGAAAAGTTCCCTGAGCTGCAAACGCCAGACTCGCCTACTCAGCGCGTCGGCGGCGAAGTGTTGGATACGTTTAAAAAAGTACGGCATGATGCGCCGATGCTGAGCCTCTCGAATGCATTTAATGAGGAAGACTTGCGTGATTTCGACCGGCGGGTAAAGCAGGCCCTGGATGAAGGCAGCTATTCCTATGTGTGCGAACTAAAAATTGACGGCCTGGCTGTTTCGTTAAAATATGAAAATGGTTTATTTATTCAAGGGGCTACACGGGGAGACGGCACAGTCGGCGAAGATATTTCCGCCAATTTAAAAACGATCCGCTCCATTCCGCTGCGCATAAAAGAGCCATATACGATGGAAGTGCGTGGTGAAGCGTTTATGCCGAAGCAATCATTTATCGCGTTAAATGCGACACGTGATGAAAAAGGAGAAGAACCGTTTGCCAATCCCCGCAATGCAGCGGCAGGGTCTTTGCGTCAGCTTGACCCACGCATTGCGGCTTCCCGCAACTTGGATATTTTCTTATATGGAGTAGCAGGAGCAGAAGAAACCGGCATCACTACTCATAGTGGAAGTCTGGAATTGTTAGACCGGCTTAGCTTTAAAACAAATAAAGAACGAAAAGTGTGCCGTACGATCGATGAAGTGATTAGTTATGTCGGCAGCTGGGCTGACAAGCGGCCAAAGCTGCCTTATGAAATCGATGGCATCGTTATTAAAGTAGATTCACTTGAGCAGCAAAAAGAACTCGGGGCAACGGCGAAGAGTCCACGCTGGGCTATCGCATTTAAATTTCCGGCCGAAGAAGTGGTGACAAAGCTGACAGGCATTACGCTAAGCGTCGGCCGGACGGGCGTTGTCACGCCGACCGCTCTTTTGCAGCCGGTGAAAGTGGCGGGAACAACAGTACAAAGAGCGACGCTTCACAACGAAGACTTAATTCGGGAAAAAGACATTAAAATCGGTGACTTTGTCGTCATTAAAAAAGCGGGCGATATTATTCCTGAAGTAGTGAATGTCATTGCCGAGCGCCGAACGGGGGAAGAAGAAGAGTTTTCTATGCCGACACACTGCCCGGAGTGTGAAAGTGAACTCATCCGTCTCGAAGGGGAAGTGGCGCTTCGCTGCATGAATCCAAAGTGCCCGGCGCAAATTCGAGAAGGCATGATTCACTTCGTTTCCCGCAACGCGATGAATATTGACGGGCTGGGTGAAAAAGTGATTGCCCAGCTGTATAGAAGCGGCCTTGTACACGATGTGTCCGACTTGTATCGTCTGACGAAAGAGCAGCTTCTCCATCTTGAGCGGATGGGTGAAAAATCGACCGACAACTTATTGAATGCCATTGAAGCATCGAAAGTTAACTCACTGGAGAAGCTGTTATTTGGCCTTGGCATTCGTCACGTCGGAGCAAAAGCTGCGAAAACGCTCTCCCAGCATTTTGAAACGATGGAAGCACTCGCTGATGCCAATTTGGAACAGTTGACATCCATTCATGAAATCGGCGATAAAATGGCAGAAGCAGTCGTGACGTACTTTAACCAGCCGGAAGTGAGTGAGTTGATCGCCAAACTGCAAGCTGCCGGTGTCAATATGGCTTATAACGGGCCGAAGCTTGCGGCAGTGGCCGCATCTGATTCTTTCTTTGCGGGAAAAACAGTCGTCTTGACGGGGAAACTGCATCAGTTGACCCGCAATGAAGCGAAAGAACGGATTGAAGCCCTCGGCGGAAAAGTGGCAGGCAGTGTCAGTAAAAACACGGACCTTGTCATTGCCGGTGAAGAAGCGGGATCCAAGCTGGATAAAGCCGTGCAGCTGAACATCGAAGTATGGGATGAACAAAAGCTGTTGGACGAACTTAATTAAGTAAGAGGTGGCTCGTTTGAATAAAAAAGTATTTTCCGCTGCACTCGCTGCCATGCTACTGGCTAGCGGGTGTGTACCGAAATTAGAGAAAAAAGAAGAAGTGATTCAGGAGGATGGCAAACAGGAAAAAGCAATTATCCCAAACTATCAAATTTCCGAAAACTTTTACCGGACAATTGTGCCATTTAAACCGGGAAAAGCGAGAGGGATGGTCGTCTCCAATTTAAATACGCGCTACGACATCGTCGAGTTTGAAACAGGCTTGATGAGAATTGCCCAAGATCATTTTTCTCCGGAAAAATATTTATTTCAAGAAGGACAAATGCTCGACGGTGACACAGTGAGAGCTTGGCTGAAACGCAAATATACAGCGGAACAGCTGGAAGAGAAGAAGTTAAAGCCGGAAGAAAATCTTGGTTTGAATCCAGTGGACAGCGGAAAAGGATCAACGGAACAGCGCAACGAAAAAAGCCCGATTTATTTAGCGCATGTGATGGAACACAATTACTTGACGAAAACAGATAAAAACTCGCTGCAGCTTTCAGGAGCGGTTATCGGCCTTGCCTTAAATTCCGTGCACTATTACACGAAAGAGAAGTACGGGGCGGTATACGATTATAAAATCTCTGCAGAAGAAGTTGAGCGGGAAGGTAAGAAAATAGCTGAAGAAGTAGCAAAAAGAGTGAGGACGACGAAAGGGCTGAAAGATGTACCTGTCACGATTGCTTTATTCAAGCAAGAAGCTCAAAACTCGGTCGTACCTGGTAACTTTATCGCATACACTCACCTCGATGCCAATGACGACACAATCGGCAGCTGGGAAAAAGTGAACGAGAAATATTACTTGTTCCCGTCCGCACAAGCAGAAAAAGACCATCGGGACGACATGACATACTTTTTAAACTTTAAGCAGGATGTAGAAAAGTATTTTAAAAACTACAATGGCGTCGTTGGAAAAGCGCTTTACAACGGCGAAGAATTAGTTGATTTAAAAATTGAAATCCCGATTCAATTTTACGGAAAAGCAGAAGCTATCGGATTTACCCAATTTGTCACGGGATTGATTATGGATCACTTTCCTGCTTACATTCCGGTAGAAGTGACGATTTCTTCCGTCAGCGGACCGGAAGCGTTAATTGTGAGGAAAGCCAATAGTAAAGAACCTGAAGTGCATATTTACTAACGATGTTGTCCGATTAATAAACAATTTGAGAAAAGCAGCTTGGAGGAATTCCAGAGCTGTTTTTCTTTTTTTTACAAAAAAGATTGCTATTTTTCATCAACTGTATTATATATATTAATACAGTTAATACGGTTTGCCGAAAGGAAGAGAAGCGATGTTTACGATTGATACGAGGAGCCGTATACCAATTTATGAGCAGCTTATGGGCAAGTTGAAAGAGCTCATTATTCGTGAAGTGTGGAAAGAAGATGAACAATTGCCGTCAGTCCGGTCACTTGCCCAAGAGTTGACGATTAATCCGAACACGATTCAAAAGGCGTACCGTGAGCTTGAGCGGGAAGGGTACATTTACTCCATTCCCGGCAAGGGGAGCTTTGTCGCGCCTGTGAAAAAAGAAATAAGCGGGGAGCGGATGATGGTGCTGAAAAAAGAGCTTGAACGGATTGTTGGGGAGATTTTATTTTTAGGGGTAACGAAAGAAGATGTGATCCGTCTCATTGAAAAAATGGATGCACCGGAAAGAGGGAGCGAAGATGATAATAGCTGAAAAAGTGTCGAAGCGGTTTGGGAGCTATGATGCGGTGAAAGATGTATCCATTCATGTGAAAAAAGGATCGATTTATGGACTGCTCGGATCGAATGGAGCTGGAAAAACCACTTTGTTGAAAATGATGACGGGCATCATTCGACCGGATAGAGGAACGGCAAAGGTGGAAGAAGTATCAGTATACGAGAGACCAGAAGCGAAAGAGAGAATTTTATTCATTCCTGATCAGCCGTATTTCTTTCAACACGCAACGCTCATGCAGGTGTCTTCATTTTATGAAGCTGTATATAAACGCTGGAGCGGTGAACGATTCCGGCAGCTTTATGAACACTTCAGCCTGAATCCTCATTTGAGACTTTCCCGCATGTCAAAAGGGATGCAGCGGCAGGCGGCATTTATTTTAACTTTATCCGTTATGCCAGATGTGCTTGTGCTTGATGAACCGTTTGACGGCCTTGATCCGGTCGTGCGCCAACAGGTGAAAAATTTGCTTATTCAAGATGTAAGTGCGCGGGAAATGACGGTACTTGTTTCCTCTCATAACTTGCGCGAAATGGAGGACTTTTGTGACAGCGTAGGTGTTATGCACAAAGGCGGATTATTATTTGAGCGTGATTTAGAAGAATTAAAGACGGACGTTTGCAAAGTACAAGTGGCGTTTCGGCAAATGCCGGATCAGTCGTTTTTGGCCGGCATGAACGTATTGCATCATGAAAAGCGGGGGCGCGTGTTAACTTGCATTGTGCGCGGACAGGAAGAAGAGATTTATCGGCATGTACAGTCATTTGAACCGGCGATCTTTGACATTCTGCCGCTGACGCTTGAAGAAATATTTACGTATGAAATGGGGAGTGTCGGCTATGAAATCCGGAATCTTATCGTTTAATAAAGGCTTGTTTCGGCAGCATACCCGCTCCGTATTATGGATGAGCATCTTTTTTATGCTTGCGCTGCTCGTTGTCCTGCCGCTCTTTATATGGATGATCTTTATGAGAGAAGAAACGCTGGAATATTATTTTCAGGGGAACTATGAAAATGGGTTACTTGCTTTTTCGTATTCTATTCAATATATCACTCTTATTATATTTCCCGTCATTGCTGGACTGATTTTGACCAATTATCTGACGAAAAAGGGCTCGTCTGACTTTATGCACAGCCTACCATTTAAGCGGGAAACGTTATTGACACATGTGTATATGGCCGGCGGTACGGCATTGGTCCTCCCGATTGTGTTGAATGGACTTGTCTTAATAATTATGCGGCCATTGATCAAACCGTCCGTTTACACGATAGGCGATGTGGCAGGCTGGTTGGGCATTTCATTGTTAGTCGTCTTATTGATGTTTGTTGTGACTGTGTTTGTTGGATTGTTTATCGGATCACCGCTGCTGCAGGGGGTGATGGCTTACGGTATTTTCGTTTTACCGGGAGCGCTTATTATGCTCTTCGTGGCCAATGCGCGCTTTTTTATTAACGGACTCGCTGCGGAAGCCTATATCAATAAAGTGATGTCCGAGGGGATTTTTTTAGTCCGGGCCTCGATGATTGTAGAAAAACCATTCAGCGAAATGGAGTTAACGGTGTATACCGGACTTGTCGTCCTGCTGGTTGTCATTTCTTATATTGTCTATAAAGCAAGGCCGGCAGAAGCCGTGGATGAGCCGATTGTTTTTCCGTTTTTCCGCTGGCTGTTTATTTTTTCCTTCACGCTCGCTGCTATGCTCATTGGCGGGTTATACTTCGGGGAATTTCTTGACGGGGCGTTCGGTTGGACGCTGCTCGGCTACATCATCGGTGCATTGGCCGGATATACGATTTTACAAATGATCGTGCAGAAAACATTGCGGCTTATATGGCCGTGGAAAGGTTTTGTTCTATACGTTGCTGCTTTAGTTATTCTGTTCATACCAGTTGCTACTTTTACCAGCTTCTACGAAGAAAAGGTTCCGGCGGAAAACGAAGTGGCGAAAGTGTATGTCGGCGACAATACATTTTACAACCCGTCTTATACAGGCGAGCTTCCAAACTCCGCTGCTGTTGATAGACAAAGGATAGGATACATGGAAGAAAGAGAGTCCGTCCATCAAAGCATCGATCTTCATAAACAATTGATTAAGAGCGGAGAGCCCTCCAAGCGAATGGCTCATCAAATAGGAATTGCTTATGAGCTAAAAGACGGAAGCCGCATGGAACGCCAGTATTATGTAGATACGGAACAATTAAATGAACTGACACAGGAATTAAGAAACAATGAAGAATTCAAACGAAAAACGAGTTCGATTTTTGCCATCTCCCGACCTGAAAAAATCAGTTATTTAGCCGTCGCTGATTATTGGAACGGAACAAGTCAGATGCGTATTACTGATCAGAAAGAAATGGCGGCCATGATCCAGGCGATGAAACATGACGTCATAAATGAAAAATCCCGTCGTTTTACGGACTATGATTTTTCAAATATTGGCGAAGTGCAAGTTTGGTTTACCGATGGACAGATGATGTCTGTACCGATTTATCTTGATCAGGAACAAACAATAAATTATATTCGCCAAAAAGGGAAGGATGGCGGATTTGCTTCGGCAGATCAAGTGGCGGAAGCTTATATTTTAACGACTGACACGCCGGAGCGGCGCAGGATGCTGGTGGATTATATTTATGAAAAGTCGGAAGCGCCAGGAGAGGCGGTATTAACTGATTTTCCAATGCCTGCCAAGAAAATAACTGATCCCAATCAATTGAAAGAGCTGCTTAATCCGGCTCTTCTAAGCCAGGATGGCGACCGTACCTTATTAATTCAATGGAAAGGGAATGGCGCAATCTCTGCGGTGGGAATAAAAAATTAAAAAATAAAACATGCTTTAAACCTTGCTGTTGAGGCTTTCTCAACAGCTTTTTTATTTTCGTCGAATGAAAATTTTAAATTATTTGAAAAATAGTGTTCCCTTTTTAATTCTTCTGTTATATAATACGATTAACAGATAATAACTGTAGTATAACAAGGGGGATCAAACGATTCAGCCAGAAACTACACAGACAGCAGGCATTAGAGAGGGTAATGCCAAATAGACGGGGGCAGCTCTGTTACATAATTTTTAAAAACAGCAGTTGCTAAACATTCATAAAAAATATTTGGGAGGAATGAACATGACAAACAAACGCGTTCAACAATTACAGGAGCAATGGGAAAATGATAAAAGATGGGAAGGGATCACTCGTCCTTATTCTGCCGAAGAAGTAATCAAATTGCGTGGATCTATCGATATTGAGCATACACTGGCGCGCCGCGGAGCAGAAAAACTATGGAACTATTTAAATACAGAAAACTTCATTAACGCTCTTGGCGCCCTTACTGGAAACCAGGCTGTGCAACAAGTAAAAGCCGGTTTAAAAGCCATTTACTTGAGTGGGTGGCAAGTAGCAGCAGATGCGAACCTTTCCGGCCATATGTATCCGGACCAAAGCTTGTACCCGGCTAACAGTGTGCCGAGCGTCGTGAAACGCATTAATCAGGCGCTTCAGCGTGCGGATCAGATCGCTCACATGGAAGGTGACGACTCCATTGATTACTTTGCGCCGATCGTAGCGGATGCAGAAGCAGGCTTCGGCGGACAGCTGAACGTATTTGAACTAATGAAAGGCATGATCGAATCAGGAGCGGCAGGCGTTCACTTTGAAGATCAGCTCGCTTCAGAGAAAAAATGCGGCCATTTAGGCGGAAAAGTTCTTCTGCCAACAAAAACAGCCGTGAAAAACTTAGTTGCTGCCCGCCTTGCAGCAGACGTCATGGGAACTCCGACACTGCTCGTTGCCCGTACAGATGCAAATGCGGCTGATTTAATCACGAGTGACTTCGACCCGACTGATGCACCGTTCATCACTGGCGAGCGCACAGCTGACGGTTTCTTCCGCACAAAAGCTGGTCTCGACCAAGCGATTGCCCGCGGTCTTGCTTATGCACCGTACGCAGACTTGATCTGGTGTGAAACATCTGAGCCGGATCTTGATGAAGCACGCCGTTTTGCAGAAGCGATCCATGAGAAGTTCCCTGGCAAAATGCTTGCATACAACTGCTCGCCTTCATTTAACTGGAAAGCGAAGCTGGATGATGAAACAATTGAAAAGTTCCAAGTGGAACTTGGAAAAATGGGATATAAATTCCAGTTCGTTACACTTGCTGGCTTCCATTCTTTGAACCACAGCATGTTCCAACTGGCAAACGGCTACAAAGATCGCGGCATGGGTGCTTACTCCGAATTGCAACAGGCGGAATTTGATTCCGAAAAAGATGGTTACACAGCTACCCGCCATCAGCGTGAAGTCGGTACTGGCTACTTTGACCAAGTATCCATGATCGTTTCCGGCGGCGAATCTTCCACAACAGCTTTAAAAGGCTCAACAGAAGAAGAGCAATTCCAAGCTCAAACTCAATCATAATATTTGTATTCAAACTGCCTTCAAACTCTTATTTGAAGGCAGTTTTTTCTGTATAAGAAGAGGTAGACGTAATCGTGAACAAATCGGTTGAAATGCTGAACAACGTGTTGAAATCGTGAACAAACCCGCTGAAATGCTGAACAACGTGCTGAAATCGTGAACAAAACCGCCGAAATGATGAACACCACGGGGATTTCTTTCTTTAGAAGCTACTTGAACGAGAGAAGGCATGGTAAAATAAAGTTTGGAAATACAGCGTTTTATCTGATGGGTTATTGCTAGTAAACGTTGAAATTTGATAAGATGAATAGTATTGTGACCGTTTGATACTTTATTGGAGGTGAAGGAAATTGTCACGAATTTCCGAAGAGCAAGTCAGACATGTGGCTAACCTCGCACGCCTGGCTATAACAGATGAAGAAGTAGAAATGTTTACGGCTCAGCTTGATGATATTATCGGATTTGCCGAGCAATTAAATGAACTGGATACAACGGGAATCAAGCCGACTTCCCACGTGTTGGACATGAAGAATGTTTTGCGTGAAGACAAGTCTGCACCAGGACTGCCGCGCGAAGAAGTATTGAAAAATGCCCCGGATCATGAAAATGGGCAAATCCGAGTCCCGGCTATCATTGAGTAAGGAGAGAACAGGATGTCATTATTTAATCATACATTGACTGAACTTCACGACCTTTTACATAAAAAAGAAGTATCCATCACTGATTTAGTGGATGAATCTTATAAAAGAATTAGCGAAGTGGAAGGCAAAGTCAAAGCTTTTATCACATTAGATGAAGAAAATGCCCGCAAGCAGGCGGAAGTTCTGCAAGGGAAAATTGGCACAGATGAAGCCAAAGGCCTTTTGTTTGGTATGCCGATCGGGATTAAAGATAATATTGTCACGAAAGGGCTGCGCACAACGAGCGGCAGCCAGATATTACATAACTTTGATCCGATTTACGATGCGACTGTCATGAACAAGCTTCACGAGGCAAATGCTATTACAATCGGTAAGTTAAATATGGATGAGTTCGCAATGGGATCGTCCACTGAAAATTCCAGCTATCAAAAAACAGCCAACCCGTGGAATTTAGAACGGGTACCAGGTGGTTCTTCCGGCGGTTCCGCCGCTGCAGTAGCGGCAGGAGAAGTGCCTTTCTCACTTGGTTCCGATACAGGCGGTTCGATTCGTCAGCCAGCTGCTTTTTGCGGCGTTGTTGGGTTAAAGCCGACATTTGGCCGGGTATCGCGTTTCGGTTTAATCGCTTTTGCTTCATCATTGGATCAAATCGGCCCGATTACACGCAGCGTGGAAGACAATGCCCGCTTATTAGAAGCTATTTCCGGTGTGGATTCATTGGACGCCACTTCAGCGGACGTGCCGGTAGACTCCTATTCTGAAGCATTAACTGGTGATATTAAAGGCTTAAAAATTGCTGTGCCGAAAGAATATCTTGGTGAAGGTGTATCAGAAGATGTGCGCCAGTCCGTTCTAAATGCATTGAAAGTATTGGAAGGACTAGGAGCCACTTGGGAAGAAGTATCTCTTCCGCATTCGAAATACGGATTGGCGACTTATTATTTGCTGTCTTCTTCAGAAGCGTCTTCCAACTTAGCCCGCTTTGACGGCATCCGCTATGGCTACCGGACAGAAAACGCGGAAAACTTAATTGATCTTTACAAAAAAACACGCGCAGAAGGCTTCGGTGATGAAGTAAAGCGCCGCATTATGCTCGGAACATTTGCTTTAAGCTCCGGCTATTACGATGCGTATTATAAAAAAGCGCAGCAAGTGCGTACGCTAATTAAAAAAGACTTTGAAGACGTATTTGAAAATTATGACGTCATCATTGGACCGACAACGCCGACGCCGGCCTTTAAAATCGGCGAAAATATTGACGATCCGCTGACGATGTATGCGAACGATATTTTAACCATTCCTGTCAACCTGGCAGGGGTGCCAGGCATTTCTGTGCCGTGCGGATTCTCAGACGGCATGCCGCTTGGACTGCAAATCATCGGTAAGCATTTTGACGAGAAAACAGTATACCGTACCGCTCATGCGTACGAGCAGGCAACAAATTTCCATCAACAGAAACCAACGCTGTAAGGGGTGAATAAACATGAACTTTGAAACGGTTATTGGATTAGAAGTCCACGTAGAGCTAAAAACAGAATCAAAAATCTTTTCTTCCGCTCCTGCTCACTTTGGAGCAGAGCCGAACACGAATACAACGGTCATCGATCTTGCTTATCCGGGTATACTGCCCGTGTTAAACAAACAGGCAGTGGAATTCGCCATGAAAGCAGCGATGGCGTTAAACTGTGAAGTAGCAACAGAAACAAAATTCGACCGTAAAAACTATTTTTATCCGGATAATCCGAAAGCATATCAAATTTCCCAGTTTGATCAACCGATCGGCGAAAACGGCTGGATTGAAATTGAAGTGAACGGCGAAAAGAAAAAAATCGGCATTACTCGCCTTCATTTAGAGGAAGATGCCGGTAAACTAACACACTCCGGCAACGGTTATTCCCTTGTTGACTATAACCGCCAAGGGACACCGCTCGTTGAAATCGTCTCCGAGCCGGATATCCGCACGCCGGAAGAAGCGTATGCGTATCTCGAAAAGTTGAAGTCCATCATTCAATATACAGAAGTATCCGACTGTAAAATGGAAGAAGGCTCGCTCCGTTGTGACGCGAACATTTCTCTGCGTCCGTACGGCCAAGAAGAGTTTGGCACGAAAGCTGAGCTGAAAAACTTAAACTCTTTTAACTTTGTCAGAAAAGGGCTGGAGTATGAAGAAAAGCGCCAGGCAGACGTGCTGTCTTCAGGCGGCGTCATCGAGCAGGAAACACGCCGTTTTGATGAATCAACAGGCAAAACATTGCTTATGCGTGTGAAAGAAGGATCTGATGATTACCGCTACTTCCCGGATCCGGATCTTGTCGAGCTTTACATTGATGACGAATGGAAAGAACGTGTGCGCGCATCCATTCCTGAGCTGCCGGATGAGCGGAAAGAACGTTACATGAACGAACTCGGCCTGCCGGCGCACGATGCAAAGGTTCTCACGATGACGAAAGAAATGGCTGACTTTTTTGAAGCGACTGTTCAAGAAGAAGCAGATGCCAAGCTTGCCTCCAACTGGCTGATGGGCGAAGTGTCCGCTTACTTGAACGCCGAAGGAAAAGAATTGGGGGAAGTCGCACTGACGCCAAAAGGATTGTCTGCGATGATCGCTTTAATCGAGAAAGGCACAATTTCCTCTAAAATTGCGAAAAAAGTGTTTAAAGAGCTCGTGGAAAATGGCGGCAATCCGGAAACAATCGTAAAAGAAAAAGGCCTCGTGCAAATTTCCGATGAAGGGGAATTACTGAAATTTATTACAGAAGCACTCGATGCCAACCCGCAATCAATCGAAGATTTTAAAAACGGGAAAAGTAAAGCAGTCGGCTTCCTCGTTGGCCAAATCATGAAAGCCTCCAAAGGCCAAGCTAACCCGTCTGTACTGAACAAACTATTACTTGAAGAAATTAAAAAACGATAAGAAATAATTAGAGCCTCTCAAGCAAATTGCTTGAGAGATTTTTTTAGGTGGAAAAGCGGGTGGTTCATGGAATACAGTGGATAAGTCAGTAAAAAGAGACCGCGCTTCATAAAAAGAGTGTGCTGATTCATGATATCCCGTCATTGATTCAGGAAACGCTGTCTGATTCAGGAAAATCAGCAGGCGGCTCAGTAAAAAGAGACCGCGAATCATGAAAAGAGTGTGCTGATTTATGATATCCCGTCTTCGCTTCATGAAACGCCGTCTGATTCAGGAAAATTAGCAGGCGGCTCAGTAAAAAGAGACCGCGAATCATGAAAAGAGTGTGCTGATTCATGATATCCCGTCATTGATTCAGGAAACGCTGTCTGATTCAGGAAAATCAGCAGGCGGCTCAGTAAAAAGAGACCGCGAATCATGAAAAGAGTGTGCTGATTCATGATATCCCGTCATTGATTCATGAAACGCTGTCTGATTCAGGAAAATCAGCAGGCGGCTCAGTAAAAAGAGACCGCGAATCATGAAAAGAGTGTGCTGATTGATGATATCTCGTCATTGATTCATGAAACGCTGTCTGATTCAGGAAAATCAGCGGCAAAGAAATAGGTACTATCATAATAAAAGGAGTGATTTTATGATTGTTAAAGAACGCGGCGTCCCGATTAAAGTAGTAAAGTTAGAGGCTTTGTTAAGAAGGTTGCCTGCTAATCATGGAAAGCGGCCGCTGATTGAAGAGGAGTTAGCCATCGCTCGAGCAGGTTTTCGTGGAGAGCAGTCGATTGATTATTATTTGCAGTTGCTCCCACATCCGCAGAACTTTTTCTTTCACGACCTTAGGTTGGCTGTCCGCGATCAGTTTTTTCAAATCGACACACTTCTCGCAGTGCCTGGTTACATGTTGATCATTGAGTTGAAAAACATAGCAGGCACCATTTTGTTTGAAGATCAATTTCAGCAAATGATCCGTATACTGGATGGAAAAGAAGAACGGTTTCCTAACCCTCTTTTACAGACATCCCGACAGAAGATGTTGCTGCAGGAATGGCTCGCTCAGCATAAGCTCCCGAAAACAGAAATTGATTCAGTGACCGTGTTTACGCACAATAAAACCATTATTAAATCCTCATCCAAAGACCCTCGTCTTAGCCAAAAAGTGATCCACATTGAACAACTTCCCCACTTTATTATGCAAATGAACCAGCAGCAATCTACCGACACTCTCATGAAAAAATCCCAGCGACAAATTACTTCCCTTCTTATTAAACACCATACACCGCTTGAATTAGACATTCTTCAGCGCTTTCAAATCAATGAAAAGGAATTGATCAAAGGAATTCTGTGTCCACAATGTACAGCTCTTCCTATGGTAAGAAAACGGCGAAAGTGGCACTGTCCGGCGTGTCTCACATACTCTCGTGATGCTCATCTCAATGCCCTCCAGGACTATTATCTGCTTTTGCGCCCAACGATCACGAATCAGCAGCTCCGGGGTTTTTTGCAGATATCCTGCGGGCAACTGGCTTATTATTTGCTTCGCTCTATGAACTTAGCTAGTCAAGGAACGAATAAGGGAAAAATATACACACTAAATTTTAATTCCTAGTTGACTTATAAGATATTCCGCATTAAAATATATATAACCAATAGAAATTATCGGAATTAAAGGAGGAGCCAATATGAACGAACAATATCCAGTTATCCCCGGTGCGGAATCATTTTATTTTGAAGGAAACGACATTGGAATTTTACTTTCTCATGGATTTATCGGAACGCCGCAAAGTGTGCGATTCGTAGGAGAGAAACTCGCAGAACAGGGGTTTACTGTGTTGGCTCCCCGGTTAAAAGGACACGGCACCCACTATCTTGATATGGAACAATGCACGCATGAAGATTGGTATGAAAGCTTAAAACGGGGGTATTTACAATTAAAAGAGCGTGGAAAGAAAGTATTCGTCATGGGCCAGTCAATGGGCGGCACGCTGGCGCTTAAGCTTGCAGCTGAATATAAAGACATCGAAGGGTTGATTATCATTAATACCGCCTTAACGCTGCCGGCTTTTGAACAATTTAAAAAATCTCCTGCTCCGCGTTTTATCGACGAAGGAAAACCGGATATTAAAGCGGGAGATGTGCATGAAATCTCCTATGAAAAAGCACCGGTACGCGCGATTCGCGAGCTGCAAAGGCTGATGGCAGAAGCACCGCCGGCAATCGGGAAAATTCAAGTTCCTGCTTTGTGCATCAAGTCGTTTACGGATCATGTCGTTCCGCCGGAAAATACTGTTTTTATTTACCGATCGCTTTCGTCTAAAAACAAACGGCTCGTCACGCTGCCGGATTCTTACCACGTTGCTTCCATGGATAACGATAAAGAATTGATCGCTGAGCAGGCAGCCCGTTTTATTAGGACATATACTTCTGTTCATCAATATGCTGCGGTAAAATAAAACACTTCTCTATATTTTGAGAAGTGTTTTATTTTGGTTTCTCACCGCATAAAAAGAGGTAAATACAAAAAGATAACATAAAGAGGTGAAGAGGATGAAAAAAGGTTTAGGGCCGCTGGCGATAATCGCTATTATTGTGGTTGTTCTGGCAGCGATGTTGATTCCGAGCTACAATGGCATGGTGGAAAAAGAAGAAAACGTCGATCAGGCGTATGCGCAAGTAGAAAACCAGTTACAGAGAAGGTTGGATTTAATTCCGAACTTAGTAAATACAGTTAAAGGGTTTGCCAGTCATGAGAAAGACGTGCTCAAAAATGTCTCCGATGCCCGTGCAAAACTGGCTGGTGCTGGATCTCCGCAAGAGCAGGCGGCAGCAAACGATGAGTTATCTGGGGCATTGAGCCGATTGCTCGTAGTCGTGGAAAATTATCCGCAATTAAAAGCGGACAGTAATTTTAAGCAGCTGATGGATGAGCTGGCCGGGACAGAAAATCGTTTAGCGGTCGCCCGCCAAGATTACAATGCCCAAGTAGCGGATTTTAATAAAAAAGTAAAACGGTTCCCAGGTTCATTGATGGCCGGCATTTTCGGTTTCGATGCGAAAGAATATTTTAAAGCGGATGCGGCAGCGAAAGAAGCGCCGAAAGTGGATTTTGAGGGTGTGCAGGAATGATGAAAAAAGCTGCTTTTTTTCTAGCAGCAGCAATCATTTTTTTACACGCTTTTTCTCTGCCGGCGCTGGCTGCAACAGCTCCGGCACCTGTAGGAGATATTTATGTTCAAGATTTTTCAGGCGTGTTAACCTCAGAGCAAAAAGCGGAGCTGATCCAACTAGGAAGGCAGCTTGAAGATGGAACAACGGCTCAAATCGCCGTGCTGACTGTGCCGTCAACGGAAGGAAGGCCAATCGAAGAATACTCCAATCAGGCGTTCCGGCAATACGGCCTTGGCAGCAAGAGGGATAACAACGGAGTGCTTCTAGTCGTAACGACAAAAGGCGGCAAGGGAGAAAGGCACTTTAGAGTGGAAGTCGGTTACGGTCTTGAAGGTGCGTTGCCTGACGGGAAAGTAGGCCGGATTTTAGACGAATATGGCTACCCTTATTTGGAAAACGAAGCCCCAGCTGAAGCGATTATGAATACGTATAAAGCACTTTACAATGAAACAGCTGCTGAGTACGACTGGGACGGCCACGCGGTCGAAGCGAAGCCTTATTATTCTGATGAAGGCGGCGGCATTAATCCGTTTTTGCTCATTGTTATTGCTGTCATTGTCATTTTTCTTGATATGAAATTTTTTGGAGGGATGTTGACGCACATTTTCCTCTCCATTCTTTCCCGCGGCGGGGGAGGAGGCGGAGGAAATCGCGGTGGTGGTGGCGGTTCTTCCGGAGGAGGCGGCGCGGGCAGAAACTGGTAAGGGGCTGACTCAAGAGGTTTTAAAATTTGACTGTAATCAAAAAAACTGCCGGATTAGTTTCCGGCAGTTTTCTCATATGCTTGCTGTTTGATCGTTTCGACGAGTATAGCAACCGCTTGTTCGATTTCCTCTGCTGTTACGTTGAGTGGAGGAAGAAGGCGAAGAATGTGGGTGCCGGCAGTTAAAATTAACAGTCCTTTTTCGCGTGCCGCAGTGACGTACGGAGCAGCTTCTTCTGTTAATTCAATGCCGATCATTAAGCCCTTGCCTTTTAATTTTTTAACTTGAGGAACAGAAGAAAGGGCTTCTTCGAGCATGGATGAGAGTTTGTTGCCTTTCTCTGCGACCTGTGCTAAAAAGTTATCGTCAAAAATCGTATCAAGTGTCGCTTTAGCAGCCGCCAGTGATACAGGATTGCCGCCGAATGTAGAGCCGTGTGATCCGGGAGAGAAGGCATCCGCTAGTTCTTTCTTGCCAATAATAGCACCGAGCGGAAGGCCGCTGGCGATTCCTTTTGCGCTTGATACTATATCAGGGGTAAGATCCGCATGCTGGAATGCAAATGGTTTGCCGGTGCGTCCGATTCCGGTTTGGACTTCATCAATAATAACGAGTGAGCCATTTTTGTGAGCGAGCGCTACGGCTTGCTGCAAAAATTCCGTTTGGCCGGCATTTAAGCCGCCTTCGCCCTGGATCACTTCAAACATGAGTGCAGCCGTTTCTTTATCGAAAGCTTTTTCCAGAGCTTGCAAATCATTTAACGGCACATATTCAAATGTTTCGAGCATCGGGCCGAAGCCGGTTTTAATTTTATCCTGTCCGGTTGCTGCCATTGTCGCGAATGTGCGTCCATGGAAAGAATCGATAAATGTAATAATTTTCGTGCGGCCGGTTGCTTTGCGTGCGAGCTTGATCGCTGCTTCATTCGCTTCCGCTCCGCTGTTCGCAAAAAAGACTAAATCGAGCCCTGAAGCATCTGTTAGTTGTTTAGCGACTTCTTCCTGTAAATCACTTTGAAATAAGTTCGAAGTATGCCAAAATTGTCCAAGCTGCTCATCTACTGCTTTTTTCACGTTTTCGGGCACGTGTCCAAGGTTGCAGACACTGATGCCGGTCGTAAAATCCAAATATTTTTTACCGTTTTTATCTGTCAGCCAGGCGCCTTTTGCGGAGATGGGCGTCACATCCCAGCGGGCGTATGTTGGAAATAAGTAGCTCATACTGTCACCTTCTCTTTAATAAATTTTGTTCCGTGCCACTCGCCTTGTTCGTAAAAAGCTTTTTTACCGGAAACAATATGCACTTTACTAACATGGTCTGAAAAAGCTTTTAACGCAGACTGTACTTTGGGAATCATACCGCCGCTGATTACGCCGCTATTGATCAGTTCTTCTGTTTCTTTTTCTGTCAGCTCTGCTACAAGCTGGCCGTCTTTTAATACGCCGTCCACATCTGTCACCATGAGAAAATGTTCAGCCTGCAAGGCATTAGCCACAGCGCAGGCCGCATGATCCGCGTTCACATTCAGCACTGTTCCATCCGGCCCCGCAGCAAGCGGCGTTAGGACAGGAAGCAGCTGTTCATTACATACTAATTGAATAAACTGACTATTTACTTTTTTTACATCGCCGACGTAGCCGAGCTGTTTCCGGTCGATAAAATCCGCCTGAAGCAAGCCATTGTCGCTTGAATTTAAGCCGATCGCCTGAATGCCGTGTTTTTCAAGCATCCTTACGAGCTGGCGGTTTAAGCTGCCTGCAAGGGCAAGCTCAGCTGTTTTTAATACTTGTTTGGATGTTACGCGCAGGCCGTTTTTAAATTCACTTTTTACTTTCAAAGCTTCAAGCATCGAATTGATTTCAGGTCCCCCGCCATGGACAAACACGATGGCATAGCCTTTTTCTGTCAGTTCTTTCATGCTGTCAAAAAAGGCTTCCGATAATTCACTAAGTACACTGCCGCCGCATTTTACAACAATTGTTTTCATAGACTCCTCCTGTAAAAAATAGTAAGGAGCCTGCGGTTCACCGGCTCCTCTTATATAAGAAATCACGTTCTGTAGCTTGCATTAATTTTAATGTAGTCGTACGAGAGATCACAGCCCCAGGCAACTCCATAGCCGCTTCCCATATGGAGATGGACGGTGATTTTAATCTCTTCTTCTTTTAAATAAGACATCACATCTTCTTCTATATAATCGGCCACTTCGCTTTGAACGAGAATGGCGTGGTCTCCGATAGAAATGTCGATTGTTTCTGGATTAACTTCAATATCGCTGTAGCCGACTGCGCTGATAATTCTTCCCCAGTTGGCGTCAGCGCCGTACACAGCTGTTTTTACGAGGTTAGAGCCGACCACTTCTTTGGCCGCTTTTTTCGCTTCTTCATCAGAAACAGCACCGAGCACTTCGACTTCAACAAGCTTCGTTGCGCCTTCGCCGTCGCGGGCAATTTTTTTTGCCAGCTGTTCGCCTACTTCTTTCAGCATAGAAAGAAAAGTCATCCATTCAGGGTGTTCAGGCGAAAGGGGAGTGTTGCCGGCCAAGCCGTTTGCCATGACGACAACTGTGTCATTCGTTGACGTATCGCCGTCGACCGTAATTTGGTTAAATGTTTTGTCTGTAATTTCGCTAAGAGCTGTATGCAAATGTTCAGAAGCGATTGCTGCATCCGTTGTTACGTAAGCGAGCATTGTGGCCATGTTTGGATTGATCATTCCGGATCCTTTGGCGGCACCGCCCATTGTGACCGTTTTTCCATCAATCGTTGCCTCAACCGCCCATTTTTTTGTGGCCAGGTCTGTCGTTAAAATGGCTGTTTCAAACTGCTCGGCAGCTGCTGCTTCTGAAGAAGGGTGCAAGTTGGCAATACCGGCTTCGATTTTATCCATTTGTAAATATTCCCCGATAACACCGGTGGAAGAAACAGCGACAAAATGCTCTGGAATGTTCAATTGTTCAGCCATCCACTGGCGTGTTTGAAAAGCATCGG
Organism: Bacillus aerolatus; assembly: GCF_009183655.1. Classification (GTDB taxonomy): domain Bacteria; phylum Bacillota; class Bacilli; order Bacillales; family Domibacillaceae; genus Pseudobacillus; species Pseudobacillus aerolatus. The sequence goes on from NZ_WEIO01000009.1 coordinate 45,179, forward strand.
CAAGCCCTCTTTTTCCGGTGCAGGCGTTGGCGCACGCGCTGTTCACTAAAATGGCCTGCAGCTTGTTTTCCACCGCCAGGCTGTCTTGGGTGACTTTAATGGGAGCTGCTTGGAAATGGCTCGTCGTATACACAGCGGCGCTTTCCGCTGGCACTTCACTGAAAATGACGCCGAGATCGTTCCTAGATTGGCGGAGGCCGGCATGAACTCCGGCGGCGGCAAATCCTTTCGGCGACACGATCGAGCCTTGTTGAAGCACTTTTATATGAGTTGATTCTTTTACGGCATACATAGTTGTTTCCTCCTGTTCATTCATTATGGGTACATCGGGAACCCGCGCAGGCCGGCTGTTTCTTCAAAGCCAAACATGAGGTTAGCGTTTTGAATGGCCTGGCCTGCCGCTCCCTTCATTAAGTTATCGATGACAGCTACGATAGTCACTCTGTTTGTGCGTTCATCGACGTCAATTCCGATATCACAAAAATTCGAGCCGGCGACTTCCTTCACTCCCGGAAATTCACCGAGCGGCCGAATTCGAACAAAAAAGTCGTTTTTATATGTTTCTTCGTATAATTGATGCAATTCAGCTGCAGACATTGGCTTTTTCATTGGCGCATACATCGTTGTCATGATTCCGCGGGTAATAGGCAGAAGGTGTGTAGAAAATGTAATGGCGCCAGTGCTGTTATCCCAAAGGTTTAACTGTTGTTCAATTTCAGGAATATGCTGGTGCTGATTCACTTTGTAAATTTTAAAGTTGTCATTCATTTCCGCAAAATGAACCATCGGAGACAATCCCCGTCCTGCGCCTGATACACCTGATTTGGCATCGATAATTAACCCGGATCCGTCGATGGCTTCCGACTGGATCGCCGGTGCGAGCCCCAACAGAGCAGCTGTCGGGTAGCAACCCGGATTGGACAGCAGCGATGCATGTTTAACTGCCTCTCGATTCCATTCAGTCAAGCCATATACAGCTTGATCAAGTGTCTCGGAATCAGCTGGTTCTTTTTTGTACCATGTTTCATAATGTTCTGGATTTTTCAAGCGTAAATCGCCTGATAAATCAATCACTTTCGTATTGTTCGCCAGCAGCTTAGGAGAAAGAGCAGACGAGGCGCCAGAAGGAACGGCCAGAAAGACGGCGTCGCACTCTTCCGTAATTTTCTCAGGATCGATTTTCATTAATGGCAAAGGGCAAATATCCTTTAAATGAGGATAGTCATCCGTTGCCGGTACTTGGTCTTTACTTGATGAATATACAGAATGAAGGGTAAAATCCGGATGGTTGGATAAAAGTCGTATAAGCTCGATCCCGCCGTATCCAGTAGCCCCAATAACCGCTGCTTTCATTACTACCTCCCAATGTATTTTTATTTATATGATTACATAAATATTAATATTTTTTTATAATTATAAATTGGATAGCCAATTAAATCAACCGCTTTTAGAAAAAAGCCTGAGTTTGTGAGATAATATTAAAGATGCTTTCCGCGGAACAAGGAAAGATAAAAGGATTTTTGGGGAAAATAGCGAATTAAGAAGAAGTATAAGACTTCTTAATGAATAGATGGAGGAAAAAACCATGAACTTGATGGATTGGTTTGAAAAAGGCATCCCATTGGATGAATATATTGAAAAGATGGAAGAGAACAAAGAAAACGTCAAACATATTCAATCTTCTTTTCAAATTCAAAAAGAGGAAGCTTCCTTTTTAACTGGATTGCAGGCAGAAAAGTTGAAAGTGATTGTACTGACGGAAGATTGGTGCGGCGATGCGATGTTAAATGTGCCGATCTTGCTGGAAACAGCACTCCACGCCGGCATGGAAGTCCGGTTCTTATATAGGGACGAAAATTTAGAGCTAATGGATCAATATTTAACGAACGGAACGTCCCGGGCTATACCAATTTTTATTTTTATTGATGAACAAGGAGAAGAAAAAGCGGTCTGGGGTCCGCGCGCTCCGGCGTTGCAGGAACTTGTAAACAGCAAGCGCTCCGGTTTGCCGCCGCGTGACCACGAAGAATTTAACGATAAGCAAAAAGAGATGTACCGGGAATTGCAGGAAGCGTACCTGACTGAAAAGGAGCTGTGGCAGGAAGTGTACGGGAGCATCAAAACATCATTGGCTGAACGGCTGTTTTAATGAAAGGCAGGCTTCCGGGAGACATTCCAGGGCCTGCCTTTCTTTCACAAACCGTCAAACGCGAAACTGTCCCACTTTCATGATAGGATGGAAAAGAAAAGAGAAGAGAAGGTGAAAACATGGATGCCGTATCAGCGTACTTGCAACGGTTGAAAATTGAAAAAGAAAAACCAAGTCTGAACTATTTGCAGCGGCTGATACAGCACCATTTGTCGCTGATTCCATACGAGACGTTCAGTAAATTTCATTATTTCAGCAAACATGGAAGTGAGGTTCCGGAATTTGCCGAGTTTGTCGCTAATTTGGAAAGCAGGGGCTGGGGCGGTACTTGTTATTCATTAAACATAAATTTTGCCCGGCTGCTTGAAAGATTGGGGTTTTCGTGTTCATTTGTCCGGGTGCTGCCGGGACATGCGGCGATCATGGTGCGCGTGAACGGCAGAAAGTTTTATGTAGACGTCGGTTATGGATCGCCTATTACCCGCCCGATTGAATTAGACAGCCGGCCAAAGCATGTGCTTCACGGTTTCGGAGAAGAAATTATTTTTACGAGCCGCCACGAGAAAAAGTTTTTGCTGGAACGGCGGGCATATGGCAAAACGTTTGTAACGAAACAAATTATTTGGGAGCCGCTCGCAGAAGAAGAGCTGCAGGAAGACATTGAAGCGTCTTATAAAGACTGCAACAGCAACATAACGATGCGGCGTATCTCAGCTGTCCGCTTTCAAGGCAACGATTGTTACTTTCTTCGGGATCATACCCTTAAAGTGATGAATTATCGCGATATCCGGGAATACCATTTTCGAGAGCTGAACCAGTGGATGCAAACAGTGGCGGAAGCGTTCCAACTTGATGAACAGGGGATGGAGGAGTCGCTTGAGTTTTTGGCTGACCGCGGCATATATTTGTTTGAACAGCAGCGATAAGGACGAGAAATAGCTTTTTTACGAAAAAAGTAGTAAGATAAAAAGCGGAAAAACGAATGGTAAAATTAAACATAATTATAGATCAGACTGGGATGGATATACATGAAAAGAGCACGTATTATTTATAATCCTACTTCAGGGCGCGAACTGTTCAAGAAGCATTTGCCGGAAGTGTTGCAAAAGCTTGAGGAAGCCGGCTATGAAACGTCTGCCCACGCCACGACTAGCGCGGGGGATGCGACGCGCGCAGCAAGAATAGCCGTGGAACGGCGGTTTGACATCGTGATTGCTGCTGGAGGCGATGGCACGTTAAATGAAGTCGTGAACGGGCTTGCAGGCCAAGACTACCGCCCGAAATTCGGTGTGATTCCGATGGGGACAACGAATGATTTTGCCCGTGCGCTGCAAATCCCGCGTGACATTGACAGTGCAGTGAATATTATTACGGCAGGAGAAACGATACCCGTTGACGTCGGACGGATGAATGACAAGTACTTTATTAATATTGCTGGCGGCGGGCGTCTGACGGAGCTGACGTATGAAGTACCAAGCAAGCTAAAAACGATGCTCGGGCAGCTGGCTTATTATTTAAAGGGAATGGAGATGCTGCCATCTATTAAAGCATCCCATGTGACAATTGAGTATGATGGCAAGCTGTTTGAAGGCGAAGTTATGCTGTTTTTGATTGGGCTGACAAACTCTGTCGGCGGTTTTGAGAAATTAGCACCGGATTCTTCCGTCAATGACGGGCTGTTTTCTTTACTCATTTTAAAAAAGACGAACCTTGCTGAATTTATCCGAATAGCTTCTCTTGCTCTAAGGGGAGAGCATCTTCAAGATCCTCATGTTATCTATACGAAAGCCCACCGGGTGAAAATTCATGCTCCTGAAAAAGTGTTGTTGAACTTGGACGGGGAGCCGGGCGGATCATTGCCGGCTGACTTTGAAAATCTGTACCGCCACCTCGAAGTGTTTGTGCCGGTGGACCAGCTGCGTCCGCAAGACCGGATTTACTAATTGAAAATAAATATATCCGTATAAGCAGGCTGCCAGAATATTTCTGGCAGTTTTTTTATTTTTTTGGAGAAAATATGTTATACTAAAAAAGTTGTATAAATAGTTACCTAGGTAAGTAAAGGGAGAGTGTGTATGAATCATCATCTTTTATTCCACTCCGTCCATCAGCTGTCGAGGCAGATAATGAAGCAGACGAACATTGTCTTGCAGCCATATGGCCTCTACAGTGCTCAGTGGTCGGTATTGTACGTGATAAAGCAAAAGGGAAGCATGACTCAAAAAGAGCTCAGTGACTATTTGTCGGTGGAAGCACCGCCGATGACACGAACGGTCCAGCGCCTTGTGAAGCAAGGTTACGTTAGGCAGATGCCGGGTGAAGACAAGCGTGTGAAGTTTATTGAGATGACGGAACTGGCGGAGAAAGAATATCCGATATGGGAAAAGGAAATCAAGAAAATGAACGAAAAAGCGATAGAAGGGTTCCCGAAAGTGCACCAGCACGAGCTGCAGCAGCTTTTGTCTAACTGGCTCTATGCACTGGACAGTCATCAAAGAAAGGAAGAGGATAAATGAATAAAGAGCCTTTATGGACGAAGGATTTCATCAGCGTGTCAGCGAGCAACTTCTTTTTGTTCGTTGCTTTTTACTTTTTATTAGTTACTATGCCTATTTATGCGTTGCAGGAGCTTGGAGGAAGTTCCTCGGAAGCGGGCTTACTCACTACTTTATTTTTGCTTTCTGCTATTATCGTCCGGCCGTTCTCAGGGCAGTGGATTGAACAATTCGGCAAAAAGAAAGTATTGATCAGTTCACAAGTTATGTTTCTGGCTGCTTCGCTATTGTACTTTTTCCCTGACACTCTCGTAACGATGCTTGCATTAAGATTTTTGCACGGCATTGGCTTCGGGATGGCGACAACTGCCACAGGTGCCATGGTAGCGGAAATTATTCCCGACTCCCGCCGTGGGGAAGGAATGGGCTACTATGTCATGTCGACGAATCTCGCCATGGTCATCGGCCCATTTTTAGGGCTGACGGTCATGCAGCAATGGGGAAGTTTTCCTATGTTTATCATTTGCATAGCAATTTCCGGTCTCGCTCTTACTGCCGGGCTGGTCATTCATGTGCCTGAACGTGAGCACACTGCCCGCGCAATGTCTATTTTTCAAATGAAGTTTCATGCAAAGGACTTGTTCGAGTTTTCGGCCTTGCCTATCGCACTTGTCGGCGGGTTCTTTTCCATTATTTACGCATCCTTGCTGTCGTTCGTTTCGGTGTATGCAGAAGAGCTTCAAATTGGTGAAGTGGCCAGTTACTTCTTTGTCGTCTATGCTGTTATTTTACTGTTATCCCGTCCGTTTACAGGTAAATGGTTTGACCAGTACGGGGCACATGTGATTGTATATCCGTCCATTTGTCTTTTCGCTGCAGGACTATTTTTGCTCAGCCAAACAGAAACAGCGCTCGTTTTCCTTGTGGCGGCCGGAATGATCGGGGTGGGTTGGGGAACACTTTTCCCAAGCTTTCAAACCATTGCGATTCAGGAAGCGCCTCTTAAGAAAAAAGCGCTGGCGACCGCTACATTTCTTTCTATTTATGACCTAGGTATCGGTGTCGGTTCTTTCATAATTGGCTTGGCCGTAACAGGGATGAGCTTCAGCGCGCTTTATTTTTACTGCGCGATTTACGTGCTTTTCGGCCTGTTCGTTTACTTCTATCTTTACGCCCGCCGCAAGCAGAGAGAGCATCATACCATTTGATGGGGCGCACTCCTTGGACTATACTAAGAAAAACGGTAGTTGAGAAATTATGTCAACGGGAGAGGAGGCGCCGCTTTGGGGGCTGTATTATCTTATTTAAAACCGTATAAAAATTATATGGCTTTTGCCTGGCTGTTAATGCTTGTGGAACTTGCAGTTGAGTTGATGCACCCGCTGTTTATGGCAAAAATTATTGACGAAGGAATTGTTCAGCAAGACATGGGAGCCGTTTATAAATGGGGAGCTTTCATGCTTGGCACGTCTTTGCTTGCATTTGCTGCCGGCATCATCAATTCTTTCGTTGCCGCTCACGTCGGGCAAAACTTCGGATTTGACTTGCGGGAAAAAATGATTGATAAAGTCCAGTCATTTTCTTTTGCAAGCTATAGCCGCTTTGCCGCCTCTTCGTTAATTACCAGGATGACAAATGACGTGACACAGTTGCAAAATGCTGTTTTTATGAGCTTGCGTATCATGCTGCGCGCGCCGTTAATGGTCATATTCGGAACGGTGATGGCTTTGTTTGTTCACGCCAAGCTGACGATCATCTTGATTATTACCATCCCGCTCATGCTCTTTTTTCTATTAAAAATGATGAAAAAAAGTTCTTCTTTGTTCCGCTCGGTCCAACAGCGGCTCGATGGCGTCAATAATGTGATGCAGGAAAACTTGATAGGCATTCGCATCATCAAGGCCTTTCTTAGATGGAAATATGAAGGCAGCCGTTTTCAGCAGGCGAATGAACGGCTGATGGCACAAACGATCCGCGTGTTGCGGGTTGTAGAAACGACGACGTCTGTTCTGCTGGTCGTAATGAACAGCAGTTTAATTGTTATTTTATGGTTTGGTTTTGCAGAGTTTTCGAACGGTACAGCGACAGCGGGAGAAATTGTGGCCGTTATTAACTATGCAACGAGGATTATTTCTTCATTATCTATTTTTACCTTTATATTAATGGCTTTTTCGAGAGGGAGAGCTTCCAGCCAGCGGATCGGCGAGCTGTTGGAGGAGCCGGAAGAGCAGGCAGATCAGCGCTGGAAAGGTGCAGCCTTTCAAGCGGGAAGCGGGGAAATTTCGTTCGAAGGTGTTTCCTTTTCATTTCCGGGAAGTAAAGTGCCTGTCCTTGACGGAGTCACACTAGGCATTCAGCCGGGGAAAACGGCCGCTGTTTTAGGTGCAACCGGGTCGGGGAAATCCACACTTTTTTATCTTATCCCTCGCTTGTATGAGCCGGATAAAGGAGTGATTCGGATCGATGGTCAGGACATCAGCACCATTCAGCCGGCATCACTGCGTGAACAAATTGGCTTTGTTCCGCAGGAAGCTCATTTGTTTACTGGAACTGTACGTGAAAACATCGCCTGGGGAAAAGAAGATGCGACGATGGAAGAAATTATGGAAGCGGCCCGGCGTGCGCAAATTCACGAAACGATCGACGAGCTGCCGGAGAAATACGATACGATGATCGGTCAAAAAGGCGTCAATTTATCCGGAGGCCAAAAACAGAGGCTGTCGATTGCGCGGGCGCTCATCCGCAAGCCGCTTATATTACTGCTCGATGACAGTACGAGTGCGTTAGATGTGAAAACAGAAGAGAGCTTGTTGTCGGCTCTTCGGGAAGAAAGCTGCACAACGATTATTATTACGCAGAAAATCAGCACGGCCCTGCAGGCGGATCAGATTATTTTATTAGAAGACGGCCGAATTGCTGCAGCCGGCAGCCATGAAGAGTTAGAAAATTGTAATGACTTATACCGCAGGATTCTGGCTTCGCAGTATGGAAAAGGAGGAATGCCGTATGCCAAGGCCAGCCATTAGGGCTCATTCGCACAGCCATCAAGCTCATTTAAGGCAGAAACCGCAAATTAAAGAACTGCTGCCAACATTGAAAAGGCTGGCTGGCTATCTTGCGAGACGGAAAGGGCTGCTCCTTCTCGTTGTCCTGATGGTGGCGGCAAGTTCTTTGTTGGGATTGCTTGGGCCTTTCCTCGTTGGAACAGCAATTGACGATTTTATTATTAAAGAAGATAAACACGGGCTGCTTTTGTTGCTAATTCAGCTTGGTGTAGTATATGTCTTTTATTCGCTGTCTATTTTTTTACAAAACTATTGGATGGCAGGAATTGCTCAAAAAACTGTGTGCGAAATGCGGACAGAATTATTTGCCCACCTTCATCAATTGCCTCTGTCCTTTTTTGATAAGCGCCAGCACGGCGAGTTAATGAGCCGGGTGACGAATGATATTGAAAACATCAGCAGTACGTTGAACAGTTCCGTTATTCAAATTGCATCCAGTGTGTTGACGCTTACAGGAGCAATAACCGTCATGCTTTACTTGAGCCCAATATTGACGGCGGTTACTTTAGTTATTGTGCCGCTTTTATATGTTGGAATGAACTGGATTACGAGCCGGACGCGCCGTCTGTTTAAAGAGCAGCAGCGCCACTTGGGAGAATTGAACGGGTTTGTGGAAGAAGCGGTATCGAGTAAACATATCGTTAAAATGTTTTCCCAGGAAGAAAAAATAGCAATGGAATTTAGCGAAAGAAATGCCAAGCTGAAGAAAGCGGGATATTGGGCGCAGACGTATTCCGGTTTTATTCCGAAGCTGATGAATATGCTAAACAACCTCAGCTTTGCGTTAATTGCTGGCGCAGGAGGACTGCTCGCGTTAAACGGGCTAGTAACAGTTGGCATGATCGTTATCTTCGCGGAATATTCGCGGCAATTCACCCGTCCGCTCAATGATTTAGCGAACCAGTTTAATACGCTGCTTTCTGCTGTAGCAGGAGCGGAGCGGGTGTTTGATATGTTGGATACTGAAAAAGAAGAGCAGGAACGAAAAGATTTACTGCGATTAGATGAAGTGAGCGGAGACATTGAATTTCGCCGCGTGTCTTTTTCTTACGAGAAAGGCAAGCAGACAATTAAGGAAATTAATTTTGAAGCAAATCGAGGGGACATGGTCGCTCTCGTTGGGCCGACCGGATCAGGGAAAACGACGATCATTAACCTGCTCGCCCGCTTTTATGAACAGGACAGCGGAGCTATTTTCATTGATGGTCATGACAGTTCCACTATTTCGCGGCAGGAACTACGCAAGCATATGGGCTTTGTTTTGCAGGAGTCATTTTTATTTGAAGGAACGATAAGAGAAAATATCCGCTACGGACGATTGAATGCATCCGATGAGGAAGTGGAGACAGCGGCACGGGCGGCCAATGCCCATTCATTTATTATGAAGCTGCTGGACGGCTATGAGACGAAACTGCAGCACGAAGGAGCGGGCATCAGCCAGGGACAGAAGCAGCTGCTGGCAATCGCAAGAGCTATACTTGCAGATCCGGCGATCTTAATTCTTGATGAAGCGACAAGCAGCATCGATACGATCACAGAAATGTACATTCAAGAAGCACTCGACCGTCTCATGAAAGGCCGAACGAGCGTCGTCATTGCCCACCGGTTGAATACGATCCGGCGCGCGGACCAAATACTCGTACTCAATCGGGGCCGGATCATTGAACGCGGCACTCATGACCAACTTGTGCAAGAGGAAGGACATTACGCAGAGCTGATCGCTGCGTCAGAAGCATAAAGGCCTGACCCCCACCGCTATAAAGTGGTGAAGGGGTCAGGATTTTTTATGAACGGAGCTGGTTTTATCATGAAAGAAAGCAGTTTTTCATGAATGGGGCATATTTTATCCTGAATCAGTGCTTCTTTGCTGTTTAATCTTACTATGTGGTAGAATAGCTTTCGATTCTAAGAAAAAATAAAAAAGGGTGAGTAATCGTGGCAAAAATTCAAGCCCCTGTTCAAAAAAATCAAACGTTAGAAGTGACTTTCGAAGATTTAACTCATGATGGGAATGCAGTCGCAAAGGTGGAGGGCTATCCGCTGTTTGTAGCAGGAGCGTTGCCAGGGGAAACAGGACGCATTCAAGTAACAAAAGTAAATAAAGGCTACGGTTTTGGCCGTCTGATTGAGCTTTTCGAAAAAAGCCAACATCGGATTGACGTGCCAGCCTCCGAAGCGCACAAATATGGAGGAACCCAGCTCCAGCACATAAGCTATGAAGGGCAGCTTCAATTTAAAGAAAAACAAGTACGAGAAGCACTTACCCGAATTGGCAAATTGGAGGACGTAAAGGTTCATCCCGTTTTGGGCATGAAAGAGCCCTGGTACTATCGAAACAAAGCTCAAGTACCTGTGGGAGAGAAAGATGGCAAGCTGATTGCCGGCTTTTTTAAACCACGCAGTCATGAAATTGTCGATACGGACGAAAGTATTATCCAGCTTCCGGCAGTAAATGAAGCCATACAGACAGTGAAGGAAATTTGCAGCGAGTTGGGGATAAAAGCGTATGATGAGACGGCACATAAAGGAACTCTCCGCCATATTATGGCACGCTATGGAAAAACAACAGGAGAACTCATGGTTGTCCTTATTACTAGAACGGCCGACTTTCCTCATAAAAATCAAATCGTGGAAGAACTCATTTCTCGTCTGCCTAACGTAAAATCCATTGTTCATAACATTAACACGAAGCGGACGAACGTGATTATGGGCGAGACAACAAAAGTACTCTGGGGAAATGAAGTCATCTACGACTATATAGGCGATGTGAAGTTCGCCATTTCAGCGAGATCCTTTTACCAAGTCAACCCTGTTCAAACAAAAGTACTCTATGACAAGGCGTTACAATATGCCGGCCTGACTGGCAGTGAAACCGTCATCGACGCCTACTGCGGCATCGGAACGATTTCCCTGTTCCTTGCACAAAAAGCAAGGCACGTATTCGGTGTCGAAATTGTCCCTGAAGCTATCGAAGATGCCAAACGAAACGCCGAACTGAACGAAATTGACAATGCCGAGTTCGCCGTTGGAAAAGCAGAAGACATCATCACCGAATGGTACAATCAAGGCAACAAGGCGGATGTGCTCGTCGTCGACCCGCCGCGCAAAGGCTGTGACGAAGCGCTATTGCAGACGATTATTGATATGAAGCCAAAAAAAGTTGTCTATGTTTCCTGTAACCCGGCTACATTGGCGCGGGACCTGAGGATATTGGAGGATGGGGGATACAAGACAGTGGAAGTACAGCCAGTGGATATGTTTCCGCAGACGACGCATTGTGAGGCGGTTGCTTGGTTGGAATTCTAATTCTAATCCTAATCCATTAATAGACGCTTCTCAAAAACAATTAACATTTCCCATTCAGGATCGATTTTCGTTAAAATAAACATTTCCGATTTTCACAATAGTTCTTTCACAAATTATAAATGTCCAAGTGTACTTGTGTTTGATAATAAGTTATTAAGCATGATATAAGTGTAAAAGAAGTGGAACATTTGGCTTTATATTTTTTGGACGAGAGTTTGAAATTGTATCCATAATGAGAGGATTTGAGTTTGAGTTGATAGATAATTTTTGGCGTGATTTACCACGACCATTTTTTGTACTCGCACCAATGGAAGATGTGACGGATGTTGTTTTTCGCCATGTAGTGAGTAAAGCAGGTAGACCTGATGTGTTTTTTACAGAGTTTACAAACACGGATAGCTATTGTCATCCAGAGGGCATGAAAAGTGTGCGTGGCCGTTTGATTTTTACAGAAGATGAACAGCCAATGGTTGCACATATATGGGGGGATAAGCCCGAATATTTCCGTCAAATGAGTATTGGCATGGCAGAGCTAGGATTTAAAGGCATCGATATTAATATGGGCTGCCCTGTACCGAATGTGGCATCGAGAGGGAAAGGTAGTGGCCTTATTCTGCGTCCAGACGTTGCAGCAGAACTTATTCAAGCAGCAAAAGCGGGCGGACTGCCTGTCAGCGTGAAAACACGACTTGGCTATAAGGATGTAAATGAGTGGGAGGAGTGGCTAACGCATATTTTAAAACAGGATATTGCGAACCTTTCTATTCATTTACGTACAAGAAAGGAAATGAGCCAAGTAGATGCGCATTGGGAGCTAATTCCGGAAATCAAAAAATTACGTGACCGTATCGCACCAAATACGCTGCTAACAATCAATGGAGACATTCCTGACCGTCAAACTGGGCTGCAGCTTGCTGAACAATATGGTATTGATGGCGTTATGATCGGGCGAGGTATTTTTAAAAATCCTTTTGCTTTTGAAAAAGAGCCAAAAGAGCATAGCAGTAAAGAATACCTTGATCTTTTAAGACTGCAGCTTGATCTTCAAGATCAATATGCGGAAGCACTGCCACGTTCAATCACAGGGCTTCATCGCTTTTTCAAAATTTATGTCAAAGGATTCCGTGGAGCTGGTGAATTAAGAAATCAATTGATGAACACGAAATCAACAGATGAAGTGCGTGCATTGCTTGATAACTTTGGAAAAGAATGTTGATGGGACGGGGACAGTGAAATGATCTGAAACTCCCACGGCTAAAGCAGTGGGGTTCTTGAGCGACTAACTTGCCTCTTCTGCACTCTCCCGTCCACCCAAGGTGCAGGCAGGGTACAACATACAGATACTGCAAAGCGTTTGCTCAAGACTTCGACAGCCAAACACCGCAGAGATGCTTACCGGCTGTTTCGGCTCGTTTCGAAACCGGAAAATCATTTAAAAACCAAAACTAGGAATGCGTGTACACACAGTTGTTTGAATTCGTTCGATTTCTCTGTCGTGCAGCTGTTTAAATAATGGATAGTCCGCTATACAAGCTGGCCGATCGATTTGGTCTAGTGTATCCGTCACATGCTTGATGAGAAAAGCAGAATAAAGGTCACGCTGAATACGCTCTCCTTCTATTACATTCCAGCGGTCGGAAAGCTTCTTTTTAACCAATTGGTCCGTTTCATGATTATACTGGCTTGCCTTTACTTTAGCGGTGTGAATATATTGCACTTCCAGGCTGATAGCTTTCAATTTCAGCTCAAGGATCGACACAAACAGCGCGGGGGCCTTCCGGGCGAGTGAGCGGCCAAACCGTTTCTTGCTCTTGAAACGTCCGCCGCTGTTTTTCGCTGTTTCTTTGGCCCGTTTTTGAAGCGCCTTGAAAGACATCGTTTCAATGAAAAATTGGTCGCCCTGCTCGATCAGTTCATTGGCCAGCCGGCAGTGATCCTGTCTACGCCGGCTGGCATTCACACGGCTTAGTTCGCGATAGCGTCCTTTTAGCTGATGATACCTTTTAGAGAAGACCCATTTCCCCATCGTTTTCTTGATCGCACCATCGCTGTCGTACTTTCCAGGATTCATCGCCCTTTTGCTTCTGTCCATGGCCCGCTGAACGAGCCGAATGTCTTTTTGAACATTGATCACCGATGGGGCAAGTTCAAGCAGCGAAGCCTTTGCGTTCGATACAATGGCGACCGTCTGCGTGCCGATATCGATGCCGACTTTACCCGTGCCTCGCCGTCCTTTTTGTCCGTTTCGGTTGTATTTGACCGGTGGTGTGCCCTCTAACACCAATTGCACATAATATCGGATCTGTCCCTTCATCCACCGGCGGAGAAGACGGCAGTATTTCACGCGATCCTTCAGCGCTAGGTGCGCATAGGCATCCCCTTCTTTCAGCCTGACAGCCATAGAAAGGCCGAGCCAGTGTACCATGCCTTCTTTATAGCGGATGCCGGCTGTATTTTGCTTCCCTTCCACTGAACGCATCTCGCCAAACCGTTTGAAGGACAATTTTTTCGCTTCTCCAAACTGTACTTTTTGAACGGCGTCAAACGCACGGGTAGCGAGTTTTTGGGCTGCCTGCGAATCGATCAGATGCTTGAACGTTCGCTGCATGGGTTTCACAAAGTCGTGAAGAGCGTACTCTTCAAACCTAAACCGCTGATTTACTGATTGAAAGGCGGCGGCACGGGCTTTTCGTTCTGCGGATGTAGAGGCTGGCAGCTTCCGTGCTCTTCGGTAGGCTTTTGACTCCCGCATGACACGAAGCCGTTTTTCCGCTTCTCTCAAACAGGCATTATATAGGCGGCGGGCCGTTTCAAACCGTTTCTCCAGATGGTGGAGCTGATTTTTTTCCACCTTTAGCGGCAAAGTTAACACATAGCTTGGGGTTGATCGTTTAGCTGCCAACTCCTATACACCCTTTCTTAAAATCATTTAAAGAAAGCTGATAAAAAAACGATCATACGTTCTCATTTTGGTTGTATAATGGTTTGAATAAAAAAGCAAGAACATTCAAATATTTCAAAAAGATAAAGAACGACCCGGCCGAATCTGTTGAACCGGATGCACCCGGTTCCGATTCGGAGCCGATTCATCCCATGCCTAAAGTTCATGGGCTGAATCGGCTAAAATTCTGTAATAAACCCACCAGCACCCTTGTGTTGCCACATACACTCCTCACTTGTGGAGTGCTGTTCACTGCTTGTTAGGGAAGATCAAGAAGAGTTGTAACAGTGAGTAGAGAGCCTTTCCTTTTGGAGAGGCTTTTGGAGTTTTCAGGTATGAAAATAATAAAGTACCCCCTAGTGAAGGTTCATCTAGAGGGTACTTTTCTTCTTTTTGTCTTTCAGCCGTGGGTCAAATTGAGCCGCTTGTTACTGTTTAATATTATACATAAACAAAGCTATGCACATATGCACGTAATAATCTTAGGAGGGTTTACTTCCTTTTTTTAATTATCTATTATTTTTCTCTATTTTCGAACAATTTTCTTTAAGCGACCTGCAATTGGCACTACAATGATACCGGCGATGACGATCTGCATCACGTTTCCAGGGATGGAGCCGAATGGCTGTATCCAGTTGGCGTAAAGGATCACTTCAGCAAAATAGTAGCCCACAACTTTTATAATCAGTGCAACGGCAATCGCCAATGTGTAGACAACCGCCCTTTTGCCGGGTACCTTTTCGGAGATGAGGCCGGCTGCAAAGCCCATTGCACCTACGATGACGAATGTAAACGGCGCCCATATTGTCCAGCCGGAGAGAAGGTCGAATAATGCCATTCCGAAGGCGCCTGCTATGGCTCCTGCTTTTTTGTCGTAAACGAATGCTGCTATAAAAAGAGGCACATTACCTAGATGAATCAGGCCTCCGTTACCCATTATTGGGAGCCTTATGTTGATGAACATGGTGGCTACAAGGGTCAATGTGATAAAAAGTGCATTGATGACGATAGTTCTTGTTTTCGTCCTAGTCGCTCCGGTGGATGAGAATGTTGAATCCATATAATAACCTCTTTCTTTTTTAAATATTATCATACTCTTAATCAAGCACTTAATAAATACCTAATACTATTTATTTACGCATGTAAAGAATTCTAGTAACAACGGATAGACGGGAGAAGGTTAACTAAGAGCAGTGAAATTTTTAGTTTCATATGGCTTATTTAAAAAATCTTTTTTCCCGTCTTATATTAATGTTGGTAACGAGCGAACTAATCTCTATCAGGAAAAAAGGAAGTAGGGCAAGCATTTGAGCTTTATATTGTTTTGCTTGAGGATGTATAAACTTTACCCTTGATAGACAAATTAAATATAAATTTCCAGCCGGCACAGAGAAGGGATAAGAGATGGAACGCTTGTACGCGCTCGTTTACATTTCCAGCGGGGCGTGGCAAGGTGACATGTTCATTCTTTTTCCTAACCCTAGAAAATAAAGCTGATTATTAATTTGATCAGATTCCGGTGAAATGATTTTTGGAAAAGGGGTAAAGTTGATGAGTGCAAACAGTGTTAAACAAGCTAGAATGGGCATAGGTTTAGGAGCTGCTTCAGCGATTGCTTGGGGAGTCGATACGGTGATAATTGGCGTTATCATAGCCAGTACACCTTTTAAGGAGGCTGTTGTACTTGCTCCAATTATAGCCGCTTTCATGCATGACTTTTTCTCTTCCCTGTGGATATCCTTACTTATGATTATAAAAGGTGAATTTATTAACGTATTAAAGTTGTTAAAAACAAAGAGCGGAGCAATTTTAGTTTTAGGAGCAGTATGCGGCGGGCCTTTGGCAATGACCTTTTATTTTCTTGGTATTCAATATGCAGGAGTAACTTATGCGGCAAGTATTGCTTCTATATTCCCCGGGATCGGTGCTGTGCTTGCTTTCACTTTTTTGAAGGAAAAAATGAACGGAAGAACTTGGTTCGGCGTTGTTTTGAGCATCATCGGGGTGGTTATATTAGCATATATGCCATCGAAGCTTAACGTCGATAACAGTTTTTTCATCGGAATAATGTTTTCATTAGGAGCCGCCATCTTTTGGGGACTTGAAGGGGTGATCGGTGCTTGGGGAATGAAAGGCAAAGAGGTTGTTCCCCTATATGCAATTAATATAAGACAGATGACCTCAGCACTGTGTTACGCAATATTAGTTATACCATTTATTCATGGATATCCTTTAGCATTTCAAGCAGCATCATCTAATATCGTATGGCTAATAGTCATAGCAGGTTTATTGGGAACTGCCAATTATTCTTTATACTACATGTCAATTAATTTAATCGGTGCTGCCAGGGGTCAGTCGCTTAACAATACGTATGTTTTTTGGGCTATCGTAACTGAAATTTTATTTATTGGTACCCCTGTTAGCATACAATTTGTCATAGGCACCGTAATAGTAATTTTAGGTTCTATCCTCGTTTCAGGAAACCTAAAAGAGGCAAAGGGTTGATTAGTATACCTGATAACCGGAAAAAGATTAAGAACGATAAAGTGATTCCCTCAGGATATGACAAATTAAACCAGGGATGTTTGAGATAATAGATGGCACACCTTCTATAGCAATAAATGCAAATGGTAATTTTCAGGAATCCGTGAAGAAATATCGGCTAAGATGAGAGAAAGACGAGAGGTGATTGCTCTCGTCTAATTTTTTGTCTTTGCAATTTATGGGTGCCAGCTAGTACCTTAACTCCCTATACGCAGGATATGATATATTTACTTTATAAGGAAAGTGTGAGGTGTTTATAGATTGAATGACAAACCAAGACAGCTGTTTGAATATTTATTAGCTGTTAATAACCTTCGTTTTAAAGCGATTCGAAATTTCAAAGAATATGATAAAAACTGGACGAAAAATATACTTGAAGAATATGGAGAAGGCGTTTTCCTAATGGGTGAAGGAGAAGATGAGGAGGCGATTTTGGAGGTCCATAGACAGAAATTCACAGATGATGTCATGATTCCGCCAGATCCCGATAAAGCGATTGGAGACTGGATTACATATCCGTATAATAAAGAAACAACTCTGCCTAAAATCCCTGCTCCCAAAGTATTCAAGCAAGGTTCCGATGAAATGGAAGTGCGTTTTGAAGAGGATCAGGAGCGGATGAGATTATTCTATAAATGGAAAGCCGACTGGGGGGAATGGGCTGCTGAAGTCACCCGTATGAAAAGAGTGCAGACCCTATATGAAACCTTCTTTAAGATCAATCACGATTTCCAAGTAGAGGGAGAAGGGCTGGAACTTCTTCTAGGGGAAACGCTGTTCACCTGGAAACATGAAATTGATAGTATTAATCACCCTCTTTTTACGACAAAGCTTGATATTGAGCTGGATACTGATAAGGGCATCATTAAAGTAAAGCCAACGAACCAAGGATACAAGTTAGAACTTAATATCCTCAGCGGCATCCCGCTTCCAAACATGGAGGAAATTCAAAATATCGGAAGAACCGCCCGTTACAGAGATGTGATAGAAGAAGATGTAAAAGATTTGTCCAGTCAATTTATGCAGTTAGTGGATGCAAGCGGCAGAATATCTATAGATGGAGAAGACGTTGTTCCTGCTAAGGCTGCGGTTGCCCATTTAGATGAATATGTTCTGATATTAAGAAGAAAAGATAATCAAATTATTAAAAATGATTTGGAGCAAATTGTTGAATCTATGCAGGAAGAAGAATTTGAGATCCCGGCTACGATTGATTCAATTGTAGGAAATGATGTAATGATCAATGAACAAGAAAATGAAACAAAATGGGGGAGAGTTGCCTCTGATTTATACTTCCCACTAGCAGCTAATGAGGAACAAAAAGAGATTGCCAGACGATTAGCTTCGAATTATGGATTGACTGTGCAAGGACCACCTGGGACAGGGAAAACACATACGATTGCTAATATTGTTTCTCATTTATTGGCTCACGGAAAGAAAATACTCATCACGAGTCAAAAAGAAAATCCGTTGAAAGTATTAAAAGATAAAATACCTGAAGAAATTCGGGATTTATGTGTTCCGGTATTAGGCGGCGGAAGAGATTCATTAAGAGAAATCG
Organism: Bacillus aerolatus; assembly: GCF_009183655.1. Taxonomy (GTDB): domain Bacteria; phylum Bacillota; class Bacilli; order Bacillales; family Domibacillaceae; genus Pseudobacillus; species Pseudobacillus aerolatus. Next base: position 63,240 of record NZ_WEIO01000009.1, read on the forward strand.
AAAAATCGATTCGGACGATCTCTGAGAAATTAGGAAATGTCTCAGTGGAAAAATTAGCTGTAGAAATTGACCAATCTAAAGCAGATTTGGACCAGAGCAGACGGAATGAAGCGAAGTACAAACACCAGCTATTAGAGTATAGTAAAAGCGAAAAGACAGAAGTGGAATACAAAGGTCACACGGTCACAAAAGCGAATATTGCGCAAATGCTGAATGAAGAAACCACTGATTATCACTGGATATTAGACAAGGTGGAATTGAACTCAACTTTGCCGATAGCCTTAAAAGAATTCGAAGAAATGTGGGAATTGAGGGGCCTTCTTAAGAAAGAGGAATTATATCTTAAGGATGCTTCTCTTCCTAAAATGAATTTGCTAAAAAGCCCGGAAGAGATGAAGGCGTGGCTTTCCAAAGGCAAAAAGCTTAAAGATCAATATAATACTTCTATTATTCATACAGAGAAAGTTCTCTTTCCACGTGAAGCAGAGTATGCGCAGCAGCTTAAAACCGAACTCTCTAGAGTTATTGAATATAAAGAATGTTTTGAAGAAGGTACAGCACTCCAGAAGGTATTAGATGATTATTTAGCAGGCGGAACACGAAAAGAAAGATGGGTTTCCTTCCTTTCTGACATCAAGACAAGAACAGAGGAAATGGCAGCTATTCATAAAGTCATTATCAACTATGATATCACGCTGCCGAATAAACCTGACTTTGAATTAGAGGCGGATATCTATTTGTACGGGGAACGATTGCGGCAACAAAAGAAACCTAGTAAGCTGTTTACCCTCGTTAAGGGGAAAAATGCCAAATACTTATGGGAAACTTCGATCATCAACGGCCAGCCGGTTCGCAGTATTGAAGAAATTGAACTTTTGCAGCAGTATCTTCTTTTAAAGAAAAGGAAAGAGGAAGTTGTCCGGATTTGGAATGCAAATCTTAATGAAATCAATGGAGATCTTATTGATCCTGAAGACAAAAGAATCTTCAGCACGGTAGATAAAGAAAGGGAAACATACGAGAAAACAATGAGGCTGGGAGCACTAATCGAAGGATTAAAAGAAACATGCAGCCGTCTGACTCTGAACAATGCAGATTGGTTAAAACATTCCTTCTACAAAGAACTTCAGCAGGCTGTTGAACATGTATTTACCGTTCTCGCCTATGAATCGTGGGAACAGGAGTATAATCGCTATGTGGATGAGGTAAAAGCAATTCAAGACGAAAAGAATATTCATCCCATTGCTCAAGCTTTCCTGGATGTCTTATTAGCAAAAGACGAAACAAAGTGGGAATCAATTGTAAAAGAACTGCAATTTTTTATGCATAAAAAAGAAGAAGTGATGCGCTTCTATGAGCTGTATCAGCCATTAGCTGAAATAGCGCCAAATACAGCTGCTTTTGTGATGGATATATTATCAAAAGATTTTCAGATTCCTAAAGACGTTGAAAAGTCATGGGAACTCAAGTCCTTGTATGATTGGATGACGGAAAATCAAGAGTTCGAAGCAGAACGAATAGAAAACAGTATCAAACAAGAACAGGATTATCAAAAGAAACTAATCACTGGAATCGTTGCTGACTCAACTTGGATGAATCAAATCAACCGGATTACAGAGACCCAAAAGAGAGCCTTAGTGGCATGGAAGAACTTTATTAAGCGATATGGTAAAGGAACGGGGAATAATAAGCGGTTTTTAGCAGACGCGCGCAAAGAGATGGAGAAAGCACAGTCAGCTATACCGGTTTGGATTATGCCAGTCAGCCAGGTCATTGAAAATTTCCCTATTTATAATGAAAAGTTTGATGTGATTATCTTTGATGAAAGCAGCCAGTGCGATATTATGTCTGTTCCTGTTTTGCTTAGAGGGGAAAAGATCGTAGTTGTAGGGGATGATGAGCAGATTAGTCCGTATGGAATTGGAACCAAGGATTCTGAAATTGAAGAATTGATTCAGCGATATTTAGAAGGTGTGCCCAATAAGCGCTTATTTGACCACAAAATATCTTTATACGAAATAGCAGACCAAATATTCCCGAAAAGTGGACGACTTATGTTAAAAGAACACTTTAGGTGTGTTCCGGAAATTATTCAGTTTTCAAACGACTTAAGCTATGGCGGGCAAATGATTCCTCTTCGGCTGCCTTTTGAGAAGGGTAAATTAGACCCTCCCGTTTTGGCTGTGAAAGTAGAAGAAGGGTACGTCACAGAAGGAAAAGAGGCGCTGAATTATCCGGAATCAGATAAAATTGTTGAAGATATAAAGGAGATGATTGCTGATCCTCAGTATGAGGGGCAAACGATGGGAATTATCACCTTGCAGGGCCATAAACAAGCAGCTCTTATTGAAAATAAAATTCGTGAACATATATCTGAAAGTGAGTTTGTAAAACGAAAGATTATTTGCGGCAATGCTTATAGCCTCCAAGGGGACGAGAGAGATATTATTTTCTTATCAATGGTCGCAGCCAATAATCGACGCTTTATCGCTATGACAAAAAAAGCCCAACAGCAAACATTTAACGTTGCTGCAAGTCGTGCTAGAAACCAAATGAGACTGTATCATTCCGTTGAATTAGATAACTTGAGCAAAGATGATTATCGTTACCAGCTTTTGAGTTATTGTAAGAATCCAACTCGGGTAAATGATGTGGTGGCCAATCTGGAAGAACAATGTGATTCCCCATTTGAGGTAGAAGTTCTTCGCATGGTCGTGGCCAAAGGTTATAAAGTGCAGCCACAAGTGCAAGTAGGAAGGTATAAAATTGATTTCGTAATTGAAGGCATACGCGAACGATTAGCAGTCGAATGTGACGGAGAAAGGTGGCATGGACCTGAGAAATGGGAAGAGGATATGCAGCGTCAATATGACCTAGAAAGAGCGGGGTGGAAGTTCTGGAGACTAAGAGGAAGAGAATTCTATTTTAACAAAACCAAGTCTATGGAAAGCCTCTGGACAAAGTTAGAGGAACTTGGTATCGAGCATCAATAATATATATGAAAAGAAATAACTCCTATGTTCGGAATGATGAGATTACATTAGGCAACACTGGTTAAAATGGATTGCATTGTATTATTAGCATGCGTATTAAATTTCCCTCGATTTATTGTGGTGAGAGATTCTATTAGAGAAAATACTGCTGCATCTATTTTTATCTGCCATCACCGCCCAAGCCATGGGGAGTGTGTAGTGCAATTAGAATGGAGATGAATTTAAAGCAGACGCCTTTTGGAGGCGTCTGCTTTAATATATTTACTGCCAAATTTTTGGATGGTGCCTGGCGCTCTATCTTCTAAATTTCAATAATGACAGGGAGGATCATTGGCTTCCTCTTCGTTTGTTTGTATAGATATTGTCCCACCGATTTTTTAATATTTTGTTTCATTGCATTCCACTGATGTACATTCGCTTCTTGTAAGTCGTTAATACTTTTTTTGACAAGACGATTAACCTCTTTTAGGAGATCATCCGAATCTCTTGCATATACGAAACCGCGGGAAATAGTATCAGGTTCTGAAACCATTTTTCGATCCATTTTATTAATCGTTATAACAATCACTAGCATTCCATCTTCAGAAAGTTGTTTTCGGTCTCGTAATACAATGTCCCTGACATCCCCGATACCCATCCCGTCAACATACGTATCCCCCGACGGTATCTTCCGGGTCTGACGGGCAAGCGAGTTTTCAATATCGATGACATCCCCATTTTTAATGATAAACGTGTTTCCTTTCTCTACTCCAACGGATTCGGCTAACAGGCGGTGATGATGCAGCATTCTAAATTCACCGTGAATGGGAATAAAGTATGTTGGTTTCATTAATGTAAGCATGAGCTTTAAGTCTTCCTGATAGCCATGTCCGGAAACGTGCATTCCGGTTGTACTTCCGGAGCCATAAATCACTTTGGCGCCCAATTGAAATAAGTTGTCTATGATATGTGAAACACCACGTTCATTCCCGGGTATTGGAGAAGCCGCTAAAATAACGGTGTCTCCGGGTAAAATGGCTGCATCCCGATAATTTGCGCTGGCCAGGCGGGCAAGGGCAGCCAGTGGTTCTCCCTGGCTTCCCGTACATAGGATAGCTACCCTTTCAGGATCCATTTTACCGATTTCACGTGCCTCGACCATCATCCCATCAGGAACCTTTAAATAACCACGTTCTATCGCAACAGATACAACATTAACCATACTTCGGCCGAGCAACGCCAGCTTGCGATTTGTCTTTAGTGCCGCATCAACTACTTGCTGAACACGATTAACATTAGAAGCGAAGGTAGAGATAATGACTTTCCCTTGAGCTTTCATGAAGGCTTCTTCCATATGGTCACCCACTATTCGCTCTGTTGGTGTTAAGCCAGTCCGTTCTGCATTCGTACTTTCAGATAATAAAACTAAGACGCCTTGCCTGCCGATTTCGGCCATTTTATGAATATCCGAATATTGTTTATTCACTGGTGTTAAATCAAACTTGAAGTCCCCAGTATGGACGACATTTCCTTCGGGTGTATGAAAGACAATGCCTAGACAATCGGGAATACTATGGCTAGTTCTGAAAAAGGAAACCTTTATGTCCCCCAACTCAAGTATTGAATCCGAGTCAATCTGAACGAGTTTCGTATCCCTTATGAGCCGATGCTCTTCTAATTTTAATTCAATTAAACCTAGTGTAAAACGTGTAGCATAAATAGGTACATTTAATTTCCTTAAGAAGTAAGGAATACCACCGATATGATCTTCGTGCCCATGTGTCACAATTAAAGCTCGGATTTTATCTTTATTCTCTTCTAAGTAGGTAATATCAGGGATAATCAAATCAATTCCCAACAAGCTCTCATCTGGAAACTTGCCGCCACAGTCGATGATAATGATATCGTTAGAATATTGGACTGCGTACATATTTTTACCGATTTCGTTTATGCCGCCTAAGGCGAAAATGGATAATGTATCATCATTGGTTTTCAATTTCATATCCTCCTCATTCAATTAAATATTTTTAGTATTCCCTAATATTTATTGATTGATAAAAATTTTTCGATGGATATGAAAGAGCCGGGGATTTAGAAACGGCAGTGCCCATGCTGATCAAGTGTACAAAGAAAAGGTTAAAAAAGAAAACAGCCTCCATTTCCGAATATATTCGGTGGAGGCTGTTACTGGTGAATGGATAGTTACTTCAACTTTCACATATGAAATAGTTAATTGGCTCATTTGTATTTGGATTCGAATGCTTCTCATTTCTGTTAACGATAGTCTATTTAAGTAAAATAACTTGCAGCCAGTTGATCCAGCTTTTGAAGCTCTTTTTCTCCAAAAAACACTTGTCCCGCTTTCAAAGAAAAGAGGGCGCTTTCAATCAGAAATTTCCTGGGGTTTTTTGAGTGCAGCAGTTCATCTTGCACAAAGTCTAATAACTCGATGTATCTTGAATTTTCTTCAGGATGGTTTAAAGCTTTTTTTAATACTAATATCGTATGACAAAGCTTCTGCTGAAGCGCTTGATCGGTTTTTTCACAATCAGGCAGCCAGTTGTCTAAAAACTCAGGCTGAATTAATTGATCACCTGCTTGTGCCACCTCGTTCACCATCTTTACTGCCCGCTCTACACTATAACGGACCACTTGTTGGATACTAACAGTGGATTCGTGCACCATCGCATAATATTTAAGGTTTTGGTGTAAAATCCCCATAAACATAATGGCGCAGTCCAACAAATAGGGCTCCTTGCTTTCGTCGAAGATATCCATGAATCGACGGTGTACCCAGTGAAGCATTCTCAATTGACCTTCCTTTATAAATTGTTTAAGATCCGGATCATTCGAAACAAGCACTTCTTCGAAAAGGGTAATTAACTTATTTGTTCGGTTCGTCTCCACCTGCAATTCGATTTGTTTAACAAAGATCCCAATGTCAGAAGGGCTCCGACCAATGAGTAACTCATTTCGATCTTTTTCTAGTCTTTTGTAAAGTGTTTTAAAAAGAGCGATTAATAACTCGTTTTTAGACGAAAAATAATTATAAAATGTTCCTTTAGAAATTCCGCTAAAGTTTAAAATGTCTTGAATAGATGTTGCTTGGAAACCTCTGTCAATAAATAGTTGATGGGCCATTTTTATGACATGCTGCTTTCTGTCGTTCATAGATTATCACCTAAAATTTTAATTGGACTACCTGTATAGAAATCATAGTACATTACTTTTGAGGTTTATACAAATCCAGTAAATAACGGAGTGTTTTTTTATTGCATTACTTGAACTCTTGGTATATGATAAGTTTCTATGTGAAACAAGAGTACAAAATAATGTACCGAGCGTATAGGGGGAAAAACAATGGACGATTCCATAAAAAAGACTGATCGTGCACCGTATGGGATTCTTGCTATCCTAATGATCGGAGCCTTTATTACTTTTTTAAATAATACATTATTAAATATTGCACTTCCTTCGATAATGAAGGATCTTGACATTGGACCATCGACAGTACAGTGGCTGACGACTGGTTTTATGTTAGTGAATGGGATATTGATTCCAACAACCGCATTCTTAATTCAAAAATATTCTGTTCGAAATCTATTCTTAACAGCCATTGGTTTATTTACGTTGGGAACGGTTATTGCCGGCTTTGCTCATGTCTTTCCATTATTATTAGCCGGTAGAATGGTTCAAGCTTCCGGATCAGCGATCATGATGCCACTATTAATGAATGTCATGCTAATTAGCTTTCCAGTGGAAAAAAGGGGAACAGCCATGGGGTTTTTCGGTTTAATTATGATGGCTGCTCCCGCAATAGGCCCAACTTTATCCGGCTGGATTATTGAACATTATGACTGGAGAATGCTTTTCCATTTTGTCACGCCTATTGCAATTATTGTTTTATTAATTGGCTTTTTCCTGCTCAAGGATAAAAAAGATAAAGTTGATATTCGCCTTGATTTCTTTTCGCTTCTGTTATCAAGTGCGGGCTTTGGCGGTTTGCTATATGGGTTTAGCTCTGCAGGCAGTAAAGGCTGGGACAGCCCGCAAGTCTATGTCCCAATCATCGTTGGTATCATTTCTTTAATTTGGTTTATTGTGCGTCAATCAAAGCTGGAACGGCCAATGCTTAATTTCGGGGTCTTTAAATATCCAATGTTTGCTTTATCATCGTCCATTACTATGGTTCTTAATATGGCCCTGTTTTCCGGAATGTTATTACTTCCTATCTATGTTCAAACCATACGTGGGATCTCTCCAATGGATGCGGGGTTATTGATGCTGCCGGGAGCGATTGTCTTGTCTCTCATGTCACCAGTCACCGGTAAATTATTTGATAAGCTTGGAGGCAAAATATTAGCTGTCATTGGTTTGGGCATTACAACGGTAACAACTTATTATTTCAGTAAATTAACATTAGATACTACGTATACCCATTTAGTGATTTTAAATGCCGTGCGGATGTTTGGGATATCGATGGTGATGATGCCAGTTTCGACAAACGGTTTAAATCAGCTGCCAGCGCGCTTCTATCCACATGGCACTGCGATGAACAACACATTAAATCAAGTTTCTGGTGCCATTGGTACGGCGCTGTTAGTCACACTTATGTCCAATCGTACGGAAACACATGCCGCTGAATTGGCAGAAAATGCAATGAAACATGCGACGGGGCAGCCAACAGCAGCAGCTCTAGCTGAAATGAAACAACAAATTGCTATGAAGGCCATGTTAGAGGGAATTAATGATGCTTTCTTCGCGGCGACCTTTATTGCTAGTGTTGCGTTTGTTCTTGCTTTCTTTATCAAACGAGCCAAACAAGCGGAAGATCCATTAGAAGAAAAAACATCCGGTAAAAAAATGGCCGCTAAATTGGCGAAGAATTAAACTTTTATGTTTAATCGGCAGTGCTTAAATACGACTCTAATCATAAACAAATTTAAAAAGGTAACTTCTTCATTTTTAATCTTTATTTAAACCTTATGTATGAGGAGCTGGTTTCATCATTAGTTTTTGAAAGATTACGCTTGCTGGATTTCTTTAGTGTTTGGGGCTAGTTTTTCATTCTTTATTAAGTGGTTTTAAAGGTCTTTTTTGACAAATAAATGAAAAAAGCCATGACGTATATTTCTACTTTCAATTCTCATACTAAAGAAAAGAAGGAGGGATACTTATGGCAAAACGAACTAAGAAAAATGATGCAGAACAAAAGAATAAACAAGGGTTTGACTCCAGCAAAGCCGATTCAGAATTCGGCAAAGAATTTGGCAGTGCAAATGCTAATCGGGCACACAAAGAAAAGGCTAAAAAAGAAAGGGCATCCAAAAACCAAGGGCAATGGAACGGAATGAATTGATTTACCTTTATAATTCTCAATAACAGAAAGAAAAAAGCCTTCATTTCCGAGTATAGTCGGTGAAGGCTATTAATAATGACGTGAGATTGACTCAACTTTCGAATGATGTGCAAATAGCAGCATCAAATATTGTATTGATACCGTTTTTATTTGCATGTCGCTTAATAACGATTTTAACTTACGTAGTTTTTATTTGAAGAGAAATAGGCGTTTACATTCAAGGACAAGCCCCTTGACATATATCCAATTCTCTATTATTATAGTAATATAAACTCAATATTCCTTTTAAGGGGAGTAGCTTTTACAGCAAAGTCGTCATTACAGAGCAAGCAGCTCTCGGCTTTGTTGGCAACTACTATCGTTGTTAGCAAGACCTTACCAACACGGTAGAGGTCTTTTTGTTTTTTGAGCCTATACCATATCCGGTATAGGCTCTTTTTGTTTATTTGTCATTCTATGTGTAACGACGACCAATCATATCAATTTAGTGAGGAGGTATACCATGAAGAAGAAACATTTATCCTTTCATCAATTAATTGAAAAGAATAAGGAAGAAATGTTGAAAGATAAGTCTGTTATGGAAAAAATCGAAAAGAAGTTGGATAAAAAGCATACAGACTTTATGAAAAGGCAGCAAGTCGTGTGATCAGCTTACTAAAATAAGAAAAAGATAAAATGGAGGATTTCATATGTTGAAAAAAATAATTGCATCGATATTGGTTTGTAGTTTGTGTTTAGCACCTGTTGGAAATATTCTAGATCAGAACACTCATGTGGCAAGTGCAAAATCATATAAATCGGGAAAAGGTTCATTTAAACCATCTACTAGTAATAGTCCATCTCTTTTCAAAAAAAATAACGATCAGCAAGTGAATAAGCAAAACTCAACAACGAATTCCACAAAAAAATCAACAGCAGCAAAGTCTAAGAAGGGCGGTCTTTTAAAAGGGCTGTTTATCGGTGGATTAGCTGGTTTATTGTTTGGGAGTTTGCTAGGTAACCTTGGTATTTTAGGTTCTATACTCGGGTTTATGGTAAATATGATAGTCATCGTTGCTATTGTTATGATTATTCGTAAAATCGTTGTTTCTTTGAAAAACAAACGGAGGGACTATGACGCATGGGAGAAATAAAAATTTCCGAGCAAGATATTATGAATGCCCTCTGCTTATATATTGCTGACAAAAAGCAAGTCTCCCCTTATGAGGTGGAAATTGAGTTAATGTATGATGATGATTATGGTTTTTCAGCCGAATCCCATGTGTCAGGCCGAAAACAAATTTTAATTACTGTGAACATTATTGAGGCCATTCGATTTTGGCTCGATACTGAAATGAACATGGATCCGTTTGCGGCAGGGATCGAATTAGTTCTCGATGAGAATGAAGGTATTATTGCTTTCGTGAGATAAGATAAATGAAAAAGTAATGTTAACGTAAGTCCCTCACTGTGTTAAGGCGGTGAGGGATTTGCTATTTCGGTCATTATTTTGATTAATTACTATTTAAATTTTTGTTTGCGTTAAAAAACGGTATAATTGGCTCCATAAAGAGTCGCAGCTTCCAGAAAGGCGGAATGTTAAGCATGTCTTATTCAATTCAAGTTATTAGAAAAAATGAGCAAATATCAAACGAATGGTCAGGTGGAATAACAACTCAGCTTGCTATCTATCCCGAAGATGCAGATTATAATAAACGTAACTTTAAATGGAGGATTAGTTCGGCAATGGTTGAAGTCGAAGAGTCTTTGTTCACCTCTCTTCCTAATATTTGGAGATTGATTATGGTAATTGATGGAGAAATGGTTCTTGAACATGAAGGGCATCATCGTGTGCTTTTAAAGCCTTATGAACAGGATAGCTTTAGCGGGGGATGGACAACTCGAAGCATTGGTAAAGTAAGGGACTTCAATCTAATGTTAGCGGAGGGATGCAGTGGAGAATTAAAAGCTATTAATATAGAAAAGGGGATTTATAACGAAAGATTAAGTAATAAAAATCTTGATTTACTTCAAGCAACTGAATGTTTTTATTGTGTAAATGGTAATGTTAACATGATCATCGATGATCAGGAATCTATTGATTTAGATGAGGGCGACTTAATAGTATTAAGCGGGGAAAGTTCAGAAAAAAATATAAATATAAAGTTATCCAACAAAAGTGAAATGACTGCTAATGTCATAAGAGCGAACATCTTTTTTTGATGAATATTTAATATACACAATTTGAGTACTGTTCGCTGCTTGTGAGGAAAGATAAATTATAAATGTAATAGTGAGTGAAGAGCCTTTCCACAGAAAGGCTCTTTGATTTTTGTAAGATATAGTCAATCGGTTGATTTATGCTCTGTTACATATGTCTGAAACGTCTGGGATACAAGGAGAATTAACAACTGACCTCTATGTTTCCAGAGATAGGCATTGCTTCGGGTTATAACAGATAAGGTAGGGAAATGTTGATAGAATAGGCTGGTTTTTTAGCGTTTTAAATCAATTTTATTTAAGGCAGTGCATTAAAATACCTAGTTGAAAAGAAATAAGTTACCAATTAACTTTGTTAATCCATTGACATAATGTGTTAACAATTTTATCATTTAATTGTTAACTAAATATAAAATATGGTTTACAATTGAAGAGAATGTGGTTGAAACTTGGGAGTATCGGAAATTTACTGGATTGCTATTTGGATTAATTAGAGGAGCTATATTGATTGATATTCAGTCAGGTGAACGTATTTTTCATTCAATGGGAGAGAAAATAGCACAAGAGTGAATCGAAAAAAGTAGAAAGTATCTTTGGCTGCCTTTTATAAAGAAACAATTAATAAGGTAACAAATGGGGTGAAAAGTGTTGAAGCTTGATGAATGGTTAAGCCACCGGTTAGATAAGACAAAAGTGTCTGGCTTGTATCGGCAGTTGAGAACGATGAATACTGCTCCCCGTCCTGAGATGGTTATGGATGGTCAGAAACAAATTGTCTTTTCATCAAATAATTATTTAGGACTGGCGAATGATAAACGCTTGGTTTATGCAGCAGAAACGATACTGCATGAATTTGGAGTAGGGAGCAGCGGCTCAAGGTTAACGACCGGCCATACTGAATGGCATCAAAAACTTGAAGAAAAAATCGCGGGCTTTAAGCAGACAGAAGCAGCCCTCCTGTTTTCAAGCGGTTATTTAGCTAATGTCGGTGTACTTTCTTCATTACCTGGAAAAGGGGATGTAATTTTCAGCGATCAATTAAATCATGCGAGTATTATCGATGGGTGCCGACTATCAAAAGCCGACACAATCATTTATAACCATGTAGATATGGATGATCTTGAAGAAAAATTAAAAGAAACAAAACCTTATCAGCGACGTTTTATTGTAACAGATGGAGTATTTAGTATGGATGGTACGATTGCACCTCTTGATAAGATCATGTCACTTGCTAAACGCTATCATTCACTCGTAATTGTTGACGATGCGCACGCGACGGGTGTTTTAGGAGAGAACGGCAGGGGGACAAGCGAATATTTCAGTGTCTTTCCAGATGTGGTTATTGGTACTCTAAGCAAAGCCATTGGTGCGGAAGGGGGTTTTGTCTCTGGATCAAAGATATTAATTGACTTTTTACTAAATCATGCCAGAACTTTTATCTTTCAAACCTCCATTCCGCCATCCATCTGTGCCGCTTCATATGCAGCATTGGAGATTATTGAACATAGTAAAGAAAAACGCCAACTGTTGCTTTCAAAAGTAAAACAGACAAAAAGTAGTTTAGAAGAAATGGGTTATGTGGTGAAGGGGGACGATACACCGATTATTCCTGTGATTATCGGAGATACCCATAAGGCAGTAATCTTTGCGAAAAGACTACAGCAAGAAGGAATATACGCACCAGCGATTCGCCCGCCAACCGTAGCCGTAGGGGAAAGCCGTATTCGGTTAACGGTCACAACTGACCACAGTTCAAAAGAAATAGATCACTTGCTAAATTCGTTTCATTTCATCGGAAAAGAGCTGAACATAATTAAATAAATCGTTTTTTTGTAACAGGAGCTGGTACCGTGTCTTTAAAATAAGATTATCGCATTGGAGGAATAAAATGACGAACGATTTAAAACAAAAGCTGGAAGGTCTAAAAACAACATTATTTTCACTTTCTTCTCCTGAGTTTTTAAGCAATCCTTATCCTATTTACGATAAGCTGCGTTCCAATCATCCTGTTTATAAGGCAAATTCATTTAAATATCCAGGTTGGTATGTAACCGGATATGAAGAGACGGCAGCGATTCTTAAAGATACTAAATTTAAAAATCGCATCCCGCTGCCTCAAACATCAAAAAAATATGAGCACCTTAAAACTATCCAGAGCGATATGATGCTTTTTAAAAATCAACATGACCATAAACGTTTGCGCATGTTGGTTAGTAAAGTATTTACTCCAAATGTTGTGGAAGGATATCGTCCTTACATAGAAGAAACTGTTAATGAGCTGTTGAATCAAGTACAAGATAAAAAGCGAATGGATATCGTTGCAGACTTTGCGTTTCCTTTAGCCAGTCTCATTATAGCTAAAATATTAGGAGTACCGGCAGAAGAGCGTCATCAATTCAGAGAATGGACAGTAAGCTTAATCCAAACCATTGACTTTACCCGCTCAAGAGAGACGCTAGCAAATGGAAACGATACAACCAAGATGTTACTCATTTACTTTAAAGAGCTCATTAACAAGCGGAAACAAACTCCTCAAAATGACCTTATTAGTACGTTAATATTAGAAGAACAGCAAGGTGACAAGTTAACAGACGAGGAATTATTGGCGACATGTATTTTACTTGTTATTGCTGGACATGAAACAACAGTAAATCTTATCAGCAATGCGGTTCTATCCCTATTGAATTATCCGGAGCAATTAATGATGTTAAAGGAAAATACATTACTTATCGAAAGGGCAGTTGAGGAATTTTTACGCTATGAGAGTCCCACACAGTTGACAGCTCGTATTGCATCGGAAGATACCGAAATGAATGGAATCACCATTAAAAAAGGCGAGCAAGTATACATACTGTTGGGGGCCGCCAATCGTGATCCTAAAAAATTCATTAATCCTAATGTGCTTGATATCACTAGGAATCCTAATCCGCATCTTGCATTTGGATATGGCATTCACTTTTGTTTAGGTTCCTCATTAGCACGTCTTGAAGCACAAATTGCTATTCAAACACTCCTGCGGCGAATGGGTAATCTCCAAATGGCTACACCAGACCTGCAATGGAGAAAACTTATTGGTTTTAGAGCGTTAAAAGAACTGCCAATCACCTTTGACTAAGTTAGATTACAAAAAGGAGAGCGGGTCACTTCATGCTATGATCACTCTCCTTTTCTTCATACCAGCCATGCGTCCAGTTTGATTTTTATGGACATCAATGACGACAATTTTTGCTCCGTTTTTTCTTGCTTTTTGTGCAATCATCATTTGGTGCATATTCGTACTGACAGCGTTAATTCCCCACATGATAAATAGCTTTGTTTCCGTCATCTCTTCTGGATCTGTACCATAGCCTCCACCCATTGTGTAACTGTATCCTTTTGAACCAGCAGATGAACAGATGGTTCGGTCGAGCTGACTTGATCCGAGCCGGTGAAAGAAATGCCGGTCCATTCCTTCTGAATTGATTTTTCCCATGTTCCCATAAAAACTGTAAGGGAGGATCGATTCTGGGCCTTCTTCTGAGATCAGTTTTTTCCAATGACTGGTGATTGTTTCGATTGCCTCTTGCCAGCTAATGGAAATGAATTTCCCATCGCCTTTTTGTCCAACACGCTTCAAAGGCGTTCTTATTCTTTTATGATCATAAATACGTTCCCTCATATTCCGCACTTTGTTGCAAATGTTCCCTTTCGCCACAGGGTGATTAGGATCGCCTTCAGTTTTGACGATTTTCCCGTCTTTTTTGTGTACGAGTAATCCACATTGGTCAGGGCAGTCAAGAGAACAGACTGAAGGGACCACATCATTTTCTACATCAATATATGATTGCATATCCACCATCCTCCCATGGCAAAAATAACTTTATTGATTGTTAAAACTAAAAGAGTTTTTTGAATTTTCTCGCATAAATACCTTACTACAAGAAAAGTTTGCGGGAAAGGAAGGATTCAATGATTATTGGGCTGTTAATTATTCTGCTTCTCGTATTGTTTTTACCTTTTTTCGTCAAATACGTCGAAGAAAATTTAGAAGTATTTTTATTTGTCATGGGTTTTTTAGCCACAATTGTCGGCGGAGTATTGGACAAGGCTCTTCTAATGAAAGCACTGGAAGATCCTATTAAAATTACGATTGCCGTTTTGGCAGCTGGACTATTGTTTAAGTGGCTTCAGACACCTTTAGAAAAAGGAGTTCTTGGCATAAGCCGTGCAATGCCTTTTCGGTTATTTATCGCCCTAGTCGTGATTATATTAGGCTTGCTTTCAAGTGTGATTACTGCAATTATTGCTGCCTTAATTTTAGTTTTAATTGTCAGTGTCCTTAAACTGGACCGTCAATCGGAGGTTCGGCTAGTGGTTTTAGCTTGCTTCTCCATTGGTCTTGGCGCTTCTTTAACACCGATTGGAGAGCCTCTTTCAACAATTGCCATCAGTAAATTAGGAGAAGATTTCTTTTATCTCATACGATTAATCGGCCCTGAAGTCATAACTGCCGTGTTGATTTTCGGTATTCTTTCCGCGCTTCTTGTGCATCCGAAACAAAATCAAGAAGGTTTGTCCAGCAGTCAAGCGAGCGAATCTTACGGAGAAATTATTATCCGGACCATTAAAATTTATTTGTTTGTCATGGGGCTGACACTTCTCGGTTCAGGATTTGAACCATTGATCAACCGTTACCTGCTGGATTTAAATACGGGTATATTATATTGGATCAATATGATTTCGGCCGTCCTTGACAATGCTACTCTCGCAGCCGCCGAAATCAGCCCTTCAATGAATGAAGCGACCATAGAGGCAATTTTACTTGGGCTTTGTATTAGCGGTGGAATGCTTATACCAGGAAACATCCCGAATATCATTGCAGCTGGAAAGTTAGGGATTGCAAGTAAAGAGTGGGCAAAATTCGGATTGCCTGTTGGCTTAGCTACCATGTTTGTTTTCTTTATTGTCATTACTTTCTTTTAAGAGTATTTCCTACTTAGATAAAAATGCTTTTAAATGCCTTTTGGTTGTTCAAGACAACAAAGCTTTCTCACTACAAAGGAACCCGCTCTGGCCGGAGGGGGTTCCTTTTTTTACTTCCCTCGGTAATGTCGTAAATTATCAAATTCTAAGGCATTTCGTCCTCTTTTACCCGATTTTTAAAAGCTTCATAAGTAACAATATCTTCAGTTTGTTCAAACTGTCGATTAGGCACCTTCTTCTCAATTACGTTATGCTCAGGATAGTTTCCAGGGTTTCCTTTTTCTTTGTGACTAAAGCTTTTACCACGGCCCATACACATTCTCTCCTTTCTATTCTTGCTTTTTTAGTTTTCTCCACTGCGAAAAAAAATATCCCGTTTAACTAATCGGAGAGTGAGGGAAGCGCCCACGTCTAGAAAAAGATTTTCCTTTCTTTACGTTTTGGTTTAATGAAAAAGGTGAGGGGTTATCCAGCATAAAGGAAGCTAGCCTGCTCATTGTTATTGGATTTGATTTTGGAGAAAAGTTACAAAAGGGAGGCAAGCTGAGTCAATTGCTTCACGCTTTTAGAACAGCCATGACGACGGCTAAATTGGCCATCATGGCCACTGTTCAGATTGCAGGATACAATGGATTAATGATCTGGCTGCCATCTATGCTTCAAAAATTACAAGGATTATCTGTTTCAAGCTCTGCGCTTTGAAGAATCAATACTGCTGTTGGAATGATTATCGATATGTTACTTCAATAGTTAAATTTATATATCATTTAAATAGGAGGGAATCCATGAAAGAACAGTTTTATGATGAATTGCTGAACATAAAAACAAGAGGAGACCAAAAGGGATTCAATCAGTCTTTTCACTACCATCGATATGAGCCAACACCATATAGTGCACTAGAAAAGTTATTTAATCAATATGAATTAAAAAGCAGTGATCGTATTGTTGACTTTGGGTGCGGAAAAGGGCGATTAAATTTCTATATCAATTATTTATTTAACGCAACTGTTGTAGGAGTAGAAATGAACGAAGCGTTTTATCAAGAAGCAGTTGAAAATCGAAATAGTTATTTGAAGAAAACGAAAAATAGTATAGATAAAGTCCAATTCCATTGTTGCTTGGCAGAAGAGTACCAAATTGCTCCATTAGATAATCGATTTTACTTTTTCAATCCATTTTCGATACAAATTTTTATGAATATTATCAATAAGATATTGATTTCAGCGGAAAAATCAGAACGAGAAATAGAGCTCGTTTTATATTATGGATCAGAAGATTATATCTATTTTTTAGAAAACAGCACCTCTTTTGAGTTAAAAGAGGAAGTCATACGGCCGGGTGTATATGAACATAATCCTTATGAGAGGTTTTTAATATATCGATTGACATAATATATGCATTGGAGCTGTATTGCGTGGAGAGCACTATTCATCGATTTCTGACACAACCATTTTAGAGGGCTTTGTCCCTTAGTCTACAAAGAAGAGTCTATTGCCGAAAAAGCAATAGACTCTTCTTTCTTTATTTATAAAATGATAAATACTCAACTATCGACAAAATTCGAGGAGTGACAGGCACCATAATAAAAAAAGTATTGCATAAACATACCTATTGTTGCATAATTAATACCTGGTCAATCAAATATATTCTTTGTCGAACAAATATCAACGAGATAGGAGCACAGAAAGATGGAACATATAGGATGGTTGTCTTTAATTCCACCAGTATTAGCCATTATAGCGGCTATTATGACTAAAAACGTTATTATTTCTTTATTTTTAGGTTCATTTTCGGGAGTTTTGATTTTAACAAAAGGAGCGCCGCTAACAGCAACGAAAACAATCATTGGCGATTATATATTTGCCCAATTAACAGATAGCTATAACGCTGCAGTTCTTGTGCTGCTTGTTTTTATCGGAGGATTTGTGGCTTTGATGGAGAAGTCAGGCGGGGCTGCAGCTTTCGCTGAAAAGGTAATAGGGTTTTTAAATACAAGAGCAAAAACACAAATGGCTGCTTGGTTTGGGGGAATTATAATTTTCTTCTCTGATCTGGGCACACCGCTTCTTGTTGGGCCGATTTTTGAAAAAGTATTTGATAAAGCAAAAATATCAAGAGAAAAGTTAGCGTGGATTGTTGACTCTACTTCATCTCCGGTAGCTGTTCTTATCCCATTCATTGGTTGGGGCGTTTATATTATGGGGCTTATTCAAAAAGAGTTTGAAGGTTTAAAGATTGCCGAGTCAGATTGGGATGCTTTTATTCAAGCGATTCCTTATCAGTTTTACCCAATATTGGCCGTATTGATGGTGCCTCTTGTGGCATTTTCAAAGCTCGAATTTGGAGCTATGGCAAGAGCGGAAAAGCGGGTTCAGGAAACGGGTGCACTACATTGGCCTAACTCCAAACCGTTGAGAAAGCCCGAAAATATGAAGGAATTGGAGAAAACAAAAAGCAAACCGATCTTGATCTGGCTTCCTCTTTTAGTTTTACTTGTTACGTTATTTGGAATGCTGATTCCGCTTGGATTTCCATTCCAAAAAATTGATGGCAGCGATTTTCGTGTTGCATTAAGTACGGCTTATTTATTTGCCGGCCTATTGCTTATTTTTATGATGGTGTACTACAAGGTGAAAAAGCTTGGAGAAGCCTTTGATATTTATGTATCGGGCATGCAAAAAATGATGACTGTCGCTGTCACGCTTGTATTAGCATGGTCGTTAGGAACAGTCATTAAAAATTTAGGCACAGCTAATTATATTGTAGAAAACATGGACGGTAATGTCCCAGTATTCCTTGTTCCTGTTATTTTGTTTATTGCGGGTGCATGTATGTCATTCGCAACGGGAAGCTCATGGGGCACATTTGCCATTATGATGCCTCTTGCCATTCCAATGGCGTTCCATCTTGATGCTTCTTTATATATATGCATTGGAGCTGTATTATCTGGAGGAGTATTTGGAGACCACTGTTCACCGATTTCTGATACAACCATTTTATCTTCGACAGGAGCAGGGTGTGATCATATTGATCACGTAAAAACGCAGATACCTTATGCGATTTTAAATGGATCGGCTGCATTGCTTGCTTATATTATAGCTGGTTTGACTTCAAGCATTCTATCACTTGTTGCAGCCATTGTATTCATGGTCACAGCGGTTGTCATCATTTCTAGATGGCAGCGCGGATTGATTTCTAGGTCTCACCCGTAATAAGGTGAAACTAATCTAATCTTTTTTGCCATAGGAGATTTACTCCTTCTAACTTAATTCCGAGAGCTTTGCCCTTTATTCTACAAAGAAGAGTCTATTGCCAGAAAAGCAATAGGCTCTTCTTTTTTTATTGTTTTTATTGTTTAGCGTCCTATCAAATAATCGCATGGTGGATCACTTTGTTAATGGAGCGGGTTTACGTCCAGTTGCAGCGCTTAGCCCTGCAACTAGACATGGGTGAAAGAACATTTTTGCCTAAGGCTGATCAAAGCGTTTACGCATTTGTTCTTTATAAAATGATAAATACTCACCTGTCGACAAAATCCTCCAATCTTCGGGGAGTGACAGGCACCATGTTGGATGTAAATGCTCTGTAAAGTGAAATTTACAAAGGTTTAGTGTGGGAAGGGTTTTTGTTTAATATTTGTTTTGTATATTCATAGTGTAATACAAAACAAAAACAAACATATTCAGGAGGAAATGACAATGTCTTGGAATCGTAATTGGAAAAAAGGAATAATCGGAGTCATGGCTGTTTCAATGTTAGCAGCTTGTTCATCAAACAATACTACTACAGGATCGAGCGCAGGAGCAGAAGCTGATTATAACGATTTGACATTGGCACAAATAGAAGAAAAAGCGAAAGAAGAAGGCAAAATCAATTCAGTTGGGATGCCGGATACTTGGGCAAACTGGGTGGAAACTTGGGAAGAGTTAGGAACAAAATATAGTTTACAACATTCTGATACAGATATGTCCAGTGCAGAAGAGTTAGCAAAATTTGCAGCGGAAAAAGAGGATGCAACAGCTGACATTGGTGATGTTGGGATTGCCTTTGGACCTATTGCAGAGGAGCAAGACTTAACGCTTTCTTATAAAACGTCTTATTGGGATGACATTCCGGAATGGGCGAAAGATGATGATGGAGACTGGATTGTTGGATATACAGGCACGATGGCATTTATTACAGACAAAAATAACGTAAAAAAGGCCCCGACGTCTTGGGAAGATTTAAAGAACGGTGATTACAAAGTAAGTATTGGTGATGCGCTGACAGCAAACCAAGCACAATTTGCTATATTAGCAGCTGCCTATGCTTTCGGTGGAGACGAAAAGAATATTCAACCGGGGATTGATTTCTTTGCAGAATTAGCGAAACAAGGTCGTTTATCTGGGGATCCAAGTGTCGCTAACTTAGAAAAAGGCGAAATTGATGTCGCTTTAATTTGGGACTTTAATGCACTAGGCTATCGCGAACAAATTGATGCAGCGCGTTTCGACGTAACGATTCCAGAAGAGGCATCAGTTACATCTGGTTATGCCACTATCATTAACAAGTATTCGAAAAACCCGCATGCTGCTATGTTGACTCGTGAATACATTCTTTCAGATGAAGGGCAAGAAAACTTAGCTAAAGGATACGCACGTCCAATTCGTGAAAATGTTGAATTACCAGAAGAAGTTCAATCCCTTCTATTACCAGATGACATGTATAAAAATGCCCAGCCAGTCAGCGATCAAAAAGTTTGGGAAGAAACAACGAAAAAGATTCCTCAAATGTGGCAAGAGCAGGTGCTAATCCATGTCAAATAATCGTTTAATTATGGTCGTTGTGGATGCGCTGCGTTTTGATACGGCATGTTCACATATGGGATTTATGCAGCATCTTGTTGAACAAGGAAAGGCCGCACGTTATGAAGTGAAGTCGGAAGTGCCTTCATTATCCCGCCCGCTTTATGAAACGATTTTGACTGGAACGCCACCTTTCGTCCATGGAATTGTTGGCAATGGAATTGTTCGATTATCGACGCAAGAAAGTCTGTTCCATTTAGCTAGCCGCAGCGGGAAGACAACCGCTGCGGCTGCCTATTATTGGGTAAGCGAACTTTACAATCATGCGCCATTTCGTCATGGAGTTGATCGAATTCAACTGGACAAAGATGCACCGATTGAAAATGGTCTGTTTTATTTTGAAGATCATTATCCGGATAGTCATTTATTTGCGGAAGCTAGGTGGCTCGTTTCAGAAAAGAAACCAGACTTTCTCTATATTCATCCGATGAATGTAGATGATGATGGACATAAATTTACAGCCGATTCTGTTCAATACCGAAATCGTGTGTTGGCTGCAGATGCCTTATTGGCTCTTACGTTGCCAGTATGGATGGACCTCGGTTACGACATTATCGTGACAGCTGATCACGGGATGACTAGCGATGGAAATCATGGTGGGAATACAGCGGATGATCGCCATGTTCCGTTATTTATTGCTTCTAATAAAGTGAAGCCGGTTATTCAAGATCAGCTCGTTTCCCAGCTGCAGGTGGCGCCGCTTGCCTGTCATTTGCTTGGAATTGATCCATCGGAAGCGATGGTTCCTCTAATCATACCTGGCTTAGTCGACTAAGAAAGGAAGACATCATGATTATGAATAGAAAAAAAAGCGTACTTCTCATATTAGTCCCGTTCGCTTTGTTGATGACGTTCTTTTTTCTCGTCCCGCTTATTTATATGTTAATAAGCAGTTTTTCAAATAGTGATGGGTTTACGTTAGAACATTATCAAGAAGCGTTATCAAGCTCTTATATTTTACAAGGGTTTAAAAACAGTTTAGCTTTGTCTGTCGTGTCAGCATTCGTCGCATTAGTCGTTTCCTTATTAGGGGTGTATGCGATGACACATTTTTCCGAACCGGTCCGCGAACGGTTATTGATTTTGTCCAATTTAACGTCTAATTTTTCGGGTGTCCCACTAGCTTTTGCCTTTATCGTTTTACTCGGAAACAGCGGTCTCTTTACATTAGCACTTGATTCGTTTGGCTGGGATTTATCTTTTTCGCTTTACAGTTGGTCAGGGCTATTGCTCATTTATATTTATTTTCAACTCCCGCTTACAATCATGCTTTTATATCCGATTTATTCCGGTATTCAGCAGCAATGGAAAGATGCCGCTGCGCTATTAGGCGCCTCTACGTTTGCGTTTTGGAAAAAAATCGGACTGCCTATTTTATTTCCTGGTATTGCGGGTACATTCACTATTTTATTCGCCAATGCGATGGGGGCATATGCATCTGCTTACGCCTTAACAGGAAGTAATTATAACTTAGCGGCCATTCGCATCGGATCACTCATTTCAGGGGATATTTTCGCTCAACCCGAATTGGCGAGTGCCATTGCTGTTTTACTAGGTGTGATCATGATTATCGGGATGCTGCTTAGCGAAGGGCTCATCAAGAAAACGAGAAAGGATTTGTCGAAACGATGAAGAAGTTTACAATCGTCATGCTCATCCTGATCGGTGTATATTTAGCTTTACCGATTTTTGCAACGGCTTTGTATGCCTTTTCAACCGAATGGAATAAAACCATTTTACCGGAAGGATTAACGTTCGAATGGATTCGTACATTATTTCAAGATACCCGCTTTGTAGAAGCGTTCGGCAGGTCAGTTCTTCTCTCAGGTGGAGCTGTGTTACTTTCCATTTTATTTATTGTGCCGGCGATTTTTGTGATCGTTTTATACTTCCCGTCATTTGAAAAATGGTTTCAGGCAAGTGTTGTGATGGTGTATGCCTTCCCTGGGATTATTTTATCAGTTGGTTTAATTCGGTTTTATTCAGGAACGAGTTTGCCGATGATACTCGCTGTTTTAGGTGTGTATGTGATTAGTGTGCTTCCCTATATATACCAAGGTACACGAAATAGCTTGCGGAATGTGCAAGGCCGTCAATTAATGGACGCGGCGGAATTATTAGGTGCTTCAAAAATAGAGGCTTTCCGTAAAGTGTTGCTTCCAGCGGTTTATCCAGGATTATTTGTCGCAGCTTTATTATCATTCTCTGTTTTATTTGGGGAATTTGTGTTGATTAACCTTGTAGTTGGTTCTCGTTTTGAAACGGTTCAAATTTATTTAATGTCGAAATTAAGTACAAGTGGTCATATTGCAAGCGCAATTGTGTTCGTGTACATCGTGTTGATGGGGATTTTGACGCTAGTGATGGCGATAGTAACGAAAAAAGCGAAAGGAATGACACGCGCATGAGTAACGTAGTGTTAAAAGACGTCCATAAACAATATCAACATACAAAAGTGCTTACTGGAATTGATATGAACATTGAAGATGGGGAATTTGTCACGTTACTTGGGCCAAGCGGCTGCGGGAAAAGTACGATCTTGCGTATATTATCCGGACTGACAGATGCGACAGGCGGCACGGTGATGATTGATGGGAAAGACATGAAGAACACTCCGCCGAAAAACCGCAAAGTAGGTATGGTGTTTCAATCCTACGCACTATTTCCGAATATGACCGTGTATGAAAATGTCGCGTTCGGTTTAAAAATGCACAAAAAACCAGTAAATGAAGTGGCAGAACGAGTAGGGAGAATGTTAGAACTCGTTGGTTTACAAGAGAAGAAAGGAGCGTATCCGCATGAGCTTTCTGGTGGACAGCAGCAACGGGTTGCGCTTGCCCGTTCACTCGTTGTTCGTCCGAAAGTATTGTTGCTGGATGAACCGTTAAGTGCGCTTGATGCTCAAATTCGGAAACATTTGCAAGTTGAACTTCGCACGATTCAACGTGAGCTTAACATGACGATGATTCTCGTTACACATGATCAAGAAGAAGCGATGTCCGTTTCCGATCGTATTTTCGTCATGAATAATGGGAAGATTGCACAAGCTGGAACACCGTCTGAAATTTATACACAGCCTAAAACCGAATTTGTTGCTAATTTCATTGGCAGGTACAATGTTTTTTCAAAAGAGCAGCTAGAGAAGTTGTTCGGGACTAATATAGCGATATCCGCACATAAATATGCGATTCGTCCAGAATCCATTCATTTACAATCCCGGGTCTCCTCTTACCCACTACGCGCACTTGCTGGCGATTCTGTTATGAATGGAAATGTCATCCGCACAACTTTTCATGCGGGCGATAAGTCATTTACGGCGGAACAACTGCATCACCGTGCCTCCGCTTTTGAACGAGGTACCGAATATCAATTATTCGTAGAACCAGAGGATGTAATTGCCTTATCGTGAATCAATTAAAGGAAGAACGCCAGCGTTTAATTATTCAATGGGTGAATGAGGAGAAACGTGTATCAGTTGCAAAAATGGCGACAAGGTTTTCTGTTACACCAGAAACGATTCGTCGAGATTTGACCGAGTTAGAAGAACGGGAACAGTTAACTCGGGTGCACGGTGGAGCTGTCTTATTTACAAAACTAGAAGAAGAACAAGCTTTTTTACGGAAGCTTGATATTAATCGGACAGAAAAAGAACAAATTGCTTTAGAAGCGGCATCAAGTATTGAAGACGGTGATACGATTGCAGTCGATGTTGGAACGACAACGGTTCATATGGCCGATTGTATTCAAAACGTGAAAAACTTAACCGTTGTGACGAATTCGATGGCGGCAGCAGATCGTTTTAACCAAGCGATTGAAGAGAAGCGAATGACAGGCAAGGTTATCATGTTAGGTGGAGTGACGAACCCTGCGCAATCTTCTGTTTCGGGTGCCATGACATTAGAGTGGCTAAGTCATATGCATATGGATAAAGCATTTATTTCCTGTGGCGGAATGGTTGCTGATACAATCTATGATTATGATTTAGATGAGTCGCTCGTTTCAGCCAAAATGATGGCAAGCAGCAAGAAGAATATTTTGCTTGCAGATTCATCAAAAATAGGCGTTCCGTCTTTCTTTTCGTTCGGTAAAGCGAGCCAATTCGATGAAGTCATAAGTGATCAGCTTTGTCCGAAAGAATGGCAAGAATGGTATAAACGATGGATTATCGCAAAGGGGAGTCGGACGGAATGTTAGTCGATTATCACGTACATCTAGAAGAAGGTCCGTATTCGTTTAGCTGGCTTGAACGTACAGCGAAAGCTATTGGACATTTTCAAGGGAACGAAGTGCAGGAATACGGGTCGAGAGCCAAAGTTGAACATCAAGTGAATCAGTTGCATAAGCGGCTGAATAGTGGTTGTTTCGGTGAAGAGTGGCTTGATTTATATTTAAAAAAAGCAAAGCAAATTGGTTTGAAAGAAGTCGGTGTTGTCGATCATTTGTATCGTTTTAAAGAAACAAAACATTATTTTGAAAAAGCGTTGAACCTTGATTCAACCGATTCAATTGGCGTATTGCAATCGTATTGGTTACAAAATGTCATGACGGAAAAGATGGATGAATTCGTTGATGCGATTACAGCTGCAAAAAAACGCTGGGAAAAAGAAGGCGTTTCATTAAAGTTAGGAATTGAAGCGGATTATTTTGTCGGACAAGAGCCTGAGCTAGAAGCACTCTTACAAGGAAAACCGTGGGACTATGTAATTGGTTCTGTTCATTTTGTAGACGGATGGGGATTTGATAATCCACAAACAGCCTCTCGCTTTGAAAAACTTGATTTAGAAGAGCTGTATACACGCTTTTATAAAACAGTTGAAAAAATGATCCGCTCAAACATGTTCGATTTTGTTGCACATTTAGATAATTTAAAAGTATTTGATTTCAAAGTAAACGATGAATCATTTAATCAAAAATGGTATGAACGCATTGCTGACGCATTAAAAGAGACGAATACCGCCACGGAAGTGAATGCGGGTTTATATTATCGCTATCCGGTCAAAGAAATGTGCCCATCTGTTGATTTTTTAACAACGATCGTGGGCAAAGGTGTACCGATTACCCTTTCTTCAGATTCACACTTTCCAGACGATCTTGGCAAATACGTTGCAGAAAACAAGAAATTGTTGCAGCAATTAGGTGCGCCGCACATAGCGACCTTTCATCAAAGAGAAAGAACCCTAGTACAGATCCAGTAAAATGGGTCTGTTTTTTATGAATTTATACAACTTTTGTACATCTTTGTCTTTTTTTATCTGTTGGAATGTTAAGGTAATAGCCATCAACAAGACACAATTTCATATTTTTAAGGTGGCAAAAATAAATCTTTTTCAATTCACTTCACTATCCTATGAATAAAAAAGGTATTGTTTTGCCATAGTAAGGACGTATTATTATCCAAAAATGATAAGGAGGACTTTGCTATGGAGGACCACACAAAAATGAGCTGGAAAAATGACAATGGTATCTCTCGATTGCGTAATTCTGTAGAAAATGTAACGACAGCTGTAGGACAAGCTCAATCGCATCCTACTCAGCAATTGATCCAACAAGCGCAAAATATGATTGATCGAGCAGATAATGCGGTCAGTAATGCTCTTCAAAATAGTGAACATCTGGAATCCGTTAATAGTCTTCAAGAGCAGTTGAATCAAAATAAGGAGCAATTACAGCAGTTGCAGCCGCTAAAGGATGAATAAAGAAAAAATATTTGGCAACATGCAGCAAAATCATTTTGAATAAGAGGAAGAAGCTCACCAGAATTTATCATTGGTGAGCTTTTTTAGTATTTGGAGTCTGATCTGATGAATTTTAATTTTCTGAAAAGTTTTTAAAGAATTCGTTAAGCAAATATAAAGAAATAATAACAACTGTTAAGAATTGTAAAAGAGCCTTTTAATTTTCTTTAAAGCTTGTATGATAATCTTGTAACTCAAATTGGAACAATCGGGGAGGCAAAGGAAAGATGAGAAACCTTAAACAATGGCTTTTAGTATTAATGGCATCTTTCATGTTAATGGGTATTGCCACAGGTTGCAGCAGCGATAATACTGAAACAGACGGAACGGGAACGGAAGAGAATCAAACTACTGAAACAGATGGAACAGAAACGGAAGATGGTACAGAAACTGAAGAAGAGACACAAACAGAAGAAGATAGCCAAAAATAAGAAAGCGGGGGGCTAGGCCATTATTGGTCCAGCCCCTTAAAAAAGGAGCCATGTCCTCGATTTAAAGGGCATGGCTCCTTTTTTAAGTCATTATAAGGGTGAATGTCCACTACGGAAAAGCCCTAGCGATAAATATCTAAAAAAACTAAATAACTGTCTAGTTTTGTCGATAAATAAATATGTGATTTATTTTTTGATGTTTTAAAAAACTTTGAGGTGAAACTTGTGAATTTGAAAAGGAAGCTTATTGTTTGGTTTATTGTTGTAGCTGTTGTAGCCATTGTGCCTATAACAATTCTAGGTCTCAAAAGTGTTGAAAAACAGGCCACTCAGAGAATTGATGCCAAATTGTCAGGGACTGTGGATGCGGCTGCCAGTGAGTTGAACGGCTGGATTGAGAGCAATACGAAAGTGGTGGAGACGATTGGCACGGTCATTCAGGATGCGGTGCCGAAGGAGCAAGTGAAGAATACTCATTTGCAGGCGTTCCAAAGGGACTCTAACTCACAGAATATCTCGGCTCTCTTCGTCGGCTATGAAGACGGGACATTCATTGATGGCTCAGGCTGGGTACCGGAAAGCGGTTATGATGCGCGAACAAGGCCGTGGTACGCGGAAGTGAAAAAGTCGGGCAAACTGAGCTATTCAGATCCGTACTTGGAAAAGGTAACAAATTCATCTACTGTATCGATCAGCGTACCGTTGTTAAATAAAAACGGTGGTTTTGAAGGAGTGATTGCGGGAGAGGTCAATTTGTCTACGATTACGGATACGATCAAAAAAGTCAAATTAGATGGTGATGGCTATGCGTTCCTCATCGATAAGAACAGTACGATTCTTAGTCATCCCGATGATAAATTGTTTAACAAAAAAATGTTGGATGATGCTAATCTGAAACCGCTCGTTGTTGACATGTTAGCTAGTGAATCTGGAAAAAAGGAGTACGTAGTTCAAAACGAAGAAAGATTGATGATGTACAAAAAAATCCCGAGCACAGACTGGGTAGTGGCTGCTTCGGTTTCTAAAGACGCGGCTTATAAAGAATTTTACTCTCTGCGAAATCAATATGTACTGATGAGTATAGGAACATTGATCATCGTGGCTTTTCTTGCTTTTATGATTGCAACGAGAATGGTAAAGCCACTCGTCAGACTTAAAGAAACATCTCAAAAAATGTCTCAAGGTGATTTAACGGCTCATGTAGCTGTGAAGGGAAGAGATGAAATCGCAGACTTGGGCCATTCATTTAACGCTATGTCCGATAATTTAAGGGGACTCATTCAAAAGGTGGCTGATTCTGCAGTTATTGTAGATTCAACCTCTCAGAATGTGTACAATCATGCGGAAAACACCGGAAGAATAGCGGAACAAATTTCAACTGCTGTAGAAGAACTTGCTAATGGATCGGCTGAGCAGGCACAGTCCGTACACTCGGGCTCGGAGATGGTGGCAGGCATGACAGAATCTGTACATAGCATCTCACAAAATGTTGAACAAACGGTCCATATGATAGATGAAGCGAACCATGCAATGAAGAACGGGGTTGAGATCGTCGTCAATCAAGTCGATCTGGCAAAAGAAAGTAGAGATACCACCATTCGTGTGGGAGAATCTATTGAGCTATTAGCTGAAAAATCTCAAAAGATTGAAGAAATTGTAGGTGTTATTCATAATATTGCGGAGCAAACGAATCTGCTTTCTCTTAATGCTGCCATTGAAGCTGCACGTGCCGGTGAACACGGAAAAGGTTTCTCCGTGGTGGCCGAAGAGGTTAGGAAGCTGGCCGAACAATCAGCGGTTTCGAGCGAGAGCATTATCGCATTGATTAAGGAAATACAGTATGCCAGTAAGAAGAGTGTAAGCGAAGTTGCAACGGCAATAGATGTAGCGCAGAAACAAGAAGCTGCAGTGAACGAAACGAAAGCGTCTTTTGATAAGATCGAACAATCAGTTGAAGGAATTGTTGTCCAAATTCAGGAAGTGTCTTCGGCTGCGGAAGATTTGCATATGAATGCTTCTAATATCTCTGAAGTCATCTCTAATGTTGCTGCGGTGGCAGAAGAAAGTGCAGCCTCTACCGAAGAAGTCGCTGCCTCAACACAGGAGCAGGCGACTTCGGTCATGAAAATATCGGAACTGTCCGAAGATTTAACGCAAAATGCCGATGTCCTGCTGAAGGAAGTGCAAAAATTCAAGATATAGGTTATTAGCCGCCATAGCTGGATAGGTGTTTTGGGAAGTATGAGCGTAATAGAGTCCGTCCCCCGCTGTTTTAAACAAGCAGGGGACGGACTTTTTTTCGTTTCAAAAGCCTCAAGTGTTAGGTGGGGGAGTGCTTATTGTTGAACTTCACGTTGCCTATACAAATAGCATAGCATATGGACAGAGAGGTGAAGACACGTAAACTTATTGATACATTGCTGGAATGTATTTTAATTATAAGGAAGTGAGAAAGGTGCAACTTTTTTATACGGTTCGTCCTGGTGATACATTGTACCAGATTTCAAGGAGGTGGGAACTTCCGGTCGAATCCCTTATTGCAGCAAATAATTTGATTTCTCCGTATACGATATTTGTGGGCCAACAGTTATCGATTCCGCCAGGTGTCAACGCATATCGCGTGCAGCCGGGGGATACAGTTGTTCGAATTTCTCAAATTTACGGAGTGCCGGCATTCATTATTATAGAAGCTAATCGGCTTCAGCCTCCTTATGTCATTCAGGTCGGCCAGCTGCTGAAAGTTCCGCCTGGCGTTTCTTATTATACGGTTCAACCTGGCGATACGCTGTTTCAGATCGCGAGAAGGTATAACGTGATAACGGGAGGGCGGAGTAATTACGAGCTGATTCGGCAAGTAAACCAACTTCCATCCTTCAACTTATTCCCAGGTATGAAATTAACCATTCCTTACGCCCCTCCCGGTGACCAAGGATTGATCGCTTACACGTCTGATCGTAGTGGACATGACGATATTTGGTTATATAGCCCTCAAAACGGAGGCAATGTACAGTTAACAAACGAATTGGGCGACTCATTCTCAAAACCGATATGGTCGCCGGACAGCAGTAAAATCGCTTTTGTAGGGAAGAACAGAATTCTCTATATCATCTTTGTCACTGCCGGTTCAATAGCGAGTATTGACCAGTTGGACGAAGGGGCTGAATTCGGTTTGGATTGGTCACCAGATAGTGAACGGTTGGCTTATGCGAAGCAGAACCATATGATCTTGTATAACGTTATGTCACACGAATCACAAAGCATCAGGCAGCCTGGTGCCTCCAATGTTGAGTGGTTTCCAAGCGGTACGGAGCTGCTGTTTCAAGCACCGGACGCATCAAATATCAGTCAGCTTTTCCGTATTCGAACAGATGGAACTGGTAAACAGCAAATAACAAGAAACACGGGCGGTCCTCTCCATAATGCCCGTTTATCTCCCGATGGAACTTTTGCGCTGTATACAACTCCTGGTGCCAGTATTTCGATCATTCACACGGTGGAGCTTTTAACAAATAATGTGTATGAAGTGAAGGGAGGACCGCTCGCCAAAAATTATTTCCCGGAATGGTCCCCTAATTCTTCGCTAATAGCATATAACGCTACTGCTTTTGACGACAGAGGATATTTTTCGCAGATCAGAACTGTGGGACGCCGAGGGGAAGATGATCGGATATGGGCGATCTCCAATTGCTTTTCGGCACCTGTCACTTGGTCACCGAATGGAAGGAAAATCGCTTATCTTTCCGGTTGCAAGGAACAGGAATTTGCCAATGAGATGTGGGTTGTTGATCTTGAACACCCTGTCCCCATCCGGCTTCTTGAAGGAGCTCGAATCATGTCTTTGCAGTGGTCGCCTTCGCCTATTATTGATTTACCTAAAAAGACATATACCAACCCGCTCTACAAAGTTACCTTCCAATATCCGTCACACCGGCAAAAAATAAACAATGAAAGATACGAAGGAGTTGACGGCTTCTTTCAAATTTCAGCCATTTCCGCACGTCAAAATATTGATGAGGTATGCCGCGGTGAAGCATTCCATCATTTAATGCCCTATGGCTCAAGCCCCCGTATTAGCCCCCAGTTAGTTTTAAAAAATGATCGAGGAGAATAATTTGAATTATTTAACTTATTGATTTGTGTAGATACGAAGGGTGGGAGTTGTTATACTTTGTTTTATTCATTTGAAAGGAAAAAACATTATGAAGCCCCTTACTCCAAAAGAACTTATTTTTATTAGTTTTATGTTATTTTCTATGTTTTTTGGAGCGGGTAATTTAATATTTCCCGCTTTTTTAGGCCGGTCTGCCGGTCATGATATTTGGCTGGCTTTAGCAGGGTTTATTATTTCGGCTGTCGGTCTTCCTATTCTTGGGGTTTTAACTGTAGCGAAAGCAGGCAGTTTCGAAGCGCTTACGAAAAAAGTGCATCCTCTGTTTGCCGTTATTTTCCCGTTTCTAATTTATATTTCAATCGGCCCTGGGCTGGCTATTCCGCGTGCTGGAACGATTGCCTTTGAGATGGGCATGAAACCGTTTGTTCCTGAAACGCTGGCCACTCAGTCCTATATGTTGCTGCTTTATACGATTGTTTTCTTTAGTGTCGTTTTATGGTTAAGTTTATCTCCTTCCAAACTCGTCGATCGATTTGGAAAGTTATTGACTCCGATTCTTTTGTGCATAATTTTTATCATCTTTATTAAGAGCCTGTTCACGCCGATAGGTTCGTTTAGTGCTCCTTCTGGGAATTATCAAGACGGCCCTCTTATTAAAGGTTTTTTAGACGGCTACTTAACAATGGATGCATTGGCGGCGCTTGTGTTTGGAATTGTAGTTGCTAATACGATTCGTGCTAAAGGTGTAGAAGATCCTAAGAAGGTTTCTAAATATATGATGATAGCCGGAATTGGAGCCGGAACATTGCTTGCGGTCATCTATAGCATTCTAGGCTATCTTGGCGCCTCAAGTGCTGCACTTGGACAGGCTGATAACGGGGCAAAAGTGTTAACGATTGTCATGAATGAACTTTTCGGTCAGGCTGGGACGATCATGCTGGGAGCATTATTTACACTCGCTTGTCTATGCGTATCAATCGGTCTTGTCATTTCCTGCAGTCAATATTTTTCAAGTAATTTATCCGCGTTATCTTATAAAGGATGGGCGACTGTGTTAGTTTTATTGAGCACAGTTGTGGCGAATCTAGGATTGACACAAATTCTCGCGGTGTCTGTTCCGATTCTTGGTGCCATTTACCCAATGGCTGTTGTGCTCATCATTCTTGGATTGTTTGATTCCTATATAAAAAGAACAAAGGCTGTTTATTTTACATCCATTTTGTTAACAGGTTTATTTAGTTTGACAGAAACGATCAATGTTACGTTCTTATCCCGCTCCCTCGATGCGATTTTAGGGTATTTCCCACTTTACGAGCAAGGGGTTGGCTGGATCGTTCCGTCCCTTCTTGGGATGGTGATCGGGTTGCTTTGCGGCAAGAAAAAGCAACTGCAAGCCTAATAGGACAAAATAAACACAAAAGCGAGCACGGAAAATTATATTGCAAATATAAAAAAAGATTTATGTAAAAGAACCCTTCTAGACAATGGCGTATAGCCTGTCTAGAAGGGTTTCTTCTATTATTAACTTACATTTTCAGGTACAGCAGAAACTTCAGCCCTGGCTTTTTTCCCCTTTTTTCTTAGCCGGTCAAAACGAAAGCGGGAGGTTGTGAACAGGTAGTACACGGCCGGGATCAGCAATAAGGTGATAAAGGTGGCAAACATGAGACCGGATATGATCACAGTTGCCAGTGGTGCTTGATAATTGCCGGAAGTACCGGATGCCAGAGCTAAAGGAAGCATTCCGCCGGCTGTTGTTAAGGTTGTCATGAAAATCGGCCGAATGCGGTTTCTTCCCGCTTCAACAAGTGCATGTTCAACAGAACTCCCTTCTTTGCGGAGCTGATTTGTCCGGTCAATGAGCAGGATGGCATTGTTTAAAACGATGCCAATAAGCATGACGATCCCCATTCCCGACATAAGGTTAAGCTCCATTTGGGTAATAAATAATCCCAGAATAACTCCTACAATCGTCATTGGGATGACCGACATCACGATGAACGGGTGGCCCAAATGGTTAAACTGAACGGCCATCACAAGGTACACTAAGAAAAGCGCAATCGCTAATACGAAAACCATATCCATAATTAATTCTTGCTGCTGTTCCAGGTCTCCCGCCACAGCGACTGTATATCCTGTCGGGGCCTCAAAGTCTTCTATTAACTTTTGTACATCCCGATTAACTGCTCCGAGATCTTTTCCTTCAATATCGGCTGAAATGGAGATAAGCCGCTCCCCGTCCACATGGGAAATTTCATTTGGAGTATCCACACTTTTCAATTCTATAAAGGTAGATAACTTTTGTTCCCCGTCTCGAACAGGAACCTTTAAGTTCAAAAGAGATGCTTTCGTATTCGTCTCTTCCGCCCATTTTATCGCTAATGGGACGTTTTCGTCATTGATCGTCATCTCGCCGACAGGCGTTTGCAAAAAGGCCTGTTCCATAAATTGTTTAATTTGGAGCTGTGACAATCCAGCCTTCTCAATTTCTTCCTGCTTTAATACAACAACCTGCTCCTGAGAAGTGCGTTCCATAGAGTTTGTCACTCCAACAATCCCATCAACCGCCTGAAGTTCTTTTATAAAACCATCTGCAATTGTCTGTAACTGGTCGAAGCTTTCTCCTTTAATATTCACTTGAACGGGTGAGCTTCCACCGCCAGACATAACACTCTGGACATTTTCAATCGGCTGTGTTTCCTGCAGCTTGCGTAACGATTTTAGGATTTCTTCATTTATTTCCTTTTGTTCTCGTTTAATATCATTGCCCTTCGTCATATTGATAATGGTATAAAACATCCCGCCATTATCCATGACGTAATTTGACTCTACGTCTTCAATCGAATAGAGTGTTTCATTTATTTCTTGTGCAAGTTCTTCTTTCTCCTCAATAGAAAGACCTGTTTCTAAATCGACCATTAACTCAGTATAGCGGTTGAACATATCTGGCATGATGGTCATTGGTATTTTCGTTACAAGCAATAACGAGCCGATGAACATCATGGAAAAGAGAACAATAACCGCAAAACTGTGGCGCTTTTTCTTAATCGTCCAGGATACTGCTCTGCTGTAGCCTCGCAGGAAAGCTCCTTCCTTACGGGATTTCTTTGGTTGCTGAAGCTTCAAAAATTTTTCCGAAAGAGAGGGGATAAGTGTAAAAGCTACGATGACGGAGCTTATGAGCGTAATGGCTACAACTGCTGATAACATAATCATGAATTGACCCATTTCGCCCCCGATCAGCCCAATCGGCAGAAATACTACAATCGTCGTTAACATGGATGCAATGACAGCTGCAGCCACTTCTTTTGTGCCTTCTAACACAGCATCAAACTTGGTTAGACCCTGTTCTTTCTTTCTGTATATCGATTCAAGTATAACGATCGAGGAATCGACCATCATTCCGATCCCCAGCCCAAGCCCAATCAATGTTAAAATATTAAAACTATAATCAAACATCCACATTGCCGCAAAGGTAAGTAACGCGGAGGTTGGAATCGACAGGCCAATAATAAAGGTAGCCCGGAGGTTACGCAAGAAAAGCAGGAGAACCGCAATTGCGATGATTCCGCCAATCAAAATATTGTTTGTCACTCCATTAATAGATTCTTTTACATAGTCAGCTTGCGCTACCATTTCGTTTAATTCAAAGCCTTTAACAAGGTTTTCTTTGCGAATGTTTTCAATTTCAGCACGCACAGCTTCTGCCATTTCAATTTGTGTAACGCCAGAAACACGGCCGACCTGGACGAAAATAAAATCCTTCGTTCCATTTTTCCAGACAAAAGAGGAGTTTTCCAGCGGTTGTAAAGAAACATCAGCTACGTCTTTTAATTCAATGAAACCAGTTTGGGAAGGAACTTTAATGTTTTTTACATCATCAAGGTTCTCTAATTTCGTACTCCAGCGAAGGGAAGGGGATTCCTTATCATTGCTTAATTCGCCTAAAGTTGCTTCATTGTTTACTTGCTCAATGGCCTGAACCACTTGCATAACATCCAACCCATTTTTCGTCATTTCTTCACGGTCAAATTCAATGGTAACTTCGTGCTCTAAAATTCCTGCAAGCGATACGTCTCTTACTTCAGGTAATGCTTCTAATCTCGGTTCCAAAACATTCTTCGCAAAGGAGGAGATTTTATCCATATTTCCGCCAGATACATCCATGAAAAATTCGTAGTTCTGGCTCGCTCCATATTGCCCTGCTGCGACATCCGTTATTCCGGACATCTCAGCCTTTGAGGAATTAACAATCGATTCAACTTCCTTGTACAGCTCTTCTCCTCGTCCGCGCTCAAAAGTTATTTGAAGGGAACTTCTACCTATATTCGTTGTTGAGTGGATGCTTTCCACGCCGTCAATCCCTTCAATTTTCTGTTCCAAGGGAGTTGTAATGGTCCGTTCCACTTCAATGGCAGCCATTTCGCCAGCACTGATCTCCACATAAGCACCATCCATCCCTATTGATGGCATTAACTCTTTGTCTAAATTAAAAACCGAATAGCTTCCAATCATTACAACTAAAGCAACCATTAATCCAACTAAAATTTTTCTCTGAACAATAAATTTCATTAGTTTCACAATCATTCTCCTTTTGTCCCAATAGTTTAAAACTACAATCAAGGAAAAAATACCCA
The DNA here is from genome assembly GCF_009183655.1 of Bacillus aerolatus. Classification (GTDB taxonomy): domain Bacteria; phylum Bacillota; class Bacilli; order Bacillales; family Domibacillaceae; genus Pseudobacillus; species Pseudobacillus aerolatus. Next base: position 98,490 of record NZ_WEIO01000009.1, read on the forward strand.
AGACAATTATACATGCAAAAAATGAGTAATTAACCAATTTTTCATAAAAATAACAAAATATTTAAAAAAATGAAGTTAAGTGAATTTGACGGAGGTGATTGTTACATGTTTAATTAAAAGGTTAAATTTAACATGTTCTATAGTTCAATCTTATCTTCATTTCTGATCCTTCATAACGAACCAAAGACAGATTTACATCTAAGACTCTAGACGTAGAAGAGTATGATAGACAAAGGTGGATTAGAAGAATAGAATGAAGCACTAAGTCCAAGACAAACCATTGTGGTACACTTTAGGTGACTGGAAATGGAACATAGATAGGGGTGTACACAAGTGAAAACAGTCCTAGTAATAGGCGGAGGCATTACAGGATTAGCTGCCATGTATGAATTGCAAAAATGGAAAAAAGAAAATCGATCAGATGTAAGGCTAGTACTTGCAGAAGCGTCTGCCGAACTCGGCGGGAAAATTCGCACGGTAAAAGATAACGGTTTTGTGATGGAAGCAGGAGCAGATTCTATTGTCACGCGTAAAGCGAGTACGTTGTCATTCATTGAAGAACTCGGTTTGGAAAGTGAAGTAGTATACAATGCGACAGGCCGGTCGTTTATATATACAGAAGGAGAATTAAAGTCTATTCCTGCCGAGTCTGTATTCGGTATTCCAGCGAGTGTAGAATCGTTAGCGACAAGCACGCTCGTTTCTGCGGAAGGAAAAGTAGAGGCCTTGAAAGACTTTTATACAAAAAATGAAACGTTCACAAAAAACGATTCAATCGGTGCGTTTCTTGAACATTTTTTCGGAAAAGAATTAGTTGAAAAGCAAATCGGCCCTGTTCTCTCCGGTGTTTATTCCGGCAAGCTCAGCGACTTAACGATTGCTGCCACACTGCCGTATGTGTTTGATTATAAAGAACAATACGGCAGTATTATAAAAGGGTTTGAAGCAAATAAAGAAAAGTTCCAAAGCGGCGGCGACAAAAAGTTTCTTTCTTTCAAAAGCGGCTTGAGCGCACTTATAGATGCGTTTGAAAGAAAGCTTGAGGACGTTGAAATTTTAAAGAATATAACAGCAAGCAAGATAGAAAAAGTCAACAATCGTTATCAAGTGTCTTTTACAAACGATGAAGCGATTGAAGCGGATTATGTCGTACTCAGTATTCCTCATACAGCTGCGGAAACATTATTTAATAATGAGGAAATCGAAAAAGAGTTTGCCCAGTTGAAAAATAGCTCGCTGATCAGTGTGTACGCTGGCTTTGATGTACCCGACAGTCTTCTTCCGGCAGACGGAACTGGTTTTATCACAAGAAACAGTGAAGAATTGTCATGTAATGCCTGCACATGGACAAGTCGGAAGTGGAGGCACACCTCAGAAACTGGAAACTTGCTCGTAAGGCTGTTTTATAAAAGCAGCCACCCGTCATTTGTCGATTTACAAGAAATGAACGAAAAAGAACTGCTTCAAGTAGCGCTTGCCGATATTAATAAAAGCCTTGGCATAACAGCCGAGCCGATTGTAAGTGAAGTAACAAAATGGTCGGATAACATGCCGAATTATTTGATTACCCATTGCCAAAGCGTGGAAGCGCTCGAAAGGGAACTTGCAGCAACTTATCCACGGATCATGCTCGCAGGCTGCTCGTATTACGGCGTCGGCATTCCCGACTGTATCGAAAACGGAGAAAGCACCGCGAGAAAGATCATTGAATTACTTTAACAAAACAGGGCAGGCCATGAAGCGGCTGCCCTGTTTTTGTGTCTATTGTGTCTCCGTCGTTTATTTAGTTGTGGGGCATCAAATTCTCAGCCGATATTTATTCTTAATAAGTTTGCTTGCTGAAATGGATGCAAGTGTTACATCTATGGCTCTCCTGTTTCCAGCGGCTCGAGTGCTCTTGTCTGGTCAATATAAATAAATGCGTCATACCGGCTTCCGATTTTAGATGGAACGTAATTGCCATAAGCTTCATACTCAGGGTTGTACACGACGCCAATCGCTCTATGGCCAATCCAGCTATCGAATAAATGGCGGTTTTCTTCAGTAAAGGTCAATAATTTATTAAATGCTCCTGTATTATGCAACACATCTTCCCAGGAATCTTTTCGAGCGGGCGGCACTTCAATCTTTTTAAAAGGCACACCCCATTTTTCTGCTGCAATGACCGTTCCACGATGGGTGCCAAACCCAACAGCGTATACACTTTCTTTATTATTTTGCTCCCGAATGAGCTGGCCTACATTAATCATCCCTTCATTTTTCATATCGGTGGCCGAGGCATCGCCTATATGAGTGTTATGTTCCCAAATAAGAATCTTCGCTTCTTTTCCATGATAGTTTCTCAATTCATTGATAGCTTCAACCATATGTTCATCACGTATATTCCAGGAAAGTGCATCGTTTTGAACCATGGCACGGTAATACTTTTCAGCGTTTTTCGTCACTAACGCATTCACTCTTAAATTTAAATCGGCTTCCTGGTCATCTTTGTAATTCTCTTCATGTGCCCGTATAGAGGCTAATAACTTTGATACTTCATCTATACACACTTCGGAAAAATTTAAAGTAGAAATTGCATAGTTTTCTGGCTGACGGTTGAAAGGTTCAAAACAGGAAAAGGCTTTTCTTGCTAATGCCAGATCGACTCCCGCTGATTTTTCACGTGATAAATATTGAAGGACTTCCTCCATCGATTCCCAAAGACTATATATATCGATTCCGTAGAAGCCAACTTTTTGTTCAGTGCTGCTTTTTTTATTGTATGATCTTAACCATTCGATAAAGGCAGCTATTTCTTCATTCGCCCACATCCAGGCTGGCCACCTGTTAAATGCTTTTAATACGTCTCTTGCTTCCTTTTTCTCTTCGCCATAACCTTTAATATAACGGTTGACGTGCTGGGCTGATGGCCAATCCCCTTCAACCGCAATAACCGAAAACCCTTTCTCTTCAATAAGCCTTTTTGACAGGGCGGCTCGAACCGAATAAAATTCAGAAGTTCCATGGCTCGCTTCACCTAAAAGAACAATTTTTGCCTCCCCGATTTCTTCGGTGATCTTTGTCAAATCTTCGTTCGTATCAAAAGGGATGGCATAGTTTTTTACCGATTTCTCAAGAATCTGATTTATGATGAAAACTCCTTTTCCCCGTATTTATGAATGGAATAAATTTACCTTTATTCTTCATTATGCTCAACTATTTATACAATACCCATTGCGGGGTGGGAGGGAACGGAGGAGCTTTTTACTTTGCCCAAAAAGTAAAATATAAATGAATCATGGAAAGGGTGACGAATATGTTGCTGGAACGACTGCGAAATTTTATTCATTAAAGGATAGTGGATAGGTAAATATTTATCGAGTATTTTCGTTTAAAAAGCACACACACGGGTATAATGAGTACGTAAGTTTAATTTGTTATTTATATGCTAGGAGGCAACAAAAATGGAACGCGGTAAAGTAAAATGGTTTAACAGTGAAAAAGGGTTTGGATTCATCGAACGGGAAGATGGCGAGGATGTATTTGTTCATTTCTCCGCTATTCAATCTGAAGGCTACAAAACATTGGATGAAGGCCAGGAAGTAACGTTTGATGTTGAAGACGGCCAGCGCGGCCCGCAGGCGACAAACGTAAGCCCGGTATAAAACCCACCACACGAAAAACAGACTCTGCCACAGAGTCTGTTTTCTTTTTTGTTCCAGCCCTTCCGTGAAAATATCTTAAATGACTGTGGGGTAACTGTTACGTAAATGAATTTCCGCTTTTTTGGCTAAAACAATACGACTGTTCACAATTTATTCTTCTATTAACGCAGCTCATCTTTCATTTAAAATACTTGCCGCTTATAATAGTATTAAGTTCATTATAAATATTTTCAGCAAGCAATAAGAAATATTTCAAAAAATGTTCATGAAAACAACTTTTTGAAAAGTGGATGGTTTATTTTATCATTAAGTGGATGGTCCTTTTTTGTGAAAATAGCTTAAAATAAAGAGTAAGCAACTAATCAAGTCAGAACAATCTACAAGAGGAGAGACAGATGGCTATATTATTAATATTTGTTGTGCTTTTGGTAGCAGTTGGAGCCTTTGGGACAATTGCGGCAGTCAAAGGAGACGATGAATACAGGCAGGCAACAAAAGGAAACATCGCCCGTTTGTCATGGATTTATGTTGTTGTAGTGACGCTCTCTCTGGCAGCGGTAGGCTTTTATATTGTTTTATAAGCGAAAGACTAGTGAAGTATGTTCATATTCTTTATTTAATAGAATATGGAGACGCAGAGTCTAGTCTTTTAATAACCTGTCTATAACAGAGGAGACAGGTTTTTTGCTTTGTTGTGATAAAAAGGGAGGAGGAAGGCCAATGGAGTGGAAACCGAATTTCAATGAAAAGAAACCCGTTTACAAGCAAATTGCCGAATACATCGAACTGAAGATTTCGACTGGTGATTACCTTGCCGGAAGCAAGCTGCCGTCTGAACGGGCGCTGGCGAAGGAGTTAAAGGTAAATCGCAGCACAATTATTGCGGCTTATGAAGAATTGCGGGCAGCAGGAATTGTGACGAGAAGAGAAGGAAGCGGCACGCATGTTTCCGCTGACATTTGGGGCTTGTCTCACCAGCGCACGCCTAATTGGAACAGGTATGTTGAATATGGCTCATTTTTGCCTAATGATCCTTTAGCGAGGCGCATCCGCAAAGAGACGCAAGAAAAAAACATCATTAATTTTGCTACTGGGGAACTTTCCGCTGATTTGTTTCCTTCCTCGTATTTTCAACAGCTGTTAGCCGAAAAACCATTTGATGGATACCTCGGTTACGATCATCCCCAAGGGAATTTGTCACTTCGGGAAACAATCGTTTCGCACGTACGTGAATTTAAAAAGGTTGAAACGAGCGCTTCCTCGGTTTTGATCACATCAGGTGCCCAGCAAGCACTTCATTTAATCGTCCAGTGCTTGTTAAAGCCGGGTGATGCAGTAGCGATAGAAGATCCTTCCTATAGTTTTTCGTTGCCGCTGTTTCAGTCTGCCGGTTTGCGGACGTTTTTACTGCCAGTGGATGAACATGGAGTCAAGCCGGAGGATATATTGTCTCTTTATCAAAAACACCGCATTCGAATGGTGTTTTTAAATCCTGATTTTCAAAACCCGACAGGCACTGTTCTTCACCTAGAGAGAAGAAAAGAAATTCTTGAACTGTCTTCTTTGTACGGTATTCCGATTATTGAAGATGACCCATACAGTCTCACTTCTTTTACAGGGAAAATCAATCCTACGCTAAAGTCAATGGATGAAAACGGCAATGTATTATATATTACATCCTTAACGAAAATAGTGGCTTCCGGATTAAGGATCGGCTGGATTATCGGACCCGATACGGTGATCGAGCGGCTGGCAGATGCGAAGCAGCAAATTGATTTTGGCCACAGTATTTTTCCGCAATGGGTCGCTGAGCAATTTCTGTCTTCAGACAGTTTTTCCAGCCACATTGTTTCGTTAAGAAACGAACTGAAACGAAAAAGAGATTTGCTTGTGGCAAGCTTAAAAGAGCAGATAGGTAGTAAAGTGCGCTTTCATGTTCCAGAAGGCGGCATCCACTTGTGGGTAAAGTTAACAGAAGACATAGACGAAAATAAATTGCTGGAAGCAGCGATCAAGCACGGAGTTGCATTTGTGCCCGGACGCTTACTAGGTTCGGAAAAAGGATGGATGCGCTTTACGTTTGCCCGGCCAGAAGCGGAGACTATTCAAGAAGGGATCGATAGGTTCGCTCAGGCACTTTATCTGTTTGATTAAATGCCGATTTGGTACAAACATCAAGCAGAGCCATAGCAATCTTCCTAGTCTCATACTACAATAGAGGGAAGAAGCGATCGTTTAAACACCGTAGAAGGACATCCGCTTACAATATCGAAAATTGGAGTGATGGGAATGAAGGCAGTTGTTCACGCGGAAATACCCGGTTTAGAAGGACTTACATACGGAGAGATAGAAGAGAGACAGCCTGGAGAGGGAGAAGTAAGCATCCGGCTGAAAACAGCCGGTTTAAATCATCGCGATTTGTTCGTGCTTCATCGTCATAAACCGACGGATCCCCCTTTAATCATTGGTTCTGACGGAGCCGGAATTGTAGAAGCGGTTGGAACGGGAGTAGAAGGAGTTCAGGTGGGAGATGAAGTGATCATCAACCCGGGACTAGGATGGCAAAAAAACAGTGATGCTCCTCCGGCAGGTTTTGAAATTGTCGGTCTCCCTGATCATGGAACATTTGCAGAGAAAATTGTTGTTCCTGCTGAAAACACAGCGCCGAAGCCGGCATATTTAACGTGGGAAGAAGCAGGTGTTTTATCATTGGCCGCACTAACTGCTTACCGCGCCTTGTTTACGAGAGGCAAAGTCGAGTCCGGCATGAAAGTGTTAATTCCGGGCATCGGCAGCGGTGTAGCCACATTTTTGCTGCAGTTTGCGAAAGCGGCAGGAGCCACGGTGTATGTGACATCACGCTCGAAAGAAAAAGGCGAGAAAGCGCTGGAATTTGGAGCGGACAAAGCGATTGACAGCAACGAAGACTGGAAGGAAGCGCTCGGCGGAGAAAAGATGGATCTCGTCATTGAATGTGTAGGAGCAGCGACATTTAACAAGGCGCTTGAACAGCTGCGGCCGGGCGGCACTATCGTGACATTCGGCGCATCAGCAGGAGATGATGTGCAAATCAACTTGCGGACTTTTTTCTACGGGCAGTTTAACTTTCTCGGTTCAACGATGGGCAGTGCAGAAGAATACAGCGACATGCTGAAATTTATTGAAACTCATCAAATCAAACCGGTTATGGATGAAGTGTACCCACTCAGTGAGTTCGGCGAGGCCTTCAAAAGAATAGAAGAAGCCGCTCAATTAGGAAAGATTGGATTTTCTATTAGCTGATTTGGTGATCATCCAAAAAGCATGGTTCCTCAAGAGGAGTCATGCTTTTTTATACTTTAAACTAGTGAATGAAAGCAAGACGATATTTCTTTCACACTTACTGGATGGAGCAGAAAAGTTTAATGCATTTAGAATGAGTGCGTAAAATGAAAACCGCGAAATAGTCTGATGCCTTGCATCTAGCTGTTGTATTAGCTCGCTCAGTGTGTAAAATAGCTAGTACATAGGGAAATGAAACGACATCAATTTTACAAATAAAGAAAAAAGACAGGAATGAGTGACTACATGACCAACAAAGTGCGTTTAAAAGTAAAGCCAGCCTATGCGAAAAAAATGAAAGCAGGCTATCCGCTTATTGCGGAAGATGCGATTATGAATAAAAAAGAATTGAAGGTGGAAGGGACTTTTATTGAACTCGTCGATGAACAGGGCCAATTTATCGGGCAAGGTTATTACGGCAAGCAAAATAAAGGATTAGGCTGGGTGTTAAGCCGAAGTCCTCGTGAAGTGATTGACGGGAAGTTTTTTAAAACGAAAATCAAAAAAGCATTAGACGACCGGGCTGCTTTTTTTGAAGATGCTGACACGACAGCCTTCAGAGTGTTTAACGGTGAAGGCGACGGTATCGGCGGAGTGACGATTGATTATTTTGACGGTTTTTACTTAATCAACTGGTACAGTGAAGGCATTTATCGTTTTAAAGATGAAATCATTGATTCGTTAAGAACCTTGACTGACGTGAAAGGCATTTATGAAAAAAAGCGGTTTGCGAAAAAAGGCATGTATGTGGAAGATGATGACTTTGTGACAGGGGAGCGGGCGCAGTTTCCGCTTATTGTCAAAGAAAACGGTATTCACTTTGCGATTTATTTAAATGAAGGCGCCATGGTTGGTGTGTTTCTTGATCAGCGGGACGTGAGGAAGGCGATCCGTGATCAATATGCAGAAGGGAAAAGGGTGTTAAATACCTTTTCCTATACCGGTGCGTTTTCGGTTGCGGCCGCACTTGGAGGAGCAGTTAAAACGACGAGTGTGGACCTTGCCAACCGCAGCAGAAGCAAAACCGAGGAACACTTCACCATCAATGGCATCGATTACGAGGAGCAGGACATCATCGTCGAAGACGTGTTTAACTATTTTAAATACGCAGTGAGAAAGCAATTAAAGTTCGATATGGTCATTCTTGATCCGCCAAGCTTCGCTCGCTCAAAGAAGCATACATTCAGCGCGGAAAAAGACTACACAGCTTTGCTCGAGCAGGCCATTCAAATTACAGAGGAAAATGGCCTCATCGTCGCTTCTACGAACTGCAGCACATTCGGCATGAAAAAATTTAAAGGATTCATTGAAAAAGCCTTTAATAAAACCGGCGAAACGTACAAAATCCTGCGCGAATTCACCCTGCCCGAAGACTTTAAAATCACCTCCGAATTTAAAGAAGGCAACTACTTAAAAGTCGCCGTCATTCAAAAAACAACGTGAGCATTTACTTTAGGACATTAAAGTGCCGGGGGATTGCCCCCACCGCTTTAATGCGTTAATGTTTTTTCGGTTGATATTGGGAAGGTGTCGTGTAGTTTTCTACCGCTTCCGCTAATGAAGAGGAACAGTTCAGCCGGACAGAATCGATAAGTGCTTGTTTATTTTCAAACGGAGACGTCTCTTCATGGCCGTCCTTCCATTTGCGGTGGCGGCGCTCTTCATTAATGGATTGTGTGCCATCTGGTAAAATCGTGGCAATTAGTAATTGTTTATTAAAGGGAGAGCGGGGGTTTTCATGGATATTCCGCTTTGCCTTGGATAATTCATTCCAAGGTACGGTTTTCCAATCAAAGACATAGCAGATCGTCCAATCTCCTTGGGCAGATAAAGATTCCATCGCAATCGATCCTTTTTCTGTTGCGTGAGTACGCAGCCTGAAAGTGCCAGCGGGTGATGTTACCTCATCGCCGTCAAGCGGCAATGGAGAAAGCGCGAGCCGGCTGCCGAAGCCGCTGTCAGCAATGTAATTTTCTCCATTGATTCGGAGAAGAACGATCGCGTGCGTGCGGTGAAGCCCCCATTTACCTTCGTTATAAACAGTGGCGGCACCGAGTTCTGCCTCAAAACCAAGTGTTTTCAACACAAGCAGCAAAAGGGGATTTATTTCATAACAAAGACCGCCACGCCGCTTAACAACCATCTTATCCGTCAAAAACTCAGGCGTAATATCTGCTTTATTTCCCCTCATTACATCCACATTCTCAAACGGAAACCACTCCGCAAACTTCCGCAAAACAAACGCCACCTGCTCCACAGGCGTTTGCATTCCCATATAACCAGTTTCCTTTAATTCCTTCACCAACCGTTTCATATCCAACCTCCATAACACTTTAACGAATTAACGTAACGGGGGTCAGTCCCTCAGCGCTTTAAAGCGCTGAGGGACTGACCCCCGTCGCAGTAATGCGCTAAAGCGCGGTTTTTCTAAGTATAACAAGTGAAACTTTTCTATACAATAAATGAATTATATGGTAATTACTCCTGCATCAAATATCATAGTTTAGCTGTTTAAGAGGCTTTTCGCTGAGAAATACTGTAAGATTTAGTAATTTTTGCTCTATTTATAATATTAGGAATATTGTAATATTCCTCTAGTAGTACCAATTAATTAAGTGGAGGTAGTCATTTATGAAGAAACCGGCATTGAAAATGGCGCTTGCGGCTTCATTAACTTTTAGTGCATTTGGCACTCAAGCTGTATTGGCCAAGCCTTCTGAAGCGGTACAATCGCAGCCTTACAAAGTGTTCGATAACAAGGTTATTAACGAGATCAACGTCGACAACATTTATAACAACATTGATTATTTGGCGAAAGTGCCGCGCGTGGCCGGTACGGAAGCCGAATACAATGCCGTTCAGTTTATTAAGAGTGAATTTGAATCGTATGGATATGGTGTTGATATTCAAGAGTTTACCTTCACAGGCTATACACCGCCGAGCAGCATGGAATTAACTGTCGATGGATTTGAAGGAGAATTGAATCCGTCTTCCTTTACATACACGCCGAGCGGTGATGTAACAGGAGAACTTGTCCTCGCCGGGTTAGGGAAAAAAGAAGAACTTGCTGATATTGATTTGACCGGTAAAATTGCCCTTATTAAACGCGGTGAAATTACATTTGGTGAAAAAGTATTAAACGCAACAGCAACAGGAGCCGCTGGAGTCATTATTTATAACAATGCCGATGGCGCAGTAAATGGTACGCTTGGTGAAGCACGAGAAGATTATGCCCCTGCCATTGCATTAACAAAAGCAGAAGGTGAAGCACTAGCAGCCCATGTTCAGAGTGGCACTGTGAGCGCTTCCTTGAAAGTGGAAGGAGCGGTGACAGAAGAGAGAACGTCTCACAATGTCATTGCGACAAAAAAACCAACGAATAAAAAGAAAGCGAATAACGATGTGATCGTAGTCGGCGCCCATCATGATTCTGTCGAACTGGCACCTGGAGCGAATGATGATGCGTCCGGAACAGCAACGACATTAGAGCTTGCCCGTGTGCTGAAAAATGTACCGACAGATACCGAAATCCGCTTTATCACTTTTGGAGCGGAAGAGCTTGGACTGATCGGTTCTACCCATTACGTGGACAACCTGCCTGAGGATGAGTTAAACCGCATCATTGCCAACTTCAACCTCGACATGGTTGGAAGCAAAGATGCTGGTGACTTGGTGATGATGACGGCAGACGGTGAGCCAAACCTCGTAACAGAACTTGCACAGGAATCGAGCAAGCGGTTGAATGGGGAAGCAACACCATACGCTCAAGGAGGGCGCAGTGATCATGTGCCATTTGCTGAAGCTGGCATCCCGGCCGCTTTATTCATCCATGATCCAGTTGAGCCATGGTATCATACACCTGAAGACACAATCGATAAGATCAGCAAAGAGAAGCTTCAGGATGTGGCTGAAATTGTCGGAACGGCTGTGTACGATAAAGCCCGTTTCGATAACACGGGAACTAAGGCTAAAAAAGTGAAAAAAGAAAAGAACATAGAGTTGTATCACAATAAAGATGTTAAATAGTTAACTAACTCCATCCTTCCAAAGAAGTGAGCATACAGTCGTATGAACTTCTTGTGGGAGGATTTTTCTTCCTACTTATTACCCTTCTGTATCTTTTTCATTCGTTGACTTTAGGAACAATCCTCCTATTAAAGTAAACTTATTCCACGTGTATAATATAAAATATGGAAAATAAATGAGTTTAGTTTTAAAGAAACTATTTAATTTTAACTAGATAACAAATAAGAAAGTGGATGAATAGCACAGAGGTGAGCAAAATGAGCCAAGCAAGCATGCTGGGGGATATTCAAGCAGCGATTTCAGGAAGTATCGCTGCTATTCAAGAAAAAATCGAACGGCTGGAACAGGCGAAGCGAGATATTAACGCAGAACAGGACCAATGCACATCAGAGATTAAGAAGATCGATCAGCCAGCGCTTGGCAACAGCTGGACAGGCAGCCGGGCAGATAGCTTTGATGATTCGCGGGATGCCGCTTTAAAAGAGATGGAGAGAATCGTAAGCGAAGAGTATGACAGTTATATTCAAAGCATTGAAAACAAGATCGCTCTTTTGAAAATAGAGCTTGCCGCTGCACAGGCGGCGAGTGCTGTCGCGCAAGGAGCAGAACGGCTTCTTGATAAAGGAGAAGAATTTGTAGAGGACGTCGGAAATACGATCAATAGTTTGAAAGGGTGGCTGTTTAATTAATGGGGACAATAAAATTAGATCATAGCGCCGTAGTCGAGCAGCTTGAAAAGGTGAAAACAGCGCTGAATAACATTGTGCTGCCGGAACCGTCTGTGGAGTCACTTGGGCAAAATGAACTGGACTACACGACGAAATGGAAAGAGCGGGAAGCGAACATCCATAAAAATATTTTGCAGTATATCGAAGTTGTCACGAAGAACATAGAAGATACGCGGGCGAACGTCGATTTACTCAAAGAGCAAGATGAGGCGATCGTCAACAAATGATCGTATCAGAAGGTTACGCAGCAGTCAGCAGCAAAGTTTACGAAGCCGCCACATTGAAAGCCGCCATGGACGCACGGAAAAAGGAATATAGTGCATTAAAAGGACAGTTAGACAATTTGAGGAAAGAAATGAACGCAATCGCGACGATGGAAGAAGAAATGCAAGGGGACGGAGCGGAAGCGATCAAAGCGTTTTATAAAGCACAAATAAATGTTGTAGACGCTTGGACGGAGTTTATTAGCGTACAAGTTGCTTTCTTCAAAGGGATTGCCGGTATGGCGGAAGATGCCAACTTGTCAGGGGAAACGATCGTCAAAGTGCCTTTTTTAGAAATAGAAACCGCCAATGGTCTCAGCAATGCCAATATGATGGTTACCTCACAGCGGGAAGATCTTCAAAAAATTTTCGACCAAATTAATGATATTCTATCTTTAGATATGTATTCGAGAGAGACATTCGACGAGCATATGGAAAAGGCGGAAGAAAAACGGACAAAAACCATTGTCGCAGTGAACAAGCTGGACAGCGATTTGACATCCGAATATGTCAAATCTGAACTTGAAGAAGTAAACGTCATTCAACTGTTTAGCGAACTAATGAAAGCCTCCACTAAGGGCGGCAAGATTTCTCCGATCTACTTCGACAGCCAAGCTTATGAGAACAGTGAAATATACAAGGTACAGGACGAAATCGCCCAACAGTCAGCGGACTACGTCCAGTATAAAGAAGATCAAGCCTACGCCCGGGAGATGGCGAAAAAAGCGATCGAGCTGGAAAACAGGCCGTGGCATGAAAAAGCATGGGATACCGTCTCCACCTTTACGGGAGAGGTGACCGGCTATTATGATTACAAGAGGGCGACAGAAGGCATTGATCCTGTGACCGGCGAAAAACTAAGTGACGCCGAGCGCATTGCAGCCGGCGCCATGGCTCTCGCCGGATTTATCCCGGTCGTTGGCTGGGCGGGACGAGCGGCAAAAGGTGGAAATGCGATTTACAAAACCGCCAAAGGCGTAAATGCCGCCGCCCACACACTGGACGCCTACAAATCAACCAAAGCGTTCGACGTGCTCCAGCAAACCGAAATGGGCATTTACGGCCTCGTTGCAGCGAATGGCTTCTCTGAATATTTAACCGGCGAGGACATGTTCGGCAATGAATTGACGGAGGAACAGAGGAAACAAAGCCTTTTCCAAGCGACAACGATCACCGGCATCGGAGCGGCCGCTAAATACATAGACAGCCGTGGAGCCGTAAAACCCCCGTACAGCCGGGAATATATCAACGGACAGTTGAATAAAGCAAGGCAGACACTTAACGACCTTGGCCGCAAAGTGGGCAGTCTTGAAGTGCCGGTTGGATTCCAGCAGCGAAGTATGAGCACCGGCATGTTTTCTGTTTCCCAGCCCGGATTTGAAACAAAAACAGTGAATGATCTTATACAGCAATTTTCATCTAAGACAGATAGAGGGGTTGTCACTAAGGGAACGGGTGAAGCTGACAGGGTTAATGATGCATTAGAAACAGCGAGAGCCCAGCAGCGTTCTGTAATAGATGCTGTGGAAAACGGGGCATTGCCTTTAGAAAAAACAAAGCATAAAGGCAACTACGGCGAAATGAAAATGGATGACTTTTTTGAAAGTCAAGGGTACACCCGAATTAGTTCGGATAGGGTGACTGATTTAGATGATAAAATCATTAAAGGTATTGATGGGGTTTATGAGAACTCAAATCCCCCGCCAAAATACGTGATCGCAGAATCGAAATATGGAAGCTCTAGGCTAGGCAATACAAGAGATGGAAGACAAATGAGTGATAATTGGGTGGAGGGAAGTGAAAGGCTAGACACGGCAGTATCCAAAGAAGTAGCTGATGAAATTAGAATGGAAGCTATCTTAAACCCGGAGAATGTACAAAAAGTTTTAATTAAAATCGACAAAAACGGAAGCGTTTCAAGACATGCTCTTGATGATGCAGGAAAAGTCCAATAGCATATAGAATGTGAAGATTGGGAGGAGAAATTATGATAAGAGATACCATAAAAGAGGAGAGTTACTTCAATAGTTTTTTAGAGTATGAAAACGAAAGAATTGAGAAATTCACTTCATTAGCGCATTCAGTTATTAACCAAAGAGGAGAAGATGATATAGGGGTTAAGCGGGCGTATATTTCTTTGCAGGGTTTTTATTTTAATAAGTTAAGAGCGTTATATTCATCCGGTGCTTCTCTAGAGGAAATAAAAGAATTTTTTCCTGAAGTGATAAATATCATGGAAAAAACTTGGTCAGCGAATAGTGGTTATGTGCAAATGTTATGGATGGTATCTATAGGAATTATGCTCGATGTTCCAAATAATGATTTTAGAAAATTAGAAACAATGATAGAGAGAGAAGGATTACAGGACTATTTAATTGATTTTCTAATCCAACCTAAGAATGAGGATTGGAAAGAGGTTTCTCCAAACTTTGCATTCAACCTTCCTTATCAGTTTCTCAAAAGTGTTATTACGACATCCGATAAATCGGAAGCAACGGCTCTTTTAAAAAACTACTTGCAAAATGAATGGTATGAAGGACATAATGATACAGGGTGGTATGACACTCATAAAAGTAGTAATGATACGTATAGCGGCTATTGGAGTTTCGAAAGCGGAGCCCTTGCAAAGATATTGAATTTAGATGATAGTACATTAAAGAATATCCCTTATTATCCATATGATATGGTACATTATGGAGAGAACTAAGAAATAAATTAGTATAGAGCTGTTCCAAAGGTCAATGAATAATTGACTGTGGAACAGCTCTTCTTGCGATTAATCAAGAAATGCAGCAATGAACTGACCGAGGAACAGAGGAAACAAAGCCTCCTACAGGTATGGAGCGGCGGCTAAATACATAGACAGCCGTGGAGCCGTAAAACCTCCGTACAGCCGGGAATACGTTAACAGCCAGCTGAATAAAGCAAGGCAGACACTTAACGACCTTGGCCGTAAAGTGGGCAGTTTGCAAGTACCAACCGGGGTTCGTGCATATAGTTACAACGCTAATGGTATGACCTTGCCTCACTTTGCTGTGGAAACAAGAACAGCGAATGATCTTATGCAGCAGTTTTCATCTAGAGCAGATAGCGGTACTGTTACTAAGGGGACGGAGGAAGTTATTGAGGAAGGTTCTAAGGCTGATTTCACAGGTAAACTACGAGGTGTAGATATTACTTTAGAAGGAATGAAAACAAAAGAAATAATATATGTAAAGCGAGATAGAACAGAATTACAAAATTTAAGAAAAGAGTTTGATAATACAATTAGAAAGCAATTTTTGAGCGATTTATCAAAAGATACAGCGTATTTAAAAGAAGCAGGTTTCTCTGATACCGATATACTGAAACTACAAAAAGGTAGAGTTCCTGATGGTTGGCAAGTTCATCATAAAGTACCAATAGATGATAGTGGAACAAATAGTTTTGATAATCTAATATTAATTCAAAATGAACCTTATCATAAAATTATTACAAACTTTCAAAATAGCTTTGCAAAGCAATTAGTTCCCGGTGAAAAACAAGTAGTCGATTGGCCGGTTCCTGAAGGAAATTTGTATCCTAAAAAACATTAGGGGTGGTAAAATGTGGAAGGAAAGGCTGGAAGAAATAATAGAGGAAAAAAATTATACGGTGAGCGGATAAACACAGGTGCTAGTGAAGAAGAGTTAACTGAGTTTCAAAAATCCGTTAAAGAAGAGTTACACAATGAATTACCAAATGAATATATTAATGTTTTAAAAATAATAAATGGTTTAGAGTTTAATGGGTTTATTTTATATGGAATAGATGAAGTGTTATTGGGGAATAAACCCAATCAACATATTGATGGATTAATTACTTCTAATCAGATTTGGTACGAAAATGAAGAACAAAAAAAATATTTGTTTTTAGGGGAAAGTAATATCAGTTGGTATGTATTTGATATAAATAAAACACAATATATTGAATTAGATAATCCATCAGGAAGAGAAATGGTTAAATTTAAAGAATTTGATGAAATGTTTGAAAAGATACTGTCAGATTCATTATTGTAATACATTAAATTTTACTTCCAGCAAGCCATTTGATTTGAAGAATGTGGTTGATATTCCTAAAATATAAAGTAGCTGGACGGGTGAAAAAGTGCCTGGGGATTACAACACGATCATTAGTGCGAGTAATTATAAAGATTTTATTAATTATATAAACGGGCTTTCAAGTAAAAACTGGGAAAAGCGACAAAAATACTTTTATGGACACAAGCTTTAAATATTAATAGGTGGTGGTAACTGGTATTTCTAGTTACCATTTCTCTTTGGTAAAGAAGTGAAATAAACATAATTGCAACTAAAGAACAATAAAGAGTTATTTCGATAAATTGTTAGAAGAGTGGCAAGGCTTTAATAACCCGCTGCCCAAAGCTCAATGGGTTGAGGGGGCCGATTCTTTCATCTATGAAGGTGGGAAGGATGAAGATGATTATATGGTAGTTTTTGAAAAAGATAAAATAAAAGCTGTTTTCGCTATGAATAACAATAGCGAAAACAGCTTTTTATTATTTCAATACAGCTGCATTACGTCCTGCGGATTTTTGTTTTCTTTGCCATGTCACTGAAACGATCATTGTGAGAGCAAGGACGACAAGGCCGAGCAGGAACGGATAGTATATATTCACGTCATACAAGAGGCCGGCGAGTGTCGGGCCGAGTACGTTGCCGATGCTCATATAAGCGTTGTTCATCCCCATCGCAAAGCCTTGTTCGTTGCCTGCGAGCTTAGAGATCAGCGTATTCAGCACGGGGCGTAAAATGGATGAAGCGAGAAAAATAATAAGGGTAACAGCAAAAAATAAAACGTAGCTTGAAGCAAATAGTGATAATAAAAAGCCCGCCGCTGTGACCGCAAGAAATATATTCAGTACGGCGCCTTCACCGTAACGGCGCACGATGCGGTCAACGACGAATAATTGTACGATGACACTGACGATGCCGGTGGCGGTAATCATGACGGCGATTTCCTGAGGCGTGGCGCCGAATTCGTTATCAATGAACAGCCCGAGAACGGATTCATAGGCCATTAAGCCGAAGCTCATGACGAGTGTGATGACGAGTGGAATAAAGTATGGCTTATGAACAGACTGTGCCAGTTTCTTCACCATCGGATCTAGATCTGCTTCAGGTGAAAAGCTGCCTGCTTCTCTGCTTTCTTTTAACAAAACAGCAGAAAACACAACAGCAGCAAGACCGACAATCGCCGAAACTAACAGCGGCATTTTTAGGCCGAAATCTGCGAGAAATCCGCCGATACCAGGGCCGACTACAATTCCAAGAGACATCGCAGCGGAAATAAGGCTATTTCCTTTTGCGCGTTGATCCATTGTCGTAATGTCTGCGACGTAAGCAAAGATAGCCGGGATTAATAAGGCGGCACCGATTCCACCGAGGACGCGGGAAAAATATAAAACACCGATCGAGTCAGAATAGTAGAAAACAAACATCGATAGGGCCAGCCCGCTAAGCCCGGCGATGATCATAATTCGGCGGCCATATTGATCCGCCCATTTTCCGGCAAGGGGAGACATGATGAGCTGAGCCCCAGCGAAAATGGCGATAATTAAACCAGCGGCCGTACCGCCCTGGCCAATGGATACTAAGTATGCCGGCAAAATCGGGATAATAATACCGAAGCTGCCGACGGCAATAAACATATTTATCATTAAAATAATCATTTTTTTGCGTTGTTCCGGTAACATTGACGTACACCTTCTTTCTTCGTGCATTTCTTGTTGAAAATGCTGACTATATAATATAACGATGATTGAAGATGAAAGTCAATTGGGTAATTAAACTAATTTCGGCGGCGAAAGGTTTCGTCGGTAAAAGTAAGTACAGCGGCTGCATGAAGTGACGATTATGAAAATGATAGTGCCGGGCTATTTTGTGTGCGAGTTAAAGAGATTTGTGCACAAGTATGTCTGCTTTTTGCACGGGAATTCTTGAAATGTGCACAGCGGCCGGGCTTATGCGCTGGCCATCGCATGTTATTGCACGGGTTACATGGATTTATGCACGAGTCCGCTCAACTTGTGCACAAGAATGGCCAATCACGAGCTCCCGATTATAATCTTGGATCAACCCGGTCTGCTTCCATCGCCAGCGTGCCGAGTACGCATTCGTGGATTCGTTCGAGTGATTCACCGTTAACGAATCGCTGGATACCTTCTACGCCAAGGGCGAATTCCTTTAAAGCGAGCTTTTGTTTCTTGCCAGTATTACGTTTTTTCAGTCTTTCCAAGTTGGCACGTTCGAGATAATCCATTCCGTAAATGATGTTCAAATATTTCCGGCCCCGCACTTTAATCGCCGGCTGCAAAAGCTTGCCTTTATTTTTAGCAATAAAGAATTCCGGTTTAATAACGATGCCTTCATGACCTTCTTCCGTCATGTCTTTCCACCACTTAATCACTTCTTCTGCACTTGATTCGTCATGAATTAATTTCCACTCTGTTTCTACAAAGAAGCTGGAATAGCGGGCAAACTCTCTGTTTTTCTCCATGTGCCACATATGAGGTTTGTGGAAAAAGGTTTCGCCGCTATGGGCGAGCACGTGAAACGGGGCGATTTGGATATTTTGAACGCCTTCGATGTCCCAGCAATATTTTTGAAACACTTCTTTAAAGACGAGAGCATTGTTGACTTTCTCGTGGTGCTCTTCCAGCCAACTTTGAATTGCATCATGCCGGCCGGCAGCGGCGGAGAGTTTATTTTTAAGTATCGTCCGATCTAGCAGGGCGTTTTCCGCTACGTGGGCGTATTGGCTGCTGATCAGTTCTTTCGCTTTTAAATTCCACGGCATGATTTCCGCATCGAGCAGGATAAAATCTGTTTGGTTCGTATCAAAATAACCGGCGCGCTGCAAATCCTCATTCAAAGCGGAAACGACCGTTTTCTCTGTTGTCTTATCAAAGAAACGTCGTCCGGTTCTCGTATAAATCGCGCCCAATGTGCCCGTCCCGATATATTTCCTGGCAGCTGTTTCATTTCTAAATAACAGCAACACCGCCCGGCTGTCCATATGCTTTTTTTCTGCGACCAACGTTTCGATACCGTGGCCGCGGTAATAGTCAATCGCTTCTTGTGGATGCTCTAAATAGCTGCTTAGCGATGAAGGATTTGGCGTAGGGCTCATCGTCGGCGGGATGTAGACAAGCTGTTCAATCGGCACTGTGAAATGGGAGACTGTATCAATCGCCGGTTTCACCGTATCATCAAATACCCGAATTTCGCCTGCTTCTTCTGTTAAAACAGAATAGCCGTTAATAAATTTACCGATATTTGGCGGGTCCAGGCGCTTTTTTTCCCACTCTTTCAGCGGGTTATTGTCAGCACCTGAATAATCTTTTTCCGCTTTCACAGCAGCGAATGTTTGTTCAGGATAACGAAAAGCGGTTAACTGCCCGCCGAACACCGCTCCCTGGTCGATATTAATGGTCTGATTCATTAAAAGCGGCTGTGGTTTCGGATCGTGACCCCAAATGATAAGCACGCTTTTTTTATGGTGGACAAACCAGTCTTTACGGATCGGTTTGCCATCTTCATCGAAGCCGTCCGTGTCGCCGTAGCGGCAAAAATCGCTAATTTGATGGGACTGCTTGCCGATAAATTCATCTTTGATGCCGGCGTGTGTACAGACGAGGACGGGAATATTGTTCTTTTTGAATACATAATGAGAAGGGGCCTCTAAAAGAAATTCCTTCAATTCATTTTTTAACTGAATCGATTGCTCGGCATCGTTCATTTCTTCGTATTTCGTAAATTCTTCAGCCACTTTTTCGTCTCCGTGGCTTAAAGTAACGTTTCTGCCATCAAGCCATCGGGCAATTTTCCAGCCGTGGTTGCTGTCGATCATATAAGCGGCCCCGGCTTTCACGTGGCGCAAGAAAAACATCATCGTCTCAAGTGATTTTGGCCCGCGGTTCATAACATCGCCGACTGAAACGAATTTTCTGCCTTCAGGGTGTACGTATAGATCTTCTTCATTTTTTTCATATCCGAGCTTTTCCAAAAGTGCGATCATTTCATCAAAGCAACCGTGAATGTCGCCGATCACATCGATGCCTTCATGCAAGTCTATTTCTACCGGGTTTGCTCGTTTGTATATTTCCACGTTTGCAAGTTCATTCGCATCGATCATATAAACAGCTGTAAATCCTTCTTTTTTAATAAAACGCTTTTCTCTTTTGAACACTTGGAATTGCTGCTTAATTCGCCTGCTTCCGCGCGGATTCTCCCGCAGCGCATCTCTTTCTAGGAGAGTCTCCTGCGCTGTATCTAAAACGAGCGCCATGACAGGCACATGGTGCTTACGGGCGAGTGAGATATACTTTTTGCGGTCGTCGGGCTGTAAGTGTGTGGCATCCACGAACGTTAATTTATTTAGCCGGCATCTCGATTCGATTAAAGCATCCATCATGTCAAAAGCTTCTTGTGAAATTTGCTGGTATTCATCGAACAGGCCGTCTGCTTCTTCTTTTGGACGGTTCCGCCAGTCAATAAATTCGATATTGCTCACCATAATACGGAAATCATCTGAGCTGATGACTTCTGAGGGCAGAATTTGCTGCTCGTCGATGAGCCGTTTTAATAAAGTGGATTTTCCGCTGTTGGATGGACCGGTGAGCAGGATGATTCCTGAGTATGGCAAAGTCAGTTGCATAGTTACACCTCTGTTCTTTTAAATACGCACATTTGTGTTGGAAAGCCGTGCGATTCATTTTCTTCACCGATGCCTTCAAATGAAAGGTCGTATGGGTAAGAGTGGCTTCTTTCCGCACACCATGCTTCAAATTCCGCTCTCGTCCACTCAAAGCGATGGTCCGTGTGGCGGAGTTCGTCAGACATGTCATAGACGCGGTTATATTCTTTGTTCGGAGTCGTAATAATTAAGACGCGCGGCTTATACTCGCGGAAAATGATTTCCATAATTTTTGGCAGCCGCTCTTCGTCAATGTGTTCGATGACTTCACATAATATCATGATGTCTTTCTGCTTCATTCGTTCATCATAATAAAAAAGCGAACCCCAGACGGGAACAGGAGAGAGGAACTCCTCCTTCTTTTTTGCCTTTTCAAACCGGTCGAGCGCCCGGACAGCGGCCGATTCTGACGGTTCGACGGCGAGAATCTCTTTAATCCCAGGCACAAATCCGAGCCGGAGAGATAACTTTCCTTCACCTGAGCCGAAATCAACCACTTTTTCTTTAGGTTCGATGGAATGGACGGTGTCGATGATTTTTTCATAACGTAAATCATTTAATCGTTCGGTTTTGGCGGTGTCCTGCTTGTCCGTTTTTTCTTCATTCTGCTTTTCTACAAGACTGTAAACTTCTTTAAAGCGCAAAGATTGGCGTAAAATAAATTCTTTGAGCGGATGGTCTTCAAGCCATCCTTCGCCGTATCGCTGCAGTTTTTCAATTTCTTTTTCATCTATATAATAGTGCTTATAATTATCGAGAACAGGAATGAGCACAAACAACTGCCTGAGTGCAGTTTGTAGTGTAGTGCTGCCTGTTAAAGTGATCCACCTGGCCGAACTTTTTTCTTTTATATTAAAAGAATAATTTGCTTCTCCTCGTGAAATGTCTGTCGCAAACCCTAAAGGTTCAAACAGATCGAGAATTTGGCTGTTGGAAAGAGAAGAGGCGACAGGGCCGAAGCTGAATTGGAAGGGAAAAGGATGATCCACCCACTTTTTATAATCTTCTTTCGGCTGGCCGTTCAGTGCCGTTCCGAGCGCTGTGCGAATAAATGAACAGAAAATACTGCTGACAGCAAATTCACGGTCGTTAATGTAATGGGTAATGTCGTATGCAGAAGCAGCATTTTTGATTAATTCAATCGGATCCGGTGTAACAAAGATCGTTGCTTCAACTGCATTTTTACTGAATTGACTGTAAAAAAATCGAACTAAATGACCTTTATAGTTCCGTTCGTATACATTGTTCGGGTTCTTTGCCAGCAAATAGGACACAGCTTCAGCGTTTTCCCCCTCAGCCCGGATAGTTAATTGCATCAAACCACTTCTTTCATATAGTTAATGATAAACAAAAAATCTTTTCTAGCTCACAATTAATATAGCACATGCGCCTATTGCCGCAAATAAGGTGTATTTGAACGACTAAGAGGTACTGATGATCAGGATGATGAAGAAATAGATGGCCAAGTGAGAAAAGCCGTTTGAAAAAGCGGAAATCGTGAACAATTTAGCCCAATTGATGAACAACACCTACAACACAGCAAGCACCCCCGCGCAGGGGCGGAGGTGCTTGCTGTGTTTAAGCGTGGAAGCCGATCAATGTGGCTTTTTTATCAAGGCCGATGACGTCTTTGTTCGGAAAGGTAATGACCGAGCTGATGTATTCCCATCTGATGAATAAGTGGACAGGACATGTTTCTTCTACTTGGTGCTCGGACGGTATTTGTGAACCAGTGTCATCGAGTACTTCTGTCCGTTTATGGCAAGGGTTTTCTACCCAAATGCCCATGCTTTCTGTATGCATCAGTTTCACCATATACCAGTCGTCGGGATGGTATATGCCTGTGATCGAGCCGACGAGTTCTTCAGGGAAGTTCCGAAGCTTTATTTGGATTTTTTGGTTGACGAAATTGTCTAAGTACATGTGGCTCCTCCTTTAAATTTATCTGTTCCTATTTCTACTTCCCTTGCAATTGAAAAGTAAAACGGAAAAAAGCCGCCAGATGAGCTGGCAGCTTTCATTGTTAATTCGATTGAGAAGAAGTTTCGTCAATTGGAATTTCAATTAACTGATTAGAACCGGTCGCTTTTGGCATTTTGCCGTCCCATTTTTCAATCCATTTGTTTTGTATAACTTCTGTGGAGATCGATTTTTTAATAATTTCATTGTAGTCGGCAATACCTTGTGCTTCAATTTTTTTCTTTTCTGCTTCTGCTTTGGCAATTTTTAATTCAATTTGTTTTCGTTCCAGTTCTTGTGCCGCTTCGACTCGTTTGTTAATCGCAGCTTGGGTGGATTTATCAGGCTTCGGCACGCCAAGCGTTAAATTATCGACAGTAAAGCCTAGTCGGCCGATGTCATCAGCAAACAAGTTTTGTACATTCACTGCCGCTTCCGATGACTTTTCTCCATACGTATCAATGACCGAGTACTGAGCAATGGCTTTACGGCCAGCGTCCCATAATCTTGTACGCAAGTAGGACTCTTCAATTTGCTCGATTGCTACTGGACCAAATTTATTAAACACTTCGACTACTTTGTCGGGCTGAATGCTGTAGTTGTAAGCGAAATCGACCGTCACACTTTTTCCGTCTGATGTCGCTACTTGAATATCTTTGTAGTTAACGGTTTGCATTCTGACAGGGTAGATGGTGACTTTGTCAAACAAGCCAACAAGGTGCCATCCTTGGCCGAGCGTTTCATCTTGCACACCGCCGTTCGGACTGTAGACAACACCTACGTATCCATTCGGAATTTTTTCAATAAACATAGACAGCAAGGCTAAGCCAATAATTAGTGCAGCCGCAATAATGGCTCCACCTAAAATCTTGCGGTTATTATTTTTCTTTTTCACTTGTTCCATTTTCATCCTCCTCCAATTTGTCTTTCAGCTTATGAGCGGCGTCTCCCACCTTTTTAAATGATGGAGACAGCATTAACCAAATGCCGAAGCAAATAATAAGAATAATAATGACTGAACCAATAAATACTTTCATTCTATCGCCCCCTGCTGCTATTTTAACACTTATTAAAAGTAGGAAGGTAAATAAAACCTAACTATTCAAAGTAAACCCCTTTGTGAATAAATAGCTTGACGTATTTCTTGAAGCTATTTTTAATCATTCTATTAACAGGCACTCGAGTTATATGATTGTTTTTGGAATGATTGAGCGGCTTACAGTAACTAAATTACTTAAAGAGTTGAAAAAACCAGTATGTTTAGCAAGTGAGATTGTGCATCTTTTATTATATGGGATGATTATTAGTAAAGATTCTCAGTAAAATTGTCCGGGAATGATTAATTAATAATGACTCAATACATGTGAGTTACTCATCGCATTAAAAAAACAAAGGGGTCGATCATATTGAATTCGATAGAGGACACACAGCGGAGGAAGCTCGAAGAAGAGTGGATTGCTCTTATATTAACGGCCAAGCAGATTGGACTTACGCCAGACGAAGTCAGAGAATTTATAAAGCAAAATAAAGGGAGTAAGACGAAACAGACACATTTAATCCGCCCCTGATTCTCGTATCTGTCACCACTCTGTTATTAAACGAATAACGCTCCTGCTCGCATGGGTGCAGTCTATAGGGGGGAAATGAATCATACCGGACTGTTTGCTTAACGGTCCGGTGTGTGTTCACTTCGTTTTAAAAGCTGTAAGTCGATAAATAACTGGCACTTCATATTGAGATCGTCAAAAGTATAGAGAAGAACAGGGAAAAGGACTGAGGAGAAGTTTCATCTTCCGCACTCAGTCCTTTAGATTAGTTTATTCATTGTTTTAAGATGCGCTCAAAGCTTTCAAATTGTTCTTCCGTTTCTTTTGATGGTTTAGCTGTCAGTAAGCTAACGATAACAATCGCAATCAGACTCGCTGCAAAACCTGGAACCATTTCATAAAGCTTATCGGATAATTCGGCTTGTGACCAGGTAATTACTGTGGCTGCCCCGACAATCATGCCGGCAAGCGCCCCCCATTTTGTCATTCGCTTCCAGTAAAGGCTAAGAAGAATGAGCGGTCCAAACGCAGAACCGAATCCTGCCCATGCATATCCAACAAGGTCGAGAATGGTCTCGTTCTTTTCCCAAGAGAGAATCAAGGCAACAATTGATACGAGCAGGACAGACAATCTTCCTAAAAAGACGAGCTCTTTGTCCGATGCTGAGCGGCGTAAAAATGTCTTATATAAATCTTCTGTCAACGAACTGGATGTGACGAGCAGCTGGGAAGAAATCGTGCTCATAATGGCTGCCAATATAGCTGAAATTAAAAATCCGGTAATAATCGGGTGGAATAAGATTTCCCCAAGTTCAATAAATACTGTTTCAGGATCGGCTAATTTTAAACCGTTTTGTGAAAAGTACGTAATGCCGGCAAATCCGGTTAGCATGGCGCCAATGCTGGAGAAAATCATCCAGCTCATGCCGATGCGGCGGGCTCTCTTAATTTCATTAACAGAAGTAATGGCCATAAAACGGACGATAATATGAGGCTGCCCAAAATAACCAAGCCCCCAGGCGAAAAGAGAAACGATGCCTAAAAAGCTCGTACCTTGGAAAATGTCCAGCAAAGCCGGATCAATCGAACGGGCAGTTTCAATAGTTGTACCAATGCCGCCGACGTGAATAAGCGTAACAACCGGGACGAGAATTAGTGCCGTAAACATGATGAGCCCTTGCACAAAATCTGTCCAGCTAACAGCTAAGAATCCGCCAAAAAGAGTATACGCAACAACGACACCGGTAATAATCCAGAGGCCTGTATGATACTCAAGACCAAATGTACTTTGGAATAATACTCCGCCGGAAACCATGCCTGACGACACATAAAATGTAAAGAAAATTAAAATGACGAAAGCTGAAATGAGACGGAGTATTTTTGATTTGTCGTTAAAGCGGTTTTCCAAATATCCTGGAATTGTAATAGAGTCGTTGGCGACTTCCGTGTACGTGCGCAGTCTCGGTGCTACATACAGCCAATTGGCCCAGGCGCCGAGTGTTAAACCGATGACAATCCATGAAGAGCTAAGACCTGTCGCAAACATCGCACCCGGCAGTCCCATGAGGAGCCAGCCGCTCATATCCGATGCGCCGGCGCTCAATGCAGTAACAGCAGGCCCTAACCCGCGGCCGCCAAGCATGTAATCTGATAGATTTGACGTTCTTTTATATGCGTAATAGCCAATTAAAAGCATACCAGCCATGTACACGGTTACAGAGATAAGTAATGAGTAATCCATAAATGCTCCTTTCTTGGCGGAAAAGTAAAAAGAAATGGGCTTATTCAACTTCTATGAATATTTAGATAAAATTATTCAATTAAAAGGCTGTCCCAAAAGCAAAGTTCCATGCATCTCCACCAACTAAATAGTATATAGTATAAAGCATTTGATTAAAATACTATATTTTAAGATGGGGAGAAGGGGAAGGAACTAATGGGACAGCCTCCTATGTGCATTAAAACGTTTCAGACGTTGTTTTTGCCTGCATGTGCAGCTGCAAGTAATCCGGGCCGCCCGCTTTGGAATCTGTTCCGGACATGTTGAAGCCGCCGAATGGCTGGTAGCCGACAATGGCTCCTGTGCAGCCGCGGTTGAAGTACAAGTTGCCGACATGGAAGTCTTCGCGCGCTTTTTCCATGTTCAGGCGGTTTGTTGTGATGACCGCTCCTGTTAAGCCGTATTCAGTGTTGTTGGCGATCTCTAATGCGTGGTCAAAGTCTTGCGCTTTCGCAAACGCGACAACCGGACCAAAAATTTCTTCCTGCATTAAGCGTGCTTGTGGATCTACGTCAGCGATGATTGTCGGCTGGACAAAGTAGCCTGTTTCGCTGTCGCCCGTGCCGCCTGTCAATACGCGGCCTTCTTCTTTGCCGATGTCCACGTAGCTCATAACTTTATCAAAGGCTGCCTGGTCAATGACCGGTCCCATAAAGTGGTTGTCAATCGGGTTGCCGACAGTCAGTTCTTTCGTCAGTTCCACGGCGCGGTTTACTACTTGATCGTACACTTCTTCAACGATGACCGCACGGGAGCACGCCGAGCACTTTTGGCCGGAGAAGCCGAACGCGGATTTCACGATCGATTGCGCCGCCAGTTCCAGATTTGCTTCTTTGTCGACGACGATTGTGTCTTTGCCGCCCATTTCTGCGATGACGCGCTTCAGCCAAATTTGGCCTTCGTTCAGCTTGGATGCGCGCTCATAAATGCGCAGGCCGACGTCACGGGAACCAGTGAACGAAATAAAGCGTGTTTTCGGATGGTCAACGAGGTAGTCGCCCACTTCTGCGCCGCTGCCTGGCACGAAGTTCAAGGCACCTGCCGGAAGGCCCGCCTCTTCCATGACTTCCGCAAATTTCGCTGCCACAACCGGTGTCGCGGAAGCTGGTTTTAATAGAACCGTATTTCCAGTGACGATTGCCGCTGCTGTCGTACCTGCCATAATCGCAAACGGAAAGTTCCACGGAGAAATGATGATGCCGACCCCTAAAGGAATGTAGTCATAGCGATTGAATTCGCCCGGCCGGCTTTCAACCGGCACGCCGCCTTTCATATTCAGCATTTGGCGTGCGTAAAACTCGAGGAAGTCGATCGCTTCCGCTGTATCCGCATCCGCTTCGTTCCATGGTTTGCCCGCTTCTTTCGTGAGCAGCGCGGAAAACTCGTGCTTGCGGCGGCGGATAATCGCCGCTGCTTTAAACAACACATCGGCGCGAATATCCGGCTTCACTTTTTTCCACGTGTCAAAGGCAGAGACAGCCGCCTGCATCGCTTGTTCAGCGAGCTTCTGGTCCGCTTTAGAGACGCGTCCGATCATTTCTTTTTTGTAAGCCGGGTTGTACGAGACAATTTTGTTTTCTGTCGTCACTTTTTCGCCGCCGATGATCAACGGATAATCCTGGCCAAGGTAACCTTCAACAAGCTGAAGTGCTTCTTCGTATGCTTGTTTATTTTCTGCTTTTGAAAAATCAGTGAACGGTTCGTGTTTATATGGAATCATAGATAACCAATCTCCTTTTTAATCGTTTATTAGCGTGCTAATTTAGCTTTTTACGAAATCAATCGTAACCATAATATTGTATTTTTCTGCTGTATCTAATATGCTCGTCATATTTTTTACAACGAGAGTCCGGTCGATATCCAGTCCAAGTGAAGTCATTTTCAAAGATACTTGTGAATCAAGCTTTTCTTTGCTGATCATTTCAATTGTTTGAATACACTCCTCGGTTCTTTCATTCGCTACATCTTCCGAATCAACGAATTTTCCTAAATGGTCAACAGTAACGGACAAACCTCTTTCGTTCAATTCTTTAATAAACCGGATAGAGCTTTTGAAATCGGTGCCGCCAATGATTTTTCCGGCCGCGAAATTGTCGCCTTTATTTTTAGCTATGTTGTTAAGTAAGTTACTTTTTGATAAGAATAAAAAAAGTTACTTGTAACCGCTTCCATTTTTATTTGCACCTCCAAAGAAGTTTTTGATTCCTCTTAATCTTACAATTTGGCGACGAGTTTTCGCAATGTTCCCACAATGAAATAATCTGTCCTTTCTTTTGTTGCTAAGTGACAATGCGCGGAAAAAAAGCGGTGAATTACGTAATAAACTAGTTGAAGAAGAATAGAGGGGAAATAAACACTCTTTACAATGATTTACAAAACAATAATAAAAAAGAAGATTACACTTAATATTCTTTTTCTATTATGAAGTTGGCAAGTTTAGTAGATAAAAATGAGAGGTGGAGCAAGATGGGGGAAGAATTAAATCGCAGAAAGTTTTTAACTTACGTAGGAACAGGAGTTACAGCTTTAACGGTGGCTTCCACAGGGTTAGGAGCATTTACACCAACAGTAGAAGCAAAAGGAGCGAAGGCCGCTTCTCATTTATTTGGGAGAAAGAAAAAGGTTTCGGGATTAAACTTTACACCTATAAAACCAACGGATAAAGATGATCTTGTGTTGCCGCGCGGCTTTAAATATGACGTAGTGGCCGCTTATGGGGATGTCATCAATAAACAGGGAGATACATTTGGCTATAACAACGACTTTACGATGTTTTTTCCGATGAAAGGCTCGAATGAACGGGGATTATTGTGGGTGAATCATGAATATACAAGCGATTTATGGGTGACAGGTCCGAAAAGTAAAGATGGTACATATACGAAAGCTCAAATAGAGAAATTACTTTATAACCAGGGCGGTTCCATCATTGAATTGTACCGCGATGAGGAAGGCGTCTGGAAAATGGATACGACATCCCAATTTGCCCGACGAATCACGGGATTGACGCCGTTTAAATTAACTGGTCCGGCAAGAGGAGCCAAAGCTGTTGGAGGCACAGATGTCGTACAAGGTACCTTTGCCAATTGCTCCGGCGGAAAAACTTTGTGGAACACAGTATTGTCTGCGGAAGAAAATTATGAATCAACGTCAGAAGCGGCTTCACTTAACGAAACGCATTACGGCTGGATTGTTGAAGTCGATCCATTTAATACAAGCTTTGCTCCGCGAAAACATACTGCACTGGGCCGCTTTCACCATGAAAACTCGGCAATGGGCCTAACAAATGACGGGCGTGTGGCGGTTTACATGGGTGATGACAAGACCGATGCATGTGTATACAAGTTTATCAGTAAAAATAAATACATAAAATCGCGCAAGCAAGCCAACTCCGCTTTGCTTGAAGAAGGAACGTTGTATGCGGCCAACATGTCGAAAGGTGAATGGGTGGCGCTCACGCTCGATGCTGTCCGGAAAAAAGCGGCAGGTAAGCAAGAGTTGCTTGAGAAATTCCAAACGCAGGCAGATGTGCTCGTCCATGCACACGAAGCAGCCATTTTACTCGGAGCGACTCCAACGGATCGCCCGGAAGACGTGGAAATCAGTCCGTTTGATAAATCTGTTTTTATCGCCCATACGAACAATTCGAAGCATGGAAATATTCATGGGCACATTACTCGTTTCTTAGAAGCGAATGATGATTTAGGCTCTTTAACGTTCGACTTTGAAATCTTTGCGTGCGGCGGGCGTCAAAGTGGATTCAGTGCACCGGATAATTTAACGTTCGACAGCGGTGGAAATTTGTGGACAGTAACTGATATTTCTTCAAGCTCTGTTAATAAAGGCGTATTTTCCTCATTTAAAAACAATGGTGTTTTTGTGATTCCTACATCTGGAAAAAACGAGGGAGATGCATTCCAGTTTGCTTCTGCTCCTGTGGAAGCGGAATTGACAGGCCCGTGCTTTACCGACGACGAAACGACCTTATTTTTAGCTGTCCAGCACCCGGGAGAAAACACGGAAGATATTAATAATCCGACAAGCATGTGGCCGCACCGCAAAGGCGACAATCAGCCGCGCCCGTCCGTCGTCGCCATTACAGGCTTTAAATATTAGGAGGTAATTTGATGCTGCAAAACATAGGAGTACCAGGGTTAATTTTAATTCTCGTTATCGCTTTGATCATTTTTGGTCCTTCTAAGCTGCCGGAGATCGGCCGCGCTTTCGGTTCCACATTAAAGGAATTTAAGAAATCAACGCGTGACCTCGTGTCAGAAGAGGAAGAAGAAACGGACAGCAAAAAAGAAAAGAAACACCTCGCTTAATTAGGCTGAATAACTGATAAGAGGGAATCCCAAAAGTGCCTGGCTCTTTGCTTTTGGGACAACCTCTTTTTCATTTCGATTAAAGGAGGGATACGATGCAAGACCGCAGCATGAAAGCGCTGGAACATTTTGAAGAAATGAGAAAAAGACTGATCATTACGCTGGCCGCTTTCTTATTATTTTTATTGTTATCTTTTACGTTTGTTCAGGATATTTATCATTATTTAGTGAAGGATTTGCCGTTTAAGCTGGCGCTGCTCGGACCGGGGGATATTGTTGTCGTTTATTTAATGATTGCCGCAGTGGTAGCAGGGGCGGCAGTAATTCCGGTTGCTGCTCATCAGCTTTGGCTGTTTATCAAACCCGCTTTGTCCCAATCAGAAAGAAAAACCGCACTTGCTTATATACCAGCTTTATTTATTTTATTTTTGGCAGGCATCTCGTTCGGCTACTTTGTTCTGTTTCCACTCGTTTTGTCTTTTCTCATGTCGCTGTCCGGGGAAATGTTCCAGACCTTTTTTACAACTGAAAAGTATTTTAAGTTCTTGTTGCATATGACGCTGCCGTTTGGAGTGTTATTTGAATTGCCGGTGGTTTTGATGTTTTTGACGAGTCTCGGCTTAATAAACCCTTATAAGCTGCGTGCTTTTAGAAAATATTCGTATTTTGCCTTGATTCTCGTATCAGTGTTTATTACGCCGCCTGATTTTATATCAGATGTGTTAGTCATTATTCCATTGATCCTGCTGTACGAAGTTAGCGTCAGCCTTGCGAAAGTAGTGTATAAAAGAAAAGTGGCTAAGCAGGAGAGGGAAGAAGCGGAATTAAAAGCGACCAGTTAATGAAAGAATTCTATGTATACGGCCGGCTTGCAAAGGGAATAGGAAGAAGAGAGGTGAACGAAAAATCTACATAGAAAAAGAGGCGGCCAGATGAAGCTTGGATATGCTTGTATTAATACCGCTCTGCCTTCGAGATTCAAAACGTGCCGTTTGAAAACAATCGAGACAGAAGGCATGAAAAAAGTAAAAGAGCTGGCGGTTCACAATTTAACAGAAGTAATTAATGTGCTGCGCTGGAACGTCGAGAACAGCATTTTCTTTTTCCGGCTAAGCAGTGAGCTTATTCCTTTTGCGAGCCATCCCATTATGACGTGGGAGTGGGAAAAAGATGCAGATATCGTTGCCTTGACGAATGAGATCAGGCAAATGCAGAAACGGTACGATTTAAGATTGTCCTTGCATCCGGGGCAGTATACGGTCTTAAATTCTCCTAAAGAGCAAGTCGTCAATAACTCTGTCGCTGAACTCGTCTATCATCAAAAAATGCTTCGCCTAGTTGGGGGACAGGACATGATTCTTCACGCAGGGGGTGCTTACGGCGACAAAAAGGCAGCGAAAGCAAGGTTTGTTCAAGAATACGCTAAGCTGCCGCAGGAAATAAAGAGCGTTTTAAGGGTTGAAAATGATGATAAAACATATACGGCAATGGATGTGCTTGAGCTTCATGAACAAACGGGGGCGCCAGTCTGCTTCGATATTCATCACGATCGATGCAACTACGAAGAAGGAGCAGATACGGAAGCTGTCTTAAGACGCGTGTTTCAATCGTGGCCTTCGGGACAAATACCTAAAATGCATATTAGTTCAGGAAGAAATGCTGTTGCTGATCCGGCTCATCATGATTATATTCTCGAAGAAGATTTTGCGGACTTTTTACAGAAGCTCAATCACCGTGAGACCGATATTATGTGTGAAGCCAAAATGAAAGAACAGGCTGTGCTGAGGCTTCAGAAAACATACGTGGATCTTTAATGTGAAAATCCCGGACATACAATCTGTGTCCGGGATTTTTTGCGTTATTTTAATTTAAATGAGCTTTTTAAAGAAACGATGCGGTTAAATACCGGCTTTTCCTTTGTTGAATGGTTCGGATCGACATTGAAATAGCCGTGTCTGAAAAATTGAAACTTATCATGCGGCTTGACATCGTCCATATTTGGTTCGATGAAGCCTTGCACGACTTCGAGAGAATTTTTATTGACGTAGTCAAGAAATGTCTTTTCTTCTGTTTCTTCTGCTGTGTCAGCTTCGGCTTCTTCTTCCGCATTTAAAATCAACGGTTCATATAGTCTGAATTCTGCCGGCAGGGCATGCTTGGCGTCCACCCAATGAATGGTTCCTTTTACTTTGCGCCCTGTAAAACCGGAGCCGCTTTTCGTTTCCGGATCGTACGTGCAGCGAAGCTCCACAACTTCTCCGTTTTCATCCTTAATGACTTCTTCACACTTAATGAAGTAAGCGTGTTTTAAGCGGACTTCATTTCCTGGGAACAGGCGGAAATACTTTTTCGGGGGATTCTCCATAAAGTCGTCTTGTTCGACGTAAATTTCTCTGGAAAACGGTATTTTTCGCATGCCCATCTCAGGGTTTTCCGGGTTGATTTCAGCATCAAGCCACTCCACCTGATCTTCCGGATAGTTCGTGATCACAATTTTTAGCGGCTTTAATACACCCATTGTCCGCGGCGCTGTCAGCTTTAAATCTTCTCTGACAAAATGTTCAAGCATCGCTTCATCAACGACACCTGATCCTTTCGAGACACCTGTTTCCTTCACGAATTCGCGGATAGCGCCTGGGGTGTACCCTTTTCTTCGCAGTCCGGAGATCGTCGGCAGACGGGGGTCGTCCCAACCGTCGACAAACTCCTCATCAACGAGCTGCTTTAACTTCCGCTTGCTCATGACTGTGTTCGAAATGTTTAAGCGGCCGAATTCAATTTGCTGCGGCTTGTGTTCCATTTCGCACTCTTCCACGACCCAGTTATAAAGCGGGCGTTGATCTTCAAATTCCGTCGTACAAAGGGAGTGGGTAATGCCTTCGATGGCATCTTCGAGCGGATGAGCGAATGCATACATTGGATAGATGCACCACTTATCGCCCGTGTTGTGATGCGCTGCATGAGCGACCCGGTACAAAACAGGATCGCGCAAGTTAATGTTTGGAGAAGCCATATCAATTTTTGCGCGAAGCACTTTTTGTCCGTTTTCGAATTCGCCATTTCGCATTCGTTCAAACAAGTCTAAATTTTCTTCGATTGTCCGGCCGCGGTACGGGCTTTCTTTTCCAGGTTCCTTCAGCGTCCCGCGGTATTCTCTGATTTCATCTGCTGTTAAATCATCAATGTACGCCTTGCCTTTTTTAATTAATAAAATCGCCCGGTTATACATCTCTTCAAAGTAGTCAGAAGCAAAACGAAGGTCTTCCCATTCGTAGCCGAGCCATTTTACGTCTTCTTTAATGGCGTCCACATATTCTTGATCTTCTTTCAGCGGGTTTGTATCATCAAAACGCAAGTTTGTTTTCCCGTTGAAATCGTCTGCTAGCCCAAAGTTAATGACGATCGATTTTGCGTGTCCGATATGAAGGTAACCATTTGGTTCAGGCGGAAAACGAGTCATGACGTGATCACGTTTTCCGGATTCTAAGTCTTCTTTAATAATCGTTCTGATAAAGTTTGATGAATTGTGTTCCAAATTGCTACCAGCCTTTCTGTTTTAGCTATAGTTATTTCTCATTATAGTGAAGTCAACCGCATAAATCCATCATGAAAAGCAGAGGGTAATTGCTTTTGCATGTTATAATTAGAAAAAAGAACGAAGGAAGTGTAAGGATGCTTCAACAAGCCCGGAATCATTTACAATCTTATTTTGGCTATTCTGCTTTTCGCAGCGGACAAGAGCAGGCCATCAGCCAGGTGCTTGAAGGGAAGAACACGATTTGTGTGATGCCGACTGGCGGCGGGAAATCGATTTGCTACCAAATTCCGGCTCTTGTACTCCCTGGAATTACGGTTGTTATTTCTCCGCTTATTTCTTTAATGAAAGATCAAGTAGACACGCTGCTTGAGGCGGGTATTGCAGCTGCATACATTAACAGTTCGCTCAGTGCCGCAGAAGTGCGTGATACGATGGCAGCCGCTAAGCAGGGAGAGTACAAATTATTGTATATTGCGCCTGAACGGCTTGAGTCACGTTCATTTATAGAGGATTTAAAAGAAATGCCAATCCCGCTTGTAGCTGTAGATGAAGCCCATTGTATTTCACAGTGGGGCCATGATTTTCGGCCAAGCTACCGGCAAATTCAGCGTCTGGCCGAGCTTTTGCCGCAAAAGCCTGTTGTTCTCGCCTTAACTGCCACGGCCACTCCGAAAGTGCGTGAAGATATTTGCCGGCTGCTGGCCATTGATGAAGCGAATACGGTTATTACAGGATTTGAAAGAGAAAATTTATCGTTCTCTGTCATCCAAGGGCAGGACCGCTATGTATTCATAAAAGATTATGTCCAGAAAAACGAAAAAGAAGCGGGTATTATTTATGCGGCTACGAGAAAAGCTGTCGACCAACTGTATGAAAAATTGCGTAAAAGCAACATCCCGGCAGCCCGTTATCATGCAGGGATGAGCGATGATGAACGAATTAATGAGCAAGACCGCTTTTTAACAGATGAAGCAACTGTTATGGTGGCGACGAATGCCTTTGGGATGGGGATTGACAAGTCCAATATCCGCTATGTCATTCACTATCAGCTGCCGAAAAATATGGAAAGCTATTATCAGGAAGCAGGGCGTGCAGGCAGAGATGGGCTTGACAGTGAATGTATCCTATTGTATTCGTCTCAGGATGTGCAGACGCAGAGGTTTTTAATTGACCAGTCTCTTGAAAGAGAACGGATTCCGCGCGAGCTGGAAAAGCTGCAATTAATGATTGACTACTGCCATACGGAAAATTGCTTGCAGAGCTATATCGTTAAATATTTTGGCGAAGCGTATGCGGAGCCGTGCGGGCGCTGCGGCAACTGTACAGATTCAAGAGCGGTTGTGGATGTCACGAAAGAAGCACAGATGGTTTTGTCATGCGTAATCCGGATGGGACAGCGCTATGGAAAATCGATCACTGCCCAAGTGCTGACGGGATCTAAAAATAAAAAGATCGCTGAATTCGGTTTTCACACTCTTTCAACGTACGGCATTATGAAAGAGCAAAGCGCCAAAGACGTTACTAATTTCATCGAGTTTTTAATATCACAGGAGCTGCTTAGTGTGGAGCACGGCTCTTATCCGACGATTTTTGTCACAAGTCAAGGCAAAGAGGTTCTTGTTGGCCAGCAGCTGGTCAAACGGAAAGAAGCGGTGCAGACAAAACAGATTGCTGCCGACGACCCGCTGTTTGAAGAATTGCGCAGCTTGAGAAAAAGTCTGGCAGAGCAGGCGGACGTTCCGCCGTTTGTCATTTTTTCAGACCGAACGTTAAAGGACATGTGCGTGAAGCTTCCGCAGACAGAAGGGGAATTTCTTACAGTCAGCGGTGTCGGGAGTAGTAAGCTTGAGAAGTATGGAGAGCTATTCATTGCAGCGATCACCGCTTTTTGTAAAGAGCATCCTGAACGGGAAAAAGGAGCGGCTGCGGAGCAAGCTCTCATCAAGCCTCAGAAAAAAGCGGCCAGCCAATCCCACTTGGACACGCTTGAGCTGCATAAACAGCATATGACAGTTAGTGAAATTGCCGAAAAGCGGGAGCTCGCTGTGAGTACGATCGAAAGTCATTTATTGCAGTGTGCCGATGAAGGAATGAAGGTGGACTTACCTTTGCTCGTACCTGAAGAGTACTGGACGTTGCTTGATAAAGCTGTACAAGAAGCCGGCCGTGATAGGCTGAAGCCCATTAAAGAACTCGTACCTGAAGAAATAACGTATGGTATGATCAAGGCGTTTTTGAAGATCGGCTGCCCGGAAGAAAGCTCTCATTCATAAATTTCTTTTAGATGATTACTTTTGCTGAAAGAGGGAAAGGTAGAAGTGATCAACTGGGAAGTAGAATAGAAATGAAGAAGAAAAAGTACGTTCTTGCTTTCATGTCATCCATTTTATCAATGAGCCTTTTATTTGCTTGTGACGGCGTTGATGAAGGTGAGCCGGATCCATCCGAGGAACCTTCTGAGCCACAAGAAGATGATTCCCAATAAAGAATAAGCTGACGAGGATTGTGTGAATAATAGTTGACATCTTTTTTTAAGGATGATATAATTTAAAATTCATGATACTAAGTAACTTAGAACGTTTCATATAGATAAATATTGGCATTCTGCTATGTTTTTGAAGTAATACTTATTCAAACTGGAGCGGCTTCGGAGCCGCAAGGACTTAAGAGAAGGCAGGGCTTAGGTCGTTTAGGTTCATCAATAGACGACGATGTGGAATATAACCGCGGCGGTTCATTTCATGAAGGGAAATTTTCCCCCTTGAAAGCGTTGTGAGTTACAAATAAATGAAAAAAACCGGCCTGATTGATTCAGGCCGGTTTTTCTATTACATAGATTAAACAGGTTCTGCTTTCTTTTTTCGTTTAGGGACAGGCAGTTTAAGCTTCGTCTTTTCATCTAAAAAGTTCAGTGCCGTTCCCAGTTGTTTAATGGACTCCGGCGTTCTTTTCGCTTCATCGACTATGAACATAACAGCTTCTTTTTTCTCGTCTATGTCTTGTTTAATGTTTTCCTGAGTTGCTTTTAATTTCTCTGTTTCTGATTGAATAGCTTCTTGTTTTGCTTTTAACCGCTCTGACGTTGCTTGCAGCTGGTCAATTTTCGGCTTCATTGATTTATAAGTGCTGAATCCGGAAATGCCTAAGTAAATCAATGCCCCGACGACAATGGCCAAACTAATCCATCCGATAATTTCCATACGTAAACCTCCTCTATTTAACCATATATGTATATACCTTACCCTTTATTGTAAACGATTTAACGAAAATTATCGGTAAAAAAGTTTAATTTGTTCATTTTTGGCCGGATACTAGTTATATGGCACGGGCAAGAAGGGTAAAACATTCAAGACGGCTAGTTAGAGCAGTGGAGGGATTAGGATGAATGGATATGTATGGCGATAGGAACACAATTGTTTTTCACATCGAGAAAGGGAAAAATAAAAGGTGAGAAATAGGTAAAGGGGGAGTGTGAAATGGAGCAGAAAGCAGACTTTGTTCCGCTGGATGAATCTTTTTTTCAGCAGCCAACCTTGCAGCTGGCAGAATCGCTGCTCGGCTGTTTGCTTGTAAAGGAAACGAAAGAAGGCACGGCTGCCGGGTTCATTGTTGAAACAGAAGCTTACAGAGGGCCGCTGGACCGGGCGGCTCATAGTTTTAATAACCGCCGGACGAAAAGAACGGAAATTATGTTTCATGAAGCTGGCCGCATCTACACATACGTGATGCATACTCATTGCCTCGTTAATGTTGTCACTGGAGAAGAAGGCGTACCTGAAGCGGTATTAATAAGGGCTGTTGAGCCGTATGAAGGGATCGACTTAATGTTTGAGAGACGGGGCGGCACGTCGATGAAAAATTTGACGAGCGGGCCTGGGAAACTAACGAAGGCGATGGGCATTACAATGGAGGACTACGGCAATCGTTTTGATCAACGTCCTCTTTATATAACAAAAGGGTTTACACCTGAAGACATTTCAACAGGCCCGCGTATCGGCATTGATAATTCGGGTGAAGCAAAGCACTATCCGTGGCGGTTTTGGGTGACAGGCAATCAATACGTATCAAGATAAAAGGTGGAGCACTCGGCTCCGCCTTTTACCTGTGTTGCAGTTTTCTTCTCCGCCGCAGAACTAATTCTTCCATTGAACCGGAACCGAGCAGTACGCCGGGAACAATTAATAGCAGCCCGATTAAATGAGCAGGCAAAATCGCTTCTCCGAGAAAAACGGCCGCCCCGACTAATGAGAAAAAAGTATTCAAGTTCAAAAAAATAGAAGTTTCAGCAGCGCCAATTTGTCCGATCGCATGGTTATATATCATATGTCCAAGTGCGGTTGCCAGCACGGCTGAAAAAAGGAATGCCAGCCAGACGGCAGGCGTGCCATGAGTCAGACTTGCCAGACCTGCCGGCTCTTTCCACAGACTGATCAGAAACAGCAGCACGGAGCCGATTAGTAACATGTATCCCGTTAATAATCGGGG
Source organism: Bacillus aerolatus (assembly GCF_009183655.1). Classification (GTDB taxonomy): domain Bacteria; phylum Bacillota; class Bacilli; order Bacillales; family Domibacillaceae; genus Pseudobacillus; species Pseudobacillus aerolatus. The sequence goes on from NZ_WEIO01000009.1 coordinate 136,839, forward strand.
ATCTAATGTTTCTGCTGCTTTTTTAATGACGATAAAACTAAGCGCCTGTGACAAAATTGCAAGAAAAATATCTAAATCACCGACTGAAACGGAATTAATTCCACCGTCTCCGGCAAGAACAGTGAAGCTGACACCGGTGCCGCCGAGTAAAAAGCCGAGCAGGCGGATGTTAGTCGGCCGCCTTTTTAGGAGTATCATCGACAAAAGAGCGGTCAACAGCGGTCCTAGTCCTAAAATTAATCCGCCATTTGCTGCCGTTGTTTTGGACAAGCCTGTAGATAAAAAGTAATGATGGCTGACTACGCTCAGCATGGCTCCGCTAATAATATAAAGCCATTCGTTGCTGTGCGGCTTTCTCACTTTTCCAAGAACGCCCAGCACCAAAAATACAGTAACAGATGCTATGAAAATTCTGAGCGCTGTTATGGTAACGGGCATAAAGTGTTCTACTAAAATTTTTATTACGGAGACATTTAAGCCCCAAATCAACATGATTCCTATTAAAACTAAATAAATTTTCGAATTTCCCACAGTAATCCGCCTTTCCCCGAACACCCTTCCTGTTACCATTATACAGCAAATTTGTACGAAAAAAGAAAAAACCCGCCGAAAGACCGGCAGGCTTATCCAGGATACTTTTCTTCGCTTGAAGAATCATCCTTTGTTCCGTGTTTATCTTTTTCTTCCTCTTGTTCCATTCTTAAATCTTCTAAAGGGATAGAGTCGACCGTTTGTTCACTTTTGAATTTATCATAAATACTTTCTTTGTCGGTTTCCATTTGGTCGGGATTGTCCATTTTTCCACGTTGCAGTGGTCTTTTTTTCTCTTCAGCCATCAGGCCACCTCCACTCGTATTTACTTCATTTATACCTTTTATAGGAAAAGTTAAACCTATCCGCATGTTGTTTATGTTTTAGTGAAAGGGGAAAACAGAAGGTGAACATCGAAAAACAGAGGAGGAGATTTTGATGGTGAACGATCATAATGAAAAACAAATTGTTGGAGTTTACGATACACACACTGAAGCAATTGAAGCGATTGAAGATTTAAAGCGTCAAGGCTATCATTCAGATGAAATTTCCGTGATCAGCAAAGACCGTGAAGAATTAGAATATGTAGAAGATACGACAGATACAAAAGCGGAAGACGGAGCTGCGGCTGGCGCAGCTACCGGAGGCATACTCGGCGGGCTCACTGGAGTCGCAGCAGGCGCAGGGGCACTTGCCATTCCGGGAATAGGTCCAATTATTGCTGCGGGTCCAATCGTAGCCGGACTGACCGGTGCAGCCGCCGGAGCAGGGGCTGGAGGATTAACCGGAGCATTGATCGGACTCGGTATCCCGGAAGAAGATGCGGACCGGTATAACAACTATGTAAAAGAAGGAAAAATGCTCGTTCTTGTCGACCGTGACGCCCGTTTAACGGACGGTGACGGAGGGACGATAAACCGTGACACTCATCTAGCCGACGGAGGCAGCCGAATTATTGAAACAGAAAGAACGATTATTAGAGGAAACGATCATATCGATGGAAATGGACATCCTCTCAACTCAGACAGCCGCTTATAAGGAAAATGAGAAGGACAGGCCCGGTTTAAAGGGCCTGTCCTTTTGTTATTTTAAAAGTTCTTTGATTGGTTTTCCATCTATAAAGGATGGAGTCCGAAGGTTCATTAATCGGTAAACGGTTGGGGCGATATCAAGCGTGGACACGTGGCGTTCAATTTCTCCATGGCTAATATCTTTCCCATATGCATAAAAAACAGGCCGCAGTTCTTTTCTTTTTGGATCACCTCCGTGGCTGCCTAGTTCTTTCGTTGGTTCAATGGCTTTTTTGGCATCTTTGCCGATGATGTAGCCAGGAGCGGCCGCCAGTATCACATCACCAGCATTTCGGTGATCAAAGTTATTAGCTTCTTTTTGATCCGATTCAGTAATTTTTTCGTATGGATTTTCTTTTTTGTCTTGAATTACGTGGAACATACTGTTGACCATATCTTTCGTTTCCTGCCAAGTCAAACCGTTCTCACCAGCACGGTCGCGCCATTCGTTGTAATGGTGCTTTAATAATTTTTTTCTTGAGGCGAGTTTTCTTTCATCTTTAATGCCCTTGAAAGTGCGGACAATTTCATTTTGCACTTTTTCATAATCTTTTGGGTCTACTATTCCGTCTTTTTCCCGGCCTTTTAAATTAATGTAGACATGAGCGATCGTTCCGCTCGCGACAGCGTACGCTTTCGAATTTGACAGGTCAACTTCTCCTTTTTTGTTAAGTTTGAGAAGCCCGGCCTTTTTCAACTCGTAATTTGGAGAGATGCGGGAGTGAATCGGCTCCATTCCATGATCTGACACAATAAACAGCCGGTCGTTCTCTGTCATCGCAGCACTTGTTTTTCCAATAGTGTCATCCGCATTTTCATATGCCCATTTAATATAAGATTCATATGTTTTTACGGCTTCTTGACTGTAGCCGGGCTGCCGCGGATCGGTCAGTAGAAATTCATGCTCTTCCAAATCAATATGAGGCTCGTAAAACATGAGCAAATCAGGTTTGTATTCTTTCTTTATAAAAAGAGAAGTATCTGCCAGCCAATCTGCGAAGTTCTCATTAATCTCTTCATATTCTTTTCGGGAAATCCAGCCTTTTTCAAACGCGGGCAAGTCGTCCTGGTCAGGGAAAAAGCCAAAACGTTCAACAATTTTTTCTTTAAATCCTTCAGGTCCTTTAATTAAGCCAGTTGTCACCGCTGTCCGGTAAAATTTGACGGAAGAAAGATCTTTTTTGCTGCCTTTTAATTTAAATAGGAAGCCTGCCGAATCCGCACCTTTTACTTGGAGAGGAAGCTGCCCCCATTTGTTCAACTGAACAGATGCATCTTGTGAATCGACCGTGAGATCTTCAGATACGTGAAACCGGTCGTAATCTTTTTTGTTATTGTCTGAAGAGTCGATCGCTAAAATGTGTATATAAACATCTTTTTTCCCTTGCAGCTTGATTTTTAAATGAGCTTCTTGCGGTTCGGAAAAGCTTTTTGGCGGGTTATCCCATTTCTTTACCGGTTTGAAATCGAGCTTATTGTAGCTGCTTTCAGCGAGCACGTCTCCATAATAAATAGAGTAGTCGGCCTCATTTTCTTTTTGGGGGTTTGAACCGGGGAATCCGATAACAGCCGTTACTTTCCCTTGTTTTTTAGCTTCTTTCCAAAGCGGGGCTACATCGATATTCGCCTGGAAAGCATTCTTTGTTTTGTTAAGTTTTTTGCCGCTATAGTGAAATTCGTTGCTGACGAAGCCTGTTTTTTCCGGTTTGGCTCCTGTAGCTATTGAAGCGTGGGAAGCAGCAGTTAAAGAAGGATTAACGGTTGTGATATCTTTCGCATACATGCCTTCTTTTTTCAATTTCTTTAAATGCGGCATGCTGCCGTCTTTAATATACTTTTCGGCATAATCATGTCTCATGCCATCAAAAGAAAGAATAATCATCGTTTCTTTTTGAGGAGGTGCTGCTGTGGCTGCTGCAGGGAAGGCAGCTAAATTCAGAAGCAGTGAGGCTGCAATCACTTTTCTATAAAGAGTTTTATGCATCATTTTGAATGTCTGGTTGATATTCATTATCTATCTCCTTTAGCTGGTATGATCAAAAAGACTGCCTAAACAATCATTCCTCTTTTTCAGCGGTTTGAAACCTTTTAAGCGGGGGATTGCGAAAACGGCAAAAGTTTTCCATAATGAAAGAACAACGACACCGATATTAGCGGTGAAGAAAAAAGAAGGAGTTTATATGACAAATCAATCTTTTACTTTAAATACAATGAAACCATTTTTGCAAGAAGCCTGGGATAAAGCTGGCTTTCAATCACCAACACCAATTCAGGAAAAAGCGGTGCCAGCTATTCTTGAAGGAGCAGACATTATTGCCGAATCACCGACAGGAACAGGAAAGACACTTGCTTACTTGCTGCCGCTTCTTGAGAAAGTGGATCCTGCGAAAAAAGCTGTTCAGGCAGTGATTCTTGCCTCGTCAAGAGAGCTTGTTATGCAAATTGCCGATGAGGTCCGTGCGTGGGGGGGCGGCATTTCAAGTGCTGCGTTCATCGGCGGCGCGAATGTGAAGCGCCAGCTGGAAAAATTGAAAAAGCAGCCGCAAGTTGTGGCGGGCACGCCGGGCCGGATCCAAGAATTAATTCAAATGAAGAAATTAAAGATGCATGAAGTGAAGCTGCTCGTTCTTGATGAAGGCGACCAGCTGCTCGTACCGGAACATACAAAAAATATCGAAGCCATCATTAAATCGACGATGAAAGATCGTCAGCTTGTTATGTTTTCAGCTACGATGCCCGAAAAGGCGGAAGCTGCAGCAAAAGCATGGATGAAAGAGGCGAAAGTGATTAAGGTGGATAAGGAAGAACTGCCTCAATCGAAAGTGGATCATTTGTATTTCGTGTGTGACCGCAGGGAGAAGCAGGTGATGGTTGAGCGCATTATGCGCGGGTTTGAGCCGGAACGGATGCTGGCGTTTATTAAAGACATCGGCGAAGTAAATGCTTTTTCTCAAAAGCTCGACTATAAAGGCTTTGCCAATGGCATTCTTCACAGTGACTTGAATAAACAAGAGCGGGCAAATGCATTAAAGCAATTCCGGGAAGGAAAGCTGCCTTTGCTTTTTGCTACAGACGTGGCGGCGAGAGGCTTGGACATTAAAGGATTGAGCCACGTCCTGCAATTTGATCTGCCGAAAGATGCGACGCAGTATACACATCGAGCAGGGCGCACAGGTCGTTCTGGTGAAGCTGGTACCGTTATCACGTTAGTAACGGAAAGAGAAGAGCGTGACTTGAAGCGAGTAGCGAAAGAATTAGGGATCGAACTGAAGAAAAAGCTATTTTATAAAGGAAAACCTGTAGATGAAGACAGGAGAGATTAATCGAAAAAATAATTAGATGGGGCTGTCCCAGAAGCAAAGAACTAGACACCTATAGGACAGCCACTTGAGAACAGGATAGATTTGCTCATCACTTCTGCGTGTTTTTTATCAATAGGCTGGCCTTGTTCACCATTTCCGTCTACTGAAAAAGAGAGTGTCCAAAAGCCTAGCTTTTGGACACTCTCTTTTTTTTGCTTTTGCTTAATCAATTGGCTGAATTTCCAACCTTTTGCTCGTTTCATTGGAGGTGATGCTTTCCTTGGTAAATTGGATAGGATTTTGAAATAAAGGCCCGTCATAAACAAATGTGTGATATTCTCCATTTTCTCCTAGTGGACAGATGTCTTTATCCCGAATCTTTTCAAAGAACGCAGCATCTAGATCATGGCCGAGCCAGCTGTCATCCAGAGCGTCTTCACGGACACGGATTACAGTTGCTTTGTAGCCAGAATTTATAAATGTCTTCAGCAAGTTCAGACTCTCTTCCTGCTGGATCCAGAGTGGATAGATGGCTTGCAGTCCAGCAGCAACGGCTACTTTCTCGCCCCATTCCCGGTGGCCGTCCAAGTAAATATCGCCAAATGCGATACCTTCAATCTGATACTTTTGCTTTAAATGGATTAAGTCTTCAATGAAAGCTTCTGTATAGCTTTCAAACGTACAGCGAATAAAATGAACAGGAATAGAAAGAGACCCGCTTTGTCGTTCGATCATTTCAATTTTTTCCCCATGGGCAAATGTCAGGCCCATCTCTTGCGGAACGGTCGTGACAAGGCAGGCAAGTTCATATTTTTGATTAACTAAAGAGTCGAGCGCTAGGCAGCTGTCTTTGCCGCCGCTCCATGATAAAGCAATTCGTTTAACCATTTAGCATGTCTCCATTATTGAGTATTTTAAAAAATTTTTGTCGTCCATGATTCACAATTCCATACTTCAGTTGCGACTTCCTGGTAAAATTCAGGCTCATGAGAGATAAGCAGAATACTGCCTTTATATGCTTTTAGCGCTCGCATCAACTCATCTTTCGCTTCTACGTCTAAGTGGTTGGTCGGCTCGTCAAGAACAAGCAAGTTCGTTTCGTTATTAATCAATTTGCACAGGCGGACTTTTGCTTTCTCTCCGCCGCTTAGGACGCTGACTTTGCTTTCAATATGCTTTGTCGTCAAGCCGCATTTAGCAAGAGCGGCGCGAATTTCATATTGGGTAAAAGAAGGAAACTCTGTCCAAAGTTCCTCAATGCACGTATGGTTACTTCCGGATTTAATTTCCTGCTCGAAATAGCCGATCTGTAATGATTCACCTCGCGCTACTTTTCCTGCCAGCGGCTGGATCTCACCGAGTATGCTGCGAAGCAGTGTTGTTTTTCCGATGCCGTTCGCCCCCGTTAAGGCGATTTTTTGCCCGCGTTCCATGCGCAAGTTCAGCGGCTTAGAGAGTGGTTCATTATAGCCGATGACTAAATCATTCGTTTCAAAAATCAGTTTGCCGGACGTGCGGCCTTCTTTAAAATTGAATTCCGGCTTTGGCCGCTCTTGTGCCAGTTCGATGACGTCCATCTTATCAAGTTTTTTCTGCCTGGACATGGCCATGTTTCTCGTAGAAACTCTTGCTTTATTACGGGCAACAAAATCCTTTAGTCCGGCAATTTCCTGCTGTTGTTTTTTATATGCCGCTTCGAGCTGCTGCTTTTTCATGTCATACACTTTTAGGAACTCATCATATGAACCGGCGTAACGGTTCAATTCTTGATTTTCCATATGATAAATTAAATTAATGACGCTGTTTAAGAAGGGAATATCATGAGAAATTAAAATGAATGCATTTTCATATTCCTGTAAATAGCGTTTCAGCCACTCAATGTGCTGTTCATCCAAGTAGTTCGTCGGTTCATCGAGGAGAAGAATATCCGGTTTTTCAAGAAGAAGCTTAGCGAGCAATATTTTTGTCCGCTGCCCTCCGCTTAAATCATGGACATCCCGCCCAAGCCCAATTTCATCAAGACCAAGCCCGCGGGCGATTTCTTCCACTTTGGCATCTATGACATAAAAGTCGTTATTTGTTAATAAGTCTTGAATTGTACCGGTTTCTTCAAGCAGTTTTTCCAACTCTTCAGAAGAAACTTCCCCCATTTTAGCGAACAATTCATTCATTTCCGCTTCCAAGTCAAACAAATATTGAAAAGCGGTTTTAAGTACATCGCGTATCGTCATGCCTCTTTCAAGCACGGCATGCTGGTCCAAATAACCGACGCGGACATTTTTCGACCAAGATACTTTTCCTTCATCAGGCTGAAGCTGCCCGGTAATAATATTCATAAACGTAGACTTTCCTTCTCCGTTCGCGCCGATCAGGCCAATATGCTCTCCCTTCAACAGACGAAATGAAACTTTATCAAAAATGGCCCGGTCACCAAAGCCGTGGCTCAGCTGTTCAACTGTTAAAATACTCATTACAAAACCCTCTCACTATTAAAGTTATTTCCTGCATTTATTTTACTACGGAGATCTTGAAATAGAAACTATTCCTTATGGTGATTAGGGTGAACGCCATAAGTTGGTGCATATGTTAGCGGAGATGGTAAAACAATATGAAAAATAAAGGCTGTCTTCTAGTTATGGATGATTTTAAATTGGGTAAAGGTAGATATAAACTTGTGCGGGAGGTGAAAGAGGAAAGTAGAGAAAATGCATGAAGACTGAACAGTATAAGTCATTCTACGCTTTCCTTGCCGTCTTTGATCATTGTAAATGTATTGCTTATTGCTTTATTAATTGCGCTCACAGCTTTTTTTGTGGCTTCCGAATTTGCTATTGTCAAAGTCAGAATGTCGCGGATTAATCAGCTGGTTGCTGAAGGAAACAAAAAAGCAGTTGTCGCGAAAAATGTAATCACACATATGGACGAATATTTATCTGCGTGCCAGCTCGGAATTACAATCACTTCACTCGGACTTGGCTGGTTAGGTGAACCGACAGTCGAACGGATTTTGCATCCTCTTTTTGAACGGCTGAATGTAGCTCCTGCCGTAACAGGTGTATTGTCCTTTATTATTGCTTTTGCATTTATTACATTTCTTCACGTTGTAGTAGGAGAGCTGGCACCAAAAACGGTGGCGATTCAAAAGGCGGAATGGCTGACTTTGGCGTTGTCCCCCGCACTCACACTGTTTTACCGGGTGATGTATCCATTCATTTGGGCGTTGAACAGTTCGGCACGCTTATTGACAGGCTTGTTCGGACTTGAACCAGCATCCGAGCATGAAGTAGCCCATTCAGAAGAAGAGCTGCGTATCATTTTATCGGAAAGTTTTAAAAGCGGCGAAATTAATCAATCCGAATACAAATACGTCGATAACATCTTTGAATTTGACGAAAGAATCGCGAAAGAAATTATGGTGCCGCGTACGGATATGATTACGTTGGCCAAGGACTTAACTTGGGAGGAGATCACAGAAGTATTAAAACAGGAAAAATTCACCCGTTATCCAGTAGATGATGGAGATAAAGACAACATCATCGGCATGGTTAACATAAAAGAGATTTTTTCCTACTTTTTAAATAAAGACAACTATAACGAACGCCCGCTGGAATGGTTTGTTAAACCGACAATCAGTGTGATTGAAACGATTCCGATTCATGATTTGCTGCTGAAAATGCAAAAAGAACGTATTCATATGGCGATTTTATTGGATGAATACGGCGGAACATCGGGGCTTGTTACAGTAGAGGATATTTTAGAAGAGATTGTCGGCGAAATACGTGATGAGTTCGACATTGATGAAAAGCCGGAAGTGCAAAAGCTTGGCAGCGGCCACTTTATGTTAAGTGCACGTGTATTAATTACCGAAGTAAATGATATGCTTGGCATTCATTTGGCAGAAGACGATGTAGATACACTCGGCGGCTGGTTTTTAACACAAAATATTGATGTCAAACTTGGAGACACGCTCGAACAAGAAGGATATCAATTTATTATCCGTGACGTGGACGGCCACCATATTCACAGGATCGAAGTGAAAAAAACAACAAAGAGAGGAAGGGATGAGCTGTTTAATTAGAGAGCTTTTCCTTTTCAAAAAAGGACTGTTCCAAAAGTCGTTACTTAAAAGACTTTTGGAGTAAAATACAATAAAAAAAGAAGCTGGCAAATGCCGCTTCTTTTTTATTGTTTAACTAAAGTTTCCACTATTGCATCGCCGTTTTTAGCTACGCGGACGAGGGCGGTGTTTTTCTCTTCCCAATCTTCACCTGTATGTTCAGGGATGAAGAAGTGTTCAATGCCGAGTTCGAGATTTCCGTAACGACCTTTACCTTGAATGGTTACTACTCCTTCGTTTCCGCCCGCTGATTGGTTCGCTGATGCAAACCGGACCGGCGTGTAAATAGCGACGTCACTGCCATGGTAAGAGACTGTTTCTTTCGTCTTTTCTAATTGTACGTACAGTTTGCCTTCTTTGAAGCGGCCGTCTTGCTGCTCATTTTGGTAGGTAGTATGAATAACATAGTTCAGCTGCACATAATCTCCCTGCAGTAAGGAGCGGGGATCGATCGGTTCCAGTTTCAGCGCGACAAGCTCTCCGTTTTGCAGCAGCTGTTCTTTTTGCCATGAAGTGAACCCAATAAAAGCAAGCTGGACAACGAGAATGAGCGCAACGGGTTTCCAGTTCCATTCGAGAATGTTTCGTGCTTTTTCAGTGTTCTTTTTGCCCCACAAATAAAAGAGGAGAAAGAAAAGGGCACTGACAAGGAAAAATGCAAGTGACTTGTGCAAAAGCTTCCAAACGAACTCATAATATTTCCAGGAGAGAAAAGCAGCGACGGCTGCCCACGTGACCCACTGGTACAGTCGTGATGAGCTTTTCGGATGAGTTAAATGAAAGTAAAAATACACAACAAAAATAAGATGCAAAACAATTGACACAGAAACTGAATGATCTTCATCGCCTACCGTCATGGCAAAAAAATAGCAGAGAGACAACAAGTAAGCGAGCAGGCCCAATCGCTGTTGAGACCATTTCATAAACAAAGCGGCATTCAGCAGACCAAACAGAAGAAACACTATTTTTATCCACTCGCCGGAAATATCAAATTCCGAAAAAGTAGATAATATGGCGCTGAACAAGGCTCCATTTGCTGCTAAATAATAGAATAGTCCTGCTCTTATTCGAAAGAAGAGGAAAGACAGAACGATGAATGAGACAGCTAACAGCCAAAAAATCCACATTTGTCCGTGCATATAGGCAAAGAAAAATAAAAAAGCAATGCCGGTAATTTGCATAGTAAGCTGAACAACGATCAAATTTTTACTCTTAACAGCGAAGCTGCAGGCGATACAAACTGCTCCAATGGTGAAAAAGCTGTACATCATGCCATCGCCGAAGCTGAACAGCAAGGCGGCGAAAGAACCAATCGAAGCGATCGCGATGATCGTTGCTAAAAATGAGAGAATCCCGACGAAAAATTTATACGTATAACGGCTCCACTTTTTATCTGATTCTTTCGTTGTTTTCGCTAGCTTTTGCAGCACGTATACACTAAATCCGAAGACTGCGATCAGCAGCAAAAAGCCGGTGAAAAAAACAGTATCGCCAAACACCGTGATATAAATGAGAAAGGCGTTATAAATGATATAAACACCGAAAAAAAGCAGATGAACGGCCATTTCCACTGGATGTTTTTTGCGCTCATTGATGAACCTACGCCAAAAGAAAAAAATGAACGCGATGTAAATACCATGCAGCACCGTATAAAAAAGTGACCAAGAAGAGAAATCTGAAAAAATATCATAGATAGAATGTTTGTTCAGCAAAAAGAGAGAACAATATTGGGCGATGATTAACGTGATAAACCCAAGCTTTTCAAGCCCCGATTTTTTCAGAGTATAAAACAGCACGAGATGAACGAAAATCATTGCTAAATAAATCATCGCTTCTTGAGTTCCTGAGTAGTCCATCCAAAAACCGGTTGGATAAACTTTCATCCAAATCGTTAACTCAAACAGCAGCAGTGTCAGCCAGTAAAATGGCTGGTACTTTGTAAAGAAAGCAAGAAGCACAACAGGTACGAGCCAAATGAGAAACAAGAGATAGGAGTCTGCATGGGAATTATACGTCTGGCCAATAAGAGCCACGCCGACCCCAAAGGAGATGGCGGATATGAATAGCCACCAATTGCTTAAATAGGCAAACGTGGGGCTTCTTTTATAAAAAATTGATATGGCAAAGCTGACAATGATCATTGCTATGCTTAAACTAATTTTCACCGGACGGTCCAGCAGCGGCCAGTTAGAGGCAAAAAAGTACACGACTCCAGCAATTAAAAAAATCAATCCAAGAATATAGGGGATATCACCACGTTTATTTACTAGCATGGCGGTCAGTCCTTTCCGCTTCTTATAATAAATATATATAGCAATTTCACCAAATATAATTGAAAAGCAGAAAGAAGTCACGGGTTTTGAGCAGACTCGTTCAATGGAAGGTGCGGCAAGGAAGTGTGTTTCCGCTAATTCAACAAACAAATGTTATAATAATAACAGTGTAAAAATGAAAGGATGTTACTATGAGCAAAACAGTCGTATTAGCTGAGAAACCTTCTGTTGCCCGCGACATAGCCCGCATTTTAAATTGCGGCAAAAAAGGGAACGGCTTTTTGGAAGGAGATAAATACATTGTGACATGGGCGCTTGGCCATCTCGTGACACACGCAGATCCTGAGGCTTATGGCGATCAATATAAAACTTGGAATCTGGCTGAGCTGCCGTTAATGCCAGACCAATTAAAGACGGTCGTTATTAAAAAAACCGGCAAACAGTTTCAATCGGTGAAAACCCAGCTGAACCGCAAAGATGTAAAAGACATTGTTATAGCAACAGACGCCGGACGCGAAGGGGAGCTTGTCGCCCGCTGGATTATTGACAAGGCACATGTAAAAAAACCGGTGAAGCGTTTATGGATTTCTTCCGTGACCGATAAAGCGATTCGGGAGGGGTTTAAAAAGTTAAAAGAAGGCCGGGAATATGAAGATCTGTACCGTTCTGCGGTAGCGCGGGCCGAAGCCGATTGGCTCGTCGGCATTAATGCGACGCGAGCGCTGACGACAAAATTTAATGCCCAGCTTTCCTGCGGCCGTGTGCAGACGCCAACAGTGGCGATGATTGCGCGAAGAGAAGAAGAAATAAAAAGTTTCAAGCCGAAAAGCTATTACGGGATCACTGCAGTGGCTGGCGATATCAAGTTAACATGGAAAGATGCTAAATCGAATGATACAAAGACCTTTTCAGAAGAAAAGCGTGATCAGATCTTAAAGTCGATCCGCGATGAAAAAGCCGTTATTACTTCAGTGAAAAAAGCTGCAAAAAAATCATACGCACCGGAATTATACGATTTAACAGAGCTGCAGCGCGATGCCCATAAAATATTCAGCTATTCAGCGAAAGAAACGTTGTCCATTATGCAAAAACTATATGAACAGCATAAGCTTGTGACGTATCCGCGGACCGACTCCCGCTATTTATCAAGCGACATGACAGATACGTTAAAAGAGCGGGTGGAAGCAGTCGAAATCAATCCGTATACGAAATTCGCCGTAAAAGTCAAAAAGCGCGGCATTAAGCCGGATAAATCATTTATTAATGATGCGAAAGTAAGTGATCACCATGCAATCGTTCCGACTGAACAAACGGCGATTCTCTCCGATTTAAGTGATAAAGAGCGAAAAATTTACGATTTAATTGTCAAGCGCTTTTTAGCTGTTTTGCTGCCGCCATTTGAGTATGAGCAGACAACGGTGGAAGCGAAAGTTGGTTCGGAAACCTTTACGGCTAAAGGAAAGGTCATTACTTCTCTTGGCTGGAAAGAAGTGTACGGCAAAGAAGAGGAAGATGAAGCTTCATTGCCTGCTGTGAAACAAGGAGAAGCGCTGGAAATAGCTGCATTAACCGGGACGCGTGGAGAAACAAATCCGCCGCCGCGATTTAACGAAGGTACGCTGTTATCCGCGATGGAAAATCCGACGAAATACATGGAGGAAGAAAATCAACAATTAAAACAAACGTTGAGCCGGACAGGCGGGCTTGGAACAGTGGCGACAAGAGCAGACATTATCGAAAAGTTGTTCAATACGTTTTTAATTGAGAAAAAAGGGAAGGACATTTTCATCACGTCAAAGGGAAAGCAGCTGCTTGAACTTGTCCCGAACGAACTACAGTCGCCTGCATTAACAGGTGAGTGGGAGCAGAAGCTGGATGCCATTGCAAAGGGCAAGCTGAAGCCGCAAGTCTTTATGAAAGAAATACGCGGCTATACAAAGTCAGTCACAAATGAAATTAAAAATAGCGACAAAAAATTTAAACACGACAATGTAACCGGCAGCCAATGCCCGGACTGCGGAAAACTGTTACTTGAAGTAAATGGTAAAAAGGGAAAAATGCTCGTCTGCCAGGACCGGGAGTGCGGTTACCGCAAAAATGTAGCAAAGCTGACGAACGCCCGCTGCCCGAACTGTCATAAAAAGCTTGAGCTTCGCGGCGAAGGAAAAGGGCAAATTTTCGTCTGTCGGTGCGGACACAGGGAGAAATTGACTTCTTTCCAGGAACGCCGAAAGAAAACATCCGGAAATAAAGCAACGAAGCAAGATGTAAATCAGTATTTGAAAAAGCAAACGAAAGATGAACCGATTAACACAGCTCTCGCTGATGCTTTAGCTAAACTGAAATTAAAATAACAAACATGTCTGCAAAGAAGCACTTGTCTTGTTTCTTTGCAGGCTTTTTTTCTTTCAATAGCTGATGCAAGGAAAACAATCCTTGTGTTTTTTTATGGAAGCTGTCTATAATTGTTTATTGAAAATTCTAAACTATGAGGGGGTAGCAAAATGCCGATTAATATACCGCAAGAATTGCCGGCACGGGAAATTCTAGAGAAAGAGAATATTTTCGTGATGGATGTGGGCCGGGCCCGCAGCCAGGATATCCGTCCTTTAAATATTTTAATTTTAAATTTAATGCCGGAAAAAGAAAAAACGGAAGCTCAGCTTTTGCGGCTGCTCGGCAATACGCCGCTTCAAGTGAATGTTTCTTTTTTACATACGGCCACTCATGAATCAAAAAACGTCAGCAAATCTCATTTAGAGCAATTTTATACCACTTTTGAGGAAGTGAAAGAAAAACGGATCGATGGCATGATTATTACCGGCGCACCGATCGAGTTAATGGAATTTGAAGAAGTGAATTATTGGGAAGAGCTGACGGAAATTATGGACTGGGCAAAAACAAATGTCACTTCACTGTTGCACATTTGCTGGGGAGCCCAGGCAGCTCTTTATCATCATTTCGACATTGGAAAATTCAAATTGCCGAAAAAATGTTCCGGCATTTACAGCCATACGGTGAATGAGCCGACTGTTAAGTTGCTGCGTGGGTTCGATGATATGTTTTATGCGCCTCATTCCCGCTATACAGATGTGGAAAAAGCAAAAATTGAAGCTCATGAAGACTTGTTACTGCTTGCTTCCTCTGATGAGGCGGGTGCGTTTATTATCATGTCAAAAGACGAACGTCATGTGATGATTACTGGGCATTTAGAGTATGAGGCGCATACGCTGGCAGAAGAATATGCTCGCGATTTAGCGAAAAGTCTCGACATCGATATGCCAAAAAATTATTTCCCGGACAATAATCCGACAAAGAAACCTGTCAACAAATGGCGTTCGCACGCACATTTACTGTTTTCAAATTGGTTGAACTATTACGTCTATCAAGAAACACCATTCGAATGGGACTAATGAGACGAGAAAAACCCGGGAAATTAATTTCCGGGTTTCTTCTTGTTTAACTGTAAAATTCTGTCCGGCGATCTTCGAAAATAGGGATGCGTTTTCTTATTTCCGGCACTTTGGCTAAGTCAATTTCGCCGATTAGCAGTTCTTCTTCTTCTCCGGCTTCGGCAATAATTTCTCCCCAAGGATCGATGATGATCGAATGGCCGGCAAATTTATTTTTCGGATCTTCGCCGCTGCGGTTACAGCCAACGACGTAGCTTTGGTTATCAATGGCTCTTCCAATCAGCAAGGTTCGCCAGTGATCCTTGCGTGCAAGCGGCCACTCGGCAGGGACAAACAAAACATTAGCTCCAGCCAGTACGTGTTTGCGCAGCCATTCAGGGAAGCGGATATCATAACAGATGAATGCAGCCATCGTTTCATCTTCCAAAGCAAATAAGCCGTCTTCTTTGCCGGCTTTGAAGAATTTTTCTTCTTCCATTAATCGGAACAAATGAAGCTTACTGTATGTTTTAAGAAGCTCACCATTTTTGTTGATGACGGGCAGCGTATTTTCAACGCCCTCTTTCGTCCGGTTTGCCACCGAGCCGCCGATGATATGCATTTGATGTTTTTTAGCTTGGTCAGCTAAAAAGGCAATAGCCTCCTTGGCCTCCTCATCTGCAATTTCATCGAGGCGTGTTAAGTCATAACCTGTTGTCCATAATTCGGGAAGCACAGCTAGGTTGCAGCCTTCGTCTGCTGCTTTTTGCAGCCAATTTTCTGCACGTCTGTAATTTTCTTGCGGACTCCCGAAAGCGATATCCATCTGGATGCAAGCAACTTTTAATTTCATTTTAATCCCCACATTCCTTTCTGAACATTCTTACTTTACTTTCTCTACCTTTCGTTATACCATTATTAACTATAATTTGAAAGCGGGGGCTGTTTACATGAGAAGTTTTGAACCATCCAATCGGCTTCAGGCTCTGCCGGAGCAATTTTTCGCTAAACTCGGCCAGAAAGTGGCAGACGCTGCTAAAGAAGGCCGCGATATTATAAATTTAGGGCAAGGAAGTCCCGATCAGCCGGTGTTCGGCCATATAAAAGAAGCACTTAAAGCAGCTGCTGATGACCCGGCTAATGATAAATATCCGCCGTTTAAAGGATTTGCTTCAGCAAGAAGTGCATGTGCCGAGTTTTATCAAAGAGAATACGGCGTCAAACTTGATCCGGAAAAAGAAATCACGCTTTTGATCGGCGGCAAAGCAGGGCTTGTTGAACTGCCGCAATGTTTATTAAATCCAGGCGATATCGCTCTCGTCCCGGACCCGGGCTATCCTGATTACTGGTCAGGCATGGCGCTTGCCGGAGCAGAAATGCATATGATGCCGCTTGTGGAGGAAAATAGATTTTTGCCGCGCTATGAAGACATACCTGCCGATGTATTAAAACGGGCTAAGCTGCTGTTCATCAATTATCCGAATAATCCGACTGGAGCCATGGCGGATGAAGCGTTTTTTGAAGAAACGATTGAGTTTGCCAATAAACACGGCATTTGTGTCATACATGACTTTGCATACGGAGCGATCGGCTTTGACGGCAAGAAACCGCTCAGCTACCTTGAAGTCAATGGAGCAAAAGAAACGGGCATCGAAATTTACACGATGTCAAAAACATATAATATGGCCGGCTGGAGAATCGGGTTTGCTGTCGGCAACCCGAGTGTCATTGCCGCACTGGACTTAATACAAGATCATTTGCACTGCAGTTTGTATGGCGGTATTCAAGAAGCAGCCACCGCTGCTTTCCTTGGACCGCAAGATGAAGTTATCAAGCAGGAAGCCATGTATGAAAAACGCCGAAACTTGCTTATCAGCGGTTTAAATGAAATTGGCTGGGAAGTGAAAGCGCCGGAAGGATCATTTTTTTCCTGGCTGAAGGTGCCGGACGGCTGCACTTCTGAAGAATTCAGCAACCTTTTGCTTGAGAAGGCAAATGTAGTTGTGGCTCCTGGTACTGGTTTTGGCGAGCATGGAGAAGGGTATGTCCGCGCTGGCTTGCTTGCTTCTGAAGAAAGAATGAAAGAAGCCATCAGCCGTATTGCCCGTCTGGACATTTTTAAAAAGCAGGTTGACAGCTAATCTTAAACGTGCCATAATGCAAATTAACTGAAAAAACGCAATTTACCAATTGAATATAAACGAACATCTTATCAAGAGCAGGCGGAGGGACAAGCCCGATGAAGCCCGGCAACCGACTCGTTAACGCGAGCACGGTGCTAATTCTTGCAGCGAAAGCTGACAGATAAGAAAGAGTGATTATAATTAAACCTCTTCTTATCGAAGAGGTTTTTTTTGTTTGCCTGATTTAAAAGGGAGGAATGGGACATGGCCGTAACAGATCGTAAATTAATTGTTAAAGACGAAGTATTGGAATGGACAATTTCAACTGAAAGCTTTTTACAGACAGCCCGCGTTAAACAAGGGGAAAGAGTTTTCTGGATAGGTGAATTATCGTCTCCGCTAGCAGCAAGACTGACCGTTGAAAAAGCAAATATCACGGCTGTTTCTCCTTCTGTAAATGTAAAGAGTGCAGAAAAGAAACAATTTGACGGAGTCATTGCTCAGACCGGGATTCATTTCCTGGATGAAGGAGACGAATGGCTGAGAAAAAGCTTTGACTTGTTGAAGCCGGGGGGACGGCTCGTTGTTGATTTGGCTGAAGCTGGCACGCTGCAGCATGTAAAAGGAGTCACTTATGGAAAAAGTTTGCCCGATTATTGGGACCTCTTGAGAGAGGCTGGGTTTGAAACGATTTTTGTTCAGCAAATAGCGGCACGTTCTTTAGTGGAAGTCATCGGGCAAGGGTGGACAGAGTTGGCAGAAACGACTGAATTCCCTGCCATTGTCAACCGCTTTATTGCGTTGAAAGGTTATTGAAATAACGGGAAGTAAAGTCGACTAATGGGCGGATTTTAATCAGCTTACAAGTTGATTGAGCAACTTTTCCGTTAATAACTTCGCCTTTTTTTTCAAAGGAGCTGCCAATCTCATTAAATAGTTCGGAACTTTCTTCAAGTTCCTGATACGTTTTCCATACTCGTTCGCCATTTTCCATCATAGCAGAGCCTTGTTTAAAGGAATTCCTGCCATCGTTTGAACGGAATTCGCCGAGATGCATCGCTGTGCACGTGCTGTAATCCGTACCGATGAATAATACATAGCCATCCAGCTCGTACAATCTGGCAAGAGGGGATTGCTCGCCGAAAGCAAAGTCCAGTGAATGATCAGTAATAATCAAATCAGCATGTTTCCCCCAAGCCGTAAAAGAACTAGAAGGGTGGGGGCTGCGCTTTACGTCAGGAAACGTCCGAAATGTTTCCGCTATTCGCCCCATTCCAAGTGTAGGTGTAATGTCCGGCAAATAAGCGGGCATCATATAGCGGATGCCGGGCCACCAGTCTTCCGGAACAGGCGGATGCTGCCAATATTGCGGATCGGTATTATGAGTGGTCTGCGCTGGCATGACAATCGTTCCTTCATTCGTAACGGCTTCCATTAATGCTTGAACAACAGCGATTTCTCCTCCGGCCACCCAGCCAAGGGAACGGAGAGAAGAGTGGACCATGGCGACCTCTCCACGTTTTAAACCGAGAGAGAGAAAGTCTTTTTTTAATGTTTCAGTTGTAATTAATGATTTTGTCCGTTGAATTAACTGTTTACTTGTCATGGCGTTCACCCCGCTGAATTCATATCATTTCTTTTATTGTAAGGGAAAGGTATTTGGCGGTACAGAAGCCATTAAAAAAATGCTGTTCCGGTGCTTTTTTCTTTCCTCTTTGTCTAGTATGATAAAAAAGACTATGACGAAAAAGGGTGAAAGCAAGTGAGTGATCGACGCGTTTATTATCGAAGGATTCCTTACAACAATGATCAATTCTTTCTTCAATATAAATCTCTGGCTGAGCAAGAATCTCATCATGTTTTTCTGGAAAGTGGAAGGGGCGGCCGTTACAGCATAGCAGGGCTGTCGCCTTTTGCTGTCGTTTGTTCAGATCAGGAAGGTATACAAATACAGATGGACGGCGAAACAAAAGCACAGGCGGGCATTCCGCTTTCAGAATTCGAAAGCTGGATGAAAGCGTTTGAAGTGCCAAAACTGGAAGGTTTGCCTGATTTCCAGGGGGGAGCTGTCGGCTATATTAGCTATGACTACGCCCGCTATATTGAAAGGTTGCCAAACCTTGCAGAAGATGACCTCGGACTGCCGCTTCTTTACTTCCTAGTTTTTCAGGAGTGGGCGGTGTTTGACCAGCAAACAGAAACGCTTTGGCTGCTTGCCATATCTGAAAATGATAAAGAAGGTGAAAGGCTGCTTGATGAAGCGGAAGAAAAATGGACAGCTTCGCTAATGAAAAAAGAGTCTGCAGCGATTGCGCCGGCAGATGATCAATTGATCGTCTCATTTTCGGAAGAAGCATTTAAAGAGGCTGTGGAACGAACAAAGCAATATATCGCTCAAGGAGATGTATTCCAAGTCAACTTGTCTGTCCGGCAATCTAAAAAACTTGGCGTTCCCGCAATAGCTGTGTACGAAGAGCTGCGGAAACTGAATCCGTCTCCTTATATGGCTTATATTCATACGCCCGAATTTCAAATTGTTTCAGGTTCTCCCGAGCTGCTCATTAAAAAAGCCGATAAAGAGTTGAGTACACGGCCGATTGCCGGCACCCGATCACGGGGAAAAGACGATGCCGAGGATTTACAGCTGGCGTCAGAGCTGATTGAAAATGAAAAAGAACGGGCTGAACACGTGATGCTCGTCGATCTTGAGCGCAATGATCTCGGACGGGTGAGCGCATACGGTTCTGTTGAAGTAGACGAATTTATGGTGATTGAAAAGTATTCACACGTCCAGCATATCGTGTCCAATGTTCGCGGCCTGCTTGCCGAAGGGAAGATGAATGCCGACGTAGTCGAAGCTGTATTTCCGGGCGGGACGATAACAGGCGCTCCAAAAGTGAGAACGATGGAAATTATTGAAGAACTCGAGCCGGTCAGACGGGAAATTTACACTGGCTCCATCGGCTGGCTCGGCTTTAACGGTGATTTAGAGCTCAATATCGTTATTCGTACAATGCTCGTTGAAAATGGTATGTGCCACGTTCAGGCGGGAGCGGGAGTTGTCATTGATTCCGATCCAAAAAGCGAATACAAAGAGTCACTGAAAAAAGCGGAAGCCGTTTGGAAAGCGAAAGAATTAGCAGAAAAAAGGCGGGCGGCTATTAAAACAGGAGGAGAGCCTCAATGATTTTAATGATTGATAATTACGATTCTTTTACTTACAATCTCGTTCAGTACTTAGGTGAGCTCGGTGAAGAATTGATCGTTAAGAGAAATGATGAAATAACAATAGAAGAAATTGAAAAGCTGAATCCTGATTTTTTAATGATTTCGCCGGGGCCGTGTACACCGGATGACGCGGGAATCAGCATGGAAGCGATTCGTGCATTTGCCGGCAAAATACCGATTTTTGGCGTTTGTCTCGGCCAGCAGTCGATTGCTCAAGTGTTTGGCGGCGATGTTGTTCAGGCAGATCGGCTCATGCACGGAAAAACATCGGACATGCTTCATGATGGGCGTACGATTTTCGAAGGGCTTCCGAATCCATTTCCCGCTACACGTTATCACTCTTTAATCGTAAAAAGAGACACACTGCCAGAGTGTTTTGAGGTTTCCGCATGGACAGAAGAAGGCGAAATCATGGCCATCCGCCATAAAGAAATGCCGATTGAAGGGGTACAGTTTCATCCGGAGTCCATTATGACTTACGGCGGAAAAGATATGCTGAAAAGCTTTATCCGGCACTACCGGACGCTGCCAGCAGGTGTGTAACGTGTTTGTATATGTAAACGGCGAGATCGTGCCGAAAGAACAGGCGAAAATCTCCCCATTTGACCATGGCTTTCTGTACGGAATTGGCGTGTTTGAAACGTTTCGGATATATAACGGCCATCCTTTTTTACTCGATGATCACTTGGACCGTTTAAACAGCAGCTTACGGGAATTGATGATTATGAAAGAGTTGAAACGTGCCGAAACAATGGAGATGCTGCAACGTTTATCGACAGCAAATGGATGGGGTCACTCTTATATCCGTTTAAACGTTTCAGCGGGAAACGGGGAAATAGGTCTGCAAACCGAAGCTTACCATGAGCCGGCGGTTATTATCTTTCAAAAGCCGCTCGAGCCCCCAAGTGAATTGGCGGAAAAAAAAGGAGTGTGGCTCACAGTCCGGCGTAATACTCCTGAGCTAACCAAACGGCTCAAATCTCATCATTATTTAAATAACATTGCGGGCAAGAGGGAAGCAGGAAACGACCCGTTAACAGAAGGTATCTTTTTAACAGAAACGGGAATGGTGGCAGAAGGGGTCGTTTCCAATGTTTTTTGGGTGAAAGGAAACACTCTCTATACACCGGCTATCGAAACAGGAATATTAAATGGCATTACGAGACAATATGTAATCCATACCGGCAAAAAGCTTGGGATGAAAATAAAGGAAGGACTGTTTGCTCCTTCTGAATTAAAAGCAGCCGACGAAGCCTTTTTCACAAATTCCATTCAAGAGATTACAGCGATCAGCGAAATAGACAACCGTACATTTCCAGGCAGAAGGGGAAAGTGGACAAACGGGCTTTTTTCCCGCTACGAAAAAGACCGGGAACGTTTGTGGAGCAGAAGTGGTGAAACGACAGAGAAAAGATAAGAAGGATGCCGCGGGCAGCGGCATCCTTCTTATCTTTTAACTATTATTAAAAACGATCGTGTCTGTCGATGTTATCTGTTAACTCGTCATCACGGCGGTGGTTAAGAAAAGAATCAGTGGAATCGCGGTTTTCTACTTCCAGATCACCCGTTCCTTCCACATGAGCTTCTTCACGTTTAACCGTGTCTCTCACTGTTTCTGTATCTTGAACTTTTCGTTTGCCGACGATTAATTCTTCAGTAACAACTGGTCTTTTCGTTACTTCCACCCGCTCTTCAGTAATCGGAATGCGGATGCTGTCATCGTCTTCAATGATCGGAGACGTATCGAGTCCTGACGCGACTTCGTCCACCGCCCGGCGTTCAACATATACTTCATCGCGTTCCACATTTACATTGACTGTCCGTTCTTCTTCTACTACATCTTTTTCTACATGTACTTCACCTGTTTGTACCCGCTCTTTATCAACTTCGAGACGTTCTTCACGAAGGCGAAGGCGCTGTTCGTCAGTAAGGTCCGCATCTACATCAAGATGTGGTACTCTGTCAGCCCGAACACCATCGACATAGCCGTCAACTGTGTTTACATTCTGGCCCATGCCGAATGCAGTCGTTCCAAGATTAGGGTTTGTTTCATTTGTTAACGTGCGGTCACGGTAGTACTGATCGTAATCTTTGTCTACATACAGAAGAATTTTTCCTGCTTCAATGTCATTATAATAACGGTCGGAATCCGCATCGTCTAATCCCATGTTACGCAATCCGCCTCGCACTTCATCTTCTCCAGAAAGAAACGCCATGAATTTATCCATCCAAGAACCGCCTGCTGTTGTGGATTCAACTTCCGCTCCTGTACGGCCTCTTACCATGGAAATATTGTCTGCATCTTTCGCTACTGCGTAAATATCAGTTTCAGCGTAACCCTCTGCTTTTAATTCTTCAATTTTACGAATAACCTCTGTCTGATTATTAAAAACTCCGATAAATTTTTTATTATTATCCATTTAAATAGCCTCCTAGTAGAATAATTTCTAAATTTGCTATGGTGTTTAATTACCCGATATGATATAATTAAAACTTTTAATGAGAAAAATTAAAAGAAATCCCGGTGGTATGGCTGCTGATTAGGCGGAATAAGTGAGTCATCTGTCAAATAAGGTTTTTCTGTCTGTTCCCGCTCTTGGATCCGCTGACGTCTTTCTGTTTCTGCTTTCGTTGGCAGAGGCGGGTTTGTCACTCCCTTATTTTCATTCGAGGCAGCCTGAGCAGCCGCTGTCTCGCGGTTGGCCTCATCGTGCTCATCAGCTACGAGCAAAATTAATTCATCGTCTACATCCTGATGGTAAGCTTCTGCATCCTTTTCCGATAAGCCAAAATCCAACAAATACTCCTTAATCGGTTTGTCTTTCGTAAAAATCGACTTTACTTTTTCCATAATCGTCGGCCCCGCAGAGGTGACTTCCGCTCCAGTGCGGTTTTGAAGCAGTAAGTTGAAGTCGGCATCTTTAGTCACGGCATACAGTTGATCCATGTTATAGCCTTCCACTTTTAGTTCTTCAATCCGGCGAATGGCGTCGAACTCAGTTTTACATAAACCAATGACTATTTTATTGGCCATTTTCCATCCTCCCCAATTATCGTGCCGTGTCATCACTGTATACTTACCCGTTACTAATTGTTAAAAACCCGTAAAAAAAAGAGGAAGAAAAGGAAACTGCGTCCAATTTGTCGAAAGAAAATAAGGACTAGGCAGAAAGGGGAGAAAGAAATGACTGAAACAGAAGTTAAAACGGCCGATTTATGTGACGATTTTGCGGATGAATTAAATGTGTGCTACTTGGAACTTAAATCTTATGGAGGGAAAAAGCGTTTTGCGGGCCCTATTTCCACCGTCAAAGTATTTGAAGACAATGTGCTCGTAAAAAAATCGCTGCAAACCATTCCTGAAGGCCATGTTCTTGTTGTGGACGGCGGAGGTTCAAAAAAATGTGCGCTGCTTGGCGACCGGTTAGGGGAAATTGCCGAAGAGCGGAAACTTGCAGGTATTATCATTAATGGCTGTGTCCGTGATACCGCGGAACTCTCGAAATTGAACATCGGTGTCCTCGCATTAGGCAGCAATCCGTTAAAAAGTATTAAAAGAGGAGAAGGAGAACAAGACACGGCAATTCAATTCGGTGAAGTAAATTGGGTGCCGGGCCATTACGTTTATGCAGATGAAGATGGAGTTATAGTAGCAGAAAAGCCGCTGAAAAAATAAGAGAATAATAGAAAGAGTCTGTCCAATAAGAGCCTGGCTCCTCCTTCGATATTCGAAGTGGGGCCAGGCTCTTTGTTTAAAACTTGAGAAATTAAAGGGTTTATTCTCGTACCATCCGGATACTTCGATGCTTTAACGCCGACTGGATTTTAGGGAGGGCAACAAGAGACAGAACCGTAACTGCCAGATCAAGCGGAAAGTAAGCAGCCATCCACGACCAGGCTATCAAATAGCTAAAGCCTTCAGGCGCTTCTGCCCACCATTTGAATGCAGCATACATATAATTTGTTCCAATTATGTAGTTTAAGAAAACAGCGGCAGTTCCGGCAGAGACATAAGCAACTTTTTTTAGCGAGTTTTCAAGAATTTTTCCAGTTGTATAAGCTACGAGAATAAAAGAAAGGATAAAGCCAAAAGTAGGACTGAGCAAGCTGGCTGGCCCGCTTTTAAATTGAGCAAATACCGGCGCACCGGCAAGTCCGCTAAATAGATAAGCAGCCATTGACAAAGCGCCGAGACGGCTGCCAAGTAGACCCCCGGCAATAATGGCAAACATCAGCTGCAGCGTAACCGGCACGCCGCCAATCGTTAAAAAGGGCGATACGTTGGCACCGACTGCCATAAGTGCGGCAAATAATGCGCAAAGAACAATTTCATTAGCTTTCATTAAATTTCCACTCCTTTAAAAAATATGATTGTTATTCATTTTTTCATATGTTAACATTTTTGTAAATATAGTTTACATATTTTGAGGGAGTGAGTAAATTGGCTGGACTTTTTATCACTGGTACCGACACTGATGCAGGCAAAACGGTTTCCACACTTTTGCTTGCCCATGGATTGATGGAAAGAGGAATAGAAACAGAGCCATATAAACCGGTACAAAGCGGAGCAGAATGGACGGGAGGTGAATGGAAAGCCCCTGACGCTGAAATGTACAAGCTTCTTTCGAAAGTGAAAGACGATAAGCTGTATACATATTTATTCAAAAAAGCGAGTTCACCTCATTTGGCAGCGGAAGAAGAAGGAACAACCATCGATGAAGCAATGTTAATTGAAGAAATCAAAAGGCGTGCGTCTGGCCGCAGCCTTTTGCTCATAGAAGGAGCAGGAGGATTGTATGTGCCGCTGAACAGAAAAGGGAGATGCATGATTGATGTCATGGGAGAAGTAAATTTGCCGGTCGTTATTGCGGCGAAAGCAGGGCTTGGAACAATCAATGATTCAATGCTAACCATCGAATCATTGAAAAAAAGAAAACTGCCGATCGCCGGACTTGTGTTTTCAAGTACTGTGCCTGGTGAGGAAGAGATCGAGCAGGATAATTTGGAGATGATTCATCAATTATCTGGGCTTCCTGTCATCGGACATATTCCATTTATTGCGGATATTAAAAAATCTCTTAAAGACAGCCGCTATCGTTCGGCACTCATAAAAGACTGGAAATTTAACGAATTAATGGAGGAAATAAAGAATGGATGCGAAACGACTGTATGAAATCAGTAAAAAGCATATGTGGCTGCCATTTACACAAATGAAAGATTACGAAGAGGCTCCGCTCATCATTGAAAGCGGTGAAGGAGTTATACTAAAAGATATTCACGGCAACGAATACTTGGATGGCTATTCTTCCTTATGGCTGAATGTTCACGGTCACCGCCGCCGGGAAATTGACGAAGCGATTAAAGCCCAGCTTGATCAAATTGCCCATTCTACTTTGCTTGGTGCAGCAAATGTTCCGTCTATCCAGCTGGCAGAGAAACTCGTTCAGCTTTCACCGGACAGTTTGACGCGTGTATTTTATTCGGACAGCGGAGCGGAATCCGTTGAAATTGCAATAAAGATGGCTTACCAATATTGGCAAAATAAAGGCGAGAGTGAAAAGACAAAGTTTGTCACCCTGTCAAATGGATATCACGGCGATACAGTTGGCGCCATCAGTGTCGGCTCTATCGATATTTATCATCGTGTATACAGCGCTTTAATGTTTGATTCGTACACCGTGCCGTTTCCGTCTGCGAGAAATCATCCGTCGGGCGATGAACAGCGGGCTAAAGAGGAATCGCTTGCTGATATGCGTAAGTTGTTTGAAGAAAATCACGGTCAGATTGCTGGTTTGATGGTTGAGTCTATGATACAAGGCGCCGGTGGCATGCATATTATGCCGTCTGGCTACTTGAAAGGACTCGAGAAACTGTGCCGGGAGTTTAATATTTTACTTGTCGTTGATGAAGTAGCGACTGGATTCGGGCGTACGGGGAAAATGTTCGCGGTTGAACATGAAGGAGTTCAGCCGGATATTATGACGATTGCTAAAGGGATTACGGGAGGATATTTGCCGATTGCTGCTACGGTGACAACAGAGGAAGTTTACGAAGCTTTTTATGCAGACTTCACGGAAATGAAAACTTTTTTCCACGGGCATTCATATACAGGAAACCAGCTCGGTTGCGCAGCTGCTTTAGCAAACCTCGCTATTTTTGAAAAAGAGGGGCTTGTTGAACAAGCCGCCCGAAAAGCGGAATATGTTCAAACGTTGTTAGCAGAACTGAATGAGCTGCCTCACATTGGAGAAATCCGTCAACTCGGCTTGATGTGCGGCATTGAAATTGTCAAAGATAAAGAAACAGGAGAATTTTTTTCATTAGAAGAACGGGCAGCTTACCGTGCAACATTGCGGATGCGTGAACTAGGTATGCTGACGAGACCGCTTGGTGATGTGGTCGTGTTTATGCCGCCGCTTGCTGCCAGTTATGAAGAGTTGACTAAAATGAGCCAAATTATGAAGCAGGCGATTGCGGAAATCCAGCTTGCAGCTAAATAATTGGCGTCTTGCTCTAGTCAAACATTGTAAAAAAGAGAATAAAAAAAATCCGCCCAGTCTTCTTGGCGGATTTTCTTCTTAATTATAGCAACGTTACAAACTGCGGTCATGTGTAGAATCACGGTCGTTTAAATAACTTTCTCCATCAGGCAGCTTATCAATGCGGCTCGAATCGGAGGAATCAAACGCCTCACGAAGAAAATAAATCATAATGAAAGCGATAATAAATAATAAGATCGCCAACCCGATTAAAGTCATTATCCCCATTTCAACTGCTCCTTTCTTTACCACTCATACTATTCTATTCCCCTCTTTTCTTATCTAAAACATAATGTTTGTTTAAATAAAGAAAATTTTCAATTTTCTAGGATGTGGCAGAGGTGAAATTTCAGAAGGTTTGTTCTTCTGCTTTAAAATTACATGGAAGTAAATCTTTTTTCGTGTATAATAAATCTTAGCGGAAAATTACATACGTTGAATGAGGTAAAGCTGATAATAAAGCTTTTTAAAAGGGGAAGTTGGTGAAAAACCAGCGCGGTCCCGCCACTGTAAATGAAATGATGCTATTTCATGAGCCAGAAAACCTGCCTGATTCAGAGCACCGACAACCTACGCGGATAGGGTGGTGTAAAAGCGGCAGCCGTTTTATTGTGGCAATTTGCCCTTTTTCACTGCATCTCTCCATAGCGTAGAGGTGTTTTTTATTGGCATTTTTTAATAGTTAAGGAGAGAGAAGACAATGAACAAACCATCACAGTACATGCTATCCGTTATTTTAGCGGCAGGGCTGCTAGCCGGCTGTGGAGCTGAAAAGGCAGCACCTGAAAAAGAAGAAAAAGCCGACCGGCCGAAAGAAAGCCAGGAAGCGGCCTTTCCGGTTACGATAAAAGATGCAGCAGGAAAAGACGTGGTCATTGAAGAAGATCCAGAGCGAATCGTTTCGCTTCTTCCGAGCAATACTGAAATTGCCTTTGAACTCGGTCTTGGAGACGAAATTGTCGGTGTGTCAAACTATGACAATTATCCGAAAGAAGCAGCGGAGAAAGAAAAGATCGGCGACATGAATTTTAACGTCGAAAAAATTATTGGGCTCGATGCTGATCTCGTCTTAGCACACGGTTCAATGGCTGACAGTTCTAAAGACGGCTTAAAGCAGTTGGAAGATGCAGGGATCGATGTACTCGTCGTTAATAACGCGCAAAACTTTGAAGACGTATACGACTCTATTGAAATGATTGGCAAGGCAACAGGCCAAAAGAAAGAAGCAGAAGAAACAATTAATGAAATGAAAGAAGATGTAGCAGAGATAAAAGAAAAAGCAAAGGCAATTAAAGAGGATGAAGTGAAAAGCGTCTTCATTGAAGTATCGCCTGCACCGGAAATTTACACAACGGGAACGAACACATTCATGCAGGAAATGCTGGAGTTAATTCATGCTAAAAATGCAGCAGCTGACCAGGAAGGCTGGGTGCAAATGACAGAAGAAGCAATTATTAAGAAAAATCCCGATGTCATTATAGCGACACACGGCTATTATACAGAAAAGCCGGCGGAGGAAATAATGAGCCGCAAAGGATGGGAGAATATGACCGCCATTAAAAATAAAGATGTACACGATGTTGACGCCGATCTTGTCAATCGCACAGGCCCGCGTCTCGTTGAAGGAGTAGAGGAACTTGCCGAAGCCATCTATCCGGACGTTTTTAAGAAGTAAAATTTCGGCATACGTACTTGCTTTCGCTTTTTTCACAATTGCTTTATTTGCCGGTATCTCGATCGGAACGATTCACGTTCCAGTTCGGGATATCGCTTTCTTATTATCTCACCACTTTTTTGGAACATCGCTGAATGGTGTTGATCCTTCTTTCGACAACATCGTGTGGCAAATCCGGTTTCCGCGAGTGTTATTAGCGGGTCTTGTCGGTGCTTCTTTAGCCGTAGCAGGGGCAGCATTCCAAGGTCTTTTGCGCAACCCGCTCGCTGATCCATATACGCTCGGTGTGTCATCAGGTGCTTCGGTGGGGGCAGTTATGGTGCTATTTTTAAATATTCAGCTTCCGTGGCTTCACAACTTTACATTGCCGGTCGTCAGCATTACGGCTTCGATCTTGACGATCTTTATTGTCGTGCTGTTTGCACAAGCGATTGAGCGCTCGTTAAAAGTAGAAACGATTATTTTAACGGGAATTATTTTTAGTTCCTTTTTAGGGGCGGTTATTTCCTTAATGATTGCCTTGACAGGCGAAGAGTTAAGGCAAATCATTGGCTGGCTGCTTGGCAGTGTGTCTATGAGAGGGTGGGATTATATTCAGCTCATCCTGCCATTTTTCCTGATTGGTACGCTGTTGTTAATCATTCACGCATCCGAGTTGAACGCCATGTCATTTGGCGAAGAAAAAGCACAGCACTTAGGGGTGAATGTCCGCCGGAAGAAGTTGCTCGTTTTAATCGCGGGTTCGATTTTAACTGGTGCGGCTGTCGCTGTTTCCGGGACGATTGGCTTTGTGGGGCTTGTTATCCCTCATTTTATCCGCCTTATATGGGGACCGGATCACCGCCACCTGCTGCCGTTGTCGATGCTTGCGGGCGCCGGATTTTTAATTTTAACTGATCTTGTGTCAAGAACGATCATTTCACCGACTGAGCTGCCGATCGGCGTGATTACATCCGTGATTGGCGCACCTATATTCGCCATTATTTTGCTGCGCAAGCAAAGGAAAGGAAGAGGAACAGCATGATACAAGTGGAACATCTATCAGGCGGCTACTATGGCAAATTGATTGTTCGTGATATGTCTTTTACTGTTCAAAAAGGAGAGCTTTTTGGCATTTTAGGACCAAATGGCAGCGGTAAAACGACGCTTATGAAAATGATGAGCGGCATCTTGCTTGCAAGCAGTGGTGAGATGTGGATTAAAGAAAAGAGACTATCAGACTACACGTCAAAAGAGCTGGCGAAACGAGTGGCTGTTCTTCCGCAAATGGCCTCGCAGGCATTTTCTTATTCCGTGAAGGAAACCGTTTCTCTCGGGCGCTATGCCCATCAAAGCGGTTTTTTTCCGGTTTGGAGAGAAGAAGATGAGCAGGCAGTGAAGCAGGCGATGGAACAAACAGGTGTTGCGCTGTTTGCGGAAACTTCTCTTGAAGAACTGTCAGGCGGCGAGCGCCAGCGCGTTTTCCTGGCTCAGGCGCTCGCCCAGGAGCCGGAAGTTCTCCTCTTAGATGAACCAACGAATCACCTCGATTTGTCTTTTCAAAAAGAGCTGCTTGATTTGCTGAAGAAAATGACGAAAGAAACAGGCTTGACCGTTGTATCTATCTTCCATGACTTAAATCTTGCTTCGCTCTATTGCGACAGGCTGCTTCTTATGGAAGACGGGGAACTGCATAAACTTGGAATTCCAAGTGAAGTGTTAAAAGAAGAGCCGGTTCAACATGTGTATAAAACGGATATTCACCAGCGCCCCCACCCGGAAGTCCCGAAGCCACAAATGAGCATCCTTCCAGAAAAAATGCTTGAAGACGAAGAGGAAGTGGAAGTTGACGGCACGTGCATCCGACAGAATGGGGAGTTTATTGCCCTTGATGCCCCGATTTTGTTAAAAACGCTGTCAGCGGGAGTGACTGGCGCAGGCTGGGGATGGCACCGGAGCTTTGTTAACCGCCGCGTTGATAAAAATTATTGGCACGATTCGTATAAAGAAGATATGAAACAGTTTCTTCGCCGGTATGGCTTCGACGTCAATGAAACAGTCGGGATGATGACGGCTGTGCATTTGCACACAGCCGCTTATAGGCTTGTAGAAGTAGAAGGGATTTCTGTATTTGCAGCAGTCACCGCCGGAGTAGGAAATGCGGTAGATGTATCGCGCGCTGCGGAACATGACCGCGCTTTTTTGCCTGGAACGATCAATACATGGGTGTTTGCAAACGGTCATTTATCAGAAGAAGCATTCGTGCAGGCGGTCATGACAGCGACGGAAGCAAAGGTGAAGGCGCTGATCGACAAAAGCGTTAAAGATCCGTTAACAGGTTCACAAGCGACTGGCACGTCAACAGATAGTGTGTTAATTGCTGCCACTCAGCGCGGCACATACCAGTCATTTGCCGGGACAATTACACCGCTCGGGCAGGCGATTGGAAAAGCGGTGTATGAGTGCACGGTCCAGGCGTTGGAAAATGGTGGAATAGGAGAGCGAAAAAAATGATCAACCATCTTCTTGCTGCCACCATTGCTTTTCTTATTGATCGGCTGATCGGTGACCCGCCCCACTTTCCACACCCTGTCCGCTGGATCGGGTCGCTTATTCATTTTCTTGAGCAACGTCTAAATAAAGGTCCAAACGGGAAAGTAAAAGGCTTGTTTATGCTGTTCATTGTCCTCTTTATGACTGGAGGCACGAGTGCTTTGCTCGTCTTTATTTTTTACAAAATTCATCCGGCCGCTGGCATTGCGGCAGAAGCTATTATCATTGCATCAGCCATTGCCTGCCGGAGTTTAAAAGAAGCGGGTCTGAGTGTGTACGAACCGCTTCAAGAAGGAGATTTGGAAAAAGCCCGTTTCAAGCTTTCTTATATTGTCGGCCGGGATACGGACGATTTGGAGGAAGGGGAAATCACACGGGGAGCAATTGAGACAGTCGCGGAGAACACAAGCGATGGCGTCACGGCGCCGCTGTTTTGGGCGCTGATTGGCGGCGGGGCTGGGGCTATGATCTACCGCGCCATTAACACGTGTGATTCGATGGTCGGCTACAAAAATGACCGGTACGAGAAATTTGGCTGGGCTTCGGCTCGTCTCGATGACTTCGTTAATTGGCTGCCCGCCCGCTTGACCGGCTGGTTGATGATATGGTCTTTTCCTGAAAGTGATTTTACGAGAAAGCAAGTTTGGCAGCTTGTCCGCCGCGATGCGAAAAAGCATCCGAGTCCGAACAGCGGCTGGTGCGAAGCGGCGGTCGCCGGCCTGCTTGGCATTGAGCTTGGCGGGATGAATAAGTACAAAGGCCGTGTGTCCCACCGCGCTAAAATGGGCGATCCGCTGAAAGGAAAAACAGCAGGTGATATCTTGCTTGCTAACCGGATCATGGAACGGACATCGCTTTTATTTTTACTAATGATGTGGATAGGAGGCATTTGTTATGGACTTGCCTGCTCATGGCTCGAATCCGGCCCGCTTATATGAAAAAATGAATATGGAAAAACCAACACAGCTTATTGACTTCAGTGTAAATGTTAACCCTTTCGGTCCGCCTCCTGCCATCTCTAAACAGTGGGGGAGTTGGCTCTCCGTTGTTTCTGATTATCCGGATCCAGCCGGGAAAAGTGTAGTCCGGCTGCTGGCCGGCCAAAATGGCGTAAATGAAAGTCAAGTCATCTTAGGCAACGGAGCAGCTGAGATCATTCAGTTTCTCGGGCAGCTATGGCGCGGCCAACAAGTTGTCATTGTTCAGCCGGCGTTCTCTGAATATGAAACTGCTTGCCGGGCGTATGACTGTGAAATTGATTTCGTCTTTGCGGAGGAAAACGGAACCCTTCCAGTCGGGGACATTTTAATTAAAGCGCAAGAAGCTGCGGCAATATTTATTTGCACGCCAAATAACCCGAGCGGTGTTGCTTTTTCAGAAAAAGAGATTATGCAGCTTCTGGATGAATTGCAGCTAACCGGCTGTTATGTCGTTATAGATGAAGCGTTCTATGATTTTGCCGGCTCTTTTACGTTTGCTAGTGTCCTTCACAAGTATCCGCAGCTTATTGTGTTAAGGTCATTGACAAAAATGTATGCGATTGCCGGATTGAGGATTGGCTATTTGCTGGCGAGTGATGCGATAGCAAAACAAGTTGCACGCTTTCGTCCGCATTGGAATGTGAACGCTCTGGCATTAAAAGCGGCAGAAGTGGTTCTAGCCGATTCTTCATTTGCAGATTGGACCCGGCAGAACATTATAGAAGAGCGTAAACGAATGTTTGAGTTTTTAAAACAAGAAGGGTTTCACTTCACCCGCTCCGTTGTTAATTTTTATTTATTGCGCGATCCTGAGCTGGAAGATCAGCAGCCGCTATTTATATTTTTACTTGAAAGAGGCTTTGTTCTTCGTCATACATATAATTATCCTGGTCTTAGCGGTAAGTGGCTGAGAGCGGCCGTGAAAACGAAAGAGGAAAATAATAAGCTGAAAGAGGCGCTGCAGCAATGGAAAAAGCAAAGCTGATAATTGTTCTAGGCGGTGTACGCAGCGGGAAGAGCAGGGAAGCGGAAAAGAGAGCTATAGCGGAAGCCGAAAAGCTCGGGGGCAAGCTTCATTACGTAGCGTGCGGAAAAGTGACAGACGAAGAAATGGCTGCCCGTGTCAGGTCTCATCAAAAGCAACGGGAAAGAGCGGGGCAAAAGTGGACGACGTGGGAACAGCCGTCAAAGCTGTCATTAATAGCTGGAAAATTCACACGTAAAGATATTGTACTGATTGATTGCCTAACGACACTTTTAACGAATGAATGGTTTGAGGACGGGACGAGTGAAGAAGAATGGGGACAGTCTGTTTTTCATGAAAAAGTAAAGCGGAAAATTGAAACAGGGATCAGTGAGATCAGAAAGTCAGCCGGCGCCGTTTTCATTGTTTCCAATGAATTGGCATTTGAACCGCTCGGCACACCGCTCGTTTTTCATTATGCCAAAACATTAGGAGAGCTGCACCAGCAGCTGACAGCTGATGCGCAGCTCGCTGTCATTGTCGAGCACGGACATCCGATAGTGAAAAAGAAGGGGGCTTCCAAATGAAAGGCGTGATGATTCAAGGAACCGCATCAGACGCAGGAAAAAGTCTTGTTGCGACCGCATTGTGCCGGCTGCTCGTTCAAAAAGGCTTTCGGCCGGCTCCTTTTAAGTCACAAAATGTCACCAATAATTCATATGTGACTGATGATGGAAAAGAAATCGGAAAAGCGCAAGTACTGCAGGCAGAAGCGTGCAACATCGAAGCGAGCCCCGAGATGAATCCTATATTACTCAAGCCATCTGGCTCCGGCCGTTCCGAAGTGATCTGGCTCGGTGAACAAATGGAAGTGATATTGGGCATGGAGTACCGCGAACAATATTATGAACGAGCTGTAAAGACGATCAGGCAGTCGTTAGAAACATTAAGCAGACAGGCAGATTTCCTTGTCATTGAAGGAGCCGGCAGCCCGGTAGAGATGAATTTAAAGCATCGTGAAGTAGTCAACATGAAAGTTGCGGAGCTCGCTGATGTACCGGTCATTTTAATTGCGGATATTAACCGCGGCGGTTTGTTTGCCAGCGTCATCGGTACACTTGAACTGCTTGAACCGGACGAGCGAAAGCGGGTAAAAGGTTTAATCGTTAATAAATTTCATGGAGATCCGGCGCTGTTTGATGAAGGGAAGCAATGGCTTGAGGAACGGACAGGTATTCCTGTGCTGGCTGTCCTCCCTTATTTAGCTGATCATCAATTGGAAGAAGAAGATGCTTTGTCGCTCACAAACCGACCTTCATCGAGCGGACGGGAGCCTGAAAAAGAACAAACAATAATGAAAGAAAAAGAAGAAACATATAATCAACTGGCCGGCCATTTACAAGAGTACTTAGATTGGGAGAAGTTTTTGAGTATTGTCAGTGGAAGTAAAAAGGAAAATATTCAATGAAAGCGAAAGCTTATATAAATGGCTTATTGCTTAGCTTTCAATTCTTTTCCGTTTTGCCGATTCATCGGGAACTGCCGGTAGATGCCCGGCATTTGCAGGCGACACTGCGGGTATTTCCTCTTTTTGGCTTGGTGAAAGGGCTGCTTTACGGAGGTGTTTTCTGGCTGCTGCTTGAATGGTCGCCGCTTTCTCCTCTCGGCGATGCTTTTCTACTTTGGCTGCTGCCGATTATTTGGACGGGCGGGCTTCATCTGGACGGCTGGATTGACACGAGTGATGCGTTTTTTTCATACCGGGATGTAAAGCGCAGGCTGGACATTTTAAACGATCCGCGTGTGGGAGCTTTCGGAGTCTTGTCACTGATCGTGCTGCTGGCTGCGCGTTTTCTCTTTTTATATGAAATCACTAAATTTGGCCACAGTCTGCTCGCAACTTTTTTCGTGCTCATTCCTTTTTACAGTCAGATGGTTACCGGTCTTTTATTAAATAGCGTCACACCGGCAAAAAAAGAAGGAATCGCTTATTTCTTTCAACAAGGGAAAGATGCCCGGCTTTTTGTCTGCTACAGCTTCTGGGTCACCGGAGCCGGAGTGCTTTTCTTTTTCATCAGCGGAGGAATCAACGTTTTTCTTCTATTTACTGCAGCGGCGGCCATGTTTTTTGTATTTGCCCGCCGGGGTGCACTCAAACATTTTGGCGGCATTAGCGGGGACTTGCTCGGTGCCGGCCTAGAAGGAGCGGAATTGCTTTTATGGATGATCTTGTGGTTATTGGTCTCTATCGGCATGGCATAACGACCGACAATGAACGTAAAGCTTTCAGCGGCTGGACAAATTCAGTGCTCAGCGAGACGGGAAAAAAAGAACTTCAACTTATTCAGCCGCTCGTCCCTTCCTATGAAAAAATTATCGCAAGCGACTTGCAGCGCTGTGTCGATACGGCAGGAATTCTCTTTCCATCGAGTTCGATTGACTATTGGCCTGAATTCCGGGAAATGAATTTTGGTCTTTGGGAAGGGAAAATTCATCAAGAACTGGAACATATGGAAGAGTACAATGCTTGGATTAACGATCCGTTTTCAAGCCCACTGCCAGAAGGAGAAAGCTTTCAACAGTTCGGCAGCCGAATCCGCACTGCGTGGGAAAAGTGGCTGGATGATCTCGCTCACCATCAATTAACACGTGCGGCGGTCGTCACACACGGCGGCGTGATCCGCTGTCTGTTGACGGAATTTGCGCCGGAACAGAAAAAGTTTTGGGAGTGGAAAGCTGAAAACGGGCGCGGTTATGAATTGACCGGATCGCTGTCGGCATTAAGGAGGGGTGAACGGTGTATCTCATTACGGGCGGTGCCTTCAACGGCAAAAAGCAATGGGTAAGAAAAGAGTTTGAACTCGACTCGAAACCATATCAATGGCATTCATTTTATGCATCAGATGAGCTGGAAGAATGGAAGATGGAGCTCATCGTGCTTGAAGGCATTGAGCGTCACGTCCGTCGGCTTATTGAGAAAGAAGAAGGCTCGGAAGCGGCTCGCGAGGTATGGAAAGAGGAGCTGGCTGGCTGGCTGAATTGGGAAACAGAAAAGCAAGGCAGGCAATTAATTTTGATTGGTACGGACATTACGAAAGGTATCGTGCCGGCTAATGCATTTGACAGAATGTGGCGGGACGCGGCTGGATGGTGTTTTCAAGACGCCGCCGAAAAAGCGGATCAAGTCATTCAAATTTGGTACGGCTTGCCGCAGAAAATAAAAATGAGGGGGAATAATAACAATGAGACTTTATACGAGAACAGGTGACAAAGGGGACACTAGCATTATCGGAGGACGCGTTGGAAAAGATAACTTACGAGTAGAAGCATATGGAACTGTAGATGAAACGAACTGCTTCGTCGGCCAGGCAATGGCAGAACTGGAGCCTGAGAAATTCAAAGACATTTTAGCTGATTTGGAAACGATCCAGCATGAACTGTTTGACTGCGGTGGTGATTTGGCAACGGTGGCAGGAAAACGAGAATGGAAGCTGCAGCCCGAGTCCGTCGATGATCTCGAGAAGAAAATTGATGAATATATTAAAGAAGCGCCGGAACTAGAGCGGTTTATTTTACCAGGCGGTTCGAAAGCATCTTCATCTATTCACATCGCCCGCACGGTGACACGCCGCGCTGAACGTCTTGTTGTCGCTTTAATGCGTCAGGAAGAGGGCATTCATCCGGTGACGCTGAAATATTTGAACCGTCTCTCCGACTATTTCTTTGCTATCGCGCGCGTCATCAACTTCCGCCTCGGTGTGAAAGATGTGGAATATATTCGCAGTGCAAACGTGTTTCGGGATGGAAAGCGGAAGGAAGATAAGCAGTGAGTGCTAAACGCATTAGTTGGCTTGCTTTATTTATAGCTTTATCCGTTGTAGGCGGGATGATTAAAGTGCCTGCGGTTGTGGCAAGTGTTGCGCTGGATTCGTTTCCAGCGCTGCTTGCTGCCGGCCTGCTTGGAGCGGGACCGGGGGCCCTTGTTGCTGCCCTTGGCCATTTAACGTCGGCCTTAATCGGCGGGATGCCAATGGGGCCATTGCATGCGCTTATCGCTGTGGAAATGGCGATGGTCATCTGGTTGTTTGCAAAAATGTACCAGTCTAGTAAACGGGTTTTAGCCATCGCTTTTTTTGTCTTGTTAAATGGACTCATTCTGCCTCTCCCTTTTATTTTCGTGATGGGCTGGGGATTTTACACTGCTATGGTGCCGTCTCTTCTTATTGCGTCTGCTCTTAATGGTATACTCGCCTGGGTTGCATTACCCCGTCTTTTGCCGATTGCGGATAAATTTGGACGATCGGACGTTTTAAAAGTATGAATCGTGATGTACTGATTTTGCCGCTGGATGAAAAAAACGATCTTATTGTCGCCGCTGATAACAGCGGGGCGGTCGGTGAAAAGCCGGATGACACGGTGCAGGCATTGTATGAAACAGTCGGTTATTTTTCCGCTCGTGTTGCTCTTATGGAGTGTATGGCTGCGGGGGGAGAGCCGTTTGCCGCTGCCATACATAACTTTTCCGGAGAAGATGCGTGGCCGGGTTTAATTGCGGGTGTAAAAAAAGCTGCAGTTGAAGCAGGACTTGCTGAGCTGTCTGTTACAGGAAGCACAGAATCAAATTTTGAAATGATCCAATCCGCTACTGGTGTTGTCGTACTCGGAAAAAAAGTGAAGATAAAGGAAAGACCAGTGCCAAAAAACCAGCAGTATGCAGTCATTGGGAAGCCGCTTGTCGGACCGGAAGTGTTGGACGAGCCGGAATTCGTTGTTCCTTTGCGACTGTTTCGGCAAGTGCTCGAAACGGAAGGAGTTCATGCTGTATTTCCAGTCGGATCTAAAGGAATCCTTCATGAAATTAGAAACATGTCTAATCACAAAGACTTGCAGACGGACGACATCATATGCACGATCGACCTTAAGAGATCCGCCGGGCCCAGCACTTGTTTTATAGTTGGGTATAACCTTGATGCAGAACAGGCGCTTCAAGCTATTTGCGGGAGTTTTTATACGAAAGTAATATGTAAACAGAAAAGTTGAAGTTACTGCCTTTTAAATGCTTAGATGAATGATCCATTAAGCCTAATAAAAAAAGAAGCGACTCTTAAAGAGCCGCTTCTTTTTCATATCCATCTACCACAAGATCAAGTTTTCCGGTGCCCGGATCAATAACAAGACCATGCACAGGGATGTCAGAAACCATAAGGGGATGCTGTTTGACCATATGTACGCTATGCGTCACGCTTTCCTCCACGCTGTCAAAGCCTTGGAGCCACTGGTCCACCTCGATACCGGCGTTGCGTAAGGTGTCGATGGTGTTCTGCTGCACGCCACGCTCTTTCATATCACTAAGGATGGCATCGCTTGACAATGTACTCATTCCGCAATCATGGTGGCCGACAATCAGTACCTCATCTGCTTTCAGCTGATAAACAGCCACTAGCAGACTGCGCATAATGCTTCCAAATGGATGATTAACGATAGCACCGGCATTGCGGACGACTTTTACATCCCCATTTTTGAAATTCATCGCTCTTGTTACCAATTCCACAAGGCGTGTATCCATGCACGTTAAAATAACGACACGCTTATCGGGAAATTTATCGGTAGCAAACTCCTCGTACATTTTGCTCGATACGAAATTTTTATTAAATGACAATACTTCCTCTAATAGAGTCATTTAGTCACTCTCCTTTCTGTTACACTATATATTTTACATTAATATCACCAAGTTGAGAATTTTAATTTTTTTCTGCTTAAATGAAATCAGTAATTTTCTTTATTTGATTATTTAGCTCTTCCATCGGAATAAAGCGGGCTTTACGGAACATTTCTTTTCCATCCACGAAAAACAGTACAGCCGGAATGGTAAAAACGGAGAATTCACCGGCAACTTGGGGGATGTCATCAGCGTTTACATGAAAAGAGGAGACCTTAGGGTAGTTCGTTAACACATTTTCCACTTGCGGCAGGACAGCATGACAGACGGAACACCCTGGACGTGATATATAAAGCAGTGCCAGATGATTCTCATTTAGTTTTTCTTGTAAGACGGGCATCGTTGTTATTTGTTCCATTCAAAACGCCTCCTTTTCCATTTATTATACTCACGCGGGTATGATGGAGCAAGTGAAGTGACATCTATTGTGCTGCAGAGATAATCGCATTATAATAAGGGCTAGATTAAGGAGGTTTTTTGCATGGCAGGAAGAAATGAAGAAGAGTTAAAAAAAGATATTTCACTTTTGGGAAACCAAGGAACAAAATATACATTTGAATATGATCCATCAATTTTAGAGGCGTTTGACAACAAACATCCGAACCGCGATTATTTCGTGAAATTCAATTGTCCTGAATTCACGAGCCTGTGCCCAATGACTGGCCAGCCGGACTTTGCCACTATTTATATTAGCTACATACCTGATATTAAGATGGTGGAAAGTAAATCACTGAAATTATATTTGTTCAGTTTCCGCAATCACGGCGACTTTCACGAAGATTGCATGAACATCATCATGAACGACCTCATCGAACTGATGAATCCCCGCTACATTGAAGTGTGGGGTAAGTTTACGCCACGTGGCGGCATCTCTATTGACCCGTACACGAACTGGGGCAGACCGGGAACGAAGTTTGAGGAAATGGCGGATTACCGCTTAATGAACCATGATTTGTATCCGGAGACGGTGGATAATCGTTAAGCGAAGTAAAGTCGCTAGAAATGTGACCATCTGTGAACACGAAAACAAAAAATATTGCAGGGTGTAACTACGATAATCTGCGTAAAAGAGGTGTCTTAATCAGACACCTCTTTTTTCTTTAGAATGATGAAAAACACCAAAAATGATTAGTGGTTGCAAGGATACTATGCTATACTTAGTTTACCATTTACTATTACTTGTTTCGATATT
Source organism: Bacillus aerolatus (assembly GCF_009183655.1). Taxonomy (GTDB): domain Bacteria; phylum Bacillota; class Bacilli; order Bacillales; family Domibacillaceae; genus Pseudobacillus; species Pseudobacillus aerolatus. The sequence goes on from NZ_WEIO01000009.1 coordinate 176,476, forward strand.
CCCTATTCATTCGTGAGTAGGGTTTTTTTATGTTGTTTTAAAACAAATAAAAAACAGACTCTAAAATTAGAGTCTGTTTATATATGTTGGTTATAATTATGCTTTTTGAACGTTAGTCGCTTGTAGTCCACGTTGACCTTGTTCAGTATCAAATGTTACAGTTTGACCTTCGTCTAAAGATTTGTAGCCGTCGCCTTGGATAGCTGAGAAGTGAACGAATACATCGTCTCCATCTTCGCGTTCAATAAATCCAAAACCTTTTTCTGCATTAAACCATTTTACTTTACCTTGTTCCATGTGTGTTTCCTCCTCGTGTGCTATGCACACATTGTGTTACTATCCTTGCTCACAAATCTTCCAGACGGAAAGTTATATCACTTATCAATCCTTACCGAACAAAAATAATTCTTTTTAAATATAACATACAATTTTTTGTAGTGCAAGAGAAAAAATATAGTTATGTATTGTCGTCTATGCAGCTTGAAGCATCAGGGAGAGGGAGTGAAAGTTTTGTTAATTATAACCAAAAAGCGATAAGTGACTTTTAACAGATTTAAGCCCTTGAAATAATTTATTTTTTTAATTTTTCTTTCACAAAGACTGTATGAACATCATGAATGATCTTATCGAACTAATAATTCTCTCATGCACGAACCGGGGACGCCGAGGAACAAGGTTTAAGGAAAGGGCGAATTACCGTTTGATGAATTACGGAAACGGTAGGTAACTGTTAATTTGATTGGAAGGTAATACAAAAAAGCAAACCGCTCACCTGTCGGGATGGGCGGTTTGCTCTTTCTTTAAAGAACTAAATTCTTGAACAATGTCTGCTAAAGATTGTTATTTTGCTGGCCGATTTCTTTGCGGCCGATAATCTCGTTGGCTACTTCGAGATTTGCATGTTCATTAACAGAGTCACCTGGAGGGTACTCATTTATGTCGCTATGGATGCCGATTTCCGGTGTGTCAGGTATTAGCGGCTGATTTGTTATATCTTTTTTCTTCATTTTATCATCTCCTTTATGATTAATGTGGCTTCGGAAAGTTCTGTTATACAAAAAAGCAGATAGTCTCGCTGGAGTGACCCCTGTGCCAGTGAATACACTTTACACCACATGAGAATCGTGAACAAAGCGGCCAAAATGATGAACAACACATAGAAACCGCAAACCAGATACAAAAAAGCAGACAGCACCGGAGCACTGTCTACTTTTTCTTAGTCTACGTTAAAATATCTGGCATCTGGGTGGGCGAAGACGATGGCAGAGACGGAAGCTTCGGGTTCCATCATGAAGCCTTCTGTCAAGTGGACGCCGATTTCTTTTTCAGGTTTTAGCAATTTAAATAGTTTTGCTTGATCTTCGAGATTTGGACAGGCCGGGTAGCCGAAAGAGAAGCGCTGGCCTTTGTATTTGGCAGCGAATCGCTCTCTCATCGTGAAATCGACTGGATCCGGGAAGCCCCATTGATCGCGCATCTCTTGGTGAATCCGCTCAGCGAATCCTTCTGCCAGCTCTAAGGCGGTAGACTGCAGCGCATGGCTTTGAAGAAATTCGCCTGTTTCTTTAAATTTTACGGCCTGATCACGGACGCCGAAGCCGGCGGTGACGATGAAGAATCCAACATAATCCATTTCACCGCTGTCAACTGGTTTTAAATAATCAGCCAAACAAAGGAATGGTTCTTTTTGCTGGCGTGGGAAAGTGAAACGTTCAATTTCTGTTTTACTGTCAGTCGGATCGTAAATAATGACATCATCACCGTCTGACTGAGCAGGGAAAAATTGATACAGACCGGCTGTTTTCAAAAGACCGGACTCCAAAAAGTCATCGACGGTTTCTTTTAACGCCAGTGCCCGTTCATCTTTTTCAGCGAGCAGTTTTTCCACTTTTCCTTTTAAGCCAAGGTGATGGCCGATTAACGTCTGCATATTCAAGTAAGGTTTTAAGTAAGCAACCGGATAGTCGGGCTGAACGCGTTTTTGCAAGTCGCGCGGTTTCAATACAGGCACGTCTTGGCGAACGGTTTTCTTAGGCTTTTCAAGCACCGCTACGGCCGATGCTTTCATCGTTTCCCGGTATGCTTCTACTTCTTGCCGTTTTTCTTGCTTTTCTTCTAATTCACTTAAAAGCAACGTTTTTTCTTCTTTGTCTTGCAGGCGGCTGGCGAGTGCTAAGCCGTCCATTGCATCTTTCGCATAAAGAACAGGACCGAGATATTCTGGTGATATTTTCGTTTCGGTGAAGCGGCGGGAAAGAGCGGCGCCGCCGACTAAAATCGGTACATCGATACTGGCAGCTTTCATGTCTTGCGCAGTGATCACCATTTGCTGTGCGGATTTAACGAGCAGCCCGGAAAGTCCGACCATGTCAGGGTTTTCTTTTTTGATCGCTTCAATTAGTGCAGAAGGCGTCACTTTAATGCCTAAGTCAACAACTTTAAAGCCGTTGTTGCTTAAAATGATATCGACAAGGTTTTTACCGATGTCATGCACATCGCCTTTGACGGTGGCAAGGACAATTTTTCCTTTGCCGTTGTCATCTTCTTTCTTCTCCATGAACTGCTCTAAAAAAGCTACTGACGCTTTCATCACTTCGGCACTTTGTAATACTTCGGCAACGATGAGCTGGTTGTCATTAAACAAGCGGCCGACTTCTGCCATTCCTTTCATTAAAGGGCCATTGATAATATCAAGCGGCGTGTCGTACATGTTAAGTGCCTGCTCTAAGTCAGGAATCAACCCTTCTTTTGTTCCTTCGACGACATAATAACTCAAGCGGCCTTCTACTGTCTTTGGAATGTCTTCTTCTTTTTTCTCTTTCTTTTTATCCCGATAAAAGTCAGTAAACGTTGCAAGCGTTTCATCGTTCGTTTCGAAAAGAAGTTTTTCGGCCATCGCTATTTCCTCTTTCGGAATGGAAGCAAAGCGCTCCAGTTTTTCCGTGTTGACGATGGCATAATCAAGGCCTGCCTGTGTACAGTGATATAAATAAACGGCATTCAGCACTTCACGGCCAACAGGAGGAAGGCCGAATGATACGTTGCTGACACCAAGTACAGTTAAAGCTTTCGGCATTTTTTCTTTAATGAGGCGGATGCCTTCGACCGTTTCTTCCGCTGAGCCAATATATTGTTCATCGCCTGTACCGACAGGGAAGACGAGCGGATCAAAAATAATATCTTCAGGAGCGAGGCCCCATTTATTCACGAGCAAGTCATAGGAACGCTCAGCGACTTCCAGTTTACGTTCGCGGGTTACGGCCATGCCCACTTCATCGATTGTACCGACGACAACGGCAGCACCGAATTTTTTAACGAGCGGCAGCACCGCATCAAAGCGCTCCTCGCCGTCTTCTAAGTTGATGGAGTTAATGATGGCTTTCCCTTGCGAATATTTAAGGGCTTTTTCAATTACCGCTTCATCCGTTGAATCAATGACGAGCGGCACTTTTACTTTTTTCACAACTTCTTGCATGAACGCTTCCATGTCTTCGAGTTCATCACGGTCTGGATTGGCGAGACAAATATCAATAACGTGGGCGCCGCCTTTTACTTGGGCACGGGCGACTTCAGCCGCTTCTTCATATTTTCCTTCAATAATCAGGCGCTTGAATTTGCGGGAGCCGATAACGTTCGTGCGCTCACCGATAAATAATGGCCGCATCGTATCGTCATATAAGAGCGGTTCAATGCCTGACACAGCGTGTTCATGCGGCTGTTCCGGACGCTGGCGGGGAGGAAGGTCCTCAATAGCCGCTCTCATTGCGCGGATATGTTCCGGCGTTGTGCCGCAGCAGCCGCCGACGATGTTCAGCCAGCCTTTTTCAGCGAATCCTTTAATTTTCATCGCGAGCGATTCAGGTGATTCGTGGTAACAGCCATTTTCATCAGGAAGCCCGGCGTTCGGGTAACAGCTGACGAAGCTTTTTGTCAAGGCGGAAAGCGAACGGATGTGATCCGTCATAAATTCTGGACCTGTTGCACAGTTTAAGCCAACCGACAGTGGGTTAATATGCTCAATTGATATAGAGAAGGCTTCAATGTTTTGTCCAGCAAGCGTCGTTCCCATCGGTTCAATTGTCCCCGAAATCATGACCGGCAATCTTTTTCCCGTTGCTTCAAACGCACGCTCAATGCCGAGCGTGCCCGCTTTCACATTAAGCATGTCCTGGCTCGTTTCCATTAAAATCAAATCACAGCCGCCGTCAATCAAAGCGGTGGCCTGCAGTTCGAAATCTTTGCTCAATGTTTCGAAGTCAATGCCGCCCGTGACCGATAAGGTTTTTGTCGTCGGACCGATTGCACCAGCGACATAGCGTGGGTGGTCCGGTGTCGAGAATTCATCAGCGCATTTACGGGCGATTTCCGCTGCCCGTTTGTTTATTTCATAGGCTTGATCACCGAGTCCATACTCATTTAGGACGAGCGGTGTACCGCCAAAAGAATTCGTTTCAATAATGTCTGTTCCTGCTTCTAAGTAGTCGCGGTGAATTTTCTCAAGAACGTGGGGAGCGGTAATATTCAAATATTCATTACAGCCATCGTATTCTTCTCCGCCAAAATCATCTTCTGTTAAATCGGCTTGCTGGAGCATCGTGCCCATGGCTCCGTCGAGGAAAAGAATGCGCTTTTCTAATTCTTTTTCAATTGAGTGTTGTTTGGACATGAGTGATCCCTCTTTCATTTATTTTAAGATCTAGCTCTTCGATGTAACGGATCAATTCAATCGACATTTCATAACGCAGAAAAGGAGTGATAATGTAGATACCGTTAAACAGCTCAGCTGCAATATCTATTAATTCTTTCGCGATTTTTACACCTTCAAGAGCGGCTGCAGCTTTATCGTGTTCATATGCTTTCATGCGAGCCAGAGTTTCTTCAGATAATTTAATACCCGGTACTTCGTGATGAAGGAATTCAGCATTTCTTGAACTCGTTAAAGGCATAATCCCGAGGAAAATTGGCGTTGTTAAGTGTTTCGTTGCTTCGTACACTTCAATGATTTTTTCTTTCGTAAAGACAGGCTGGGTAATAAAATAGTCAGCCCCGCATTCAATTTTTTTCTCGAGGCGCTTTACGGCCCGATCAAGAACACGCACATTTGGGTTAAAAGCAGCGGCAACAGAAAAGCTGGCTTTCTGCTTTAATGGTTTACCGGAAAAAGAGATACCTTCGTTCAACTGTTTGATCAATTGGATGAGTTCCATGCTTGACACGTCGTATACAGAAGTGGCACCTGGAAAGTCGCCGACTTTTGTCGGATCGCCGGTAATAGCGAGCACATCATGAAGCCCAAGCGCATGCAATCCCATTAAGTGTGACTGCAAGCCAATGAGGTTGCGGTCGCGGCACGTAATATGAACGAGCGGGCGAATTTGATGTTTCATTTTAAGAATAGAGCCCATCGCCAAATTGCTGACGCGCGGGGAAGCGAGTGAATTATCGGCGATCGTCACAGCTGCCATTCCTGTTTGCTGCAGCGCTTTTGCCCCTTTAATATATGCGGCGGTGTCCAAGTGTTTCGGTGTATCAAGTTCAACGATAACCGTCCGTTCTTTTTTCACCTGCTCGTGCAGTGGAGGCACAGAAGGAGGAGCGGATTCTTTTATCATAATCGGTTTTTTTGCTTTTACTCTTTTTTCAGTGATCGGCGGAAGGCCGGCAAGCGCTTTTTTGGCTGCTTTAATATGTTTAGGCGTTGTTCCGCAGCAGCCGCCGATCAGCCGGACACCTTCATTGCGGAGATGAACAGCTGCCTGGCCAAAATAGTCTGCTTCCGATTCGTACACGATTCGCCCGTCTTCAACATCTAATAAGCTTGCGTTCGGGTAAGCGGATAAAAAAGCTTTTTCAGGCAATGTTACTTCTTCAAACGCCTGAATCGTATGATATGGGCCAAGGCGGCAGTTGACGCCGACAATATCCGCTCCGAGTGATTCAAGCTGTCCAAGAGCACGGTTCAAGGGTTGTCCATTTTGTAATATACCAGGTTCGTGCATCGATACTTGAGTAATGATCGGTAAATCGGTGAGTTGGCGGATTAATGTTAATACAGTGGTTAACTCTTCAAAATCGTAATACGTTTCAAATAATAACCCGTCTGGATCTTCTGATAAAATTGCTTCTGCCTGCTGGCGAACAGCTGCTTCAATGTCAGAAAGGGAGGCGATGCTTTTACCGACACCGCGAATGCCGCCGATTGTTCCGAGCACAAATCGCTGTTCGGGAGCTGCAGCCTTTTTGGCAATGCGCACAGCGGCTTTGTTTAATTCCTGCACGCGGTTTTCCATGCCATATCTCGCAAGCTTTAAGGCATTAGCGCTGTATGTGTTCGTTTGAATAATATCTGCCCCCGCCCTTATGTATTCAAGGTGGATTTTTTCAATAATTTCAGGGTTTTCCACGTTCAGCTCTTCGTAACAAAAATCTATGCCGGATGAATAAAGAAGAGTGCCCATGGCTCCGTCAGCAGTTAGTACTTCATGTTGCAGCCTCTCAAGTAATTTCATTTTGTTCGTCCTTTCCAGCTCTATATTCACAAGAAAAAGCCTTCTACGTATTAAGAAGGCTTTACATCGTTAATGTCTCATCCTTCTTATCTTTCAAACTGCCAATGCAGCTTGCTGGATTTAGCACCTAGGCCCGCTAGCGGCTGGTTGCTGAAGCTTCTCAGGGCCAGTACCCTCTGCTTCTCTTGATAAGAAATAATTTCGTATTCATTTAGTAAGATAATTGACCATATCATATCCTTTTGAAAAGGAATAGTCAATAGAAAATTTAGAATTTTTAAACGTCCATAAAAAAGCAGCCAATGAAACTGGCTGCTTTTTTATGGACGTGCACCGTCATTCATACTCGGTGCATAAAATATAAAAGTGTGTGCGTAAAGTTCGCAATCGTGTGCATAAATTCGGCCGAGTAAGGTCAGCTTGTCACTTTTTGCAGGCTTTTCATGACATGAAGCGAGCGGCCTGTGCCGATTGCCACAGCTTCCAGCGGATTGGGGGCGAGATGAACAGGTACGATGATTTCTTTGCTCAGCCAATCCTGGATGCCGTTCAATAAGGCGCCGCCGCCGCTCAGCACCACGCCTCTGTCGACGATATCGCCGCTCAGTTCAGGTGGACAGTTTTCCAAAGTGACACGAATAGTTTCTAAGATAGCGAGCAGAGATTCTCTTATCGCTTTTTGAATTTCGTAGGAGCTCACTTCAATCGTTTTCGGCAAGCCAGTAACAAGGTCACGGCCGCGCACATCCATCGTTCGTTCTTTATGTTCCACTAAGCCATGACCGATTTCCATTTTTATTTTTTCTGCTGTCCGTTCCCCGATCAGCAGGTTATATTGTTTGCGGACGTATTGAACGATGTCTTCATCCAGTTTGTCGCCGCCGACACGGATCGAGTTGCAGGAAACAACGCCTCCATATGAAATAATGGCGACTTCTGTCGTTCCGCCGCCAATATCAACGATAAGGTTGGCGATGGGTTCTTCTACAGGCAAATCAGCACCAATAGCGGCTGCTACAGGTTCTTCAATTAAGTGAACAGTTTTCGCTCCGCTGCTTTTAACGGCATCTTGAATCGCTCTTTTTTCTACGGTCGTTGCACCAGAAGGGGCACAAACAACAACGCTCGGTTTGCGGACGGTGAACCCTAACACTTTGCTTGCTTTTTTCATTAAGCCTTTCAGCATTTCTGCTGTGATATCAAAGTCGGCGATAACCCCGTCTCTCATTGGGCGTGTTGCCGCAATTCGTCCAGGGGTTTTTCCGATCATATTTTTCGCCTCTGTGCCAATGGCGAGAACTTTTTTTGTTTCTGTATCAATAGCCACTACTGATGGTTCATTTACGATAATTCCTTTATCTTTGCTGTAAACGAGTAAATTGGCTGTTCCTAAATCTATTCCAATTTCGGTTTGTCCAAACATTGATCATTCCTCCAAACGGCGTTCCTCACTTTTTTTCCTTATATATAAGTATAAAGAGGAACAAATGGCACTGTATATGGGACAAAATATGGAATGCACATTGTTACAAAATGAAATCGATTGTTACAGTGGATTTCTTCAATAAAAACAATGGCTAAAAGAAATTCAGGGGAGGAGAGCGAGGGACGATGTTAACGAATCTTAATTTTTGTAAATAAAAAAGCCGCTGAATTTCAGTGGCTTTCGCAAATCGTTCCATATTGTGTGTCTATTTTCCTGGAGAAGAGAAAAACTCGGCCAGTTCCTTGCTGTATTGCTTTCGGGCTTTCCGGTGGCCTGCGCGGTTAACTGCTGTTTCATTCAGCCACTTCTCATCTTCCGCTTCTGGCACAACTTCGGGAATTGCGATCGGCTTGCCCGATTCATTTAAAGCGACAAATGTTAAAAAGGAAATGGCGGCCACTTCCTGTTCGCCTGTCATTAAGTTTTCCGATAACACTTTAACGAATACTTCCATGCTGGTTGTACCTGTATAAGAAACCATTGCTTCGAGCGTCACTGCGTCTCCTACCCGAATGGGCTTCAAAAAATCAACTGAGTCTGTAGAAGCAGTAACTACAGGCTTTCTGGCCAATTTTGTCGCGGCGATCGAGGCGATGTCATCAATATAAGCCATTAGCTTGCCTCCGAATAAAGTACCATGGTGATTCGTATCGGGCGGAAGGACATAGCTAGTTTTAATAGACAATGTGTCTTTCATTAATTTCTTCTCTCTCAAGAATGTCACCTCGTTAAAACATTTGATACAAGTAGTATACCTTAAAAGAAGAAAAAGCAGTTATTTTCAATGAAAATAGAAGAATTCAGAAATTTTCATTGTATTTTAATTAATTATAATGTATAAATATTAAATAAGATCATAAACGAGGAAAGAACCGATACATAAAAAATTAGATGAGGTGATAAAATGTTAGCTGCCGATGTAGTGAAGACACAGGGGTTAAAAGGGAAGGATTTATTAAAACTTGCAGATTTTACAACGGAAAATATCGAAGCTCTCATCCTGTTAGCGGATGATATGAAAAAGAACAAAGAGAATTATTCTGATGCGCTGAAAGGACAGCTGCTTGGCATGATTTTTGAAAAGCATTCCACGCGCACGCGTGTTTCTTTTGAAGCAGCAATGATCCAGCTTGGCGGACACGGCATGTTTTTAAGTTCTAACGACATGCAGCTTGGACGCGGCGAAACGATAGAAGATACAGGGAAAGTGCTGTCAGGCTATTTGGATGGTATCATGATCCGCACGCATAGCCATTCCAGAATTGAAGCGCTGGCCGAAGCAGCTGACATTCCGGTCATTAATGGATTGACTGATTTATACCATCCGTGCCAGGCACTGGCTGATTTATTAACTGTGTACGAAACAAAAGGCGGATTTAAAGGATTGAAAATGGTATATGTCGGCGACGGAAATAACGTTGCCCATTCGTTAATGGTCGGCTCAGTGATGATGGGCATGGACTTTACGTTGACCGCACCGGCCGGTTATGAAGCTTCATCGGAAATGGCGGCATTGGCGCAGGAAATCAGTGAACAGACAGGGGCGAAACTGACATTCACAGAAGACCCGCTTGAAGCAGTGAAAGAAGCCGACTTTATTTATACGGATGTATGGACAAGTATGGGGCAGGAGGAAGAATCGGAAAAACGTTTGCAGGCATTTGCCCCTTATCAGGTGAATGAAGAGATGCTGGCTCTTGCCAACCCAGGTTGTAAATTTATGCATTGCCTGCCTGCCCATCGCGGAGAAGAAGTATCAGCAGAAGTGATGGATGGTGAAGCATCTGTTGTCTTCCAGCAGGCTGAAAATCGTCTGCACGCACAAAAAGCCGTTCTTTACAGTGTAATGAATAAATAAAATTGAAGCGGACTTAAATAAGTCCGTTTTTTTATTGTTCGGATAGCGCTCTCTGAAAAAGACAATGGTAAAATAAAGAGACGAAATAATTGGTATTGGCTGAAAAGGTGGGGGGCAGAATGGAGCTTCGTCAAATTAAATATTTTATAGAAGTAGCCAAAGAAGAACATGTCACAGAAGCGGCGCACCGCCTGCATGTAGCACAGTCAGCAGTCAGCCGGCAAATTGCTAAATTGGAAGGTGAACTCGGTGTGGAATTGTTTTTGCGGGAAGGAAGAAATGTGAAGCTGACTTACGCGGGCAAGATCTTCTTGCAGCATATAGAAACAGCTGTGAACGAAATTGACCGGGCTGTCGCAGCGGTAGAAAACTATTTGAATCCGGAAACAGGCAAAATCCGGCTTGGTTTTCCTAATTCCTTGGCGACAAAAACATTGCCGCGTGTCATTTCCGCTTTTCGCAGCCAGTATTCTGATATCGGCTTTGATTTCCATCAAGGATCGAACAAAGAATTGCGGGAGCTGGTAGAAAAGGGAGATATTGATTTTGCTTTTGTTTCACCAGTACCGGAAAGTACGCCGGAAATTTCAACTCAAGTCTTTTTTTCTGAAAGCATGAGAGTACTTCTTCCTGACCATCACCGGCTCGCGAAAAAAGAAAAAGTAAACTTGCGGGAGTTAATGGACGATCAGTTTGTCTTATTCCGGACAGGGTATGATATGAGAAAGCTTGTTATCGAGGCTTGCCGGCAAGTGAATTTTGAACCGCACGTCGGATTCGAAAGCGAAGACATTTATACGATTAAGGGATTAGTGGAAGCGGGCCTTGGCGTCAGTCTGCTGCCAGAAACATTGTTAATTGATCAGACGCCGCCTGGAACAGTCAGCCTGCCAGTCGGCGTACCATATGTAACGAGAACAGTTGGCGTGATCCTGACGAAAGTGCGCACTCTGCCGCCTTCGGAAAAATTATTTTATGATTTTTTAATTGGCTATTACAACCGCTTAAATCAATTCAGTCTCTAAAATGGAAAAGCTGTTCCCGCTCTTGGGAACAGCTTTCGTCTGTATTAAATGCCTTCTGTCCAGTTTCCATTGCGGAAAATCGGCTCACTTTCTCCGTTTTCTTTGATGCCGTCAATGTTCATTTCACTGGAGCCAATCATGAAGTCGACGTGAGTAATGCTCGTGTTCAACCCGTTTTGTTCAAGCTCTTCCTGCGACATTTTCTTGCCGCCTTCGATACAGAACGCATAAGCGCTTCCGATCGCTAAGTGGTTTGACGCATTTTCATCAAACAACGTGTTGTAAAACAAAATGTTGGACTCTGAAATCGGGGACTGATGAGGAACGAGTGCGATCTCACCAAGATAATGGGAGCCTTCATCTGTTTCCACCAATTTCTTTAAGACGTCTTCTCCTTCTTTTGCCTGCACGTCAGTGATGCGGCCGTTTTCAAATGTTATTTTAAATTCATCGATGATGTTGCCGCCGTAGCTTAGCGGTTTCGTGCTGGAAACGAAGCCGTTCACACCTTTTTTATGAGGAACAGTGAACACTTCTTCTGTCGGCATATTAGCCATAAATTCGTGGCCTTGTTCATTGACACTGCCCGCTCCGACCCAAAGATGGCCTTCTGGCAAATCAATCGTCAAATCTGTGCCCGGTGCAGTATAATGAAGAGATTTGAATCGCTTTTCATTTAAGTAGTCAACTTTTTTGTGAAGTTCCTCATCATGAGTTTTCCACGCCTCTACGGGATTGTCTGTATCCGCCCGCACCGCTTTGAAAATCGCTTCCCATAAAGCAGGGACTTGCTCTTCTTTTGAAAGGCCGGGAAAGACTTTTTCTGCCCACGCTTCGGAAGGAGCGGCAATGACTGTCCAGCTGACTTTGTCGGATTGAATGTATTGCCGGTATTTTTGCATTGCCTGGCCGGCTGCCTTTTGGAAATTGGCAATACGCTCAGGATTCACGCCTTTTAACAAGTCAGGACTGGAAGAAACGATCGACATAAAAGCTGCGCCCTCTTCCGCTAATTCTTCAAGCATTTGCACACGCCATTTTGGAAATTCTTTAAATGCTTCATCTGGTGCCAAGTCGTATTTCAGTCGGGAAACGGTATCGTCATCCCAGTTCACATTCACGCTCTTTGCGCCTGCTTCATACGCTTTTTTTACGACTAAACGGACAAATTCTGCCGCTCCGATCGAAGTGTTAATGACGAGTGTCTGGCCAATTTGAATATTTACGCCTACTTTTATTGCCAGTTCTGCGTATTTCTCTAACGTTTGCTGGAAGTCTGACATATGCATTCTCCTTTTTTATACAGAATAGTTAATGAATTCATTGTATCAAGAATAAAACAAAGAACAAAATTTAATGGCGGAAAAAGGAACGTTTTCTTTCCAGCAGTATGAAAGTGTTCAATTAATGGCAGGTCCGTTATAATGTTAAGCGATAGAAAGGATAGAAAAGAGGGGAAAAAGATGTCTTATCATGTCTTGCTTGTACGGACGGCTGCTATTTTTGGCTTTATCGGAGCGATGATGGGTTCTCATATGGCGGGAGCGGGCTCTTATGCTTTTCGTCCAATTCATGCCCATATTCTAGTCGTCGGCTGGCTCAGTTTGTTTGCGTTTGCGGCATTTTACCGCATGTATTCGGTGCCAAGAAAATCAAAGCTTGCGGGAGCACATGTATGGAGTGCCATTATCGGCACGATTGGCCTCACATCCGGTATGTGGCTTTATACAGTAAAGCCGTTTGATCTGCCTGAAACATTTACGACGGTATTTTATATTGTCGGCGGAACCATTTTGTTAATCAGTTTTTTATTATTTGTGTTTGTAGCATTTAAATATGGAAAAGATAATAGCAAAACCCCGGAGATGTAAGTTTAATCTTCGGGGTTTTTTAAAAATAAGCTGCGGAGCGCAGCAGGGTCAGCAGCTAAATCTCTTAATGTGTATTGATCGAGTACAGCTAGATAAGCTTGCAATGCCTGGAAAAGGACGTGTCTTAATCCGCATTCTGATGTAATGACGCAGCGGTTAGTGTCAGGGTTGAAGCATTCAACTAAGTGAAAATCATCTTCTGTTTTCCGTACAACTTCGCCAATATTTATTTCTTCCGGAGCCACGGCAAGCCGAATGCCGCCGTTTCGCCCGCGAATCGTTTCGATGATGCCTAATTTCCCAAGCTCATGAGTGACTTTCATCAAATGATTTTTGGAAATTTGGTAAGCTTCTGCGATTTCCTTTATGTTGGAAAGCTCGCCTTTGTGTTTGGAAGCGAGGTAAATCAGTACCCGCAGCGAATAATCTGTGTAAAGAGTTAATCTCATTTTTTTCACCACTATCGTTTTCTTGTTTCTATTATATATGTGAAAAAGGTTGTAATCAAAGATTGTGAACATTTTATTACACTAATAGAAAATGGATTGATTTTAAGGAAAAAAAGGATTATAAATAAGATGTATTATAAATACATCTTTAAAAAAACATTCATACTTGGAGGGCTTCATATGCTATCCCAAAAAACTATTGATATCGTTAAATCTACTGCTCCTGTACTTGAAGTAAAGGGAAAAGATATTACAACCCATTTTTATCGCACTATGTTTGAAGATCACCCGGAATTGTTAGATATTTTCAATCATGCCAATCAGGAAAAAGGACGCCAGCAAACAGCGCTGGCCAATACGGTGTATGCAGCGGCAAAATATATTGACCAGCTGGAAGTGCTCATTCCTGCAGTAAAGCAAATCGCTCATAAACACCGCAGTTTGGCTATCAAGCCTGAACACTATCCAATCGTAGGCGAGTATTTGTTAAAAGCGATCAAGGAAGTATTAGGGGAAGCGGCAACAGACGACATTATCGGTGCGTGGGCGGAAGCATATGGCGCCATCGCTCAAGTATTTATTGATATTGAAACAGAAATGTATAAAGAAGCAAAAGAACAAGAAGGCGGATGGGAAGACTTTAAAGGGTTTGAAGTAGCCGACAAAGTGGAAGAGAGTTCACTCATCACTTCTTTCTATTTAAAACCGAAAGATGGAGTGAAGTTACCATCTTATTTGCCGGGACAATATATTACGATTAAGCTGGATATTCCTGGTGAAAAAAATATCGTCAATCGCCAATACAGTTTATCAGCTGCCCCTGGCCATGATTATTACCGCATTTCTGTTAAACGTGAATCAGACAATAAACCAGAAGGAAAAGCGTCCAACTATTTGCACGACCATGTGAATAAAGGCGACAAGGTGGAGCTAAGTGCGCCAGCTGGCGATTTCTATCTGGATGTAGAAAATGATGCACCTGTGACGTTAATTAGCGGAGGCGTCGGTATTACACCGATGATGAGCATGCTTGAAACATTAGCAGCAAACAACAGCAAACGTGACATTGTCTTTATCCATGCAGCCCGAGACGAAGAAGCCCATGCCTTTAAAGAACATACAAAGCAATTGGTGGGAGAATTAGAAAACGCCCGCGCCTACACTGCTTATGACAAGAAAAAAGATCAACAAACGATGTGTGATGTTGAAGGGCGTATTAGTGCTGATTTCTTAAAAGAAGTTATTGCCTCAAATAGCATTTGTTACATTTGCGGCCCGGTGCCATTCATGGGAGCGGTCATCGGACATTTAAGCAAAAACGGCATTCCGGAAGATAGAATTAAATTTGAATTTTTCGGACCGGCTGTCGAACTGAAAACTCAATAATAACAAGCAAAAAAGCCGGACTCGTGAAGCCCGGCTTTTTTATCTGTTAAGAAATTACAAGTTTTTGAGTAAGAAAGTCGTCTAGCTCTAGATGCCACTTTTCTTTTTTGAGCCGTTTGGAAAGTAAAATAATTGTGGAAAACGATACAAAAAAATTTTTTTCTACCGATATTAAACATACAAAAATAAAAACACAGGGTGAATAAGAATGGATAAAAGTTCAATTATTGGGATGATTCTCGGCATTATTGCTGTTGGTGTGGGAATGATTTTTAAAGGGGTAAGTCCGATCGTTCTGTTTAATCCGGCTGCGCTATTAATTATTTTGCTCGGAACAGCGGCGACAATTACAATCGCTTTCCCTTCAAGCGAATTAAAAAGATTACCAAAGCTGTTTGGCATTATTTTTAAAGAACAGTCGATGATGTCTTCGCAACAATTAATCCGGCAGTTTACCGGCTGGGCAGAACTTGCGAGAAAAGAAGGTTTGCTTGCGCTGGAATCAAAAATTAACGAAGTGGAAGATCCATTTTTGAAAAATGGACTAAGTTTGACAGTAGATGGGCAAAATGCCGATTATATTAGAGATGTTATGAATGAAGAGCTTTCCGCTATGGAAGAACGTCATGGAGCCGGGGCTAGCATGTTTGTCCAGGCAGGCACGTATGCACCGACGCTCGGAGTGTTGGGGGCAGTTATCGGTTTGATTGCGGCACTCAGCAATATGAATGACACTGAGACGCTCGGTCATGCCATATCAGCCGCTTTCGTCGCGACTTTATTAGGTATTTTCACCGGGTACGTGCTTTGGCATCCATTTGCGAATAAATTAAAACGTAAATCAAAACAAGAAGTAAAAGTGAAGGAAATGATGATTGAAGGGGTACTATCTATTTTAGAAGGAGAAGCGCCGCGTGTTCTCGAACAAAAGCTTGCTTCGTACTTGCCTGCAGAAGAGAAAAGGAAGTTAATTCAGGAAAGCGGCGAGCCGAATGAGTAAGCGAAAAAAACATCAGGAATATGATCACATTGATGAGTCATGGCTATTGCCTTATGCTGATTTGCTGACTTTGCTGCTAGCTTTATTCATTGTCCTTTTTGCCATGAGTTCTGTAGATGCAAAGAAGTTTCAGCTTGTTTCTCAAGCTTTTAACAGTGCATTCGATGGAGGAACGGGAGTCATGAATTATCCAGAAGTAGTTCCTCCGGAGTCCACGTCAGAAAGCAGTCCGGAAAACAAAGAGTTATCGGAGCTTGGCAAACAGGATAAAGAAGAGTTAACGGAAATGCAGCAAAAGATTAATCAATACATTAAAGAAAATGATTTACAAAGCAAAGTTGAAACGGTGCTGAGCGGCGAGGGGCTGCTTTTGCGCATACGTGATAATGTTCTTTTTGATTCAGGGGTATCTGAAATCAGGGAAGATGATAAAAAAGCGGCAAGAGAAATTTCTCGTTTGTTGGAAATGAATGTACCGCGTACCATTATTATAAGCGGCCACACAGATAACATGCCGATTAAAACTGCAGAATTTGAATCAAACTGGGAATTGAGTGCGATGAGAGCTGTGAACTTCATGAAAGTAATGCTGGAAAACCCAAAACTCGATCCCCGTTTATTCAGTGCAAAGGGATATGGCGAATACCAGCCGATCGCTTCGAATGAAACAGAAAAAGGAAGAGCGAAAAACCGCCGTGTGGAAATTTTAGTTTTGCCGCAAGGAGAAAGAGAAAATAGCCAGCAGGAGCCTGCTGCAGTGAACTGAACCCATGCAATGGTTCAGTTTTTTTTGTTTGGTGAAGAAACTTTAGGGTATAACGGAAGAAGTCATCATTACATACATATTATAAAAAAATGAAGGAGGGGCATTTTTGGGCAATTTTATTTTAGGGGTGGAGAAATTTTCAGCTTGGCTATGGGGGATGCCTTTAATAGGCCTGTTGGCAATTTCGGGAGTTTTTATGACAGTTAAACTCGGATTCTTTCAATTTAAGTATCCGCTTTATATCTTTCAACAAACATTAGGGAGTGTATTTAAAAAGCCGAAAGGAGAGGGAACGGTTACTCCTTTGCAGGCGCTGACATCAGCCTTATCGTCTACGATCGGAGCGGCGAACATAGTCGGTGTACCAGCAGCGATTATGTTCGGCGGGCCGGGCGCAGTCTTTTGGATGTGGGTCATCGCTGTAATTGGAATGGCGATTAAGTTTTCAGAAAGTGTGCTCGCCGTTCATTACCGCGAAGAAAACGAAGAAGGAGAATTCGTCGGCGGGCCGATGTATTATATGACGAAAGGTCTTAACATGAAGTGGCTTGGTGTCTGTTTTTCTTTTGCTTTAATGATCGAATTAATTCCTAGTATTATGGTGCAAGGAAATTCAGTAGCGGCCACCGTTTCGCAAACGTTTAAAATTGACGAGCTGTATACAGGCATAGCGATGGCTGTTGTGACAGGTCTTGTTGTATTCGGTGGAATTAAGCGGATTGGGCGTGTCACTGAAATTTTTGTCCCGTTTATGGCTCTTATTTATGTCGGCGGCGCATTCGCTGTATTAATGTTAAATCTTGATCAAGTGCCTGCCGTTATCTCATTGATTTTCTCTCACGCTTTTCAGCCAATGTCTGCTGTTGGCGGATTTGCTGGAGCAGCTGTGGCGGAAACGATTCGCTGGGGATTCGCCAGGGGATTGTATTCGAACGAAGCTGGTCTCGGGACAGCACCAATTGCCCATGCAGCGGCACAAACAGATCACTCTGTCCGTCAGGGGTTTTGGTCTATTATCGGCATTGTTATTGATACGCTCATTATTTGTTCAGCGACCGCCTTTGTCATATTATCCACCGGTGTGTGGAAACAAGAAGGGGCACTTGATGATCCGTCTGCGTTAACAACAATTGCATTTGAAGAAAGTTTTGGCGCTTTTGGCAGTTTGCTCGTCACTGTTTCATTAATTTTCTTTGTTCTTTCTACAATTATTGTTGTGGTGTTTTACGGTTCAAAGCAAGCCGAATTCCTATTTAATTTAAAAGCGGCTCAAGGCATAAAAGTTGTTTATTTAGCAGCCATTATACTGGGATCAGTTGGAGCCGCCAAAACAATTTGGTCCTTCTTGGATCTAGCGCTGGCAGCTATTCTCTTACCAAATATCATTGCTGTTCTCTTGCTGAGCAATAAGGTGAAAGAATTGAAAGACGAGTTTTTCCAATCAGAAAAATATTATTTGAAAGATGTGAACAAGAAAAAGATTAGTTGAGAAGGATAGCTGCTTTTGGGTGTTTATCCTTACACTTATAGACCTTGCTTAGATAGGACAGCTTCATTTTAACTTGATAAGTAATTGAATATTCTTGCTTTTCTTCATGATCAACTATACAATACTTATAGGAACGTATGATCTTATTCATTTTAGTTACTTAAGAACTCTACTGCTTCAGCGGTCGGAGTTCCAGAAGTGCACATAAAAGTAAGGGAGGAGTTTTTTCTTTGAGTAAAAAAATTGCCGTTTTAGTAACAGATATGGTGGAGGATTCAGAATACACGGAGCCTGTAAATGCTTATAAGGAAGCAGGGCATGAAGTAGTGAATATTGAAAAAGAAGCTGGGAAGACGGTGAAAGGTAAAAAGGAAGGAACTGCTATAACAATCGATAAAGGCATTGATGAGGTAAATGCTGATGAATTCGATGCTTTATTGCTTCCGGGCGGCTATTCTCCTGACAAGCTGCGGGTAGATGACCGGTTTGTCCAATTTACAAAAGCGTTTATGGATGCAAAAAAACCGGTATTTGCTATTTGCCACGGACCGCAGTTGTTAATTACAGCTAAAGCATTGGAAGGGCGGACAGCGACAGGTTATAAGTCTATTAAAGTAGATATGGAATATGCAGGGACGACTTACAAAGATGAAGAAGTAGTCGTCTGCCAGGACCAGCTTGTAACAAGCCGGACACCTGATGATCTTCCTGCTTTTAACAGAGAATCGTTGAAGCTTCTCGAAAGTTAATCATTTAGAAAAAAGCCGGCAGAGGGCCGGCTTTTGTTTATGCTTAGGAAACTATAAAATAATCGCATTATGGATACCTTTGCTAATGGAGCTGATCAAGGCGCTTGCGCTTTTGTTTATTTTCTTAAGTTGCCTAATTCTTCAGCAATAGCTTGCATTTCGCTCGGGCTGAAGTTGCTTTTTCTGTTGACAAGTTCATAAATTTCTTTTAAATCTTCGTAGGAAGCTTCGCTAAAATGATCCGGTTTGATTGCACCGACATTGACCATTCGTAATTTTGATGTGATTTGTTCCACCATATACTCGATATTTTCAGGGGATTTAACAGACAGATCCACGTTCTTTTCACCCTCTCCAGTGATTTGATAACATCATTTCACTTTTCACTATTTTTGTCAATCTGCATTTTATCTTTAGTAAAACCGGCTCCCTTCCAAGAAAGAGCCGGCTTTATATCTTACTCATTTGGGACTGACCCCCGTTTTTGAGACAGGGATCAAAACACCTTTTAAGCAGCCAGTTGCCGGTATTGTACCGGCGACTGGCTGTTTAGTTTCGTTTGAATACGGGTATTGTTATAATAAT
>NZ_WEIO01000010.1 GCF_009183655.1 Bacillus aerolatus
TGTCTTCAATAGTCTGGTGGCGATAGCGAAGAGGCCACACCCGTTCCCATCCCGAACACGGAAGTTAAGCTCTTCAGCGCCGATGGTAGTTGGGGGATTCCCCCTGTGAGAGTAGGACGTTGCCAGGCGAATAAAAAAAGTGAAAGGCGCTTTTCAAGCGCCTGCAGCTAGACAAATCATTCCGCAGTAGCTCAGTGGTAGAGCAATCGGCTGTTAACCGATCGGTCGCAAGTTCGAATCTTGCCTGCGGAGCCATATATGGAGAGCTGTCCGAGCTGGCCGAAGGAGCACGATTGGAAATCGTGTAGACGGTTAACGCTGTCTCAAGGGTTCAAATCCCTTGCTCTCCGCCATTTTAATGCAGCAACCATACAATTTATTAATGGCCCCTTGGTCAAGCGGTTAAGACACCGCCCTTTCACGGCGGTAACACGGGTTCGAATCCCGTAGGGGTCACCATTTATGGAGGATTAGCTCAGCTGGGAGAGCATCTGCCTTACAAGCAGAGGGTCGGCGGTTCGATCCCGTCATCCTCCACCATTTAAGTTTTAAATATTTATATCGTCGCGGGGTGGAGCAGTCTGGTAGCTCGTCGGGCTCATAACCCGAAGGTCGCAGGTTCAAATCCTGTCCCCGCAATCTATGGTCCGGTAGTTCAGTTGGTTAGAATGCCTGCCTGTCACGCAGGAGGTCGCGGGTTCGAGTCCCGTCCGGACCGCCATTATACATACTTATTAGGCTCAGTAGCTCAGTCGGTAGAGCAATGGACTGAAAATCCATGTGTCGGCGGTTCGATTCCGTCCTGAGCCACCACTTGTGCCGGTGTAGCTCAATTGGTAGAGCAACTGACTTGTAATCAGTAGGTTGGGGGTTCAAGTCCTCTTGCCGGCACCACTTGTAAATTTTATCTATATGTGCTGGAGGGGTAGCGAAGTGGCTAAACGCGGCGGACTGTAAATCCGCTCCTTCGGGTTCGGCAGTTCGAATCTGCCCCCCTCCACCAGTTTTATAGGGGCATAGTTTAACGGTAGAACAGAGGTCTCCAAAACCTCCAGTGTGGGTTCGATTCCTACTGCCCCTGCCAATTAAATATTGTTATGGCGGTCGTGGCGAAGTGGTTAACGCATCGGATTGTGGCTCCGACACTCGGGGGTTCGATTCCCCTCGATCGCCCCATAATTTTATAGTATTAATGGGCTATAGCCAAGCGGTAAGGCAACGGACTTTGACTCCGTCATGCGCTGGTTCGAATCCAGCTAGCCCAGTATGCGGAAGTAGTTCAGTGGTAGAACACCACCTTGCCAAGGTGGGGGTCGCGGGTTCGAATCCCGTCTTCCGCTCCATTTGCTTTTTAGGGCGGCATAGCCAAGTGGTAAGGCAGAGGTCTGCAAAACCTCTATCACCGGTTCAAATCCGGTTGCCGCCTCCATATTTATGCCGGTGTGGCGGAATTGGCAGACGCGCACGACTCAAAATCGTGTTCCTCACGGAGTGCCGGTTCGATCCCGGCCACCGGTATTAACAAAACCTTTATGGTAAGACTCTCAACATCAACGTTGAGAGTCTTTTTTGTTGTAGCCATTTCTATTGCTATCGTAGGAATAGCTTCCATGGTAGCTATGATGAGCGATCATGCAGGGGCAGAAGAGAAAGAAGACTTAACGAAATTGAAAGAAGTCACGAAGCAAGGAAAAGCGGAAGCTGAATTTGATGAAAGCCAAATTAAAATTGGCGGAGAATTAAATGCGTCTTTACCACGGCTTGTAGATGGAAACGAACCACAGGTTACAGATATAATGCATAAGATGACTTATCAGAAAGTTGTTTCTGATGACAAATGGGGAGCTATTGAAATGACCTCAGAAAACATCAAGGCGATAAAGCAGCATGCATTAGAAAACGATTTTAAATCAGAAGAGTTCTTCCTTGAAATTTTAGAAAGATGGGAA
This sequence comes from Bacillus aerolatus, assembly GCF_009183655.1. GTDB lineage: Bacteria > Bacillota > Bacilli > Bacillales > Domibacillaceae > Pseudobacillus > Pseudobacillus aerolatus. The sequence goes on from NZ_WEIO01000010.1 coordinate 1,950, forward strand.
GGTGGAAATTTTGATAAAGTCGATAAATATCATAATGCTTTATGGGATGCTCAAAACGGAAATATCGGTATTGCGTATGATCTTATGACTGAACAACAAGACCGGCAATTTATTGAAGAAAATTTTAGATAATAATTAATTGGGTCTTGAAAATATTCAAGGCTTATTTTATAAGGAACAATTTGTTGTAGTGCTTCACGGCAAGTTCAATCATATGACAGGATACGGGTTTGGAAATAGGTTGAGTAAAGAAAAGTCTCTTAATTCTCTTGTATTCGACAATTATTTTTTGTATAATAGAATCCATATTATTAACCGTACCTTATTTGCGGGTGTAGTTTAATGGTAAAACCTCAGCCTTCCAAGCTGATGTCGTGGGTTCGATTCCCATCACCCGCTCCATTGCATATCGTTATTAACGCAATGTTTTATTCCTTGCTGGATAAGATGTTGCGTTTTTTAATTTGATATGAAAAAACTTGATTCAAATTACTTTCTCTGAAAGGGGAAATGTTAAATGGACTATTCAGCTTTGAAAACAGAAATCATTGATTACAGCCGGGAAATCGGTATAGATAAAATTGGTTTTGCTTCCGCTGCACCTTTTGCTGAATTAAAGAATCGGCTTTTGCGCCAGCAGGAGCTGAGTTATGAATCGGGTTTTGAAGAAAAGGATATTAATAAGCGGGTCGATCCTGCTTTAATATTTGATCGACCGCGGTCCATTATTGCGATCGCATTGGCTTACCCTTCTAAAATGAAGGGTTCACTTAAAGGAAAAAAAGGAGAAAGGCGTGGAATCTTTTGCCGCGCTTCTTGGGGGGAAGATTATCACACTATTCTTCGAGACCGCTTAAATAAATTAGAGGCTTTTATTTTATCTAAGGTTCCTGAAGCCCGTTTCCGATCGATGGTAGATACTGGGGAATTGGTGGATAGGGCTGTAGCTGAGCGTGCCGGCATCGGTTGGAGTGGAAAGAACTGCTCGATTATTACACCTGAATTTGGATCGTACGTATATCTCGGAGAAATGATTACTAACTTGCCATTTGAGCCTGACACACCTGTTGAAAATCAATGTGGCACGTGCACAAAATGTATCGATGCATGCCCAACAGGTGCGTTAGTGCAAGGCGGGCAGTTAAATTCAAAACGTTGTATTGCTTTTCTGACTCAAACAAAGGATTTTATGCCTGTTGAATTTCGTGAAAAATTGGGAAACCGACTGTATGGTTGTGATACTTGTCAAACAGTCTGTCCCAAAAATAAAGGCATCGACTTTCATTTTCATGAAGAAATGGAACCCGATGCAGAAGCGGTGAAGCCGCTGCTTCAACCTTTATTAAGAATGAGCAATAAAGAGTTTAAACAAAGGTTTGGACAAATGTCCGGATCTTGGAGAGGAAAAAAGCCCATTCAGCGTAATGCAATTATCGCTCTCGCTCACTTTAAAGAGGAAGAATCCTTGCCCTCATTAATCGAAGTATTGCAAGAAGACGTCCGGCCAGTCCTAAGGGGAACAGCGGCCTGGGCCATTTCAAAAATTGGCGGCGAACCAGCCCGGGAAGCACTAATTCAGGCAAGAGATAAAGAAATTGACACAGAAGTCATACAAGAAATAGAAAAAGGCATCCGTTCCTTAAAGTAACATGAATTTCAACAAACTTGAATAAACATAGAAAAGCGGAAGCACCTGGTCAGCGGATGAGCAGGAATCGTGAGCACCGTCATTAAAGTGATGAACAACAGTCAGGAATCTTGAACGACAGTGTACAGCTCCAAAAACTTTCTTGAATCGCAAGGATGTCTGCTGGAAGGAGGACTTTTCATGTATGAAGAGCTTCGGGATGGATTAGAGCGGAGGCTGCAATTGCTCGTAGAGGATAGAGTGGATGGCGATGATGAAAAGTTTTTAAGGAAAAAGCGTTTGACTGAATTAAGGAATAGCAAGATTGTGAAGGCGAAAGCGTTTGGTAAGGTTCTTTTTGACGATGGAGAACAGATGCGTTATCTCGTTCATTATAAATATTTAATTAAGCAGGGCGAGTTTATTTATTTAGAAGAAGAAGTGGAAGAAAGAGCCGCCCGCATAGAAAATAAAGAAGTGATAGAAGATAAAGAAGCGGAATCGCCATCACTTGTTTCAACAGAATGGAATGATTTTGCTGAAGCCGCTGAAGAGTTTGAAGAGAGGCGAATATTCCATTATGACCGGCTTAAAGCAGTTCAATATGCTGAGCGCTGGTGGAACAGTAATAATCCTGCTTACAGGAACTTTGATGTAAATTGTACAAACTATATTTCTCAATGTCTACATGCAGGCGGGGCACCGATGACAGGATATCCGGACAGAAGCCGCGGCTGGTGGATAAGGGGAAACAATTGGAGCTACAGCTGGTCAGTCGCCCATGCGTTCCGCTGGTTTTTGAGTTCTGCCCAAACAGGGCTTCGTGCAGAAGAGGTCAATGAGCCGGAAAATCTGCAGCCCGGTGATGTGATTTGCTACGACTTTCAAGGAGACGGGCGGTTTGACCATACAACGATTGTGACAGCAAAAGATCGCCGGGGCATGCCGCTTGTGAATGCTCATACGACGAACAGCCGTATGCGCTACTGGAGTTATGAAGATTCCACTGCGTACACAGCGAACATAAAATATAAATTCTTTCAAATTAAAGATGATTCTTCTTAAGGTTTTAGAGTAGTGGTATAATTAATTGGTTATAGTTTAAATATGAGGTGAATGATTTTGTCTATTAACGTGGTTCTTTACCAGCCTGAAATTCCTGCGAATACCGGAAATATTGCCAGAACGTGTGCAGCTACTGACACGGTGCTTCATTTAATTCGGCCTCTCGGCTTTTCTACTGACGATAAAATGCTGCGTCGGGCAGGTTTGGATTATTGGCAATTTGTGAAGGTTGTATACTATGATTCCATAGAAGAGTTTTTTGAAAAAAACGCCGATGGGGAATTTTATTATTTAACAAAGTTCGGCGAAAACAACTATGCCGGCTTTGATTATAGCAGCCGGGAAAAAAACCATTTCTTTATCTTTGGAAAAGAAACGACGGGACTGCCGAAAAGCATCATTGCCGAAAACAAAGATCGGTGTTTGCGTATTCCAATGAATGAAAACGTAAGATCTTTGAATTTGTCCAACACGGCAGCTGTTTTAATTTATGAAGCACTGCGCCAGCAGAATTTTTTACAATTGAAGTAATGAAAAAAGCACTGCAGATCATCTGCAGTGCTTTTTTCATGAATAAGAAAGTATAAGTGTTTTGTGCTTAGTTTTGATGTCTAGCTTCAGGCGTCATCGGCTCGAGTCATAAGCCAATCAATCCAGAAGGTTAAAGAATAATCTTCCAGCCGGCTAGTCTTATGCTTATCGCCGATAGACGAACGCCTTCCGCCTTTCTTTATTATTTTGTTCCTGGCTTGTCTTCATATCCAGAGGTGAAAATTGCGGCAAGGAAGGCAGCGATCACACCTAAAATGATTAAGAAATTCATTTTATGTACCCCTTTCTTAAGAAGTCTTTTCTTGCGCACTACTTTTATTATAGCTCAAACCGTAAGTAATGGAAACGCCAACTTATTGTAAAATGTGGACAATCTTCTATTCCGCTTTTCGTTAGCATGTTCAAGGCTGTACGGGCATAAGATTTATTAATCGTTCTCTAATTACGCAAAAGCGGGAGGTCTATATGGATATCTTAAAAAAAATCGAACTATATCGTGAAGAGGAAGAAAAATTAAAGTGGGAAGGCACTTTTGCAGAATACTTGGAGATTGTTAAACAAAAGCCTTTGGTAGCCCAGTCCGCTCATTCTAGAGTTTATCATATGATTAATGACAAAGGAGTGGAGACAGAAAGCGGCCTCAATAAGTACAGTTTCTTCAGCACAGAATTATATGGATTAGAAGAAGCACTGGAACGTCTCGTGGAAGAGTATTTTCACCCGGCAGCGAAACGACTTGACGTGCGCAAGAGAATTTTACTGTTAATGGGGCCGGTCAGCGGCGGGAAATCGACGCTTGTAGCTATGCTGAAAAAAGGGATGGAAGCTTATTCAAGGACGGATCGGGGGGCTGTCTATGCGATTAAAGGCTGTCCGATGCATGAAGATCCGCTTCATTTAATTCCGGCTCATTTACGGGCAGATTTTTATCAGGAATACGGCATTCGGATTGAAGGGAATTTATCGCCGTTAAACACAATGAGGCTGCAGGAAGAGTTTGGTGGCCGAATTGAAGATGTGTTGGTCGAAAGAATCTTTTTCTCAGAAGATAAACGGGTTGGCATTGGCACATTCAGCCCATCTGATCCAAAGTCCCAGGATATCGCCGATTTGACCGGCAGCATCGACTTTTCTACGATTGCTGAATACGGCTCTGAATCTGATCCGCGTGCCTACCGTTTTGACGGTGAGTTAAATAAAGCGAACCGTGGATTAATGGAATTTCAGGAAATGCTGAAATGTGATGAAAAGTTCTTATGGCATTTGTTGTCTCTTACGCAGGAAGGGAACTTTAAGGCAGGAAGATTTGCATTAATTTCCGCTGATGAACTCATCGTTGCCCATACGAATGAAACGGAGTACCGTTCGTTTATATCCAATAAAAAGAACGAGGCACTGCACTCCCGGATTATTGTCATGCCAATTCCTTACAATTTAAAACTGTCCGAAGAGGAAAAAATTTATGAAAAAATGATTCGGGAAAGTGATGTTTCTGACGTGCATATTGCTCCGCATACGCTGAAAGTCGCTGCGATGTTTACCATTTTAACACGCTTGAAAGAACCGAAGCGCGGAGACATTGACCTCATTAAGAAAATGCGCTTGTACGATGGAGAAAGTGTGGAAGGCTACAATTCAGCTGACGTCGATCAGTTAAAGAAAGAGTACCAGGATGAAGGAATGAGCGGGATTGACCCGCGCTATGTCATTAACCGCATCTCGTCGACAATTATCCGCAAAGAAGTTGCTTCCATCAATGCACTCGATGTTCTTCGTTCATTAAAAGAAGGGCTCGATCAGCATCCATCAATTTCGAATGAACAAAGAGAAAAGTATTTGAACTTCATCTCGGCAGCCCGAAAAGAATACGATAATATTGCGAAAAAAGAAGTACAAAAAGCGTTTGTTTATTCGTATGAAGAATCAGCTAAAACGTTAATGGATAATTATTTGGATAACGTAGAAGCGTATTGTAACAAGTCAAAAATGCACGATCCGCTGACTGGGGAAGAAATCAGTCCGGATGAAAAGCTCATGCGCTCGATCGAGGAGCAAATCGGCATCTCTGAAAATGCGAAAAAAGCATTCCGCGAAGAAATTTTAATTAGAATTTCGGCGTACGCCAGAAAAGGCAAACGCTTCGATTATCATTCCCATGACAGACTGCGCGAAGCTATTCAGAAAAAGTTGTTTGCTGATTTAAAGGACATTGTGAAAATCACGACTTCTACGAAAACGCCGGATGAACAGCAGTTGAAGAAAGTCAATGAAGTGGTCGCACGTCTCATTGATGATCATGGCTATAATTCTGTATCAGCCAATGAACTGCTGCGCTATGTCGGCAGTTTGCTGAATAGATAGAAAAAGAGGCAGCCATTTTGGCCGCCCTCTTTTTTCCTTTTCAACTAGGTGTTTTTATGAACAGCTGCTATCTTGTTTATTATGCTGGATGGGATCGGGCTGACGATGATCTTCTTTTAGTTCCTGGTTTGTGCGCTGATGTTCCATTTGTTTGCCGAGTTGTTCCATCTCTTCAAAGTTTGCGGCCATAGAGCCGTTTTCAGCCTGTTTGCTTTTTTCTTCAAAAGCTATATGAATTCACCTCTTTTTATAGAAGAATACCCATACAATTTTAAGCATAAACGCATACGATAAATCTAAGGAAAGGAGAGATGATAGGAGATGAGTGAGGATTATCACGTGTCCCGTGAAAATTGGTCTCTTCACCGCAAAGGGTACGATGATCAAGAACGGCATAAAGAAAAAGTACAGGACGCTATTAAAAAGAATCTGCCTGATTTAATTACAGAAGAAAACATTATTATGTCAAACGGCGATGAAGTCATAAAGATACCCATCCGCTCCATTGAAGAATATAAAATCAGGTACAGTTATGATAAGAATAAGCATGTCGGCCAGGGAGACGGCGACAGCCAAGTAGGCGATGTTATTGCCCGGGACGGCAGTCCTGCTGACGGGCCAGGCAAAGGGAGTGGGGCTGGTGACCAGGCAGGAGAAGATTATTATGAAGCGGAAGTTTCGTTCATGGAACTGGAAAAAGCATTTTTCAGTGAGCTTGCTTTACCAAACTTGAAGAAAAAAGAGCAGGCGCCATTCACTGTGGAAGAAGTGGAGTATAATGATATCCGCAAAACTGGGTTAATGGGCAATGTAGATAAAAAGAAAACATTGATGTCTGCCTATAAACGGAATGCGCTGACTGGAGAAGCGAAATTTCATCCAATTCTTCCTGAAGATTTGAAATTCCGGACGTGGACAGAAATTGAAAAGCCACACTCGAAAGCGGTTGTGCTGGCAATGATGGATACGAGCGGAAGCATGGGTGTTTGGGAAAAGTATATGGCAAGAAGCTTCTTTTTCTGGATGGTCCGCTTTTTGCGGACTAAATATGAAACGGTGGATATTGAATTTATTGCCCATCATACGGAGGCGAAAGTAGTCAGCGAGGATCACTTTTTTTCAAAAGGAGAAAGCGGGGGGACGATCTGTTCTTCTGCATACCGGAAAGCACTGGAGCTGATCGAGGAAAAATATGATCCCGTACGCTACAATATTTATCCTTTTCATTTTTCAGACGGCGACAACTTGTCATCCGATAATTTACGATGTGTTAAATTGGTCGATGAATTAATGGAGAAATCTAATATGTTCGGTTATGGGGAGGTAAATCAGTACAACCGCAACAGTACGTTAATGAACTCGTACAAAAACATAAAAAGTGAAAAGTTCAGGCATTATATTTTAAAGCAAAAAGCAGATGTCTTTTATGCCATGAAAAGTTTCTTTGGTAAAGAAGAATGAATAAGAATACCTTGTTGAAACGGTTCACTATTTCAGCAAGGTGCTTTTTTGTTTAGTTTTTCTGTAGAAGGTAATAAATAAAATAGCAGTTAAAATAAAGGAGGAGACCATTGATGAAAAAAGAGACCGATCAGCAGCAGGAAAATAAAAATCTTTCGATTGAGCAGAAAGAAAAACGAGAGCACGGGGAAGATATTGAACCACAGCGTGAAGTTGACAAGCCAACACATTCGGATTCATGAACGGGGTGTAAAAGTTGTATTGAAGCTATAAAAAAGAAGAAGCCAGGCCGGCTTCTTCTTTTTTTATGAAATTAATGAGGCAAGAAAGTGAGCTGATAAAAGAACAAAACCGCAAACAAATAAACGAGCGGATGCACTTCGCGAAACTTTCCTTGAACTAATTTCAGCAGCGGATACGAAATGAACCCGAGGGCGATCCCTGTGGAAATACTTGAAGTTAAAGGCATGCTTAAAATAATTAAAAATGCCGGGAAAGCTTCGTCCAGCTCTTTCCAGTTAATTTTTGCGACACTTTCCATCATGAGGCAGCCGACAATAATTAACGCAGGAGCTGTAATAGCGGATAATCCGGATACAGCGCTGACGAGCGGGCCAAAAAAAGCGGACAGAGCGAATAGAATAGCCACCACAACCGCTGTAAGCCCTGTGCGGCCGCCAGCAGCTACGCCTGTCGAAGACTCGATGTACGCACTTGTCGGGCTCGTCCCAAAGACAGCGCCGGCAGAAGCAGCAACCGAGTCAGCAAGAAGTGCTTGCCGTGCCCGTGGCATCGTGTTGCCTTTCATCAAGCCTGCCTGTTCAGCAACAGCGATCATCGTGCCGGTTGTATCAAAAATCGTTACTAGTAAGAATGAAAACACAACGGCATATAATCCGTACTGAATGACATCGCTAATAGCTTCAATTGGATTGCTGATGATTAATCCTTCAGGCAGAGAAGGAGTAGAGATGACCTCTGTAATCGTTAAATGGCCGGTAAAATAAGCGAGGCCTCCTGTAATCAGCATCCCAATAAATAACGAGCCGTTTACTTTAAGCACCATCAAAACAATAGTGACAGCAAGGCCCGCTAAAGCTAATAAGGCCTGTGGGCTGTGAAGGTCGCCAAGCATCACTAAATTAGTCGGATGATCAGCAATTAATCCAGTCAGACGGAGGCCGATAAATGCGATAAACAGCCCGATTCCGGCGGTGATGCCATGTTTTAAGTTATCCGGAATAGCGATAATCAGCTTTTCACGGAATGGTGTTAATGATAAGGCCATAAAAATCAGTCCAGAAACAAAAACAGCAGCGAAAGCGGTCATATAAGTAATATCATCATGAGACCCGACGACAGAATAAGCAAAGTAAGCATTCAGTCCCATCCCGGGAGCAATGGCGATTGGATAATTTGCTAACAAGCCCATCCAAAGAGTACCGATGACCGTAGCAATGATTGTGGCAGTAAAGACTTGCTCAAACGGTACACCGGCGTCTTGCAGGATGATTGGGTTAACGATAATAATATAGACCATCGTTAAAAACGTAGTTAGTCCAGCGATCATTTCTCTTTTTACATTTGTTCCATTTTCCTGTAATTTAAACATTGGAAACCTCCAAAATACGAACGTTTAAAAGCACACTTAATATAATATTCGTTTCAATGGGCAGATGCAATATTAAAATAAAAAAAAGAGGCAGTCCAAAAAAAAGTGCCAGGCACCTTTTCGCCATATATAGTATAAAACAATTGACAATACACTATACTTTGGTTTCGAAGGGGAGCCAGGCACTTATGGAACAGCCTCTCATCATTCGGCAAATGTAATGATGGATTCAAGCGGAAGACGATCTGTAGCGCGCGCTTCTTTTAAGGCCTTGCCAATAGTAATTAGCATCGTCGGCAAGTAGCGGCTGGAAACGTTGAACTCTTTCATTAGAGCAGCGCCGTTGAAGCCGCCAATGGGACAAGTGTCCCAACCGGATGATTTAGCAGCCAGCATAAATTGCATAGCGGCGAGAGAAGAGTTTAAAATGGCTGCATCCCGCGGATACTCTTCTCGTTTATAAGCGCCGTTAATTTGTCCGGCAAGAATTTCTTTTAATTCAGGTGTCATCTCTCCGGCTGCAACAGACGGGTCAAAGACGGGATCAATGTTTTTATGGCCTTCCAAATCAGCAAGCACGCAAATGACAGCAGAAGACTCGACAATTTGCTGCTGGTTGTAAGCGATGGGGAGAAGCCGTCCTTGTGTGTCTTCGTTATTAAAAATTAAAAAGTGCCATTGCTGCAAGTTCCATGCTGAAGGTGCTCTTCCTGCAACAGCAAGCAGCCCTGTTAATTCGCTTTCAGAAATTTCAACCGCCGGATCATACACTTTCGTTGAACGCCGGCTTTGAGCTAATTCAAAAAAATCTGTCATGTATATTACCTCCAAAAAGCATTGTAATTAAATTAAAAATACTATACTATTGTTAGTTAATCACTTTTAGTAAGTACTAACAATTATCAACTTTAATAAAGAATGAACAAACAGTCAAGGAAAAGAATTCTTTTTAATTAAGAAAGGAGAGCAAGAATGCCTGGCAGCAATCAGGAAAAAATATTAATTATTTTAATGCTTGTCATTGCTTTACTTTTATTTTTTTTTATTTTAGGGAAATATGTATTGTAAAAAAACGAGCGGATATCCGCTCGTTTTTTTACAAAAATAAATCAAGTACTAAGTAAGTCAAGCCAGCGATTGTGGCAGATATCGGCAAGGTGATGATCCATGTGATTAACATGCGCTGGGCCGTTCCCCATTTAACGCCGCGAATCCGGTGAGAAGCACCAACCCCCAAAATGGAAGAAGAAATGACATGTGTCGTACTGACCGGCAAATGAATGAACGTAGCGCCGAAAATAATCGATGCCGATGTTAAATCAGCGGCCACCCCGTTAACCGGACGGATCTTCATAATTTTTCCGCCGACTGTTTTAATAATCTTCCAGCCGCCTACTGATGTACCGAGTCCCATGGCAAGGGCACAGGAAAATTGTACCCAAAATTGAATATCCGTTGTAGATTGATAGTTGTTGGCAATCAAGGCCATCGTAATAATTCCCATCGCTTTTTGAGCATCGTTTGTTCCATGCGTATACGATTGCAGCGCTGCCGTAAAGATTTGAAAATGACGAAAGCGCCGGTTTGTTTTCGGTAAGTTATTATTTTTAAATACAACCTTAAATACGCTGTAGACGATAAAACCGCCGATGAAAGCAATAATAGGCGAAATAAGCAAAGCTTGAAGAATTTTAAAGAAACCGTTGTAATTTAAAATACCGACTCCGGCAGCAGCAATCGCCGCACCCGCAATGGAGCCGATTAAAGCATGGGAAGAACTGCTTGGAATCCCGTAATACCAAGTAAGTAAATTCCAAAAAATAGCGGCAATTAAAGCGGCTAAAATAACGGTCGAGCCGTTTTCAAGCATGAAAGGATCGACGATATCTTTCGTGATCGTTTTGGCTACGCCTGTAAACGTCATCGCCCCCAAAAAGTTCATTGACGCCGCGAGTATAATGGCATGCCGCGGTTTAAGAGCTTTAGTGGAGACAGAAGTAGCGATTGCGTTCGCTGTGTCGTGGAAACCGTTAATAAAATCGAAAGCTAGAGCACAAATAACAATTAATACTGTAATGAGAAATAGAGAATCCATAAAAAGGCCGCTCCTTAAGCATTTTTCATAATGATGGTTTCAAGTGTGTTGGCGACGTCTTGACAATAATCAGCGATCTGTTCTAAATTTTCATATATTTCTTTTAACTTAATTAATTGAATCGGATCTTTTTCTGTTGCGAACAAATGCTTAACGGACTGGCGAAGTACGCCGTCACAAGCTGTTTCGTAGTCTTTAATTTTAATGACGTGTTCACGGATTGGCAACAGCTTTTTTGTTTCAAGTAAATCGACAGACTGTTCGATTTGGATGGTGCAGCCGCGAATGGCTTCAACGAATTTAAGCATATATTCATCAGCATTAATAATGGAATACATTTCAAACATTGCGGCTGTTTCTTCAAGGCCGTCAAGAACGTCATCCATACTCATCGCCAGCGCCAAAATATCTTCACGTTCGATCGGCGTAATAAACGACTGGTTCAGCTCTTTAATGACTTCATGGATTAGGCTGTCTCCTTTTGTTTCAAATTTTTTCATTTCATCATAAAAAATTTTTAAGTCACTGGCATTGTTTAATTTGTAGTCAGCAAAGTAATCAGCACTTTCTTTCAAGTTGACCGCAATAGAATTGAGCAGGATGGTGAATTTATCTTTTTTATGTTTAAACAATGTGAAAAGCCTCCTAATAGTTGAAAATGGTTAACGGAATCATTTTACTTCAATAAGGCGTGAGAAAAAAGAGTTTGTCGAAAAAAGGAAAAAAATTGTTTGGTCAAACAGCGGCCAGCAAGTCTATTATTCGCTTCCATTCCTATTTGGCGGTAAAATAGAAGAGAGAAAGAAAGGAGGAACAATGATGAAAATTGCTGCAAACTTGCAAGATACCTTGACGCTTGACAATGGACTGGCTATTCCACAAGTTGGTCTCGGTGTTTACAAAATGACAGATGAAATTGAGGCGAATTTCGCGATTCAATCTGCGCTTCGCACCGGTTACCGTCTGATTGATACGGCAGCCATTTATGAAAATGAACAAACTGTCGGTGATGCGGTTAAAGAAAGCGGGATCAGCCGCGAAGAGATTTTTATTACCTCGAAAGTCTGGAATAGCGATCAAGGCTTTGATCAAACACTAAAAGCATTTGAAGTCTCATTAAATAAGCTGCAAACGAATTATATGGATTTATATTTAATTCATTGGCCTGGGAAAGATAAGTACAAAGAAACATGGCGTGCACTCGAACGTTTGTACAACGAAGGAGTCGTGAAAGCGATTGGCGTTTGTAACTTTCAAATTCACCATCTTGAAGAGTTGATGGCCGGCAGCAATGAAAAGCCTGTTATTAACCAGATAGAAAACCATCCGTATTTAACGCAGGAAGAATTACGAACGTACTGCCGGGACAAAAATATCGCCGTCGAAGCATGGTCGCCAATTGCCCGTAATCAGCTGGCAGCTGAGCCGACGTTAAATCATTTGGCGAAAAAGTACAATAAATCAGTATCTCAAATTATTTTGCGCTGGCACCTGCAAAATGGCACGATTATCATTCCAAAATCTGTCCACCCGGACCGGATTAAAGAAAATATTGACTTGTTTGATTTTCAGCTTTCCGTAGAGGACATGAAAAATATCAGCGCATTAAATAAGGGAGAGCGACTTGGGCCGGACCCCGATATCTTTGATATTGGTTTTTAATCCATAAGGCGGCTCTATAAGTGCCAGGCTAAAATGCCTGGCACTTTACTGTTCAGTTGAAAAAAGAAAACAGATCATCAGGGATGGCAGCCCGGCACACAATTTTTTCTCCCGTAAAAGGGTGGGGTATGTCAATTTCAATTGCATGAAGGGCTTGTCTGTTGACAATCGGCTTTCCACCGTAAAGACGGTCCCCAATTAACGGGTGGCCGATAGCCGAAAAGTGAACGCGAATTTGATGAGTCCGTCCGGTAGTAAGGTGGCATTTTACTATGGAAAGCTTTCGGTTTTTATCTTTTTTCAGCACTTCGAAATGAGTAAGAGCGGATTGGCCCGATGGCGAGACGCGCCTTCTGGAAGGATGATGCCTGTCTTTACCAATTGGTTGATTGATCGTTCCTTTTGATTGTTGAACCATGCCATGGACAGCAGCCAAGTATGTTCGTTTAATGAGACGTTCTTCCAGCAAGCGGGAAAGAACGGTGTAGGCGGCTTCATGCTTGGCAAATAAAACAGCACCTGATGTATGTTCATCAAGGCGATGGACGTGGCGGATGAAGCAGCGCTCACCGGATGATTGCACATGAAATGCTACAGCATTTAACAGCGAATTTGTTTCCGTTGGATCATTCGGATGTGTTTTCATGCCCGGCGGTTTATTAGCAACGAGCAAATGATCATCTTCATATAAAATATCTACGTCAACAAATGCAGGAACAGGGCTTTCTCCGTGCCAATGAAACAACGGCACTTGCAGCACATCTCCCGCTGCAAGGGGTGCTTGCCAGTCAGCCGTTTTCCCGTTTAACTTAACTGCCTTATCCATTCTCCATTCATGAACCATTTTTTTGGAAAGCTTCCATATACACTTGAAAACAGACTGAACTGTTTTTTCAGCCCATTCCTTGGGAACGACGAGTTCATAAATAGAACCTTTTCTATTGGTGTTATACAAAGTGTTTCCCGCCTTTACTTAATCTCTGCCCCGTTTCACAAAATTACCAACATTCTTGAGTGAGTTATATGTTATTCTTAAAACATCATGTCATTAAACAGACGCAGCAGAGAAGGTGTTTTTTTGAAAGTACTTATCGCCTCTACTATGGAGCAGGAAGAAAAAATCACAGAATTAATCAGGCAATTAAAAGAAGAAATCTTTCCTCGTTTCTTCGAGATGGAAGAATTAGAGAGAATGTGTGAGTATGGCGTGCTTCACTTGACAGAAAGCCACTTTGAACTATTCAGCACTCTTCGGGACGCTTTTCAATTAATCGCCAGCCTGCAGACGATTATCTCTATTCTTGAAACAGAAGAGCCTGCCAGTCTGCCACCGCATTATCAAGAGATGTTTGAAAGAAATACGATGATTTTGCAAGAGTTTGACGTTAGCTTTCCCTTCTTTCTCAGCCATTTTACCAATAAAAAGAGTCATGTGTCTTATTTAGCCTATGCCACTCCTGCCAATACATTTTTAATTTGAGTCTTCCGCCAGCCGGAAGGCTTTTTTTGCTTAGGAAACGGTAAAATAATCGCATGGTGATCGCCTTTGCGAATAGAGCGGGTATACGTCCAGCTCCAGCGTCTAGTCCCTCGAGGTCAAATAACCTTTCACCAATGAAGTCAAAAACGGACTTCCTCGGTGAAAGAACATTTGCTTGTCGGGACTGGTCGAGGCGCTTCCGCTTTTGTTCATAAAAAACCCCTGTTGCCAAGAACAGGGGAAGAAGTATTATTCCTTTTTATGGGCTTCCAAAAAATGTTCGAAGTTTTCTTTTGGGTGGCTGCCGACAAGGCGTTCTTGTTCCACGCCGTTTTTAAAATAAACCAAAGTCGGCGTGGATTCTATTTGATACTCATTCCAGCCGTCTTCAAACTCAAGCAAATTGAACTGTTTTACATCGACATTTTTATCTTTAGCGACGGGCATTAAGACAGGCGTTGTTTTCTGGCAGTGGGGGCATGTCGGGCTGTAAAAATAAACAAAAGCATCTTCGCCATTTTTCAGCTTTTCTTCCAATTCGTTCGGCAAAATCAAGTTGCTGTAATTCGGGTCATCCAGCTGCTTAATCGTTTCGGGATGAAGTTCTTTTTTGCCGTAAGGATTGTCTTTAGATGCCTCATTTTGTTGATATTTAGTTAGAAAAACGATAGCCGCAAATACAAGAAGAATGAGTGCAGCAAAAATGATAATTTTTTTCATATTACGCGTCGTCCTTTCTTTTGATGATCATCATGCTTGTTACAAAAATAATAATAAATGCTGTAAGAGCTAAAAAGGGAATCGTAATAAAACCAAACCAATTAATATAAATCCCTGTACAAGGCACTCTGCCGCAAGCCGGAGCTGAGGTTGAAAGAAAGTCAATCTTTTGAATCGCATAATGGTAAAGAGAAATACCCCCTCCTACTGCTGAAAGAAGCAGCGAGTAGCGGGCAGCCGTTTCATCTTTTTTGATGATGGCAAGTCCCAAAATTAGGACGAGCGGGTACATCAATATCCGCTGATACCAACAAAGTTCACATGGTTCATACTTCATTACTTCCGAAAAATATAAGCTGCCGAGCATCGAAATAAAGGAAGTTCCCCAAGCGGTTAGAAGCAAATTTTCTTTTTTCATATGTTCTCCTTCTCTGTACAAATTCCCTTAGACGATTATAATCTTAACAGCTGAAAAAAGTAAAATAATCAGAACCGGCAAAAAGCCGGCCAATTAAACAAGCGGCCTGAAAGGATAATGGAAATCCTTGTGGGCCGCTTGTTACTGGTGGAATTCTGTTAGGCGTCTAATGAGTTGGCATATTCGACATAGTGGAATAATGTATAAAATGTTTTTTCCACAGCAGAATAAGAATTAGGAAACGAGCGGGCGTGAAGAAAATGCTCAATCTTCTTTGACAGTAAGTGATCTTTCGTCCGCACCATTAATATCAGCAAGTTGTCCCAATCCGAACGATGAACGTAATACAGCACGCGGTCATAATCCGTGTAATCCAATTCTGATCCCCCCCTGTAGAGGAATTATCTTTATTATGTTCCTGAGCCAGCAAAACTCTCTCTGTAAATAATGGGAGGGAAGGCTGCCGGAAAAGAGAAATAGAATTCAATGGAAAAGAGGGTATGACCTTTTGCTTTTTTTCATAAGTATTTGTTAAAGGGCAAAAAGGGGGAAACAAAAATGAATAAGGCAGAAATGAAAGACCTTCAATATGCCATTGATGAAATTACAGAAATTGCATCAGGGTTCGGTCTGGATTTTTATCCAATGAGGTACGAAATCTGCCCGGCGGAAATTATTTATACATTTGGTGCTTACGGCATGCCGACCCGTTTTTCACACTGGAGCTTTGGAAAGCAGTTTTTTAAAATGAAGCTGCAATACGATCTTGGGTTGAGCAAAATATATGAACTCGTCATTAACTCTAATCCATGTTACGCTTTTTTACTCGATACGAATTCACTTATCCAAAATAAATTAATTGTTGCCCACGTGCTTGCTCACTGTGATTTCTTTAAAAATAATGCTCGCTTCCAGCAGACGAACAGGCATATGGTAGAAAGTATGGCAGCGACCGCTGACCGAATCCGTCAGTACGAAATCGATCACGGAAAAGAAACAGTGGAACAATTTTTAGATGCCGTCCTGGCGGTCGAAGAGCATATTGATCCTTCTTTGCTGCGGCGGAGGTTATCCTGGCAGACAGAAGAAGCTGAAGAGGAACTGGAAAAAAAGAGGGGACCGTATGACGATTTATGGATGCTCGATGGATCAGAAAAACTGGAGGTTGTACCTCAGAAGCCGAAAAAAACAATACCGCCTCGGCCAGAAAAAGACCTTATGCTTTTCATTGAACAATACAGCCGCTACCTTGAAGACTGGCAGCGTGACATTATGACGATGGTGCGGGAAGAAATGCTTTATTTCTGGCCGCAGCTGGAGACAAAAATTATGAATGAAGGCTGGGCTTCGTATCGCAAAGATGTTTAAAAAGAAAGCGATTATTGTCTCTATTTCCTTAAAGGAATATTGGTAATATTGAGCGCGATTATGTTAATATATGGAAATTAGTGAAGTGTGATTCATTTCCAACAATTATACTTATAGGAATAATACGGAATTACATAATTGTTACCGATTAATATCCCAAAAAAAGTCAGTGTGAAATTTATGTAAAGCGTTAGAAGGATAGTTAGTTCAATAAAAGAGCTAATTATTTTTTTGTTTAAGGAATTCAACATGTAAATAAATCTAGATAAAATAATAAAAACACTACGAATCGCTTTTATTAAAGGGAAAATCGGAATTTAATTATCCTGCTTTCTTAGTGGTAAAAGGATAATTTAAATTGAAAGGGGGAAAATAAACCTGATTATAATTTAAGGTGATGTAAATGAATAAAAGTATTTCTTTTGTATTGTTTGTATGCAGTATTTTGGTTTTAGGGATAAATAATGAAACAACATATGCAAATTCGAACGATAAACCTCAACCTCTGGAAGAAATCTACCCCAAAATTGGATATAAAACGGCAGAAGAGGCTATAAAGGATTTTGAACGGCATTTTAAACAAAATTTGGAACTTCCTCTTAGGATTCCACCTATAAATTTTACACATAATTTCGGTAGGTTTAGTGATTTAGATGGTGACGTGAATGACTCTTTAGAAGTTATATTTGTAAATGATAAATCACCTCAAAATCATTACAAAATTGATGTTCGGCCTGTTAAAGATAAAATCCCAATAAGTGATAAGTATGTTCTAAGGAATTACACGCTAAAGAACAAGAATAAAGCACTGTACATGAATATTTCGGGCTTAAATGTGCTAGCTTTCGAAACAGATAATTGGCAATATATGCTTGGAATCGATAAGAGAGTTTCTGACAAGGTGACTCCTGAAGTGTTAGTGGAGATAGCTAATTCAATTAATCGCTAAGAGAACAGCAAAGCCCCTTAAATTAAATAGGTGCGTTAATTTAGGATGCATAAAAGGAAACCACCAATTATCTAAATTGGTGGTTTCCTTTTACTTTACTGGATATAATTTATGAATTTCTAATTGAGGAAACAAAGGAAATTTGGCTATAACAATTTATGATCAACGGTTGCAGGAAAGTAAATTTGCAATCAATATAAGGATTTAACTATGTATGAAAACAAAGATTATTATTAGTAAATACTAGAATAAAGTGTAAGTTGAAGTTGTGAATTTAATCATTTGTTTAAGGAGCGTTATAACTATTATTTAGGCATCATATCATGTAGGAATTCAAGGTAAGTACTTTAATTGGAATCTAATGGTTATTTAGAGGTTCTTTTTATGGGAAAATTTAAACTTGTGGAAAGGATTAGATGGTATAATAGAATTATTCATGTTAAAAGCGAGGAAAAAAGATGTCAAAGTATTTTCTATTTCTAGATGAAAGCACTACTCATAGCTCAGGATTCAATAATCCTGTATTTTGTGTCGCTGGATTTATAATAAAGGAAGAGGATTATGAAAAAATCCTGATACCAAAGTTAGATGAACTTAAGTCAAAAATCTGGCAGGATTTAGCGAATCCCACTTCAATTGTTCTTCATGAAAAAGAGATAAGAGAAGCGCAAAATAGAATGCATCGAATTAATACTGTAAAGCCGCACTTTCAAAGATTTCGGCAAAACGGGAACTCTAGATTACTTTTCAGCGAACTTTCGAAATTATTTCAAGCTCTTCCATGTACTATTATAGGTGCTTGCATTGATATGGATTCGTTAAAAAATCATTTTGATCCTGCTTGTAGTACGGAAACTTATCTAACTGCAATGCAGATTATTCTAGAGAACTATTGTCATTTTTTACATAAAAATAATGGAATTGGATATGTTTTTGCGGAATCCAGAGCAGCGCAAGACACAGCGGTTAGAATGCATTTTAATCATGTAAAAGCAATGGGGTCTATGTTTGTCAGTCCGCATGCGATGCAAACTTATTTGAGGGAAATCGAATTTCCTCCGAAGTCTTCTAATAACCCTGGTTTGCAAGTAGCAGATTTTATACCAAACCCGTTTGCACGAAACGCTCTGCAAAAAAAGCAGAATAAGTTTAACGTTTATAAAGAGATAAGAAAGCTTAGATATGAAGGTGGGTTGAAAAGGTTTGATCGATTTGGAATTAAAATTATGCCCTGACTTCTAAATTTTATGTTTACAAGCCCTTTTTTTGTGCTATAATTTTAACGAAAGGGATTGAGGAGCGTTGCAGCTTTGCACATGATTCATTTCATGGATGTTGTTTGGTATCCGAAAGGGTATCAATAATATCGTCGCTTACGGGCAAACCCTTTTTTCTTTTGTAAACAAGGCATTTTGTAAAGAGACCTACATATACTAATCATGAGGATTGAAGGGCGTTGCAAATTATTGCACATGATTCATTTCATGCCGTCGCCTATGGGCAATCTTCAAAACACCCCCCTTTTAGCAAAGGGGGGTGTTTGTTTATGTCTGTATACAATTCATAAGATAATGTTCTAATAGTAAAAATGACGACTTTTTATAGAATTAAAATGCTTAGCCTTAGTTGGTTGTATTTAAAAAGAGATTTCAAAACTTTTTATAGACCTAGTTTTCTAGCTGTCCATTCACTTAAAGCTCTTTCTTGCATCAATGTCCATGAATTAAACCTAGTCTTACCTGAAACATATTTGTCCCATTCGTCACTAGGGATACTGTCAAGATCCCCATTATTTTTAATAGTAAACGGTGATTGATCAAACATCTCTTGAATAGATTGAAAATCCGAAAAACGTTGCATGAATGTATCGGGGAAAAGTTCAGAAAAGGAAACAGTGTTAGTCCCTTGAATTTCTTGAACACTTTGTTCAAGTTGTTTTAACTTCTTGCCAAATTCTTTAAAGCCTCTTGCCTTTACTCCCATGATCTCACCTCTTACAAAATTTATTTTTTACCTTTTGCTTGAGCTAGAGCCGCTGCTGCCACACTTTTACTCTTAGAGCTATAACGTCCATCACGTAAAATCTCTGAAGCCAATTTTGCAACACGTGGGCTTGTAATTTTTTTAGAACCTGGTTTTTTTGGCATGGCTTGTCTCCTTTTAGGGAAAATATGTTCGCATTTACAATTGTATGCTATTCTATATATTGTGTCAATCGTTAAGAAAGGGATACTCTATATTGTGTCTCGGGGAGTTTGTTCTTCTTCAGAGTTTATCGTTCTTTTTTATACCTACTTTCATATAATTACGAAAGTAACATTATTTAAAGGGGAGGATATCGGTGAGGGAATATAACGTACACGAAGCACTAGCTATTCTTAAGAAATACTATATAACTGATTCACAGCAAATGGTCACTCGATGGATAAGGCAGGGGCGGATACAAGGAGTAAGAAGTGATTATCGTAAAGAAGGATATTTAATTAGCGAAGAATCTTTGTTTGATTTTATTGAAGAAGAAAGACCTGGGCTGTCGTCTGTTTATGAAATTTATGATGAGTTTATTAAAAATCTTCAAGTAGAGAAAAACAGGAAACTTGATATAGAGTTGGATATAGAAGAGATTCACCTTAAATTAAGAAACTTAGAAGAACAGTTACTAGAAGTGCAACAGGAAAAACAAATTGTAGAAATGAATTTAATTGAGCAGTTAGAGGAAAAGAGAGAACTTGAAGAAGAAAATGAATTACTTACTGAACTTTATGAACTCATTCAAGCTGACAATGAACAATTAAAAAAACAGTTGAAACAATTGAATACGAGCACTCTACCAACAAAGCAAAATAAGGATTCACACAATACTAAATCTAAATACAATGTTTCTTACTCTGAATTTGAACGAACGAGCACGGATTTGTTAGATGAATTAAATGTTGACTTGAAAGACTTAAGTAATCAAGAACAATTAAAAAAGGTTTACAATGAACTATTTGAGAAGAATGGAGAGTTAAGAAGTGAACTTCTAGACAGTGGAAACATTATTTGTCCGTATACCAAGAAGTCACTAAAACAGGTAAAGAGGATAATAAATAATGCGTTACGACATCACTTTTCATCAGTTATGCGAGAAGATCAAGCAATAGAATCAATGATACAGGTAAGTGAGTGAAAAAAAGAGCTAACGTTATTCGTTAACTCTTTTTTTATTCTATTTCACCATAAGGGAATGGATGAGAAAGTTCTTTTTTTGATTACAAAAAGTCGAAAAGAGAGTGTGAACTTTTTGGGAGTTGTCTAAACCTTTTACCAATTCTCCTTTAAAAAAAGCAATTGCTTCTTTATTATTGTATCTCAATTTTGCATGTTCTTTATTCTTTCCAAACGTATTAAAGGTTGGCAACATGCCAGGAGGACAATAAAAAAGTGGTTTTGGAAAATTAATACCATATGGTTCTAAATAGTCAATGTCGGAAAAGAGTTCATCATAGAAGTGACATATATTTATGGGTTTCACGTATGTTAAAACAGCTTGATTGAATGTTTCCTCATTTGCTGCAAGTTGTACAGCTTTTCGAAATAAGTTGACTTGATTTATATCTGGAACAATTGAAAGACCAGCCGCAGCTTGGTGGCCGCCATGCTTAGTAAGATACATACTTGCTGTATTAATCACATTCACAATGGAAAATCCGCTTCCGTTCACACTTCTTGCTGAACCTGTCCCCGTTTTAGAAATCACAATAGACGGCTTTTTGTATTTCTCTACTATTTTTGAGGCGATAATGCCAATGATTCCATTGTGAAAATCTCCAAATACAACAATAACTTTATCTTTATAAAGTTGATCTTGTAAGATTAAGGTGTCTGCAATAAGCGCTTGTTGTTTAGTTAGCTCTTTACGCTTTTTATTTAGCCCAATTAAAAATGATATCTGTTGCTTGGTAGTAGTCACTCCAGTTAAGATATTCACCGCTGTATTTGGATCATCTATTCGTCCACATGAGTTGAATATAGGTCCTAATGTGAAGCCGATAGTAGAGCTATCTACATCTTTAACAGAAGTTTCATCGAAAATCCGTTTAAATACAGGAAGAGGGCTTGTATTCATCTTTTGCAGTCCGATTTTACAAATAACCCGATTTTCATCTTTGATTGGCATCAAGTCAGCAATAGTTCCTAAAGTAGCCAGTTCTACATATTCAAAGAATGGGAGATCAAAATCCTTACAGGCAACCTGGTATAATGCTTGTACAACTTTTAAGGCAACTCCTGCACCTGATAGGGAAGTAAATGGATAGTTGTTATCGTGACGCATCGGGTTAATAAAAGCTAGACAATCGGGATGCATGCCAAGTATTTCATGATGATCAGTTACTATTACGTCGATCCCTCTTGCTTTTGCAATACGCATAGCTTCATGTGAACTCGTCCCGTTATCGACTGTAATAATAAGAGACGTACCATCGCTCACTTTTTCCATTGCTTGGGCAGAGAGACCGTATCCTTCGCTTCGTAACGGTAGTCGAAACGACACATCTGCTGTAAAACGTTTTAGGGCTAATAACAATATAGAGGTAGAAGTAACACCATCGACATCGTAATCACCAAAAATAAGGATTTTTTCTTTTTGCCTGATTGCCTTAATAATACGAATAACTGCCTTTTTCATGTCATTTAACAGAAAAGGATTGTAAAGATCTGTTTTTATGCTTGGTGTTAGAAACTTCGTTAGCTTTTCATAATCATTGATCCCGTGATGGAAAAGATAATGGCCAAGTATAGGATCGATAAGGAATTGTCTTGAATGATACATTATAGATGGATAGTTAGGATGTTGTTCTAAAGGGATATCAAAATGACGCCAATTAACTGTCATGTTCTATCCCTCCATGATATACCTTGACAGACCTTATCAATCCTTTAGAAAAGATTACCTTTAACTGTTTAAATCGAACTGAAAAAATTGTTAGGCGTAGTAGTTTGTCGTAACAGCTTGTGCCTAGTGTGTTTAACAGTGTTGTATATTTCATATTATTTGCTCCTATCATGGTGTTGTTAAGACAATTTCTATATTTTTGTCACCGTGTATAATTACTTTTTCTACTAAAGTTTTGATGAGTGACTTTGCTTCTACGACAGGTAAAGTGTCAATAGCATCGATGAGAGAGGAAATTTTTCCGTTCAATTTTTCCTCTAATCCTTCTGTATTAATCGTCGTAGTCGATTGCCTAGTTTCAGCCTCTTGCACTATCTGCTCCATTCGGGACTTTTCTTTTTGAAGATCTCCTAATTCAATTAGTCCAGCTGTGTAGGCCTCTACCTTACGTGCATAGCGGTTTTTTGCACTCTGTATTTGTTGATTTATTACTTGTTTTTCATCATTTCTCGCTTGCTCAGCAAGCTTAAATATATAAGAGGAATTCATTGATTTTGACAATCTTAAAAGTCCTTCCTTGAACCAATCTTCGACATCACTTGCATTATAAGGCTGGCTTGTACAAGTTCCTTTATTCTTATTAGCAGAACATCGATAGCTTCGTTTTCTATTTGTTTTAGGGCCTGTCCAGCTAATCGTCATCGCTGCTCCACATCTACCGCATTTTAGAAATCCCCCTAATAAATGCGGGCTTGTTTTTGCCCGTGGTGGTACACTTGCCTGATTAATTCTTTTTTGAACCGCCTCCCATGTAGACTCATCAATAATTAGAGGGTGAGCATTTTCTACAACAACCCAGTCTTCATCATCTTTTTCAACTTGTTTGTTGCTACTTCTATCTATACGATTCCAGACCAGAGTTCCTTTATAAACTGGATTGGTGAGTAACAATTTAATGGAACGAATAGACCATCCTCTTTTTTTCTTAGAAGGAATCCCTTCTTGGTTCAGCTTTTTCGCAATACTGTAAAACCCCAGTCCCTCATTTAGATATAGATCATACACACGTTTTACAACTTCAGCTTCTGTTTCATTGACCACAAGCTCTTTATGTATGAGGTCATATCCATAGGGGCTCTGAGTGAGCCATTTTCCATGATTTGCTGCATGAAGCATGTTTTCAAAAACACGTTCTCTTATGCGTTCTCTTTCAAACTCTGCAACTGCTCCGAGGACCTGAAGAGTTAATCGGCCAGAAGGTGTATTCGTATCAAAAGATTCACTGATAGATATAAAAGACACTTTATTTTCTTGAAAAATATCGATGATTTCCAGGAGATGTTTTAGCCGCCTGCTTATGCGATCAAGTTTTGTTACCAAAATCTTTGAGATAGTACCTTTTTTAACTTCTTTTAACAAACTAATAAGTTGTGGACGATCCATATTTTTGGCAGAATATCCGTCTTCTATATAAACGTGAGGGATCTCTGTCCAGCCCATGGCTCGGCAATATGATTTAAGCCTTTGTTGTTGTTCATCAAGTGACACTCCTTCTCTTGCTTGCTCATCAGTTGATACACGACAGTAGAGAGCTATGTTTTTTGTTTCGTCAGAATACTCGTCTCTCATTGTTTTTCCTCCAAGTGTTATTTGTACATGCATATGAAAATACACAGGAAATCATGAAGAAAGAGATTTGATGGATTATCACTCTTTCATGTCGCATACACATTAACCAGGGGGGGAGTGTATGGACGATTTGAAGGTTAGCTATCTTTTTGACAACGCTTCTTTTGAATGCTTATCAGATTTACATGCCGAAGCTAGAGAGAAATTATCCCCTATGTTTCTTAAATGGGAGAAGAAGATAAGACACAGTTCAGCGGTCGAGACATTAAATAAAGAACTATCAGTAGATTCCACCAAGCTCCTTACAGTTTCAGTTGAAAATAAAGAAGAGAGTCAAACCTTCAAAGGTTAGACTCTCCATTTTTTTGTATGGTATTCATAATTATGAACAGATTGTTCATTTTTATGAATAGAATTTTGTTTACTGGAAATAATACTAATACAAGATTAACTTTTTAGAAGTAATTCAATTCCATTTTCTAAAGTTGAAAGAAGGTATTTTACAGCGTCGGGATTTTGAGTTTGTAGTTCTTTCATTTTTTTATTTGCGTGAGTGAGCCTTATATCAAGTTCATCCATGCTCTTTTTTTCAAATGGAAAGAGGTGAAGTTCGGTTTGCAATTTTTCTAAGAGTGATAATTGTATCGTATTTGTTTTCCCTGTCTCTAAATTACTAAGATATCCAGGGGATACACCTAACTTTTCAGCAAAGGCATTCAAGCTTATTCCCTTATTAGTTCTGATTGTTCGGATACGTTGCCCTAAATCGTATAGCATCTAATACCTCCTGTTCGTATCTATTAACGTGTATGAAAGAATCAAATTGTCCTATTACGGTTTTATTCAATAAGTTTTCAGGGAAATCCTGCTAAACGCTTTCTCTTCTTTGTATAGTATTAAAAAAGAAAAAGGAGAAAAAAATGACCAAAAAAATGATAAAGACAGTTTCAGTCAGTTATGTGCATGATCCTGAAGCAGCAGAGAAATGGTTTCAAATCTATATGGATTTATTACTAGATGAAATGAAAAAGGACAAGTTATCTATCGAGGCCTCATACAATGAAACATAGGAGAAGGAGGGGTTACTTCTGAAAACAGTCATGTATGTTCGTAATTCCATTAGTAAGGAAAAACAAAAGCTATCAATCGAAATGCAAAAGGATCATGTAAATAAATTGGCCCAGAAAGAAAATTTGCTAATAGATGATATATATAGCGACGATGAAACATCTGCTCGAAAGACAAAGGTGAAAGAACGAACCCAAATGTCTCGTATGTTGCGAGAAATTAGGAAAGGTGAGATAAAAACAGTTTTGGTATATAGCCGCTGCCGTTTCGCAAGAAACGTTCATGACTATATGGAGATATACCGAACTTTTAAAGAACATAGTATAAAGGTGTTTTTTGCAACAGAACATGAATTCCCCATGTTATTTACAATCGAAGGGGAATTAATAGAGCGCATAATGGCTGCATTCAATGAGCACGAAGCAGAAAATCTGGTGAAGAAGTTAAAAGATGCAAAGCTCACAAAGGCAAGACAAGGAAAGCATGCAGCTGGAAAAATATCTTTTGGATATGAACAAAGTGCCGAAGAAGATGGAGATTGGACCATTATTAAGGAGGAGGCCCAGGTTGTTCAGGATATATTCAACTTATTTACAGTTACTAGGCTTGACAGCTTGAATCAATTCGTCGAAATGGTAAATCAACAAGGACTAACTTACAAGGATGATAAACCATGGACCTATGGAAACATTCGTAATCTGCTCAAAAATCCGATTTATAAGGGGATACGTAAGTATCAGGATATTAAGGTTCCTGTTCTACATTTGCAAATTGTTGAGGAGCAAGTATGGAAAGAAGCTCAAGTGAAACTATCGACATTTACCCGAGATTCATTCAAGGAGGAAGAAAAAGAAAAACCGTTCTTCCTGTTAGACGGCATGATACAGTGCATGGAATGTGAAGAAGTTCTTATTTCCAATAAAGCTCAGATGCGCGGGAAGAAGATAGAAGTATATCGTTGTAAAAATCATTCAAAAATTAAGTTTGAAAAAGAAAAGATAGAAAAAGAAGTGATGCTCCAAGCGAACAATTTCTTTAATGAAATTTTGTCACCTTTCTTTAAAGAGCATCTAAAAAAGATGGCAGAAAAGGATACGAAAATTTTTAAAGATATTGGGAAAATGATTGAAAATGTTAGGAGTAACTTAAAAGATGAGATAGGAAATAGACTAGATGTTTTACTAAATATAGACAAAGTTTCTGATGTGTCACCAAGTATGATGAAATTGTATGAAGAATTACAAGAGGTTACAAAAAGTCATGAAACATTTAAGGAAAAATGGTTTGAATCAATCGAAACACTTAAGGAATTAGAGGCGTATCATGATAGATATGATGATGGCTCCACAGTAATTCTGCATGAAGATTTAAACGGTGAAACTGCAAGAGATTTATTACAGAATGTCGTAAAAGGCATTTATGTGCATAGCGACAAGGAAGTAAGTATTATTTTTAAACATCCTTATCTTGAAGGAGTAGGAGGCAGAGAGATTATTGGGCTTAAATAATGTTATTGCACCAGGGATGAAAGCAGCATTTTATGGAAGACATTCAACGGATAAACAAAATATGGATACACAATTAAGAAGTGCTTATGACTTTGCCAATCATTATCAATGTAAAATTATAGGAGAATATTTAGATGAGGCTGTATCTTCCCGTAGAAAAGAGAGAAAGGGACTTGAAGCTTTAATAAGGGATGCAGCTGAACAGAAATTTGATTTTATTATCATTTACTCTGCTTCACGCCTTGCGCGTATTCCTAAAGAGCATGATACATTACGCACAACAATGAATATACTAGGTATTCATATTGTGGAGAGCAGTACAGAAACTCTTTATAGTTATGGAGACATAGTTTATTCCTCAATAAAGGATGCTTTAGCTAAATATGAAATGGACAAAATCAGGGCATCAACGCGAGATTCCATTAAAACATTGCTAAATATGGGCCTATGGACAGGTGGAAGAGCACCCTTCGGCTATAAATACCATCCAAAATTAAGCAGGACAGGTGAAAAGGACAATAGTGAGGCCGTAAAAGAATTTACAAAACATCTACCTATTGAGGATTCTATGGCCATACAAAGAGGGAAGTTTGAAATAATTGATCATGAGCTTATACTTGCCAAGAGAGTATTCTCACTCTATAAGGATGGATATGGTTTTCAACAAATTGCTGAAAAAATGCCTGCAAAAAGTTACAGAGGTAAAAATTGGGATAAAAATAAAGTGAAACAAATTATTATTAATCCTTTCTATTCTGGAGTTGTCGCGATTAGAAAGCGTAATCCGTCTTCTAGAAGCTCTCTAAATGATCGAGAAGATTGGCTGATGAACAAGAATTCCAATATTCAACCCATTATATCTTTTAATGAATGGGAAGAGTGTTTTCGAATCTATGAACAAAGGAAGGAAAAAAGGCTTCCTCCAAATTATTACAAGACAAGTTTTCTATTGGCGAACCTTTTATTTTGCAAAACATGTGATCAAGAGTTAAAAGGAAAAGATCAACGTTCAAAAGGATATGGTAAAAGAATATATATTTGTAACGGGTGTGGCTTTAAGGTTTCAATAGACGATGTTCATCAAGAGGTCATGAATCTTTTCTTAAAAATGCAAACAAAGACTGCTGAGCAGCTAGTAAAGACTGTACAGGAGAAAATCTTAAAGGACTGTTACGAAATGGAAAGTAACATAGCTGTTATTAGTAATGCTCTTGAGCAGGAAAAACAAAAACTTTTCAATCTCAATGAAAAAATTGAAAAAATGTTTTCATCAAATGGAGATGAAACCATCATAAAGTTATTAAATATCGGTAAAGAAACTCTCCTTGCCTCTATTCAGGATAAGACCAGTCAAATTAGTCAGTTGGAAAAATCTATTAAGGTTTTGAAAGATATTGATGCCAATGAAGAGTTGATTAAAGACAAGATGATGGACTTTAAACGGCTTGTTGAGCTACCAAAATCCAAGATAAGAAGAATATATTTGTACTTCATAGAAAGGATTTATGTGGAGCCACCTGGTAGGTTGGAGTGTAAATTCCGTATTAATCTAGAAGAGGATGTATAAAAATCCGCGACATATGTTGTGGATTTTTATTTGGCAGTTATAAGAAAAGGATAAAGTTACAAAAGTAAAAATACATAGATAAAGATACCTTAAGATTTTATTCAATTAAGTTTGTGAGTCACTAATCATAAATAGGATTGATAGAGACTTAATTTTTATTTTGTGAATTCTCGGTTTTTAGGTTATCTTTTGGAATTGTTCTCGGTTTTAAGATAGGTAATCGATCGATTACCTATCTAAAAGCCGAGAGGAAACCTTAAAATTCTAGCTGGCTCAACGGGTTTACAAGGGAAAAGCTCCTTTGGGGATTATTAGAAAATGAGCATCTCGGTTTTTTAGGTCTGATTATTATTGTGTCTCGGTTTTTTATATAGTAAAAATAACGTGATAATGATCCGCTCGTATTATTATGTCTGTAATGTTACTAAAGTAACGTAATGACCAACAATCCCTCTTGATATTAAATTTTCTGGATTTTATTTTCTCAAAATGTATATGAAGGACAGTGGATAGAACAGCATTAAGGTTTTAGCTTTTTATTTAGTTCTTTTAGTTAAGCAACATACCACATTTTTTCTTGCTAGTCTCAGCTTTAGCCAAAATACTGTGATGAGAGGGATGAAAAACAATGGATTATTTTTACATAATAGGATAAAATTCAAGTATATATTGTGTTTATTTGGAGGATAATATGGAGCTAAAGTCTTCTTTACAAGAAAATATGAAGCAAGGTGATCCGTTCATTGAAAGAATGGATAAAGTCTTTGCAAGTCTAAGAGCTGACTTCGATGTTGCTTCGGCTCAATCTTCAAAGAAGAGGATTGCGGAGTTAAAAAAAATCCATGTGGACTCAACTAAAAAGGTATCGACCTTAGCAATACAGTGCCAAGAGTCAAATGGGTTTATTAAGGGGTTAAGGGGAACTGGAAAATCCCACTTACTTTTGCTTGCAAGGGATAAAGTTAATACTGAATCCAACCATCTTTGTATTTACATTAATCTTCAGGAACATTTAAATATAGGTGGTTCAGTTGTAGTACAAGAAAGGTTTTACGTTTGGGCATTATTAAAACAGTTAAAAAGGCAATTGTTTTATATAATCGATCAAAAAGAAGACGAGAACACAACTATAACAAATATTGCAAAAAATTTAGCTCGCTTTTTTTTGATTGATAAAGAAAAAGAAATAGAGCATAAATTAATGTCTATCTTTCAAAAACTAGAAAATTTAATTAGGATAGGTGAAGAAGAACTACATCTCTTTTCTTTTCAAAAAAAGGATGCACAACGTCTGGAAAGTAATGATGCCTGGGGTCTTGGTGGAGAGGTAAGCAAAGGGAAAACAAAATTAAAAGCGAAGTGGAATGAGTCTAGAAAAGAAACAGATTCGACTGAAATAGGTTACCGCGTCGAAAAGATACTTGATACTGATGGACTTAAAACTTTTCTTATTGAAATTGTAAATGTACTTAACATAAATGGTATAACATTTTTTTATGACGAGTGGAGTATGCTTACCAATAAAGATCAAGAAACATTATCCGTGTTGATTAGAGCATTGAGTTCTTCACCGATATTTCATTGGATTGCATATATTCCATATAAATCGAGTCTTGGAGTTTTGGAACAACTTGCTGATATGCCGCATAATATCGATCTGGACTTGCAATTTATTTTTGAAGAAGATAATAAAGTTTGCACCAATTATTTTAAGGAGTTTATAGATAACCGCTTGAAGTTAGTATTTGAATCTGACGTGTTTAAAGCACATGCTTTAATTAGACCAAGTGTGTTGGAAATAATGGTTAAGAGTTGCATGGGAAATACTAGAGATTTTGGAGTAATGTTAAATAAGGCTTGGAATAACTTTAGACAGGATTATTTAGTAACGCAAAAGAATAAGGTTATATCTAAGAAGCATGTTGAAAGAGCAATAAAATCTTTGGCTGAGGAAAAACAAGATAATTTAAGAGCTAAAAGCTCAAGTAAATATTCTGAACGGCTGTGGATAGAAATTGCAAAATTTATTTCGGAAAAAAAACACACTCATTTTTGCATAGAATTATCGGATAAAAATGTTGATTTTATTAAGGAAGAAGAATTCATTGACCTCTTGTATCATAGACTGGTCCACTTAAGAAAAAAGGATTATCCGCCTAAAGATGGCGAGAAGAATAGATTATCTATTTATGCTGCTGATGTGAGTGTCTTATTTTATCAAATATTCGAGGTGCGAAGTGAAAACAAGAAGATAAAGCTGGTGACAGATCTTTCAACTATTCACAACCGAACCAGACGATATATTTTCAACATAGAGAGATGTATTAATGAATTTAGAATGGAACAAGGTAAACAAGTTCAATGCGCTGCTTGTCGTAAGATAATAACTGAAGAGATGAAACTTGCCTGGGAAAAAGGGATTTGTATTTATTGCATGACACCTTTTTTGAATGAGGATAACACTTTAAAAGTAACATTGACATAGTCCCTAAGGGTTAACTAAGAACTAATTCATTTTAATAGCATTTATTTGGTAATTATGCGACTTGAAAGCTATCTCAGTATTCATCTTTGTTTTCAATTTGAAAAATAATTTTTTGAATAAAAAACAAAGTCGGGGAACTGACATACAGCATAATAAAAAAGCGCTGGTTTTTTCCGACGCTTTTTTGTTAAACAAAACATTAAAATTGAAGAAGGTGCGGATAATTCCAAGTTAAAGAATTATTCGCCTTTTTTAATCTGCCAGACCCCTATTACGTTGCCCCAATACTAAAATCCATAAAATATGTTTCAGAATCGATTTTATAGACTCTAACTGATGTTCTTCCATAGTTTATTACGTCTTGGGGATCTACTCTTTCTCCTAATGGAACACTCAGCCTATTTCTGAAATATTGTCCCATAATGCTGTTGTTTTCAGTGGTATGAATGGCTTTTCGCTCTGCCTGAGCCATTTTGCAGACAAGATGCTGCCCGTCATCTGTCAGCATTGTAAATGATTGTTCAAGCGGAGGGAAAAAGTCAGGATGCTGATTATTAAATGGCGTCGGAACTTTTAAGTAAGCCTGATTGGGGTCACGGCCTTCTCTCTGTCCCCAGTTTAAGCCAGCTCTTTCTTGTATAGCAGTATCATTTCGAATCAAAAGCGGCAGGTCAACATATTCCAGGTGCTGAAGATTAGGAGTTTCCGTATCCTCACCATCTAACTCCAATTGAACGATTTCATCGGTTTGTGGTCTTCTTTGTACGGTAACATGCTGAAAATTAATATGGTTTTCCACATCAGGATCGGTGCATAAAATGGCATCAGTTACATTAAACACATCGTCCACATTTTCAAAATAGCAGGGTACCAATAATTCATGCTGATCCCTAAATCCATTCCAAGAAAAATTGGCAGAGCCTGTAAAAGTAACACTGTTATTTAATAATCTGCCGTGAGGCCAATGGTAGATTTTTGTATGTATTCCAGGACGTGATTTTTGATAACTGATGGAAACATTTTGATATTCCTCCATTATTCGAACGTATTGTTCATGATCCCATCTTCTGATCCCGTCTTTTTTTGCCATCCCAATAACAAGCTCAATTTCTAAGTCAGGATACTTTGTTAGAATATGTGTCAAAAAAGCAGATGAAGCGTATCCTGATAAAATTCTTAAGGTTCTGTACCCTTCTTCGTATGGTGCGTCAAAAACAATATGTTCTAAATTTGTGACATAATACATGAGGCATTCCTCCTATTTGAAATTATTAAATTAATAATATCAAAAATTGGAAAATCAGTCATCAACAATTTTAGAGTTGCTTTGGCATGCTGAGTGTGTTATTTTTCGACATATTCTTGTATAATAGAGGCATGCAACAATAAAAATGGAGTTGTCCTAGATGATATTTAAAAAAGGTGAACTGTTCTGTGGACCTGGAGGATTGTCTTTAGGAGCAAAATTAGCAGAGGCAGTAAGTAAAGATGGAGAAATTTTTAGAGTAGAGCATGAATGGGCAAATGACTATCATGAAGATACATGTGAAACATTTCGCCTGAATATATGTCCAGATAGACCTGAATCCGTTATTTGCGGAGATGTCCGCGAATTAGATATTGAGGGCTTGCCAGAAATTGACCTTTTCTGCTTCGGTTTTCCATGCAATGATTATAGTATTGTAGGAGAAACCAAAGGGCTTGAAGGTGATTATGGACCTCTTTATACTTACGGCATCAAAGTATTAAAGCACCATCAGCCGAAAGTTTTCATTGCTGAAAATGTAGGAGGGCTTGAAAGTGCGAACGATGGGAGGGCGTTCATTCAAATCCTAAAATCAATGGAAGAGGCGGGATATAACATTACTCCTCACCTGTACAAATTTGAAGAATACGGAATTCCGCAGGCTCGACATCGAATTATCATTGTAGGAGTACACAAATCTCTTGGATGGAAATTTCAAGTGCCAATGCCTCCCTATAAAAATGATCCAGAGAATTGGACTTCGGCTAAAAAGGCAATTGAAAACCCTCCAATTCTAGAGAATGCTTTCAATCATGAATTTACCAACCATGCAAAGAAAGTAGTGGAGATGCTAACCATCATCAATCCTGGAGATAATGCATGGGCGGATTATATTCCAGAAAATCTACGGCTGAATGTAAAAGGGGCAAAAATGTCCAATATATACAAGCGGCTTGATCATAAATCTCCTGCCTATACGGTAACAGGAAGCGGAGGTGGCGGGACTCACATGTATCACTATGGTGAGCCTAGGGCCCTAACGAATCGCGAACGTGCAAGGCTTCAGACATTCCCTGACTGGTATCAATTTGTAGGAAAGAAAGAAAGTGTGCGCCGACAGATCGGAATGGCTGTTCCTGTTGACGGAGCCAAAATCATTGTCCAAGCCATTCTGGATTCTTTTGCTGGGAACGAATATCCAACGGAGCCATCCAAGTGGGAAGAGGAGTTGGCTGAAATGCTGGAGACAGGGAAAAAAGCCAAAAAGAAAAAACGCACTAGAGGAACGAAAGTAAAAGTTGAGGCTTCTGAAGAACAAACCGAATTGGAACTGAAAACCGAAGAGCCTGTTAAATAGGAGACCTTGATGGTCTCTTTTTTTGTCTGTTTTAGCTTCTATGGTTATGGGAATAAAAATAGTAAAACTCTATGAAAAAGGTGACATTTATGGCGGATATGAGCAAGGAAAAAAGGTCAAAGACAATGAAAGCCATAAAGTCTGTTTCAAAGCTTGAAAACAGAGTGACGAAAGCTCTCTGGGAAAAGGGATTTCGGTTTAGGAAGAACGCAAAATTGTTCGGAAAGCCAGACATCTCCATACAAAAATATAAAATAGCCATCTTTATCGATTCCTGCTTCTGGCATGTGTGTCCAATTCACAGCAATATACCAAAGACCAATCAGGAATACTGGATAAAAAAGCTGAAGCGAAACCAGGAGCGCGATAGAGAAGTAAGTGATTATTATAATGAAAAGGGATGGCATGTGTTGCGGATATGGGAACATGAATTAAAAGGTGATTTTCAGAGTACAATTAATAAAATAGCCATCTTTATTAACGAACACAAAACTAAATATAAGTAAATCGCTAATAAACGAAAAAAGGAGCCCTCAAAAGGTGCTCCTTTTTCATCTGTAAGTTTAGTGCGTCCGTTGGAAGAATAGCTGTTTCATAACTGTTAAATAAAGCGGATTATTCAGATTTATTTTGAAAATAATGTTAAAGTATTAATTGGATATTCTGAAAAATTGATCAATGAAGTTTTTATGGAATTACAAGGAGAGAAAGATATGGACAGAGATCATGCTAAAGTTTTTGTAAGTTATAGTTGGGATAATCCTGATCACCAGAGTTGGATTCGATATTTCACTAATGAATTAAGAAAGAAGGGGATAAATGCAAACTGCGACCAATTCATCTTGCAGAGACAAACTAAGAATTTAAATCAAATGATGATTGAGGGAATCCGAGATAACGATTTCGTTATATATGTCTTGACGGAAAATTATAAGACTAAATCCGACCAGTTTCAGGGAGGGGTTGGATTCGAACAATTGCTTTCTCTTTCTACTCTTCGAAATAATCCAGATAAATTTATTCTTATTAAGAAAAGTGCAGCAAGTTTTGAGGATGTATTGCCATTTCATTTAGAAGACTATTCTGTGTTTGATTTTTCAAATGAGGATAAGTTTGATGAAAACATAATCAAACTAGTCTATCGTATTTACGGTATTGACTACTATGAAGTTGCCCCTCTAGGACCTGTTCCTGATTTAGTGGCAAAGACAGAAAAATCGAGTGAGCAAGTCCAAACAAGTAATTGGTTGTCGGCAATAGAAGCATCCATTCCAATCAAAATAACTGACTTAGATAAAAATAATTTTATACGGAGTGCGTTTACTGAAATTATTGAAAAGCTAAAAGAACTATTGGACTACGTAAAACAAAGGGATCCAGCCGTGAACTATACTATTGATCAAAGCTTAAGACAGGTAGTAGTAAAATTGTATCAAAACGGAGAATACAGATCTGGAACTAAAATATGGGTTGGAGAATTTTTTGGGAGTCGTACAGAAAGCATTTTTATATCAAATGATGTCTCATCCATTTCGAACAACTCGTACAACGAACAGATCGTTTGTAAAGTTTCAAAGGAGAATCAATTAATTCTTGAAATGAACTTTGGTGCTTTTTACTCTCAGGATGCTGATTTATTGACGCCAGAAAAGATTGCTCTTCAAATTTGGGATAGACAATTGAAGAACTAAGGGGAAGGTTGCTATTTCACGGATATTGCTTATTCTGGAAAACATCTTTGCGAAAGGATGGCTGGGCTTCCTACTGGCATCAGCGCATCGTCCGCGAACTGGATTTAACGTCTGGAGAAGCGATTGAATTCGCCAAGCTGAACGCAGGAGTTGTGCAGCCGTCGCGCACATCAATTAATCCGTATTATCTCGGCTTAAAAATGTTTGAAGACATTGAAGAACGTTATAATAATCCGACAGAAGAAATGAAACGGCACGGCGTTCAACCGGGGTCTGGCCGGGAAAAAATGTTTGAAGTCCGGGAAATTGAATCTGATATTTCGTTTTTGCGCAATTACTTAACGAAAGAGCTTGTCTCAAGGGAAGACATGTATTTATTTCAGAAAAAAGGAAAAGATTATAAAATTACTGATAAAGAATGGACAAACGTGCGCGACCAGCTCGTCAGTATGAGGGTAAATGGCGGTTTTCCTTATTTGACTGTCAATGACAGCGATTATATGAAAGCAGGAGAGTTGTATGTGAAGCACTGGTATGAAGGAATTGAACTCGACTTAAGGTACTTGGAAAAAGTTCTTCCGCATTTATATACGCTCTGGGGGAGAACAGTTCACTTAGAGACAATTGTCGAAGACCGTGAAATTCTCTTCAGTTTCAGCGGCAATAAAATGCAGCGCAAGTATTTATAACAGACGGGTGTCCGGCCTTTCCCGGCCGCCCGTTTTTTTAATGAGTTTTGTTTGTAAATAAGAAGGGAAAAATATGAAAGGAATATTTGGCTGGGAGGAGGAAAAAGAATGACGGGATTCATCTTTATGTTTCTTTATTTTTTGATCGTCACTTTCGTTATTGAGATTTCAGTCATTTTATTTAACTTAACCGGATTAGAAACAGCTGTTTCCCGTTATCAAGTCGTTTCCATGCTAACTGGAACAGGATTTACGACAGATGAATCGCAGCTGATTATTGATCATCCGGTCCGCCGGAGACTCAGTATGTTTCTCATTT
The DNA here is from genome assembly GCF_009183655.1 of Bacillus aerolatus. Classification (GTDB taxonomy): domain Bacteria; phylum Bacillota; class Bacilli; order Bacillales; family Domibacillaceae; genus Pseudobacillus; species Pseudobacillus aerolatus. The sequence continues at coordinate 37,755 of NZ_WEIO01000010.1, forward strand.
TATTCGGCGCTTTTTCTCTCGCAGTGATTATTTCTTCCATTACAAATATTTTATCAGATGATTTAAGGATCAAGGAATTATCCATTATTAATGTTGTCCTGCTCACTATGCTTCTTATTGGAAAAACGCCATTTATTAGAAATAAGCTGAACAAAAAATTTCATTATGAGATGGAAAAGAAACTGGAACTTTCGGAACTGCCTGTTAAAGAGGCGCTTTACTTAGGGGAAGACGATCTAGTGACGGATGTATTTATCAGCGAAGAGTCTGACTTTATTGGAAGAAAAGTGACAGATCTTATTGGCAGAGATGAAGACATTAGTGTTTTGTTTATTAAGAGGGGAAAAGTGAATATCCGAAGGCAATTGGAGAAGGAGAAAATTCAGGAAGGCGACCAGTTGTTTATTTATGGTAATAAGGAGCAAATTGTGGAGAGGTTCCTTAAGAGCAAAAATGAAAAAGAAAGCTCATCACACTGAGCTCTCCTGTCGATTCTTTTCCTGCAGCCTCTCCATTACACGGCGTTTCCGGTAAAGCATCATGCCGGTTTCAGCAATGTCATGAATAGCCGAGCGATTCGTGAAAGCCCCAAACACGATGCCGGCAATTGGAACGAGCTGCATCATTTTTTTCCAGCCAAATTGATCGCGGTACGTATAAATAACTTCCCGCCAGCCCTGCAATTGAGAAATCATCTCCCTGCTTTGTTTCCGGCTGCTATAAAAGTTGGACAAGTCATTCAATATCACTTTTTTGCCAACCACGTCTGACGAAGAAAACTGCAGGCATTTAATAATAAAAATGCGTTCTTCTTTTTGTTTTGGGTCGTAACCGTAGGCGATGGCAATTTCCTGAAGCGTTTTTAATGACAGTCCGAGCAGCAAAGGGATGTCCACTGCAAGGGTAAACACTCCGCCCACGCCTGTTGAAGCTCCCTGTACAGTCGCCATATTCGCGCGTGACTTTTTCAAGGTTTCACTTATAGCGTCCATTTTTTCAAGCGGGGCGGCACCGGCGTCTTGAATAGAATGAATGGCTGTTTCGGGATTTGCTTCTTGTATTTTCTTTAATACGCTTTTTTCCTGGATTAAATATTGTCCGCCCGTCTGAATAAAGCTGCCAATTTCATCGAGCAGCTGGCCGATCTTATTTTGAATGACTTTTGGTGTAATCCGGTCAAGCAGCTTGAATGGAAGGCGGGCGATTCTTTCCCAAATCCATAGCTGTTTTTGTTCTTGTTCCCACTTTTCAATTGCCGCGAGTTCCGTTAATAAATGTTCCTTCGTTTCCATTTCTATCCCAACCTTTTTCAAATGTTAATACATATACGCCAGCGGTCCGTATGAAGTTTCAATAAAATGGCTGATTTATATGAGAAAGAAGATTACGCGCTTTTTATCGCCTTTCTTGCATATTTTACATGCTTATGGAAAAAATGGCCCCTTTACCAACAGAAGAAATTAGGTAAAGGGGCTTATTTTAATGCTTCTTTTAAGTTTCTCACATGGTCAGCTAATTCATCGCATACGATTTGATAAGCTGCCCATTTTTCCAGCGCATCTTTGCAGTGTGCCGGGTTAGTTATGTTCCAGCGGAGGACTTTCTTATTAGAAGTAAGCGGAAGATCGGGGTGCTGATCACGTTGAAAATCATAAATATTCACAATTAGATCCGCACTCTTAATTAAGTGAGGCGCTAGCAGTTTCGGCTCCTTATTTGTGATATCTATATTGACTTCTTTCATTGCTTCTATAGGAAGGTCATCATCTTGGGCTTTCAGAAATGATGCACTAACAAAGTTTAATGAAGGCTCATTTAATCTAGAGGCCCATCCCTCCGCCATGATGCTTAAATCGTTAGATGTAGAAAGAAGTAAGATATTTTTATTGTCCATTATTTAAGCCCCTTTGCCGTCATTCTATTTCTTTTTTACCCTTTTTTTCAAAGAATAAGCATAAAGCCAAAAAAAATTTCCTTCGAATTTAATCCGAAAGTATCAGATCTAAAGTTTTGGGTGCAAACTGGGAGGTTCGTGAAGATTTAATGATGTTTCGCATGCTCAATCGCCTGGGATAAAAGGTCAATAACATGTTCGTCGTCGTGTGAGTAAAATAAGGTCGTTCCTTCCCGGCGATATTTAACGAGCCTTAAATTTTTTAAAAAACGAAGCTGATGCGAAACGGTGGATTGGAGCAGCGATAATTTTTCAGCAATGTCGTTTACAGAGTGTTCGCCGTTAAAAAGCAGATTCAAGATTCTTAACCGTGTCGGATCTGACAGCGCTTTAAAAGTTTGGGAAACGATAAACAAGGTTTCTTCATCCAATTCTATATGTTTCTTTTTCATTGCAGTTTCCTCCAGATAGATTCTTGTTAAGTTATCGTACCAAAAAAGTGAAAGGGCTGCCATGCAGTAAAGAAAAGGTAAATATGTTTGGGTAGTTGGAAAAAGCGGTAAACTTAACTATATTTTTGTAATTCTTGTTTTTGTCAGTTATGATAGAAATTGTGTCTAATTAATGAACTAGGGAAAGGGGAACGGTTAATGAAACTTACTGGCCGAATTATCATCGCTTTAATTGCTGGTGCTATAGTAGGGCTGCTGCTCAATATATTTGCACCAAACGTCTATAATGTATTAGATCCTTATCTTTTTACCCCGCTAGGCCGAATTTTTCTTAACCTTATCAGTATGCTTGTCGTACCAATCGTATTTCTTTCCATCATTTTAGGAGCAGCCGGTTTAGGTGATCCTAAGAAACTTGGCCGAATCGGATTGAAAACGATTACTTATTTTTTGATCACTACAAGTATTGCCATTATTATTGGTTTAATCGTCGCCGGAGTCGTTCAACCGGGAGAAGCCGGAAACTTTGATGTCGAAAGTGCAGAATTCTCCGCTGAAAAAGCTCCTCCTGTAGGAGAAACTTTGCTCAATATCATTCCAAAAAATCCGCTTGATGCAATGACTCAAGGCAACATGCTCCAAATTATTGCTTTCGCTCTCTTTATTGGACTCGCATTAACTGCACTCGGTGAAAAAACAAAAGGCGTCTTAAACTTAGTAGAACAAGGTAATGACATTATGATGTACCTTGTCGGAGTCGTTATGAAGTTTGCCCCGTACGGCACATTTGGATTAATTGCTTCAGCTATTGGAAGCCAGGGCTGGTCTGCTATTAAAGCGATGGGCATTTATATGATTTGTGTTCTTGCTGCATTGATTATTCACGGGCTGTTAACTTATGGGGGCACGATTTTGCTGCTTGCTAGAAAAAGCCCAGTCTGGTTCTTTAAAAACTTTGCGCCTGCAATGAGTGTAGCTTTTAGTACGTCAAGCAGTAACGCGACACTGCCGATTTCCATGGAAGTGGCGCAAACACGTTTGAATGTACCAAAGTCAATCAGCTCATTCGTCCAGCCTCTCGGCGCAACGATTAACATGGACGGAACTGCAATCATGCAAGGGGTTGCTACTCTTTTTATCGCTCAAGTTTATGGAATTGACTTATCCCTCGGTGAACTTGCAACTGTAGTATTAACAGCGGTATTGGCAAGTATCGGAACAGCCGGCGTACCCGGAGTAGGGCTGATTATGCTGGCGATGGTATTGAGCAGCGTCGGTCTTCCGGTAGAAGGAATTGGTTTGATCCTCGGAATCGACCGTGTGCTTGATATGGCACGAACAGCTGTCAACATTTCCGGTGACGCTGCTTGTGCGGTCTATGTCGCTGAAACAGAAAAGAAAAAAACAATTAAAGCACAGCGTTCAGGCGCTTAAATCAGCGACAGCAAGTGTGGCAAAAAAAGCACACTTGCTGCTTTCTTATTTTCATTTTAATTATTTTTATATATAATAAGGCAATCAACAGCTTATAAAAGCAAAAGGAGATAATCGCATATGAATCTCGGCTTTGGAGAAGTGGCAATTATTCTTATTGTAGCACTATTGCTTTTTGGCCCTTCCAAGCTTCCGCAGCTCGGCAAAGCAGCCGGACAGACACTTCATGAGTTTAAACGTGGCATGAAAGGCGTAATGGAAGAGGAAGAAGAGAAAAAACCGAAGACACACTAATTTCATTAAATCGAAGGGCTGCCGGTTAATAACCGCCAGCCTTTTTTATGTGCAGATGTACTACAACAGATAAGGAGAAATCGGTGAAAATTGGCGATTTAAGGCGAATAAGTTATAATGAAATTCTTATTGTGTGCAGCTAAGTGTCCGAAGCAAAATAAACGGCGCCGGCGAAACGCAATTTGGTTGAAATCTTAGCCGCTGAGCTGTCCCAAAAGCAAAGAGCCGAGCAACTATGGGACAGCCTGTAGATTGAATTGGGCTTATTCAGGAGGAACAAAAGAAAAGTATGAATGCAATTACCAAGTTTATGAAAAGTTTGTGGAGAAAGTTTCACCTTACACAAATTATGGTCTTAGCCGTGTCCGTCATTGTTTTAGCCGGACTCGGGTTTATAGTCTTTTTTATGAAATCAGCAGATGTCGAAACGTTAAAGCGCGGACTGTCTCAATCAACTGTTCTTTATGATGCAAATGGCGATAAGGCGAGTAAGCTGTCGGCGAACCGTTCGGACAGCGTACCGATCGGGAAAATGCCTGAGCACTTGCAAGAAGCCGTCATCTCAATTGAAGACCACCGCTTTTATGAACATAACGGTTTTGACTTAAAAGGAATAGGGCGGGCGTTTTTTAAAAACACTTTTACGAGTAGCGTGCAGGGCGGGAGCACCATTACCCAGCAACTGACGAAAAATGCTTTGCTCTCACCTGAACAAACGTATAAAAGAAAAGTGGAAGAACTTTTTCTAGCGATTGAAATTGAAAAGGTTTATAAGAAAAAAGAGATTTTGGAAATGTATTTAAATACGATTTATTTTGGCAGCGGTTCGTGGGGAGTTCAAAATGCCTCGAAAAAATATTTCGGAAAGAGTGCAAGTGAACTGACCCTCAGTGAATCGGCGATGCTTGCTGGAATTATTAAAGCGCCATCTGTACTTGATCCGTATAAAAATTTGGAAAAAGCCACCGCGCGCAGAAATTTAGTACTCGATCAAATGGCGAAGTACGGCTATATTACGAGCGAAGAAGCAGAGAATGCTAAGAACAAACAAACTGTTCTCGATGATACGAGCGGCGACCCATTAAAAGGAAAATATCCTTATTACGCTGATGCGGTCATAAACGAAGCGATTAATCGTTTCGGGCTGACGCAAAATGACCTGTTAACGAAAGGTTACGAAATCTATACAGCAATGGATCAGGGCGTGCAAGCAGGATTGGAAGATGTATATGAAAAAGACTGGCTGTTCCCGGATTCTGTGAACGGGGATCCATCTCAAAGCGCCGCTGTTTTAGTGAATCCGAAAACAGGCGGAGTAATGGCCGTTGTCGGCAAGAGGGGAGAGCATGTGTTTAGAGGATTTAATTACGCGACACAGTCGAAAATAGAGCCGGGCTCCACGTTAAAGCCGCTCGTCGTCTACACGCCGGCTTTGGAAGAAGGCTATACGCCCGATTCTATGCTGAAAGATGAACCTCAAGACTTTGGCGGCTACACGCCAGAAAATTATGGGGGAACTTACCGGGGGGAAGTAACGATGAACAAGGCGCTGGAAAAGTCGCTTAATCTGCCAGCAGTTTGGCTGTTAAATGAAATTGGCATCTCCAAAGGCCTGGATGCTTTAGAGAGATTTGGCATTCCGGCCGAAAAAGTAGATAGGGAACTGGGCATTGCTCTTGGCGGGGGCATGGTCGTGTCACCTCTGCAGCTCGCCCAGGCGTATACGACTTTCCCAAATAGCGGTGTGCGCAAAGACAGCTTCTTCATCCAAAAGATTATCGGTCCGGAAGGTGAAGTTAAACCGAAATGGACACCTGAAGAAACGCAAGTTACGACGAAAGAAGTGTCAAATGAAATTAACGCGATGCTGTTAAATGTAGTGAAGCACGGAAGCGGCAAGAAAGCAAAAGTTTCAGGCGTGGAACTCGCAGGGAAAACCGGCTCCACTCAAGTTCCTGCAGGAGGAAGCGGTACGAAAGATCAGTGGTTTGTCGGCTACACGCCTGATGTCGTCGGTACGGTATGGATTGGAGTAGAAAATGCAGACCAAGAAAACCATCTCGCCAAAAACAGTTCGGATGGAGCCGTTCCGTTATTTAAAGAAATTATGCAAGAAATTATGCCAGAGCTGGAAGGTACTTCTTTCGATGTAGAATCTATTGAAGAAGAAAAGAAAAAAGAAGAAGAAAAAGACTGGTTTGACAAAGCCGTTGATAAATGGAATGAACTATTTTAAAGCGCCCTCTGCAGGCGCTTTTTTCTTTAGAAAGATAAGACAGACAGAATGGTGCACAATCAGGATGAAAAAGCAATAAAAAAATATTCGAATTTTTTACGAATTTCTATAAAAAAATTAAAACCACATATATCAACCTTGTAAGCGATTGCATTTTATCTAGGTTAAAAGCCAATAATTTTAATTGTCTAAAGATTTGCCAAAAGGTGTTGACCTGGACAGAAAAGCAGGATATGATTGTCCTCAATATAAACTTAATTTTCAGATTTGACCGATAAAAACTTAAAATTAACTTAAGAGTGTGAGGCTAATTTAACAGCGGGAAATCACATTCAGCAAGAACATCACATGTAGCCTGAAGACACCTGGAGGAGATACTATGCGCAGCGACATGATAAAAAAGGGAATCGATCGTGCTCCCCACCGCAGTCTGCTTTATGCGACAGGAGTAAAAACAGAAGATTTGCATAAACCTTTTATCGGGGTTTGCAATTCTTATATTGATATTATCCCGGGTCACGTCCACTTAAACAAATTTGCCGAAGTCGTCAAAGAAGCGATTCGCGAAGCGGGAGGCGTGCCTTTCGAATTTAATACGATCGGGGTAGATGACGGCATCGCAATGGGCCATATCGGCATGAGATATTCACTGCCGAGCAGGGAGCTGATCGCCGATGCGGCGGAAACAGTCATTAACGCCCACTGGTTTGATGGAGTATTCTACATTCCTAACTGTGACAAAATCACTCCCGGCATGTTAATGGCAGCTGCCAGAACAAATGTCCCTTCTGTTTTCGTTTCCGGAGGTCCGATGGAAGGCGGCAAAACAGAAGCCGGAAAGCCGCTTTCACTCGTTTCCGTTTTTGAAGGAGTAGGAGCTCACCTTTCAGGAAAGATGTCCGCGGAAGAACTTCTTGAAATTGAATCTAGCGCTTGCCCGACATGCGGATCGTGTTCAGGAATGTTTACAGCCAACTCGATGAATTCCTTGATGGAAATTCTCGGAGTAACTCCACCGGGCAACGCAACGATCGTAGCCACGTCAAATGAGCGTCACCGGTTAATTAAGCAGGCGGCTCAGCATTTAATGGACTTAGTCAAAAATGATGTGAAGCCGAGAGACATCATTACAAAAGAGGCCATCGACGATGCGTTTGCGCTCGATATGGCAATGGGCGGCTCCACGAATACCGTTCTTCATACACTCGCCATCGCGAATGAAGCGGAAATTGATTATGATTTAAGCCGAATCAATGACATCGCTAAACGGGTGCCGTACTTATCAAAAATTAGCCCGGCCTCTGATTACACGATGCAAGACGTTCATGAAGCAGGCGGGATCAGCGCCATTATCAATGAGCTTTGCCAAATTGGTGCTTTAAATAAAGAGCGGATTACCATTACCGGAAAATCTGTCTATGAAAATGTAAAAGATTCAGAAATTATTAATGACGAAGTGATCCGCAGAAGCAGCAACCCTTACAGTCCTGTAGGCGGGTTGTCCATCCTGTACGGAAACTTGGCTCCGGACGGCGGAGTCATTAAAGTCGGAGCAGTCGACCCTTCCATTAAAACATTCATGGGAGAAGCGATTGTCTTTGAATCACAAGAAGAAGCGCAGGAAGGCATCAACAACGGCACAGTGAAAGAGGGCCATGTAGTTGTTATCCGCTATGAAGGACCTAAAGGTGGTCCGGGTATGCCTGAGATGCTGGCTCCTACAGCAGCAATTGCCGGCCGCGGACTTGAAAAGAAAGTCGCTTTAATGACAGATGGAAGGTTCTCTGGAGCATCGAGAGGAATTTCTATCGGCCACGTGTCGCCGGAAGCCGCAGAAGGAGGACCAATTGCCTTCATTGAAAACGGAGATCAAATTATAATTGATTTGCCAAACCGGACATTAAACGTGGTTTTGACGGAAGAAGAAATGGCTGAAAGAAAGAAAAATTGGATTCAGCCGGAACCGAAAATTAAAAAAGGTTATTTAGCAAGATATTCTAAGCTTGTTACTTCTGCCAGCACAGGCGGGATTATGAAAATTTAATTATTAAAACGTTGACGAGGAAAAAGTTGTAAGAAAAGGTGTTCACAGAGAGCCGGCGGAGCTGAGAGCCGGTAATACCCCTTACAGCGACATCCCCTCTGAGTGCCGGTCTGAACGGATGCAACTAGGATCGGTCGAGTAGTAATTACTCGTTATCAAAAAGGACAATGTAATAATTGTCCATGAGGTGGCATTTGTGAAAGTGCCATAAATCAGGGTGGTACCGTGAAAGGAAAAGTCTTTTCACCCCTGCGCTTATAGGATCAGTAGGCGTGGGGGGGAAAAGGCTTTTCTTTTTGTTTATTTTTACTTAAAGAGCCCAATCACTCTCGCAATTCAGGAAAACAACAATTTGGAGGGAAATTGCATGAACGCAAAAGTAAAAACAGAAGCCAAACCGTTGAAGCAGGCCATGAGTGGAGCTGAACTCTTTATTGAAGCTTTAAAAAAGGAAGAAGTAGAAGTGGTGTTTGGCTATCCTGGAGGAGCTGTTCTTCCACTGTATGATGCCCTATACAGAAATCCGATCCGCCATATTTTAGCGAGACATGAACAGGCTGCCATCCATGCAGCTGAAGGGTATGCAAGAGTAGCAGGAAAACCGGGAGTGGTTATTGCCACTTCAGGGCCGGGGGCGACAAACCTTGTAACAGGAATTACAGATGCGATGATGGATTCTCTGCCGCTTGTCGTCTTTACAGGTCAAGTGGCAACTGGGGTCATCGGAACAGATGCTTTCCAGGAAGCGGATGTAATCGGAATCACGATGCCAATTACAAAACATAACTATCAAGTGCGGGATTTGAAAGAACTGCCAAGAATTATTCGGGAAGCTTTCCATATCGCAACAACCGGCCGTCCCGGACCTGTGTTAATTGACATTCCAAAAGACATCGCGACAACGATTTCCAACCCAGAGTTCGTCACAGAAGTAGACTTGCCAGGGTACCAGCCAAATCTCACACCAAACGTTTTACAAGTGAAAAAGCTGGCAGATGCGATCGCTCAAGCTAAAAAGCCGCTCATCTTAGCCGGCGCGGGCGTGCTTCACGGAGGAGCTTCAGGGGAGCTGCTTTCCCTGGCGGAACAAATGAATATTCCGGTCGTGAACACGCTTCTCGGTCTCGGTTCATTCCCGGCAGACCATCCGTTATTTTTAGGAATGGGAGGCATGCACGGAACGTACACAGCGAATATGGCGATGTACGAATCTGATTTGTTAATTAATATCGGAGCCCGGTTCGATGACCGGCTGACAGGAAACTTACAGCATTTCGCACCGGAAGCACTCGTTGCCCACATTGACATCGATCCAGCGGAAATTGGCAAAAATGTCGATACTCACATTCCGATTGTGGCGGATGCAAAAGAAGCGCTTCAAAAGTTACTGGAGTTAGACTTAACAGAGCCGCAGGCTAATGAGTGGAGATTAAAAGTAAAACAAAACAAAAAAGAATACCCGCTTTGGAATTCCGAAGATGAAGAAGGTATTTCCCCTCAGCGCTTAATGGAAACTATCCATGAAGTAACGGATGGAGAAGCGATTATGACGACAGACGTCGGCCAGCATCAAATGTGGGCAGCGCAATATTACGGCTTTAATAAGCCGGGCCGCTGGATCACTTCCGGAGGGCTGGGAACGATGGGCTTTGGTTTCCCAGCTGCTATCGGTGCACAAATTGCATTTCCGGATGATACCGTCATTGCCATTGTTGGAGATGCCGGTTTCCAAATGACCTTGCAGGAGTTGGGGCTGATTGCCGAACTAAACTTGCCGGTTAAAATCGTTATTTACAATAATGAGGCATTAGGAATGGTTAGGCAGTGGCAGGAAACCTTTTATGAGGAAAGATATTCGCAATCATTGCTTCCTTGCCAGCCGGATTTTGTCAAACTGGCAGAAGCTTATGGCATCAAGGGTTATTCCGTTTCAACAGAAGAAGAAGCAGAGAGCGTGTTGAGAGAAACTTTAAACAGCCGCGAACCTGTTTTAATCGACTGCCGGATCAAGCCGAAAGAAAAAGTGTACCCGATGATTGCTCCAGGTGCAGGACTTCACGAAATGATTGGGGTGAAACCATGAAACGCACAGTAACCGTCACGGTACTTAATCAGAGTGGTGTGTTAAACAGAATAACAGGCTTATTTACAAAAAGGCAATTTAACATCGAAAGCATTACAGTGGGTCCTACGGAAACAGAAGGCATTTCCAAAATAACTTTTGTCGTTCATGTAGAAGACGCAAGGACAGCAGAGCAAGTATTAAAGCAGCTGAATAAACAAATAGATGTGCTGAAGGTAACTGACATTACTGACCAGGCAATTGTCTCAAGAGAGCTTGCGTTAATTAAAGTACTCACCACACCGCAAACCCGGGCAGAAATCAATGTCATTATCGAGCCTTTCCGGGCGACGATTATCGATGTAGCCAAAGATAGTGTCATGATTCAAGTGGTCGGAAACTTCGAAAAAATCGAAGCGATGATCGAGCTGCTTCGCCCATATGGAATTAAGGAATTGTCGCGCACAGGCCAAACAGCTTTAACGCGCGGTTCACAAAAGCAAGTAACTGAATTAAAGCAATACTCAATTTTAAAATAAAAAAAACAATTTTGGAGGATGATTACAAATGGCAAAGGTATATTATAACGGAGATATTAACGAGGCAGTTTTAGCAAATAAAAAGGTAGCAATCGTTGGTTACGGTTCTCAAGGTCACGCACATGCACAAAACTTACGTGAAAGCGGAGTAGAAGTTGTTGTTGGTTTAAGACCAGGGAAATCTTGGGATCAAGCAGAAAAAGATGGTTTCGATGTAAAATCAGTTCGTGAAGCAAGTGCTGAAGCTGATTTAATTATGATCCTTCTTCCGGATGAGCATCAAACAGCTGTTTATAAAAATGAAATTGAGCCTGAATTAAAAGAAGGCAAAGCATTGGCATTTGCTCACGGATTCAATGTTCATTTTAACCAAATTGTCCCTCCGGCAGACGTGGATGTATTTTTAGCAGCTCCTAAAGGACCTGGACACTTAGTGCGCCGCACATTTGAAGAAGGAGCAGGCGTTCCTGCATTATTCGCGGTTTACCAAGACGTAACTGGCCAGGCAAAAGACATTGCACTTGCTTATGCTAAAGGATTAGGATCCGCACGTGCTGGTGTATTGGAAACATCTTTCCAAGAAGAAACAGAAACAGATTTATTCGGTGAGCAAGCTGTTCTTTGCGGCGGTGTATCTGCACTCGTAAAAGCAGGATTCGAAACATTGATCGAAGCAGGCTACCAACCGGAAGTTGCTTACTTTGAGTGCTTGCATGAATTGAAACTCATCGTTGACTTAATGTACGAAGGCGGCCTTGAAGGCATGAGATATTCCATTTCTGACACAGCGCAATGGGGAGATTTCGTATCAGGCCCTCGCGTAATTACAGCAGAAACGAAAGAGCGTATGCAGGAAGTGTTAACAGACATTCAAACAGGTAAATTTGCGAAAGGCTGGCTGCTTGAGAACCAATTGAACCGTCCTGAATTTACAGCAATCAATGCGAGCGAAAGCAAACATCCAATCGAAGTTGTTGGAAGAGAACTTCGTGAAATGATGCCATTCGTAAAAAAACAATCCAAGAAGGAAGTGACGGCTGGTGCGAAAGGTTGAAATCTTTGACACAACGTTAAGAGATGGGGAACAGTCACCAGGGGTTAACTTAAACACTCTTGAAAAGTTAGAGATTGCCAAGCAACTTGAAAGACTTGGGATCGACGTCATTGAAGCGGGCTTTCCAGCCGCTTCAAGAGGCGATCTGGAATCAGTTCAGCTTATTGCTAATACAGTGAAAAACAGCTCGGTTACCGGTCTTGCCCGCGCTCATCAAAAGGACATTGATGCGGCATGGGAAGCGCTGAAACAGTCAGCCGAACCCCGCATACACGTCTTTCTTGCAACTTCACCGATTCACCGTGAGTTCAAACTGAAAATGTCGAAAGATGAAGTGGTCGAACGAGCCGTTGAAGCCGTCAAATATGCGAAAGAAAAGTTTCCGAAAGTTCAATTTTCAGCAGAAGATGCGTGCCGCACAGAGCCGGAATTTTTAGCGCGTGTGACAGAAGCGGTCATTAAAGCAGGCGCCTCTGTCGTCAACATTCCGGATACAGTCGGCTACATTACGCCAAAAGAAATTAAAGAGTTGTTTTTATATTTAAGAAATAACGTACCGAATATCGATCAGGCGATTTTGTCCGCCCACTGTCACGATGACTTAGGGATGGCTACAGCGAATTCGCTGGCAGCGATCGAAGGCGGTGCCGGCCAGGTGGAAGGAACCATTAACGGAATCGGTGAACGTGCTGGCAATGTAGCACTTGAAGAAGTGGCTGTTGCTCTGTATATCCGCAACGACTTCTACAAGGCAACAACAAATATGAAGCTTGATGAAATCAAACGGACGAGCAATCTCGTATCCAAATTAACAGGCATGATTGTGCCGGCAAACAAAGCGGTCATCGGCGACAATGCGTTTGCGCACGAGTCCGGCATCCACCAAGATGGTGTGCTGAAAGAAAAAACAACGTACGAAATTATTACGCCAGAACTGATTGGTGTTAAGTCGAATAAGCTTGTCCTCGGCAAGCTTTCCGGCCGCCACGCTTTTAAAAATAAAGCCATTGAGCTTGGCTTTGATTTAGTGGATGAAAAGCTAAATGAAGCGTTTCAGGCATTCAAAGATTTGGCAGATAAGAAGAAGGAAATTACGGATGAAGATCTTTTCTCCATCCTTGCTGATAAACAAACAGAAGCAGCCGATGTCAGCCATTACGAATTGAACAGTATTCAAGTTCAATATGGAACAGAAAATATTCCAACGGCTACTATCTCTGCGACGCTTCCAAACGGCACCGAAGTAACTGAGGCTGCTACAGGATCAGGGAGCGTGGAAGCGATTTACAATACACTAGAACGCCTGCTGGACGAACCGGTGAAGCTGCATGATTACAAAATTAATTCAGTCAGCGCCGGGCGTGATGCGCTTGCGGAAGTATACGTTCGTATTAAACATAAAGGCATTGAAACGAGCGGCCGGGGCACAGCACAAGATGTTCTCGAAGCTTCTGCCCGCGCCTATTTAAACGCTGTTAACCGAGTGTTAACGTTGGAAGCACAGCAGCTAGAAGTGCAAAAAGCACACATTTGATGTAACGGAGGGGTTAACGTGAAAAAGAACATTGCAGTATTGCCTGGAGACGGAGTCGGCCGGGAAGTAGCGAAAGGAGCCACTGCTGTTTTAGAGGCAGTTGGACAACGGTTCGGCCATGAATTTGAATTTGAATACGCCAATATCGGCGGAGCGGCCATTGAGGAATCAAACAATCCTCTTCCAAATGAAACGCTTGAGCTTTGCAAGCAAAGCGATGCTGTATTCTTAGGGGCAGTAGGCGGACCGAAGTGGGATAACTTGCCTTCGCATATGCGTCCTGAGCGTGGGCTTCTCGCGATCCGTAAAGAGCTTAGCTTGTTTGCCAACCTTCGCCCGGTCATCGGATTTCACAGCTTGCTGCAATCTTCGCCACTAAAGCCTGAAATTGCAGAAAATGTAAATATGATGATTGTCCGTGAATTGACTGGTGGTCTGTATTTCGGAAAACCAAGTGAACGTCGTGGAGACAATCAAGAAGTGGTTGTCGATACACTGCAATATACGAGAGAAGAAATTGAGCGCATTGTGGAAAAAGCGTTTGAACTCGCCGTCATCCGCAATAAAAAACTCACTTCAGTCGATAAAGCGAACGTGCTGGAATCAAGCCGCATGTGGCGTGAGATCGTGAATGAAAAAGCGGAGTTGTATCCGCAAGTCGAAGTGGAACACATGTATGTGGATGCAGCAGCGATGAAGCTCATCAGCCGCCCGAGAGACTTTGATGTTATCGTCACTGAAAATTTATTTGGTGATATCTTGAGCGATGAAGCGTCCATGATCACGGGATCACTTGGCATGCTGCCTTCAGCGAGCCTGCGGTCGGACGGGTTTGGTATGTATGAACCAGTTCACGGATCAGCACCTGATATCGCCGGCTTCAATAAAGCGAACCCAATGGCAATGATTTTATCGGCAGCCTTAATGCTGAAGTATTCTTTCCATCTGCGGGAAGAGGCCGAGGCTATTGAACAAGCTGTACAAGAAGTATTAAATGCCGGCTACCGGACAGTCGATCTTCAGTCCACAGGCGGGACAGTTGTCGGTACGGAGCAAATGATTGATTTAATTGCCCAGCGTGTAGAAGAAGGTTCAGCTATTTCTTCTATCATGGGTGCTTATATGTAATGTGAAAATCAATGGACATAATCTTGAAGGATTCCGTGTTTCCCACTAGGAGCTCGGAATCCCTCTTTTTTCAAAAAAAGACAGTGGGGGGACTGTTTTATGGCACCGAAAACGATTATTGAAAAAGTTTGGGAACAGCATGTAGTACACAGAGAAGAGGGAAAACCGGATCTTTTATATATTGATCTTCACTTAGTACACGAAGTTACTTCTCCGCAAGCATTTGAAGGCCTGCGCATGCACAACCGCAAAGTACGCCGTCCCGATTTAACGTATGCCACAATGGATCACAATGTGCCGACGGTTAACCGCCACATTATTAATGACCCTATTTCAAAAACACAAATGGAAACTCTTGATCAAAACTGCAAAGAGTTTGGTATTGAACTGGCTGACATCGATCACCCGGACCAAGGGATTGTCCATGTTATCGGACCGGAACTCGGTTTAACACAGCCCGGAAAGACGATTGTTTGCGGCGACAGCCATACGTCTACACACGGCGCTTTTGGTGCTTTGTCATTCGGCATCGGAACGAGTGAAGTAGAACATGTTCTCGCCACACAAACACTTTGGCAAACTAGACCGAAAACATTGCAAATAAAAGTCACTGGCAAGCTTGGCTTCGGTGTAACAGCGAAAGATTTAATTTTAGCTGTTATTGCAAAATATGGCGTCAATGCGGGTACTGGCTACATTATGGAATATACAGGCGAAGCAATCCGCCAATTGTCAATGGAAGAACGAATGACTGTTTGCAACATGTCGATTGAAGCCGGCGCGCGCGCGGGGCTGATCAGTCCGGATGAAAAAACAGTTGAGTATTTAAGAGGACGCCGCTATGCACCGCAAGGGGAGGCGTTTGAAAAAGCAGCGGATTACTGGTTGTCACTCGCTACAGATGAAGGTGCCGAGTATGACCGTACGCTAGAAATTGCTGGTGAAGAAATAGAACCACAAGTCACATGGGGAACGAATCCCTCCATGGGAAGCGGTATCAGCGCCTCCGTACCTGATCCTGAACAGTATGACCGTCAGGCAGACCGTGAGTCCATCGCCCGTGCGTTAGATTATATGGACCTTTCAGCCGGAATGAAAATTGAAGACATTCCTGTAGACTACGTTTTTATCGGTTCATGTACAAACTCTCGTATCAGTGATTTAAGGGCAGCTGCCGAAGTGGCCAAAGGAAGAAAAGTACAAGAAGGAATTACAGCCATTGTTGTACCGGGCTCGCAAACAGTTAAACAAGCTGCAGAAGCAGAAGGGCTTGATAAAATCTTTACTGAAGCCGGTTTTGAATGGCGGGAATCGGGCTGCAGCATGTGTCTCGCGATGAATGATGATATTGTCCCTCCAGGCAAACGTTGTGCTTCTACGTCTAACCGGAACTTTGAAGGGCGCCAGGGAAATGGATCGAAAACTCATTTAGTGAGTCCGCCGATGGCCGTTGCAGCAGCTGTTATGGGGAAATTTACTGACGTGCGCAAATTAGCCGAAGTGCATCAATAGGAGGGAAGAAGAATGAAAGCAATTAACAAGTTTAACGGAATTGTCTGCCCTCTCAACCGTGTGAATGTCGATACTGACCAGATTATCCCGAAACAATTTTTAAAACGGATTGAACGGCAAGGCTTTGGCCAGTTCTTATTTCATCATTGGCGTTTTGATGATGAAGGGAATAAAAGAGAAGATTTTGTAATGAATCAAATGCAATATGAACAGGCGGAAATTTTAGTATCAGGCGAAAACTTCGGCTGCGGCTCATCAAGGGAACATGCTCCATGGGCGCTGCTTGATTACGGCTTCCGAGTCGTTATTGCTCCGAGCTTCGCCGATATTTTTTATAACAACTGCGTGAAAAACGGTATTTTAGCGATTCGTCTAACTGAGGAAGAAGTGGAAGAGATTACGGAAAAAGCAGAAGAGCCGGGTTACCGCTTATTCATTAACTTGAAAGACCAGGACATTACCGACCGGAAAGGATTTGTCGCCGACTTTGACATTGACCCTTACTGGAAAGAAATGCTTTTGAATGGATGGGATGAAATCGCTGTAACGCTTAATCTTGATGAAGAAATTAACAACTATGAAAATAAAGTAACAGCAGGACAGTAAGAAAAGCGGAAGCGCCTGCTCTGCCCCGACAGGCAAATGTTCTTTCCCAAAGGAAGTCGTTCTTTGACTTCATTGGGGGAAGGTTATTTGACCCAAGGGGGTAGGCGCTGGAGCTGGACAGTTACCTAATCCGAAAAATTTGTTTAATAAAAGACTGCGGAGAACCCCGCAGTCTTTTGTTTATGCTTTCATTAAATCATGGAAATAATCCAGGAAATCACTACAATGGCACCAATAATCATTAGGATCGTACGCAGCACTTTTTTTCACCTCAAATAGTTAAATTAACGTCATTATTAATAAAGAATGATGTCGGTTGTCAGCTATATCGTTACTTTTCCCCCGCTCACACTGAATTAAACTTCTTGCGGCAATTCGAAATAAAAAATAAATGCAGCAATCTCATTATCTTTTTTTGGAATGAATTGCACGTAAAGAGGGAAAAGTGATAGAGGGATCTGAGATAGAGACAAAGGAGGGATAGAAATGGAATTTAGAACGGAACGTGATACACTTGGCGAAATGAAGGTGCCAGCGGATAAATATTGGGGCGCGCAAACTCAGCGAAGCAAAGAAAACTTTCAAATAGGGACCGAGAAGATGCCGATTGAAGTGACGTATGCGTTTGCCCATTTAAAAAAAGCTGCTGCTATTGCTAACAGCCAGCTCGGTAAATTGCCTGAAGAGAAAAAAGGGGTGATCGTCGGAGCTTGTGATGAAATCATTGCAGGAAAATGGGATGAGCATTTTCCGCTCGTTGTCTGGCAGACAGGGAGTGGCACGCAGTCTAATATGAATGTGAATGAAGTCGTCGCCAGAAGAGGGAATGAGCTGGCAGGAAAAGAAGGATTGATTCATCCGAATGATGATGTGAATATGTCACAAAGTTCCAATGATACTTTTCCAACGGCGATGCATATCGCCGCCTATACCGAAGTAGAAAAGCTGCTGAAACCGGCGCTTGTCCAGTTTAAACAAACACTTGAGCAAAAAGAAAAGGAATATATGGATTTAATTAAAATCGGGCGCACACATTTGCAAGATGCCACTCCATTAACGCTCGGTCAGGAAATCTCAGGCTGGCGTATGATGATCCAGCGCAGCAGTGAAATGATTGAGCAGTCGAAGCAATACATGCTCAGTCTCGCCATTGGTGGTACAGCAGTCGGAACCGGCATTAATGCCGATCCACAGTTCGGAGATAAAGTAGCTGAACAGCTCCATAAACAGACAGGCTATGCTTTTTATTCGTCACCTAATAAATTTCATGCGCTCACAAGCCATGATGAACTTTTGTATTTCCATGGTGCGCTGAAAGCACTGGCGGCAGATGTAATGAAAATTGCGAACGACGTGCGCTGGCTCGCGAGTGGACCGAGAAGCGGCATAGGGGAAATTTCGATTCCGGCAAATGAACCGGGCAGCTCAATTATGCCGGGCAAAGTGAATCCGACTCAAAGTGAAGCGATTACGATGGTGGCTGTGCAAGTATTTGGCAATGACGCAGCGATAGGTTTCGCCGCCAGCCAGGGGAATTTTGAATTGAACGTGTTTAAACCAGTGATCATTTACAATGTGCTGCAGTCCGTTCGGCTCCTTGCTGACGGCATCCGTTCGTTTGATGAAAAATGTGCAGCAGGCCTCGAAGCTAACCGCGAAGTTATTCAGCAGCTAATGGAACGTTCGTTAATGCTCGTTACAGCTCTTAATCCGCATATTGGCTATGAAAAAGCGGCTGAAATTGCTAAACTGGCTCACAATAAAGGTTTAACGTTGAAAGAAGCAGCCATTGAAACCGGCTATTTGACAGCGGAGCAATATGACGAATGGATCGATCCGGCTAAAATGGTTAATTTGTAAACAAATAAGAGAGCCCCTGAAAGATCAGGGGCTCAAGCCATGTGTATGAAGTTGTGAAAATTATTTTTGGAAGCCGTTCATTTGTTGTTGAGCCATTGCTACAAGGCGTTTTGTGATTTCTCCGCCAACAGAGCCGTTAGAACGGGATGTTGAGTCTGCTCCAAGTTGTACACCAAATTCGGAAGCGATTTCGAATTTCATTTGATCGATAGCTTGTTGAGCTCCTGCAACTAGTAATTGATTGTTGTTGTTGTTTGCCATGTTCTGTCATCTCCTGTTGTTTTTTTTGGCTGGGCTGCTGGATTTGCACCAGTCCGCAATTTCTTGCGGCCAGACTATCTGGTTAAGCCCATCGATTTGAAATGTTGCTGCTTGTAGTACTAGTATGCTTGGATTTAAAAAGTTTATTCAAAAATAATTAATGGTAATTTATACCTGTATTTACCTGTGTTTTGCAAGGTGTTTTTTGAATCTGTATGCTATACTGGTGGTAATATAATGTGTCAAAAACGGATAGGATATTCAGGAAAAAACGAGGTGCATAAATAGTGGTGGAATACAACCGTGACGTAAAAAACCGGCTCAGCCGGATTGAAGGTCAAATAAGAGGAGTAATCAAGATGATGGAAGAGGACAAGCACTGCAAAGAAGTTGTAACGCAGCTATCAGCCGTTCGTTCGGCCGTTGATCGTTCCATTGGATTGATTGTCGCGAAAAATCTGGAAGGCTGCATAAGGGAAGCGCATGAAAGCGGTCAAAATGCGGACGAAGCTATTCAAGAAGCAGTCAATATGCTTGTAAAAAGTAGATAAAGCTGTCCGGCGAATCGGTGCCAGACCCCTCAGCGGAACTTCCGCAGGCGTCCGGCACTCGCAGGACAGCTTTTAAAATGTTTCATTATTGATTTGGAGGCGTTTCCTCCATAAAAGGAGTTGCTTCTTCGATATTGGCAGTGATGGCTTCGTCTCTCATGTGGACCGAGCCTCCTGACATCCCTTCATTGATCATCCGGTCGATGTCTAAATACGCTTGATCTTTTCCTTCAAACTGTGTATCGGGTAAAAAAGAAAGTTCTTCGCGTTTTTGAGCCACTTTAACCCCTCCTTTGCCGTTAATATGTTCAGAAAAGCAAGGGGTTATTCCAGTTTTGGAGCTAGTTATCATACACGTGAAATAGCATAAGTTCATGAATTTGCTTTTCCAGCAGTTCACGATCTGTTTCTTCATGTATACTTGACAGCCACTCAATTGTTCCGTCACTTAAATAATTTCCCGTGAGGCGCTGTTTTTTATAATAAAAGGAAAATGACCAGCCGGGCAATTTTTTTTCTTTGTAAAGCGGTTTATATTGAAAATGCAGCAACATACTTTTCACCTCTCCCTCTATAGTATCATTTGCTTTCCAGAGGGGACAATATTTGCTAATTTTTGTGAAGTAAATTTATAATGAAAGAGCCGGCTTCGCCGGGATGAACGAATGGCAGGTGAACAGCAGATGAATCTTTTTACATTAATTATTTTCATGGTATTAATCGGTGCAGCGATCGGAGCAATTACGAATGCCATTGCCATCAGGATGTTATTTCGCCCTTATGAACCGAGATACATTAGCAAGTGGAAGATTCCATTTACTCCGGGGCTTATTCCAAAAAGAAGAGGAGAGCTTGCTCTGCAAATTGGCAGGACAGTGGAAGAGCATTTGCTTACACCGGAAAGCATTGAACGCAAGCTGAGCGAACCGAGTTTTCAACAAGAGATGACAGCCATGCTCCAGCGGGAAGTCAAGCCGATGCTTGCCACTGATAAAACGTTGTCCGAACTTCTTGAAAAAGTTCATTTTAAAGAGGCAGAGCAAAAGGCAGAACGATGGGTCGAAGAGTGGATTGACAATAAGTACCGCCATATTAAGAACTTTTATCTTGATCAAACGGTTAAAGAATCGCTTCCGGCAGAATGGCTCGACACGGTTGAAGGGAAAATTCCCGACGTATCTAAATATATTTTAACGAAAGCTATCGATCATTTTTCCAGCTTTGAAGGAAAGTGGCGAGTCAAAAAAATGACCGATGACTTTCTGGCTGAATGGGGTAAGCTTGGCAGCATGCTGCAAATGATTTTAGGCAGCACGTCACTCGAGGATAAAATTCAGCCGGAAATTATAAAATTTTTAAGAAATCCGGGCACGAAAGAAATGCTTGATACGATTCTCGCGAAAGAATGGGAGAAAGTGCTTGACTGGAAATGGGAAGAAGTGTTCAAATATTTTTCTGATGAAAAAGCACTCGCTAAAGGAAAAAGCTTCGTATTGCGCCAGCTGGATTTGCCGTCCTTGTTTCGCAGACCGGTGGCAGACCTTTTGCGTCCATTTGAAGATAAAATCATTGGTGAAGTGATTCCTTCTCTCGTAGAAAGAGCCGGACATCTTGTTGCATCCCGCATGCCGGTAATTATGCAAAAACTTCGGATTGGCGACATTGTCCGCGAACAAGTGGAAACTTTCTCGCTTCAGCGGCTTGAGCAAATCGTATTGGACATTGCACGTCGCGAGTTAAAAATGATCACTCTTCTAGGCGGCTTGCTTGGAGGAGCGATTGGATTAATTCAAGCACTCATCGTCGGGCTTTTTTCTTGAATTTCTCGCCAATTGTCGCATAGTTTGTTAAAGTGAAGTCATGATGAAATTAGAGGAGGAAGAATATGGGGAATTTATATGATTTAGCTTATGAGCTGGAAAAAGGCTTGAGACAAAGTGAAGAGTACACAATGTTAAAGAAATTGTACGAAGAAGTGAATGCAGACGAGCAAGCGAATCAAATTTTTTCGAATTTTCGTGATGTACAAATGCGGTTGCAGGAAAAACAAATGACCGGGCAGGAAATTACAGAAGAAGAAGTGCAGCAAGCCCAAAAAACGGTCGCGCTCGTACAGCAGCATGAGTTGATTTCAAAGTTGATGCAGGCGGAACAAAGAATGAGCATGATGATTGCTGATGTGAACAAAATCATTATGAAACCGCTCGAAGAAATGTACGGACCAGCAGCAGAGTAACCTTGAAGAGGGCTTTCCGCAAGTCAGTGAATAACTGACTTGCGGAAAGCCCCTTTTTAAAAATAAATACGATTGACACTTTTCCAAAGCGTTGTTCTAAAGCCTGTTTCCCCTTCATAATTTTTAAAAAGGACAACATGAAGGGGGAACAAAAATGGCTTACCGATTGCTGGCAATTAATATAGACGCATTTGATTGGCAAAATAAAGGCCGCATCACGAAATCAACGAAAGAAGCAATTAAATATGCCCGCAAGAAAAAAGTCGTTGTTTGCTTTTATTCTAACCGTGAATTGTCGATCGTAAAGAGGATGGCCAAATCTTTGCACCCGGAAAGCTGTCTTATCGCTCATAATGGCGCTTATGTGGCTGCTGAGCTCGCTAAACCAGTTTATATTCAGCGGATTAACGAAGAGTGTACGTATGAACTTGTGCAGTTCCTCGAATCGTTTGATTGCCGGGTATCGCTCTCTAATGAAAGCTTTTCTGTCAGCAACAGGGGCAGGCTTCCGGCGACATTAGTGAAGCGAAATATGTGGCAGAGGACGCAGAAATTTCTTTACTCTCAGTATTTTGTTGATTCTTTATCAGAACATTTATTTGATGAGGGAATCTCGCCTTTATCCATTCAAGTGACGTTTTTTAAACCGGGGGAAAGAAACGAAGCGTTCCAGGCATTAAAAAATATGTTTAACGAAGTGTCTTTTTCTAAAAAAGGAATAGATCGAATAGAAATCAGTTCAATTGGTGTAACGAAATGGAGCAGCATCGTATATTTAGCAGAAAGACTGATGATCCATCGCTCAGAGATTGCTGTCATCGGTGCGAATGAAGATGACGAAGAAGCTGTAAGGGAAGCGGGAATTGGTATTGTAATGGGGGATGCGCCTGAAAGTGTAAAGCAGGCAGCGGACTGGATTACAAGAAAGAAAGAAGAAGAGGGCGTTGCTTACGTGATTAAAGAACTGTTCAGGCGCCAAAGAAGAACGGAAACGGAGGAAGCAAATAAAATCGATTAAGCGGCGTAGAAGCGCCGCTTTTTTTGTTCAGTCTACCTTGACCGTCCGACGCCTGTTTCAGTATGCTAAGTAGAGCAAATGTAAGAAAGGTGAATCGTCGTGTTAATTTATATAAAAGGATTAGAAGATGAACGGTTTGTCCGGCCGCTTCAGCTGATTGCCAACTTGTTTTTTGAAGAAACGGAGATAACGATGGACGAAAGTCAAGATAGTGAACTCGTTATTGATTTTCAGTTAATGGAAGCAGAAAAACAAGTGTCGGCAACGGCTGTATTAACCGCCAAGTCGAGCGGGGAACAGTATAAAGCAAGCTACGGAAAAGCGGTTACAGCCGCTGGGGGAAAAGAATACTTTAAACAAGTCAAAACGATTGTTTCCCACGTGTATTTAAATGTGCTGCAGGATTATACACGTATGATTCAAAAGTGGGGCATATTAACAGGCATCCGCCCGACGAAGTTGCTTCATAAGCAAAATCAAGCCGGTGTACCTGGTGAAGAAGCGCGCCGCAAATTGCAGGAGGAATATTTAATTACAGAAGAAAAAATCGATTTAATGCAGCGGATTTTAGACAGGCAGTTAACGATGGTTCCTGATTTATATGAAGTGAAAGATGAAGTCAGTATTTACATCGGCATTCCGTTTTGTCCGACGAAATGTGCCTACTGTACGTTCCCGGCTTTTGCCATTCAAGGAAAACAAGGAAGGGTCACTTCTTTTTTAAGCGGCCTTCATTACGAAATGGAACAAATCGGGCGCTGGCTCAAAGAAAAGAGTGTGAAAATCACGACTGTTTATTATGGCGGAGGCACACCGACGGCCATTTCTTCAGAAGAAATGGATGAACTGTACGAGTTAATGTATGAAGTTTTTCCGGATGTGAACAAGATCCGAGAAATAACGGTGGAAGCGGGACGGCCAGATACGATCACTCCGGAAAAGCTTTCCGTCTTAAAAAAGTGGAACATTGACCGCATTAGCATTAATCCGCAATCGTATACACAGGAGACTTTAAAAGCGATCGGCCGCCACCATACGGTAGAAGAAACGATAGAAAAGTATCGCATGGCAAGAGCAAGCGGCATGAACAACATAAACATGGATTTAATTATCGGTCTTCCCGGTGAAGGTACTGCTGAGTTCGGTCATTCGCTTGCTGAGACAGAGAAACTGATGCCAGAGTCATTGACGGTTCATACGCTTTCTTTTAAGCGTGCTTCTGAAATGACACTCAATAAAGAAAAATACAAAGTCGCCGACCGGACAGAAGTGGAACAAATGATGAACATGGCAGAAGAATGGACGAAAGATCATGACTACGTCCCTTATTATTTGTACCGCCAGAAAAATATTCTCGGAAACTTGGAAAATGTCGGCTACTCCAAGCCGGGCCAGGAAAGCATTTATAATATTATGATCATGGAAGAAGTACAAACGATTATCGGCATCGGATGCGGAGCGGCCAGTAAGTTTATTGACCGGGAAACAGGAAAAATTGAGCACTTTGCCAATCCAAAAGACCCGAAGACATATAATGAACGGTTTAGTGAATATACGCAAAAGAAAATCGACAGGTTAAACCAGTTATTTCCTTAAAAATGCAACTTTTGCTTTGTTAACGGATATCGTGCATATTACAGCCATTTCCGTGCAGCAATGGCGGGCGGCATTACCTACTGTTACTATTTTAATTAAAGGCTGTCTAACAATCAGTTATTTACTGATTGTTAGACAGCCTTTTCGAAATTTACCGCAATTATACGTGAAATAAAACAAGTTTTCCGAGCGGCGATGTGCAGCGATACGTGTACCCTTCATAAGCATGTTGATGAAGCAGCTGCTGCCCCCGTTCTTTCGCTTCCTCGTCGTTATGAGCTTCAAATGCTTCGTCGAGCAGCTTTTTTCCGTTTTTTTCAAAAACTGTTAATTTATACACCATCTTTTCTCCCCCCTAAAAATACTTCTATTTCCATTGTACACAATTTTTAAATCTTTCAAAATATTATACAAAAAAATATTTTTTTGGAACTTTTTAGGTGCTGATGCGTATGGTTAAGAAGGGAGTGATAGAAGATGCTTATTTTAGAAAATGTGACAAAAAAATTTAATGAATTCACTGCAGTAAACGAGTTATCGCTGCAAATTCCAGAACAGGAGCTGTTTGGTTTTCTTGGAGCAAACGGCGCGGGAAAAACAACGACATTTCGCATGATTTTAGGTATTTTGCAGGCTAATGAAGGGACTATTCGCTGGAATGGACAGCCAGTCAATTATAAAACGAGTCCGCTCATCGGCTATTTGCCGGAAGAAAGAGGGCTTTATCCGAAAATGAAAGTGAAAGAACAAATTGTTTACTTAGCCCGTTTGCGCGGAATGGATAAAAAAGAAGCAGCCGCCGAAACGGACAGCTGGCTTGAACGGTTCAATGTTCCGGACTATGCGGGGAAAAAAGTCGAAGAGCTGTCAAAAGGGAACCAGCAGAAAATCCAATTTATTGCTTCCGTTGTGCACAAACCGCAGCTCCTTATTCTTGATGAGCCATTCAGCGGTCTCGACCCTGTCAATGTTGAACTGTTGAAGCAGGCTGTCATCCAATTAAAAGAAAGTGGTTCAACGATTGTCTTTTCCAGCCACAGGATGGAGCATGTGGAAGAACTTTGTGAAAATTTATGCATTATGCATCACGGGCGTCCCGTTGTTCATGGCGGTCTTCGTGAAATTAAGCGTTCATTTGGAAAGAAAAATGTGGCGGTGCAGGCGGATTTTGATGTCAGTTTTTTACAAGACATACCAGGTGTTTTACGATCAAGAAAAACAGCCGAAGGCATCCTGCTGCAAATAGCAAAAGAAGAAACCTCCCAGCATCTTTTCTCCGCTCTTCAAGGTAAAGGATTCGTGACAAAGTTTGAACTGGAAGAGCCTTCACTCAATGATATCTTTATCGAAAAGGCAGGTGCTTCCTATGAATAATTTTTGGATGATTCTCTCGCAATCTTACATAAATAAATTTAAGACAAAAGCGTTTATAGTGACGACGTTGCTCATCGCTGTGGTGATTATCGCGGCTGCCAACATGGAGCAAATTTTCTCTTATTTTGATGACGAAGAGAAAGAAACAAAGATTGCTGTGATTGATAAAACCGGTACGATGTACGAACCATTTAAAGCGCAGCTTGCTGTCATAGCGGACGATTTGATCGCTGTACAAACAGATAAAACAGAAAATGAATTGAAAGATGAAGTGGAAAAAGGTACGTATAAAGGCTATCTGCTTTTGGATCGGACAGCAGATGAACTTCCGGCTGCGACTTATAAAGCGGAAAATATAGCAAATAGCGAAACTACTTCCGACATACAGCAAGCTTTGCAAACACTTAAAACGATGGAAGTTGCAGGAAAGTTTCAATTAACGAATGAGCAAATCCAAATGTGGAACGCACCGGCTGCATTTGAAACGGTCGCTTTAGCGAAAAACGCCAAGTCGGAAGAAGAGCTGATGCAGGCGCAGGCTCTCGTCTATATTTTATTATTTTTTATTTATATGTCGGTCATTATGTATGCTAATATGATTGCTTCTGAAGTAGCGATCGAAAAATCTTCGCGAGTCATGGAAATTTTGATTTCGAGTGTGTCGCCCGTGAAGCAAATGTTCGCCAAAATTATCGGCATTGGTCTGCTTGGACTTACACAAATGGGCATTTGGATCGCGTTTGCGTACGTTGCTTTATCTAACCAATCAGAAGGATCCATCGTCAGCCTTATGGGCTTGAAATCTGTTTCAGCTTCAATGATGGTGTATGCCGTTGTTTTGTTTATTCTCGGCTATTTTTTATATGCTACAATCGCTGCTTTACTTGGCTCGCTCGTCAGCCGGCTGGAAGATGTGCAGCAAATGATGATGCCGCTGACATTCCTTGTGATGATTGGCTTCTTTATTTCTATGTATGGACTTAGCAATCCGGAATCGACGTTTATTACAGTGACATCGTATATCCCGTTTTTTACGCCGATGATCATGTTCGTCCGCATTGGTCTGCTGAGTATCCCTTTATGGGAAGTGGCACTCGGCTTCGGAATTTTGCTTGCTGCCATTTTCGTTTTTGGTGTGATTGGCGCCCGCATTTACAAAGGCGGCGTATTAATGTACGGAAAATCAAATTCGTTGAAAGATATGAAAAAAGCGCTCGAGATGTCTAAAGACAATTGAATCGGAAGGGCTGTTTTGGAGCAGCCCTTTTATCCTCCTTAAGCCGGCAAGAGGTGGGGTGATTCATTTGGATTATTATAGTTCCAAAAGCTAGTATGTTATAATTTGCTTATACAATTCAAGGAAGGTGAAGCATGTGCAGGGGATTACCCATTATGAAGCGGGACAAAGCGTTGAAACGTATTTATTAATTAAGTCAGCAACAAGAAGCATAGCAGTGAATGGAAACCCCTATTTAACGCTTATTTTGCAAGATAAAAGCGGTGATATTGAAGCGAAGCTTTGGGATGCAAAAGAAGAGACAGAAAAGCAGTATCAGCCGCAGACCATTGTAAAAGTCACGGGAGAAATCCAAAATTATCGCGGCAGAATGCAGTTAAAGATCCGCCAAATCCGCCCAGCCGGACCGCAGGACGGGAAGCAAGTCAATGAGTTTATTGAAACGGCACCACTCAGCCAAAAAGAAATGGCGGACACGATTACCCAGTTTATTTTTGAAATGAAAAATCCTCATATTCAGCGCATGACCCGATTTTTGTTGAATAAATATCATGCTGAATTTTTGGAGTACCCGGCAGCGACAAAAAACCATCATGAATTTGTCTCAGGTCTTGCCTTTCACGTTGTTTCTATGCTCAACCTAGCTAAATCAATCGCCGATCTTTATCCATCACTTGACCGCGATCTGTTATATTCAGGCGTCATTTTACATGATTTAGGGAAAGTGATTGAGCTGTCAGGACCGGTTTCTACTGTGTATACGGTGGAAGGGAACTTACTCGGGCATATTACAATTATGGTGAATGAAATTGGCAAAGCGGCGGAAGAACTCGGGATCGAGGGAGAGGAAGTCACAATACTTAAACACATTGTGCTTTCTCATCACGGCAAAGCGGAGTGGGGAAGTCCGAAGCCCCCAATGGTGAGGGAAGCCGAGATACTTCACTACATTGATAATCTTGATGCAAAAATGAATATGCTCGATCGGGCACTGGAACGTACGAAGCCAGGTGAATTTTCCGAGCGCGTATTTGCACTCGATAACCGTTCCTTTTATAAACCTCATTTTTCTTCTTAACATGTCCAAATTTGGGCATGTTTTTTCTTTTCGTGAATAAACTGATTAACAAATGCGGATAAGAAAGGGGATAATGATGATACTTCCATTATGGATCTACGCAGTAGTAGCAGGGATTTTGTTCAGCGCATTTATGACGGTTAAAACATCGAGAGCCGAGAAAAAAACCGACCTGGAATTTATCGAACAAGAAGGGCAGGTTTATATACAAAGAATGGAAAAAGAGAGGGAATTAAGAGCGAAGAGTTAAACAAGATAAGAGGCTGTCCGGTAAGCGCCTGGCGCTCATCGGACAGCCTCTTTATTTGTGGTTACTTTTCTTTTGTTTCTTTCGATTCATTGTCGGCACCAGAAAGGCTTTCAAATGCTCCTTTTAAGTTCTTATCTTCGACTTTGACATCTGCCGCTTTTAATTCTTTATCGAGCTTTTTCTGAACAGCTTCCGGATCGGCTTTGGAGAGCTTTAGTTCTTTCGTCAGTTCAGCTTTCATGTCTTTAAAAGGTTTTTTCTCTTTTGTATCCGTAATCTCGATAATGTGATAACCGAACTCTGATTTAATCGGCTCACTTACTTGGCCTTTTTTCAGCGTATCAAGTGCTTTAGTGAATTCAGGCACGAATTGCTGGCGGCCTTGGTTATCTACCCAGCCGAGATCTCCGCCGTTTTGTGCAGAACCTGGGTCTGCCGAATATTCAGTGGCCAGTTCTTCAAATTTGGCACCTTTTGCCAGCTTGTCTTTTACTTCTTTTGCCTTCTTTTCATCTTCCACTAAAATGTGGCGCACTTTAATTGGCGCTTTCCATTTTTCGTAATACTCTTTTACCTCTTTATCCGTCACTTTTATCTCAGAAAGAGTAGCTTTTTCTCTTAAAAGTTCCAACTCCAAAAAGTCTTTAAAGCCTTTTTCATCGAGGTTGTACTGAGCAAGGAAAGCCTCGTATTGAGGACCGAGCTGTTCTTTCGCTTCTTTCAGTTCTTTATCGAGTTCTTTGTCTGTGACTTCATATTTCTCAGAAAGCACCTTTTTGTACATAATTTCTTGAAGAGCTTGCTCCATTTGCGGAGAATACTTTTCCTTCATCGCATTATACAGCTCTTCCTGCGTCACGTCGCCTGCTTTAGAAGTAGCAACGACATCATTTCCAGCGCCGCACCCGGCCAGGCCGACAGCTCCCGCAAGTAAAGAAGCAGACAGGATCCATTTTTTCATTTCTTAAACAACTCCCTGATTAATCAGCCAGCCTTTATTTAAGCGGCGGCTTCTCCATTTTTTTGTTCAGGACATACTATAACACATTTTCAATAAGCAGCCAAAAAATTCAAACTTGAAAAGCGGAAGCGCCTCTCCAGCCGCGACAAGCAAATGTTCTTTTCCCAAGGAAGTCCGCTCTTTGACTGCATTGGAAAAAGGTTATTTGACCTCGAGGGCTAGGCGCTGCAGCTGGACAGTTATCTAACTCGAAAAAATTTATAATTTCCAAACTTTAAATAAAAAGAGCCTGCTTCTACAAGCGGCTCAGTCTATGTAAACAGAATTTCAATATACGAGGAAATCAATAAAATTGTAATGTAAATGTTGATCGTGCGGAAAATTTTAGGATGACGCTCTTCTGGAATTTCTTTTTGGATACAAAGGATATTCGTCATTCGATTGATATTATAAAGAATTACTCCTGAAAAGATAATAAATACGATAATGACGGAGATCAATTTATTCCCCTCCCCTTTATTTCATATGTAATAAACATATCAAATATTACTCTAAAAAGATAGAAAAACAGTCTGGAACAGGGGAGATCCTCTGCTTCAGACTGCTGTCAGCCTTCTGGCGGCGCTGCCGCAAAGACTTCATTCCATTTATTCAGGGATCAAAATTTCATATCCTCTGTCATGCTCTTCAATGACCGCATATTTCGGGGAAGTGAGCAGTGCTTTTACATATAAAAGGTCAATGGCGCACATGCCTGTATGATAAGCAGCGAGCATGGTAAAATAATGAATATAGTGCGGGAAAAGAGCGCCGCACACGAGCAGGACCGGATTAATAATAAAGAACGGCAAGACAAGGCTTATCATAAATCTATTTTTAGGAATCGGTTCTTTTATATTAATTGAAAAAACGGGCAGGCAAAAACAAGTGATTTTACACTGGCATTTCATTTGCGCCACATAGCGCAAAACGGGTAATAAGTGAATCAGCTTATGAAGCGGATAAAGAGCTAACAAAGCTACTAGAAAGAAATGAAAATACCCGGAATATAAGGTTTCTGAAAAGAGAGATTGCAAGAAAGCAAAGCTAAACGAAAAAAACATCAGCGCCAGCAATACGGAATATATCACAATTTTATTGAATCCGTATCTCTTTTCAAAATCAAATGTACGCCAGCATTTCATCGGAATGATCCCTCCGTTTGACGTTAAAATGTTGCTGTTGCCTACTCACTTTACGATGGACGCAAAGAAAAATCAACCTATTTTTTATTAAAAATAAATGAAGGTTATGTAAAGAGACAGGCGAGCGAGCCGTCAAGGAAAGAAAGCCGGAACATATCTGTTAGAGAAGGGTCAATCCTTTATCTGATTAAACTTTCTGCTGTTCGGGGATTTTCTTTAATTTGCCGTCTACTTCGTAAAATTCTTCGTCGATATTGTCGATGGATTTTTCAAAAATTTCGACAAAATCTTCCCCGTAAATATTCTTTACAATAGCCATTACCTCCATTAAATCAGGAAATTTGCCAAACAAGTCGCGCAAGGGGGCGCTGCCCGTGAATACAGAATTAGTGTCAGGGTTAAAGCATTCCATTAGCTCCAGCAGCAGCAGCTCGCCGTCCGCAGTAATTTCCACGTACGTATTCCGTTTATCCGCTTCTTTTTTGGAAAATCTTAAAAATCCTCTTTCCTCCAGCTTTTTTGAAAAATTAAAAGCAGTGGAGACATGCATGACCCCAAATTTAGCGATGTCAGAAATGGAGGCGCCTTTTAAATGATAAGCGATCGACAATATATGGTGCTCATTAATATTTAAGTCATAAGGCTTGATCCAACGCTGCCAATCTTTTTCTATTGCTTTCCATAATGCTTTGCTTAATTGAGCCATCCGCTGGCTGAAAATAAGCGCTTCTTTCATTGAATATTGATGATTTGTCATTTTTACACCTTCTTTTCCGAATTCTTTCGCTCCTAATAAACAGTAAGTTATGAAGATTGTTAATATTATTATGCCAAGAAAGTAAAAAATAATAAAGATATAAATTTACGAAATTTTCGAAAAAGATTCAAAAAAGAATAGAGAGCCTATTTTGGCTCTCCATTTTTTTCTTTGGTTGGCAGCGCTTTTTGCAAGTCTTCTGCTGTCTCTTGAATTTCTGCTATTTCTTGCTGCAGCCGTTCAATATTTGGTTCGGTGCTTTCTTTCCACATCCCAGCACTTGCTTTTAAGCCGTCGGTCACTTCGCCGATAGTATCTTTGCTGACATCTTTTAAATGAGTGACAGCTTGTTTAAGTTGCTCCACATCCGTTTTAATTACCCGTGCATTGCTTTTAACACTGGCTTGAGCTAATTTCACTTTCTCTCGTGCTTCGCGGCCTGACACAGGTGTGTTAAACAAGGCGGTAGCTGCTCCCGCTGCTGTGCCGGCGAGCATGCCGATTAACAAAGCTTTTTTATCCATTTTATTCACCTCTATATTCATTGTTCTCCTTAAAAAACAAAAATCCTTTAATTCCGTGTGGGGACAGGTTCACTGCAGGAGAGAATGCATAGTATGTAAGAAGACCCCGCCTTGCTATATTTCCCTTAATGCAAGAAATGCAAACTACTTAAAGGAGTGGCATAGATGGAAGGTGTTATTTTTGGCTTATTTGCGCTGAGTTTCATTCTTTTGATCAGTATGATTCATCATATCAGGTCCATCTGGCGGCCTGGCATCTCCAGATCAAGAAACTTATTAATGAGAAGAGCCAAAGTCCTCGGAATTGCAGGAAGTGCGATTTTGCTCTTTGCTGTGTTGCTGCTGTACAGATAGCAACAGCACGCCCAAAAAACCCTTCAGAAGAGAAGGGTTTTTTGGGCGTGCTTACACTTGTTCAACTAAGTTTGAGCGTTTTAATACAGATTGAACAATCGGATAAATAACAAGCATCACGACAGCGTTAACAACCGATGCAGGGAGCACAATTGTCAAAAACAAAGCGGCAAACGGTCCTGGAAGGCCGACAATAACGAGCGCGGAACTTAAGAAAACAACCCCGGATACGATCGTGCCGATGGCCGTCAGGAAAGCGGCGCCGGCTGCGTTTTTGCTGTACTTTATAAACAGGATGAACAAGCCGTAAAAAACGAAAGCAGTAACTGGTTTATCAATCATATTCGGAATCAACCCACCCGGAAAGGCTGTTGTCAGGCCCGAAATAATTCCAGTAACGAGGCCAGCGAGCAACACACTTTTAACATTCGGGAACAGCAAAATCCCCAAAAACATCATTGTAAGCATCATATCGGGCTTCATTCCAAGGAACAGGCCCGGCATTACGGTGTGAAGCACCGCTCCCATCCCTATTAAAAGTGACAGGCTGACTAAAGATTTTGTATTCATTTCTCATCTCTCCTCTTCTCATCTCAACTAAATCTTCCTTCTCCTGGCGTGCGCTGCTGCCGCCAGCGAAAAGATAGTACTAGTATACCATATTTAAAAGTAACGAGAAAACTGAATATTCTATAGGTTAAAGAGATTGTTCAAAAAGTGCGGAAAAAAGGCGGTGAGTATCGGCTCTTTACGTCCTTTTTTAAACACGATCTTAAAGATGGTCGGCAATATCCTTAGCGATTGCCTGCAGGTCTTCACTTGTGTATTCGCTGTCATGCGTTTCGAATACAGGGTGGAAGCCGTCTTCCTGGCCGTAGCGTGGAATTAAATGAATGTGATAGTGGAATACTGTCTGGCCGGCTGTTTCTCCATTATTATTTAAAATATTTAGTCCTTCCGGCTCGTACGCTGCTTTGAGGGCTTCAGCTATAATTGGCACCCTTTGAAACAAACGGCCCGCTTCCTCTTGTGAAAACTCGAATATGTTCTTCTTATGTTGTTTGGGGATGAGGAGTGTATGACCTTTTGTTACTTGGCTAATATCCAAAAAAGCATACACTTCTTCATCTTCATACACTTTCGCCGAGGGGATCTCTCCATTAATTATTTTACAAAAAATGCAGTCGCTCATTTTTTTCATCCTTCCTATGTATAATTGTCAAAATTTTATCATAAAAGGCGCGTTTATTAAATAGACAACATATAGAGGGAGATAATGACTGAGTTAAACAATGAGTTTGAACAAGGATTTTGTTAAAATGAATGTATGACTTTATGAGAAGGGACGTTTTTTATGTCTTTATTAACAGTGGAAGAGCTAGTGGGCGGTTACACCCGCAAACCGGTATTGAACAATATTTCCTTTTCGATCAATAAAGAAAGCATTGTCGGGTTGATCGGCTTAAACGGGGCAGGGAAAAGCACGACCATTAAACATATTATCGGGTTAATGGAACCGAAAACAGGCCGAATTTCCATTAATGGGCTTTCTCTTCAAGACAGTCCGGAAAAATACCGGCGCCAATTTTCGTACATTCCGGAAACACCGATTTTGTATGAAGAGTTAACGCTCGAAGAACATATGAAGCTGACTGCCATGGCGTATGGACTGACAGAGGAAGAGTACACTCGGCGTATCGGTCCGCTGTTAAAGGAATTTCGTCTTGATCAGAAAATGAACTGGTTTCCAGCTCACTTTTCAAAAGGGATGAAACAGAAAGTAATGATTATGAGCGCCTTTTTAACAGAGCCTTCCTTGTATATTATTGACGAGCCGTTCGTCGGGCTTGATCCGCTCGGCATCCAATCGCTGCTGGAGTGGATGAAAAAGATGCGTGACAGCGGAGCAGGCATCCTTATGTCAACGCACATATTAGCGACAGCAGAAAAATACTGCGATTCGTTCATTATTTTACATAACGGGGAAATTCGGGCGCAAGGAACAATCGCGGAGCTTCAGACAGAATTTCAAATGCCGGGTGCTTCCCTTGATGATATTTACATTCAACTGACGAAGGAAGAAGAGCGATGAAGACAATCGATCAGCTGTGGAAATCAAGGATTGAAGCGTATTATAAAGAGCTGCGCAAGTATTTGCGCTACATGTTGAATGATCATCTGCTGTTTGTTCTCGTGTTCGGGCTCGGTGCTGTTCTTTATTATTACAGCGGCTGGGTGAAGACGCTGGATGAAACATTTCCGGCTCCGCTTGTCATGGCGGTGATTCTCGGCGCGCTCCTGGCTTGGAGTTCGGTGTATACATTTTTAATGCGGGCCGATACCGTATTTCTGCTGCCGCTTGAAGAAAGGATGGCTCCTTATTTTCGTAAAGCGATTTTTACGAGCTTTATTTCTCAAAGCTACTTGCTTATAGCTGTGCTTGCTTTATTTATGCCATTGTATATGCAGGTAAGAGGCGGTTCCATGCAGTCGTTTTTCTTGTGGGTGATCATTCTTGCCGTTATGAAAGGCTGGAATTTAATCGTCCGCTGGCATGTGCTTAAGATCCAGGAAAAAGAAAGCAGGCAGATTGACTGGATCGTCCGTTTTGCATTGAATGGCCTGCTGCTTTATTTCGTATTTTCTGGGGCGTCGATTCTTTTTATTCTCATAGTGGCTGCCTTGATGGCCGCTTACCTAGCTTATTTTAAAAAGATATTCAAGCGGATGGCGCTTAAGTGGGAAACGCTCGTGCAGCTCGAAGAAAAACGAATGGCTGCTTTTTACCGCTTGGCGAATTTATTTACGGATGTGCCGCATTTGCGGGGGACTGTTAAGCGGCGAAAATGGCTGGACGGGCTGCTCGGGTCTGTGCCGTTTGACTCAGCCGGAACGTACACGTACTTGTTCCGGCGCACGTTTGTCCGCATGAATGAGTTTTTCGGGTTATATATTCGGCTCACGGTTATTGCGGCACTTATTATTGGCTTTAGCGACCAGGCTATATTGCAGCTGATTATCTCTTGGCTGTTCATATATTTAACTGGTTTTCAGCTTTTGCCGATGATCCGCCGCCATGAGATGAAAATCTGGGTTTCTCTGTATCCGGTTGCCGAGGAACGAAAAAGTACTTCATTGCTCTCGCTGATCGGCCGTTTGCTCTTTGTACAGGCCATTATTTTCAGCGCCGCTGCCTGGGCGGGCCACTCCATCACTCACGCAGGCATCGTGCTTGCTGCCGGGCTTGCTTTCGCGTTTTTCTTTGCGAAAGTTTATGCACCGTCGAGATTGAACAAACTGGTAAGGTAGAGTGTGCACATTCTGGCGGTTCTCATAAATAAGGGGCAGCCCAAAAGCAGTTATTTGCTGACTTTTGGGCTGCCCCTTTGCTTATCCATTTTACATATATAAACAATCAGGAACGGTCGTCTTCAGTGGGAACAGTGTAAGTAGTCACATAAGATGGACTTGAGAAAATATGCGGCTGGTTGTCCACGCCGGCTTCTGTTTTTTTCTTTTCATGTGCTTTGTTGTATTCTTTTGAATCTTGCCAGCTTTTGAAAGACGCCTGATCCTGCCAATGTGTCAAAATGACGTACGTGTCCGAGTTGAGTGGGCGCAGCACACGGATCGCGATAAATCCAGGGACATTTTCAATCATCCGCTCCCTGTTTTTAAAGCGGTATTCAAAAATAGGCCGTCCTTCGTCAGTGACTGGAATATTGTTCAGCACCATATAGCCATAATCAGCTAACTCTCCGGCAGCATCAATCACTTCGTATTTACGCGGCGATTGAAAGAACGTTTTGCCTGTTGTCTCATGCACAAGAGTGGCGCCTTCTGCATTTTCCATCAGCACGATTTTTTCTGCTGCGTGCTTATCTTTCAATTTTTTCATGAAGTCGTATGTACCCGTTGTAATAAAAATGTTCATGCTTTCACCTCATTTGAAAATAATAAAAGAGCTGTATACTATTACTTTACACTCAAATTCCCTTCTGTAAACTATTCTGTTTGCAAGCCATAAAGAGGAAGGAAATGCCTATGTGGCAGGCTTGTGGCTGTTTTCTTTGGCGAATTTATGACATTTGGGCGCCCTTGCTATACTTTTGCACGCAAAAGAACTATAGTGTAAACGTACAAATAGACAAGTTTCTTCATTTATTTCCGTTTCGGGACTGAATATAAGGTAAAATATCGACTTTTATTGGATGAAAGGTGGACATGCAGCAACTATGAGACAGATCAATGAAACATTTTTAAAAGCGGCAAGAGGGGAAAAGACAGACTATACACCAGCTTGGTACATGCGCCAGGCAGGCCGCTCGCAGCCGGAGTACCGTAAATTGAAAGAGAAATATTCGCTGTTTGAAATTACTCATCAGCCTGAACTGTGTGCTTACGTGACGAAACTACCGGTTGATCAATACAATGTGGACGCAGCCATTCTTTACAAAGATATTATGTCACCGCTTCCAGCCATTGGCGTGGATGTTGATATTAAGTCGGGTATCGGCCCAGTGATCGACAATCCGATCCGCTCCGTGGAGGATGTAGAAAAATTAGGTCAAATCGATCCGGAAAGCGATGTTCCTTACGTGCTGGAAACGATCAAAATATTAACGAAAGAGCAGCTTGATGTGCCGCTCATCGGCTTTGCAGGCGCTCCATTTACGCTGGCAAGCTACATGATCGAAGGCGGACCGTCAAAGAATTACAATAAAACGAAAGCGTTTATGTATGCAGAGCCAAAAGCATGGTGGGCACTGATGGATAAACTGACAGAAATGACCCTTACGTACGTCCGTGCACAAGTAAAAGCAGGTGCACGTGCTATCCAGATTTTTGATTCATGGGTGGGCGCGTTAAACGTAGCGGATTACCGCACGTTTATTAAGCCGGTCATGGAGCGCATTTTCAGCGAGCTTCGCGAAGAAAATGTGCCATTAATCATGTTTGGGGTAGGAGCGAGCCACTTGGCAAAAGAGTGGCACGACCTTCCAATTGACGTAGTCGGCCTTGACTGGCGTCTGTCGATTGCAGAAGCAAGAGCAATGGGACTGACGAAAACAGTACAGGGGAATCTTGATCCAGCCTTGCTGCTTGCCCCATGGGAAGTCATTGAAGAACGGGCACGCGCCATCTTAGATCAAGGCCTTGCACAGCCGGGCCATATTTTCAACTTAGGCCACGGCGTTTTCCCTGAAGTGAAACCAGAAACACTTAAACGCCTGACAAGCTTTGTTCATGAATACAGCGCTGAAAAGCTAAAATAAAGTGTGTGAACTTCTTTTTGGAAAAGCGGAACGAGACGTGTGAAAATAGAGGAAGTTTGCCTATTTTCACACGCACTAATTTAGAGGTGAGAGATATGACGAAGAAAAAAATGGGATTATTAGTCATGGCTTACGGGACGCCATATAAAGAAGAAGACATTGAACGCTATTATACGCATATCCGCCGGGGGCGCAAACCGACTCCGGAAGCGCTTGAAGACTTGCGTTCACGCTACGAAGCGATTGGCGGCATCTCTCCGCTTGCTTCGATTACGAAAGACCAGGGAGAACAGCTTGAACAGCATTTAAATGCCATCCAGGATAAGATTGAATTTAAAATGTACATTGGCCTAAAGCATATTGAACCGTTTATTGAAGATGCCGTTCAGCAAATGAAAGCAGACGGCATCGAAGAAGCGGTATCCATTGTGCTCGCTCCTCACTTTTCTACTTTCAGCGTAAAGTCGTATAACGGGCGGGCGCAGGAAGAAGCGGAAAAAATCGGCGGTCCGGCGATTACTTCAATCGAAAGCTGGTATAAAGAACCGAAGTTTATTAATTATTGGGCTGAAAAAGTAAAAGAAACGGTTGCTGCGATGACAGAAGAAGAACGGAACAATTTCGTACTGATTGTGTCTGCTCACAGCCTGCCGGAGAAAATCATTTCTATGGGCGACCCGTATCCGGATCAACTGCAGGAAACAGCTGATTTGATTGCCGAAAAAGCAGGGGTTGCCAATGTGGAAATCGGCTGGCAAAGTGAAGGCAATACGCCTGAGCCGTGGATCGGGCCGGATGTACAGGATTTGACGCGCGACTTATTTAAAGAAAGAGGCTATCAGGCATTTATTTATGTACCGGCTGGATTTGTAGCAGATCACTTGGAAGTTCTTTATGATAACGACTTTGAATGCAAAGTTGTTACAGACGAGATCGGTGCATCGTATTACCGTCCGTCCATGCCCAATGCCCGTCCGGAGTTTATTGAAGCGCTCGGAAATGTGGTCATCAAACATTTACAAGAGAAGGCAAAAATATAAAAAGAAGGCGAT
Organism: Bacillus aerolatus; assembly: GCF_009183655.1. Taxonomy (GTDB): domain Bacteria; phylum Bacillota; class Bacilli; order Bacillales; family Domibacillaceae; genus Pseudobacillus; species Pseudobacillus aerolatus. Next base: position 76,113 of record NZ_WEIO01000010.1, read on the forward strand.
GTAACTGTGTTGGAAGGGAAAAAAAAGGTTGTAGTCATAGGTGGAGGGATTACGGGATTAACGGCGGCGTACTATTTGCAAAAAGCAGCAAAGAACGTCCAGCTCCCGTTAGCTGTGACATTAATTGAAGCAGCGCCCCGCCTTGGCGGCAAAATTCAAACAGTGAAAAAGGATGGCTTCGTCATTGAAAGAGGGCCGGATTCGTTTCTTGAACGAAAAGAAAGCGCCGCCCGTCTAGCGAGGGAAGTCGGACTTGGCGATCAACTGGTGAATAATGCAGCAGGGCAATCTTATGTGTTAGTGAACAACAAACTCCATCCGATGCCTAGTGGCTCTGTGATGGGCATTCCAACACGGATCACTCCCTTTATGACAACGACTCTTTTCTCCATCCAGGGAAAAGTGAGAGCAGGGGCAGACTTTTTGCTGCCTAAATCAGGATCAACAACCGACCAGTCACTCGGCGGCTTCTTTAGACGCCGTCTTGGTGATGAGGTCGTAGAAAACTTAATTGAACCGCTGTTGTCCGGCATTTATGCGGGAGACATCGATAAGCTCAGTTTAATGTCTACCTTTCCACAGTTCTATGAAGTGGAACAAAAATACCGCAGTTTAATATTTGGCATGAAAAAAACAACGCCCGCTTCGGCCGGCAAAGGCACGAAAAAGAAAGGTATTTTCCTGACGCTAAAAAACGGGCTGGAAGAGCTGGTAGAAGCCATTGAGTCAAAGCTCGAATCGGGTTCGGTTCTAAAAGGCACCCGCGTGGATTATATTGAAAAGCGGGAAGACGGCAAAATTATTCTTTCCCTGAACAGCGGCAAGCAAATGCTAGCGGATAGTGTGATTATTACGACTCCCCATTTCACATTGCCTGCGATGATGCCGCAATACCACTTCTTTAACGAATTGAAGGAGATGCCGGCTGCATCCGTTGCCACGGTGGCTATGGCTTTTCCGGAAGAAGCTATTTCACAGGACATAGATGGCACAGGCTTCGTCGTCTCAAGAAACAGTGATTTCACAATTACCGCATGTACGTGGACTCACAAGAAATGGCCGCACACGGTGCCAAAAGGTAAAGTGCTGTTACGTTGCTACGTCGGCCGTGCTGGTGATGAAGCAGTCGTTGATTTAGCAGATGCGGAAATAGAACGCATTGTACTGGACGATTTAAATAAAACGATGTCCATTACAGCAGAACCAGACTTTATGGTTGTCAGCCGCTGGAAAAAAGCGATGCCGCAATATACAATCGGCCATCAACAGCGTCTTAACGATATTGAAGAGCACTTGCAGCGTGAAATGCCGGGCCTTTTTATCGGCGGCAGTTCCTTTAAAGGACTCGGCCTGCCTGATTGTATTGATCAAGGAGAAGAAGTGGTACAGAAAGCATTGGCGTTTATACAGAAGAAGGGCTGAAAGAGCTGTTTCAAGTGCCTGGTTCCCCTATAGATTAAAATATAATACTTTTATACGATGGTAGAGGTGCCCGGCTATTGATGTCGGAGGCAGCCTCTTTTTTGTTGAAATATCAATATGAATGTTGAATAAGACTAATTTTAAAAATGAAGCTATTGCCATCCACGTTTATTTGTAGTATCTTATTAATACAAAATGACTAAATTGTTCATTCCGTCATAAAAAGGAGACGAAAGAGAGAATGGCAGTCGATCGTAAACAGCAAATTATTGAAGCGGCGACAAATTCCTTTTCACTTTTTGGCTACAAGGCAACAACGATGGATCAAGTAGCAAGGCTTGCGAATGTCGGCAAAGGCACTATCTATACGTTTTTTAAAAATAAAGAAGAATTATTTGATGAAATCATCCAGTCACTCATTGCTGAAATGAGAGAAGTGGCAGAAGAAGCAGTCGATCCGTCTTTATCTTTTTATGAAAATGCTCACAGAGCGCTTTTTCAAATTTTACAGTTTAGGAAAAGGCACCAGCTGACGATTAAGCTATTTCAAGAAGGAAAAGAAATGGGTACACCTGCTGTTATTGAAGTAATGACGATGATGGAAGATGCTATTCTTTCTTTTATTAAAGAGAAAATCTCGTTGGCTGTTGAAGTTGGTGAAATTAAACCATGCAATCCGGAAGTGACAGCTTTTGTTATGCTGAAGCTTTACATTTCACTTATTTTTGACTGGGAACAAAGAAAAGAGCCACTGAGCGAAGAGGAAATCTTGCGGCTGTTTGAACTCTATTTATTTGAAGGATTATCCATTTGAGGAAAATCCTTTTCTTTCGCAGCGGAATGACTAAATGAACAAAATGGTCATTAATATAAAGTGTAAGGGATGAAATGATGAAAAAATCTTTATTTATCGCGGAATTAAAAGACATCCTCAGCAATCGAATGCTGCTTATTTCGATTCTGGCTGTCTTATTTATTCCTCTTTTATATGCCGGAACGCTATTGTGGGCTTTTTGGGATCCATATTCGCAGTTAGAAGACTTGCCGGTCGCCGTTGTCAATAAAGACAGCGGTGCCGACTTTGAAGGCGAAAAATTAACTCTCGGCAAGGAACTGATAAAGGAAATTGATAAAAGTGATGATTTTGATTTTCGGCTCGTGTCAGAACACGAAGCAAAAAAAGGACTCGATAATCAAACATTTTATATGATGATTGAAATTCCCGCTAATTTCTCGAAAAATGCAACAACATTGCTGGAAGAGAAGCCGGAAAAGCTCGAATTGAAATATGTACCGAATGAAAGTTTCAATTTTCTATCAGCACAAATGGGAGAAACAGCTGTCAAAGAAATTCGGACGTCTGTTCAAAAAAGTGTGACGAAAACTTATTCGGAAACGATGTTTGAGAAAATCAAATTAATGGGTGAAGGTTTGTCATCGGCAAGCGACGGAGCAGGGGAGCTCGGTGAGGGAGCGGAAAAGCTTTCCGAAGGGGCCATTCAAATAAAAGAAAACTTGGCAGCCCTTGCTGACAACTCTATCCAATTTTCCGAAGGCATTTCGAAAGCGGGAAATGGATCGAAAGAACTGGCGAGCGGGGCTGCGAAGCTAAATTCAGGGCTTGCACAGCTTGAAGAAGGCCAGAATAAACTTGCGGCCGGCAGTGAAGAATTGCAAAATGGCGCAAACAACCTCGCCGTTGGTATTTCCAGCTTGCAAACAGGTCTTCATACAGTCGATGGAAAAATGGAAGAATTAAATTCCGGCACAGCAGAAATGAAAAAAGGAGTCGAGCAGTTTCAGGAAAAGCTGCCCGAACTCACGAAAGGCACAAAAGAGCTGGCATCGGGTGCCGAGCAGCTAAATAACGGGCTAGGACAATTTGAAGAACAGTTGATTGCTGAACTGAATGGGTCAATCAACCAGCAATTAGAACAATATATGCCATTATTGCAGCAAAAGCTGACACCGGTAGAAATTGCTGTACTAAAACAACAAGTGGCGCAGCAACAACAGCAAATGGCTGAAAAAATCAAAAGCAGTGTCGGTGAGCTGCAAACAGGAAGTGCTAAGCTTGCTTCCGGAGCAAAAGAAGTCAATGGAGCAATCAGCGGACAGCTCGCACCCAACATAAAGTCATTAAATGAAGGCCTCGGGAAAGTCCAAACGGGTCAGCAGCAGCTGAAGGCAGGTGTACACGAACTGGCCTTAGGGTCTGACCAACTAGCAGGTGGAGCCGGAAAATTACAAAGTGGGGAAAAAGAATTGACGGAGGGCATGAATCAGCTTAGTGAAAAACTTTCGGAAGCGAAAAATGGGTCAGCTGAACTCGCGGGAGGAGCTGAAACATTAAGCGGCGGACTAGGACAGTTAAACAGCGGGTCAGCCAAATTATCAGAAGGAGCCGGCAAACTTGCTGAAGGATCAGTGGATCTGGAAAACGGTTCAGCCCAGATGAAAGAAGGAACGAAAGAGCTTCATGAAAAATTGGAAGAAGCAGCTGAAAAAGCAAATGAGGTAAAAGGGAAAGAAGAAACGTATGATATGATGGCGGAGCCTGTAAAAGTGGACAAAGAAGTGAATCATCACGTGCCAAACTACGGAACAGGGATTGCCCCTTACTTCTTGTCTCTCGGTTTATTCGTCGGAGCGCTAATGTTGACTATTGTCTTTCAATTAAGAGAGCCAGCTAAGCGGCCGACGAACGGTTTTAGCTGGTTCCTCGGTAAATTCGGCGTGCTCTTTCTCGCCGGACTGGCGCAGTCGCTTCTCGTTTCAGCCATCTTGTTGTACGGCTTGAACATTGAAGTACAAAGTGTACCATTATTTATTTTAACAGCGGTTATTACGAGTCTGACCTTTATGGCGATTATTCAGATGCTAGTAACGATGTGGGGAAACCCGGGCCGTTTCATAGCCGTTTTGATTTTGATTCTTCAATTGACGGCAAGCGCGGGAACCTTCCCGCTGGAGTTAATTCCAAAAGCATTGCAGCCGTTTAACTCCATCTTGCCGATGGCCTACTCTGTCCGGGCATTTAAAGCAGTCATTTCAAGCGGCGACTTTGACTTTATGTGGGTAAACAATGGAGTTCTCGGTTTGTTTGCTGCAGGTTGTATCTTAATCACCATGTTGTTTTTTAAACGGCTGTTTAAACGGCAATATGGAATAGAAAAGCGCAAGGCGCCTGTTCAGACCCGACAAGCATAAGACGAGCTGGCGAAATGGATGCAGCCAGTTTGCCTTATGACCTCGAGGAGCTAGACAGCAAAAATAAGTATAAAAACTTATCTTTTCTTATTCATTGGCTGTTTTCTAAAAGACTGTTGTTTTTGTAGTATATTCTTATGAAAAAAGTGTAGCAAAAGGGTTGATTGGAGCGGAAGGTGCGAGACTCCTGCGGGATTAGCGGGACAGGTGAGACCCCGCAGGAGCAAAGTGACGGGGAGGCTCACCGCCCGCCCCGCGGAAAGCGAGCATCCTGGAGCGGAAATCAACCAACCCTTTTTTAATAGCAACAAAGTTTACGAAAACAGCCTATTCATTAAATAAAAGAAGAACCTGCTCAAGGCGAAGCTGGTTCTTCTTTTTTATATAAAATATGGAATTGGAAGATGAAGTTATGGCAGCGAATTAAAGATCTTTGATGTCTGTACACTCATCACAAGTGTGGTTGTAGCACTCATGCTGCTCTTCAATATAGGAACCGCATTTTGTGCATTGTTTAGCGGGCAAATTTTTGAAAAAATCAACGATGTTATTAATCATTTTCATTTCCCTCCTTGTTTTGTTATATAACTGATGTCTTGTTGTTACTTATTGTATTATAACAGTTTTTCCTCGTCAACTACTTTTTATTAATTTTTTTAAAAAATCTAAAAAATAGATAAGTTGAACTAAAGGAATTTCGGGAATACAATACGTATGGAGATAAAAAACAACGAAATGAAAGGAGCCACACCCATGAACGTTACCATTATTGGCTGCTGGGGCGGCTATCCGAAAGTTAATGAAGCGAGTTCTGGTTATTTATTCGAAGAAGGTGGATTTAAAATGCTCGTCGACTGCGGAAGTGGAGTGCTGTCGCGGCTGCAAAATCACATCCAGCCGGAACAGCTTGACGCTGTTTTGCTGTCCCACTACCATCCCGATCATGTAGCAGATATTGGCGTAATGCAGCACGCACTCTTAATTGGCAAACATTTAGGAAAAGAAACTTCCCCGCTGCCTATTTATGGCCACCAGGAAGATGAGAGCGGCTTTTCGACCCTTACATATAAGGATTTAACAGCAGGGAAAGCTTACACCCCAGATGAAAAGCTGTCAGTCGGACCGTTTACTGTTGAATTTTTGCGAACTGTTCATCCCGTGCCTTGTTATGCAATGAAAATTTCTAATCATAGGGCATCTGTCGTTTATACTGCCGATTCTGCTTATCAGGAAGCATTTATTCCTTTTGTAAAAGGAAGCAGCCTTCTTCTTTGTGAAAGTAACTTTTACAGCGGAATGGACGGGCAGGCAGCCGGTCATATGACAAGTACGGAAGCTGGCAGGCTCGCCCGCCTGGCGGAAGTGAATACGCTCGTTTTAACTCACCTTCCACATTTTGGTGATCTCAGCAAGCTTAAAAAAGAAGCTCAGGAAGAGTTTTATGGTACAGTATTACTAGCTCAACAAGATTTAGAAATAGGGTTATAACGGAGGTCCAGTTATGCTGTTTATAGACAACAAAGGAATGACTGATCCGCGGATAAACTTGGCAATTGAAGAATACGCGGTCAAATATTTGGACATTAACGAGTCATACTTGCTTTTTTATATTAATGAGCCGTCCATTATTATCGGGAAAAATCAAAATACAATTGAAGAAATTAATGTAGACTATGTGGAAGAAAACAATATACACGTCGTTCGGCGCTTATCGGGAGGCGGTGCGGTCTATCATGATTTAGGTAACTTAAATTTTAGCTTTATTACGAAAGATGACGGCGATAGCTTTCACAACTTTAAAAAGTTCACAGAGCCTGTTGTCACTGCTTTAAATAAGCTGGGCGTACAAGCAGAAATGAGCGGCAGGAATGATATTCACGCCAACGGATTTAAAATTTCCGGCAACGCTCAGTTTTCCACGAAGGGGCGGATGTTTAGCCACGGGACGCTCTTGTTCCAAACAAACATGGACGAAGTAGTGGCGGCCTTGAAAGTAAGAAAAGATAAAATTGAATCAAAAGGAATTAAATCTATCCGCAGCCGGGTAGCCAACATAGCCGATTTATTGAACACGCCGATGACGATTGAAGAATTCCGGCTGTTTTTATTGAATAATATTTTCGAAGGGGAAGAAGAGGTTCCGGAATACCACCTCGATGATAAAGACTGGCGAGCCATCGAACAAATTTCACAAGAACGGTATAAAAACTGGGATTGGAATTATGGAAAGTCGCCTGCCTTCAACATACAGCGTTCTCATCGTTTTTCGGTTGGTTTGATTGATGCCCGGCTTAATGTGAAAAATGGTTTGATTGAAAGCTGCAAAATATATGGTGATTTTTTTGGGGCAGGAGATGTACATGAGATCGAGAAGGCGCTCACAGGAGTGAGGCACGAAAAGAATGCCATCAAGCAAGCGCTCCATTCACTTGATGTGCCTCATTACTTCGGAAAAGTGAACGAGGAAGAAATTGCAGACTTACTATATTAATATGCCAAAACCTGACATTTGTTTCCTGTCAGGTTTTCCTATTTTTAGATTATTTTTACTTGCTCATAAGAAGAATTGATTGATTATTGCGGCAGCAAATCGAATTTTTAGAAGAACTTCCAAAAAACACGACGGGAAAAATATTAAGACGAGCTTTGAAAAAACAATTACTGCAAAACTAGCAATGAAGCCTTCACGGGATTTGAGTCAGCCGCTGCACCGACAGTGGCTGAATTTTTTTGTTCTAATCGGACAACTTATTTATTACATATAGTAAAGGATAGAGAAAGGAGTGAAGCACGTAGTGAAAAAGTGGGCTGTGTTTGCTTTGTTTGGCTATGGACTGTTCGCGCTGGCCATTTACTTTTACTTATATGGTATGACGGCAGGGGAGATCCCGGAGATTTATAAAGGGACAAGCGCCGATCCGGCTGTTTTTTTAAGTGAAAAAGAACTGATTTTAAGCGAAGAATATTCCACCATTAAAAATTTTTTGTTTTTTCTCAGTGTTCCATTTGAATGGCTCGTGTACTTTTTAATATTGGTGCTTGGTGTATCAACACAGTTTGAGAAATGGTCGAAGCAAACAGTGCGTTTTTCTTTCTTGCAAACCGCCATTTACTTATTCTATTTATCGATCCTTACATTTCTGCTCGCATTTCCTCTCCAATACATCGGCTTCCATTTCTCAAAAGCTTATCATATCTCCGCCCAAACGTTTTCGCAGTGGATGAAAAACGAACTCATCGATTTTTGGATCAGTTACGCCATTATGTCCGTTCTCATTTTTACGCTGTACGGACTAATGAAAAGGTTCAAGAAAAAATGGTGGCTGGCCGCATGGGCACTGTTTGTGCCGTTCACTGTTTTTATGATGTATTTGCAGCCTGTTATTATCGACCCGTTGTACAATGACTTTTATCCGTTGAAAAATAAACAGCTGGAAACAAAAATCTTGGATCTCGCCGATAAAGCAGCTATACCCGCCGATCATGTGTACGAAGTGGACATGTCAAAAGAAACGAATGCTCTTAATGCATACGTCACCGGAATAGGGAGCAATGCCCGCATTGTTTTATGGGATACAACGCTGAATAAATTGAATGACCAAGAAATATTATTTGTTATGGCCCACGAAATGGCCCATTACGTCAAAAAGCATATTTATGTTGGTATTGGCAGCTATTTAGTTCTCGCCTTTTTTGGATTTTGGCTTGCAGCTAAATGGATGGAGAAGTTGATCAGTAAATATGGGGAGAAGGTACAGATAAATGAATTGTCCCAATTAAGAACGCTGCCTTTATTTTTACTCGTCGTTTCCATGCTCGCATTTGCAGCCAGCCCATTTTCCAATGCTGTTTCCAGATTTGAAGAGAAGCAGGCGGATGAGTACGCGATCGAAATGACGGAAAATAAAGAAGCGGCTGTCAGCGCTTTTCAAAAGCTGGCTAAGGAAGGACTGTCGGAAGTCAGCCCGCCATGGCTCGTGAAAATATTCCGCTACAGTCATCCGGCAATGGCCGAAAGAATTTACATGTTGGAAACGTATCCGCTGTCAAGCGAAAAGGAAAAGGAAAAGGAAAAGGAGGAGTAGGAGGTACAAACGCTCAAAAAAAGCCGGAACTGACCCGCAAGTATATGGCGCCTCTTTTAAAGAGGTGCCATATACTTGCTTTTTTAAGTCAGCCTCCGTCCAGTGCCTCATAGGCATAAGGGGAGTTTAGTATAGAGGAGCAGCATCGTTAGAGAAGGAATGTTTAAGCCTTGAACTTGTTCTCTAATTCGTTCAATTGAGCTGATAATTCAATAAAAGATTCGCGATTGCCTTCATCAAGCGACTGATCGATCGCATCCATTAATTTTTGTTTCTCTTGTTTAAATAAAATTTCATTAAGCAGACTATCAATGTAGACGGCTGTTGCATTTCTCGCTTTTTCACGTGGCATCGGGGACTTCATCATTTCGGCAAAATAATTATTGTTCTCCATTTTTCATCACCTCAGATACCTTTTTCTTATTATATGTGATACCCCGAAAGTAATCAACAAAAACTTTAAAATTTTCAGAAAATTTATTTTTTGTTAAATAGGAATCCGTTCATATAAATAATACTTCATTAGCTCTTACATCAAGATTATACCGTTCAGTTATGGTAAAATGAAAAAAATCGAGTGCCTGTAGACATGAGAGGAAGACGACATGGATGTGATCAGCTTGAAAGAATGGTTTACGCTTGAAAGTATAATGGAGTTAATCGAAAAATATGAATCATTCGGGCCTATTCCCGGATTTTTTTTGCCGCTGCTTGAAGCGTTTTTGCCTTTTTTGCCGCTGTTTGTGTTTGTACTCGCAAACGCCAGCGCATTTGGATTATGGTTTGGGTTTTTGCTGTCGTGGGCAGGAGCGGTCACCGGTGCCTTTCTAGTGTTTTTGCTCATTAGAAACTATGGGCAGCACCGAATACTGTCCTTTTTGCATAGGCACCGCCAAGTGAGAAAATTAATGAATTGGGTCGACCGCCATGGTTTCGGTCCAGTGTTTTTGCTTTTATGTTTTCCGTTTACGCCGTCGGCCATTGTTAATATTGTCGCCGGTTTATCTAATATTAGTATTAAGCAATATTTATTAGCGGTAATGGCGGGGAAGGCTGTGATGATTTTCACCGTCAGCTTTATTGGCTATGACGTGGCCTCATTAATAAAAGAACCAATGCGTACGGCAATTCTGGGCGGCGTTATTTTTATCTTGTGGATCGTCGGAAAGCAGATTGAAGCGCGCCTTGATAAAAATAGGGAAAGAGAAAGAGGATGAGAGAGGCGGCAAAACAGCCGGCTCTTTTTTGTTGTTTAGCGTACTATAAAATAATTGCATGGTGGATAAATTTGCCGTCGGGGCTGGTCAAGGCGCTTGCGCATTCGAAGGTGACAGAACGTATGATCTGTATTATAGTGAAAAGATGCAATAAACAGCTGCAGGCAGAATGTGCAAGATTTACTGGAGGGAAGAGGATGTCTGTCCAATTTATTATCGGCCGGTCAGGAACCGGCAAAACGAGACGAATGATTGAATCAATAAAAAACAAAGTGAAAAAGGCCCCGATCGGTGATCCCATTATTTATCTTGTGCCCGAACAAATGACCTTTTTGTCCGAGCAATCCTTGTCATCTGACCCGGAGCTTGGCGGAATGATCCGTGCTCAAGTATATAGCTTTACGCGGCTTGCCTGGCGTGTGCTTCAGGAAACAGGCGGCATGAGCCGACAGCATATTTCTTCCATCGGCTTGAATATGCTCATTCGAAAAATTATTGAAGATAAAAAAGATGAGTTGAAAATATTTGCCGGTGCAGCGGACAAAAACGGCTTTATCAGCCACGTGGAAGGTATGCTGACAGAGTTTAAACGGTATTGTATCACACCGGAAGAACTGACGGAAAAGCAAGAGGCGCTTGAGCAGAGTGGAGGATCGAAAGCGCTAAAAGATAAGCTTCACGACCTGCAGACGATTTACAGCGACTTTGAAGAAGCGCTGATTGGCAAATATGTTGATTCCGAGGATTATTTGCGGCTGCTGGCGGAAGCGGCAGTTTCTTCTGATTATATAAAGCGGGCTGAAGTGTTTATTGATGGCTTTCATAGCTTCACTCCGCAAGAATATACAGTCCTTCAGCAGCTGATGAAAGAGGCAAAGCACGTAACAATCGCGTTAACAACAGATCGGTCATTCCGTTCGGCGCCGCCTGAAAACACGCACTTGTTTCGCATGACGGGCGAAACATATTCAACCGTTTATGAATTGGCTAAAGACAGTGGCGTGGCCGTCGAAGAAGACGTGATTTTAACTACGCCAGAACGGTATACAGCAGCCGGTTTGACTCATTTGGAGGCGTACTTTGACCACCGTCCGCCAACCGCTTTTGAATCGCCTGAGAACCTTTGTCTTATGCAAACAGCGAGCAGAAGAACAGAAATTGAAGGAGTGGCAAGAGAGATTAGGAGGCTGGCCCGCGAGGAAGGATTCCGCTTTAAGCAAATGGCAGTGCTCGTCAGGAATGGAAGTGACTACCGGCAATTGATTGAAACGGTTTTTCATGATTACGAGATTCCTTTTTTCATTGACCAGAAGCGGCCGATGCTGAATCATCCATTGATCGAACTTATTCGCTCCACTTTAGAGATCATCAACAGCAACTGGCGGTATGAATCGGTCTTCCGCGCAGTGAAAACGGATTTGCTTTTCCCGATGGATGAAAATTGGCAAACACTTCGTGAGAAAATGGACCGGCTTGAAAATTATGTGCTTGCCTACGGGATAAAAGGCGACCGCTGGACGGAAAAAGAAAAGTGGAGCTACCGACGCTACCGGGGGCTTGACCATGTAAACAAAGTGCAAACAGACGAGGAGCGCGAGACGGAAGAAGAGTTGAACGAAGTGAGAGAATGTATTTCTGCACCTGTGTCCCGGTTTGCACGCAGGCTGAAAAAAGCGGAAACGAGCAAAGAATATTGCGAAGCGCTTTATTTATATTTGGAAGAGCTTCACATTCCCGAAAAGCTGGAAACATTCAGCCTGGAAGCAGAAGAAAGAGAAGATCTTGTGGCGGCAAGAGAACATAACCAGGCATGGAACGCGGTCATTGAACTGCTCGATCAATATGTGGAAGTGCTTGGAGATGAAGCAATGACGCTCAAAAAGTTTGCTTCGGTTATCGAGGCTGGGCTGGAAGCGATGAAGTTTGCTATTGTGCCTCCGGCTGTTGACCAAGTGACAGTGGCTAATCTTGAGCTTTCCCGTCTCAGCGAGGTAGAGGCCGTTTTTATGATCGGTGTAAACGACGGCGTGCTGCCGGCAAGAAGCATAGAAGAAGGCATTTTAGCGGACGAGGATAGGGAAAAGCTGCTGGCAGGCGGCATGAAGCTCGCGCTCAGCAGCAAGCAAAAGATGCTTGATGAAGAATTTACAGCGTACCGGGCGTTCACAGTTTCATCGAACCGGCTGTATGTCTCTTATCCAATAGCCGACGATGAAGGCAAATCATTGTTGCCTTCTTTATATATTAAAAGAATAAAGGAACTGTTTCCGGCGACGGAGGAGAAGCTGCTCGGCAATGAACCGTCTGAACTTGACGAAACAGCGCAGTTGCAATACGTGTGCCACCCTAACCCAACCCTATCTTATTTAACTTCCCAGCTGCAGTTGAAAAGGCTGCATTATCCAATGTACGATTTTTGGTGGGATGTGTACAACTTTTACATGGAGCATCCGCAGCAAAAAGAAAAAGCGTCACGTGTGTTATCCAGTTTATTTTATAAAAATGAGGCGGCCAAGCTTGATGAAACTGTCAGCACCGAGTTATACGGGGAAGAGATGCTGGCGAGCGTTACGCGGATGGAGATGTTCAACAGCTGTCCATTTTCACACTTTGCTAAACACGGGCTGAAGCTGCAGGAGCGCGATGTTTTCCGTCTGCAGGCGCCGGATATCGGCAATTTATTTCACGGTGCTTTAAAATGGATTGCTGATGAAGTAGAAAGGCGCGGCTTAAAGTGGGCACAGCTGTCCAAGCAGCAATGCCAGCAGCTGGCTGCAGAAGCGGTTCAACAGCTGGCGCCGCGGCTGCAAAACCAGATTTTATTAAGCTCCAACCGCCACCTCTATCTCAGCAGAAAGTTAGAGCAGATTATTTGGCGGGCATCGTATGCGCTGAGCGGCCAGGCGAAAGCGAGCGGCTTTTCACCTGTCGGCATTGAACTCGGCTTCGGACCGGGAGAAGAGCTGCCGCCGTTGTCGTTCACGTTAAAAAATGGCACAAAAATGGCACTTGCCGGCCGGATTGATCGAGTGGATCAGGCGGCAGGCGAGGAAGGCGTATATTTGCGGGTCATTGATTATAAATCGAGCGGACGCGATTTGGATTTAACAGAAGTGTATTACGGGCTTGCTTTGCAAATGCTCACTTATTTAGACATTATTTTAACGTATTCCCCGCAGCTCATCGGAACAGAAGCGCACCCTGCAGGAGTGCTGTATTTTCATGTGCACAATCCGCTCATTAGCGGCAAAAAATTGATGACGCTTGAAGAAATCGAAGAGGAAATGTTTAAGAGCTTTAAAATGAAAGGGCTCATTCTTGGTGAAGATGAAGCTCTTCAGTTAATGGATGCTAACTTAGCGTCAGGCTCGTCCAATATTATTCCGGCTTCGTTTACAAAGAACGGGAAATTAGCCAAAGCATCGCAAACAGCCGCTAGACAAACATTTAGCGGTATGAGACACCATATTCGCCAGCTGTACCAACAGTCAGGAGACGAAATTGTCGGCGGAAAAGTGGATATTACGCCGTATCAATACAAAAAGAAGACCCCGTGTGAATTTTGTCCTTACCGTTCTGTTTGTCAGTTTGATGAATCACTTGAAGAAAATGGCTACCGGCTTATCGTGCCGAAAAAAGATGTATTTGAGAAAATGGCAGAGGAGGCGCAAAAGAATGAGTAATTTGATCATTCCCGGTAAACCGGAAGGCGCATCGTGGACGGATGACCAGTGGAAAGCCATTGCGGCGAAAGGAAGGGATATTCTCGTCGCTGCCGCCGCTGGCTCCGGAAAAACCGCCGTTCTTGTTGAACGGATTATCCGTAAAGTAATAAATAAAGAAGTGCCCGTGAATATTGACGAGCTGCTCGTTGTGACTTTTACGAATGCAGCAGCTGCTGAAATGCGCCAGCGCATCGGCACAGCACTCGAAAAAGAAATGGAAAAGGATCCGGCATCGAATCATTTGCGCCGGCAGCTGACGCTGTTAAATAAAGCGTCCATTTCGACGCTTCATTCTTTTTGTCTGGAAGTCATTCGTAAATACTACTACTTAATCGATATCGATCCCGCTTTCAGAATCGCTGACGAGGGAGAGTTGATGCTGCTCCGGGATGAAGTGCTCGACGACTTTTTGGAAGACGAATACGGCGCGGAAGGCAATGAAGAGTTTTACCGGCTCGTTGATACGTTTTCCAATGACCGCAGCGATGAAGAGCTGCAAACGATTATCCATACGTTGTATGATTTTGCCCAGTCGCATCCGCGCCCGGACGAGTGGCTCAGCGGGCTCTGGCAGCTATATGACGTGTCAGGCGGCGTGGAGGCAATTGACAGCCTGCCCTTTATTGATACGTTAAAGTTTTATATCGATCTCCAGCTAGAAGCAGCTGAAGCGATGTTAACGGAATGCGTCGACATGGTAAACATGCCCGGCGGACCGGTCCCGCGGGAAGCGATGTTCAACAATGAATTGCAAATGATCCGCCGGCTGCGTGCTGCCGTTCCTTCGTGGCAAAAGTTGTATGAAGAAATGCAGGCGATAGACTTTCCTACCTTGAAAAGCTGCAAAGGGGAAGAATACGACCCTGAACTGACGGAACAGTCGAAAGAACTGCGGACTGAAGCGAAAGAGATCGTCAAAAAACTTCAGGAAGAATACTTTTCCCATAAGCCGGAAAGTTATTTGAACAACATGGGGGAAATGAAGGAAACGATTGCTGCGCTCGCCCGCCTCGTGCAGCGGTTTGCTGACAGATTCCAGGCGGTGAAACGAGAAAAAGGACTCGTCGATTTCAGTGATTTGGAGCACTTTACGCTTGAGATTTTAACCGGAGAGGAAAACGGCCTTTCGGAAGCGGCGCTCGCTTATCAGCAACGGTTTAAAGAAATCTTTCTCGATGAATACCAGGACTTTAATATCGTCCAGGAATCGATTGTCCGCCTGTTAAAGACAGGTGAAGAAGAAAACGGCAATTTGTTCATGGTCGGCGACGTGAAGCAAAGTATCTATCGATTTCGCCTAGCGGAACCGAATTTATTTTTAAGCAAATATAGACGTTTTACAACGGACGGTGAAAACAGCGGCTTGCGAATTGATTTGGCGCAAAATTTCCGCAGCCGCGCCGAAGTACTGGCGGGAACGAACTTTTTGTTTAAGCAAGTTATGGATGTGAAAATCGGTGAAATTGAATATGATCAGCAAGCGGAACTCGTTAAAGGCGCTTCTTATCCGGAGCAGGTACCATTTCCGGTTGAAGTGGCCATTATCGATCAGGGGGCGAAGTCTGATTCAGATGATCTTGATATAAAAGACGCGGAACAATCTGAACTTGAAGCGAGGTGGATGGCGGAAAAGGTTAGAGAACTTATCGACTCAAGGCATCCCGTCTATGATCCAAAAACAAAAGCGGAGCGGCCGGTGCAATACCGCGATATCGTTATTCTTTTACGCTCCATGCCGTGGGCGGGTGTGATCAAGGAAGAGTTCAAACGCGCCGGTATTCCGCTTCATGCGAAAGTTTCCAACGGATACTTTCAAGCAATGGAAGTCGCTGTTATGATTTCGCTGTTAAAAGTGATTGACAATCCGTATCAAGATATTCCACTTGCTTCGGTTTTGCGTTCTCCAATTGTCCGCTGCACCGAAAATGAACTCTCCGTCATCCGGCTCGCATCAAAATCAGCTTCTTATTATGAAGCGGTACAGTCCTTCGTTTCCACGCGTCCCGAACCTCGCCATGAGCAGCTGCACGAGAAAGTCAGCAAGTTTCTGGAGAAATTATCCAGCTGGCGCGCTCTTGGCCGTCACGGCGCTTTGTCGGCACTCGTCTGGCAGCTGTACCGCGACACACACTTTTACGACTTTGTCGGCGGCATGCCAGGCGGGAAACAGCGGCAGGCCAATTTGCGCGCTTTGTACGACCGGGCGCGTCAATACGAAGAAACCTCTTTTCGGGGACTGTTCCGTTTTCTGCGCTTCGTGGAGCGGATGCAGGAGCGCGGAGATGATTTAGGAGAAGCCGGTGCGTTGAGCGAACAAGAAGACGTCGTCCGTCTCATGACGATTCACGCTTCGAAAGGGCTGGAATTCCCGGTTGTATTCGTTGCCGGTTTGAACAGGCAATTTAACATGATGGACTTGCATAAAAACTATTTGCTCGATAAAGAATTTGGCATTGGTGCGAAATATGTGCATGCAGAAAAACGAATCAGCTATCCTTCGCTGCCGCAGCTGGCATTGAAGAGGAAAAAGCGGCTTGAGCTTCTTGCTGAAGAAATGCGTGTGCTGTACGTGGCGTTAACGAGAGCAAAAGAAAAGCTGTTTTTGCTTGGAACCGTGAAAGATGCAGAAAAAACAGCTGCCAAATGGAAAAAATCAGAGAGAAATCCGGAATGGCTCTTGGGCAATGCGGAAAGGGCATCAGCTAAATCTTATTTGGACTGGGCAGGCCCCGCACTTGCCCGTCATCTTGATTATGACATAACTGGCCGCAGCCATTCAGCTGTTCCGGCCGCACTGGCGGAACATCCGTCAAAGTGGAGCATACAAACAGTCAGCGCAGAGTCGCTTCAGCAGAAAGAACTCGAACAGACAGAGGAAAGCGGCGGCTTGCTGGAAAAAGTGCAGTCATTTGAACGTGTTTCTATTTCCTCCCCATTTAAAGCTGAAATTGAAGAGCGGATGAGCTGGATATACAAACATGAGCCGGCAACTCATCTGCGCTCGAAGCAGTCTGTCTCTGATTTAAAGCGGATGAATGACATTTTTAATGAGGGCGCAGGAACGGATCTTTCCCGCCAGTATCAGCGGCCTATTTTTAGCCGTCCGTCCTTTATGCAGAAAAAAGCACTCTCGCCGGCGGAAGCAGGAACGGCGCTTCATACGGTTATGCAGCACGTATCACTTAAGAAAGAGCCTGCAGCCGGAGAAGTTGAAAGACTGTTGAACGATTTAATTGCCCGCGAACTGTTAACAGCCGATCAGGCGGCGTCAGTCGATCCTAAAAAGATTGCCGCTTTTTTCCAGACAGATATCGGTCAGGTACTGTTGCAGGCAGACCACGTCTATAGGGAAACACCTTTTAACATGGGAGTAAAAGCGAGCGAGCTTCACCCCGAGTGGGAAGGACCGGAAGAAACGGTTCTCGTACAGGGAGTGATTGACTGTCTCATCGAAAAAGACGGAAAGCTGTACTTACTTGATTATAAAACAGATAAAATAGCCGGACGTTTTCCGGGAGGATTTGAGCAGGGCAAGCCGGTTCTTGAAGGCCGCTATCGTGTACAAATAAACTTGTATGCGCGGGCGATTGAACAAATTTGGAAGCGGAAAGTCGATAAGAAGTTTCTCTTCTTTTTTGACGGAGCTCATTTGCTGCAAATAAATGATTGACTGTAAAATGGACGCCTCGGCTGGAGCCTTTGTTTCTGCTGTGGGCGTCTATTTTTTAGCAGAAATCATAACTTCTCCGTTTTCTTTTTAATGATGTTATGATGGAAAAAGAAATGGAGAAAGAGAGGGAGGAAGAAGAGTGTGCAATTAACACCCGTCAAAGAGGAGCAGCGCATCGTGACGCTGGACAGTTTGCGCAGTTTGGCGCTTTTAGGTATTTTTTTAGTTAATATGATTTCTTTCCATTCGCCTTATTTATACTACAACCCGTATGAATGGTGGAAAGGGGCAGAAGATGCTTGGCATTACCAGTGGATCGATATTTTCGTACAGGGAAGTTTTTATCCGCTGTTTGCCATGATGTTTGGCTTTGGCGCTGCGATGCAAATGGAGAATGCCGCCAAAAGAGGCCAGTCATTTACAGCGGCCGGCATTCGCCGCTTTACTTTTTTGTTGCTGATTGGCCTCATTCATGCTTTTTTTATCTGGTCCGGGGATATTTTAATTAATTATGCAATTCTTGGATTTTTATTGTTGCTGTTTTTGCGGCTTTCTGGAAAAATGTTAATTATCATCGGCAGTTTATTATTGTTTTTACCGAACGCCTTTCTCGGCACCCTGCTCGTGCTGATGGCTGCCGTTGATCCGACGAGTGCCGAGCAGTGGACAGATATTGTCGGCATTGAGAGCTCCATTGCCGCCTACAGCAGCGGCACGTTTGCAGAAATAACAGAACAGCGGACGGCCGACTGGCTGGTGGCAAATGGGCCCGCAACACTTTGGGTGCAGCTGATTGCTATTTTTCCGCATTTGCTTATCGGGGCAGGGGCGCAGAAATTGCAAGTATTCACTAGATGGCACAAACGGCCTGTCATCGCTTTTATCACGTTTGTGAGTTTCTTCGTAACAGGGATCATTTTGAAAGGACTGCCGTACATCATTGCTTCGAATCTTGCCTACGTATATATCCAGGATTCTATCGGCGGACCGCTTCTCGCTGTCAGCTACGCAGCGTTAGTGATCGGGATTGGCTCCATGAAAAATATAGGAAAGCTGCTGAAGCCTTTCGCAGCGGCAGGTCGAATGTCATTGACAAACTATTTGCTGCAGTCGGTGATTGGTACGCTCATTTTTTACCATTACGGATTCGGCTTGTATGGACAAGTACAGTTGTCCACCGGTGTCTGGATCGTTTTGGCCGTCTTTGCCGGACAAGTGATCCTTTCCGAACTTTGGTTGTCCAAGTTTAAGAGGGGACCGATGGAACACTTGTGGCGTAAAGCCACTTACGGATTTCAACAAGTAAGAAAAACAGAGAGTGAATAAAAGGGGGACGAAACGGTGAAATTTATTAGCTATCGTGCAAATGGAGAAGAAACATACGGGGTATATTTGGAAGAAGAAAAAACGGTCTGGAATCTGCAGACGCTTGAAGCAAGTGTATCGGGTGAAAGAACTCTCCCTGATACGCTGCTTGAAGCGATAGCAGCTGGTGAAGAATTAGTAATCTGCGCCCAAAAGTGGCTGCGGACAGCTGAAGAAAAAGAGAAGAAAGAAGCGGCTGTTTCTGCAGAAGAAGTCGAGTGGCTCGCTCCGATTCCGCGCCCTTCTAAAAACATTATGTGCATCGGGAAAAATTACCGTGACCATGCGATTGAAATGGGCGGCGAAGAAAGCATCCCGTCTAACTTGATGGTTTTCACGAAAGCGCCGACTGCTGTAATTGCAGCGAACGAATTGATTCCAGCTTACACGGAATTGACGGAAGCGCTTGATTATGAAGGAGAGCTTGCAGTAATCATCGGCAGACGTGGAAAGGGTATCTCAAAAGAAGCAGCACTTGATTATATTTTCGGCTACACGATTATTAATGATGTGACAGCGCGCGACATTCAAAAGCGCCATAAGCAGTTTTTCCTCGGCAAAAGCTTGGACGGCACTTGTCCGATGGGCCCGTGGATCGTTTCGAAAGATGAGGTGCAAGATCCTCATCAATTAAATATTGAAACGAAAGTAAATGGGGATATCCGCCAGCAGTCCAATACAGCGCACTTTATTTTTCCGATTGATGACATTATTGCCACGCTTTCTAAAGGAATGACGCTTGAACCTGGTGATATCATCGCGACAGGTACACCGGCCGGAGTAGGTCAAGGAATGAATCCGCCGGGCTTGCTGAAGTCAGGGGATGTTGTCGAAATTAAAATTGAACAAATTGGTACATTAACAAATAAGGTCCAATAATGCCCGTCACATCATTTCCTTCTCTTTTGGCAAAATGATACTATATAGAAGGAAAGAAGAAAGGAGGAGGGAATGACGTGGAAAGTTTATTTTTTAACAGTACCCATCTACATATCACGACTTGGGTCATTGCGGTTGTTTTATTTTTTATCGCTCTTGGCAAATATTCAACGGGTGCTCACATGGCATTAAGGCTATTTTACGTACTCGTATTAGCAACTGGTTTATTGCTCTTTATTAAACACCATTCAATCAATGATATGCTGTACGGCATGAAAATGCTCGCTGGCTTCTTAACGATCGGGTTAATGGAAATGGTGCTCGTGCGCAAGAAAAAAGGAAAAGAGACGAGCAAAGTGCTGATCGGCACGATTGTGCTGCTGATCGTGACGCTATACTTAGGCTTTAAACTGCCGGTGGGCTTAAATTTCTTTGCCTGAATAGAAATATGAATGAAGCAGTCCCTAAGTGCCTGGTTCCTCTGCACGCTGATATATAGTTTTTTATACTATGTGTTGGCAGAGGTGTCCGGCACTTTTCTATTCTATCGTCTAGGAAATGATAAGTTTGCAGAGGGATAACTTTGAGAGTTTTGGATCGGCGTCCAGTTCCATTGCCTAGCCCCTCGTCTTGTGCTTGTCGGAGCTAATCAAGGCGCTTTTGTTCTCATTTCTTGTAGATTTGTTGAACTTTCCTTTTTGTGTTTGACGGCACGCATGGAAAAGCTTAATCTTAAAAGCGGTACGATCATTTATTTGTGGGGGGAAGCGGAAGTGAAAAGAAGGCTATGCTCGCTTATCTTATTGCCGTTTCTTCTTTTATACGCCTTTCCTGTCGGCGCTGTAGAAAAAGAAGAACAAACGTGGCAAGATGAAACGATGTATTATTTAATGACAGATCGTTTTAATAATGGGACTAATAAAAATGATAAAGAAATAAATAACAATGATCCGCTAGCTTATCAAGGCGGCGACTTTTCAGGCGCAGCCGCTAAACTGGATTACATACAGGAGATGGGATTCACTTCCATCATTATCAGTCCAGTTTTTGAAAATGCCAAAGGTGGTTATCATGGCTACTGGATAACTAATTTTTATAAACCAAACGAGCAGTTCGGCACGATGAAGGAATTGAATCACCTCGTAAAAGAAGCACATGACCGCGACATGAAAGTGCTTGTTGATTTCCCAGTTACACAAGTTAGCCCGTCCCACCCGTGGGCGAAAGATTCGGCGAAAGCGGACTGGTTTAAAAAGAAAAATGCACAGCCAGAGGAAAAGTGGCTCGGAACAATGGCTGCGCTTAATCTCGAGAATGAAGAAGTAAAGAAGGAACTGATCAAAGCAGGCAAGTGGTGGATCGAGAAAGCGGACGTGGATGGCTACTACTTAAGTGATGCAGCAAATGCCCCTTTATCTTTCTGGCAAGACTTTTCAAAACAAGTAAAGCAGCAAAAAAGCTCCTTCTTTTTACTCGGTGAAAGCAACGAAAACATAGACATTAAGCGCTTTGAAGCGTCTGGCTTGGATAGCATGATGAACACTGAACTTTCTGCTTCACTTCGGGAGCAGTTTAAAAATGTGAAACAGCCTTCTGAAGGAACTGTGTCACTTTTGAAAGAAACGCCGTACAGAGAAGCTTTTTTATCAGCAAACTTTTTAGACTCCAACAAAACAGATCGCTTTACGAAAGAAATGGTAGAAGAAAACGTTTTTCCGGGCACGCGCTGGATGCTCGCATTAACTTACCTATATACCGTACCGGGACTGCCGGTCGTTTATTATGGATCAGAAGTGGCTCTTAATGGGGAAGAAGGAGTGGACAGCCACCGCCTGCTCAGCTTCAAGGAAGATCAGGAATTGATTGATTACATGAAGAAAATCGGCGAATTGCGCCAGCAGCTGCCGGCTTTAACCCGCGGCTCTTATGAACCGATTTATGATAAAGACGGCATGACTGTCTTTAAGCGTGAATATAAAGACGAAACGATCGTGGTAGCTGTGAATAATTCAGATAAAGCGCAAAAAGTGAGTATTCCAGCTGCTGAGCTTGACCGCAACAAAGAATTGCGCGGCTTGCTCGCCGGTGACATGGTCCGGCCGGAAGAAGACCGGTTCACGCTTATCCTTGACAGGGAAGAATCAGAAATATATGCATTGGCCGAAAAAACCGGCATTAATAAGATGTTTATCGCAGCGCTTGCTGCTGTGTATGTCGTTTTTATGATTTTTCTTTATCTCGTTTGGAAACGGGGAAGAGCGGCGCGCCGTAATAACTAAGAAAAAACCTTTGAAGTCTGGACTTCAAAGGTTTTTTCGGGTTGCTGTTATCAAAAAGTTGCCTTAGCCGTTCACAATCGTTCCACCGTTCACGTGGATCATTTGACCGGAAATGTAGCTGGAGTCGCTGCTTGCCAAAAAGACGTAGGCAGGCGCTAATTCAACAGGCTGGCCCGCACGGCCAAATGGCGTATCGGCACCAAACTTCGCTACTTTTTCCGCGGTAAAAGTGGAAGGAATGAGCGGTGTCCAAATCGGACCGGGAGCAACGCCATTGACGCGGATGCCGTCTTTGGCAAGAGACATCGCAAGCGACCGCGTAAACGAAACGATCGCTCCTTTTGTTGACGAATAATCAATGAGCGTTGGATTTCCTTGATAAGCAGTGATTGAAGCGGTATTAATAATGCTCGCGCCTTTTTTCAAATGAGGAAGAACGGCTTTTGTCATATAAATATAGCCGAAAATGTTCGTGCGAAATGTTTTTTCGAGCTGCTCGGCTGTGATATCCAATAGGCTGTTCTGCGGATGCTGCTCGCCGGCGTTATTGACAAGAATATCGATTTGGCCGAATTCACCGAGTGTTTTTTGTACGGCTTCTTTACAAAAATCTTCCGACCCGATGTCGCCGGCAATCAGCAGGCATTGTCTGCCTTCCTGTTCGATCAGCTTCTTCGTTTCTTCGGCATCTTCATGCTCGTTTAAATAAATGATGGCGACATCTGCGCCTTCACGAGCATAATAAACAGCCGCAGCTCGTCCAATGCCGCTGTCAGCCCCTGTAAATAAGGCTTTTTTGCCTTCCAACTTGCCGCTTCCTTTATAATCGCTATCAATGTGATCAGGCTTCGGATCCATTAACTCAGTTTTTCCGGGCTGGACGTCCTGATGCTGTTTTGGAAACGTTTGTTTTTGTTCTTGCTGGCTCATCTAATCACTCCTGATACAGATTTTTTCATCCGTTTATGTTTACCCGGAGTGTACGTATTTAACCACTTATTTTACAGAAAAACCGGATGGAGCCGCTCCATCCGGTAAAAGTGGGATCAGCGGAAATTAACAAATTGCACATCCACTGGTAAATCGGCTTCACGGACAGCTGCCATGATTTTCTGCAAATCGTCTTTGTTTTTGCCCGTCACCCGCAGTTGATCTTCTTGAATTTGAGATTTTACTTTTAATCCGCTTTCTTTAATGAGTGAATTGATTTTCTTTGCTGTATCTTTGTCGATGCCTTGCACCATTTTTGCACGTTGGCGGACAGTGCCGCCTGAAGCGCCTTCCATTTTTCCGTAGTCGAGATTTTTCACTGGTACTGAACGTTTAATTAACTTGCCAAGCAGCACGTCTTTCAATTGCCCGAGTTTAAATTCATCATCGGAAAGAAGGACAAGCTCTTCATTATCAAGTGAAATTTCACTTTTGCTTCCTTTAAAGTCGTAGCGCGTCTGAACTTCTTTCATTGCTTGGGTAATCGCGTTCGTCACTTCTGAAAAATCTACTTTTGAAACGATATCAAATGAATTTTCTTTTGCCATTTTTTATTCCGCCTTTCCAGTGAAGGTAATTTTTTATGAAGTGCTCAATCGGACAGTTGTGTTTCATTTAAGAAAAACAGCGCCACCGTTCCCGGACCTGCATGAGAAGCGATTGTCGAGCCGATAATATGGGTATAAATCTCCTGAGAGTGAAAGCGTTCGGCAATCATCTTTTTCAACAGTTCGGCCGACTCGGAGTCATCTCCGTGGCTGATGGCCACCCGCTGTACGTTAAGGTGTTTCCCGCGTTCCTCCATAATATCGAGCATACGGTTTAATGCTTTTTTGCGTCCGCGTACTTTTTCGAGAGGAACAAGCCTGCCTTCTTCGACGTGTAAGATCGGTTTAATGTTTAACAGCCCGCCAATCCAGGCAGCGCTGTTTGACAGCCGGCCGCCTTTTGCAAGATGGCCAAGATCTTCTACGGTGAAAATATGCTCCATATGTTGACAATGGAATTGAATATCCGCTACAATGTCTTTTTTCAGCCATCCTTTTTGAAGACATTCGGCGGCGCTCATAACGATTAAACCATAACCTAAAGAAGCAGCTTTCGTATCGATGATGGTTAAATCGAGAGTAGGATGCGTTTCTTTTACTTGATCGCGCACCATCACAGCGGTTTGATATGTACCGGAGAGGGCAGAGGAAAAAGCGGGATAAATGCCAGGTTCGCCGCTTTCCGCTAGTTCAGTAAATAGTTTTTCGAGCAAAAGCGGGGAAGCCTGGGACGTTTTTGGCATCCCGCCTTGACGAATGGCTTCGTAGACTTTTTTGGGGTTGATGCCTTTCATATCTTCAAAGTCCTCGCCGTTCAAATGCACATGGAGCGGGATTAACGTGATTTGGCAGCTATCAAAGAAATCGAGCGGCAAATCACAAGCTGAATCAGCAAATAATTTCATTTGTTGAAAACCCCCTTTACCTTTCATCATTGTAAAGGCTTCTTAAGAAAATAACAATTAAATTTGGACCTGGCTGCCTGTCAGCCAGACAAAGGAGGAGAAGTGTTGGTAAAAGAGTCTGTTTGGAGTTTAACGAAAAAAGTAATCATTGTCATCATCGGCGCTTTTTTGAATGCGGTGGCGATGAACTTTTTCTTAATTCCCGCAAATGTGTATGCGAGCGGGTTTCAAGGTGTAGCCCAGCTGCTTTCAAATATATTCACATCGTTTACACCTGTAAATGTATCGACCGGGATTTTATTGCTCTTATTAAATATTCCTGTAGCGATTCTCGGATGGCTGAAAGTAGGCAAATCTTTTACAATTTTTAGTTTTTTATCGGTGTTACTCACTACCTTCTTCCTCGAACTCATTCCTGTGAAAGCTTTATCAGAAGATATTATTTTGAACGCGGTCTTCGGCGGCGTCATCAGTGCAGTCGGCGTCGGTTTAACGTTAAAGTGGGGGGCTTCGACAGGCGGTCTTGATGTTATCGCGATGATTCTTTCAAGAATGAAAGACCGTCCGATCGGCAACTATTTCTTAGTGATGAACGGTGTCATCATTTTGCTTGCCGGTCTCATTTTCGGCTGGGAAAAAGCGTTATATACGCTTGTAGCATTATATGCAACTACGCGCGTCGTTGATGCGATCCATACTCGTCATGCGAAGCTGACCGCCATGATCATTACCGACAAGTCGGAAGAGCTGAAAAAAGCGATTCATGCTAAACTCGTGCGCGGCATTACCGTGCTGCCGGCAAAAGGGGCCTTTTCCGGGCAGCAGCGCGAAATGCTCATGATTGTCATTACCCGATATGAACTGTATGACCTCGAACGGATCATAAAAGAAGTAGACCCGAATGCGTTTACGAACATTGTAGAAACAGCAGGCATCTTCGGTTTCTTCAGAAAAGAATAGGTAAGAACTAAAGTGCAAGCGCCTTGATCAGCTCCGACAAGCAAATGTTCTTTCACCAAAAAAGTCCGCCTTTTGACTTTATTGGTGAAAGGTTATTTGACCTCGAGGGGCTAGGTGCTGAATCAGGGTGCAGGTCTGCTCCATTAGGAAAATGCGATTCTTTTATAGCTTCTTAAACAATAAAAGAACAGGCCCGTACGCCACGAAAAGCTACGCAGAGCCGGTTCTTTTTAATTAATGGTTTTTTCAAGATTAATGTTCAATTTCGACTCTAAAAAGAGGGCGACTCCGTCTTCTTCGTTTGTTAATGTCACTTCGTTCGCGATATTTTTCAATTCATCAATGCCGTTGCCCATCGCCACGCCTATGCCAGCATATTCGATCATTTCCAAATCGTTGTCCTCATCGCCGAATGCGATAATCCGCTCTTTTGGAATATTTAAATCAGCCGCAGCCCGTTGAATGCCAACCGCTTTGCTTAAGCCTAATTTAACAAGTTCAATCACATGCCACGGTGCGGCCCAGCGTCTATGATGGATCACTTCTGCATGAACCTGGCTTAAATGATCGCGAATCAGCGGTGCCGTTTCTTCTGTTGCATGAATGAGCATACAAGTTGGGTCATGAGCAAGCATCTGGCGCAGGTCACCAGTTGTTACAGCCGGCTCCCCCATGCTGAATAAATTAATCAGCCGCTCATCATGGTAATGAAAGTATACCTCGTCTTGTACTTCTGCGACAATATTATGAAAGTTAAACTCATGACATGCTTCCACAATTTCCACAGCTGTTTTTATATCCATCGGTTCATGATACAGGCCCCAGCTATTGTTCCGCGGGTGGTGAACAAACGCGCCGTTAAAATTTACAATCGGTGTTACTAATTCAAGTTCGCGGTAATACAGCTCACTCGAACGGAAAGGCCGTCCAGTGGCAATCATTACTTCATGCCCTTGTTCCATTGCTTTTTGCAAAACCTTTTTCGTGCGAGGAGAAATCTTCTTATCATCCGTAAGCAGCGTTCCATCAAGATCAACTACAATTAAATGTTTTTCAGCCATTGACTGCAGACACTCCTTTTCATAGTTTCCTACTATAAGTGTACGCTTAATTAAATACATATGTCCAATGCAGTATGGATATTTACATGAATTGTGCCTATTTGTGTGAAAATAAGCGTTCAAGGTGATAATTCACGTGCCACTTTGTTATGATAGGAATCATACGAAGTTAGAAGGAGGAAAAAGCATGGACCAGGATTTGAAAGAAAATATTTTAGGAGCACTCGAGCAAGTCATTGACCCTGAGCTGGGGATTGACATCGTTAACCTTGGACTTGTATACGATGTGGATATGGATGAAGACGGAAAAGCGAAAGTGACGATGACATTAACGTCAATGGGATGCCCGCTCGCAGGTGTCATCGTTGACCAAGTGAAAGCAGCGCTCGCCGATATCCCGGAAGTAAAAGATGTTGAAGTCGATATTGTTTGGAACCCGCCATGGTCTAGAGACAAAATGTCCCGTTATGCAAAAATTGCCCTTGGCATTCAATAAGAAAAGTGAAAGTACCTTGATCAGCCCCGATACAAGCATAAGGCAGACCGGCTAGAAGGTTGTTCCTTAACCTTCTGGACAGGTCTGGCTAGGGCCAGCCACTGTAACGGGACAATGAAAAAAGCATCGGCGAGACGCCCGATGCTTTTTTCATTGGAATGAGGGATGGAAATGGCGAACAATGCCGCATAGTCGTGAACAAACTGTTTGAAATGATGAATAATGCCGCGCAGTCGTGAAGAAAATGTCCGAAACGATGAACAACACCCCAAAAACGTGAACAAAACACCCGAAATGATGAACAACGTCTTCGAAGTAATAAACAACCACCGAAACTATTGAACTACTTCATTTTTTAAAGAAAAATCAGCACGAGCGGCCCGACGATAAAGCAGTAGATCGCAAAGTATTTCAAGTTTCCCTGAGCCATGATGTTCATGAACCATTTTAGTGAAAAGTAAGACATGACAAACGAGCCGATAAACGCGAGCAAGTAAGGAATGGCCAGCTGCTGCAAGTTAGGGTCGCCGAGAATATCCGAGATGCTTAAGGTCATGCCGCCGACACTGACGGGAATGAACAGCAGGAAAGAAAAGCGGAGGGCGGTTTCTTGCTTCATGCCAAGTCCCATGGCGGCTACAATTGTTGCGCCGGAGCGGCTGATTCCCGGGATGAGTGCGATCGCTTGGGCACAGCCGATAATGATGGCGTCGCTGACTTTCATGTCGCCGTCATTTTTACGGCCCCTCAAGTTACGGATCGTCCAAAGGGCGATACCGGTAATAATCAGCGTAATTGCAACTGTGCGGACAGAAGACAAAGTCCCCCGTTTAATCACTTCACTTTTAAAATCTAACACGAATGGGAAAGAAAGTGAAAAGATAACCTTTTTATCTTGCGAAAAACGGCTGGCAAACGAATCTTTTTCACCTCGTACTGCTTATCACTTTACAGATTATATGATAAAGAAATATAATTTATCAAAAGGTCAAAATAGGTCAAGGGAGGCGGGAGAAATTTGGATATTGAACGGATGACGCTGTCAGTGCAGGAGGCACTTGCAGAAGCCCAAAAGTCGGCGGAAGAAAACAAACAGACAGAAATTGACCTTGTTCATTTTCTGCAGGCGCTTACCGGCCGGACAGACAGTTTAATGGCGCGTATTATGGAACGGGCAGGCAGCAGCAATGCGCACTGGATCGAATTTCTTCAAGAGGAGCTGGCAAAGAAACCGGCTGTTTCGGGAGAAGGAATTAAATACGGGGCCTACCTTTCCACTGCTTTGCAAAAGGTCTTGAACGAAGCAGAGCAATTCAGAAAAAAGTGGAACGATGACTATCTTTCGGTCGAACATATTATGTCGGCTCTTCCTAATACAACTGACTATGAACTAAAACATTTTATGGAAAAAGAACAGCTGACAAAAGCTAACATAGATCAAGCAATTAAAGAAATAAGGGGGAATCAAAAAGTGACATCTCAGCAGCCGGAAGCAAGCTATGAAGCTTTAACGAAATATGGACGTGATTTAGTTGAAGAAGTACGTACGGGAAAACTTGATCCTGTCATTGGGCGAGACAATGAAATTCGCCATGTGATCCGGATTCTTTCACGAAAAACGAAAAATAACCCGGTGCTAATCGGGGAGCCGGGTGTGGGTAAAACAGCGATCGTGGAAGGTCTTGCGCAAAGAATTGTCCGTAAAGATGTGCCGGAAGGATTAAAAGATAAAACGATTTTTGCACTGGATATGAGCGCGCTCATTGCCGGGGCAAAATTCCGCGGAGAGTTTGAAGAAAGATTGAAAACGGTCTTGAATGAAATAAAAAAAAGCGACGGCCGGATTTTGCTGTTTATTGATGAACTGCACACGATTGTCGGTGCCGGAAAAACAGAAGGGGCGATGGATGCCGGCAATATGCTGAAGCCGATGCTCGCGCGTGGTGAACTGCACTGTATCGGAGCAACGACACTGGAAGAACACCGTAAATACATTGAAAAAGACCCGGCATTGGAGCGCCGCTTTCAGCAAGTGCTTGTGCAGGAGCCGACGCCGGAGGATACGATTTCTATTTTACGTGGCTTGAAAGAACGCTTTGAAATTCATCACGGCGTCAAAATTCATGATCGGGCAATTGTAGCAGCAGCCACACTGTCAAACCGGTATATTACTGACCGTTTCTTGCCTGATAAAGCGATTGATTTAGTTGATGAAGCTTGTGCGATGATTCGTACGGAAATCGATTCAATGCCAAGTGAACTTGACGAAGTGACTCGGCGCGTCATGCAGCTGGAAATTGAAGAAGCGGCCCTTCAAAAAGAAACTGACCCGGCGAGCAAAGAAAGGCTCGCGCAATTGCAGGAAGAATTGGCGAACTTAAAAGAGAAAGCACATGAAATGAGGGCGCGCTGGCAATCGGAAAAAGAAGCAATCCAGCACGTTCAGGAAAAACGAGAATCGCTGGAAAAGCTGAGAAGGGAACTGGAAGATGCTGAAAGCCGTTATGACTTAAACAAAGCGGCAGAGCTTCGCCACGGCAAAATTCCGGCGGTGGAAAAAGAACTTGTCCAGCTCGAAAAAGAAATGGAACACGCAGATAACAGCGAAAGTCGTTTATTACGAGAAGAAGTAACCGAGGAAGAAATTGCCTCGATCGTTGCTCGCTGGACAGGCATTCCTGTCACAAAGCTCGTGGAAGGGGAGCGGGAAAAACTGCTTCGTCTCGAAAGCATTATGCATGAGCGTGTCGTCGGGCAGGATGAAGCGGTCCAGCTCGTCAGCGATGCTGTGCTTCGCGCCCGGGCCGGCATTAAAGACCCGAACCGGCCAATCGGTTCGTTTATCTTCCTCGGACCGACTGGTGTCGGAAAAACGGAGCTTGCGAAAACGCTCGCCAACACACTGTTTGACAGCGAAGAACAAATGGTTCGGATCGATATGTCCGAATATATGGAAAAACATGCGGTCTCTCGTTTGATCGGTGCGCCCCCCGGCTATGTCGGTTTTGAAGAAGGCGGCCAGCTGACAGAAGCGCTGCGCAGAAAGCCTTATTCTGTCGTACTGCTTGATGAAATTGAAAAAGCGCATCCGGAAGTATTTAATATTTTGCTGCAAATGCTCGATGACGGCCGGATCACGGATTCTCAAGGCCGGACAATCGACTGCAAAAACACAGTTGTGATTATGACATCTAACATCGGCTCTGAATTTTTACTAGACCGCAAAGAGAATGAAGAAGAAATCCAGGAAGAAACGAAAGAGAAAGTGATGCAGCAGTTGCGCGGCCATTTCCGTCCAGAGTTTTTAAACCGGGTAGATGATATCGTCCTGTTCAAACCACTGAGCTTAAATAATATAAAAGGGATTGCGGAAAGAATGATCAATGACTTGAAAAAGCGGCTCGATGACCAGCAAATCAGCCTCGTGCTGACAGAAGGGGCGAAGGAGTTTATTGCAAAGGAAGGGTTTGATCCTGTTTACGGCGCCCGTCCGCTGAAGCGGTTTATCCAGCGCCAAATTGAAACGAAGCTTGCCCGCGCGATCATTGCCGGCAACATTCCGCTTCATGGAGAAGCAGTCATTGATGTGGAGGACGGCGAACTCGTTATAAGCTAAAAAAAAGAGCGTCTGCCAAGGCAGGCGCTCTTTTTTCTATAGAAAGATGATCAATGCTGTTCAGCATGCTCGTCCGTAAGTAATGTAGAAAGAACAAACATCAAAACAGTTGCTGCTATCGCAAGAACTAATCCTGTCATAAAGTTAAATTCAATGCCGTTCATTGAACTGACAACGTATGTTAACATTTCTGTCAGTAAAAAAGTCCAAAAGAAAGTCATAATAAATTGCACTGTGTTTCCCTCCTTCAGAGAAAGATGTGTATGTAATCCAACATTAATAATAGCATAGCGTAGAAGTGAATTTAAATGTATTTTTGTCATTATTTTTAACAATTTCATTTAACTTATCCAAAAAAACTTTTTCTTATAGGCAAATAGAAGTAAGATAGAGAAAGGTGTAAGGTTGCATTCAAAAGGAGAAAGAAAAATGATCAAGAGAATAGTGATAGTCATATTGGGTGTCTTTTTACTGACAGGCTTTGCCGGCTGTTCTTGGGGGAAAGAAGTGAACAAGCTGGAGAAAATCGGTTTGCTCGTCCCTGATACGATCAGTGATCAAGTGTGGGGAACGAAAGGGTATAAAGGCATGTTAAAAATTCAAGATGAATATGGAGCAGAGATTTTTTATAAAGAAAACATTAATTCTCAAGCTTTGGCAGAAAGGGCTGTAGAGGAGTTTTATCATAAAGGTGTTAATGTTGTATTCGGGCATGGCAATGAATACGCAGATTATTTCAATAAACTGGCTTCTGATTATCCAGATATGCATTTTGTCAGCTTTAACGGCAATGCTAATGAAAAAAATACGACTAGCTTAAAGTTTGAAGCGCATGCGATGGGTTTTTTTGGAGGAATGACAGCGGCGCACTCGTCGAAAACCGGGACGATCGGCATTGTAGCAACTTATAGGTGGCAGCCGGAAGTAAAAGGCTTTGTGGAAGGAGCTAAATTTGAACGGAAAAATATCCGTGTCGAGATCGAATATGTGGAGAACTGGGATGATTCCGATAAAGCATTGCAGCTGCTTGACAAAGTGACTGCCAAAGGCGCGGATGTTGTCTACCCGGCCGGAGATGGATATAATGTACCTGTCATTGAAAGACTGAAAGCAAAAGACCTGCACGCCATAGGCTACGTTTCCAATCAATCGGACCTTGGGGAAGAAACCGTCCTAACCAGCACCGTGCAACATGTGGACAAACTTTATTTACTCGTTGCTGACCAGTTTGTTAAAGGAAAACTGAAATCAGGCAACCTTCACTTTGATTTTGCGGATGGGGTGATTTCGCTGAGTCCTTTCAGTCCTGAAGTGGATGAAGATTTTACGAACGAAATTAAAGGGTATATAGACCAATATATCGAAACAGGCAAGCTGCCAAACAAATAAATGGATGGAGGAAGAAACATGAATGAAACTAAAAATATGGAATTTATGCAAATCGCAATGAAATACTTTCCGGAAGCTCAGGGAAAGTTAAAAGAATCAGGAATTGAATTTTCTATGGACTTAATTGAACCGTTTATGGGCATGTTTTTAAATGTAATGAACGAAGCGTATGAGCTTGGCAAGAAAGAAGCGCAGCAAGAGAACGAATAACAGTGGAAAGGGGCTGTTCCAAAAGTCAGTAAACAACTGGCTTTCGGAACAGCTTTTTTGTGTGATAGCACCACAGTGTTCAATAGTTATTGAAGTTTATGCACGGCTGTCACAGCTTTCTGCGCCGACTGCTGGATTTTGTGAATAAATCACTTGAATTTCTGCGTCTCCATATTCGATTTGTGCACAATAACCGTGGAAATATGTACGCCGCGGAATGATGGAATGCAGTAATATAACAATTTTCACCTATTGCCAAATCAGCTGTTTTTCAGTAAAATTAGTACCAAGTCTTAATAATTGATGATACATGATAATAAAGCAGTTGAAAGAAGGGAACCTGATGAATGCAGGGGTTATAGGAGTAGGGCGTTTTGTACCTGAAAAAGAAATCACAAACTTTGATTTGGAAAAAATGATGGATACGTCAGATGAATGGATCAGGACGAGAACCGGTATAGAATCACGAAGAATTGCAGATGACGAAATGGATACGTCCGACATGGGAGTGAGAGCAGCGAGACAAGCTGTGGAGAACGCAGGCATTTCTCCTGAGGACATTGGTTTGATAGTAACAGCGACCGTCACTCCAGATTATCCGTTTCCATCTGTGGCATCTATGATACAAGATCAAATCGGGGCGAAAAATGCTGCCGCTATGGATGTCAGTGCCGCCTGTGCAGGGTTTATGTACGGAATTGTAACAGCGAAACAGTTTGTTGAAACGGGCTCCTACAAGTATGTACTCGTTGTAGGAGTGGAGAAGCTGTCCAAAATAGTAGATTGGACTGAACGGGATACAGCTGTTTTGTTCGGAGACGGTGCCGGAGCTGTTGTGATCGGTCAAGTGTCAGAAGGTCGTGGCATTCTGTCTTTTGAGCTCGGGGCGGACGGTTCAGGATTAAAGCATTTGTATCAGGAGAAGCATATTAAAATGAACGGTCGGGAAGTATTTAAATTTGCCGTGCGTCAAATGGGAGAGTCATGCATTAACGTCTTGGAAAAAGCAGGGCTGCAAAAAGAGGATGTTGACTTTCTGCTGCCTCACCAAGCGAATATCCGCATTATGGAAGCAGCTCGTCAGCGGCTCGACCTTCCGAAAGAAAAAATGTCTGTGACGATTAATAAATACGGAAACACATCATCGGCTTCTATCCCGATTACGCTTATGGAAGAGCTGGAAGCTGGAAAAATTAAAGAAGACGATTTACTGATTATGGTTGGTTTTGGCGGCGGTCTCACATGGGGCGCCATTGCGATGAGATGGGGACGCTGAAATCATATATTAACTGAATGAGAATGAAGGAGTGGAATCATGGAAAAACGTAGAGTAGTGATTACCGGGCTTGGCATAGTGTCGCCTGTTGGAAATACAATAGAAGAAGCATGGGCAAATGTTTTAAGCGGCGTCAGCGGAGTAAAAGCGTTGACGAGATTGAATCCAGATGATTATCCGGCAAAAGTGGCCGCGGAAGTCACCGATTTTGATCCCGAAGACTTTATGGATAAAAGGGATGCCCGTAAAATGGACCGCTTTACGCAATATGCGGTAGCAGCTGCGAAAATGGCTGTTAAAAACGCCGACTTGACGATTGATGAGTCTAACGCTGAGCGCATTGGCGTCTGGGTCGGTTCAGGGATTGGCGGAATGGAAACATTCGAAACTCAATTTAAAACATTTCTCGACCGTGGATACCGCCGCGTGAGTCCTTTCTTTGTGCCGATGATGATTCCAGATATGGCAGCTGGTCAAGTATCCATTTTTCTCGGCGCAAAAGGAGTCAACTCTTGTACAGTAACAGCCTGTGCGACAGGGACAAACTCAATTGGCGATGCGTTCAAAGTCATTCAGCGCGGTGATGCTGATGCAATGATTACCGGCGGAAGCGAAGCACCAATTACGCAAATGTCGGTGGCCGGCTTCTGCGCCAACACGGCTTTGTCGACAAACCCAGATCCGAAAACAGCGAGCCGCCCGTTTGATGCGAATCGCAACGGATTTATTATGGGAGAAGGAGCGGGAATTCTCGTTCTAGAAGAGCTTGAGCATGCAAAGAAGCGCGGCGCGAACATTTACGCTGAAATCGTCGGCTACGGCTCGACAGGTGATGCTCATCACATTACAGCACCGGCGCCTGAAGGGGAAGGCGGGGCGAGAGCGATGAAGATAGCGCTTGAAGATGGCGGCCTGACACCGGAAGAAGTGGATTACATTAATGCCCACGGAACGAGCACGCCTTACAACGATGAATTTGAAACGATGGCCATTAAGCGTGTATTCGGTGATCATGCATACAAGCTGGCAATTAGTTCAACGAAGTCGATGACAGGTCACTTACTCGGTGCAGCCGGCGGGATTGAGGCGATCTTTACTGCTTTAACGATTAAAAATGGTATCATGCCTCCAACGATTAACTACGAAACACCGGATCCGAAATGTGATCTTGACTATGTGCCAAATCAATCGCGCAAAAAAGAAGTGAACGTCGCCATCAGCAACTCTCTTGGCTTTGGCGGACACAACGCGACGATTGCTCTCAAAAAATACAAAAATGCCTAACTTTATCGAAAAGGACGAGGGCATCCTAAAAGCTAAGCTTTTAGGATGCCCTCTTTTTTCAGTAGACCGAAATCGCGAACAAAGTCATCAAATGGATGAACAACGCACAGAAGCGGCGGACAAATCTTCCCTATAATAATTAAGATTAAAGAGGCTGTTCTATAGGTGCCTCGTTCTTTCTCTTAGGACACCCTCATCCTTTTTTGCATGTTTTTGGGCTTGCCGCATACATATATAGGACAAGCTGCCGCAGCCTGATAATTTGATAAAGGAAGAAAAAAATGGCCATACGCCTAGTCGCTTTTTTAACAGGGTTCGGTTTGTCCATTCTCGGGGGAGTCAGCTGCATCATGTATTTAAATTTATTGGCAGCCGGATTCACCATCCGGGAATATATTCAATTCATTTTGGAGCGAACGGAATGTTATTTACTTGTTGCTGGATTTTTGATGATGACGGTTTCGATTTATTTTCCAACTAGACAGTAAAGAAAAATTAGTCGACTGAGGAATAATTTAACTTTGCTTTGCCCATACTTGAAGACAAATAGATGAAGAAGTGAGGAGGTTCATTATGTTATATCTTCATGATGTCTGGGTGAACTGGTTTGAAGGGGAAGAAAACGGCTATAACGTTTGCCATTTTCACGAATGGCGCAAAGACGATGCAGTCGAGCTTCTGGATCAAGTACCGTTAGTTTTAATAGATGAGAAATTATTTTATTATATTGAGAATCAATTAGCTGAATTACCGAAACAATTGCTCGAGGATATTCGCAAAAAAGCTTTTTTGCGGAGAAACCACGAACGGATTCAATTAGAACACTGTTTCGTTGTCACAGACGGAAAAGGGATCCTTGCTGTTGACACGATGGGGTATACGATCCCTGTAAGAAAAAGCCGTCTCGTCCCGAGGCAAGAACAGCTCGCGTTTGATATGTTTAAAGCTCATCCAGTTGCTTCTTATGAGTTGGAACTTGAACCGGAAGAAAAAGAGTATCACATTTTATCGCTTTCTCCTGAAAGTGTGAAAGGCTTGACGAGAAAAGAAAGACAACTGAAGCAGCTGCTGTTTATGGCTCTCGACCAATTGTTTTCTTCAAAGAATTCAGCTGAAATTCGTTATTGGTACACAGAATGGGCCCCTGAACGGTATACAGATATTCAAAGTATGAACGCCGCAGACATTAAACAAATTTTCTTTGAAGAAGCGATGGATGGCTGGACGAGCCGCCATGACCGGCTTTGTGAAAACCTCATAAAAGGACAGCCGTTTTTTGAAAAGCTATGGGAAGTGGAACATGCATCGAAAATTAACCAATTAAATGAAAAAAGCTGAACCTAATAGGTTCAGCTTTTTTCATTGTCCAGCTGCAGCGCCTAACCGCTCGAGGTCAAATGTCTGCCAGCTGTGGTGGCTGGAAAACTGCCTCCTCGCTGTCAGACATTTGCTTGTCGCGGCTGAACAGGCGCTTCTGCTTTTCTCAGTTATTTTCTTTTTCTGCCAAGTCCCATAGCGTTTTCCATTTTCTTCAGTGTTTTGCCAGCTGTCTGATTGGCTTTTGCGGCTCCTTCATCGAGAATTTGGTCCAGCTCTTCTGAATTGACAAGCTCATGATAACGTTTTTGAATCGGTTCCAAATGGCGGATAACTACTTCAGCGAGCTCTGCTTTAAAGTCTCCGTATCCTTTGCCTTCAAAGCGCTTTTCAACTTCTTCAACCGGGAGCTGCTCCAATACAGAGTAAATGGACAGAAGGTTGGAGACGCCAGGTTTTGTTTCTTTATTAAATTTGACAATCCCTTCTGAATCAGTCACAGCACTTTTGATTTTCTTCTCTATTTGCTTCGGTTCATCGAGCAGAGAAATGAAAGATTTTAAGTTCGGATCGGATTTGCTCATTTTTTTCACTGGATCTTGCAAAGACATCACACGCGCTCCGGCTTTAGGAATCCGGACTTCAGGGATAGTGAAGATGTCATTGTATTTGCGGTTAAATCTTTCAGCAAGGTCACGCGTCAGCTCCAAATGTTGTTTTTGATCTTCGCCCACAGGCACTAGATCTGCACCGTAAAGCAGAATGTCAGCAGCCATCAGCGGCGGGTAAGTCAGAAGGCCGGCGGATACTGCTTCTTTTCCGGCAGATTTGTCTTTAAACTGCGTCATTCTTTCCAACTCACCGATGTAGGCGACGCATTGAAGCATCCAGCCCGCTTGAGCGTGTGCCGGTACTTCTGATTGGATAAATAAAGTTGCTTTTTCAGGGTCAATCCCGACAGCTATGTACAAAGCGGCAAGGCTGCGAATATTTTGACGCAGCTGCAGCCGGTCTTGCGGTACTGTAATGGCATGCTGGTCGACAATGCAGAAATAGCAGTTGTAATCGTCCTGCAGCTCGGTAAATTGTTTGAGCGCACCAATATAATTGCCGAGAGTGATCGTACCGCTCGGCTGGATGCCAGAAAATATCGTTTTCATAAATAATCCCTCACTTCTTAGTTGACAAAATTATAAACAAATCCTCTTCAACTTTCAAGATGAGGAAGTAAGCGCAATCACAAAAGTGGCGATAAGAATCAATCCTCCACCGGCTAAAAGCGGGTACGTCCACTTAAATCTTTTCTTTTTCGCATGCTCTTCATGAATGTTGCCCGTCTTATCCAGGTGATCGAATTCAGCAATATACCTTCCTTCTTTTGTGGATTTACGAAAGTTTTTAAAACTATAGCTAATCCCGCTAAAAAAACCGCCTTCTATGACGAACAGGCAAGCACCGGCGGTTACACATAAGAGGGAAAATAAAAAAGCATAATCCAAAAAGTTCTTAAAAAATATGGAAGAAAATAAGGAAAATACAGCAGAAGAAATAATAATAATCCCGCTGATCATAAAAGATTTTTGAATAAGTTTCATATACTTTTCTCCAGTTGTAATAATTACAAATAATATGAGTATAGCAAAAAGGTAGAATATACTCCACTTTCTACAGAATTCAAACTTAGTAAATATAATATTTAGCCAATAAACATTATATGTGAAAAATGATAATAGAATAAATATTCGGAAGAGTAGGAATATGTAAGCGCTTCACTTTGGTGAAGCGTTATTCAATTAAAATCAAAATCCACTTTTAACAACAACGCATATAACATTTTGCTGAAATTACGAAAATGTGTCTGAAATGTAACAAATCTCCAAGATAATTATTGCAAAAAAATTAAGATTGTTTATAATTAATAAAGAAATCTTCTGAATAATCAGGAAGAAATGAATAAAGTGAGGGGGATTTAGATGAAAAAGAGAAGTTATGCTCTCTTTCTCGTTCTTTTGCTTGCGATGAGTACGTTCTTGGCAGCCTGCGGCGGTGGCGGCAAAGAAAATGGAGATGGAGAAAATGGTTCTGGAAAAAGCGACAATATTTTAAATTTAACAGAAACGCAGGATATACCTTCTATGGATTCAGTTTTAGCTACAGATGCTGTTTCTTTCAATACGTTAAACAGCACGATGGAAGGTTTGTACCGCATGGGTGAAAATGACGAAGCGGTAGATGGAATAGCAGAAGGCGAGCCAGAAGTAAGTGGAGACGGTAAAACGTGGACATTTAAGCTCCGTGATGCAAAATGGTCTAATGGCGATCCTGTGACTGCTAACGATTTCGTATTTGCTTGGAGAAAAGCATTAACCCCGGATACAGCTGCTGAGTATGCCTATATCATGTACGATCTTAAAAATGCAAAAGCAGTCAACGAGGGCAAAATGAAGCCAGAAGAACTTGGCGTGAAAGCAATTGATGATAAAACTTTAGAAGTACAATTGGAAAATGCAGTGCCATATTTTAAAGAGCTGGTTACTTTCGGAACGTTCTTACCACAAAATGAAAAGTTTGTAACGGAACAAGGCAAAAAATTCGGTTTGGAAGCGGATACAACTTTATACAACGGTCCATTTACATTGGCTGAATGGAAACATGAAGACAAATTTGTAATGAAGAAAAACCCTGAATATTGGGATGCTGAAGCGGTAAAGCTTGAGCAAATCGATACGAAAATCGTAAAAGATACGCAAACAGATGTGAACCTTTTTGAAAGCGGCGATGTCGATCAAATCAAGCTTTCATCTGAATTTGTAGACAAGTATAAAGAAAATGAAGGCTTCTTCACTGTTAAAGAATCTTCCGTTTTCTTCTTGCGTTTAAATCAAGAATCAAATGAAATATTAAAAAATGTAGACGCCCGTAAAGCAATCGCTAAAGGATTTGATAAAAAAGGCATCACTGATGTGCTTTTAAACAACGGTTCAGTTGAAGCGAATTTCTTCGTTCCTGAAGAGTTTGCAAAAGGTCCGGACGGCAAAGATTTTCGTGAAGCCAGCGGAGAATACTTAAAAACAGACATTAAAGAAGCGCAAAAACATTGGAAAGCAGCGAAAAAAGGGCTTGGACAAGATAAGATTACGTTAGAATTATTGAACTACGACGATGACTTAGCTAGAAAAACTGGCGAATTTATTAAAGAACAGCTCGAAACGAACCTTGACGGCTTAACGGTAAATATTAAGCAGCAGCCATTTAAGCAAAAGCTTGATCTTGAGACTAAAATGAATTATGAAATGTCTCTTGCCGGTTGGGGAGCTGACTACTTAGATCCAATGACATATTTGGATATGTACGTAACAGGTGGTGCTCATAATCAGCAAGGTTTCTCTAATGCTGAGTATGACAAATTGATCCAAGATGCAAAAACTACTTTGCTTCTCGAGCCAGAAAAACGTTGGGAAGCTTTAGTAAAAGCGGAAAAGATCTTATTAGAAGATGAGGCAGCTATTGCTCCAATTTATCAAAGATCTCGTGCTTACTTGAAAAACCCACGCTTAGAAGGTGTATTGTTCCACAAAGTAGGTGCAGACCAGTCTTATAAATGGGCTGAATTTAAGTAGGCAGGTTATATAACCTATATGATGAGGAGGGTGTATGCGATGCAGCATATACTCTCCTTTTTCCCTGCTTAGGGGATAAAAATCTGAATTGACTGAATATATCGAGTAATATTCGTTTTTTTGTGGAATTAAATTAGTAAAGGAGGGCTTTCAATGGCAAATTTTATTTTGAAACGATTAGTCTATATGTTTATAACTTTGCTGATTATTGCAACGATCACCTTCTTCTTAATGAAGCTCCTGCCAGGATCGCCACTTACAAACCAGGAAAAATTAAGCCCGGCACAACAACAATTAATTCTTGATAAGTACGGGTTAAATGATCCTCTTCCAGTTCAATACGTGAACTATATGACCAACTTGTTTAAAGGAGACTTAGGGTTATCATTTCAATATGATAACCGGCCGGTAACGAAAATGATTGGTGAACGTATTGGCCCTTCCGCATACTTAGGTTTCCAAGCCGTTTTATTTGGAACGATTGTTGGTATTGTTTTAGGTATACTTGCAGCATTAAAACAAAACAGTGTTATGGATTATGCAGCAACGACGATCGCTGTTTTAGGAATATCCATTCCTTCTTTCGTATTTGCAGGCCTGCTGCAGTATTATTTGGCGGTTAAGTACCCCATCTTTCCGGTGGCTGCCTGGGAAGGGTTTGAGTATACGGTACTGCCAACGATCGCTTTATCGGTATTCGTTATTGCTACGGTAGCGAGATATATGAGATCTGAACTTTTAGAAGTGTTAAGCTCGGACTATATTATGCTTGCCCGTGCAAAGGGAGTAAGCTCTGCTGCGATTATGGTCAAGCACGCCTTACGCAATGCACTCATTCCGATCATTACATTATTGGGTCCTTTAGCTGTAAATATTATGACTGGCTCACTTGTTATTGAACGAATCTTCGGTATCCCAGGAATTGGCGAGCAGTTTGTCCGCTCTATCATGACAAATGATTTTACCGTCATTATGGGGATCACTCTTTTTTATAGCGTGTTATTTATTTTCATCGTCTTTATTGTTGATATTCTTTACGGTGTGATTGATCCACGTATCCGGTTAAGTGGAGGGAAGAAATAATGAATGTAGAAAATCCAGACAAAAAGATTCAATTGCAAAAAGACCTCTTTCAGCCGGTGGACAAACGGGCCTCACAATCGGAAAAGATCAGCCGGCCAAGCTTGAATTTTTGGCAGGATGCATGGCTGAGATTAAAAGGGAATAAAGGAGCCATTGTCGGATTAATCTTAATTACGATTATTACCTTTATGGCTATATTTGGCCCATCAATGAATAAATACACATACAAACAGCAGAATATCTCTCATGCTAAATTGCCGCCAAAAATAGCTGCATTAGAAAATGTTGACTGGCTGCCATTTGATGGGAAAGACAAAGATGGGTTCGACATGTATGAAGCGAAAAATGTGAAAGAGTATTACTGGTTTGGAACAGATGATCTTGGCCGTGATTTATGGACAAGAACGTGGTACGGTACACGCATTTCTATTTATATTGGTGTACTGGCCGCGGTTATTGATTTCTTGATTGGTATTGCTTACGGAGGCGTTTCAGGGTTTTACGGAGGCCGTGTGGACAACGTTATGCAAAGGATTATCGAAATTTTAATGGGGATCCCACACTTAATCGTCGTTATCCTATTTATCCTCGTTTTTGAACCTGGTATTTTTTCGATTACGATGGCGATGGTTATTACCGGTTGGGTGAACATGGCGAGAATTGTCCGCGGTCAGTTTTTAAAATTAAAGACCCAAGAGTTTGTGCTTGCTTCACGGACCCTTGGCGCATCTGGAAGCCGCTTAATCTGGAAGCACTTAATGCCGAACGTGATGGGGCCAATTATCGTAACGACGATGTTTACGATTCCAAGTGCGATCTTCACGGAGGCATTTTTAAGCTTTATCGGTCTCGGCATCCGACCGCCGGAAGCTTCGCTCGGTTCTTTAGTTAATGATGGATTTAAATCGTTGCAAATGTATCCTCATATGTTGATTATTCCATCCGTTATCATCAGCTTGCTTATTTTAAGCTTTAATTTACTAGCGGATGGCTTGCGTGATGCACTTGATCCGAAAATGCGGAAATAATGACTGGAAGGAGAGTACCTTGATGAAAAAATTATTGGATGTTCAAAATTTGCACGTCTCCTTCGATACGCATGCAGGAGAAGTGAAAGCAGTCCGCGGAGTGAATTTCCACTTGGATAAAGGAGAAACATTGGCGATTGTAGGGGAATCTGGTTCAGGGAAATCAGTTACAACAAAAGCGTTAATGCGCCTCATTCCGAACCCGCCCGGCCGAATTAAAGAAGGGAAAATGCTTTTTGAAGGAAGAGACTTAGTGAAGATTTCGGAAAAAGAAATGGAAAAACTGCGCGGAAAAGACATTTCGATGATTTTCCAAGACCCAATGACTTCTCTTAATCCAACGATGACGGTGGGGAAGCAAGTGATGGAGCCGCTTATTAAGCATCAAAAAATGAATAAAGAGGCAGCAAGAAAACGTGCAGTAGAATTGCTGGCACTTGTAGGCCTGCCTAATCCGGAAGCACGGATTAAACAATATCCTCATCAATTTTCGGGTGGACAGCGCCAGCGTGTCGTTATTGCGATTGCGCTTGCCTGTAACCCGAAAATCTTAATTGCGGATGAACCAACAACGGCACTGGACGTAACGATTCAAGCGCAAATTTTAGAACTCATGAAAGAATTACAGAAAAAAATTGAAACGTCGATTATTTTTATTACACATGACCTCGGCGTCGTAGCTAACGTAGCTGACAGAGTAGCAGTCATGTATGGCGGCCAAATCGTGGAAACAGGTACAGTCGATGAAATCTTTTACGATCCACGCCACCCATATACGTGGGGGCTGCTGTCTTCGATGCCGAGCTTAGATACAGATGAAGAAACGGAATTACAAGCGATTCCGGGAACGCCTCCGGATCTGCTGAACCCGCCAAAAGGTGATGCCTTTGCTTTGCGAAGCAATTATGCGCTGAAAATCGATCTCGAACAAGAACCGCCGGTTTATCAAGTGTCACCTACTCATTTCGTTAAATCGTGGCTGCTTCATCCAGATGCGCCGGCGTTTGAGCCGCCGGTGAATGTGCAGCAAAACTTGCGGCCGATGCCAAATAACTTTGACAAGCCTGCATTGTTCGAGGAGGTTCGCTGACATGGCTGAAAAATTACTGGAAATAAAAAATTTAAAACAATACTTTAATGAAGGCAAACCAAATATGGTGAAAGCGGTCGATGGTATCTCCTTTGACATTTTTCGCGGAGAAACACTTGGTCTTGTCGGCGAATCGGGCTGTGGCAAATCAACAACCGGCCGGACCATTATCCGCTTGTACGATGCAACGGATGGTCAGGTGCTGTTCGATGGCAAAGATGTTCATGGGAAAAAATCGAAAGCGGACATGAAGCAATTCAACCGGAAAATGCAAATGATTTTTCAAGATCCATACGCATCGCTGAACCCGCGTTTGAAAGTGGCTGACATCATTGCGGAAGGAATTGATATTCACGGACTTGCTAAAACGAAAAAAGAACGGATGGATAAAGTATACAGCCTGCTCGAAACAGTCGGGCTGAACCGGGAGCACGCCAACCGTTATCCTCATGAGTTTTCCGGTGGACAACGCCAACGTCTCGGCATCGCCCGCGCTCTTGCTGTGGAACCGGACTTTATTATCGCCGATGAGCCAATTTCTGCTCTCGACGTATCGATTCAGGCACAAGTCGTCAACTTAATGCAAAAGCTGCAAAAAGAAAAAGGGCTGACGTATTTATTCATCGCTCATGACTTGTCGATGGTGAAATACATCAGCGACCGCATTGGGGTCATGTATTTCGGCAAGCTTGTGGAGCTCGCGCCAAGTGACGTGCTGTATAAAAAGCCGCTTCACCCTTATACGCAATCACTGCTTTCCGCTATTCCGCTTCCTGATCCAGACTATGAAAGAAGCCGTACAAGAAAAGCATATGACCCGGCTGTCCACAACTATGCGGACGGCGAGCAAGTAGAAATGAGAGAAGTAGCACCGGGCCATTTTGTCTACTGCTCTGAAAAAGAATATAAGCAATATAAAGCGAATTATTAAAAGAGAACTTCCGCTGTGTGTTCATTGACACGGCGGTGGTTCTTTTTATTTTTAAGCAAGATTGCTAGAATAAAAGATATCCAAAATGGGTAAAAACGGATGGAGAGGAGAGATATGTATGATAAAATGGAAAAAGTGGGGATCTTTCATGGTTATCACCGGCGCTTTGCTGTTTTCAAATGTTATTAACGGTATGGCAGCGGAAGAAACGATGTTCAAAGAGCGCCCCGTTCCCTTGTTGAAGAAGGAAATAACAGAAAAAATGGCGCGCTTTCAATATGATAATGGGCTTAAATTCAAATATCCTGATGCGGTCCGGGGAATTTATGTGACAGGGCATTCAGCAGGTGGAGCCCGCTTTGAAAAGCTAATGAAGTTGATGGCTGACACAGAGTTAAACGCAATGGTCATTGATATAAAGGATGATGGGGGCAAACTTACATATAAGCCGGAGCCTGGCTCTCCATATACAGGCATCAGCCAACAATTCATTAAAGAC
This sequence comes from Bacillus aerolatus, assembly GCF_009183655.1. Taxonomy (GTDB): domain Bacteria; phylum Bacillota; class Bacilli; order Bacillales; family Domibacillaceae; genus Pseudobacillus; species Pseudobacillus aerolatus. Next base: position 120,268 of record NZ_WEIO01000010.1, read on the forward strand.
CCACAGGCAATGCTGAAAGAAATGGAGAAAAAGCAGGTGTATCCGATCGCCCGGGTTGTTGTTTTTAAAGATACGACCTTGGCGAAAGCGAAGCCGGAATGGTCTTTTACTAAAAATGGCCAAGTATGGGAAAACGGCGGCGGTGAATCTTTCGTTAACCCGTTTATGAAAGAAGTATGGGATTATAACGTCGACATTGCGATTGAAGCAGCTAAAATGGGCTTTCAGGAAGTGCAATTTGACTACGTACGTTTTCCAGAAGGATTTGAAACACGAGATCAGCAGCTGACTTACAGTCTCGGTGATTACGAGCGCTCAAAAGAAGATCCTGTTCAACGCCGTGTGCAGGCAGTGACTGATTTTGTCGCTTATGCTCGCGAGAAGTTAAAGCCGTATGGCGTCAAAGTGTCTGTTGATATTTTCGGTTATTCTGCTACATTGCCGGAAGCGCCCGGCATCGGACAGAATTTCTCAAAAATTTCGGAGAACGTCGATGTTATCTCTTCCATGGTTTATCCGAGCCACTGGACGTCTTACTTCGGTATTGAAAAGCCCGATACCGAGCCTTATAAATTGATCGCAGCGTATGCCAAAGTAGAAAACGAAAAACTGAAGTCGTTAAAAACACCGCCGCTTTCCAGGCCATGGCTCCAAGATTTCACTGCTTCCTGGCTCGGGGCAGGCAATTACCGCCCTTACGGCAAAGCGGAGATAGAAGCGCAAATCCGCGCGTTAAATGAAAATGGAATAGAAGAATTCCTCTTGTGGAATGCTAGCAATAAGTATACGCCGAATGTGGACTACACACCTTAATAAGGAAAGGGAGATTGAATGCATTGGTATGAAAAGTTAAATCAGTATTTTCCAATCGAAGAAATGAAGTCAAAAGAGCATATTGAATTGCTTCTGGAAGAACGAGGCGATGTTTACTATAAAGATGAAGGGCCGCATCACGTGCTCATTTACGTAGAATTCGATGACTTTGTATTTGTCGACTATTTATTCGTATCTAAAGATGCCCGCGGCCAGGGACTCGGCCGTAAACTGATCAACAAGCTGAAGGAAAAAGGAAAAGCGATTCTCCTTGAAGTCGAACCGGTCAATTATGAAGATACAGATACCGAAAAAAGGCTGCGCTTTTACGCAAGGGAAGGGTTTAATCACGCCTCAACGATCGGCTATTCCCGTCGTTCGCTCGCCACGAATGAAGTGAATGACATGGAGATCCTTTATTGGGCGCCAAACGATGAAACAGAAGAGAAAATTTACGAAAGCATGAAGAAAACGTACCGGCTCATTCACAAATATAAAGATGAAGAACTGTACGGAGAACCGTTCGATCCTGTCCACAATGTGTTATCCAGAGAGGAAACGAGAGAAGATATATTGAAAGAATTAACGTGAAAAAGGCGCCGGGTGTCATATGACGCCCGGGGCTTTTTCGTGTAATAAATTATTTGTTTTTAGTTTAAACTAGGCAGGCAACGGGTAAAAATAAAAAGAATGCTTATATTAAAAAAATGTCTGAGCTGTGTAAAATTTTTATAATTATTATTACAATGTAATGAAAACTGTATTCATGAACCATTCAATCATGTATAATACATATTGTAGCCGGATATTTGAAGAAGTTCAAATGGATTGCTTCGCGAATGGAATTCCTCATGAAATAACAGGTATTATATTTTATTCTTTAAGGAGTGTGATTGAGGAATGGTTACTTTATATACTTCACCTAGTTGTACTTCCTGCCGTAAAGCGAAAGCGTGGTTAGAAGAACACGAAATCCCATACGTTGAAAGAAATATTTTTTCCGAGCCTTTGAGCATCGAAGAAATTAAAGAAATATTGAGAATGACAGAAGATGGCACGGACGAAATTATTTCCACGCGCTCAAAGATCTTCCAAAAGCTAAACGTAGATCTTGAAACGTTGCCGCTGCAAAATTTGTTTGAATTGATCCAATCAAATCCCGGACTGCTTCGTCGTCCGATTATCCTGGACGAAAAACGTTTGCAGGTAGGCTATAACGAGGATGAAATTCGCCGCTTCCTTCCTAGAAAAGTGCGCACGTTCCAACTTATGGAAGCGCAACGGCTCGTCAACTAAAGAAGAAGGACCTTCATACAGCAGTATGGGGGTTTTTTATTTTTGAATAAGAAAACACAAGTTTTTTGTACTTAGTTTAGATGTCGGGCTTAAGCCGCCTAGCCTCTCTAAGGTCTGGTTATTCTAGCGGCATGGCTGAAAAGCGCCATTCCACCAGTTTGTTTTATGCTTGTCGGGGCTGATCAAGGCGCTTGTGCTTTTCTTATTTCTTGTCTTGAGTTTTTCATAAAATTCAGATAAAATGGCGAGACACCCTTTTCATTTTCGAATCGTTATATTTTCATTTGCTGTATGTTTAGCATACAATAGAGTTAGGTACATGTATATCGTCAAGCCATTCAGGGAAATGCCTAATAATAAGGGAGTCAGCCCTCAGGTACCCTTAGACGGAAGGGAGAGGTAGTTATGGAAATCGAACGCATTAATGACAACACAGTTAAGTTTTATATTTCGTACTTAGATATAGAGGAAAGAGGCTTTGACCGCGAAGAAATTTGGTATAATCGCGAGCGCAGTGAAGAGCTCTTTTGGGATATGATGGAAGAAATACACGATGAAGAAGATTTTACTGTCGATGGACCGCTCTGGATACAAGTTCAGGCTTTAGATAAAGGTCTTGAAATTTTAGTGACGCAGGCAAATTTAACAAAAGACGGACAACGAATCGAACTGCCGCTGCCCGGAGACAAGTACCGGGATTTCCCAGTGGATGACCGTTTGGAAGAATTGCTTGATGAACACTTTCATGCAAACGAAGAAGATGATGAAGCGAAAGAACCGATATTGGAATTCCTGCTTTCATTTAACAACTTCGAGGATTTAATACAATTAAGCAAACGCACCGATCTTGATGAATTGTCTACACAGTTATACTCCTATAACAATAAATATTACTTGTTCGTGGAGTTTTCGGAAGAGGCATTTGATGAAGAGGCAGTGGAAAACACATTAAGCATTTTACTGGAATATACAGACGAGTCAGGCATGACGATTCACCGGATCCAAGAATATGGAAAATGTGTCATGGAAAGCGACGTATTTCAAACGGTTCGCAAATATTTCAACTAATGAAGCCCGCGCCGATTTCACTTGAAATCAGCGCTTTTTTTATTGGCCGCAAATTTGGCGGAAAGGCTTCTCTTTATGCTAAAGAGGGTATAATAGCAGAAAAAACAGCAGCAGAAGCAGAGAGGGCTGAAAATGGGGTATGAATAACACAGTAAAAGTAGCTAGCTTTATTTTGGCTGTTTTAGTAATTTATGTTTTATGGGCCGATCATTATATGAGCGGGCTGTTAAAATATATGAGTATGGCGTTAACGCTGACGGTGATTGTCATCAGCTTTTTAATTTTCTTTGAAAACAGGCATCCTACTCAAACCATTACATGGCTCATCGTATTAGGCGCCTTTCCGCTGTTCGGGTTTATTTTTTATTTGCTGTTTGGCAGAAGCTATCGGAAAGAACGCATGTTTAAGAAAAAATACATACTTGATAAAGAAACATACAATCAGTACAAGTTCACCCATTCAAAAGAAGACTTGAAGAAGCACTTTCAAAAATACGGAGAGCACACGATTTATACGCTTGCAGAACGACTTGGAAGCAGCGGCATTTCTTTTCATACCGAAACGGAATTGCTGACAAACGGAAAAGAGACATACGCCTCGATTTTAGAAGAGTTGAAAAAAGCGAGGCACCATATTCATTTGGAGTATTATATTGTCCGTGCAGATGGCATCGGCAATGAAATTAAAGACGTGCTGATCGAAAAAGCAAGAGACGGCGTGAATGTCCGTTTTTTATACGACTCAGTCGGTTCGTGGAACCTTTCTAAAGCTTATATTCAAGAGCTGCGGGAAGCAGGAGTGGAAATAATGCCATTCGGTCCGGTAAAGCTTCCGTTTTTTAATAGTAAATTCAATTTTCGCAACCACCGGAAAATCATCGTCATTGATGGAAATATTGGCTTTGTCGGCGGCTTAAATATCGGCGACGAATATTTAGGGAAAGTGCCTCAGTTTGGGGCTTGGCGTGACACCCATCTTTACGTCCGCGGAGAAGCAGTGCGTTCGCTGCAGTTAATTTTCCTACAGGACTGGTATTACATGACGAATGACAGCTTTATTACACCAGGCTACTTAACGCCTGAACCGGAGAAAAAAGTGAGAAGAACCGGCGGCGTCCAAATGATCGCCGGCGGTCCGGACAATGAGTGGAGCGTCATTAAAAATATTTTCTTTTCGATGATCACATCCGCACAGGAATTTGTCTGGATCGCCACGCCTTACTTCATTCCGGATGAAGATATTTTTTCCGCGCTGAAAATTGCTGCTCTCAGCGGCGTGGACGTCCGGCTGTTAATGCCGCAACGCCCGGATAAGCGTATCGTTTTTCATGCTTCTCGTTCTTATTTTCCAGGTCTTCTTGAAGCAGGTGCGCGCATATTTGAATACAAAGAAGGCTTTATGCACAGCAAGTTCATCATCGTCGACGGCGAAATAGCATCTATCGGCACATCCAACATGGACATGAGAAGCTTCCACTTAAATTTTGAAGTGAATGCCTTTTTGTACCACACACACAGCATCGAATCGCTTGTAAAAGAATACATTAACGACATGAACGCCTCCGATGAAATTGATCTCGACGATTTCAACGGCCGCCACTTAGGCTACCGCTTCATCGAATCAACATCAAGGCTCCTGTCGCCATTATTGTAAAAAAGCAAAACCCGATGTGGTTTTGCTTTTTTTATGCATACAGGGAGCCAAAAGCGGCGGCCGTAGGTCAAAGTCGTGGACAACATGGCTGAAAAAATGAACAACGTCTCGAAGTCGTGAATAACCTGGCCAAAAAGGTGAACAACGTCCTGTTCTTTTAGTTTCCTATCATTTCCCGGCAGGACATTGCAGAAAAGAAGCGAATAAGTGAAGAGTGAAAGGAGTGTTATTATGCTCGTTGCTGTTGATCAACATGGGAAGGCGATCAGTCTGGTAAAGCGGCCGCCTGAAGCCTTGATTAGCGAGCTGAGGTCTTCCCGCCACTTTTGCCCCGTCTGCCGCCAGCCTGTAATATTAAAAGCAGGCGCTGTGAAAGTTCCTCATTTTGCCCACATGCAAGCTCATTCGTGTGACTCATTTACTGAAAGGGAGTCTGATCGTCATTTAAAAGGGAAAGTGGATTTATATAGCTGGATCAGCCGTTATGAGAAAGTGAAGCTGGAAGCCTTTTTGCCAGATATTTCCCAGCGGCCGGATCTGCTTGCTGAAGGGAAGGTGGCGGTTGAGTATCAATGCTCCCATATATCGGCAAATTTATTTGTAAAAAGAACAGCCGGCTACAAAGCAAACGGTGTTTTTCCACTTTGGATTTACGGTGGTCCACCGATTAAAAAGCAGGCTCATCTCTATCGTTTTTCCGCGTTTCACCGCCTCTTTTTTCAATACTCTCCGCTGTTTGGTTTCTGGTTTTTAATGTACTGTCCTGAACGTGAAGCATTTCTTCTTTATTCCCAGCTCACCCCCATCAGTGCCTCGCTTTATTCCGCATCTGTGCAAATCATCCCGCTCACTTATTTGCCTTATCCGCCTTCGTTTGCAAAGAAGCAGCCTCCCACATTGTTTTCACTTTCCCAATGGTTCAAGCAAAAAAATCAATGGATTCAAAAGCAGTTATATTTCAAACAAGGGGTATACCATCCTTTTTTAAGCCTAGTATATAAAACAGGCCACAATCCATTTTTACTGCCAGAATGGATCGGAGTGCCAGTGCGCTATATGGCGCTCATAAAAAATCATCCCATCGAATGGCAGTTTTATTTATGGAAGGATTTACTGTCGCGTAAGAAAGAGGCAGGAGTGCAAGAAGCAGTAAATGTCATTGAAGAATATGTGGCAAAAGGAAACTTGCAGATGAATATATTTCCGCTTGTGTCGTCGCTAACTGTAACGGATCTCACAAAAGAATACTTGTTTCTTTTACAGTCCGCTGATGTAAAAAGTTTACAAGCAAGCAAGACAACTTTTGAACAGATGGCGAAAGAAAAAAGGTTTGCAGCAGACTATGAAGAATTAATTATGAACCGGCTTATTTTTTGAGTTTTTCTGCGTACAATAATATGATAAAGAGGAAGAGAAATTATGGAAACTGGAGGGGTTAGAGATGACGAACGAACAAGCAGTAAAGCAGCTGCCAGCAAGAGAACAAGTACCGGCGGAGCTTACGTGGCGGCTTGAAGATATTTTTCAAAGCGATGCTGTATGGGAAGAAGAGTTCAAGCAAGTAAAACAATTGTCTGAACAAGCGCAAACGTATCAAGGAACTCTTGGGGAAAGTGCCGAAAGCCTCCACCGTTTTTTCACTTACCAAGATGAACTGCTTGAGCGCATGGGCAAACTGTATACATATTCCCATATGCGCTACGACCAAGACACAACAAATTCCCACTACCAGGGATTGGACGACCGCGCCAAAAATTTATATACACAAATAGCGAGTGCACTTTCTTATGCCGTGCCGGAAATTTTGGCGATTGACGAAGCAAAGCTGCAGCAATTCGTGGCAGATCATGACGGGTTGAAAGTATACGAGCAGGCGATTGACGAAATCAATTTGCAGCGCTCACACGTCTTATCCGCAGCAGAAGAGAACTTGCTGGCGCAAGCTTCCGAAGTGACTTCTGCGTCCAGTAACACATTTGGCATGCTGAATAATGCTGATCTTGAGTTCCCGATAATCAAAGATGAAAATGGCGAAGATGTACAAATTACGCACGGCCGCTACATTCAGTTTTTAGAGTCAGATGACCGCCGTGTACGGGAAGAAGCGTTTAAAGCTGTTTATAAAACGTATGGACAATTTAAAAATACGTTTGCGAGCACGCTTAGCAGCCAGATTAAGAAAGACAATTTTTATGCGCGCGTAAGAAATTATAATAATGCGAGAGAAAGTGCGCTGGCCGGCAACAACATTCCGGAAGCGGTATATGACAACCTCGTTAATACAGTAAATAAAAACTTGCATTTGCTCCACCGCTACATTGAGCTGCGCAAAAAAGTGCTCGGCGTCGACGAGCTTCATATGTATGACTTGTACACACCACTCGTCAAAGATGTAAAAATGAAAGTATCTTATGAGGAAGCAAAAGAATATATGGTGAACGGTTTAGTACCATTAGGCAAAGAATACATCAATACATTGAAAAATGGCCTGGAAAGCCGCTGGGTCGATGTTGTTGAAAATAAAGGCAAACGCAGCGGGGCTTATTCCTCGGGCGCGTACGGAACAAATCCGTACATTTTAATGAATTGGCAGGACAACGTGAACAACTTATTTACTCTTGCCCATGAATTCGGCCACAGCATGCACAGCTATTTCACACGCGCTGCTCAGCCATACGTGTACGGCAATTATTCCATCTTTGTTGCAGAAGTGGCTTCTACGTGCAATGAAGCGCTGCTGAATGACTATCTGCTCAAAAACTTGGACGATGAAAAGAAGCGTCTTTACATTTTGAACCATTACCTCGAAGGCTTCCGAGGCACGGTTTTCCGTCAGACGATGTTTGCTGAATTTGAACATATTATTCATATGAAAGCTCAAAATGGAGAAGCGCTGACAGCGGATGCACTCACGAAAGAATATTATGAACTGAACAAAAAGTATTTTGGCGATGGCATGGTCATCGATGAAGAAATCGGCCTAGAGTGGGCGCGTATTCCGCATTTTTATTACAACTACTATGTGTACCAGTATGCAACTGGCTTCAGTGCGGCGACTGCATTGAGCGCTCAAATTTTAGAAGAAGGGCAGCCGGCGGTAGATCGTTACATTAACGAATTCTTGAAAGCGGGCAGCTCCGACTATGCGATTGAAGTATTGAAAAAAGCCGGTGTTGACATGACAACAGCCGCTCCAATTGAAGAAGCATGCAAAGTATTTGAGCAAAAGCTGAATGAAATGGAACAGCTTTTATCTTAAAAATGAAAAAAGTCTCCTAATCACGGAGACTTTTTTACTTCAACCGTTGTCTGTTCATGAAGTATACCGGCAAAAATAAAACAATAAACAAAATCGGTGCCGTTACATATAAAGGATATAAATTCAGCAAGCCCAGCAAATTAAATAAAAACGCAGCCGCTACGAGAGAAGCATAAAGCCAAAAAGCCATCCATTTCATTTGTCACCCTCCTGCAAAAAACGTCCCATTATATGTTAGTTTACGCTTACTATTCCAGTGTTATGACAAATGTGTGAAAAGATGTGCAAGAGCTTGTTTTTAGTTGTACGTACATGATAATATAATAATTGTGAAGTTGATCACACGCAAACATATACCCCTTTGTTTGACCGTGAAAAATTTCTCCCATCCCCTTTGTTCGTGAGAAAAGGCCTTGTAATGATACAAGGTCTTTTCTTTTTGTTGCCTAGGAAACGATAAAATAATTTCATGGTGGATAACTTTGCTAATGGAGCGGATCTACATCCAGCTCTAGCACCTGCAGCTAGACATTGAGGAAAGCACAATCGCTGATCAAGGCGATGGCGCATTTGTTATGCAGCGGATCTCCACAATAAAAAAACAGCCTGGGAAGCAGACTGTTTACTTATAAAAAAATACCGGAACTAATTCCGGCGTATTATTTTAATTGATATATTCCCATATAGAGCCAAACTTTACTGGTACTTTACGGACTTTACGTTGAAGGAGAAGTTTTTTCATTTCTCTTTCCACTTCGTTTTCTGTCCAATTGTACACTTCGCTAATCTCTTTCGTGGCAGTGAAGCGAAATTGCTTCAAAAAGTCTTCGAGTGAAGGAGGAGATTGCGGCTCCGGAATTTCTTCGAGCATTTCTTCTAAAATCTGTACATAAATATCATAGGAATAGAGGCCGGTAATTTTGATGCCTTCTTCTTCAATATTTTCATTAAAGAAAACAAGTGTAGGGGCTTCTTCCACTTCCATTTCCGACGAAATTTTTAAATCACATTGAAAGGCTTTTGCCGCGCTGGAAGAATGAATATCATTTAAAAACTCAACTTTATCAAGGCCGGCTTCTTTTGCACAATCTGTCAGCACGGCAAGATCAGAAATGTTTTGCTTGCCAATAAACAGCACTTCCTGCACTTTCCGTAAAAAACGGCTTCCGGCCCGGCGGCCTTGCAGTTCCGCAGCTTTAATAGCAATCGATGCCAGGAACGGAGAAGAGACAGGCTGATCGATCCAGAGAGTGCCGTCACATGACATGCCGGATCGGGCTGCCGATGCATCCCACTTTTGGGATATGGATTCACATTTATGTTTTTGAAGATTCAATGTGGCCAGGCTGCCTGTCAGCACTTGCTTTAAGCGAAAATAGCGGCCGTATTCAATGTGAAGCTTGCGGATAAACGGCTCAAGCGCCCAGCATTCCGGACAAAGAGGATCCACGAACATATAAATCTCTAGTGGTTTCTGCTGAGTCGAACACATCCGGTTAAGCAACAATGATGGTTTCAATAGTCTTCACCTGGTTCTTCCGGCTGATTGACCATGTGATTGGCCGTTAACTCAAGCCGATGATATAAAAAGTCACGTATGTCGCCATGCAATTCAATTTCATCCATCGCTTCACTCATACAGTGCAGCCAGGCAGCAGCGCGTTTCGGGGTTACCGGAAAAGGCAAATGGCGCGCCCGAAGCATCGGGTGGCCATGTTCATCAGTGTATAAAGAAGGACCGCCTAAATATTGAGTTAAAAATTGTTTTTGCTTGCGGGCCGTTTCCGTCAAGTCATCAGGGAAAATTGGAAATAAGTCAGGATGTTGACCAACTTTTGAATAGAACACATCAACAAGTTTTGAAAGCTTTTCTTCGCCGATATAGTCAAATGGTGCTATTGATTTTTCGCCCATACCAATAACTCCTTTTTACCTTGTAGTTGTAAATTCATTTTATCAAGGGGGCTGTTATAACACAAACAAAGTGCTTATGCCTATTTTTTACAGGTGGCTGTTCTGAATTATAATGAGAAATTTATCAGGGGAAAGAGAAGGGGCTGTCTTAAAAGTCATTGAGTAACAGACTTTTAAGACAGCCCCTTAAATATAAGCATCAGGCGTAATAGTTAGCACTAATTTTACGTACATAATTTTGAGTTTCTTTAAATGGGGGAATGCCGCCGTATTTTTTTACGTTGCCCGGACCTGCATTGTAAGCAGCGAGCGCGAGTTTAATGTTGCCGTCAAATTGATCCAGCATTTGGCGAAGATATTTCGTGCCGCCGAATACATTTTGTTCAGGATCAAATGAATTATGAACGCCAAGCCCGCGTGCGGTGGCCGGCATTAGCTGCATCAGGCCGGCTGCGCCAACGTAGCTTTTCGCGTCCGGGTTAAAGTTTGATTCTTGGCGGATGACTGCCTGGATTAATTTCTTTGGTATGTTATATTTTTCAGCTGCTCTTGTAATAATGTCATCAAAATCTGTTTTTGTTGTTGTACTTACCGGTTTGAGAACATCTGCTCCTGGTTTCGTCGGAAGAGCAGCAATCGGCAATGCCGAAGAAGTGAAAGCAGCCGTATCAGAATCTAATAAAGAACCTTCAAGAGACCCTCCGCCGGCAAGTTCCAGCCCTTGCATTAAAGCCTGCTGTAGTACAGCCCCAAACACTTGGCTCGGGGCTGGTGCAGCAGAAGGGGCTGTACCGGGATACATAGACATGCTTCGCAAGGCATTCGTCTCAAACATTGTTTTAAATAAATCGCTGCTCATCGTTCGCTCCCTATTTGTTACCAGCTGACTGGCGTAATTTTTCGTTGTAAAATCTTCTTACTTTATTATCGGCTTGTTTTACAGGAATTTGATACCTTTTAAATAAATCATGGAAGATTTTCTCTCCGCTTTTTCTTTCCGCTGCTTCGTATTCAATTTCATAGTCTTCGCGGTTTAAATAGAAGCTGTTGTCAAAAACGAGGAGGCCTCCTTCAAAGGCTGTTTCCGCTCTTTTCGTAGATAACGTACCGAAATGTTTTAAGTTAGTGAAATCGGTTATTAAATATTGAATAGCTTTTTTTACAGGCCCATCCGGGAAAGGCCCGCCCGCTAAAAGAGTCTCTGCTTCCGAACGGGAAAGTACCTCATTCGTTTCAAGCAACCCGTCCACTGCTGGCTCTTTTAACGTTAATTCAAATGTCCCGTTCTTCTCCCGGACACGCAGCGCACAGCCTGCTTTTTTTAACAGAAATGATTCTGTGTCTAAGTAATGATTATGCTGCACGTGAAAATCCTCTGGCTGTATGTGAAAGGCATTTACAAGTCGGTCGAAATCTGCCTCACTGACTATGTTTTTAAACTCAATCTCTAATTCCTGGCTCATATTCGTCCCTCTTTCTATAAATTCGCTGCGATCATCCATAGCTCTGTATTTGAAATGTATATATGTGTTAAAATATGAAATGGGTTTTTAACGTTAGCGCGTTGGATAGGCGCTTGGGGTTATAAGTTAAATAGCCGTGGCAGCAAAGGAACTGCCTCCACGCTATTCGTCTTATGCTTATCGCGGCTAGCTAGGGGCTTTCGCTCCAAAAATGATTTTAGCACAGCAGGCATGGAAAGGGGAAAAAGAGAATGAGAAAAACAATTCATTTTACAAAAGCAACGTGGAGTGGAAGTGGGTTGGAACTGCATGCAGAACCGCCTGTAAAGATGACAGGCATTCGAGCAGCGGGACAGATGATTGTAGATTCCGATGCAGCAGCTTTTGTATACTTAGCTGAAGAAAACGATGAATTTATTTATTTATACATACATGAAACTGCATGGGGAGCTCTTCAAAAAGCATTGAAAGAAGAAGCTCGTCTTTTTGCAGCAGGTGAAGATGTGATCCTCGAACTTGATGGCTGGAAAGAAGAACTCCTTTATTTAGTCAGTAACATTGAAGGGAACAGCAATTACGGAGATGAAATGGTGGAAAAAGTGGAGACGACTTTTTTACACCAACAATAATGCAGCCGAGTCTGAGAGGGAAGAGAAATGACGAATTGGGATGAATTTTTAGTACCTTATAAACAAGCAGTGGATGAGCTGAAAGTCAAGCTGCGCGGAATGCGGACACAGTTTGAGCGTGGAGATGAACATTCACCGATTGAATTTGTCACAGGCCGAGTCAAGCCGGTTGCGAGCATTCTTGATAAAGCGAGCGAAAAAAATATTCCGTTTGACCGCCTTGAAACCGAAATACAAGACATTGCTGGTGTCCGCATGATGTGCCAGTTTGTCGATGACATTATCAAAGTCGTCATGAAGCTGCGCATGCGCAAAGATTTTAAAATTATTGAAGAGAAAAATTACATTTCCCATAAAAAACCGAGCGGCTACCGGTCGTATCATATGGTCATTGAATATCCTGTGCAAACGATTAATGGCGAGAAAAAGATACTCGCTGAAATTCAGATCCGCACGCTGGCAATGAACTTTTGGGCAACGATTGAACATTCATTAAACTACAAATACGAAGGACAGTTCCCAGAAGAAATTCAAATGAGGCTGCAGCGCGCGGCAGAAGCCGCTTTCCGTCTGGATGAAGAAATGTCGCTCATCCGTGAGGAAATTAAAGAAGCGCAAGCGTTCTTTACGAAGAAAAAAGAACAGGCGAACGACCACAGAACGAAAGAATAAAGAGAGAAGGTGGTTCCATATGAAATTTGCTGTAACGTCTAAAGGAGATGCCGAGTCCAATGCGTTAATGCATAAGATCCGCGCATACTTGCTTGATTTTAAGTTAACGTATGATGAAAACAAGCCGGATATCGTTATTTCAGTCGGGGGAGACGGCACGCTTTTATACGCGTTTCACCGTTATAGCTCACGGCTTGATAAAACGGCGTTTGTCGGTGTTCATACAGGCCACCTCGGCTTTTATGCTGACTGGGTGCCCGATGAAATTGAAAAGCTCGTTATTGCCATTGCACGCACTCCTTACCAGATTATTGAGTACCCGCTTCTCGAAACCATCATCCGCTATCAAAGCGGCGGCAAGGAAACGAGATATCTTGCGTTAAACGAATCAACAGTAAAAAGTGTGGAAGGGACGCTCGTCATGGACGTGGAAATTCGCGGCGACCATTTTGAACGCTTCCGCGGCGACGGCCTGTGTGTTTCCACCCCGTCAGGAAGCACTGCTTACAATAAAGCACTCGGCGGCGCCATTTTGCACCCATCTATTCGTGCACTGCAGCTGGCAGAAATGGCTTCGATTAATAACCGGGTGTTCCGGACAGTCGGTTCGCCTTTAATTTTGCCTGCTCATCATACGTGTATGCTAAAGCCGGTCAACCGGCTCGACTTTCTCGTGACGATCGATCATTTGACGCTGCTTCATAAAGACGTGAAGTCGATTCAATACCGGGTAGCGAACGAGAAAATCCGCTTTGCCCGCTTTCGGCCGTTCCCGTTCTGGAAACGAGTGCACGATTCGTTCGTCAGCAGTTAACATGAAAAGATTTCGATTGAATTGGACAGCAGCGGGACAAGACGAGGGAAAAGGGCTGCGGGAATTTTTGGCCGAACAGCAAATTTCCCGGCGGGCGCTGACACATATTAAGTTTAACGGCGGCCGGATTTCAGTTAATGGCCGGGAAGAAAACGTTCGCTTTCAATTAAAAGCGGGAGACAGCATTGACGTTATTTTCCCCCGGGAAGTGCCAGGCGAAGGGATAGTGAAGGAGCGTTTTCCGCTCTCTATCGTCTTTGAAGATAAATACTTGCTTGTTATCGCTAAGCCGGCGGGGATGGCTACCATTCCTTCCCGGGAACACCCGTCAGGAAGCCTTGCGAATGGACTGCTCGGTTACTACGAGGAAAAGGGAATTGAAGCCACTATTCACATTGTCACTAGACTCGACCGTGACACATCTGGGCTCGTACTGATTGCAAAGCACCGGCACGTTCACCATTTATGTTCAGACATGCAAAAGAAGCATTTGATATCCCGTTCGTATGAAGCACTGGCCGGCGGCGTACTTTCCGCCCAAACCGGCCGGGTTGAAGAACCGATCGGCCGGAAGGAAACGAGCATTATTGAACGCGAAGTAAGAGCAGACGGTCAATACGCCTGCACATATTTTGATGTGATTGAATCATTTTCGCGATTCACCCGTGTGGCGCTTCAATTGCAAACCGGCCGCACGCACCAAATCCGTGTACACATGGCCCATATTGGCCATCCACTGCTCGGTGACAGTTTGTACGGCGGTTCCTTGACGGAAATCAACCGCCAGGCCCTCCATTGCGGCCAGTTGTCTTTTTCGCATCCTGTCACAAAAGAAAACATGCACTTTCAACTGCCGCTGCCGGAAGACATGCAGAAAGTGGTAGAGAGTGCGGGGAAATGATGAACAACGCTCGGAAATCGTGAACAGCAGCCCTAAAATTAAAAACAACTCTGCCCCGCTTTCCGGCAGAGTTGCCTATCTATGGTCCGCCTCGTCGCTGGCGGGCCGTTTTTTCTCTGATGAATAAAAAAGCATAGTTTTTATACTTAGCTTTGGTGGCCAGCTCCAGGCGCCATCGGCTCGAGGTTACAAGCCAATCCGTCCAGAAGGTTAAAGAACAGCCTTCCAGCCGGATCGTCTTGTGCTTGAGGCCCGCAGGAAGCGGGTCATGCGGACGTTGTCATAGGATGTGGCGAATTTATTCTGCGCTCCTTGATAGGCGGGCGCCTTCCGCTTTTCTTACTCGATGCGGCGGAATTTTTCCGGGGTGAATGGCATGGACGAAGGGACAGAGACTGTTTCTTTTTCAGGGTAGCGAAAAGCCGTTAAGGCTCCACCAAAAACGGCACCGGTATCAATGTTGGCAGAGTGGTTGATGATCCGGACTTCTTTCGTCGGTGTGTGGCCGTAAATAATCCATGGCTTCCCGTAGTACGTTTTCGCCCAGTCGCGCCGGACAGGAAAGCCGTCGGGATGCGTTTCGCCAGTAATGTCGCCGTACAAGACAAATGTTTTTACTTTGGAGTTGTATTTGCCGATGTCACATTCTCGGATGCCGGCATGAGCGATGATTAAGCGTCCGTCATCGAGGATGTGATAAAGCGGCGATTGTTCATACAACGTCATGAACTTTTTTTTCACTCGCTTATAGTCGCGGTTGTTCAGTTCATTAAGCTCAGCGACGGTTGTGTCCAGCCCGTTGTTGATATTAACTTTATTGCCGAGGAGCATCCGGTACAGTTTATTGCAATGGTTGCCAGGCACATAATACGCGAGATTTTGCTCCCATAAATCATGGACCGTTTCCATGACAAGGACGGACGCCGGGCCGCGGTCGGTTAAATCGCCGACAAAGCCGAGCAAGCGGTCTTGCGGGTGAACGGGGAGTCCGCTTTCCCACGAATAACCAAGTTTTTTTGTCAATTGTTCAAATTCTTGGAAGCAGCCGTGGATGTCTCCAATAATATCAATTTTCACGTGTAAAGCACTCCTTTAGTCAATAATGTCAATGTTTAAAAAATAACAGGCTGCAGCGACAGACCAATTCTGCTCCTTTTACTATACAATGAAAAGATAAAATATTCGCTGAAAAGGAGGTTCTTTTATGGAAGAGCACGCCTCATTACTTTCCTTAGTTATTGTTATTGTTGCCGCTTTTTTAACCCCTATTATACTGCATCGGCTGAAGTTGAACTTTATGCCGGTCGTCATTGCGGAAATTATTGTCGGCTTAATTATCGGGAAAAGCGGTTTTGATATTGTCGCCCAAGACGTCTGGCTCGAAACATTGTCTACGCTCGGCTTTCTTTTCTTAATGTTTTTAAGCGGAGTGGAAATTGATTTTACCGCTTTTTCCAATAAGAAAAAAGAAGCTCCAAGAATGCTGCCGGGGAAAGCCGAGCCGAATTCATTTGCAGCAGCGACGATTGTTTTTACCGGCATTTTGGTGTTGTCGTTCGGGTTATCTTATTTATTCGTCTTGCTCGGCTTGATCGAAGACGCTTTTTTAATGACGCTGATTATCTCGACAATCTCGCTTGGCGTTGTTGTGCCGACGTTAAAAGAAGCTCATTTAATGAAAACAGTGATCGGGCAGATTATTTTGCTCGTCGCCGTCATCGCCGACCTTGTTACGATGATTCTTCTCGCTGTGTTCGTGTCAATCCATGGAGCCGGAGGAGGCAATATGTGGTTGCTGCTCGTGCTGTTTGCAGCCGGTGTATTACTTTATTTCATTGCCAAACGCTTTAAAAATAAACCTCTTTTTGAAGCTTTATCAACCGGAACAGTACAAATCGGGACGCGCGCTGTATTTACTTTAATGATTGTGCTCGTTGCTTTGTCCGAATATGTCGGAGCAGAAAACATTCTCGGTGCTTTTCTCGCCGGTGTGCTCGTCTCGCTGCTGGCGCCAAACCACGAACTCGTCCGCCAGCTCGATTCGTTCGGCTACGGTTTTTTGATCCCGATCTTCTTCGTGATGGTCGGCGTGGAGCTGGAATTATGGTCGCTGTTAAGCGACAAAAAAATGCTCCTGCTTATTCCGCTGTTAATGATTGCCTTCTTGATTTCCAAAGTGCTGCCGATGCTATATTTAAAGAAATGGTATGACATGAAAACAGTGATGGCGTCCGCTTTTTTGTTGACATCGACATTGTCACTCGTCATTGCTGCAGCGAAAATCGCGGAACGGATAGATGTCATTACGGCACAAATGAGCGGTTTGTTAATTTTGGTGGCTGTTATTACGTGTTTAATTACCCCAGTCGTCTTTAAAAAGTTGTTTCCGCCTCATATGAAAGAGGAGAAGCAAATTAAAGTCGCTTTCGTCGGAGCGAATCAATATACGATGCCGATTTCAAAAGAATTAAAATCCGCTTTATACGATACTGTCGTTTATCGGAAAAAGCCGGAAGCGGATGAAAGCAACTTGAGCAACTCGGTATTCGACGTCGTTGAACTCGATGAACTGTCTGTCAGCGTCATGGAGGAAAACGGTGTATTCGCAGCCGATATTCTCGTATTCGCGACGGGAAGTGAAAAGCAAAATGCGGAACTGGCGACGGTCGCGAAAGCAAGAGGAGTGGAGCGTGTCATTGTCCACGTTGAAAGAGAAGAAGTAGAAAAGCAGATGATAGAAAAAGGAATCGAAACGTTCTCTTACTTCCTGTCCGCGAAAGCGTTGCTGCGCGCACTGATTGAATCGCCGAGCATTATTAGTATTTTAACGAATAAAGAAACATCGCTATACGAAGTGGAATTGTTGAATGACAACTATGAAGGCCTAACGCTCAGAAATTTCCCGTTTACCGGCGATGTCATTTTCGTCCGGATTTTCCGCGGGAACGATTCGATCGTTCCGCACGGGGATACAGAACTTCGCCTGCAAGACCGGCTTATTTTAACCGGATCAAAAGAATATGTAGACGAACTAAAGCTAGAACTTGAATACGGAGGATGATAAGAAGCGGCTGAAGCAAATGTTTCAGCTGCTTTTTTGCAAACGGTGCTTTTCAATTCGAAGCTTTCCTGTTAATATTATTACTAGGTACTAATAACTTGTAATAACAGGAGGAACGGAAATGACATTTTCTTTAACAGGAAAAACCTTTGTTGTCATGGGAGTTGCCAATAAAAGAAGTATTGCTTGGGGAATTGCCCGCTCACTGCATGCAGCCGGCGCCCGGTTAGTTTTTACATATGCAGGTGAACGCCTCGAGAAAAATGTCCGCGAATTGGCGGAAACGCTTGAAGGAAATGAATCACTTATTCTTCCTTGCGACATTACTGTAGATGAAGACATTGAAACGTGCTTTGCAAAAATTAAAGAAGAAGTCGGAACGATTCACGGTCTGGCCCACTGTATCGCTTTCGCTAATAAGGAAGATTTAGCAGGGGACTTTGTAGACACATCCCGTGAAGGTTTCCTTCTTGCTCATAATATTAGCGCGTATTCACTCACTGTTGTCGCGAAATATGCAAAGCCGCTTATGACAGAAGGCGGAAGTATTATGACGATGACATATTTAGGCGGCGAGCGCGTCGTGAAAAACTATAACGTCATGGGTGTCGCAAAAGCGTCTCTCGATGCGAGCGTGCGCTACTTGGCAGCAGACCTCGGCAAAGACGGCATTCGCGTTAACTCAATTTCTGCCGGTCCGATCCGTACACTCGCAGCAAAAGGAATCGGCGACTTCAACTCGATTTTAAAAGACATTGAAGAAAGCGCACCGCTGCGCCGCACAACAACACAGGAAGAAGTAGGCGACACAGCTGTTTTCCTTTTGAGTGACATGGCTCGCGGCATTACCGGTGAAAACATTCATGTCGATTCCGGTTTCCACATTATCGCTAAATAAGATACAATCCAAAACCCGCTATCGCAGCGGGTTTTTTTCTTTTTTTCATGAAACGGTTAAAACGGGCATATAAATGAAAAGAAAGCTTGGCAGGAGGTGTGTGTATGGAGAAGAATAAAGAAAAGCGCGAGCCGCTTATGTATATTCATCAGCCGGAATTTGTTTGGCCCGAGCCGGTCATGCAAAGAGTGTATCACACGAAAAATGAATCTCAGAAAGCAGAAAAAAATTCAAAGAACCAAATTTACGAAGAAACAAAAAAGGAAAAGTTGGCGGAAGAAACAAATCAACACGTAAAAGAGCCTGAACAAGTTCAGAAAAAAAAAGAGCCGCCGAAAGAAGAGAAAAAAGAGGTGAGAGAGCGGCCTGCCTGGATGGACATCCAGCCGGTCAAACGTTTCCAAGACATGAAGATGGATGAAAAACTTCAACATTTAATGACGCAGTTCACGACGCTTCCATGCTTGTTTGATTGCGGTGAGCAGTCTCATAAAGGCATACTCCGTGAAGTTTCGCCTACACAGATTCAAGTAAGAACGTTTAAAGGAGATATTGTCACGATCGAAAGGCAGGACTTGAAGCGTATTAAATTGCTCGGTCCGCTATAAAACAGGGCAGCGTGGATGATCGAACGGCAAATTGTGTGCTCTAAAAAATAAAATGAATGTGTCTTGCTCGTAAAGTTTCGAATGTGACCAGTAAAATCGATGAACCGGCTAGTATAGTTTGCGCGCCACTCGCAAATTCAAACAACTGACAAGTAAACAATCGATTGAGCGAAAGCGCGGGCTGACCGGCCGCAAAGGAAAAAGCAGCGGCTGGACCCGCTGCTTTTTCTCTTCATTAATCGCAAATTCTTAAGTTGACGTCTCTGACACATTGAACGCCGCAGAAGCAATTTAAGTCAACAGTGATACAGCTTCGTGTAGCACGGAAGTTTCTGACTTTGCATACTTTGCGGAGATCGATGCAGCAATCGTCCGTAATATCCACTAGATCTCTGTCATCATCGAGAGGGGCTAATACACGGAGGCGTGCGCAACAGTTGTTAAACACCTCTTCTACACGGAAGAAAATAGACACGCAGGCGTCATCGTCATCACGTCCACGGCGATCACGTCTGTCATGCCCGTCGTGGTCATGCCCATGATCGTGGTCGCGGCAGTCGCGGTGATCTCTTTCCGAATCAAAGAAAGCAAAGAATGGCGTACCATCTTTTGTTGATAATGTAAAGACGCGTGTATCTGCATTACGGCGGCGTGCACCGGCTAAGTCACCCAGCGGTTCAATTAAACAGTCTTTGCAATCCAGGCAATCGTCATCCATCGTTTCGTCCTGCAAATCTTTAATGGCCCGCAGCACCTCGCATACACAGCCGCTATGATGACGGTCGCGACGGTCATCATCGTGTTTATTGCAGCTCATAAATAAGCTCCTTTCTGAAAATTAATATTCTTACATTACTAACATATGGGGATTTAGCGGAATGGGTACGGACAATTGACGCATTTACGAAGAAAAATTTTATGTCAAAAGTGAAAGGGTTAATGATGAATATAACGGTTATTGATTTTATCATTCTTTTTCTTTCTTCCTTCCGGCTGACGAGACTGCTCGTGTTTGACGAGATTATGGAAAAAATACGTGAGCCTTTTTTTACAGAAATAGAAGAAGTATCGGCAAAAGGGGAAGTAGAGATATTTCTCGTGCCAAAGCCACACGGGTGGAAAGGGTGGATCGGCCGCATGCTTAACTGCTACTGGTGCACGGGAATGTGGGCGTCCGCTTTTTGTTGTTTGTTGTATATGTTTCTTCCCGGCATTGGCGGTATGTTGCTTCTTATTCTGGCCATCGCCGGCGGAGCCGCCATCCTTGAACTAGCCGTCCAGCAATTTATCAACCATTCCGATTAACCAATTCGAGCCCAGTCTCATATAGTAATGTATGAGGGGAAAAGGATGTGACAAATAAATGAGCGAGTCCTCATCCCAAAATAATCAAGATAAAAATCAAAAAAAGAAATCTTGCGGCTGTTCAAATAAGAAAAGAAGAAAGAAAAAATCGTCTGAATAAAGACGGTTTTTTCTTTTGGATAAATAAAAACAGCAAAACAGAAAAAACTAATACATAAATGGCAGGAAGAATGGAGGAAAAACATGAAAACGGTCATTTTTGTAATTGTGGCCATCATACTTGCGGGGTGCAACTTGCAGGAAGAAAGACCAGACAGCCCGCTCGCATTAATTAAAACGACGAATCCGGAACCGATTCAAATTGAGAAAAATGGAACATCCGTGGAAAAAATCCGCAAAGAAGTAGAAGGCATTGATGAAATTTATGATACAGCCGTCATCAAAGGTGACCACAACACTCTCGTCGCTTACAAAGTCCGGCACTTGGACCGGTTTCGTATGAAGAAAATCGAAAAAAACCTGAAAGAGCGTCTCGAAAAACAATATGAACAAGAAACCTTTGTCGTATCGAGCGATTATAAAATTTTCCTTGAAGCGGTCAGGCTGCGAGAAGACATTGATGCGGGAAAAATGAACGATGAAGAAGCGGACAAGCGGCTTCATGAGATCATTAAACTGAAAGAAGAACGGGCGTAAAGGAGAGGGCACATGGCAAATAACAATGAAAAAAAGACACCTGCCCAGCAGCAATATGACAAGCTGAACCAAAAGCATGAACTTAAGCGGCCGCTTCTTAAAAACTGCTTGCGCGCTTTTTTCGTCGGCGGCTTGATTTGCACGCTTGGCCAGGCAATTACTTATTTCTTTATTTACTTTTTTAATTTCACCGAACAGACGGCCGGGAACCCGACGGTAGCGACGATGGTATTTTTATCAATGCTGCTAACAGGGTTTGGCCTATATGACCATTTAGGGCAGTACTCAGGAGCGGGAAGTGCTGTACCGGTTTCGGGATTCGGAAACGCCGTTATTTCAGCGGCGATCGAACATCGTACGGAAGGATTTGTGCTCGGCGTCGGCGGCAATATGTTCAAATTGGCGGGATCAGTCATCTTGTTCGGTGTGTTCGCGGCTTTTGTTGTTGCTTTAATTAAAACGATCCTCATTCAGTGGGGCGGATTATAGCCCTTCTAGAGAAGAAAGGAGTGGCATGTGATGCTCGGTATGTTTTTTTGGGCGTTTGTCATCGGCGGACTTATATGTGTTATCGGCCAGCTAATGATGGACGTCGGCAAACTAACACCAGGCCATACGCTTAGTGCGATGGTCGTCGCCGGCGCGGTTTTGGCCGGCTTTGATTTATACGAGCCATTAATTGATTTTGCAGGGGCTGGAGCGACCATTCCGATTATGAGCTTTGGAAATTCGCTCGTCGCAGGAGCCATGCAGGAAGCGGAAAAACACGGAATTGTCGGTGTGCTGACCGGTATGTTTGAAGTGACAAGTGCAGGCATTTCCGCTGCTATTGTTTTTGGATTTATCGGTGCAGCTGTATTCAAACCAAAAGGATAAACAGACTAGTCATTGGCCCAAACGAATCCTCGTTTTTCTCATATAGTAACAGTGAAGTAAGAAAAGCGAGGTGAGAAGAATGGGCTATGGATTTGGCGGAGGCTGCGGCTACGGCGGCTACGGCGGTGGTTATGGACGCGGAACATCTACTTTCGTGTTAATCGTTGTGCTTTTCATTTTGTTAATTATCGTTGGTGCGAGCTTTTACTGCTAATGAATCACCAGGCTGACTAGAACGGGTTATGCAAAACGCCCGTTCCAGTCAGCTTTTTTCTTGGCAGGAAGGAAGTGAACTTTTTTTAGATGAAAGCATAAGATAAAAAAGAGAAGAAGGAGGTTGAAAAAGATGGATAACGGATTTTTTAAAAACATTGAACAAAAAACGGGCGTCCGAATGAAAGATGTGTTGGAACTGGCCAATTCCCTGCAAAACGCGAACTTTAAAGATCAACAAACAGTGCGGGACGTGATCAAGCGCGTGGCTGCTCTCGCTAACAAACCAGTTCCGCAGCAGCTTGAAGACCAAATTGTCCAGTCCATTGTAAAAGACGGCAGCAAACTAGACATCCAAACAATCACAGACATGTTAAATAAAAAAGATAAAGGATAAAATTTTTTCGAATAATTCAAAAAACTTGTTTGGTTTTCTAAAAAAGCGGGTAAAGAAGAAAAAATCTAACTTTTTTTAAGAAGAAAGGGAGGAGAGAGAAATGGGCTACATCCTGCCGATTCCTCAATATCAATACAGCCAGTACCGGGAACGCGTAGTGAATGAACTCGGTGACAGCTATTCATCCATTGATCCTGTAGAAAGGGTTTCTTTTAAGAAAATCCTTGACAATAGCTCTGATGCATCTATGGCTTCGAACGACCGTACAAGGGCCCAGCTATCAAAGAAAAAAGAATACGAAGCTTTTCAGGCGCACCTCGCAAAAATCAGTGGCAAAGGTATACAGATTAATAAGTACGTGTAAGCTGAAAAAGTACTTAGCTCTCTATTACCGCAAGACGAAAACAGGGGCTGTCCCCCAAAAAAAAGAGCCAGGCACCTCCATAGCCATATATAGTATAAAATACTATACAATGGCTTGGGGAGGAGGAGCCAGGCACTTACGGGACAGCCTCTGTTTTCTGTTTAAAAGGTTTTTTTCATCGTTTTATGCGGGATGCCGGCATCCATGAACTCGTCTGAAATCACTTCATAGCCAAGACGTTCATAAAACGGGATCGCGTGGGTTTGTGCATCGAGCTTCAAGGCAGCTGCATTATGCTCTTGCGCATGCGTTTCCAATGCATCCATAATCAGCCGGCCAGCACCTTTACCGCGGTACTCAGGCAATACGCAAATTCTTTGCGCTTTGCCGAAGCCATCTTTTATGAGGAAGCGTCCAGCGCCGCAAGGCTTCTCGCCGTCGTATAAGACGAAGTGAACCGCGGCATCTTCATGTTCATCAATTTCTAATTCGAGCGGGACACGCTGTTCTTCCACAAACACCTTTTTGCGGATGTCATACGCGTCATTGCGCCCTTGTTCATTCTTTACGGTAATTACTTTCACTGGATCATTGTTCCTTCCCTAATAAGAATGTGTCATAGACCGTCCATGAACCGTTTTCCAGCTGGTAAAGCAAATGGAAGCGATCCACCGTTTCTTCATGGTCAATGGAAAGCATAGTTAACGAATTGTACACATCATCATGTTCCAGATTGGAAAGATCCTGAGCCACTGTTAAATGGGGAACAAAAGCGTATTTCGGTTCTCCCCCAGTTACCTCTTCTGTATGCAAGTCTTGATTCAACGCAGTCAACGTGTCGTTTGGATCTACTTTAAAGTAAATCACATTATTCACCGGGTGGAATGACTTCACCTTGCTGACGTGAAAATTAAATGGTTTATATTTTTTTGCAATATCCCACAACTGTCCCGTTAATTGTTTTAGATCGCTTTCCTCAGCGTCAAACGGGCTTTTTAATGTAATGTGAGGCGGTACGAGCGAATAGTGAGGGTCATAACGCTTACGATATGAGTTAGTTAAATCTTGCAGCTTTTTTGATGGGAAAATAACGATGCCAAGCTTCATGCCATTTCACACTCCTTATAAAGTAAATATTTAGAAAAGACTTCATCATCTTATTATAACAAATCTTCTAATTATTCCATAGGGAAAATACTTTTCTGCAAAAACAACTTATTCAAACATCGTGAGAAGCGCCCTTTTTAAATCAGGCTGCCAAGACTTCCAGGAGTGTCCTCCTTGAAATTCGTCATAAAAGAAATCAAAGCCTTTTTCATAGAAGAGATCACTGAGCGCCCGGTTCGGTGACAGGAAATCATCTATTTCTCCGTTTGTTCTCGTTACTTCTGTCTCCTCAAGGCCGATGACATGGTACAAGCTCAAGTGTTTGTAATCTTTTGCTTCACTAACCGCATTGATCACTTTGTCATCAACGTGCGGCGAATGCATGAGCACTTTGCCAAACGTATGCGGGTAGCGGAGAGCAGTCATTAATGAAACAGTGGCCGCCAGTGAATCACCCGCAAGCGCCCGGCCATGACCGATGTGATGGACGGGATACTTTTCATCGAGAAACGGCACAAGCTCATGCGCCAAAAAGCGAATGTACGCCTCCTGTTTAGCGCCGTCCGGATGGTATTTTTGCCAGCGGTCTTCGACATCGCGGTAAGGTACACCGACGATAATGATATTTTCAATCGCTTCTTCCGCCAGCAATTCATCCGCTACACGCGGAATACGACCCATTTGAAAATAGTCTTTCCCATCCTGGGTAATTAATAGCGAATATTTATATAACGGGGAAAAATTCGCTGGAAGATACACGAGCAGCTCGACTTCTTCACCGAGCTCTTTCGAATAAATCGTTTCATCTTGAATCGTGCCGCGTTTCAACGTCATAGCTTTCCTCCCAAAAATTGATAATGTTTTTCATTCAATTCTAGCATAAAACGGCCGGAGGGTAAGCCGCGACGCTTCAGTTCCGGAATAAGAATACAAACTTGAACACAGGGAAGCGAAAGAAAAGGGGAGCTTTCGGCTGACTGGCATGCAGATTGCGGGGAGCCTGTGCATAAATTGGATGTGGGCGTGCAGAAAGTCGAGTATTTCGTGCACAATGCCAGGCTGCCGGTGCATATTTTGCAGATTTTCGTGCAGGACGCTATAAAGCCCGTGCATAAACCCCAATTATTAGTGCACAAATGTGGCTGCCTCTTTACAATATAAAGATTATTTTATTTCCACTGATTCTTGCTGGTGCTCATGAAGTTCGCCTTTTTCTACGTGCACTTTCACGTTGTACGTGTCTGGGGAGATAAACGTATGAGCGAGCGTGTATTTGCCGTTTACCATTCTGCCATTGTCTTCCCGTTTTTTGCGAATTTCAAACTGCACTTCGCTGGCATCTTCTACTTTTTCTTCCCCTTGTGTCACTTTCGCACTGAGAGTCACTTTTTCATTCGGTTCCGCTTGATCCGGCAGTTGAATTTCTACATTTAACATTTCGGGTGCTTTATTTGTCTCGGCTGGTTTTTCTTCTTTTTTCCCATTTGAACACCCGACGAGGATCACTAATAAACTGAAAAACAAAATAGCGAGCTTTTTCACTATGTCACCACTTTCCAAAATTTTCTTTACATCTTATTATGTATTGCCTAAGCTTTTCATTGTAGACAACCTAACCTGAAAAAAGTGTCAAAGTGGTCACTTTTTATTCAACAAATAAAAAAATGCCTAAGGGCAAGAACCCTCAAGCTGTATGGCTGTTTCTGCGCAAAGCAGCAGCTGGATAAGCGGCAAGTATATTAGAAAGCAAAAAACGTCGATTTTGTTTGCGGTAAAAGCAATAAGCATATATGGCAGACGGAGAGAGTGACTTCACCACAATATTGCGCTGGGTGATCGTCCCGTCCTGTGCCTCATACATAATAACGAGCGGCATCTCTTCACGCTGGCTTCTTAGAAATAAAGCGTTCAATTGTAATCGCCTCCTTGTTTTTATTTTATACGAACGAATGTTCTTTAATCAAGGAGAATAGCCGATTTTCAGGGGGAAACGATGGAGAAAATAATGGAAGAGTCACAAGCCGGATTTTCGGTGAATGGGAAAGACATATTAAGAGGAGTTAACATTGCGATAGAAGAAGGAGCGGCTGTAGCGGTAACGGGGGCGAACGGCTCGGGGAAAAGCTCATTAATTAAACTGTTAGCTGGCATATGTGAACCGCAGACGGGAAAGATCCACCGGAACTTTAACTCGCATGCGTACGTGCCGGAGCACTTCCCGGAACATCTTCCGTTTACGATAAAAAAGTATTTAGATTTACTCAGGGAGATGAGCGGCGGCCGAAAGAAAGAAGAGGTCAGTCACTACACAACATTGTTCGGGCTCGATTCTTTTTTAGACGTACCTTTAAAAAAATGCTCGAAAGGGACGAAACAAAAAGCGGGCTTTATCCAGGCACTTCTCAAAGAGGCGGACGTGCTTTTTCTCGACGAACCATTTACCGGTCTCGATGAAAATGCCGTCCAGTCAGCGGTCGACTTGCTGCTGGAGCGAAGAGGACGGAAGACGATGGTGTTTACATTGCATGAATTCGCGCTCGTTCAGCAGCTGGCGACACACATGGCTGTGATCGAAGAAGGCCGGCTCGTTTCGTTTTCAGCTGTTCAGAAGAAAAGCGGTATCATGCTTATTACATGCCAGTTTTCCGCACCGCTGCCGGAAAACGTGCTGCAGGCAGACAAATTAGCAGAACGCACATACCGACTGACTGTGCAGAAGGGTGAGTCAGACAAAGTGCTTAGACAGATCCTTAGAAACGGCGGACATATTATAGAAGTGAGAGCGGGGGAAGCACAATGAAATCATTTATTCATTATCAGCTGCTGTCCTTATTCCATTCATTAAAGTGGATGCCGCCCGCCATGTTATACATCGCCTGGATTTTCACCCAGTACTATTACAAAAATTTGCCGATGGCTGACAGCTATTCAATCTCAGCCGTCGTTCTCTATCCGATCATCGTCTGGAACGCTATGAGCGTATTCAATCTAGAAAAAGGCAGCGAAAAACTAATGTTGCTGTCGTACATGCCAAAGAGACAGCACTTTCTATACGGAAAAATCATCGTCGTTTTTCTAGCCGGAGCAGCTCTCGCCGCCATTTCATTTTTCATGCCACTCCTGCTCGGCATATTCAACGAACCGCTCACGATCCAGCACATTGTTCATTTCATGTATGGACACGTGGTTTTCATTCTTTTCGGTATTTTCACAGGCGGCCTCTTCAGCGCGACCAATATGGGCGGAAAAAAATACTCATGGAGCGGCAGCGCTTTCTTCGTCTGCGCCGCCATCGTCAGCACAAAAATCATGGACGTGCTGCCAGTAGCTTTGAAATGGATCGTATGGAGTCTTCCACCCGTCGGCACCGTCACCAATATAATGAAAGAAGGGATCACTGCGCACCCGGGGAAAAACATCTGGATCGCCGTTTACTTGATCATTGGCTTTATGGTGCTAATAAAGCTATTTTTAACAAGAGAAAAAGTGAACTAACAACCTGAAAGAAATCTTTTCTAAAAAAACAAAATAACCGTTGACAACTTCCAACATATTTCGTAGAATAATAATTGTCAGTTAAACGATTCCTTAGCTCAGCTGGGAGAGCGCTACCTTGACAGGGTAGAGGTCGCTGGTTCGAACCCAGTAGGAATCATATTTTAACGAAAGCCTTGAACTCTTGTTTTATAAGAGTTCAAGGCTTTTTTTGTTTTATTCTTTTATCCCCGCTTTAGTCTTGTGTTCAAATGCCTTCCTTCCATATCTTTGAGAAATAAGAAGTGATAAATTGATTCACCTTAATTATCTACCATATTTGGAAATATCCGCTATACCGGATTGAGTAATGCAGATATTTCCAAAAAGGGTCAAAAGGAGAGGAATCTATTTATGAAAAAGATCAAACGTATTCTTGCAGTAGGCATAATAGCAGGAGGATTGTTTGCACCAAGTCTGACATCTGCAAATGCGGCTAATTTTACGATGCCTGTTTTCTTTGATGTATCCGATCGTTATAGGGATGCCGTCGCATACTCATGGTACAATAATATCGCAAAAGGGATAAGCCAAGTACAGTTCAGTATCGCTCAACCGCTTAAACGTGTAGATGGAGCTATAATGATTGCGAGAAGTATTGACATGGATATTCCAGCGACATGGGAAACACCATTTGCAGATCTTCCAGAACGCGCGATTACAGCTGTATCGGCTCTTCATGAAGCAAAGATTATCAATGGTAAAACAGCAACATCATTTGCTCCTAATGAAACGATGACACGAGGTGAATTGGCTCTTATTCTATCAAAAGCATATAATCTGCCACCAACAACTGAAAAAAGTCCCTTTACGGATGTGACAGACAGATATGAAGATGCAGTCAACCGACTCGTAGCGTCTGGCATTGTACAAGGGAAGTCACCAAATCGTTTCGGTGTTCAAGACACTTTGAAGAGGGGAGAATTAGTGATAATGCTCTATAAGGCAGAACCACTGCTGAAACAAAAATCTCCTTACGGTGAATTGCCTTTTTCAGATGGAGGATTGACTCTAAAATTAGATGAAACAAGTTACAGCGAATCGGAAGGAAAGCAGCTGAAACTGACAGTTAAAAATATGAGCAAATTAACCTATCATTTTGAATATAATTTTCCGTTGGAAGTAAAGAAAGAAGGATCATGGTATAAGGTGCCGTTCAATAAAGATATAGTTCCTCCAGCTATTATGAACGAAACACGACCAGCTGAAAGTTATGAACACATAATCTACGGTTATACTTACAAATCGAAGCTTGAAAAAGGCGAATATAGATTGGTCCAGAATTTCTGGCAAGAAGATGGAACGAAAATGACTTTAGCTATTCCGTTCGAAGTAACTGAATAAATTTGTAATCAGATTGTTTACAAACATCTCAAAAGAAAGATGCTAACAGGATTTTCCGTGTCCTGTTAGCAGAAATGGAGATCATTACTGTCATCCTTTCTTAATGAACAGTATCAGCATTTTACCAATTTTTTATCCTTTTGTTCTGTCTTATTAAGAAGGTTTGGAAATCCTCTTCAAGTCTTTTTAAGGCTCTTGCATAAGCTGCGTTTCTTTCTCTTCCCAATCAAGATTTTGGAGGATGCGTTGCCAGTAAATGTTCCCTTTAGTGGCATAAGACTTTGCCGTTTCTCTCCATAAGAATGCTTCAGCTTCTTCTAAAACAATAAAAGATCTGCTTTGTATTTTAAAATGGGGCATCCCATCCTCTTGAATCAAATTATATATAGTTGCAGGACTAGTTCGGAAATATTCCGCTGCTTCTTTTACTGTGAAGACTGTTCTTCCGTAATAACGAGTTTTTTCTTTTTTAGCCTCTGTCCTTAAATCATTAGAGAATTTATCAAGTTCTTCCCTGACTATCTCCCTGAGAATATCCTCTATCAATTTAGACCCTCCCTTATTTTTTTCAAAATTAATAACTTCTGATTGGACTTTCGAGACATTCCAATTTTTATCTGGATCCGTCCATCCAAACTTCTTGTATTCAGCAACCGTTTCCTTTATTTCGTTTTTTTCAAATAATAACCGTCCTTTTACTTTTAAATGAGGCATGGCTCTTGCGTATGTTAATTGACGTAATATGGAAGAACTGATTCCGGTAGCACAGGCAACCTCTTTCATAGTCATATATCTCTTTGAGATAGGGTTATTCGTCTCAGAAATCCGGTTCTTTAGTTGAACAAGTTCTTCATGAATAATCTTGTTTAAAAGTGTTTCAAAGGATTTCAAAGGATATATTAATAGCATTATTTTCCATACTGCACCTCTGATAAGATTCATATATATCTTTATTATAAAATAAATAGCAGAACACTGGTTCCTAAATATGTGGTTATTTTTAAATATTCTGTATAGTATGAGGAGGTAGTAATTCATACTCCCGAGGTTAAATGATGATTTGAGAAAAAATATACCGGCATGACTCCCCATGTAGGTGTGACAATAGCACCTATACTGAAGTAGGAGAGATGGACAACTGGAATAGACGGCGAGAATATAGAATAATGAACTGTCCTGAATACGCACAACGGGAACGAATTGAGGAAGAACAAAGAAAAGGGCAGCAGGCCAAGAAGGAATTACATTTAAAGGAACTTTCTGAGGCTATCAGAACATCTTTTGAAGGTAGCTATATGAATAACTGGGTTTCTTGTTTTAGATCAATTAGAAGTAAGAGAGAGGCTTGGAAATTGACTAGTAGCATAGGTGTGGAAAATAGTAGTCTTTCATCTTTGCATAATTTGAAATATTTCTTTTACTTCTTTTGGGGATTTATCGTCTGAATCTGCAATTTCATTTAAGTTAGGTTTATTATACATTAAGCCAGGATGATTTAAATATGCATTTAAGGTTATGGATCTGTCCGTTGTTATTCCTAACTTTAAAAAGTAGCGGGTAAGGTTTTGAGGTATTTCGAGTGGGTTTAAATACAACATTATTGTGTTAATTCTCCTTACTTTGTCTTCAGTCAACCAATCAAATTAAGATAAGGATCTCTTGCTATTTAACTTACAATGGATTCGTAAAACTAGACACGAAATGAGAAGATTTTTCAAGAGATTGACACCCACGAAAGGAGTAAAGAAATTTTAAAAAAAATGTAATAATTCTAAAAGTAATTTTTATCCTTTTCTCTTATACTTGAAGTACTAACAGTTTTGCTATAACGAAAGGAGAATATAAATGAAGACAAAGATTAAGGGAAGATACGTCATTGGCTACGACGGTTACGACCATGTCATACTAGAAAATGCGGAGGTCGTTTATGAAAATGAAACGATTCTCTATGTTGGGAACAGTTATCCTGAAGAAGTGGATGAGGTGATGGACGCTGGTAACGCTGTCATTAGTCCAGGGTTTATCGATTTAAATGCCTTAGGAGATATTGATCACGATATTTTACATTTGGAAGCTAGTGCGAACAGACAGAAAAACCTGCTTTGGTCAGAGCAATATGTTGAAAATGGACATCATGAAGTAATGACGGAGGAAGAAGAAGCCTTTAAATCCCTATATGCATATTCACAGCTCATTCTGCATGGGGTTACAACCGCGATGCCTATTACTTCCGCTTTTTATAAAAAATGGGCCGAAACGTATGAAGAGCTAGCCTTCGCAGCAAAACACGCAGCAGACTTAGGATTAAGAATTTATTTAGGGCCAAGTTATCAATCTGGGGTCAGAGTCGTCCAGCCAGATGGAAATATAAAGCTTTACTGGGATGAGGAAGCTGGGAGGGAAGGTTTACAAAGAGCTGTAAGGTTTGTAGAGGAATTTGATGGGACACACAATGGATTGATAAGAGGGATGCTCGCTCCAGAACGGATTGAGTGTCAAACGGAAGTAAGTCTGACACAGACAAAATATTTTAGTGAAAAATTAGGTGTGCCAATCAAACTACATGCTGCACAAGGAAGCTTTGAATATCATACAATCGTTCATACACATGGTGTTACTCCTATTCGATACTTGTACGACCTTGGTTTCTTAGGTCCAAAAACAGGAATACCGCATGCCTATTTTATATCCGAATATAGTGAAGCACGAACCGGTGAGGGAAACGATTTGGCACTTCTAAAAGAAACCAATACTACTGTGATTCATTGCCCTCTAATTATTGGAAGACATGGCCAGGCTTTAGAATCCTTTGCGAAATATAAAAGGGGCGGAATCAATCTAGCATTGGGAACAGATACATTTCCTCCAGATATGTTCCAGAATATCAGAACAGGCAGCATACTTTCACGACTAATTGATAAAGAAGTAGATGACTCAACTTACGCTGATTTTTACCGATCAGCCACATTGGGTGCCGCTAAATTTCTTGGAAGGGACGATCTAGGCCGACTTGCTGCAGGGGCGAAAGCAGATATTATTGCGATTGACTTAGATGGGTTTCATATGGGTGTTTTAGATGACCCTATTCGAACAATGGTCGTTAGCGGAAGCGGAAGAGATGTGAAATTGTCGATCATTAATGGCCGGGTAGTAATGAATAACCGAAAAATACCTAATGTTGATTTAGATGAAATCAAATCTAAGGGACAGAAATATTTTGAAAAAATGAGAAAGGGATATATGGAGAGAGACTATCAGCAGCTTCCTGAGAATGATTTGCTACCGCCTTCTTTTAAGATTGTTGATACAATCCATACGGAAAAGTAAGTGTTTTTTTAGGAAGTAAAAATAGTGACAAAACTAGTAAAGATATTACAAATAATATAATCAGAATATTTAATATAATTAGATAGAGGCCTAGGGTTTTTAAATAAAAAGCAGGGGGTTCGAGTCTATGAGGATAAAAAGAGGGGTTGGAAGATGGATTCTAGTCATGGTGATGGCAATCCTGATGACTGGTTGTTCTACAAATCAGGACGTAAGTACAATGGGAAGTGGCAGTGACAAAGCATCCAAATATGGAGGGACTTTAGTTATTACACGTTTGTCAGACGCTGAAAATTTAGATCATCATTTTATGTCTACCATCAATGCGGCAAGTGTTACTCATAGAAAAATTTATGAGGGCTTAGTAGGACGAGATAAAAATGCCGAAATCCAGCCTTTGTTGGCAGAATCGTGGAAACAGTTAAACGATACAACCTGGGAATTTAAACTTAGAGAAGACGTTACATTTCATGATGGAACACCTTTTAATGCGAATGCTGTAAAAGCGACATTTAATAGACTATTAGATCCGAAGGTAGCCTCTCCAAGAGCGGTTGTATTTGAAATGGTAAAAGAAGTGAAAATAGTCGATGATTATACCGTTCAATTCATATTAACAAAACCGTTTTCACCTTTACTTTCTATTCTTGCGGGTCATGAAGGCGGGATTATCAATCCAAAGGCGATTGAGAAATACGGTAAAAAAATGATTCAAGAACCTAATGGAACGGGTCCTTTTGTGTTCGAATCCTGGACTCCGGGCCAAGAAATTAATCTTAGTAAAAATGATAACTACTGGGGAACGGCACCTAAAGTAGACAAAGTCGTTTTCAAGGTAGTACCTGAAGAAACGACAAGAATTGCCATGCTTGAAACAGGGGAAGCCCATATTGCTGAACCTCTTTCTATAGCTCTGATGGATACGGTAGAAACATCAGCAACTGTGGATGTTTACCGCAGTGAAGGTTTTGGTACAGAATACATTGGCTTTAATGTACAAAAGAAACCATTTAATGATGTGCGGGTACGTAAAGCGATCTCTCATGCCGTTGAAATGGAGTCCATTATTGAAGGCGTTTTCAATAATGTCGGAAAAAAATCAAATTCGTTAATGGGGCCCAAGGTGTTAGGATACCATGAGGGATTGAAAGCCTATGATTATAATCTCAATGCAGCAAAGAAATTGCTTGCTGAAGCGGGTTATCCAAATGGATTTGAAACAACATTGATCACAATGGATAATAAAGAAAGGGCAAATCTGGCAGAAGTACTTCAATCACAGTTAAAAGGCATCGGGATTAACGTAAAAGTACAGGTCATGGAGCTTGGTACATTTGCTGAGCAACTCAATAAAGGCGACTCAGAAATGTTTATTTACAGTTGGAGAAATGCAACGGGTGATGCGGATTATAATCAATATAATCTTTTCCATACAAACTCTCATGGTCCGACAGGTAACACATTCTTCTATAGCAATAAAGAGGTAGATCGCTTAATAGAGGCTGCCCGTAGTGAAAAGGATGAAGCAAAACGTATAGAACTATATGCAAAGGCACAAGAAATAGAAATGGAAGATGCCGTATATATTCCGGTCCGAGTCATTGAAAATATGGCTGCTGTTGCAAAAGGCGTAGAAGGCTTTTCAATGAGCCCTTCCGGCTATTTAGAAATCAATGATGTTTCAATAAAGTAATGGCTTACTATAAGAGGGATAACCTATTTGGATAAGCTCTTTTATCTTGTTTAAAGGGTGTCTGGGGGACTTGTATCCCGGCTTCAAGTATAATTGGCCGCTGTGAAATCGAAAAAAAGCGTCCTAGTATCCATTCCAACTAGTACACAACTGTACGCTTCATTGAAATTCAAGCTGCGTATAAGGCCCTCTGTCTGAGTGAGGTATTACTTCCAAATGCCAAATGGGCACTTTTTTTAAAGAAGTCAAAATGGTGAAAGAAATAGCGAAAACACAGGAGTTTTAGTAATTAGAAAATTTATTATGATTTGAAAAATATATAGATTTTTCAAATGAAAAGCAGGGGGTAAATAGTCTATGGAGGTACAAAGAGGGGTTGGAAGATGGTTGCTAGTCATGGTGATGGCGATCCTGATGACTGGCTGTTCTACAAATCAGGACGTAAGTACAATGGGAAGTGGCAGTGACAAAGCATCCAAAGATGGAGGGACTTTAGTTATTACACGTTTGTCAGACGCCGAAAATTTAGATCATCATTTTATGTCTACCATCAATGCGGCAAGTGTTACTCATAGCAAAGTTTATGAGGGGTTAGTAGGACGAGATAAAAATGCCGAAATCCAGCCTTTGTTGGCAGAATCGTGGAAGCAATTGAATGATACGACATGGGAATTTAAACTTAGAGAAGACGTTACATTTCATGATGGAACACCTTTTAATGCGAATGCTGTGAAAGCAACATTTGATAGACTATTAGATCCGAAGGTAGCCTCTCCAAGAGCGGTTGTATTTGAAATGGTAAAAGAAGTGAAAATAGTCGATGATTATACCGTTCAATTCATATTAACAAAACCATTTTCGCCTTTACTTTCTATTCTTGCAGGTCATGAAGGCGGGATTATCAGTCCAAAGGCGATTGAGAAATATGGTAAAAAAATGATTCAAGAACCTAATGGAACGGGTCCTTTTGTTTTTGAATCCTGGACTCCGGGCCAAGAAATTAATCTTAGTAAAAACAAAAGTTATTGGGGAACTGCACCTAAAGTAGACAAAGTCGTTTTCAAGGTAGTACCTGAAGAAACGACAAGAATTGCCATGCTTGAAACAGGTGAAGCGCATATCGCTGAACCTCTTTCTGTAGCCATGATGGATACGGTAGAAGCATCATCTGCTGTGGAGGCATACCGCAGTGAAGGTTTCGGTACAGAATTTATTAGCTTTAATGTACAAAAGAAACCATTTAATGATGTGCGGGTACGTAAAGCGATCGCTCATGCTGTTGAAATGGATTCCATTATTGAAGGCGTTTTCAATAATGTCGGAAAAAAATCAAATTCGTTATTGGGATCAAAGGTTTTAGGATACCATGAGGGTCTGAAAGCCTATGATTATAATCTCAATGCAGCAAAGAAATTGCTTGCTGAAGCGGGTTACCCAAATGGATTTGAAACAACATTGATCACAATGGATAATAAAGAAAGGGCAAATCTGGCAGAAGTACTTCAATCACAGTTAAAAGGCATCGGGATTAACGTAAAAGTACAGGTCATGGAGTTTGGTACATTTATTGAGCAAATCAATAAAGGCAACACAGAAATGTTTATCTCCAGCTGGAGAAATGCAACGGGTGATGCGGATTATAATCAATATAATCTTTTCCATACAAACTCTCATGGCGCGGCAGGTAACACATTCTTCTACAGCAATAAAGAGGTAGATCGCTTAATAGAGGCTGCCCGTAGTGAAAAGGATGAAGCAAAACGTATAGAACTATATGCAAAGGCACAAGAAATAGAAATGGAAGATGCCGTATATATTCCGGTCCGAGTCATTGAAAATATGGCCGCTATTGCAAAAGGCGTAGAAGGCTTTTCAATGAGTCCTTCAGGTTATTTAGAAATCAATGATGTTTCAACAGAATAAACTGCTTACGATAAGAGGGATATCCTATTTGGATAAGCCCTTTTATCTTGTCATTTCAAATGAAAGGATGACTGGAAGTGAATGAAAGTTATTGGTTAAAGAATGCGCGTTTAGAATGTGGTTTTATGAGAGAGAATGGCAGAGTTACAGGAACAATAACTGATCTATATCATTTATTAATAGAGGCTGGAAAGGTCACGAAGATTGTCAAAGCGGGATCAGCTGTTTCCATCAGCTTACCTGTGAAAGACGCCCAAGGATTCCTGTTGCTGTCATCCTTTATCTAATCGATGCCAGCTGTTCTGCAGAAGCCAGTGCAAGACGATCAAAACGCCGGGCCGTATTTTTTTACAAGGGAAATATAACTTACGGTTAATTAAGCGGTCAATCTCAAACCATTAATCAGACAACATAGTTTTTCCAAAAGAGAGTTTAGAAGAACTTACTTAGGAATCAGAGTTCATTGCCCTGGTCCCTTTTCTGTTTAAATCTGCAAAGCGTAGATAGCTTTTCGTTAGGCAAAAATAAAACCAGAATGCATGAAGCAATCCGGCAGCTAATTGATTGGAATGGGAAAACTTTGTGAAATCAGATACGTTTAAAATGGGGACGGCTCAAGTGACTAAAATAGCTGAAATAAATGCTCTAGCTTCAGGCTTTGTTGGCAGCAAGTCGAAATTATGAGTTGTTCCGTCATCAAGGAGCATTTTGTTTAGTTCCCAAGAAATTCCCTGTATGATCTTTTAAAGGTATCAGCTCTATGAAGAAAGATTGATAAATGAAATAAACCAAACAAATGAAACTTGATATGGCAAAACTAACCCAAATGGCCATGAGATTTTCTAACATTGGTAAAGATACATATCCTCCCGCTGCTCCAATGAATGACGCTAAGGGAATGATAGAAGGAAGAACTTTTTTGCTAAGGATGATATAGAGTAACGGGACAATTAACGAAGCATAAATATTCCCAAAGAAAAACAATAAACCGAGCAAGTTTGGTTCGAGGAAACTTACGATTGTCAGTAAAAATATGCAAATCATTCCAGAAACAATGTAAGTGCAGTTCCATTTTTCTTTATTCGTTAAAGTACGAAATACTTCTATTATATTTTTTACAATTAATGTTGTCGTAGCATGCAATTCTGAACTAATAGCAGATGAAATGGCACTAAAACAAAAAAGAACAAATAAAATAATAAGCATCGTGGATTGAATTTTGTCGACCAGCTCAAAAAATAGGGAATAAATAGTATCATAGCTTCTTCCAAAAATAATAATCATCAATAAAGAAGATAATGCGAGCGGAATGGTTGCCCATACTAATCCAGCTAGAGTGAAGGCCATTTGTGCTTTTTCTTTTTGTATGATAAAAACTCTTTGCCAAGTGGCACGGTCAATCATAACTTGTCCAAAACCGATTAATATAACCGTTACAATAAACAAAAAGGCATCTGTATTGTTAATGTACAGTAAGTATGGGTGATAGAGCTTAATCCCTTCATAAACGGGATAAACGCCTTCTTGAATATAAAAATAGACTGGGATAATAATAACAGCTCCAAAAATTAGAGCTACATTTGCACCGGCCAGCTGATGAAGCCTTTGCATTCCACCGACTCCGCCGATAAAAAAGCAAATAAGTAAAAAAATCAGCATGCCAGTAAAAATAGGCAACGGAAAAATCATATGTAAAAGGATATGAGCTCCCATTGCTTGCAACAATAAGGAATCGATGCTAGTTAGAAGAAGGACGGAGATCATATACCAATAACCTGTAGGCGTTAACTTTTGCCTCAATACATCACCGATTGTATGATGACCAGGGTATTTTTTGTGGATTTTCTTTGCTAAAAACCCAAACAAAATAAGAGCAAAAGCCCCCATCAGCGAATAACCAATTCCTCCAGTTAGTCCATATTTTATTAATGTTTCCGGAGAGGAAAGAATGGTATTCCCTGTTACCCATCTTGCCAGTAAACTAATGATGCCAAAACCTACTCCAAGTTTAATTGTACCACTTATATAAATTTGATAATCTTTTCTCTTCAACGGAATGTCTCCTTTAAGCGATAATCGCGGGGAGATTGTCCGATTGTTTTGCGAAACATTTGGCTAAAATAATGCTGGCTGTTAAATCCGCATCTTTCTGAGATGGTACTGATGCTTAACTCTGGATGATCAACTAACATTTTTTGAGCAACTTGTAAACGAAAATCATTTAAGTATTCAGAAAATCCCATTCCGACTTCTTCTTGAAACTTCCTGCTTAAATAGGCAGAGTTTATATGAATTTTAGAAGCTAAATAGTTTAAGGTAAGCTTTTCATTGTATTCTTGTTGAATAATTTGTAAAGCTTTAATGATTTGTTCTGAGTATCTGCTTAATCGTTGATACTTGGCTAAGATCTCCATCAACTCTTCCTCAATCACAGGCTTCGTGATGTAATCAACAACCCCAAGTCTTATCGATGTTTGAGCGTATTCAAAATTTTGAAAAGCTGTAACCATAATAATATCCATTGTATAGGAACGAGATAGCTCCGCAGCTAGGTCGAGTCCTGATTTTCCCGGAAGCTGAATATCTAGAAAAGCAAGAAAGATGTCATGTTGTTTGACGATTTGCAAGGCCTGTGAGGCATCTAGAGCTTTGAAAAACTTACAAGTCGAGAACTTTTTTTGAATTAAATATTCAAGCTGTTCTAACTCAAGTGGCTCATCATCTACGAGTAAAATATTCATATGGACGATGCTCCTTTCTCCATCAATGACTTGATGACAAACGGAAAAATGGCTATAACGGTCGTACCGTCTTCTGAATTAGTTAATTGGACAGAAGTTTCATCATTGGGGAATAGAAGATCAAGCCTTTTTATAATATTCCCTAAACCAAGTCCTCCTTTACCAAGTTTCTCATCAAGGTGATCAGGTAAGTTGTTCCATACAGTTACATGTATTGCTTGTTCTATTTTTATGACTTCTATTTTTAATAAAGCATCACCTATCTTTTTTTCAAATGAGTGTTTAAAGGCATTTTCAACGAGAGTTTGAATTAAAAAAGGAATAATAACGGCTTTGTTTACCTTTGGATCGGTTGATATCTCGTATTGAAGTCGTTCTCTAAATCTTGTTTTTTGTATTTCTAGATAATAATTAATATAAGTCAGTTCCTCTTCAATGGTTATGAACGTATTATTCGTTTGATATTTAAATTTAAGCAGCTTGGAAAGTGTCTCAATGGAACGGATTAATTCTGTCTTTCGATCCAACCTTGCTAAACTTAAAATCGAATTTAATGTATTAAAAAAGAAATGCGGTTGTATTTCTTTGTTTAATTGATTATAAAGAGCCGTTTGCAACTCTCTTTCTAAGGCAATTTCTCGAGTTTGTTTTTCCAATAGATCAATTCGCTTTTCAAAAATGAACAGAAAAAGCAACGTGAATGCCCCTAAGACAGGGGCGAGCACACAAATCATAATGTAAATGGAGAAAGCATCAAGGGTGATCATTTTGCAAAATTCTCCTTTTAATGTACAAAAAGGGAGAAAATTTCATCTCCCTTTTTCAGTATACCATATTTTTAATGTTTGAAATATTCGGAAAAATATTTTTGGTAATTTATTGTGGCAGATTTTCTGCAATATGGCAACTAACAAAATGATTTCGATCCAATTCTTTCAAGGCAGGTTCCTCTGTCTTACACTTTTCCATCGCAAATGGGCAGCGCGTATGGAAACGACAACCGCTAGGGGGATTCATTGGTGATGGCACATCTCCCTTTAAAATGATACGCTCTCTTTTTAACGTTGGATCTAGAGTGGGAATGGAAGATAATAATGCCTGTGTATATGGATGGAGCGGTGAATCAAATAATGTTTTTTTCTCGGCGATTTCAACGACTTTCCCTAAATACATGACCATGACACGATCGGAAATATGTCTAACTACACTTAAA
Source organism: Bacillus aerolatus (assembly GCF_009183655.1). Lineage (GTDB taxonomy): Bacteria > Bacillota > Bacilli > Bacillales > Domibacillaceae > Pseudobacillus > Pseudobacillus aerolatus. The sequence goes on from NZ_WEIO01000010.1 coordinate 160,051, forward strand.
TCATGTGAAATAAAAAGAAAGGTCAGCTGAAACTGCTTTTGCAGCTCTTTTAATAGATTAAGGATTTGAGCTTGAATCGAAACATCTAAAGCGGAAACGGCTTCGTCACAAATAATTAACTTTGGATTTACAGCAAGTGCTCTGGCAATCCCAATTCGCTGGCGCTGTCCGCCGCTAAATTCATGTGGATAGCGATCAAGTGATTCTGGAGGAAGTCCGACATAGCGGAGCAGTTCCAGCATTCTGTCCATTCTTTGTGGTTTAGCAACGACTTCTTGAATCGCCATCGCTTCATCTAAAATTTGCTTTACTGTTTGGCGGGGGTTAAGAGAAGCGAACGGGTCTTGGAAAATAACTTGTAAATCACCTCTAAGTTTACGCATTTCTTTTTTACTTAGTTCGAGAATGTTTTTCCCAGCAAAGAATATTTGACCATCTGTTGGCTCATCAAGCCTTAAAATCGCACGTCCTGTTGTTGATTTACCGCATCCTGATTCACCAACAATACTTAATGTCTCTCCTTCAAATAATTGAAACGAAACGTCGTCAACTGCTTTTACAAATGTTTTGGGTTTAAAAAGGGAGTCCGTTTTCACCTTAAAATATTGCTTTAAATGGTCCACTTCTAGTATGATTTTTTTCTCTGCAGTAGTTTCCATTTTAGACAACCTCCTCTTTTTTAATGGTACCTGTCCATTCGTCTGTATATTTCCAGCATCTTACCTTCACACCGTCATTTTGTTCAATGAGTTCTGGCTTATGAGATGTGCACATCTCTTCTTTGTAAGGACACCTTGAAGCGAAGCGGCAGCCTGATGGCATATTATAAGGACTTGGGATACTGCCCTCAATCGTTTTTAACTCGTCAACATCTTCATTAATTTTAGGTAATGAATCAAGCAAGCCTTGAGTATACGGGTGTTTTGGGTTAGCGAAAATTTGTTCTGTAGAGGCGTATTCAACAATATTGCCTGCATACATAACGGCTACTTTATCACATGTTTCCGCAACTACACCCAAATCATGGGTAATCATGATCACGCCCATACCTATCTTTGTTTGTAAGTCTTTAATGAGTTCTAATATTTGAGATTGGATCGTTACATCCAATGCCGTTGTTGGTTCATCAGCAATTAACACTTCTGGAGTACAGGCAAGGGCCATGGCGATCATCACACGCTGGCGCATACCTCCGCTTAATTGAAAGGGCTCCTGTTTGGCCCTTTTTTCGGGGGACGGGATTCCTACTAATCTCAGCATTTCAACGGATTTTTCCCATGCGGCTTTTTTTCCTAATTTTTGATGCAGCCTAATAGCTTCGGCAATTTGCTCTCCTACTGGTATCACGGGATTTAAGGAGGTCATAGGTTCCTGGAAGATCATCGATATTTCGTTTCCACGAATTTCTCTCATTTCACCCTCTGGCATTGTCACTAAATCTTTTCCTTTAAATAGAACTGAACCTCCGGCAATTTTTCCCGGAGGAGAAGGGATTAAGCGAAGAATAGAAAGGGATGTCATGCTTTTTCCGCAGCCGGATTCTCCAACAATCCCTAGAGTCTCACCTTTATGCAATGTAAAATCGATGCCATCAACTGCTTTACTCACACCGCGTTTAGTAGTGAAATGTGTTTTTAATCCTTTTACTTCTAAAATGGGTTTATTTTTTTCATTCACAATCCATCACCACCAATTTAATTTAATTCAATCCGTTTATTAAAAATTCGATAAAACACATCAACGAATAAGTTCACCACTACGAAGATAAGGGAGGCAAATAATACGCCACCTTGAACCATTGGCAAATCCCTCGTCCGAATCGCATCAACAATCATTCTGCCTAGGCCATTAATCGCAAAAATGGATTCAACAAGAACTGTTCCGCCAAGCAAAGCGCCAAACTGTAATCCAACAACGGTAATAACAGGTATTAATGCATTTCTTAAAGCATGTTTATAAATGATAATGTGTTCACGGAGCCCTTTTGCACGTGCTGTTCGTATATAGTCTTGGCGAATAACTTCTAACATACTTGATCTTGTCATACGGGCAACAATCGCAGCTCCTCCTGCGCCTAAAGTGACGGCTGGCAAGATCACATGTAACAGACTATCCCATCCTGCAACAGGAAGAATTTGCAGTTTTACTGAGAAGAAATACATTAGCATTAAACCAAGCCAGAAGCTTGGTAATGAAATTCCAAGCAGAGCAACGAGCATTACACTAACATCTGTAAGGGAATATGGTTTGACAGCTGAAATGATTCCTGCAGTCATTCCTAGAACAACTGTGATGATGATACTGAAAAAAGCGAGTTCTATCGTAATCGGCAATCTAACTAAAATTTCATCCAACACAGGCTGACTATTCTTTAGTGAAACACCTAAATCCCCTTTGAAAACATTCATTAAGTATTCAAAATACTGGATATATAAAGGTTGATTTAATCCAAGCTGTTCACGAACTGCTTCAATTGCTTCTTTTGAAGCGCCTTCACCTGCAAGCAAAACTGCCGGGTCACCAGGGACAAGCTGCATAATAAAGAAAACAACAAATGTTACTCCAATAATAACTGGGACTATTTGCAAAATACGACGAAGAATAAACATTAACATCGACTGAAACCTCCTCTTGATCTATTTTTACTTCTTCATTCTTGGATCAAACGCATCTCGTAATCCATCTCCGAAGATATTAAAACCTAAAACTAAAATAGAAATAGCCAAGCCAGGAAATAAGGCAACATATGGTGCTGAGAACAAGAAATCTCTACCAATGCTTAACATCGTTCCCCACTCTGGAGAAGGAGGTTGTGCACCAAGCCCAAGGAAGGATAACCCGGCTGCCGAGAGAATAGCAGTAGCAAGACGCAGCGTTCCCTGGACAATAATAGGTGAAAGAATATTGGGGAAAATATGTTTGAAAATAATGGTTAAGTCATTAGCCCCGAGTGAACGGATGGCATCAATATACTCAAGGCGCTTTACTTCTAAAGTAGATCCGCGAACAATCCTTGCAAATAAAGGAACAGAGAAAGCTCCAACAGCTATCGTAACATTGATAAGACTTGGGCCTAGAGCAGCTATTATTGCAAGCGCTAACAAAATTCCTGGGAATGCAAGCATTATATCCATCATTCTCATAATGATGGAGTCGACCCATTTTCCATAATAGCCAGCGACTAGTCCGAAAATAATTCCAAAAAATGCTCCGAACAATACGGCGGCAAATCCCACTCCCATTGATAGCCTTGAACCATATAGAATTCGGCTTAAAATATCTCTTCCTTTATCATCAGTTCCCAGCCAATGGTCTGCAGATGGAGGCATTAATTTATTTTCTAAATGAATATCATAAGGACTATATGGAGCAAGCAGCGGGGCGAACAAGGCAATAAAAATATAGAAAAGAATGATGATGCCCCCAACCATTGCTGCTTTATTGATCATTAATATAGAGAGGAAGTCTTTCAGTTTAGATTCCTTTGGGTTACTAATAGATTGTGTGATAACCGTAGGCTGTTCCGTTTTTACTTCAACTGACATCTTATTTCCCTCCTAAAAAGTTTTTTGTATAGCTTGAATAGGACAATCGGTATGAAAACGGCTCCTCCTTTCAAAAGGTGGGATGGTATAAAATGAATAGCGTTTTATTAAAGTTATCAAAATTTATTATAAAGTAAATGTTTTTTTTTATAATTGTCAAAATATTTAAAAAACAGGTAAATATTCTGTAAATATCCCTATTCATCATCTTCTATAATGAAAATAAGCAAGAGTGGAGGGAGGGTGAAGGATCGTTTTATCCCGCATTAACTCGCAGTAAGACCCCCACTGTTGGAAGTTTCACTTTATTTTGATGGGTGGAAAATACTTCAGTAGACTACTTGAAGGGACATGAGAGCTACCAGGGCGAACAACCAAATGTTGATCGTATTTTAATGGCTTTTGATTAAACTAGCTAACTGGATCATGCTTAGTAAAATAATCAAAAAAGGAAAGTACTTTTCCTTTTTAAAACATAGGAGGAATTTGAATGACTACTCTTTGGATCACGAACGTTCGCTTAGAAAAAGGCTTCATATACGAAAATGATCGAATTACCGGTACCGAAACAGAAATTTGCCACTTGAAAATCAAAGGTGGAAAAATTATAGAAATTACCTGTGAAGCGCCGGAATCCGCTGACAATCAGTTCGATGCCCAGCATCATCTTTTACTTCCTTCATTAAAAGATATGCATATTCATATTGATAAAACTTACTACGGTGGGCCATGGAAAGCTTGTACGCCAATGACAAAAGGAATTTTTACTAGAATAGAAGAGGAAAGAGAGATTCTTCCAAAGCTTTTGCCAACCGCACAAGAACGTGCTGAAAAAATGATTGAACTGTATTTAAAAAATGGCCATACGCATATACGCACTCATTGCAATGTCGATCCCGTGGTCGGACTGAAAAACTTAGAGGCTACTGTGAATGCCTTGAAAAAATATGAAGGTGTTCTTACTTATGAAATCGTGGTCTTTCCGCAACACGGTCTGCTTAGAAGTGACTCTGTGCAGCTAATCCGTGATGCGATGAAAAATGGGGCCACTTTGGTTGGCGGAGTTGACCCAGCTACGGTAGATCGAAATATTGAAAAGTCATTACACACGATTTTTGAAATTGCTGTTGAAAACAACAAAGGCGTAGATATCCACCTTCATGACCCGGACACTTTAGGTGCTTTTACGTTTGAGAGAATGGTTCATTATACGAAGGAAGCGGGTCTTAAAGGAAGAGCAACGATTAGCCATGGGATTGCTTTAGGTGATCTGCAAGGAAAAGAACTTTCCGAAATGACAGAGATTTTAAAAGATCAAGAAATCGATGTAACGACTACGATTCCAATTAATCGTCCAACGATTCCAGTTCCAGCGCTTGACAAATTAGGAATTTCAGTATCAGTAGGGCATGATAGTATTACGGATCATTGGTCTCCATTTGGGACAGGAAATACAATCCGAAAGCTGGGAGTTCTTGCAGAAAGATTCCGGATGATTGATGAATATTCCTTATCTTCTGTTCTAAAATACGCTACTGGCGGCATTACACCATTAAATGAAGCTGGTGAAAGAGTTTGGCCTAAGGTTGGTGATGATGCCACAATGATATTGGTCAATGCTACTTGTTCAGCAGAAGCTATTGCAAGACGGGCAACTGTAGAATCGTTGTTCTTTAAAGGGAAAAAGGTTGAAAGCAAATTAAAAGAAACGGATACCGTAAGAGTATAAATTTTTTAACAAGCAGAGGGGGAAATAAAATGTCAACTCCATATTGGTTAACAAATGTTCAGTTAGAAACGGGATACCTTCAAGATGAAAAAGGGGCTTACACAACAAAAACTGAGCTATATCATTTGAAAATTCAAGATGGAAAAATTATAGAAAAACAAAATCAAAACTTTGAGATTCCACAAGGTAAAAGAAAAGTGGACGGTAAAGGATTTTTAGCCGTTCCAACTTTTAAAGAAATGCATAATCATTTGGATAAAACCTATCTGTCTCTTGAATGGAAGGCCTGCAAACCAGCAAAAAATTTAGAGGAACGGTTACGTTATGAAGCGATGGAGCTGGAAGAATTAGCTCCGACAGCGAAGCAACGAGCAAGCAAAATGATTGAACTCATCTTGTCAAAGGGCTCAACTCATATACGCACCCATGTAAATATTGATCCATATATCGGCTTGAAAAACTTAGAAGGTGTACATGCAGCGCTTGAGGATTACTCTGATAAGTTAACTTACGAAATTGTTGCCTTCCCGCAGCATGGTCTATTAAGGGAAAATGTGATTCCGCTTATGAAAGAAGCGATGAGATCTGGGGCTCACATTGTCGGCGGACTGGATCCCGCTGGAATTGACCGTAATATCGAGAAATCACTTTATGAAATGATGAACCTGGCCACAGAGTTTGATGCAGATGTCGATATTCATTTACATGATGGCGGACATGTTGGGTTTTATACCATTGATAAATTAGCAGAAATGGTGGAGGAGGCCAATTGGCAGAACCGCGCTGCTGTAAGTCATGCTTTTAGTTTAGGCGAAGTGCCTCAGCCACAAGCAGAAGAGATCGCTGACAAGTTAAGCGAACTCGGAATGTCGATTATGTCTACGATTCCAATTATAAAATCACTTCCGCCAATTGACCTTTTAGACCGAAAAGGGGTAAATGTTTATTTAGGCTGTGACGGTTTCTATGATTGTTGGGGACCATTTGGCAATGGAGATGTATTGGAAAAGGTAACAAGATACGGAGAGGTTTATCGGAAAAGTGATGAACATTCATTAGCTCAATCGCTAAAATGGGCGACAGGTGGGCTGACTCCATTAAATAAAGAAGGTGAGGTAGCATGGCCACTCGAGGGGGATGATGCGAATTTAGTCCTTGTCAATGCATCTTGTTCAGCGGAAGCGGTAGCCAGAACGCCAAAACGAGAAGCGGTTATCTTTAAAGGGAAAGTGGTAGCGGGAGAATTAGCATAAGGTGTTATAAGGAAGCTCGAATTGGGCTTCCTTGCTAGTTTATGTCATTTTTGGCGGGATGGCAATCTGGGCGATTAAATTGGCCGGAGGGATTACGCCGATTCTCCAATATATGTCCAAAGAGATTGAAGGAAACAGCATAATCGTTTTCCTTGCTTGTGTAAGTGCCATATTGGCAACATGGGCTGCACCGATCGTAAGTGTTTCTGACTTTACAAGGGAAGCCCGCTCGCAAAGAGACCAAATAAGTGGACAAATTGCCGGAATTGTCATTACGTATTTATTATTTGCGATTGCAAGTATCTCAGTCATCGTTGGTTCGGAAGTTGCTTTTGGCACACCGATATGGAATGTACTAGACGTAGTTGAACGTTTTGATAATAAATTTGCCATTGCTCTTTCCGTATTAACCATTTGTTTAACAACATTATCTGTAAATGTTACTGGTGATATTGTTCCAGCAGGCTATCAATTATTATCGCTATTCCCGAAAAGGGTTAACTTCAAAACAGGTGCTTTATTGGCTGCTGTCGCCGGTTTTATCATTATGCCGTGGAAGTTAATGGAGAGTACTACTAGCATTTTCATATTTTTAAATATTATCGGTGGTCTATTGAGTCCCGTAGCTGGTGTTATGCTTGCCCATTACTATGTTATCGCAAAAAGAGAGCTTAATGTGAAAGAGTTATACTCCGTTAATGGACAGTATAATTACAAAAACGGTTTTCATACGCCTGCTTTGATTGCCACTGTGATTGCGGGAGTTATTAGTTTAATAGGCCAGTTCGTCCCTGCCTTCAAACCATTATATGACCTGTCCTGGTTTTCAGGTACGATACTCGCATTCAGTATATATATTGTTCTTGTTAATAAGGGACTACTCGCTTCTGTAAAAGTACAGAAACAGGAAAATTCAGTTAATGAAGCTTGATCATTCCATCGTGAAATAGATTCACAACAAAAATAATCGGAAAATTATTATTGTTCAAACAATATATTTGGAGGAGGAAAAAACATGAAGTATGATCTAGTTATTAAAGGCGGAAAAGTTGTTTTCAAGAATGAAATAAGATGCGTTGATATTGCCATTAAAGATGGAAAAATATCTGCTATTGCTGAAACGGTTGACGATGCAGCCGATCAGGTCGTAAGCGCTCAAGGACAATATGTAATGCCTGGTATGATCGATACTCATGTTCACATTTGTGAGCCCGGCCGCACAGAATGGGAAGGTTTTGTTACAGGAACAAAGGCATTGGCTGCAGGTGGCACAACAAGCTATGTAGATATGCCATTAAATGCACTGCCGGCAACAGTAGACAGGGAAACGCTGCAGTCAAAGTTAGAAGCTGCAAAAGGAAAGAACTATGTTGATTATGCATTATATGGCGGACTTGTTCCTGGTAATCTCGATCATCTTGAAGAGTTGTCTGAAGAAGGGGTCGTTGCTTACAAGTGCTTCATGTCAACTTGTGGTTCAGATATTCCGAACGATTTCACAAATGTAGATGACTACACTCTTTATGCGGGAATGAAGAAGCTGGCCGAGTTAGGGCATATGTTATCGATCCATGCGGAAAACGCGCTCATTACAGACCGCTTAGGTGAGGAAATGGTCAAGCAAGGCAAGATAACAGCTGCGGATTATGTTGCATCCCGTCCTGTGTTCACAGAGGTTGATGCCGTAAAACGGGCACTATATTTAGCGAAAGAAACAGGTTGTAAGCTTCATTTCGTACACATTAGCACGGCAGAGGCGGTAGAAGAAATTATTAAAGCCCGAAACGAAGGTCAAGATGTAACTGTTGAATCTTGTCCCCACTATTTTACGATTACAACTGCCCAATTCGAGAAAATTGGCCCGGTTGCAAAATGTTCACCCCCGCTGCGCAACGAAGAGGAACAAGAAAAGCTGTGGAACAAATTAATTGAAGGCAAGATTGATATGTTAACATCGGACCACTCGCCATGTCCGTTTGAAATGAAATATAGTGCCACAAATAACATTTTTGAAGTATGGGGAGGAATTACAGGCTGTCAAAATAACGTTGATTTAATGTTTGATGAGGCAGTTTTAAAACGCAATGTCCCAGTAACTGACTTTGTACGCATGATTGCTACGAATCCTGCTGAACGGTTCAATATGCGTAATAAAGGGGAAATCGCCATATCAAAAGATGCCGATATCATCCTTGTTGATGCCAGCCAGTCTTATGTAGTTAAGAAAGAGGACCTTTATTACCGCCATCAACATAGCCCGTACATTGGAAGAAAGATTAATTGCCGTGTAACAAAAACATTTGTGCGCGGGAATCTTGTCTTTGATGTAAATCAAGGAATTATGGGCGATCCATTTGGTCAACTAGTCACATATAAAAAGGCAGAAGAAGCTGTAAAGCTCTAAAAACATTAAGTTTAAGTTACTCCTCTATCATTTGAGAGGAGTGGCCTAACTATTAATATGAACTGCGATTTTAATATGGGGGAGAAATTTGTGGCTGTATATATCGCTTCTGGGGTGGGCTCGTACCAAAAAATATTGAGAATATTAAGGAGCTTTATAAAATCGAGTAAATACGGAGCGATTAATAGTACTGTTCAAAAAGTTAATATGCTTTTATCGCTAATGGACAAAAACTAATAGTGTCATTGTCTATTAACGACAATGACTAACGAAGTGAAAACGCTTAAAATTTAAGTGAGAAACTTAATACATTCCAATTTAAGCTAATTATACCCGCAAAAACATTAGTAAGCTTTATGGGGATCAATGAAGGGGAATGATGAACATGGAAGACTTAGTTAAATGTGAAGGAAAGCTTGACATTGAACATTTAGCAGAAGAGATCGTCGATAAGCTCGAATGGTTAGGCGGTTTTGGAAAGGATCCAGCCGGAGGAGTGTCTCGCTTCCTCTATTCAAAAGAATGGGTGGATGCTCAACGGGCTTTAAAGCGCTGGATGGAAAGCGAAGGGCTTGATGTGCAATTTGATCAAATCGGGAATTTGAGCGGAACATTAAAGGGCACAAACATAAATGAAACGCTTCTTACTGGTTCCCACATTGATACCGTGAAAAATGGCGGGTTATATGATGGGCAATACGGAATCGTGGCAGGTGTTCTTGCGATAAAATATTTGAAGAAACAATATGGGCAACCGAAACGAAATCTTGAAATCGTATCTTTAGCAGAGGAAGAAGGCAGCCGGTTTCCTTATTGTTTCTGGGGTTCAAAAAATGTCGTCGGTATGGCAAACCGAGAAGATGTAGAAACCATTGCCGATTTTGAGGGTGTTCCTTTTGTTAGGGCGATGAAAGAATCGGGCTTTGCTTTTAGAGACGAATCAAACGCTCCGCGTCAAGATTTAAAAGCGTTTGTAGAAATCCATATTGAACAGGGAAATGTACTGGAGACTGAAAAAAAGTCTGTCGGTGTCGTATATAGCATTGTCGGGCAAAGACGTTTTACGATTGAAGTAACAGGCGAAGCGAACCACGCAGGAACAACGCCGATGGGCTATCGTAAGGATGCTGTCTATGCCGCTAGCCATATGATCTATGAAATAATCAGTTTAGCGAAGCAGCAAGGTGATCCGTTAGTTGCGACAGT
>NZ_WEIO01000011.1 GCF_009183655.1 Bacillus aerolatus
AAAAGCAGAGGCGACTGTTTAGACACGACAAGCAAATGTTCTGACGCTGAAAAGGCGCTAAGCCTTGTAAGCGGCAGGTTATTTGACCTCGAGTGTCTAGGAGCCGGAGCTGGACAAAATCGAAAAGCGGAAGCGCCTAACCGCGTGAAAGCAATAAACAATGGCATGGTATTGCCGGTTACTTATACAACATATTATCCAGTTTTGAAAGAACAACTCTTTCAATTTTATACAGTCTGGCGGCGATAGCGAAGAGGCCACACCCGTTCCCATCCCGAACACGGAAGTTAAGCTCTTCAGCGCCGATGGTAGTTGGGGGTTTCCCCCTGTGAGAGTAGGACGCTGCCAGGCAAAGCCCCTATTGGGGTTTTTATTTTGCATAATTTTATTATATTGGCCCCTTGGTCAAGCGGTTAAGACACCGCCCTTTCACGGCGGTAACACGGGTTCGAATCCCGTAGGGGTCACCATTTATGGGGGATTAGCTCAGCTGGGAGAGCATCTTCCTTACAAGTAGAGGGTCGGTGGTTCGATTCCGGTTCTCGACACCATATTCGCGCCCGTAGCTCAATTGGATAGAGCGTTTGACTACGGATCAAAAGGTTAGGGGTTCGACTCCTCTCGGGCGCGCCATTATAAATTAATAACTTATTAACGGGAAGTAGCTCAGCTTGGTAGAGCACTTGGTTTGGGACCAAGGGGCCGCAGGTTCGAATCCTGTCTTCCCGATTTCTAGAAAAGCGCTAGGCTTCTAGGCGCCGAAACTAGACAACTTTAAAATATGGGGCCTTAGCTCAGCTGGGAGAGCGCCTGCTTTGCACGCAGGAGGTCAGCGGTTCGATCCCGCTAGGCTCCATTATATTTACTAACATGGCGGTGTAGCTCAGCTGGCTAGAGCGTACGGTTCATACCCGTGAGGTCGGGGGTTCGATCCCCTCCGCCGCTATAAGAATGAATAGGAAAGTTGATTCATCGGCAGTGGACCCTTAGCTCAGCTGGTTAGAGCTGACGGCTCATAACCGTCCGGTCGCAGGTTCGAGTCCTGCAGGGTCCACTTATAGTTATATGGAGGAATACCCAAGTCTGGCTGAAGGGATCGGTCTTGAAAACCGACAGGCGGGTTAAACCGCGCGGGGGTTCGAATCCCTCTTCCTCCTCCATGTTATTTTTCCGATTATATCGCCGCGGGGTGGAGCAGTTCGGTAGCTCGTCGGGCTCATAACCCGAAGGTCGCAGGTTCAAATCCTGTCCCCGCAATATGGTCCGGTAGTTCAGTTGGTTAGAATGCCTGCCTGTCACGCAGGAGGTCGCGGGTTCGAGTCCCGTCCGGACCGCCATATTTTTCAGCAGGATAACCCTACTGTTAATATATAGATTTTGTGTGGCTCAGTAGCTCAGTCGGTAGAGCAATGGACTGAAAATCCATGTGTCGGCGGTTCGATTCCGTCCTGAGCCACCATTTTTTAATTAAATACTTTCTTTGCTTAAATATGGAGGGGTAGCGAAGTGGCTAAACGCGGCGGACTGTAAATCCGCTCCTTCGGGTTCGGCAGTTCGAATCTGCCCCCCTCCACCAGTAAGTTAGGGGTATAGTTTAAAGGTAGAACAGAGGTCTCCAAAACCTCCAGTGTGGGTTCAATTCCTACTACCCCTGCCAACTATGGCGGTTGTGGCGAAGTGGTTAACGCATCGGATTGTGGTTCCGACATTCGTGGGTTCGATTCCCATCAGCCGCCCCATTTAAATTTATTATTGGGCTATAGTCAAGAGGTAAGGCAACGGACTTTGACTCCGTCATGCGCTGGTTCGAATCCAGGTGCTGCCTCCAATTTTAAATATGCGGGTGTAGTTTAGTGGTAAAACCTCAGCCTTCCAAGCTGATGATGAGGGTTCGATTCCCTTCACCCGCTCCATTTTCATAAATGGGCCTGTAGCTCAGCTGGTTAGAGCGCACGCCTGATAAGCGTGAGGTCGATGGTTCGAGTCCATTCAGGCCCACTTTATTCCGCAGTAGCTCAGTGGTAGAGCAATCGGCTGTTAACCGATCGGTCGCAAGTTCGAATCTTGCCTGCGGAGTTATATTTTTTTATGGGGAAGTACTCAAGAGGCTGAAGAGGCGCCCCTGCTAAGGGTGTAGGTCGCGTAAGCGGCGCGAGGGTTCAAATCCCTCCTTCTCCGCCATACATAGGATGCGCCTTTAGCTCAGCAGGATAGAGCAACAGCCTTCTAAGCTGTCGGTCAGAGGTTCGAATCCTCTAAGGCGCGTAAAAAATAATAGCTAGCTACATTGAAGTAAATAGTAGGCATAAAAGTCTTTAGGAGCAGATACTTCTCTGAGTCGAAAGAATGATTGAAAAATGTGTAAGGGATTTTTTATCCTTGCACATTTTTTATTTTCAATATTGTCTTCAGACAAAGGTAGAACGAGGGCAGAAGTAAACATGCTTCGAAATCTTGTATCTAACACGGAGCAGATGATTTAGTTTTCATCTTAAATCATCTGATAAAGCTGGCTGGCAATATATAGCGCCACTCCCCAAATAATAAAAGCAGACACTTTATTGATCAACTTTAAGAACTTGCCTTTTGTATCAAAGCTGCCGACTGCTCTTCCAACTATCGCAAGGCCGAGAAACCAAAGCCAGGAGACGACGATGCAAGAAGCAGTAAAGACGATTTTTTCTGAACCGATGTAGCTTAAAGAACTCGTGCCAATCACGCCGATTGTGTCCAGGATGGCGTGAGGGTTAAGCAAGGATACAGACATGGCAAATATAATCTGCTTCTTAGGCGGCATCGCTGTTTCTTTTCGGCTTAAGTTGACGGGATCGCTATTCCAAATCGACCAGCCCATATAAATCAGGAATAACAGTCCGATAGAATAGAAGATGGTTTGTAATACCGGGATAGTCAACACAATAACAGAGACGCCGAGTACAGCTAATAAAATAAGCAGAGTGTCGCAAAGGGAAGCCGTAATAACAACGGGAATGACTCCTCTAAACTTTGGCTGTGACGCGCCTTGATTAAAAATAAAGACGTTTTGGGCACCGAGCGGAAGGATTAATCCGAACGCTAATGCGATGCCGTGCAGTAATGCGGCTAACATAAACTTCTCCTTTGTTATTCAACGTGATCAACTGGCTAGAAATAAAATTGTTTTGTATTTTCATATAGTATATTGTATACTTCCTGCGCTTCCATCTTTTTTATGGAAGCGATTTTTTCTATTGTGTGATGAATCATTTTTGGATGGGTCATTTTTTTCTTAAAGGGGCCTTCAAATGGCCAAGGTCCATCTGTTTCAACCATCATATGTGACAATGGATACTGTTTGACGAGCTGTTGAATTTCCTGTTCGTACAAGACATCCGGCGTAATGGAGACACCATAGCCATTGCTGATCATCTGTTCCATCGTTTTCCGGTCACCTTTAAACCAATGGAAATGGGCTTTAGTGATTGAGTGTTTCTCCAGCAGTGTACAGACGATAGGCGCGTCTTCATAAACAGCGTGAAGCACAATCGGTTTATTCAGCGCCACAGCCTGCTGGATGAACTGTTCCAGTATTTCAATATACGGTTCTATTGGAATGCTGGAATCTTTTTTCCTTAAGTAATAGGGCAGCCCTACTTCTCCAATGGCTGCCATTTCTGCATGGTGCTTTTCGGTAAAAAGCTTTAGGTTAGTAAGTTCTTTTTCCTCGGGCAGCGCTTGTTCCGGATGAAATCCGAAAGCTGGCTTGATTCGGTTGTCTTTTTGGGACAATGTTAAATTGACTCTGGCAGAAGAGAGGTGCTGCGACACGGAAATAAGTGCTTGTACCCCGTGCTTTTCCATATCCCGTAAAATGAAGGCCTGCTCGTCCGCATCATATAAATCTAAATGAATGTGGGCGTCAATAATTGAATGATCCATTGGAATCCTCCATTCATAATCAACAATCAAGCAATTTCTCTATTTAACAAAGGAGCTGCCCAAAAAGTCAGTTACTCACCGATCTTCGGGACAGCCCTTTTGCTGTTTTATTCTAATATATACGCAAGCGCTTTAATAGCTTGATCGACGGTTACGACTGTGGCATTTGCTTTCCTGGATAATTCTTTTAATGGATGATGCAGTGCTTCAGGACGGATTAGGATGAGCGGTTTACCGAGAGAGACGGCTGCACTCGCATCCATGGCCGTGTTCCACTGCTTGTACTTTTCCCCGAACAGCGCGATGACAAGGTCCGACTTCTTTATCAGCACTTCTGTGCGCAAATTATTGAAACTTGAGGCTGCCGCATCACGGAAGATGGCGTCGGGCTGTTTGCCTAAGATCTCTTCGCCAATATTATCGGAGCGGTCATGATCTTCCATTGGTCCAACAAAGTCTACAGGGAGCTTAAGCGCCTCTGCCTTTTGTTTAATTTCTTCCCGCCACGAACTGTGAATTTCTCCAGCCAAGTAAACTGTTAATTTCATCATTCATCCTCCTAACATATATTTCCTTAAGTATAGCATCGTTTTCATTTCCTTGCTGTAAGTATAGCTCCCATCTTTGATCTGGATCTTTTTAATAGCGTCAGAGTCTTTGCTGATTTGACTGCCGAACATTCTTCGGTGGTAACACTTTAAGTTGATAAATGGCAAGTTACAGCATAATATAAAAGTGAGTAATCACTCACCTGCGAAGGAGGGGAAATAGTGGAAGCGACAAAAGCGTGTATTTCGATTCGTCACGTCTCGAAACAATTTGGGAAACAGCAAGTACTGAAGAAGATTAGCTTGGAAATCATGGAGGGTGAAATATTTGGTTTATTAGGCCCATCAGGTGCGGGCAAGACTACGTTAGTCAAGCAGCTAGCTGGGTTAGACACCCCGACATCAGGAGAGAATTTTCTGCTTCAAGAAAAAATGCCGTCTCTAAAGCTGATTGAAAAAGTAGGGTATATGGCTCAATCCGATGCCCTTTATGGAGAACTGTCAGCCAAGGAAAACCTTCAATTTTTTTCAGCTTTGTACGGGTTGAAAGGGAAAAAGCAGCAGCAAAGAATAGAAGAAGTAATGAAGCTTGTTCAACTTTCAGATCATCTTCACAAGCTCGTCTCCAATTACTCTGGAGGAATGAAAAGAAGGCTGTCGTTAGCGATTGCACTCCTTCATGAGCCTGAAATTTTGATTCTTGATGAACCGACTGTAGGCATTGATCCAATGCTGCGGAAGAGTATTTGGGAAGCCTTTTATGAATTAAAGAATAAAGGGACGACTCTTATCGTTACAACACACGTCATGGATGAAGCGGAAAAATGCGATCGGTTAGGAATGATCAGGAATGGCAGTCTAATTGCAGTCGGTACTCCTGAAGAGTTAAAACAAAAAACAAATTCAGCGACGATTGAAGAAGCGTTTCTTGTCTATGGAGGTGCTTAATATGAGGATTACGGCGTTAATTATCAGGATTTTGCGGCAGATTGTACGGGATAAGAGAACGATGGGATTGCTTATTTTTGCTCCGATCCTTGTATTGACCATGTTGCATTTAGTTTTTAACGGCAATGATTATACTCCAAAAATTGGGTTCGTTCACATTCCTGAATCCATCGTGGATCAAATCGATATATCTGATGAGAAAATCACTGAATATAAGAATGAAAAAGAAGCGAAAGAAGACTTATCCTCTCAAGAGATAGACGGTTATGTAGTATTTCACAATCAATCACCTTCTATCTTTTTGGAAGGCAGCGATCCGACTGTCAACGGAGCTGCTATTAAATGGATTCAAACTGTACTCAAACCTTTGCAGGGAAACGAACCTTCCTTAGAGCCTAAGGTGGATTTTCTTCACGGTTCTGCTGGGATGGGGCAATTCGATTATTTTGGGCCTGTATTACTTGGATTTTTTGTATTTTTCTTTGTGTTTTTGATTGCAGGCGTCTCATTCTTAAGAGAACGAACAACTGGAACGCTTGAGCGGCTTCTTTCCACGCCATTGCGCAAATGGGAGATTGTCACAGGGTATGTACTTGGCTTTGGCATCTTCACAATGATTCAAGCAACGATTATTGCCGCGTATGCCATTTATGTGTTAGATATGCTTATGGAAGGCGCATTTTTGTATGTGCTGCTCATCATCTTGCTGCTCTCTTTTACAGCTCTCACACTCGGAATATTATTATCATCATTCGCTAATAATGAGCTGCAAATGATTCAATTTATCCCGATCGTCGTCGTGCCGCAAATTTTCTTTTCAGGATTGTTTAACTTAGAAACCATATCTGAATGGCTAAGGTGGATTGGACCTTTCACTCCTCTGTATTATGCTGCTGACGCATTGAGAGATATTATGGTCAGGGGCTATGGATGGGATGAAATCTACAGGGACGTCTTTGTCTTGTTGGGCTTCTCCATTTTATTTATGATAGTAAACATCTTAGCGCTCAGAAAATACCGGGAAATCTAAGAAGTAAAGGAGCTCGAAATGTCTCAACAAGATAAAATGATAGAAGAATTATTCCATAATGCGGATGAGTTAACAGAAAAACAGAAGAAAATCGTAGCAGCTGCCATTGATTCGTTTGCGGAAAAAGGGTTTGCAGCAACTTCCACAAGTGAAATCGCCAAAAAAGCGGGTGTGGCGGAAGGAACCATCTTTAGACATTACAAAACGAAAAAAGATCTGCTTGTGGCTATTGTTGCTCCAACGATGGCGAAGCTGATTGCGCCATTTGTGATAAAGGATTTAAATAAAGTGTTGCATCAAGATTTTGAAAGGTTTGAAGACTTTATAAAAGCATTCATCGAAAACCGTATAAAATTCCTTAAAAATAACATGCCGCTTTTTCGGATACTCATTCAAGAAATTCCTTTTCAACCAGAATTGAGGGAACAATTCAAAGAGCACATTGCCCAAAAAGTATTCGAACGGCTTAGACAAATTGTTGAACATTACCAGGCAAAAGGACAAATCATTGAAATGCCGTCAGACACTGTTATAAGAATGGCTGCATCGACTATTTTCGGCTATATCATTGCTCGTTATTTGCTCGCGCCAGAGGCAGAATGGGATGACGATACAGAGATTGAAAGGACGATCCAACTTTTAATGAATGGATTATCTCCTTAACAGAAGGGCACCAATTTAAAAAGGTGATATATAGTTCAGGCGCAGATAACTGAGAAAGTAAGTCGTTTTTTGCAGTTTTATGGAGATGAAGTATAATATAGGAGAACTCTATAAAAAAAAGGTGGGTTTTAAAATGACAAATCAAAACGAAAATACAGTATTGCCTCCAAAAACGTGTACGATTGAACGTATGGTTACGGTTAAGGAAGATGTTGAAAAAGTACTGAATGGACAAAAAACAGCGACTCGCCGTAACGGAAGATATGCGGATGTCGGCGAAATTATGACGCTTGAAGGCCGTGATTTTGTCGTTGAGCGTGTTTACTCTCAGTCGCTCGGAGAACTGACTGACGAACATGCGCAGCAGGAGGGCTACGGAAGCTTAGAAGAGTACAAAAACTCTATTTTGTCGATGCATCCTGGCATGCCTTGGATGCCGAAAATGAGAGTATGGGTTCATGAATTCCGTCCAGTACAGAAATGATTTTTATAACAAGTGAATATGATCTATCAACTTCTTGTGTATACACATATTGCTAGTGCGGTTGCATCTATCGGCCCG
Organism: Bacillus aerolatus; assembly: GCF_009183655.1. GTDB lineage: Bacteria > Bacillota > Bacilli > Bacillales > Domibacillaceae > Pseudobacillus > Pseudobacillus aerolatus. Next base: position 7,670 of record NZ_WEIO01000011.1, read on the forward strand.
TTTTTTACATTAATCCCTTTAATTAAAAAACTGCGCGAAGCCGAAGAGGATGTGCAGCAAGCTTATTTAAATGTATTTAAATCGGCTGTCAGGCTCGTTAAACATGCCGGCCATGTATTAGTTGCATCGGGAATATTGCTTATTATGAAAGGGCCGTGGCCATGGACAACGCCGTGGATCATCATGACTGTAGCTGTTATGTTCAGTTCGGTGTTCTTCCTGGCCCGCGCCTTTACCCCGACGCTAAGAAAATTCCACGACCCCGGCTCCGACAAGCAGGCACTTGTGGGGAAACTGCATCGGTCTGTCTGGATTTATATTTTCTTATTAATGTTGATGTTATGGTTTATGGTGGCTAAGCCAGTATTGTGGTAAAGCCTTCGGGAGTTTCTCCTGCAAACTAGAAAGATCAAGTGAAATCAGACGTTTAAAGCGTTTGAATTTACTTGATCTTTTTTTATTAATCTCTTCATCTTGATAACGCGGTAACACACTAAAATTTACCAAAAATCATTGCTATTCCATTTTTTCCTGCATATAATATGAAGCAAGTGAATCATTTTTATCTTCTAATATGGGTGGTGTGGACATGACACAGGTTGTACGAATTGGAAAGATCGCCACCTTGCTTGCTATGCTGGATGACAATGAGCAAAGTCCTTTTGAGTCGTTGTTCAGTGAAGTGACATTCTGCCGGGGAAAAGTAGGATCGATGAACATGCAAAAGGTGATTTCAGCTGTTGAAACAGCGGTGAAAAGACAGCAACTAATTGATGAAGATGTGTACAGAGAGACACATGCTTTGTATCATGCGATTTTGGAAGCGCTTGAAGGAGTAACGAGAGGGCAGCTGGCTATTGGCGAGATGATGAGGACAGTGGGACTTCGTTTTGCTGTTGTACGGGGCAAGCCGTATAAGGATAAAAAAGAAGGCGAGTGGATTGCAGTCGCTTTTTACGGCACGATCGGTGCGCCTGTAAAAGGGCTGGAGCACGAAGCAACCGGGCTCGGTATTAACCATATTTAACAAATTTCTCAGGGAAGTAGCGGAAGAAGACAGCTGATGCAAGCAAGTAGACGCATCGATCTTCGCCGCTGGATTTGCCGTTAATGAGACAAATTGAATACAGTAAATCATGACCTATAGTGAAGAGACATTAGGAGGTGATGATGGCTTATTTTTTCATGCCATCATCGCCTCTTTTTTGCGTTTTTAGACGACAAAGGAGGAACAGTAAATGGTGGAATTAACAGGTCATTCCTTGACAGTTGAACAGTTGAAAAAGATTCTTCTGGATCGGGAGCAAATATCCATATCCAGCGAAAGCATGGCACGCGTCCGTGAAAGCAGGCTGGCAGTGGAGCGGATTGTGGCAGAAAAAAAGACGGTGTACGGAATTAACACGGGTTTCGGAAAGTTTAGCGATGTGATCATTAATGAATCAGATGTACACGACTTGCAACTGAATTTGATCCGGTCGCATGCCTGCGGGATAGGGGATCCTTTTCCGGAAATTGTGTCGCGGGCGATGATGGTGCTGCGCTTAAATGCATTGTTGAAAGGTTTTTCAGGCGTCCGGCCAGTGTTAGTGGAAACGTTGGCTGAACTGATTAATAAGCGCGTTCATCCAGTCGTGCCTCAGCAAGGGTCGTTAGGGGCATCTGGTGATTTAGCGCCGCTGTCTCACTTAGCACTCGTGTTAATTGGAGAAGGAAAAGTTCATGATGAACACGGCCAGCCAGTCGATTCCGCGGCTGTGTTAGCTCAAAAAGGCATTCAGCCGATCGTTCTGCAGGCAAAAGAGGGATTGGCGCTTATTAACGGCACGCAGACGATGACGGCGATGGGGGTCGTGAATTACATTGAAGCCGAGCAGCTTGCTTATGACAGTGAATGGATTGCTGCTTTAACGATGGAAGGATTGGAAGCGATTATTGATGCTTTCCACCTGGCCATTCATGAAGCAAGGGGCTATCCGCAGCAAGTGGCCGTCGCTCAACGGGTGAGCGAATGGGTAAAAGGCAGCGGGTTGATTACACGCCAAGGCGAAAAGCGGGTGCAGGACGCCTACTCCATTCGCTGTATTCCACAAGTGCACGGCGCTTCGTGGCAGGCGCTTGATTACGTGAAAGAAAAGCTGGAAATTGAAGCGAACGCGGCCACTGACAATCCCCTCATCTTTGATGAAGGAGAACTTGTCATTTCAGGAGGGAACTTCCACGGGCAGCCGATCGCTTTAGCGATGGATTTTATGAAAATAGCTGTCGCAGAACTCGCCAATATCTCGGAGCGTCGGATCGAACGGTTAGTTAATCCGCAATTAAATGATTTGCCGCCATTTCTGAGTCCGCAGCCAGGGTTGCAATCCGGAGCCATGATTATGCAATATGCGGCGGCGTCACTTGTGTCAGAAAATAAAACGTTAGCGCACCCTGCAAGCGTTGATTCGATTCCGTCTTCTGCTAACCAAGAAGACCACGTCAGCATGGGAACGATCGCCGCCCGGCATGCCGGCATGATCATACAAAACGTCCGACGTGTACTTGCGATTGAGTGCATTTGTGCCATGCAGGCAGTTGAATTTAAAGGAATAGACAAAATGTCGCCGAAGCTGCGTGCCAAATGGGAGCATCTGCGCAACGTGGTGCCAAGTATAACGAAAGACCGGATTTTCTCGGAGGATATTGAAAAAATGAATGAAGAGTTATGTGGTGGATATATAATTGTTAAAAAAGAGACCTGAATTTAAATTCAGGTCTTATTCATTTCTAAACTTCATGATATGGCATCAAATTTTTGTAGAAGGTGTGTATGATTTTGAACGGCTCTCCCAAAAAGAACGAAGCAAGATGCTTGGATAATTTGTTGACGGGGAAGCCCTCCGGATACACTTGGTGGTTCTCCTGTGTATACTTTGACAGCTATGACTGTAGGTATAATTCACAATGGCTGAACCTATCCAGTTAAAATAGCGCCGGCCCTCGACAGAGGAGCTGGCGCTATTTTTTCAAGCCGTTTTCAACCTAAAGGGGCTTAAATCTTGTCGGGGCATCATTCATCTGCATGCTTCCAGGCGGTAGGGCTGCCGGATTTAGGGCAGTTTGGGAATGTGTCCCCATTTTTCAAATCCACATGATCACCGTCCTCATCCACATAACGGCCTGTTTCTGTCACTTTTTCACCTGTTTTATGTTCATGCGCTGCGTGTCTCCACGTAGTCGGCTCAGCTGTTTTTGGACACGAAGGAAAATGATCACCTTTTTGCAGCTCTTTCACTGCGCCTTCTGCACAAATATATTTACCAGTTTCTAAAACAGCATCATTCGTGTGATGCAAATCAGAATGGGAATGGTCAACCATTATAATCCACCTTTCTAGTTAAATTTAAAAATATGCTCATGGTTATAATAGCCTTTCGTGTTTTTGGCTAAACATATTGTGATATGCTGATGGTGAAGAAATTGTTAAATAAAGGTTTCTGCAGTTAGCGAAATGAAAGGATGATGTAAATGAGCAGCTTCATCACACTTTTATTCTTTCTTATCGGAATGCCTATAGCTGGTTTTTTTGTTTATACTTTTCTGGATCGTGTGTTTACCCGCCTGGATGCCAGGACGGATATGAAGGCTGATCTCGATAGGCTCAATCGTCTTCAAGAATGCGGCAGCTGCGGCCGATTAAGCAGGGGGTACCAGAGAGAACTCGCCCGCTACGACATGCTCTTCAAAGGAAAATCGCTTGAAAAAACGGGTCAAATATCTGGTATTGATCCGTGCCCTCACTGTGGAGAGGAGGCTCTTTTTCGCTCTGTTTCAAAAATATTTCCTTTCCATGAAACTCATCTAGACTGTCTGCCTCTGAAGCGAAAAGAATTCACGGAGTACAAACGGCAACTGGAACAGTGTGAAGAGCTTTTATATTCTACGAAAGTCAACGAAACTTATAGAAGCCGGCTGTTAGAAAAGAAAGAAGAATGTTAGTGGAAAACACTGTTCAAATGGGCGAACGGTGTTTTTCGTCTTAATAATGGTTTCGGGATAATAAAGTAGTTACTTTGGATAATACAAAGATGAAACTGGATAATATAACCTCACCTTTAGATAATAAAAAGACTAAAGCAGATAATAACTGTCATAAAAGGGTCAATTCCAACGCAGGGATTTTTAGTGAAATCAGTTATAATGAAATTAAGATTATGTGAAGTATTTCACGAAATCAACGAGAAGACGTTAAAGTAAGGAGAGAGGAAAATAGATGAAGCAATTAAAAGAACTAGCATTTGCGCAAAGAGCAGTTATGTCTTTATTGCTTTTGTCGTCAATATTGACAGGTGCCATGATTATCGGACAGGCTTATTTTTTTGTCACGATTGTGGATCGGGTTTTTCTGAAAGATGAATCATTTCAAGAAATAGTGCCATTGTTACTCGCCTTGCTGGGAGTTCTTGTTGTAAGAGCTGCTTTAACATATATAAATGGCCGTACTGGCGTTAAGATGGCTTCCAAGGCAAAGAGAGAATTCAGACAGTCGCTTTTAGCTAAATATGCGAGAAATCCTGTTCATGCTTCTCTTCAAGGGCAGTCAGGTCAAAAAGTGAGTGTCATAATGGATGCGGTCGATGAAATTGACAGCTACTTTAGCCGCTACATTCCTCAAGTGATCCAGACGTCCATCGTCCCGCTCATCATATTGGCGGCCGCTTTTTCCCAGCATGCCAATACGGGATGGATTATGCTGATTACTGCTCCGTTTATTCCGTTGTTCATGATCATCATTGGCATTAAAACACAGAAAAAATCAGAAGAGCAATTGGAAAAAATGGCGGAGTTTTCAGGAAAGTTTCTCGATACGCTGCAAGGGCTGACGACACTTAAATTATTCGGGCGGGCAGCTAAGCAAAAAGAGCTCATTCAAAAAAGCAGTCTTGATTTTCGCGAAGCAACGATGCAAGTGCTGAAAATCGCCTTTTTATCTTCGTTGTCGCTAGAGTTCATTTCTACGCTCAGTATCGGAATGATTGCGCTCGAAGCGGGACTGCGGCTCGTTGTATTTGAAAACATTTCTTTTTTTACTGCGTTTTTTGTATTAGTGCTGGCGCCTGAATTTTATTTATCGCTGAAAGAATTAGGAAGCGCGTTTCATACTGGGCGCGGCAGCATGGGTGCAGCGAAAAAAATAACGGAAGAATTGGAAAGAACAGAGATGGCGGTACAATGGGGACAGGTTCCTTTAAAGAGCGAAACGCCGCCTGCGATTGAATTGCAGGGAGCCGAATTCAGTTACGGCGAAGAAGGGTTTTCGTTAAAAAATATAAACGCGGCCATTCCGCCGTACGGCCAAATCGCGATAGTCGGCCGAAGCGGTTCCGGGAAAACAACGCTTTTGCATTTGATCGCGGGCTTAACTGCCCCAACGGCAGGAAATGTGCTAGTCAATGGCCAGCCGCGGGCTGAATATAACGAAAAGGACTGGTTTGATCAGTTAAGTTACATTTCCCAGCATCCGTATCTTTTCTCGGGAACGATTGCAGAAAATATCGCGATTGGCGGCCGGACTGATGCTTCCCGGGCGGAAGTGGAACGAGCGGCCGAAAAGGCGGGGCTTGCCGGGCTGATCGAATCGCTTGAAAATGGTTATGATACTGCTGTTGGTGAAGCAGGCAGAGGATTATCAGGTGGAGAGAAACAGCGGGTAGCCGTTGCGAGAGCTTTCTTAAAACGACCGTCTATTATTTTGTTTGATGAACCGACAACGGGACTAGACCTTCATACAGAACGAATGTTGCAAATATCAATGAAAGAGCTGGCTCAAACGTCCACCGTCATCACCGTCGCCCACCGCCTTCATACGATTAAGAACGCAGATGTAATTTTATTCCTCGATCAAGGCGAGCTGATTGCGGCAGGAACGCATGAAGAACTATTACAATCAACAGCTGGCTATCGAAAAATGTTTTCTGCTCAGAGAGGAGTGGCAACATGAAAGACATAGTGAGTGTAATGAAATTGATGATGAAAGAAAAAAAGGATATTCTCATTTCTATTTTCTTTGGCTTTCTTGCCGGCATTGCGGCGGTCGGTCTCTTCGCTTCAAGCGGTTATTTAATTGCTAAATCCGCCTTGGCACCGCCTTTATATGCGCTGACGATCTTGACCGCTTCACTAAAGCTGTTTGGTTTTGTAAAAGCCGTCAGCCGTTATGCGGAACGGTATTTTTCCCATCGGGCGACTTTTACGATTTTAAGTAATTTGCGCGTGTCTTTTTACGAGAAGCTGGAACCTCTTGCTCCTCAAGTTTTTCAAAAATACCGGAGTGGGGATCTTCTCTCGAGAATTGTCGGCGATGTAGAAAGCTTGCAAAACTTCTTTTTACGCGTATTTTATCCGCCGGTCATCCTCGTTATTGTTTTTTTAAGCACCATCTTCTTTACTGCTTTTTACTCGATTTATGTCGCTCTCATCTTGCTTGCAGGTCTCATTCTTACTAGCTTTGTCGTTCCATCCTGGTTTGCGGCAAGACAGAGAAAGGTTGACCGCCATGTAAGAGAAGGCAGAGGAGAGTTATCGACAGAAGTGACAGAGTTTCTTTACGGCTTTCGTGACTTGAAAATTTATCAAAAGCTAGAAGGGAAAGAGCAGCAGCTGATGGATGCGTCCACTCACTATATTAAAGAGCAGGAGCAGGAAGGTATTTACGCGATGTTCAGTGAGACGGTAAATAAAGTGGTTTCCTTTGTCGTTTCCTGGTTTGTGCTGGCAGCTGGTGCTTTTTTAGTGACAGAAGGGCAGCTTGATGGCATCTTCCTTGCTATGCTCGTTATGATTTCATTAACCGTCTTTGAAAACGCGGCGCCAATGGCTGCCTTGCCGGGCCATTTTGAAGACAGCCGCAGCGCCGCCACGCGTCTGGCTAACGTTGTTCGCAATGAAGAGTGGGAAGAACGGGCACAAGGCTGCTTAAATAGCCAACATGCGCCGGCGATTGACATGAACGGTGTGACCTTTACTTTTCCGGGCGAAAGACGGGAGGCGCTGAAAAATATAGCGATTCATTTGCCGGCCGGCTCGAAAACAGCGATTGTCGGTCCGAGCGGTTCCGGGAAATCGACGTTGTTGCAGCTCTTGTTAAAGATATATCCAGTTAATGAAGGCGGCATTCGCTTTGATGGGATGTCTTTAGAACAACTAACGCAGGAAAGCATTTGGAAAGAATCGAATGTTGTTTTACAGGAAAACCACTTTTTCTTTGGCACGATTCGAGATAACCTTCTGCTCGCTAAAGACGGATTGACTGATGAAGAAATGAAAGCAGCGTTAGCAAAAGTACAGCTTGAAGGGTTTTCTTTATCAGATCCTGTCTTTGAAAAAGGAGAAAACTTATCCGGAGGAGAGAAGCAAAGGTTGGCGATTTCCCGGGCAATATTAAAAGGAGCGCCTCTCTGGTTAATGGATGAACCGACGTCCTCTGTAGATGCGCTGACGGAACGGTTTATTTACGATCATCTTTTCGAGGAAGCAAAAGACGCTACAGTTGTTCTCATTAGTCATCGTTTGACAGGACTCGAAAAAATGGATCAAATTATCGTGTTGGAGCAAGGGGCCATCATCGAATCAGGCACGTATGATGAACTCATGGCCAAGAAAGGCTACTTTTACGAAATGAAGCAAATCGAAAAAAATGTTCTTTTACATGCCTGAAAGGGGATGGGAAAATGACGGCAATCTTAATCGTAGATGATGATATCAACATTTTATATTTAGTAAAAAATCAATTGCAGCAGGCCGGTTACGTAGTGTTTCAGGCAAGTAACGGTACAGAGGCTTTGCACGTGCTGGAACGGGAAGTGATTGACTTGGCAGTGGTTGATATCATGATGTCGGGCATGAACGGATACGAGTTGACGAGGGAGATTCGCAGTCTGCATGATATTCCGGTTATTATGTTAACAGCGAAAGGCGGAATTGAAGATAAAGAAGCAGGGTTTAAATCAGGATCAGATGATTACATAGTCAAGCCGTTTGACCCGAAAGAACTTATTTTCCGTATTAATGCGATTTTCCGGCGCTATCAGAAGCGAAGCGATTTACTTATTAAGTTAGGCGAGGTGGAAATTAACCAGCAAAATTTTGAGGTGCAAGTGAGGGACCAAACGATTATCTTGCCGCTGAAAGAATTTGAATTGCTTTGCTTGATGGCATCCAGGCCTAATCAAGTATTTACGCGGACGCAGTTAATTGAAGAAATTTGGGGGCTGGAGTTTTCAGGAGATGAAAGAACGCTCAATGTTCATATTAAACGTCTCCGCGACCGCTTCTCACAGCTGACGAATGACTTCTCCATTAAAACGATTCGCGGAGTCGGCTATTTAGTAGAGGTCAACAACAAATGAAATCGATTTATTCAAAATTCGTGCTGACGACAATTGCTATTATTCTCGCCAGCACGCTCATTGGTTTTTTTGTCGCAAATACGTATTATCATCAAGTGATGAAACCGTTAAATGATGAGAAAAATTTAAAAGTAGCCCAGCAAATTACCAGCTACATAGAAGCGCAACAGCAGCTTGATTTGGAAAAGTATTTAGTGAATATTGCATCCATCGGTTATCAACTGTACCTCATAGATGAAACTGGGCGTGACCGCTTTTTTGGAGCAGAATTTAAAAATAACCAACTATTGGAAAAAGTGAAATCTGACGTGCTGGCGGGGAACTATTATCACGGAATGAAAGAGTTTCCACGTGAAACATTTGTCACCGGCTTTTTTGCTAATGAACTCCGCAACACGATTGGAGCACCGTTCAAACATGAAAACAAGCAGTATGCTATTTTCCTCCGTCCAGATATTAAGCTGCTTTTTAATGAAGTGCATACGCTGCTCGGTTGGATGATTGTCATTATGCTGATCTCCAGCATCTCGTTAGTCGTGATCAGCTCAAAATTTCTCGTCCAGCCTATTGCTAAATTAACTTCCGCGACGAAAAAAATACAAGAAGGAAACTTTAATATTGCGCTCGATATTAACCGCCAAGATGAAATTGGGCGGCTGGCGAAAAATTTTGAAGAAATGTCCAGTAAATTAAGGCAGCTCGATGAGATGAGAACGGAATTTGTTTCAAATGTATCTCACGATTTTCAATCGCCCTTATTAAATATACAGGGCTATGCTCATCTGTTGGAACAAGAGCATCTATCACAGCAGGACAAAGCAGCTTATATCGGCATCATCCTTCAAGAAACAACCCGTTTATCATTGCTGACGAAGCAGCTGCTCTTGCTGACTTCGCTAGAGAAAGAAGAAAGTTACAGCAAAGCAAAAATCTTTGACTTAATGAAGCAGTTAAAGGAACTAGTTCACAAGTATATGTGGCTGCTGGATGAAAAAAAGGTGACGTTAACGTATACAATTCCGCCGGTCCAATTTTATGGTGATCCTGCACTTCTTTATAATGTGTGGGAAAACCTTTTGACTAATGCCATAAAGTACAACCGCGAAAACGGGGAAATCAGGCTAACTGTATGCGATGAAGAAAATCAGCTGCAAGTGATCATTACGGATACAGGAATCGGAATGAAGGAGGAAGAGAAGAACCGGATATTTGAACGGTTTTATCGGGCGGACCTTTCCAGAACACGATCAATTGAAGGGACAGGCCTCGGTTTGTCGATCGTGTATAAAGTCGTCTCGCTGCATCAAGGAACAATTTCTGTAGTCAGCGAATGGCAGGCCGGCACCACATTTATCGTTACCCTCCCTAAATTGTAATATGGAATTCACCTTCCGTTCACTTTCGTTTCTTACAATGAAACGCATAAGTGAGTGGAAGGTGAATTTTTTTGAATAAATTAGGATAGGAGAGGGTTTTTGTGAATGGAAGAAATTTATTGCTCATCAGGTTTTCAGCTGTTTTTTCAGTGATTGGAGCGGTATTGGGAGCACATATGGCTGGTTCAGGCTCGTACGCTTTTCGGCCGATCCATGCCCATATACTTGTCGTCGGCTGGTTAACGCTATTTGCTTGGGGCGTGTACTATGAAGTCTTCACAATTACGTCTAAAAAGATTGCAATGTGGCACACATGGACGGCTATCAGTGGCTCTACAGGTTTGACAGCAGGGATGTGGGTGTATTATTTGAAGCCTTTCAATGTTTCAGAAGGAGTCTCTTTAATTTTTTATATCGGCGGTGGCTTCACGCTGCTCGTCAGCTTCGTCTTGTTTTTCATGACGACGTTTTTTATCGATAGCAAGCAGAAATGAATACTTGATCGAAAGGAGGAAGAACTATGCTTCGATTAGCTAAGAAAATCACCGCATTTTCAAGCAGCAAAAAAGGCGCAAAAGGAATCGTCGCATTCTGGATCATAGCCGCCGTTTTACTGGGCGGCCTTGCACCGTCTGCAAAAGAGTATGCGACGAGCATTAATGAATCAGGGCTTCCGGATGAAGCGAAGTCAGTCATTGCTGGTGAAAAGTTGCAGCAATATTTCCCGGCAGATGAAGGTGTACCCGCCCTGTTAGTGTTTTACAAAGAAGAAGCATTCACTAAAAATGAGTATAAAATGGTGGATGAGATAAGTGAAAAAATTGCCCGGGAAAAACTGCCCTCGGTGCGGGAAGTTGTTCCATTCTTACACATGCCGCCCGAGGCGAAAGCTTCGTTTATTTCTGAAAACAACAAAACGATGATTTTGCCGGTTTCGTTAAAAAGTCAGCTTGAACGGAAAGAAATTAATGAGACGGTAAAAGAACTTGAAAAATTGGCAAACGGAGAATTAACAAAAACGGACAGTGTGAAGCTAGCGATCACTGGGCCTGCCGGTATTGCCGCCGACATGACTACTATTTTTGCCAGTGCCGATGTTGTACTGCTGCTTGCGACAATCGGATTGATCTTCGTGCTGCTCATTGTTATTTACCGGTCCCCACTTCTTGCTCTCGTTCCACTGCTGGGCGCTGGAATTGTGTATGAAGTGGTTAATAAAACGATCGGAATGTTTGGCTCATTTGGCATGGCGATTGAAAGTCAGTCCGTATCAATTATGTCTATCTTGCTTTTTGCGGCTTTAACCGACTATTCTTTATTTATCGTGAGCCGTTTTAAAGAAGAGCTGAAAAAAGAAGAAAATAAATATGTAGCAATGAAACGCTGTATGGAAGAAGTCACGGAACCGATTTTATATAGCGGAAGTACTGTAATAGCCGCCATGCTCGTTTTGTTTTTGGCGTTTTATGAACCGTACCGTAACTTTGCTCCTGTCTTTTCCCTCGCGTTAGTTCTTATTTTAGCCGGCGGCCTTACACTATTGCCTGCTTTGTATGTGCTATTTGGAAGAAAAGCATTTTGGCCATCTATGCCGAACGTGGAGTCTCACCATTCGGACAAACAGACAATTTGGACAAAAATAGCGGATACCGTTTTGAGACGTCCGGTCAGAAGCGGCCTTGTCGTTTCCATTCCGTTGATGGTTTTAGCATTGAACACATGGAACATTGAGTATTCGTTTAATTTAATTAAATCCTTCCCGGAAGATACTCAGTCCAGACAAGGGTATGAAAAGCTGGAAGAGAACTTTTCACCGGGAGAGCTGGCTGCTACGACGATGATTGTGGAGAGTGAAGAGAAACTAGCCGTTGGAGCGATGAAAGCTTTACGGAAAGAACTACTTTTATTTGATGGAGTGGCAGAAGTATCACCGGATTTTTCTGCTTCGGCTTCTCCACACAGTCCATTAGAAGAATGGATAACGGAAGACGGAAAGCAGGCGAAAATCGACATTGTTTTTTCCGGCAATCCTTATGATCAGGAAACGTTCGATCAATTGCAACAAATTGAATCGCAAGAAGATGAGTTGAAAAAAGCAGCCAACTTGGAGAACACTCACTTTTATTTTGCAGGTGAAACGGCACAAAATGCTGAGATTAGGGATGTAAATGAATGGGATACGATGGTCATTGTTGTGATCACCGTTTTAGTCATTACAGCCTTACTGGCGTTGCAAACAAAATCACTGGCGGCTCCTATATACATGATGGCTACGATTATGTTGTCTTATTTGACGGCGTTGGGTTCCGGGTATTTTATTTTCAATCAGTTTTTCGGTTACGATGAAATCAGCTACCGGATTCCGCTGTACACATTTATCTTTCTTGCAGCACTCGGCGTGGATTATAACATTATGTTAATTTCCCGTATAAAAGAAGAAGCGAAAAAACATCCGATTCATCAAGCCATACGTCTCAGCTTAGCAAAAACCGGTGGAGTCATTTCCTCAGCTGGCCTCATTTTAGCAGCAACTTTTGCCGTGCTGATCACGCAGCCACTTATGGAACTGTTTATGTTTGGCTTTACCGTTGCGATTGGTATATTAATCGACACTTTTTTAATTCGGACGATTTTAGTCCCAGCTATTATGGCGAAGCTAGGAAAATACAGTTTATGGCCACAAGAATTGAAAGAGTAATTGAGGAAGCAGAAAATGTAGAAGGTGACGATATGGAAAATGATCAGCAGTCTTTAAGCGAACTAAAGCCATTCACAGCGGAAGTCATAAAAATATTAAAAGGAATTCCTGCCGGGTATGTGGCCACGTACGGGCAGGTTGCACGAATGGCCGGCAGTCCGCGTGCTGCCCGGCAAGTTGTGCGTATTTTGCATTCTATGAGCAAAAAATACAAATTGCCGTGGCATCGCGTGGTTAATGCGAAAGGAGAGATTGCGGTTCCGAATGATGAGTCTCGGGAGCTTCAACGGATGCTTCTTGAAGCGGAGGGCGTTTCATTTACAAAGGATGGCCGCGTGAATTTGGAACAGTTTGCAAATCGTACAAAATAATAAATTAGCAAATAAAACATAAAGTAACGATTCAGCAAATATGTATTATAAGCAGCGGTCAGTTAGTTTCAGCATCCAAAGGCAGAAGTGGGGTGAGTGAGCGTGTGGCTGAAAGAGACAATCTCTTAAATTGCAAGCACTGCTTCCCTTTCCAAATTGGCTGTTTTTGATTAGAATGGAAGAGGAAAGAGCGAATATCTCTCTGCATTTTTCCATACTAACTAGAATATAACGAGGTATAAACATATGCTGAATAAAGACATTTATAAAGAACTGATTCGTATTTGTGGTGAAAAGAATGTGTTGCGGGATGAGCCGCTCAAACGTCATACGTTAGTGAAAATTGGCGGCAAAGCTGATTTTTTTGTTATGCCTGAAACATATGAAGAAGTGGCTGAAGTGATTCGTTTAAAAGAAAAGTATAACGTGCCGTTTATGCTTCTTGGCAACGGCTCCAATGTCATTGTCCGCGATGGCGGTATTCGCGGTATCGTGCTGCAGTTTAAACACCTGACCGAGCTGCGTATCGAAGAAAACAAGTTAATTGCTCAAGGGGGCGCCAATATTAAAGACGCTTCCCGTTTGGCGCTCGAACATCATTTAGCTGGACTGGAGTTTGCCTGCGGGATCCCCGGCTCAATCGGCGGAGCGATGGTCATGAATGCCGGAGCATACGGCGGCGAAGTAAAAGATGTGATTGACCACGTGAAAGTAGTCACTCAAAAAGGCGAACTTCGCACATTAAAGAAGGATGAATTGGCACTCGGCTACCGTACAAGTATTATCGGTAAAAATAACGATATTGTTCTAGAAGCGGTGTTTATTCTAGAAGCTGGCGATCCGGCAGAGATTAAAGAAAAAATGGATGATTTTACTTTCCAAAGAGAATCCAAACAACCGCTCGAATATCCATCCGTCGGCAGTGTGTTCAAGCGGCCGCCGGGCTACTTCGCAGGAAAGCTGATTCAAGACAGCGGACTGCAGGGGAAAGGTGTCGGCGGCGCTGAAGTATCCACGAAGCATGCGGGCTTTATCGTAAACAAAAATGATGCCACAGCTTCGGATTACATTGCAACAATTGACATGGTGCGGAAGAAAGTAAAAGAAACGTTCGGGGTAGAGCTTGAGTTAGAAGCAAAAATCATTGGCGAAGAAATGAAATAACTTTCTTTGAAAGAAGGGCAGTCCTACGGTCAGGGCTGCTTTTTTGAATGGGCTGCGCAGCGTGACGGGGTTAATGGCAGGGGCAGGGCTCGCGCAATTTGCCGTAACAGCTGCAAATGCAGGCGTGCAACTCATCTTGTCTTAACAGGCGGCTTCAATAGAAGCCGCCTGTTAAGATTGTCTTTCTTTTATGACTGGCGGTTCTTTCAGGAGACTGCCGGCTGCTGCTGCAATTAACAAAACTCCCGTAAACAGAAAGCCTTCTGATGCCGTGAACTCAAGCAGGCCGGTTACTCCAGAACCTGCGACAACGCCGAATGAGAAAAACGCGTAAAAATAGCCATACGCTTTGCCGCGGTGAGCTGGTACAACAGCGCTGACTAATAACGAATTGAGCGACGGAAATAAAAAGGCAAAGCCAATTCCATACAATGCCATGCATACATAAAGGAACTGAATGACTCCCATCTGGCTGATTAAAACGAGGCTGATTCCCATCACCGTCATGCCAAACGCCAGCGTCCACATCGGCTTAACCCGGTCAAAAACAGTATTGATCGGCAGAAGAAATACAAGAATGGCCATTATGCCGAATACGCTTAACAGCATGCCGCTCGTCTGGGCATCATAGCCGAGGTGAATCACTTTCAGCGGCAGCATATAAGCGAGCACTCCCTGTGAAAACATAAGCAGAAATGCCCCGATAAATGCTTTCACAACGTTTGCATTTTGAAAAAAAGCAAGCACTGTCATCTTCTCTTTTTGTTCTTCTTTCGGTGCTGTTTTCGTATTTGTGCGTAAAAAGAACAGAGCAAGCATGCCTAATATAAGCAGCGACACAGCTGTAACGGTCAAAACAGTAGTTTCACTTGTTCTGCTGGCCACAATCCCGCTGAATGCCGGCCCCACAATAGCTGCGAGACCAACAAAAGCACCCGAAATGGCTGCTCCTTTACCTTTCTTTCCTTCTGCCGCTGCGTTAGCCAAATAAGTGAAAGCCGCTGGCACAATTAAGCCTGCCAATAACCCGTGTAAAAAACGAATAGCGAGCAGTGACCAGGCGTCTACAGCCAAATGATAAAGCAGCAGGGCCGCACCAGTTAACAACAGCCCGGTCAATAAAATTCGAAATGCCCCTTTTTTATCAGTTAAAAACCCGGAAAAGATATTTCCAATTGTGTTAGAGAAAGAATACATGCCGACAGCAAGTCCAGTTAACAATGGAGTAGCGCCGAGAGACTCGGCAAAAGGACTCATAATCGGCAGCTGGGTAAACAAATCAAAAAACGAGAAAAAAACAATTACATAAACAAAAGCACGCATATTTTTAGCCGCTCCTATCTGGTTGTCTTCCTTTTATTCTTCTTTTCGTTTGAAGTTTTGTCAAGGGATGCATGGATTAGAATCTACTTAACTGTAAACTCTGCCACTTTTCACGCATGTTATAACAAAAAATTAACGGGTTATGCCATTTTCAGCCAATAAAAGCAAAGGCGGACTATACTATATACAGAGGGGGTGAGCCGGTGGATATTAAAATCGACATGAGTGATAAGCATGAGGAGCCTTCCATTACCATTCACGCCAAAGAGTGGACAGAGGAACTTGAAGCGATTGTCAAATGGTTAAAAGGGCCGCGGAGAAAGCGGCTCGTGGGGGAAATGAACGGCCAGTCGATTGTCATTCAGCCGGATGAAATTGATTATGTGCAGGCGGATGGACGGAAGGTGATGGCTGTATTAAGCGGACGTTCCGTTGAACTGAAGATGAAACTGTATGAGGTTGAGGAAATACTGGATGAAAATCAGTTTACTCGTTTTTCCAAATCGGTCATCGGTAATCTAGATCAAATTAAACATTTTGAGTTGTTCTTCAACGGAAATTTATGCATCACATTTAAATCAGGCAATAAAGAATACGTGTCGAGAAAATACGTAAAGACGATGAAAGAAAAATTAACGACAGGAGGATGAAAAAATATGTTTGAATTTTTAAAACGGTCATCGGTTGGGGTCAGTATAGCAGGCATTCTGACGTTCATTGCACTGACTGTCATGATGTTGAATGATGTAGAAGCATCTGTTTCGCAAATCTGGCTGAACATGCTCGGCAGTATCGTGATCGGTATTTATTTTGGGACAGCTTCCATGCTTTTTGATATTGAGTCGTGGAGTTTGCTCAAGGCTACATCAATCCACTTTGTTCTTTCACTTTTTGTCTATTACCCACTCGCCGTTTACATTGGCTGGATTCCTTTAGCAGCAGTTCCGATCATTCTTAGTTTTGTCACTTTTACTATTATTTACTGTTTATTCTGGTTTGGCACCCGCTTGTATTTAAGAAAAATGGAACGGTCTATCAATGCCTCTATTCGAAAATAAGAGAGACAGAAGCTGCACGGATAAGCAGCTTCTGCTTTTTTAATTTCGCTGTCCATAATTGTTGTGTCTTATCAGTAAATCAGTCAAAATAAATAGAAACATATTTATTTTTGAAACGGTAAAAGAGGAGTTTTTTATCATGAATAAAGCGTGGTTCTGGTTTACTTGGGTGTTAACTTTCATTGTTGTCAATCTGGCAGCAGTTCCGATTGCGATGTTTGCGCTTTTTGGGACGCAAGAAGGAACGAGTATTTTTTCTGCGGATTATGCCGTTGCAGCAGGCATTTTTCTGCTTAGCAACTTCATCACTCTACAAATGCTTATTGCCGGCCGTAAAGATTATAAAAAAGGTTTTCTTGTCGGCTTGAATGTGGCAGTATTGCAAGTGGCTGGTCTTGTCGTATTTATCTCTACAATTTCGACTGCAGCGATCATTTTCACGATGGTCATCATTGTCATCGCAGCCGTGTTATTAATACAAGAGCTGCGGCGGAGAAGATACTAGTTGATGAATGGATAGTGATAAAAAACGTGAAAACACTTTGTCATAGGTGAACGAAAAGCAGGGATAAATAGTGAGCGTGAAAAAGTGCTGCTGCAAGCGTGGAAGGAAGCAGCCGGCCAGTCAGCCTCACATAAAGCTTAAATCAAACCAGCCGCTGCTTGTCATAAGCAGCGGCTGGTTTGATGGAAAAGTAATAATTATTGGCGAATTTGCCATTTTGGCCGTTTATTTGGAGAAAAAAAGCTGTTTCTTTTATTTCGTGCCTTTAGTCTATTTTCACAAATTTGGTGGGCTGCTTCTACTGTCGTGATATCGTGAGTTTCAGCTTGGCACAGTACTTCCAGGATCGAATGATAAATTGCTTTTGTTTTATTTAACACACGGTTTTTATCGGGACCGTACAATTCGTCCGCTACTTGAATAACGCCGCCGCTGTTGACGATGTAATCCGGCGCATACAAAATGCCTTTGTTTTTTAATACAAGCGCATGATCGTCATTAGCCAACTGGTTGTTGGCTGCTCCGGCAATGCCTTTTACTTTTAATTGTTCAATCGTTTCGTCATTGAGAATACCGCCAATAGCGCACGGAACGAAAATGTCCGCATCTGTTCCATATATCTCCTCACCTTTAACAGCGATGACTTGGCCGTCGAGTTCTTTCGCTCTTTTTGTTAACCGGCTGACTGCTTCATCGCTGATATCTGTCACATATAAATCGGCTCCTTCTTTAAGCAGATGTTCTGCTGCTTTAAAGCCGACTTTTCCGAGGCCTTGAATCGCAAACTTTTTCCCGCTTAAATTTTCATGTCCCCATAAGCTGTTGGCCATTGCTTGAATGCTGTATAGAATACCGAGCGCCGTCGGGATAGACGTTTCCCCGCCGCCGCCGTATTCTTCCGGCAGACCGGCGATGCAATTCGTTTCTTTATGGGCGTGGACAAAATCGTCCAGCACCGTTCCCATGTCGGTTCCCGTGTAAAAGCGACCATTCAAAGAATCAATAAATTGTCCATACGCCCGGAACATTTCCGGTGTTTTATCTTTATTAGGATCGCCGATAATCACCGCTTTTCCTCCGCCGAAGTCGAGATCAGCTGCAGCACATTTGTACGTCATGCCTTTTGATAGGCGCAGCACATCTTTTAACGCCTCATCGAATGATTTATAAGGCCGCATTCTCGTGCCTCCGAGCGCGGGACCGAGTGTCGTGTTATGAATGGCGATAATCGCTTTTAAGCCGGTGTCCGGATCATTACAGCATAATATTTGCTCATGCTCTTGAATTTTTGTAAATAAATCAAATGAAATAGATGAAGGCAATTCGTTGTTGTCCGTTGGCATTTTCATATTCATGATTAAACTCCTCCCTCAATAATTCCTCATATATTATATGAATCAAATAAATAGTTGAGAGCGCTTACAAAAAATAGTGTGTGATGTAAAAAGTAATCGCGCAAAAACATTCACTAACGTCAAAAAACAATAAAATAGAAACGCGGTGACACGCTAAAGCAACGCAAAGAAAAACCGCCTCTACTAAAGAAGTAAAGACGGTTTTTTCTTCATTACTGTTCTTTCAGTTGTTCAACTCTCTCTTGCCATTCCTCTTCTGTGAGACCGTGTTCAACGACGTATCGATTTCGCGGGTGTACGCGGCATTCATGTGAGCAGCTGCGCAAATGTTTATGCTCATTTTCTTCCGATGTTAAAATCTTTTTATTGCATTCCGGGTTAGCGCAGTTCACATAGCGTTCGCAAGGTTCGCCCGAGAAGAAGTCGCGGCCGACAATGACGTGCTCTTTCTGATTAACAGGAACGCTGATTCTTTCGTCGAATACGTAGCATTGCCCATCCCATAATTCTCCCTGTACTTCCGGGTCTTTGCCGTATGTGACGATTCCGCCGTGAAGCTGGGCCACATCTTCAAAGCCTTCTTTCAATAGCCAGCCGGAAAATTTTTCGCAGCGGACGCCGCCCGTGCAGTACGTTAGAATTTTCTTGCCTTCAAGCTTATCTTTGTTTTGGCGGACCCAATCCGGCAAATCTCTAAAGTTTGTAATATCTGGCTTAATAGCGCCTCTGAAGTGACCGAGGTCATATTCATAATCGTTGCGGGCATCAAGGATGACGGTATCTTCCTGCTGCATCTGTTCGAAAAATTCTTTTGGCTCCAAATGTTTGCCGGTAAGCTCTAAAGGATTAATGTCATCTTCCAAACGTAATGTTACGAGTTCCTTTTTCGGACGCACGTGCATTTTTTTAAATGCGTGCTCATCCGCTTCGTCGGTTTTATAAACCATGTCAGCGAAGCGTGGATCTTTCTTCATTTCATTCATATATTTCTCCGTTTGTTCGACGGTTCCTGATACGGTGCCGTTAATTCCTTCCGAAGAAATTAAAATGCGTCCTTTTAACCCGATTTCTTTGCAAAGTTCCAAGTGCTCGCTGGCTAATTCTTCGGGATCAGCAATAGGAACATAGTGATAATATAATAAAACTCTATATGGTTTTGTTGTATTCAATTTTCTTGCCGCCTTTATCAAAATAATTTTTCTGCAAAAAACAATGTCTTTTGCTTTATTTTTAAACACATATAATTATTTAAACAATTTTTCAGCGAGATAGCAAATGTTAGTTTTTACAATTTCCGAACTTCACAAAAAATTCAACAATGTGTTTTGTTTTGATAAATATGGAATATTTTGACTTTTGTTATTTTTTGTTGTTATCTGCATAAATGGCCATGGTATCACACATGAATTTTGCCAAACCTTCACCGAACTGGTCGATGTTTTTTGTGAAGCGTTCATCATCAACGTACATCTGGCCTAATCCTTTAAAGGCATCAAGCGAGTAGCTGCCAATTTTGTTTAAAAAGTCATACCATTCTTTAATAGCTGCCTGCGCTTTTTCTGAAGCAGGTGAAGTATGGCGCAAAGCAGCAAGTTTTGTGTAAATCGAATTCATTCCTGCAGAAAGATCGTTTTTCTCTTCTTTAGACATGTTTCCCATTTTGGCATTCGACTCATCAACTGTTTTATCGCCCCAGCGTTCTCGTGCCTCCTGTTCATATGAATTATGGCTGAAATCAAAGCCTTCAAACCTTTCTTTATTGGACATGTAAATCTCTCCTTCCGAGTGTTGGATCGTTTTCTCAACTGTTGTGATCATTTGATCGAGCCGGCGGCGCTTTTCTATAAGCATTTTCCGGTGCAGCTTTAACGCTTCGCGGCGGTCAAATGAAGGACTGCTGATTATTTCTTTTATTTTCTTTAAAGGGAAGCCGAGTTCTTTAAAAAACAGGATTTGCTGCAATGTTTCAAGGTTTTCATCCGTATAGAGTCGGTAACCGGAATCGGCCGTTTTCTTCGGACTTAATAACTCAATTTCATCATAATGATGCAGTGTGCGTACACTGACGCCTGCTATATTTGCGACTTCTTTAATTTTCTTTGCCATGCTTTTGCCTCCCTTATACGTTCAATATAAAGTATGACGTAACGGGAGAGTCAACAAGCAGTTTTAATCTTTTAAAAAGATGCCCTGATTGACAATTATCCATCTTTTGTTTTAGAATTATCTCGAATTCAAGATGATTTCATAAGGAGTGGTGACTATGATTTCGATTGATCCAACAGCGAACAATGTGAAAGAAAATTATAAGCTAATGATTGGAAGCATCGTGCCAAGACCCATTGCTTTCGTAACAACGAAGACGAAGGACGGTACGCTTAACGGGGCGCCTTTTAGTTACTTTAATATCGTCTCTGCTAATCCGCCAATGGTTTCATTGGCGATTCAAAGAACAGGTGCAGAGCAAAAAGACACCGCCCGCAATGCCATACAATCAAAAGAATTTGTTGTTCATATTGTCGATGAAGCGAACGTGGAAAAAATCAATGAAACAGCGGCCACTCTGCCGCCTGATGAAAGTGAAATAGATTTGGCGGGCTTGACTCCTGTCGACAGCACAAACATCTCTGTGCCGGGGATAAAAGAAGCAAGGATTCGGATGGAATGTGTGCTTGAGCATGCGTTTGAACTCGGAGGAGAGGATACTCCTGCCAGTGATTTGCTCATTGGAAAAGTCGTTTTGTTTCATTTTGAAGAAGACGTTTATGAAAACGGAAAGATTAATCACGGCGAATTAAAGGCAGTGAGCCGTTTAGCCGGTGCCGACTACGCCAAAGTCGGGGAGATTTTTCCTTTGAAAAGACCGAAATAACGAATGCACATCGAAAGGAGAAAAGGATGAAACATATATTTCAACAAGGCAAGCAGCCTTCAAAGCCAACGTTGCTTTTACTTCATGGAACAGGCGGCAACGAACAAGATCTTTTGCCTTTAGCAAAAGAAATAGACGGGGAGGCGTCAGTCCTCAGCGTCCGGGGAAATGTGCTGGAAAATGGCATGCCCCGTTTTTTCCGAAGATTGGCGGAAGGTGTGTTTGATGAAGAAGACCTTATTTTTCGCACGAAAGAATTAAACGAATTTCTCGATGAAGCGGCAGAAAAGTATGAATTCGACAGAAATAATATTGTAGCAGTTGGTTATTCAAATGGAGCAAATATTGCAGCAAGCTTGTTGTTCCATTATGAGGATGCGTTACGTGGTGCGATTCTCCATCACCCAATGGTGCCGAGAAGAGGCATTGATCTGCCGGATTTAACTGGAAAATCTGTGTTTATCGGAGCAGGCAGCAACGATCCGATTTGTCCGCCGGAAGAATCGAAAGAGCTTCAATCGTTGCTGGAAGAAGCCAATGCCGATGTACAGCTTCACTGGGAAAACAGCGGTCATCAGCTGACTTTTAAAGAAGTAGAAACGGCTGCCGCATGGTACCGAAAAACATGGAGCTAAACAGAAGTGAAAAGCAAAAAGCTAATCGTCCGGGTAGGCGATTAGCTTTTTTCATCGTTATTTAACGAGATTGCGATTTGTTTGTTGCAGTTTGCTTCCTAAATAATTTGCGACTTCCAGCATGCCATACTTGCCAGCGGCTGCTTCCGCATCAGGGTTGTAGTTTGTGTTTGTATTGACATCATAAGTGAAAATTTCTCCCGCTTCATTGCGGATAAATTCAATACCGGCAACTTGGATATTGTTTTGTTTAAGAAATGCTTCGTATTTTTCAATAATCGGATCTTGGAAGTTTTCGATAACCTGAAACTTCGGCTTTTCCGGTGTTTCTTCGCCGACCGGGCAAAACAAGTCGCCAATTTGGCATGCTTCTGCCGGGCAAAGTTCAAAGCCTTCTGATGTGTCGACCTGGACGGCGTAGACAAATTTGCCGCCGACAAATTCACAACGGGTAATATACGGTTCAGAGGCCTGGATATATTCCTGCACGAGTGTGATGCCGTCAACAGACGGATCAAATGCTGGGCCGTTGACGTATTCAGACAGCGCATCGATGGAATGGAACAGTTGGACGCCAAGCCCTTTTCCGGCCCGGTTATGTTTCGTGATAAAGGAAGACACTTGCAGCTTTTTTGCTGCTTCAATAATGTTCTCTTTGCCCACAGCCGCAATCGTTTTTGGTGTGCGGATGCCGGCAGATTGCAGAGCTGTATATTGATTCACTTTGCTTACTTCCAGACGGAGAGCACGGCTGCCGTTTAATACTGTCCGTCCGTGCTGTTCAAGCCAAGCGAGTACTGCTTCCGTTAACTCTGGCGCAAATCGGTGGCCCCGCGTGTGGGAAGAGGCGCTCATCCGGCTGTAAAATATGCCTTCTGGCGGGATGGAAGTTAAATTCGCTATACCTTCATTCAAATGCCATTGTTCGTAAGGAAGCTGCAATTCATCGAGCCGCTTCGTTAAATGAACCGTCCATTCGTCATTTTCATGGATGATATAAATTTTTTCTGTCATTTACAATACTCCTTCCACTTGTAAAGAGCGCCGTTTTTCTTCTACTAAAGGCATGACGTCTTTGGCGAACCGCTCCATCTCCTCCAACTGCGGAGAAAACTGGAGCAGGAGCAAGTCGACGCCAGCTTCTTCGTAAGCGAGAATACGCTCGGCAATTTGTTCCGGAGTGCCCACTAAATTCGGGCGCAGGCCACGATTGGAAACCGAGTAATCATTCAGCTTCACTTGCTGCTCAAGCTGCGATTTGCTGACGAAATCATTGTATCCGGCGTAGCCGTCTGTTTCTTTTACGTCCGTAATACGCTGCCACTCTTCGAAAGCTTCTTCTTCACTGTCGCGGCAAATGACATAGGCAGCCATGCCGAATGATTGCAGCGGATCTTTTCCTGCTTTTTCCCGGCGTGCTTTCATATCATTAATTTTTATTTCGACTTCTTCCACTGTGCCTCCGTGCATGACGTAGGCATCACAGTTGTTAACGATCGCCTGTTTGCCGCGTTCACTTTCGCCTCCTGCATACAGAACCGGATTTGGCCGCTGTACCGGCTTAGGCGCCAGCCGGGCATTTTGGATATTATAAAACTCCCCTTTGTAAGTAAAGGTGTTTTCCGACCATAACCCCTTTAAAATATCGATAAACTCTTCTGTGCGGTCATATCGCTCGTCGTGTGCAGTAAATACTCCGCCATATTGTTTTGCCTCTTCTTCCCACCAAGCTGAAACGACATTTAAAGTGAAGCGGCCGTTTGATATATGATCAATATTTGCTGCCATCTTTGCTGCAACAGCAGGATTGTGGAAGCCGGGCCGCACGGCTGTCATAATTTCGATTTTTTCTGTAACAGCCGCCAGTGCCGCCGCCGTTGACCACGCTTCTAAAGAATCATGCTCAATTCCTTTAATATCGTTTAAATATAATTCTGCTATCAATGTCGTATCATAGCCCCATTTCTCAGCAGACTGGATGACTTGCTTTGCGTAATCAAACGTCGGCGGCATTTGCTCCTCTTCTACATTTCTAAGCCATCCGCCAAAGATAGGCAGCCAAAATCCATATTTCATCTTTATTTCCCCCATTATATAATTGTGTAATCTCTAGGCTTTTTTACATAGCCTTGGTGAATATGTTAAGCGCGGCTTTCTGCGGCGAATAGCTGTTCCTTTTGCTGTTTGCCTATGTGATGGGCCGGCAAGTGATCGCTGTTGAACAATTTACGGCGGAATGTACCCTCGCCATATTCTTTTTGCACTAATCCGCGCTCTTGCAAGATCGGCACTACGTATTCAACAAAATCTTCAAACGTGCCAGGTGTTATGGCATAAGCCACGTTAAATCCATCAACGCCCGTTACATCGACCCACTCTTCAAGCGAGTCCGCCACTTGTTCAGGAGAACCGACAACGACTGGTCCAAATCCGCCGACACCGACAAAGTCGGCCGTTTCTTCAACTGTTAAGTGGGAAAAGGATTTTAAGGTTGAGCGGATAGCATCGTTTTGAACATATTGAATTTCTTCGCCCGGTTTCAGCCCATCCATGTCTACACCTGTCCAGCCGCCGACAAGAGCAAGTGCACCTTCGTAACTTGCATATTTTTTATACTCTTTGTACTTTGCTTCCGCTTCTTCCTCTGTGGCACCGACAATCGGAGTAATCATTGTAATGATTTTCAATTCATCTGCTTCACGCCCCGCTTTTAAAGCTTCTTCTCTAAAAGCGGTGACGGTGTTTTTCGTTTTTTCCATGGATGTGGAAGCGATAAAAACGAGTTCTGCGTGTTTGGCTGCAAACTTCCGGCCGCGGGATGAAGCACCAGCTTGAAAAATAACCGGAGTCCGCTGCGGTGAAGGTTCGCAAAGGTGAGCGCCGGGCACTTGATAGTATCTTCCGTTGTGCCGAATGTCGTGAACTTTCGCAGGGTCTGTGTAAATGCCGCGTTCTTTATCCATAATAACCGCATCGTCTTCCCAGCTGGCTTCCCACAATGTATAAACCACTTCTAAATATTCATCGGCCATGTCGTATCGTTCATCGTGACTCATTTGCCGGTCAAGGCCTAAATTGCGCGCGGCACTGTCCAAGTAAGAGGTGACGATATTCCAGCCAATCCGGCCTTTTGTTAAGTGGTCTAGCGTAGAGATTCTCCTTGCAAATGTGTAAGGGTGCTCGTAGCTGACAGAAGCCGTCAGCCCGAATCCGAGATGCTTTGTTGCCTGCGCCATAATCGGAACGACAAAAGCTGGGTCATTTACCGGTACTTGGGCACCGCTCTGCACAGCGGGATCGCGTGAGTCTTTGTACACGTCATATGTACCTAAAACATCAGCTAGAAAAATCGCATCAAAACGGCCTTTTTCCAATAACTTAGCCAAGTGTGCCCAATACTCTGCATCTTTGTAAGTGGAAGAGCGGTCCTCAGGATGCGTCCATAAGCCGGGGGATTGGTGTCCAGCACAGTTCATATCAAACGCATTTAAATAAATTCTTTTTTTTGCCATTATTTTTCCCCTCCATATGTTCAATCATCTGATCGTGCAGCTAAGCAAAAGAAGGTGCTTTTTGCTGTTTTTCAGCTTTTTGCAAAGCCTGATCCAAATCTTCAATTAAGTCATCAATAGCTTCCAGGCCTACGGAAAGTCTGATTAATTCTTCCGTCACGCCTGTTGCTTTTAATTCTTCGTCAGACAGCTGCTGGTGAGTCGTTGAAGCTGGATGAATAATGAGTGATTTAGCATCACCGACATTCGCCAGGTGAGACCAGAGCTTAACTTGGTCAATCACATTTTCTGCCGCTTGGCGCCCACCTTTGGCTCCAAAAACAAGAACAGAGCCAAAGCCGTTCTCCAGTACTTCTTTTGCGCGTTCATGAGAAGGGTGGCTTGGAAGGCCAGGATAGGTCACCCATGAAACGGCCGGATGTTTTTCCAAGTATTCGGCCAGCTTTGCGGCATTTTCATTGTGCCTCTCTACGCGGACATGTAATGATTCCAGCCCTTGAAGGAGTAAAAATGCGTTGAACGGACTGAGGCTTGAGCCGAAATCACGCAGCAATTGAGCTCTCACTTTCGTTATATAGCCTTTATCTCCGAAATCTTCAGCAAACCGAACGCCGTGGTAACTTTTATCGGGTTCCGTAAATTGCGGAAACCGCGGATTATTCCAATCAAACGTGCCGCTGTCAATAATCACGCCGGCAATCGCATTTCCGTGTCCACCAATCCATTTAGTCGCCGAGTGTACGACGATATCAGCGTCATATTCGATCGGACGGTTGACGAAAGGAGTAGCAAACGTATTGTCAATTACGAGCGGAATACCGTTGTCATGAGCAATGTTTGCCACAGCTTCTGTATCCAGGATGTGCAGGCTCGGGTTTCCGATTGTTTCAGCAAAGACGGCTTTTGTTTTATCAGTGATCGCTGCTTTAAAGTTTTCGGGATTTGTTCCGTCCACAAATTTGACAGTGATCCCGTAATTGGCAAATGTGGAGGCAAATAAATTGTACGTGCCGCCGTATATGTTTGAAGCAGAGACAATTTCATCTCCTGCGCTTGCCAGTGTCAGCAAGGCGAGTGTAATAGCGGCTTGACCGCTTGAAGTTGCGACTGCCCCCGTTCCTTTTTCCAATAGCGCCATTCTTTTTTCAAACACATCAACTGTCGGGTTGCTCATCCGTGAATATATATTTCCTTCTTCTTCTAATGAAAAAAGTTTTTTGGCGTGGTCTGTGCTTTGGAATACGTAAGAAGTCGTCTGATAAATAGGTACGGCTCTTGAACCTGTTACAGGGTCCGGTATTTGTCCGCCGTGAACTGTGTTTGTTTCAAATTTCCGGTTTCTTTCTTCTGCTGTCATGAAAGCTGCCTCCTCGTTGCAGTTATAAAAAATAAAAAATTCCCCTTTTCGAAAGCAAAGAGGAATGACATGGATGTATTCACTCTTATCCTTCAAGAAGTTTCTTGCTGGAATTAGCACCATCCTGTCTTTAGACAGAGGTTGCTGAAGCGTCACCGGGCCAGTCCCTCAGCTTCTCTTGATAAGATTTATTCGATTGATCTTATCATAATATTCAAACAATATAGATGTCAATAGATTATTCTTATTTATTTCATCGGAATTGTATATTTTGTATTCGACCAGCCTCAAATGCCTATAACAATAATGAATCGATTGCCAACAAACCGGAAGATATGGTCATCACGATGCACATTTGCCGCGGAAACTTTAAATCTACATATACAGCAAGCGGCGGCTATGACAGCGTTTCTGAAGTTATCTTCGGAGGGCTTGATGTAGATGGTCTGTTCCTTGAATTTGATGACGAACGTTCAGGCGGATTTGAACCATTGAAGCACGTCAATAGAGAAGATTTGCAAATTGTGCTCGGGTTGATCACTTCTAAGTTTGGCGAGCTGGAAAAGCCGGAGAACATTCAAGCGAGAATTGAAGAAGCGAGCCAATATGTCAGTCTCGACCAGCTTTGCCTGAGCCCGCAATGCGGCTTCGCTTCCACAGAAGAAGGAAATCTTTTAACGGAAGAACAGCAGGGGGAGAAAGTCCACCACGTAGTGAAAATTGCGGGTGATGCATGGAAGCAATGAGGTAGAAAAAATATAGAATGAAAGAGGGTGTCCTAAAAGCCAAGCTTTTAGGATGCCCTCTTTTTTTCGGTAGATGGAATGGTGGACAAAATGATCAAAATGATGAACGAAGCTTTCCGGGGCTCAGAGGGCAAAATAGACTTGGCGAGTGGTTTCGCTTGTTTGGAATAGATGCATCAGGGAACAGTAAGGGAACATTATTCTTATAGGAGTGAATGTGCAAATGATGATTAAGGCACTTGTGCTTAACTGCACATTAAAGCCAAGCAGAGAGACTTCAAATACACAGGCATTGATTGAAGAAGTAACGAAGATTATGGAAGCGAATGATGTTTCTACAGAAATTTTAACAATGAACGATTTTAATATTGAAGTAGGAGTTACGGCAGAAGCTGTCAGTGAAAAAGATGAATGGCCAATGATTTTTGAAAAAGTGAAGAAAGCAGATATTCTTATTATCGGTTCGCCTATTTGGCTCGGCGATCAAAGCAGCATCACTACGAAAATTATTGAAAGACTTTATGGCGGCAGCAGTTTAACAAATGAAAAAGGCCAATATATTTATTACAACAAAGTCGGTGGTGTCATTGTGACAGGGAATGAAGACGGAGCGAAGCATGTTTCCCGTAACATCATCTATGCCTTATCACATATCGGGGTGACTATTCCGCCGAATGTTGATACGTACTGGGTAGGAGAAGCGGGTCCGGGTCCATCGTTCATTGAAGCCGAAGGATACAAAAACGAATTCACGATGCAACACGCCAAAATCATGGCGTACAACTTAATGCATTTTGCAAAGTTATTAAAAGAGAATCCGATCCCGACAGAAGGCAATGTAATCGACGGGAAATAAAAGGTCTTAATATAATTAGCAAGGCAGCTGGAAGAGTCGAATTGATGCAAATGCAAAAATAATTTGCAGTCATATAGAAGAGTTGAATAGGAATGATTTAGCAAAAGAGCTGGAAAAAGAGAGCTGATTTTCCAGCTCTTTTTTTGTGAAGAAGAGACGGGAAAACGGCAAAAAGGCTAGTGGGAGAAGCATTGATACAGCAGCATTTATGCATGGGAAATGAATATAAATACAAAAAGGAGTGAATGTTGATGCTTCAGAATAAACGTATTTATATTTTAGAATAATAACCTCCAAATAAAATTGTCGAATTTCGCGGAAGAAAAAAGGGATTCTAGTCTGGTTACTCTGATCCGCCAGCTTTTAAAGGTAAGGGAAGAGGGGAAATCCGTTTTATTTGCTAAAGGAGCAAGCCTTATTAGACCGCTATTTGGAACCGGTTCCTCAAAATGAGCAAAAAACAGTATTTTTGTTCCGGAATAAAGGAACCGGTTCCAAAAGGGGGTAGAAAACAAGCCCCAAACTGGATTGAAGTAAGTGTAAATTTCTTTTTGAATAAAATTTGCACTGTTTCTTTTGCTGCATCTTTATAAAGGAAATAGATGCAGAACGACAATCAGCCGGGGACGAATCGTTTGTCTACGCTTTCTCTTGCAATGATCTCAAATCCCGAATAAGTCAGCTTAGGGATTTCTTGTCCGTTTGCGAGCTGTATAATATTTCGAGCAGCCGTTTTTCCAGCTTCAATAAAGTGGAGTTTGACGGTTGTTAAAGCCGGGTTCATCATAGCTGTTATATCGTAGCCGCCAAATCCCGTGACAGATATGTTAGCGGGAACATGCATACCTTTTTTATAAGCGGCTTTTACCGCACCAATGGCAATATCATCTGTAGCACAAATAAGGGCGGAAGGGAAGAAACCATCAAAAACCGCCAATGCGCCAGCCGTCGCTTCA
This sequence comes from Bacillus aerolatus, assembly GCF_009183655.1. Classification (GTDB taxonomy): domain Bacteria; phylum Bacillota; class Bacilli; order Bacillales; family Domibacillaceae; genus Pseudobacillus; species Pseudobacillus aerolatus. The sequence continues at coordinate 36,844 of NZ_WEIO01000011.1, forward strand.
CTCATAGTAAAGCCGGTTTCGAAGTAATGAACTTCACAGCCGCCCGCTTCTCTGATGGCCCGCTTAAAGCCTTCTTTTCTTTTTAAGCCGATAGCAATATTTTCTTCACTGACGCCTAAAAAGGCTAGGCGTCGATGACCTTGTTCAATAATATATTTTCCAATCGCATAACCGGCTTCTTCATCATTATGGACTAAGCTGTATACGTCTTCATGCTGCTGGCCCACTAAGAGAACCGGGACATTAATTTCGCTGAACGCCTGCAGATGCGTATCAGTTACTTGGGTCGCTAATAGAATGATACCGGCAACTTTTTGCTTTGCGAACGTATAAATAGTTTCAATTTCACGATCTACATTCTGATTTGTATTGGAAACGAGCATATGGCAATTCCACTCGCGCAGCTCGTTATCAATTCCGGTCAGGGTTTGTGACGTTTCATACGAATCAAGGCGCGGAACAATGGTGCCGATCATATTTGTTTTTTTTGCTTTCAAGCTTTGGGCAAAGGTATTCGGCGTGTATCCGGTTTCTTCAATAATCGTTTCGATTTTCTGCTTCATTTTTTCGCTGACCGAACCGCCGTTCAAATACCTGGAGACGGTACTCTTTGCCACGCCTGCAAGCTTCGCAATATCCGCAATGGTTTTCATCCTGTCATCTCCGCTTCCCTGTTTCTTCGTTTTAATTATACACCATTCTAAAAGCGTTCGGAAAGGCAGGACCTTGAACAGTAATCCCCCAGAGGAGTTGCAGTGAAAAGCTAATGAATCAAGAAAATGGCTGGTGAAATTCATCTAAGGATGGTAAATGAAAAAACGGCTGATAAAAAGTCTGACCGGTTGGTTCACTGCCTTGACATGGTGTATGATGGAAAAAAATAGACGACGTGATTGTCGCTATAAGAATCAGGGGGGAGAAAGCTTGAAACAATCTGCATTACAACAACTGCCGCAAAAGCAGGCAATGAGGCGGCCAAACAGGCTGTGGATGGTGCTTCTGCTTGGATCGCTGTCGGCGTTTGGACCGTTGTCCGTTGATATGTATCTGCCGGCTCTGCCCATTTTAGCGAGTGATTTACATGCATCGGCGTCGGTTGCTCAGCTCAGCTTGACGGCTTTTTTAATTGGCCTTGCCTCCGGACAAGTGATAGCGGGACCTTTGAGTGATGCAAAGGGAAGAAGAGGGCCTCTTATGGCTGGGCTTGCTGTATTTACTGCTGCGTCTGTTCTCTGTATGGTAATGCCGTCTATTTGGGGGTTGATTGCTATGCGGTTTATCCAAGGAGCAGCGGCAGCCGCCGGCATCGTGATTTCACGGGCGGTCATCCGTGATCTCTATTCTGGTTCAGAGCTGACGAAGTTTTTTGCGCTGACGATGCTTGTCAATGGGGTGGCGCCGATTGCAGCACCAGTCGCCGGCGGCCAGCTGTTGGCGTTTATGTCGTGGCACGGAGTTTTCGGTGTGCTTGCAGCCATTGGAGTCATCACTTTTATTGCGGTGTTTGCAGGGATGCCTGAAACGCTTTCGGCTGAACGGAAGTCGAACGGCGGTTTGAAGCAGACTTTACTCACTTTTAAAATGTTAGCGTCTGACAAGGTGTTCATGGGTTATTGTCTCGTGCAAGGATTTGTGATGGCGGCAATGTTTGCTTACATAGCGGGTTCGCCGTTTGTATTACAGGATTTTTTCGGACTATCGCCGCAAGCTTTCAGCCTATGTTTTGCGATAAACGGACTAGGGATTGTCGTGGCTACCCAGCTTACTGGCCGGCTGGCTGGAAAAGTAAAGGAATCAACCTTATTGAAGACGGGACTTTTTATGGCGCTGGCCGGCAGCAGCTCTATGCTTACTATGCTTGCGATCGGGGCAAATCTCATTGCCGTTCTTATCCCGTTAGTGTTTGCTGTATCAAGTGTTGGTGTTGTAGCAACGACGTGCTTTTCACTAGCTATGAGTGATAAGGAAAAAACAGCGGGAAGTGCATCGGCCTTGCTTGGACTTATGCCATATATTTTCGGTGCTGCCGCTGCTCCACTCGCTGGCATCGGCGCCGGCAGCACAACGCTGCCGATGGGCATTATTATGGTAAGCTGCCATCTGTCTGCAATCACTGCCTATTTTCTGCTATGCCGAAAAGGCCGTTAAAAAAAAAGACCTGAAGCGGATATTTATCCGCTTCAGGTCTTTTTCGATTAGGAAAAAAGTGTCTCAGTCGGTGCCTCCTTCACTGCTGTCACTGCTGAAAAAGCTGCCGCTTCCGGATGAACTGTCTGCGCTTGGAATTTTTCTCTATTTCCATGTATTCGTTATATAAGAGACAGGTTCCTCATCTGTAGATAAAAGAAAAACAAGTGGTAATAGACAACTACTTATGCAAAACAAAAACGTTGACAGAGAATGAACGGCTGTTTTATAATTATCTCGAATTCAAGATATATGATTTAAGGATTTTGGAAGAAGTCGTTTTAGGCGCTGGTTGTTAGGGTAATTTTAAGCATAGTTCGTTATAAATAAGTGAAAACTGTAGGTGTATGTTATGGGATGGTTTAGCAAGTTTTTTGGACCTTCAAATGAAAAGGAGACGAAACAAATGTCAAATGTGAATACAGCTATTATTTATTACAGCTCAACAGGTACGAATTATCAGTTAGCGAAATGGGCAGAAGAAGGAGCGAAAGAAGCAGGTGCTGAAGTAAAAGTATTAAAGGTTCCGGAAACGGCTCCGCAAGCAGCAATTGAATCCAACCCTGCCTGGAAAGCTCATCATGACGAAACTCAAAATGTAGCTGAAGTGACACTTGCTGATCTGGAGTGGGCGGATGCCATTATTTTCAGTGTACCTACACGATTTGGTAATGTCCCAGGCCAAGTGAAGCAATTTTTAGATACGACAGGCGGGCTATGGTTCCATGGTAAATTGGCCAATAAAGTAGTAAGCGCGATGACATCTGCTCAAAATGCGCATGGCGGACAGGAACAAACAATCTTACAATTGTATACTACGATGTATCATTGGGGAGCTATCGTTGCCGCCCCTGGTTATACAGCAGATGCCGTTTTTGCCGCCGGAGGAAACCCTTACGGCACATCTGTTTCAGTGGACCAGGACGGAAAAATGGTTGAAGATGTACAAGAAGCGGTTAAACATCAAGCAAAGCGCACAGTCACTGTCGCTCAAGCCGTTAAAAACGGTATGCAGTAATATAAACGAATGAATAGAAGCGGTGGCATGATGTCATCGCTTTTTATTTTATCAGCGGGAAAAACATCCAATTAAAAAATGAAAAGGTTGATTGAAATGAAGTTATTAGGATTGCATCATGTTTCTCTTATAACAGGGAAAGCAGAAAAAAATTATCAGTTTTTCACGAAAGTGCTGGGCATGAGACTCGTTAAAAAAACGGTGAACCAGGATAACACTCAGTCTTATCACCTTTTTTATGGGGATGCGAAAGGCAGCCCAGGCACGGAAATTACGTTTTTTGATATTCCTAATGCGGGTAGAACGTATCCGGGCGTTTCCAGTATTTCATCGACGTCTTTGCGCGTCAAAAGCACGGAGTCTCTGCACTATTGGAAAGAGCGGTTTTCACAGCACAGCATTACTCATGAAGAGATTGTTAAAAGAGCCGGCCGTGATACGCTTGCTTTTCAAGATTATGAAGGCACGCGCTTAATTTTAGTGGCGGATAACGGGGAAGAAGGAGTGGTTCCCGGCGAGCCGTGGAATCAAAGCGACATTCCTGTGGAGCACGGCATTGTTGGTCTCGGACCGGTCACCTTAACGGTAGCGGATGCGGAACCGACTGTTCGGGTGTTAACAGAGTTGCTGGGGTTCAGAGAGGCCGGTTCTTATCCATCGCTTGCCGGTGATTTCCCGGATATTAAGGTTTTTGCAACGGGAGAGGGCGGAGCAGGAGCGGAAGTTCACATTGAAACAAGGCCAGACTTGCCGAGAGAACGTCCGGGAAGAGGAAGCGTCCACCACGTCGCTTTCCGTGTTCCTACAATAGAAGAATATGATTATTGGGCAAAAAGGCTGGAGGAAAGCGGTTTGCCTAACTCCGGAAAAGTAGAGCGCTATTACTTTAAAGCCCTTTACTTCCGGGAACTGAATCATATTTTGTTTGAATTATCGACGGATGAACCAGGTTTTGATGTAGATGAACCGATCGAGTCATTAGGAGAAAGGCTGGCTCTTCCTCCGTTTCTTGAGCCTCGCCGAAACGAAATAGAGGCAAGCTTGCGGCCGTTGGAATTAGAGAGCGAATAAAAATTGACAGCAAGTACGTAAAAGCCTGATGTAAGTAGATAAACCAATATAGTGTTCAAGTTTAAGGTGAAGCAGCTGCCCGGCTTTACAGTTATCGAAAAAAGTAAAATAATAAAACCGGCCCTTTTCAATGAAAGGACCGGTTTTATTATTTGTCACTAAACATGTCAAACAGTCCGCCGATTCCGCCTTCGCCTTTTGATCCGCCATTTTGAGGCATGGCAGCAAACACACGGCTGGCGAGACGGCTGAATGGAAGTGACTGAATCCAGACAGTTCCCGGCCCGCGAAGCGTTGCGAAGAATAAACCTTCGCCGCCGAACAGAGCCGTTTTAATGCCGCGCACTGCTTCAATATTGTAATTAACGCCGCTTGTCATCGCGACGAGACAACCGGTATCAATCCGCAGTACTTCGCCGGGTGCCAGCGTTTTTTTATGAATCGTACCGCCGGCGTGAACGAATGCCATGCCATCGCCCTCAAGCTTCTGCATGATGAAGCCTTCGCCGCCGAAAAATCCTGCGCCAAGTTTACGCTGCAGTTCAATTCCGACAGAGACACCTTTAGCAGCAGCAAGGAATGCATCTTTTTGACAAATGATTTTTCCGTTCAGCGCACTTAAATCTATCGGAATGATTTTGCCTGGATAAGGCGAAGCAAAAGAAACGTGCTTTTTATCTTGTCCTTCATTTGTAAACATCGTCATAAATAGGCTTTCTCCGGTCAGCACGCGTTTACCAGCGCCGAGCAGCTTGCCCATTAACCCGCTGCCTTGATTAGAAGAACCGTCGCCAAATACCGTTTCCATTTCAATGCCGTCTTCCATCATCATTAAACTGCCGGCTTCCGCGATGACTGTTTCACGCGGATCAAGCTCCACTTCCACAAACTGCATATCATCTCCATAAATCTTGTAATCTATTTCATGGTTATTCATAATAATTCCTCCTTTTTTCAAATTCTTAAATTGCAGTACGGTCTTTCCGCGGAAAAAGTTTCGTTTTTATCGAAGCAAAAGTTAATCTTTAGTATCGTCTGTCCATTCAACCTTATACAATAAAGCAACTTCTGCTTCCGTTTCCGCATCTGTACATCCGGCTAACAGTAAAACGAGAACGAATAACATCCGGAAATTTATTAACTTTTGCATCTTTTATTCCGCTGTCAAAAGATAAAGCGGACTTTTGTTATTTGTCCTTTCTTTTTTAATTCCAATGTATCTCAAATTAGCATCCACCAGGAAAGTACATAACTGTGCGCTGAGGAAATTGTCATTTTTAAAAATGAAGGGATAAAAAGTACGCCATCTTGGGTAAAGCTATAAAAAAGCAGGGAGGCGGAAAATGGGCATTATTCAACTATTAAAAAAAGGAAACACTTCTTCAGGCATTGCAGCACTTGGCAATACGGTACTCGCCATTTTAAAAGGAGTGGCCGCTGCATTCAGCGGAAGCGGGACGATGTTCGCCTCGGCTATGCATTCACTGGCCGATGCTGTGAATCAAGGCTTTGTTTATTTTGGCAGCGCACTTGCTGAAATGAAGCCATCGAAAAGATTTCCGACCGGTTTCGGGCGAGTCGTCAATATTTTTTGCATGATTGCCGTAATCGTGGTGACGATTATGGCATATGAAACGATTATGAAAGGGTGGGAATTGATTAAGGATCCATCTGAAGCGAGTGATTTTCTATTGAACATTCTTGTGCTCTTGGCAGCCATTGTAATCGATGGGTTTATTTTATTCAAAGCGATGAAAGAAATTTTAGAAGAGGCACAAGTGGAGAAAAGCGGAAATGTGTTTGCTGCCGCTTTTAAAAACGTGAGCAAAGCTTCTCCGGCGACGCGTCTCGTTTTTTATGAGGATCTGGTGGCGACATCAGGGGCGATACTGGCGCTGCTTGGCATCATTATTACTCAATTTTTTGGCATACTTGTCGTCGACGGCATCATTACGATTTTGATCGGCCTTTTAATGATCTTCGTCGCTTTCCGTGTCGGCTATGATAACATGGTCGGGCTGATTGGAGTAGCTGCACCGATGGAAGTGGAAAATAAAATGGCTGCCGTGCTGTTAACCGATCCGGATGTAGTGGATATTTATAAAATGAGAGTTATGCAGGAAGGCCGCGTCTACCATGTAGACGGCATAGTAGAGCTGAAAAAAGGACTTTCACTTGCTGAAGCAGATGACATTAAGTTCCGCGTTATGGACCGGCTGCTGCGCGAACCGGAAATTGCCGATGTGACGCTTGGAATTATTGAAGATGATGATAAAACAGGCTGGAAAACTTCACCAGAAGTTCAAGTTTAATCTCTGGAGTTTGGGTCTTCCAGCTCCCTAAGTATAAAAAGAATTGACCACATTGCTGTTTGTTGCTAAACTTAAAAGATGTTACCGAAAATTAAATAACCAAGGCTTTCTAGGGTTCCGCGGAGCATTCCGGACTGGTCCGAGAGAAAGCGCACAGATTCTTTCTGTGACACGGAGGGATAAAAGCCCGGGAGATTACGACAATACAATTGTGTAATCTTCCGGGTTTTCTTGTTTTTAATAACGAAAGGAGTGAAAGATATGACGAAAGAATGGACGAAAGTCTTTATTGCCGCTTTTTTTGAAGTGTTTTGGGTCATTGGCTTAAAACACGCCGATGATATTTGGACATGGGCGGGAACAGCAGTGGCTATTTTTGTGAGTTTTTATTTATTAATTATGGCAGGAAATAAACTGCCGGTTGGAACAGCGTATGCCGTTTTTGTCGGGATGGGTACAGCAGGAACTGTTTTGTCGGAAATTCTCTTTTTTGGCGAACCAGTAAAAATCGTGAAGCTGCTATTGATTCTAGTGCTGTTAGCTGGAGTGATCGGTCTGAAGCTGGTAACAGATAATACGGAAGGAGAGAAATCGTCATGAGTTGGTTTTATCTTGTGTTAGCCGGTGTTTTTGAAATGATCGGTGTTGTCATGATCAACAGCCTTCATAAAAATAAAAATTGGCAGTCGTTCGTTTTCATGCTGGCTGGGTTTGGCGCAAGCTTTGTTTTTCTTGCCTTGGCGATGAAAACTTTGCCGATGGGCACAGCCTATGCCATCTGGACAGGCATCGGTGCATCAGGCGGCGCCATTTTAGGTATGGCTTTGTACGGCGAATCAAAAGATTGGAAAAGGCTCGTCTTTATTGCGATGGTGCTTGGGGCGGCTATTGGCTTGAAACTTGTGTCTTAATTTGGGGGAGAAGGACGGGGACGGCCGGTAAATCTCCTGGCGTGGCTCGTATTTATCGAGTTGTGGCCAGTAACTACTCATTAGGCTGTATAGTTTGATGGGTTATCCGAATTTTGAAATAATAGAGAAGACTTATCGAATGAGAAAGGGGTCAGGCAGAAATGAAGGTATTGATTGTGGGAGCCAATGGACAAATTGGCCGGCAGGTCGTGCAATTGTTGAAAGCAAGTGAAGAGCACACAGTACGGGCTTTAGTAAGAAAGCGGGAGCAGGCGGAGTCTTTTGAAAAATCAGGAGTGGAAGCAGCGGTTGCTAGTCTTGAAGGCAGTGTCGATGAAATCGCAGCAGCGGCAAAAGGCTGTGAAGCGGTTGTTTTCACTGCTGGATCCGGCGGTCATACAGGTCCTGATAAAACACTTTTAGTCGATTTGGACGGAGCGGTGAAAACAGTAGAAGCTGCCCAAAAGGTGGGTATCAGCCGATTCATCATGGTAAGCGCGCTTCAGGCCCACCGGAGAGAAAACTGGAACGAAGCTATCCGTCCGTATTATGCGGCGAAGCATTACGCGGACAAAGCGTTAGAAGCGAGCGGCTTAACGTACACGATTATTCGTCCGGGCGGGCTGTTGAACGAAGCCGGTACTGGAAAAATAATGGCAGCGGAAAATTTGGAGCGTTCGTCTATTCCGCGTGAAGATGTAGCGAAAACAGTTGTTGCTTCGCTCGATGAAAAGCGTACATATAACCGGTCTTTTGATCTTATTTCCGGTGGCACGCCCATTTCAAAGGCTTTGCAGTCCATTTAAATAAAAAAGCGGCCAAGAACTAGGACATCAATTCTCGGCTGCTTTTTAAGCTGCAATGAAAGACTACGTATACACGATCGTTTTAATATGGTGAATATTAATGTGAATTTGCTGCTCTTTCACTGTCAATAAGTCGATAAAATGGGCTTCCTTTTGAAGCAGTTTACCGCTTATGCTTTCTTTTTCGCCGATATTGCAAGTGATAAATGTACCTGTCATATTTTTTATCTGGTTCTCAAGTGTCGGGGCACAAGTTTTAGCGGCTGAAGAAGAAGCTGAGTGCATGGAATTTTTAAAACCATATGGACGGGAAGCTGCCGGGTATGGAATCAGCCATTTTATGTGTTGAAGTGGAATGAGCATCGTTTGATAAACGGGAGAGAAAAATACGAGATAATTATCCAAAGTATTTGTGATGTAGCCGTGGAATGGCTGGTTTGCTGTGACGCTCATTTCAACGAACACCCCGTTGGCTGCAAGAAGTACTTCTGTTAATGACAATTTTTCAGCAAGAGGAGGAGATGTTACGGTATCAGGCTGAGTGATTGAATCTGCTTCTTCTTTCGTTAAAAGTTTTATTTCCCGAATATGAATGAGTGGGATATAGTAATATTCATTTTGTTTATAAAGAACGAGCACATCGCTGCCCAATTCAATTAATATCCCCGACACTTCTCTTTTTCCTGAAAGCTTAAGATGAATGGGTTCCCCAATGTAATCTTTCATTTGTTTCGTCAATTAAAATCCTCCTTAATTCTTTAAAAAAGCCAAATGTTCCAGAGATAAAGAAAGAGTAAACTGGCAACAAGGCCAATAGGGATCACGATAAACGTTACTTTCATGTATTGTCCCCAAGTAATCTTTATGGAATGTTTTTTTAACAAAAACATCCAAATTAAAGTAGCTAAAGTACCCACAGGGGTCAGCAGCGCGCCAATATCACTCCCAATCACATTTGCCAAATAGGCAATTTGCATCGTCTGGTGATCAAGACCCATTTCTGTAATCGATAAAGTTCCAATCATTACGGCCGGCAGATTATTCGTCACATTAGATAATAAAGTAAGAAATAGTCCCATTACCATACTTGCATTGAAGTGGTTAGCCATGACAAATCCTTTTAAGTTCTCCACGATCAAGTGGTTTAATCCGACGTTCCTTAATCCATAAACGAGAACGTACATATTGAAAGCAAATAGTAACACATGCCACGGCGTTTTCTTGAACACATCGAGCACGCCTACTTTCGTCCGGTACCATCTGATGAAAAGAAGTAAAAAGGCGCCGCTTAACCCGATCCATTCAGTGGGAATGCCGAAAGGAGATAAAGCAAAGAAGCTCGCCCTCGTTAAAACAACGACAAATAAACAGACTTTAAATAGCCGCCAATCAACTTCTTCATTTGATTCTGCTAATTTTAAAGGGTGATCCAACTTAATAGTATTTGATGTTTGGTTCCACTTTAAATGAAGAAAAGGAGTCTTATTCGGTATATCTTTTTTAAAATACAAATAAAGCAGCAGGGCAATCAGTGCTATCCCTGCTAAAGAGGGAATGAACATCATCTCAATATAACTGTTTAAGCTGAGCCCAACTATTTTTAAAGCAATAAGATTGGAAATGTTGCTGACTGCGATCGGTGCACTTGCTGCCGTGGCAATTAAAGCGCCGGAGATAAAGTAGGGAAACGCCTGTTTTGGCTTCATTTTTAAAAGAGTCATAATATGGATAATAATCGGGGTAGTAATGAGAATGCTGCCATCATTGTTAAAAAACATTGTCATTAAAAAACAGAGAAGAATAATATAAAAGAACAGACGTTTTCCAGACCCTCTTGATCGGATAATAATATTAAAAGCAATCCATTTAAAAAAGCCAATGCTGTCTAAGACAATAGACATCATGATGGTTGATAAAATAGTCAGCGATGCGCCGCTCACGATATTAAATATATTCATTACATCAGTTAATGGAACGATGCCTAAAAGTAAAACAAGGGCAGCCCCGGCGGACGTTGGAATTGTTTCATTCATACCGAGCGGTCGCCACAACATAATGATAATGACGGCAAAAAAAGTCACTATCATTAAAAGAAGCTGAGAATCAAGCATTCGATTTCGCCGCCTTATTTTTTAAGGAAGTCTCTTCTATATAAAGGAGTTCTTTTTCGTTTTTTGCTGAGTTGGATGAGAAAGTCGGCTTAATAAATAAAAAGTAAAAAAAGCCGCTTGTGGCCAAATAAAAAAAAGTCATTGCCATATTTGCTCCTCCTTTCTTGTAAAGAGGACAATCATTTCATTTTTTCTCGATTGATCCTTCTTGTTTTTAAATTCAAGTAGTTTTTTTCCGCTTGTTTCATCAGTGAGTAGTATTGAGATTCGAGCAGTCTTTCCTTTTCTTCAAGGGTCAATACCGGCTTTGCCATCTTTACGTAATCTTCTGGTGCACAGACTGGCTGCTGTTTAACGCTTTGTTTTTCTCCCGCATGCAGCGTCTGGATTTCTTTTCTGCTAATTTTTATTTTTTTGTTGTTTCGTCTTTTTTTGATATAAAAATCATTTGAAGCAGAAGGCTGTCTAGTTTGTTTGTTAGGGGCAGTTGATGAGCTTTTTTTACGAGAAGCTAAATTTGATCGTAGTCTTTGGTCAAAATAACTGTAGTCTACCGTATCGATCTCTTGTTCACTTTCCATCTCTGATTCCTTGCTGGAAGATACTTCAATGTCGCTCTCTGGTTTCTTGTCAGAAGATGAATCGTTTTCCATCTCCAATTCCTTGCTGGAAGATACTTCGATGTCGCTCTCTGGTTTCTTGTGAGAAGATGATTCACTTTCCATTTCTGATTCCTTGCTGGAAGGTACTTCAATGTCCCTCTCTGATTCTTTGTTGGAAGATACTTCAATGCCCATCTCTGATTTTTTGTCGGAAGGTACTTCAATGTCGCTCTCTGGTTCCTTGTCAGAAGATGATTCATTTTCTCTCTCCGGTTCCTTGCCGGAAGATACTTCAATGTCCCTCTCTGATTCTTTGTCGGAAGATATCTCAATGTCCATCTTGGATTCCTTGCGGGAAGATACTTCAATATCCGTCTCTGATTCCTTGGCGGAGGATAACTCATTGCCCATTTTTGTTTCATTATCTGAAAGTCGTTCGTTGTCATTTGAATGATCAGTTACAGCAGAATCACCTTGTTCATAGAAGCCCGGGAAAATATTGTTGATGTATGAGTTTTGCATGATAATCTTTTCTTCACCGTTGATTAAAATGATATGATCGTCAAATACTTGGCTCAAAAAGCCTGTGACGAGCTGATCATTATGGCAGTTAATTGTGACCCAACTACGCTGGCAATGCTGAAGAATGTCATGTAGTTTTTCTGCTTGTAAGTAGTCATCATTTATTTTTTTTGTGTTTAAATCTTTTGTGTTTTTAGATATCGACTTGATTTGATCGAGGTGATAATAAAAGTATTTATCTTTCTCGTTTTGCAAAATCAGATAATCCTTTTTAACAGCAATCAAGTTTCCTTTAATTAAAGCGCCATCACTTGAAAAAATACCGATTGAATACCCGATAAGTGATGTAAGTGTCTCAGGAAAATAAGGGCTCGACATATCCAACCCTCCTCACAGGTTCCTTCTTTTTATTGAAATATATGAAAAGGGCCACTTTGAATAGATCGGAAATATGGAATGCGCCTATTTCCTCGCACGATTACTCAAAAGTGGCACCTTTGATGGATAGATTGAAAATAAATAAGGCTTGGTTATTCGCCCTTGTTCTCCTTTTTTTCTTCTTTATTTTTTTCTTTATTTTTTTCTTCTTTTTCTTTTGGCTCTTTTTCTGCAAGAGGAGCTTCAATTTTTAAATCATAGCTAATGTTGCGGATGTGGAACATAGCTACACGGATAACTTCTTCGTGGAAAACGATTGTAATATAATCATCGGTAATATCATCCATTACGCCTTGATATTTTTCGTGTCCTCCTCGATTGACCGTGACCCAGTGATATTTTAAGCCTTTTAATATATCTTTGAAAGTCTTGCCTTGCATATAATCAAAGTCTTCTGGGATGACAAGGTCGAACTCGATCCCTTTTTTCGTATTGTCAGTTAAGCTCTTTACGTGATGGCCTTTGTAATAAAGGACACCGTCTTCTTTTGTGAGCAATACAAAGTAATCTTCCTCTACCGCCAACAACTGCCCAACTCTTGAATCATGACCGCCGCGGTTCACTTTCACTGTTTTATCTACCAATGAGCTCAGTATTTCTCTATTCATTTGCTTTTCTCCTCCTATTTAGAAAGTTCCCTGTATTTATATGTTGCAAAGTAGGAGAAGGTACTACATCATTCGCCCGATCTTAAATTTTGGCAAAAAATTATATTTGTTTAACACTATCTTATTGACGTATGAGCATCAATTAAGCTTGGCTGGGCGATTCCCGAGCAGGTTATTCCGTCTCGGGCAAATCCGTAAAGAAGGAGTTCAGAAGTTTTGTGAATGGATCTGTTTTCGACAAGCTGCCCGATTTTACTTTTCCGGCAAATAACAAATTATTTGTTGTTTCTATCTATAAAGCCATGGTACTATCGGAATAGATGGAATATTTTTAAAAGAGTGAAAATAAAACCTGTATTAACTAAAAAAGGAGGAAAACTAGCGTAAAACTTACATACCATGCTTTATTCTTTAGCAAATGATTAAAAAAGAAGCGAATGGACAGCCGAGGAGGAAAACGAATGAAAAAATGGATGATGACCGTTATGATCGGTCTTCTGCTTGTACTTACTGCCTGCGATTCCGGCGGCAGTGAAAGCGGCGGAGAAACGGAAGGCGGCAAAGCAGAAAAGGAAAATGTAAAGGTAGGAATTACGCAGCTTGTTGAGCATCCGTCTTTGGATGGGGCAAGAGAAGGATTCGTTGCTGCATTGAAAGATGCCGGCTATGAAGAAGGAAAGAATCTGAAGCTTGATTACCAAAATGCACAGGCAGATGTAAATAACAATATGACAATCGCGCAAAAACTCGTTAATGATGGCAATGATTTAATTTTGGCTATATCGACGCCGAGCGCCCAAGCCGCTTTACAATCGACGAAGGAAATCCCGATTTTATTTACAGCGATTACTGACCCAGTCGGTGCCAAGCTTGTAAAAAGTCTAGACAATCCTGGCGGAAATGTAACAGGAACGTCTGACACGCATCCGGATGCGATAAAAAACACGATCGGTTCGATTAAAGAATTTTTTCCTGACGCGAAAAAAGTAGGCGTTATTTATAACTCTGGAGAGCCAAATTCAGTAGTGAACGTCGACAAGGCGAAGGAGGCAATGAAAGCAAACGGATTAGAAGCAGTAGAAGTAACGGTTTCTGCCAGCTCGGAAGTAAAGCAGGCAACAGAAACACTCGTAGGGAGAGCCGATGTACTTTACGTTCCGAAAGATAATACGGTCGTTTCCGCTCTTGAGTCGGTCATTTCAGTAGCTAATGCAAAGAAAATTCCAGCGTTCGTGGGAGAAAGCGATTCCGTCAAACGAGGCGGTTTTGCCTCATACGGCTTTGAATACCATGACCTTGGCTACACAACAGGGAAGATGGCTGTAGACATTCTTGAAGGTAAAAAACCGAACGAAATACCAGTCGGTTTCCCTGAAAAACTGGAATTAGTCATTAACAAAAAAACAGCTGACTTACTTGGCATAAAGTTAACAGAGGAACAGCAGAAAAAAGCTAAGTTCGTCGAATAAAAAGTCTATTTGAAACATGGAAATCCCCTGCGGCAAGAAATCAGCTGCAGGGGATTTTAGCATAGATGCCAATGTTTCTGCCTGGGTGCATGCAAGCTGCACAGTAAATATGGGCAAATTCGGGAAATTCATTAAATCTTCATATCTTCTCAAAATTTTTTATCTTCACTGTTCGTATGATTGGCTAACAGGAATAGGATAAATTATAATCATAACCAAACCATCACGTGATAGTTAAGGGGGGATTCCAATGGGACAGTGTCGCTAAAAATTGGAGAATTAGCAGCTATGGCGAATGTGACGAAGCGGACAGTTGATTATTACACGAATATCGGGCTGTTGACAGCGCAGCGTTCTGCATCAAATTATCGTTATTACGATCAGGAAGCCTTGGAACAGCTCCGTTTTATTGAAAAATGCAAAGAAGATAATCTTTCTCTTGATGAAATTAAGATGAAATTATCTGAAAGAAAAAGAGATATGATCGATATTCAAGAGTTGAAGGAAAAAATGCGGGGACTGGAAGAGGATGTTTCCGTTGTTCTGTCTTATCTTGAAGAAAAAGGAATCAATAAACGAGACCTGTTACAGAATAATTTGTCTCATGAAAGTCTTTCTTTAATCCAAACTTTGTTTCTTTTACTGTTGTGATTGATGAGAAGTCAACTTGCATATAATTGAGGAGGTGGACGCCTTACGAATGTAAGGCGGCATATTGTTAACTGTTAACTTAATTCTTGTCGCTGTTTTAATTGCGCTGACTGGCTTTTTTGTGGCCATTGAATTTGCCATCGTTAAAGTCAGAAGCACGAGGATTGACCAGCTGATTGAAGAAAATAGAAATGGAGCAAAGTCGGCCAAGCGTGTTATTACACATTTAGATGAATACTTGTCGGCCTGCCAGCTTGGCATTACGATTACTGCTCTCGGCTTGGGGTGGCTTGGGGAGCCGACGGTCGAAAGAATTCTCCATCCACTGTTTGAAAGCTGGCATGTAAATGATTCTTTATCCAGTATTTTATCATTCGGTATCGCGTTTGCCTCTGTTACATTTTTGCACGTTGTCGTTGGAGAATTGGCTCCAAAGACGGTTGCCATTCAAAAAGCAGAAGCCGTCACTATGCTATTTTCCCGCCCGCTCATTATGTTTTACAAAGTCATGTTTCCTTTCATTTGGGTATTGAACGGTTCGGCCAGGCTGCTCGTTGGTTTATTTGGACTAAAGCCGGCTTCGGAACATGAGATGGCCCATTCTGAAGAAGAACTCCGAATGATTTTATCGGAAAGCTTTGAAAGCGGAGAAATTAATCAATCCGAATTAAACTACGTGAACCGTATTTTTGAATTTGATAACCGGGTAGCAAAAGAAATTATGGTTCCCCGCACGGAAATTGTCAGCTTGTCCGTGGAAGATTCCATGCATGAAATTCTGAATACGATCATAGGAGAAAAGTATACCCGCTATCCAGTTATTAGTGGAGGGGATAAAGACAATGTTGTCGGCATGGTCAACTTAAAAGAAATTTTGACCGCTGCAGCTTCTGAAGATCCTGTAATGGAAAAAGACTCTGTTGTTCCTTTTGTTAAGCCGGTTATTAGAGTGATTGAAAGCATTCCGATCCACGATCTCCTGTTAAAAATGCAAAAAGAACGCATCCATATGGCTTTGCTTTTAGATGAGTACGGAGGAACAGCCGGTCTTGTTACAGTTG
Organism: Bacillus aerolatus; assembly: GCF_009183655.1. GTDB lineage: Bacteria > Bacillota > Bacilli > Bacillales > Domibacillaceae > Pseudobacillus > Pseudobacillus aerolatus. Next base: position 52,611 of record NZ_WEIO01000011.1, read on the forward strand.
AAGACATTTTAGAAGAAATCGTTGGGGAAATAAGGGACGAGTTTGACACAGATGAAGTTGCTGATCTGCAAAAAATCGCAGAAGGTCATTATGTTATTAACGGAAAAGTATTAATAGAAGAAGTAAATGACATTCTTGGCACCTCTCTCTCGGAAGAAGAAGTAGATACACTCGGTGGCTGGTTTCATTCGATGCGCTACGATGTAAAACTCGGCGATGAAGTGGGTGAAGATGGATTCTCTTTTAAAGTGAAAGAGATTGAAGGCCACCATATTTTATTTATTGAAGTGAAGAAAAAAGAGCCAGAGACTGAAGCTTGATAGCCGGCGTATTGAATAGGAAGACAAGGAAAGAAGGTACACTTATGAAAATAAAAATGAAAGCAGGCTCTGTGAATGAAGAACGCGGGTTATTTTGTGTTCTTTTGTCAACAGAGAAAAAGAGTAAAATTGCGTGAAGGAATTTCATTGGAAAGACGCTGTTCCACTCATTGAATCACTTATAGTAAAGGCAGGAGAGGGAAACGTGCCGGTGGAGGTTGGCTCTGTCCCGACTGAACTGCAATGCATCGGAATCGGAACTGACGCTGCGGTGTTTGTCCATTCTGCCAGTTCACGCTATGCGTTTAAAGTATATGCCGAGGGTCTGGAAAAAAAGCGGATCAATGAAGAACGGGCGTATCAAAAGCTTAGCGGCTCTTCTTACTATCCCATTTTCTATGGTTCCGGCGAGCGATTTATTGTTATCAGCTTTGAATCGGGTATTCATTTGTACGATTGCCTGATCACGGGGACGTATATTTCTCCCGAAGTCATTGAACAAGTGGACAAAGCGGTGGAAGAGGCACGCCTTGCAGGATTGAACCCGAGAGATATTCATTTAAAAAATATTATTTTACAGGGAAGAACAATAAAGCTGATCGATGTATCTGAATACGTCAAGCCCGGAAACGACGAGCGTTGGGAGCATTTAAAAGAAGGCTACCGGCTGTACTATCCACTGATCGCTTCGAAGAAAGTTTCTCCTAAGTTTCTGGACTTTGTCAAAGAGCAATATGAAAAACAAAAACTTGCCGGTTTTTCTGCTAAAAGATTTGGACGCCTGCTGCTCCCTTTCGTTAAAAAGAAAGAACCTGAAAGTTAAATACGTAACTGATTTTTGAAAAAAGCTTCCACGACAAGTGGAGGCTTTCTTTTGCATAGCTTTGAAAGAATAGGCCATCGATTGTTTTTTTCGAAAAGAAAAAGAGTGAAAGCAGTTGTTCAAACAGCGGAATAGGAAATGAAATGCCCCCTTTAAACTCATTGCTCGTTTAAAGGGGGCATTCCTTATTGGAAGACGGGGCTTTCTTTAAGAACCGGATGATACCTTTTCTTTAAAAGCATCGATTTTTTTCATTGTGTCAGTAAGTAATGGCTTCATCTTTTCTACATCTGGCTCATCTTTTTTCGTTTCATCAATAAGAGGATACAGGCTTTCCTCGATATTCTTATAGTCTTCCGGGTGCTGTTCCTCTATTTGTTCTTCAATGGCATCCCACTTCTCTTCAACGTCTTTGCCGGCAGTTTTTAATTGATCAGCGTCTTGAGGGACAGTTTCTATATTGGATTGTAAATCTTTCAGAGAAGTAGACACTTCATCAAGGCCGCTGGACAAGTCAGCCGGTTTCTCTTCCTCTTGCTTGGCAGCTTCTTCTTCTCCCTCAGTGGTCACTTGCTCTTCAGGCTGCTCCGTGTTCGGTGGGCTAGCTTCTTCCTCGTTAGCGCCGCAGCCAGCAACTATTAATAACATGACAACCATAACTGCAAATAAGTAACTGAATTTTCTCATTTCCTACCTCCTTTTTATTGTATCATTCCCGGCTGCTGTTTTCTTTAAACTAGGTGGTACGGACCATTATTTCAACCGATTATGCACATGATTCCATATGCTGCGAAGGGCTTAACTATGAAAGAAGAGGTAAGTTATCCCGGAATCAATGGCAGCGCCGCTTATTTATACCTCAAATTGATAGAATGCCGCGATTTCCTGACGAAACTTTTCAAAGGCCTTCACGTCTTTAAAGTTTGATAGCATTCCCTGAATGACCGGGATGCGAGGATTTTCTTTTGTTACTTCCGCCATGAGCACGTCCAGTGACACGTCAAGGCCATTTTTGTCTTCCATTTTCTGAAGCTCATGTTTCATTTGATTTAAGATTGTTCTTACTGGGTGATTATCCTGCATAAACATCTTCTTTGTTTTATTTAGCAAATCTTTGGCTTTCTTTTCAGAGAGAAGAGGTGCATCCTCTGAAAATCCCGCTGCCAAACTGTCCATTCTTCTCATGATAAACCCTGCAAGCTCTTTAAAATCAAAGCATTCTTCATCGGCTAGTACGATTTTCGTGTATGACTGAAAGATGCCGTCTAGCATTAATGATAAGTCCCAAATAAATGGCTCGGATTTTTCTCCGTAAACGGCACGTAAGCCGTTCCGATAAAATTTCTGTGATTCTACATGCATGTGAAAAAGCAGATTCTTCACTGACTCGTTTAAAGGAATAGCCTGTTCTCGCGCCTGCATAATAATAAATTCTTTATGCTCACTCAATGTTTCCATTAGGACTCTCAATTGGCTCGTGAATTTTTCTCGCGGCGGCATCGCTTGATTCTCAAAGTCTGCCAGCCTTGATTGGATGATATCAAAGTAATACTTCAGCACAAAATACAGGAGGGCATCTTTTGATTTAAAGTATAAATAAAAAGTTCCTTTTGATATACCGCTTTCATCGGCAACTTCCTGTATGGAAGTGCCGATAGAAGAAATTACAGAAGTGAAAGAAGGCAGTACTTCCAATACGATTACCCGCCGGAATGGCCGAATTTATGCAGAAGTAAGCGGTGAAATTACATCTAAAGACGTAACAAAAGTATCTGCTGATGTTAAAAGTGAAGTAGATAAAATGAAGCTGCCAGCAAACGTGGATGTTTCCATGGGCGGCGTAACGGAAGACATTAATGAGTCATTTACACAGCTCGGTCTTGCTATGCTTGCGGCGATCGCTATTGTTTATTTGATTCTCGTCATCACGTTTGGCGGGGGGCTGGCTCCATTTGCGATCTTGTTCTCTCTGCCGTTTACGATTATCGGCGGACTTGTCGGTTTACTGATAGCAGGGGAAACATTGAGTGTATCGGCAATGATTGGCGCCTTGATGCTGATCGGAATTGTCGTAACAAATGCGATTGTGCTCATTGATCGTGTGATCCATAAAGAAAAAGAAGGGTTATCCACACGGGAAGCTCTATTGGAAGCAGGAGGCACACGTCTGCGCCCAATTCTCATGACAGCTATTGCAACCATCGGCGCGCTGGCCCCGCTCGCTGTTGGACTTGAAGGCAGCGGTCTTATTTCAAAAGGACTTGGCGTCACGGTAATAGGAGGATTAACGAGTTCCACGCTGCTCACACCGCTGATCGTGCCGATCGTTTACGAAACTTTAATGAAAATTAAGAATCGGAAAAAGAAAGTATAACAAAAAATGGAAAATCCCGGCAGTCGGGCTTTTCCATTTTTATTTAGAGAGAGTGAAAAAGAAGTGAATATTAGTTATTTCAATAATCACTAAAATATGAATCTAAAGTGAAAACAGCACTATACCGCCAACAGCTCCCGTCAATACGACAATCCACGGAGGCAGCTTCCAGTACGTCAGCATACTAAAAAGGATGGCGGCAAAGACAAAATCAATGGGCTTCAAAACAGAGCTTGTCCAAATTGGGTGATAGAGAGCGGCTATTAAAATGCCAACTACTGCTGCATTCACGCCCATTAATGCTCCTTGAATGTGCGGATTGCGGCGAATAGCATCCCAAAAAGGCAGCGCGCCTAAAATCAGCAGAAAAGCCGGCAGAAAAATAGCGAATGTAGCGAGCAAGCCGCCTTGCCAGCCGCTGATGACAGCCCCAATATACGCAGCAAAAGTGAAAAGGGGTCCAGGCACGGCCTGAGCAGCCCCGTAGCCTGCCAAAAATTGTTCTTCACTTAACCAGCCGCTTGGAACAAATTCCCGTTCGAGCAAAGGCAGGACGACGTGTCCGCCGCCAAACACTAATGAACCGGCACGATAAAAGCTGTCCATCATGGCCAGCCAGTTAAATGAAAAGACTTCTCTTAAAAGAGGCAGAGCAACGAGTAATCCGAAAAACAGCGTCAGACAGATGGCACCCAACTTCCGTGATATAGGAAAAGACAGAGGTGAATGGTCAGATTTTTTTTGTTCTTTATAAAGAATATATCCGGCGATTCCCGCTAATAAAATAACGCCAACCTGTGTGAATGCTTCTTGCCAAAGCAGGGTAGCGGCTAGAGCAATAAGGACAATAGCTTTTCTTTGTAAATCAGGCGCCAATTTCTGGGCCATTCCGACAACTGCATGAGCCACAACAGCCACTGCCACCAGTTTTAAACCGTGAATCCAGCCGGCTTCTTCTATTTGCAATCCTTGCAAAACGAGCGCAAAAATAATTAATGCGAGTACAGAAGGAAGTGTAAAACCAACAAAAGCAAGAATTCCTCCGAGAACGCCTGCGCGCATGGCACCGATGCCGATGCCGACCTGGCTGCTTGCTGGACCAGGTAAAAACTGGCACAGCGCGACTAAATCAGCATAATCTTTTTCATTAAGCCATTTTTTTCGGCGCACGTATTCTTCGTGAAAATAGCCTAAATGGGCAATCGGCCCACCGAAAGAAGTGAGTCCAAGGCGTGTGGAAACGAGCAGAATTTCCAATAAGCCGTTTAGGCCGATTTTTTTCGTTGTTTTATCCATCATTTATCCCCACTTTCTATTAGTCCTTAATTTCTTTGAAAAGCTCGTATGCTTTTTTGCGGGCTTCGACGAGTATATCTGTTCCTTTTTCAGTCGCTGCGTAATATTTGCGGATTTTCCCTTCCACGAGGCGATCTTCACGAGTTAAGAGTCCGTCGTGTTCCATCGTGTGCAAGATGGGATATAGTGTGCCGGGGCTGATTTTATAGCCGTGTTCCCTCAACTCTTCCACCATCCATGCCCCGAAGATCGGATGTTCCCGGGCATGGTGTAAAACATGAATATGTATAAATCCAAGAAACAGTTTGCGCAAAACTTTTTCTTCCAATGTTGTCACCTCTGTATATTTCATTGATTTCGAAACCCGATATCGGAATCTGTAATCGATTGTAGCATGTTTCTTAAATGCGAATCAATTCCTCACCGAAACCTTTACAAAACCTTTACAATTATCATCACTAAAAATCCTTTTTTCGAGCATTCACGAGAACAAATTGACCATTCTTTATTCAGTTTGTTCAACTAAATTACTAAGAGGGGTTGTTCTAAAAGCAAAGAACCAGCACCTCCGCCAACACTTTAGAGGAGGAGTTTGGTGTTTACGGAGTGGTCTCTTTTCAGCTTGCGGACTAAAGGTTCAGTTCGCAAGCGTTTTTGTTTTAAAGAATGAACAAAACCCCGGTAGTTTTAGTAACGGTTAGGCGATTAACGCATAAGATAATTTTAAGTGAAGACCATTTGCACCCAGTAGAATAATAAAAATAAAGTAATGATGGTTGTTAAGGGTATAACAATCAGTGACACGTTTAAGTAATCTTTCCATGTTATTTTAATCTTATTCTCTCTTAAGATGTGCATCCAAATAAGAGAGGCAAGTGTTCCGATAGGTAATAACAACGATCCCATATCACTTCCAATAATATTCGCAAGATAAATTGTTTTTAAAGTAATTGGATTCAGACCCATTTCTGTTAGAGTGATTGTTCCAATCATTAATGCAGGATGGTTATTAAAGAAGTTAGATAAAATGGAAACTAATCCTCCCATAATAAAGGTCGCCTCTAACAAACCTTCGTTTACAATCGGCCCACATATTTTTACAAGCATTGCTGTCAGCCCTGCGTTATGGAGACCATATATAATCACGTACATGGAAAAGGCAAAGATAAGAATGTGCCATGGAGTTTTCTTCAAGATATCGACAGGGTTTGTGCGCAAATGGTACCATCTCCAAACGAGTAGGATGACTGAGCCGAGGACGGCTACCAGTTCAATTGGAATAGAGAAGTAAGAAGCAACAAAGAGGAGACAGCGGATCACAAAGACAAACAATAATACCCTTAACATAAATTTCGTGCGTTTCCGTTTTGTTTCAACAGAAATAGTTCCTTTTAAAGGATGAAAGTTTTTCTCGAAAAAGATTTCTTCTATATCATATAAAGGGGCGGGCAATGTTTTTGGCAATTGCTTTCTCACAACGATGAACATCAGCCAGGACATAAACAACAATCCTAGTGTAGCAGGTACAAACATCATTACTGTGTGCATATAAAGGGACATATCGATAATTTTCAATGCGATTAAATTGACAATATTGCTTACGCCAATAGGTGCACTCGAAGCTGTGGCAATCAGAGCGCCGCTTAAGAGATAAGGTATTTGTTGATGAGGCTTTAAGTGAAGGTTTTTTAAGAGTATGATTAAAATCGGAGTTGTGATTAAAATGCTGCCATCGTTATTAAATAAAAGTGTCATCAAAAAGCATAGAAGCTGAATATACCAATATAAACGATAGCCTGAGCCTTTAGCTAAATTTGCAAGCTGTGCAGCCGCCCAGTGAAAAAAACCGAAACTTTCTAATATAACAGCCATGACGATCGTAGCTATTATAGTAATAGAGGCACCGCCTATTTTATCGATAATATCCACAATATCTCCACGGGACACAGCCCCTATTAGTAAAATAATCCCTGCACCGATCGAAGTTGGCCAAGCTTCGTTTAATCCTCCTGGCCTCCAAAATATGACCGTCATCGTCATGAAGAATACAAATACTGTAATTCCCATTTCAAAACTCATCATCAACTCTTCCTTTTCGCTAAAATAATGTACCTATGGCGCCCCTCCTTAACCTCTTGCTATTATCTATATTCTTTTCACTGAAATGCGGACTAGGCAGCTAACTAGTTTATAAAATTATGTGTTTGTCCCTAGCTGGAGATAAAGCACTAGATCTTTCGAGAGAAAGTGGAAGAAATAAAGTAACCGCTTTATAGAGAATGAATACAAAGAGGCGGTCTATAAGTGACTGGCACTTATAGATCGCCTCTTTGCATTAAAATACGAATAAATGAGCAATTAACACGATGACAGGTAACGTAATGACCGTACGCTGTACAAAAATAATAAATAACTCAAAAAAGTTTAGCGGAATGTTCGACCGCAAAATTAAAATACCTATTTCAGACATGTAGATGAGTTGTGTCAGTGAAATGCCAGCGATGACAAATCGTGTCAATTCACTTTCAATTCCGCTGCCAATGACGGCTGGCAGGAACATATCAGCAAAGCCGACGAGCATCGTCTGGGCGGCAGCATCGGCTTCTGGCAGTTGCATCCATTCTAGTATCGGGACGAGCGGCGATGAAATAATTTGGAATACAGGCGTAAACTCCGCCACGATAAGAGCAGCTGCTCCAAGGCTCATTACGAGCGGAATGAGCCCGAACCAAATATCAAATACCGTTTCGACTCCGCTTAAAAACAGTTTCTTCGGACTTTTTGCTTTATTGGCTGTGTGGACGGCCTGCTGCCAGCCCCATTTCCATTGCGAAACACCTTCAGGGATCGTTTCATCAATTTGTTGGCCGACTGGCTCGTAATATGTGTCAGGCTTTCTTGAAAGCGGAGGAATTCTCGGCATAATAACAGCTGCAACGATACAAGCAGCCGCGACAGCTAAATAAAAAGGAACGAATAGATGGCCGATGCCAATGACATTGGCAATAACAAGACTGAAAGCAACTGAAGCAATGGAAAAAGTCGTAGCAATAACTGCCGCTTCTCTTTTCGTATAATAGCCTTCATCATACTGTTTCGTTGTAACGAGTACACCTACTGTTCCCGCGCCCATCCAAGAAGCTAAACAGTCGATGGAAGAGCGGCCTGGCAAAGTAAACAGCGGTCTCATAAATTTAATGACGAGGGCTCCGACAAATTCCATCAAACCAAACTCGACTAACAGCGGAAGTAGAAGCCCGGCGAATAAAAACCAGGTCATTAATACGGGGGCCAGGCTATAAAGAACAACACCTCCCGTAGTGTCCGACCAAATAAATTCAGGACCAATTTTCAAAATAGTCATTAAGCCAATAAGAAAGCCGATGAGTCTCATCGCAAAACCGGCAGCCCCAGTGTGAAACAAAGTGTTTAGCAAATGGTTTTCCAAGATGGCACGAGGTTTAAATACGAGTGTGATGGCAGACATGGCGGCCGACAAACCTAATATAAAGACGATAAAGCCCGGCAAATAATCTCCGACCGCGGACTGAACGAACGAAGCCATAATTCCGACGCCGATCGTGACAGCACCGTCATACTTTACTGGCACAAGAAACAGTAAGACCCCGATCAACGATGGGATGATAAATTTCCAGTAGCTGGCGTCGGTTGATACCGGGCGGCCATTTGGTTCTGTCAGTGAATCCGGTTGTGCTTTCATCATAATTCCTCCTTTTTATTTGACGAGAACCGCTTCATACTCTGTCAGCGCTTCATCTAAAATGTTTAATCCTTCATCAATTTGTTCCTTTGTGACAATTAACGGAGGAATCATCCGGATCACTTCACCTGAATTTCCGCATAAGTAGAAAAGCACACCTTTTTCTAATGCAGCATCGAGGATTCTCATCACGCCTTCACCATCAGGCATTCCTGTAGCAGGATCTGTAATTTCAATCCCGATCATTAACCCGATTCCTCTAATACTGCCAATGACAGGGTGTTTTTCTTTTAATTTTTGCAGTTCGGCTAAAGCGTATTTGCCCATTTCTTTTGTGTTTTCCAGCAGGCTTTCTTCCTCAATGATTTCCAGTGAAGCAAGAGCGGCTGAACAAGCCATTGGATTGCCGCCAAATGTCGTTCCATGCGCACCGAGCGGCCATTTTTGCATGAGCTCTTTCGAAGCGACGGTCGCACTTAAAGGCAGCCCGGCCGCTATGCCTTTAGCAATCGCCATAATATCCGGTGTGACATCGAATGCTTGCGCAGCAAACCATTCGCCTGTTCGGCCAAACCCTGTTTGCACTTCATCAAAAATAAGCAAAATGCCGTGGCGGTCACATATTTCACGGATTTTTCTCAGCCAGCCGGCCGGCGGAATAATGTAGCCGCCTTCACCGAGGACAGGTTCAATAATCATGCAGGCGACTTCTTCTGGATCGACTTGGTGGTTAAACAGTGTTTCAGCGTCTCTCTCCAGCTTTTCGGAGAAATATTCTTCGGGATCCATCTGCGGCGGGCAATCTTTTGGGTTGGCATACGGCAATTGATACGTCAGCCAAGAAGGCTGCAAATGCTTTCTGTATTTACTTTTTGATGTAGATACGCTCAAAGCACCGATTGATCGGCCGTGAAAGCATCCAGTGAAAGAAATGACATATGGTCTTTTCGTTGCGTATTTAGCCAGTTTGATCGCACCTTCGATAGCCTCCGTTCCGCTATTGGCGAAGAAAAAGCAATCTAAATCACCAGGCAAGATGTCACCGAGCCGTTTGGCTAACGTTAAAATCGAATCATAAATAATAACGCCTGAAGGACCGTGAATTAAGTGATCGGCACTGTCTTTAATGGCCTGCACAACTTTCGGGTGGCGATGGCCGACATTTTCAACAGCAATACCTGACGTGAAATCTAAATACGTTTTTCCGTCAGCTCCGTAGTAGTAGCAGCCTTCTGCTTTAACGACCGGTAAATTCGGATGATCTTTCGCCATGCTTGGCGCCAGCAAGTTTGAAATATTTCCAACGAGATGAGTCCAGTTTTCTTGTTTCATAGTGAAACCTCCTGATAAGCAATGGTGTAAAAGGCAAAGCTGGAAGACTTGCTGCCTTTGATTATTCCTATTATGCAATATTCATGCCAACTTGTGTATATTTATTTATATTTTTTTAATTTTCTAACGACAGAAGGCTGGCTAATGCCGAGTGCTTTTGCCATTTCGGTCGTCGTTCGGTATTTTTCCTGTGCATGAAAAAGCATTTTCTTTTCTACTTGTTCCAACACTTCTGCGAGAGTTTGTCCAGTTCTTTCTAGGTTAAACAGCGAGTCGCTTTTTAACTGTAATTGATATTCGGCAGGCAGTTCTTCCAGGTTGATGAGGGGGGAACGGCTCGTAATCATTAGTCTTTCCATTAAATTTTCGAGTTCCCTGACATTGCCTTTCCACTCCAGTCCTAGTAAGTGCTCGACTAAAAGGTTGTCCAATTCGCGCTGCCGATTGTGCTGCTTTGCAAAACGGTTTTTAAAATGGTAAATAAGCGCCAGCAAATCTTCTTTCCGTTCACGAAGCGGTGGGATGTGAATGGGAACAACATTTAAGCGGAAATATAAATCCTGCCGAAACTCCTGTTTTTCCACCGCTTTCTTCAAGTCGCGATTAGTGGCAGCAATTAAACGAAAATCTGCTGAAACCGGCTTTGTTCCGCCTACACGATAAAACTGTTTATTTTGAATAAACTTAAGGAGCTTTGCTTGTAAGTGAATCGGAAGCTCGCCGATTTCATCTAAAAATAGCGTCCCGCCTTGTGCCATTTCAGCATAGCCAATTTTTCCTTTCGCTTTGGCACCGGTAAATGATCCGCCTTCATAGCCGAAAAATTCAGCTTCGAATAACGCTTCCGGAATAGCACTGCAGTTAACTTCGATGAAGGGGCCGTTCTTTTTCGGGCTTTTCAGATGAATTTGCTTAGCGAGTGCCGATTTGCCCACGCCCGATTCTCCTAACAGCAAAACTGTGACGTCAATATCTTCTATTCTTTGAATGGTATCCACAATATTTTTCATCGCTTGACTGTCAGCAATCATGCCATCAAGTTTTATACTTTGATGACGAAGCAAGGCAAGTTCGCTTTTTACGCGAGCCATTTCTTCTTCCAAATTATTTAAATATTCCTTGATCACAAGCAGTTCGGAAATGTCGTAAGAATAGCTGACGATATGCTCGATTTCTCCTGTTTCCCCGAAAACCGGTATGCCAGTAATTAATATTTTTTTGCCGGATGGAGTTGTCTGAACGAGAATGACTTTTTTCTTTTTTTGAAGAACTACGGGAGTAATTGCCGGTTTGAACACGCCTTCCTGCTCTAGATCATAGACAGATTTTCCGAGCAGTGTTTCGGGTTCGAGGCCGTAATGGCTGCCGCTTCCCTTACTGACTTTTAAAACAATGCCGTTTGCATTTGTGACCATAATATCTTCTTCGAGAGAATGAAGAACTTCCGCTTTATTGCTCGGATCCATGTAAAAATCGTACATACAACAGCCTCCATTATTCATTTATGAATAAAAAAATTGAATGTTTTTATATTATCATATGAAAATATTGAAAAGACTGATTTATTTATTAATGAATAATTATTCGATTTTGTATAATTGAGAAACATTAACAAACCTTTCGAAATACAAAGCTCACTACTTTAGCTTGCTGCATGGCATGTTGTTTGTCTTGTCCCAGCAGAGAAGACAAACTATTTAATAAAAAGCGAACTGGCCAAAAAAGGACTTATGTCACGCATTTCAAGGAGGGATTTTTAATAGTTAGTTAAATGGACCTTCTGCAATCAGTTTTCACCTTCCAAAACAGGAAAAAATGATTATATATTCCATCTTGTTCTATTTGTAATAATTACCTATCATTGAAAGAGAAAGAAAAAAGCCGACTAAGGAAGAGGCATTTATTTTTAAAATAGGGGGAACAGTTGTGAATAAGAAGATAGGCATATTGGCACTTATTATTTCCGTTATGCTCGTATTGGCTGCATGCGGCGGATCGGGTGCTAAGGAAGCCAGTGGAGAATCTGGAAAAAGCAAAACAATAGAAGTCAATATTGATCAAGCTGAATACATACTGGCGGGCGAAGATGGTGAAGCCGTGGATGAAACGAGCGGTATGCTCGCTGTTGATTTGAAAGTGAAGAACGTATCCAAATCTTCAATCAATGTGTCATCGTATGACGGCGTGTATTTATATGATGGTGACGAGCAGCTAAGCCCGGAAAAAGGTGTATACGTTAGAGGAATCGATTTGAAAGATGAAGGAAACGGAGACATCGGTGCTGGAAAAGTGAAGACGATGACCTTTTATTTCAATGTTGATAAAGATAAAAAATATGAAATTGGTATTACGCCGCGCTTGTCAAATCCTGGTGAAGAAGCGGATGAAGTTTTGCTCGAGCTCGACACAACGAAATATGGGAAAAGCTTTAATAAGCTTCAAGACCCTGCTAAAGCATTAACGGCATACATTGACACTATCTATCTTGGAAAAGAAAACAGTGATTATGAAAAATACGTAACAGCAGATAAGGAAGCTATTCAAGAAGAGGCCAAAGGCGAGTTTAAAAAGCAATTGAGCACTTCTTTACCGGAGAACAGTACGGATGCTGAAATTGAAAAATATTACAATAGTTATAAGGCGGCTCTTGGTGAAAAGGCTAAAGTAGAAGCAAACACAATCGCTAACGCAGGTGGAAAAGCCGTAGTTAAGCTGAATTACTCTACCGTTTCATTAAGAAACGTTTACGACAAGCTTTATAATTATCAAAAAGAGTATCGGGAAAACACTGGCGGATACGATACAGAGAAAGAAAAGCAATATGCATTTTCAAAATTCGATGCAATCGCCAAATCTTTGGAAGTAGTGAAAAGCCAGAATGGCGCAGAAATTAAAATGGTAGAAAAAGACGGAAAATGGACAGTGGATACTTCCGATCATTACAGCGACTATCTTGTAGAAGGATTCGCGAAAGGGAAAGCCTACTAGGGAGCGGAAGTTATGAATAAAAAAAGCTTAATAGTGATTGTTCCTGCAGCTATATTGCTCATTGTGCTTGGCGGCGTGTTTTTTGCTGTGAAGCAGGCGGCTGCGCCGGAAAAGGTTGTTGAAACGTTAAAAGAAGCCATTGCTAAGGACGATCCAGCTATACTGCAAGACGTCATCGTAACGGATAACAAGCAGGCGGCAGTGAACAAAGCCTCCATTCAGGCGATGATTGCTTATTTAAAAGAAAACAGCAGCAGCTATGACGTTATTAAAGCCGGACTTGAAGAGCAAATCAAAGAAAACGATTATGCGACGACGACTCAACAAATTACATTGACTGAAGACGGCAAAAAATGGGGCATGTTTCCCAATTACAAGTTAAGAGTGAAGACTGCCGCTATTAAAGTGACCGGCCAAAGCGAGGCTGACCGAATCAGCCTTGCTGTCAATGAATCTGGCAAGCCGTTTAAAAAGCAAAAAGACGGTCAGTATGGACCTGTTCTTCCGGGAAAATACAACTTAGAAGTCAAGGTAACGAATGAACTGGGCACGTTTTTGAAAGAAGAAGAAAAAGACGTGTGGGGCAGTCCGGAAGTGAGCCTTGTGATTGATGGCAATGCGCTGGCAAGTTCCGATAAAGGTGTTCAAAAAGAAATTATGAAAGCCATGGATACGTTCAACCGTGATATCGCTGTTTATCAAACGTCCGGATTTAATAAAAGCAAACTGACGAATGTAACGGATACAATTCTCGAAGGATCTTTTTTGCTTGAGGAAAGTTTTGAAACTGTGAAAGACTATATTGATGAAATTCATGCTCAATATGCAGGGGCAGTCATTAATCTTGATGACTTGGCGATCCATTATTTTGATGGGCGGTGGACAGCTGATGTGACAGCTCTTGTCGCCTACAACAACAAAGTGAAGTATAGAGACATTAAAGAATTTAAAGATAATTCTTTCCGGTCCGTCAGCACGTATTCCTTTTTCTATGATAAAAAGCAGAAAAGATGGCTGATCGATGATGTAAAACACCGCGATCCTGTCGGGTCAGAAGAAGAATACTGGGAAAATAAACGGGAAATGAAAGTGAAAAACCCTCCTGTCTTAAAGTGGAAACGAGAAGGCGGGGGAATAAAGCTATAACGATGAAAGAGCGCAGGTGACGAATCACCTGCGCTCTTTTTCTCGTCTAACGGCTATGTCTTTTTTGAAGAAGGTAAGAGAAAGGCCGTCTGCGACAGTAACCTGTTCAATCTCCGTAAATCCGCAATGATTGTAGAGTTGAATAGCCGGAGTATTTTTTGACCCGGTAGAAACGATGATTTCTTTCTTACTGAGCGCCAGCTGTTCAATAAACTTTATAAAAGCCCGGGCAATTCCTCGTCTAAAAAAATCTGGATGCACCATCAGCCGGTGAATATCAAGGACATCATCAGTCATTTTAAAAGAAATGGCCCCGGCCAGTTCTCCACGAAGAAAACCACCATAAAATAATTCTCCGCACTGCTGCAATGACTGGACCGTTTCTTTTAACGGCGGGAGATCCCAAAATTGGATAAGGTTTGCCTCCATTTCATAAGCGGGAATTTGGATATTCCATACCATTTGGGCAGCAGCAAGGTTTGTAATGTCTAATTTTTTGATAGACAACTGGTCATTGATATTTTTCTTCATAAATGGCCGACTCCCGAATTTTCTTGTTCTTCTTTACAAATCGAATGGATATGACTCGTAAGTATATGGATGATTCGATTCCGATCCACACGGCTGGGTTCCAGCATGGCATGGAGGGCTAATCCATCAATGATGGCATACAGCTTTTCTGTTTCCACGTCTTTATCAAGCTCTTTTTTAAAGAGTTTCATTTCGTCTAAGTAGTGAATCAACCGGGCAATAGCGGTGAAGATGCCATCGTGGCTGGCGTCAAACACGTCTTTTTTGTGCCGGGCGTGGGCGGTAAAAGCAAACCATACTTCCATTTCCGCCATCGTTTCTTTAGTCGTCGGCACGATTTCTAGCAAAATTTTTAACATCATTTCTTTTGGCGGCAAATTCTCAGCCGCGACTCGTTTGATTCTTGCTTCCGCTTGTTCTTTAACGAGTTCCATCGCGTAAACGAGTAATTCATCTTGTGCAGAAAAGTAATGACGCAAGGCTCCTAAAGAAAGCCCTGCTTCTTTTGCGATGTTTCTTACAGTGGCTCCTTCCATGCCTCGTTCAAGTATGACTCGCCATGTAGCTTCAGCAATTTGTTTTTTTCTTTTTTCATGATCGACTAGTTTTGGCATAGCTTCATCTTATCAAGAAAAAAAGAAAGAAGCAATTTTATAATACAGTTGTATTACAAAAAGGCGAGTGGTAAAATAACATTAAATAATACATTCGTATTAAAAAGGAGTAGATATATGAGTTTTATTGCGTGTAGGTATTGATTTGCTTATTGCTGTCAGCAACTTTGTCTGGCCGAAAAGAGTAAGAGCTTAAGAGAAATAAATATGACTGATCGCTGGCTGCTACTTGCAGACCGGCTCTTTTTCATGGGCAAAATTAAGAGTGAAAACAGCGGTCCAGCCTCCGTTGCTAAGATTCACGACATTTTGAATGTGATACAATAGTGTCAAAATTCTTAAAAGGAGCCGCAGCACGATATGTTCTTTTCTGTTCGATTATTTCTTATTCTTATCTGTTTGCCTGTGCTCGCTGTGTCCTTTCCGGCTCCGGCTGCCGCTAATTTGGTCGACAGTCCATCAAAGCAGCTGGATAAGCCGCCGGCAAAAAAAGTGTACCGCATTGCCGGTGAAAAGCATTTGCCTCCTTTTTCTTATATAAATAAAAAAGGAAAGTTTACTGGCTTCAGTGTAGAGCTCTTTAACTATATTTCTAAAGAAGAAGGTGTGGAGTTTCAATTTTATCCAATGAATTTGTATGAAGCGACGCGTGCACTGAAATCAGGAAAGATCGATGCGATTATGGGATTGAAATACTCCGCAGAACAAAGTGAACGTTTTCAATTTTCAGAGCCGTACTTTACGATGACGGATGCGCTCGTCGTACCGAAAGAGGAGCCAGGTGAAGTAAAAAGCTTAACAGATTTGCGCGGAAAGACAATTGTGATGCAGGAAGAGCCAGTTGCGTTTGATTTGCTGTTAAATGTAAGGCAGGTGGAATTTCAATTAGCGCTTAATGCAAAGGACGGGCTCGATTTTTTATTCATGGAAAGAGCTGATGCCTTGTTAACGAATAAGTGGACAGCTGACTTTTATTTGGAGCAAGCGGGAGAAAAAGCAAATTACCGTCTCCTTGAACATATAGGAGTGCCTTCTGACTTTGCAGTTGCTGTCCGTCCGGGAGAAAAAGAGCTGCTTTCGCTTATTAATGATTCACTGGCCCGGATGCAGGCAAACGGTGAATATCAAATTTTGTATGCGCAGTGGTTTGGTTTGAATCCGGACGGCCGCTTGAAAGAAATGCGCAATTGGATTATTTTTCTGCTTGTCATTATCGGCTGTGCTCTTATTGTCCTTATTTTCATTTACTTATGGAATAAGCGGCTGAAGAAAGAAGTGGCTAAGCGGACATTTGCACTCGCCCAGGCAAATAGTCAATTGGAAATTCAGCAGCACGCGATTTCTGAAGCGAATGCGTTTAAAACACAGATTATTCATCATATGTATTACGGGATTCTAACATTTAACGAGTCTTTGCAGCTGACAAGCTTAAATGAACGGGCGAAAGAAATGCTTGCACTCGAAGGAAAAGAGCAAGTGCAGACGGCAGATGTCCTTAAGCTGCCGCTCATTGCCCGGATCATCGATAACTATGAAACTTTCCGAGAAAGTAAAGGCGAGCCGCAGCTGATTTCAGAAGAAGTAGAGCTGGAATTGAAGGGAGAAACAAGGTTTATTTTATACCGTCTTATCCCTTTGTATGAAGAGCAGGGAAAGAGGAATGGCTGCTTGCTGACACTCGCTGACCGTTCGGAAGCAAAGATGCTCGAAAAAAAACTGGCAACCCAGGAGAAGATGCGGGCACTCGGCCAGCTTGTCGCGGGAGTAGCTCACGAAATCCGCAATCCACTCACTTCAATGAAAACATTTATTGACTTGCTGCCGCGTAAATATGAAGATCCTGAATTTCGACAGGAGCTGATTAAATACGTGCCGGAAGCATTGAGGAGGATGAATACAATTGTCGAGTCGCTGTTGGACTATTCCCGGCCGAAACTTCCGCAGAAAAAGAGATTGGAGGCAAGTTCTTTTATCCAGTCTGTGACAGCGATTATTGAACCGACTGTTAAAAAGAAAAGTGTCCATTTACGATTAGAAGTGGAGCCGGGACTAAAGCTTATTTGCGATCCAGACCAACTGAAACAAGTGATGCTGAACCTTTTGTTAAATGCCCTGGATTCAATGGAAACTACTATGAAAAAACAATTAATAATCAAGGCTGGGAAAAGAGAAGACAGAGCCGTCATCAAATTTGTTGACACCGGCGCCGGCATGGAAAAAGAAGATGTTTCTCATATTTTTGAACCTTTTTACACGACAAAGCCGCACGGCGTCGGACTGGGGTTAACGCTTTGTTATCAATGGATCAAAGAAAATAACGGCGATATGCAAATAGAGACTGTGAAAGGGAAAGGGACGACCTTTACCGTGATATTGCCTGCCGGGAAGAAGGAGGGTACATAAAGTGAAGCCTATTGTATTGATTTTAGATGACGAACCAGCTATAGGATCTTCCTTGCGTTTTGCGCTTGAAAACGAGTATGAAGTGACAGCGGTTACACAAGTAGGTGAAGCGATGGATATTCTGAATCATGGCAGGGTGCGTGTAATGCTGCTTGATTGGCGCCTTGGCGAGGCAGATGGTTTAGAAGTACTGAAGAACGTGAAAAGCACATATCCCGAGACGTCTGTCATTATGATGACTGCTTACGGTACAATTGAATCATCTGTAGAAGCAATCAAGCGGGGAGCTTATCACTATATTACGAAGCCGCTTGATATAGACGAGCTTCATCTTTTAATTGAAAAGGCACTGGAACATCAAAACTTATACAGTAAAATCCGCGAATTAAACGAAACGATCGAAAAAATAAAAGGGTACGACCAAATGATCGGGGAAAGTCCTGCCATGAGAAAAGTATTTTCAGTTATTGAGCGAGTGAAAGACATTGATTCGAGCGTGCTTGTTTTTGGCGAGAGCGGCACAGGCAAAGAGCTTGTGGCGCGTGCTTTGCATAGGCAGGGAAAAAGAAAAAAAGGGCCGTTTATCTCAGTAAATTGCGCCGCTATCCCTGAAGCACTGCTGGAAAGTGAACTGTTCGGCTATGCGAAAGGCGCGTTTACCGGCGCCCTTAGCAGCCGGGAGGGGAAAGTAGCTGCGGCAGACGGCGGGACATTATTTCTCGATGAGATCGGCGACATGCCAGCTTCTTTGCAGGCGAAGATGCTGCGTGTGCTGCAGGAAAAAGAATTTACGCCGCTTGGCTCCACGGAAGTGACAAAAGTAAATGTCCGGATTATTAGTGCGACAAATAAAAATTTGCTGCAAATGGTCGAAGAAGGAACTTTCCGGGAAGATTTGTTTTTTCGCTTGAATGTGATCCCAATCGAGCTGCCGCTTGTAAGTGAGCGAAAAGAAGATTTGCCTGCATTGATTCCTTATTTTCTGCAAAAGTACGCAGAAGAAATGCAGCGGCCGCTGCCTGTGCTTTCTCAAGAAGCTTTCGACCGGCTGCTCGCTTACGATTACCCAGGGAACATTAGACAGCTCAGCAACATTCTTGAATATACGGTAGCTATGGCAAAAGGTGGAACCATTGCAGAAGAGGATTTACCGATGATTATCCGTTCTGAAAATGGCAGGCAAACTCAAGCGTCTGATTTTTCCCCGAACGTCATTCATGTGCCGATCGGAGCCACAATGAAAGAAGCGGAGAAAATAATAATTGAAGCAGTGCTAAAGGATTGCGAAGGAAGCAGAAGAGAAACAGCCCGGCTGCTCGGCATTAGTGAACGCAGTCTCCGCAATAAGCTTCAGCTTTATCGGGAAGGGAATCTATAGCAGAAAAAAGTGCCGTTTAGGAACAATTTGCCGTTCCTAAGCGGCATTTTTTGCCGCTTTCGTGTTTACTCCCTTGATTTAACTCAATTTTAACAATGGTATGAATGTTGCATTATAAATAAAAGAAAAGAAAAAGAGGTGGGGAAATGAAGAAACGTACACGGTTAGTTTTTATTTTAATTTTACTGCTTGTCATTACATCCGCTTGCGGAAACTCCGCTGATGAAAAGGCAGAGGGCGAAGGAAAAGCAGCGGGTCCGCTGGCCGGTCAGCCAGTGACCATTTTAACTGGCGGCACATCGGGCATTTACTTTCAGCTCGGAAATGCACTGGCCAAAATTTATGGAGAAGAGCTTGGGGCCCAAACGAGTGCGCAAACGACAGGAGCTTCTGCAGAAAACACAGCTAAAATCTCTAGAAAAAAAGCAGAACTCGGGTTTGCCATGGCTGACACGGTGACGGATGCTTACACGGGGGAAGGGAACTTTGCTAAAGCAGGCGCCCTTTCTAACGTGAGGGCAGTCGCCTCACTTTATCCTAACTATATGCAAATCGTTGCTCCGAAAAAGCTTGGAATTAAGACATTGGAAGATTTAAAAGATAAAGATCTCGCGGTCGGTGCTCTCGGCAGCGGAACAGAAATTATGGCGAAACGGATTTTGGAAGAAGCGGGTATTACGTATGATGATGTGAATGCAGACTTTTTATCGTTTTCAGAAGGAATTGAAGGCATCAAAAACGGCACGACAGATGTTGCTTTCTTGTCTTCCGGTTATCCGAACTCAGGCATCATGGAATTGGCAGCAACAGATGAAGTAGAAATCATTCCAGTACCAAAAGAAATTACCGAAAGTCTTCAAAAGAAATACCCGGCATTTGAAGTCGGCAGCATTCCAGCCAATACGTACAAAGGTGTGAAAAGAGACAAAGAAACCGTCAAAGTTAATAATTTGTTAATCACCCACAAAGATTTGCCGGATGAAGAAGTGTACTTGCTGACGAAAACACTGTTTGAACAATTAGACGCTTTGCAAAATGCCCACAGCTCGGCTAAGCATATTGAACTTGAAAAAGCAGCTTTAAAACTGCCGCTGCCACTGCATCCGGGTGCAGAAAAGTATTATAAAGAAAAAGGCGTTTTACAGTAAAAGAAAAAGGGAGGGATCGATGAATGGTTAATACAGCTAAAGAAATACCAGAAACGGTTGAAGGACAAGAAGACATTCTCCAGAAATATGACAGTGAATCGAGATTTCGCAAAATAGACCAAGGGTTTTGGCGCTGGGCCATTTTTATTTTAAGTGTGGGCCTTGCCGGCTATCATTTATATACAGCTTACTTCGGGCCGCTTGATGCTTTGCGTCACCGCTCGCTGCACACAGCTATTATTGCCGCTCTTGTGTTTATTTTATATCCAGCCTTTTATAAAAAGAAAACGAATAAAGTCACTGTGATTGACGTTGTCTGGATGGCGGCAGCAATCGCCACAGGTGGATACATGATTGTTGATTATGAAGGCATTGCTGAGAGGATGTCCATCTATATGCCGAGCGGAGTTGATATTGCGTTCGGACTGCTCACTATTGCTGTCGTCATTGAAGGCGGCCGCCGGGTAGCAGGCAATGCGCTGACTATTCTGACTGTGCTGTTTCTTGTGTATGCGTTCTTTGGACAGTACTTTCCGAATATGTTCAAGCATTCAGGAAAAGATTTAGAAGATATTGTCACATATATGTATTTATCTACAGAAGGGATTTACGGAATTGCTATTTCTGTTTCCGCTTCTTATATTATTCTCTTTATTTTATTCGGCGCTTTTTTAAATCGTTCTGGCATGGGCCAATTTTTCACGGACATATCGCTCAGTTTAGCGGGTCACACTACCGGGGGTCCGGCAAAAGTGGCAGTTGTGTCAAGCGGACTGCTTGGGTCCATTAACGGAAGTGCACTTGCCAACGTTGTAACGACAGGGGCTTTTACGATTCCATTAATGAAGCGTGTCGGCTATAAGCCGGAATTCGCCGGTGCCGTTGAAGCAACAGCTTCTGTCGGCGGACAAATTATTCCGCCGGTCATGGGAGCAACGGCATTTATTATGGCGGAAACGCTCGGCATGCCGTACAACCAGATTGCGCTTGCCGCTATATTGCCGGCTTTTCTTTATTATCTCGGCATTATTTGTATCGTTCATTTCCGGGCAAAAAAGCTCGGTCTCAGCGGAATGTCCAAAGCAGAACTGCCGAATTTATGGCAAGTGTTTAAAAATGGCGGCCATTTGCTCATTCCAATCATTGTACTGATTGGCCTGCTAATTGCCGGGAGAACTCCGCTGTTTGCCGCCTTTTACGCCATCGTACTTTCTGTCGTTGTCAGTTGGTTCAATAAAGAAACGCGAATGGGAATTAAAGAAATTCTTGGAGCGATGGAAGACGGTGTCCGGGCTGCGCTTGGCGTGGCGATG
The DNA here is from genome assembly GCF_009183655.1 of Bacillus aerolatus. Classification (GTDB taxonomy): domain Bacteria; phylum Bacillota; class Bacilli; order Bacillales; family Domibacillaceae; genus Pseudobacillus; species Pseudobacillus aerolatus. Next base: position 73,998 of record NZ_WEIO01000011.1, read on the forward strand.
TCGTGTGCGATGGTCGGCTTGATTGTTGGTGTGAGCACATTGACAGGTCTCGGACCGAAGCTCACTCAATCCATTCTTGTGCTCGGCCAGGGAGAAATGTTCTTAACGCTAATCTTCACGATGGTCGCTTGTATCATTATGGGAATGGGGCTTCCGTCTATTCCGACGTATATTATTACAGCGACGATGGCCGCACCGGCTTTGCTCGAACTTGGAGTCGCGCCATTTGTCACTCATATGTTCGTCTTTTATTTCGGTATTTTAGCGAACGTAACACCTCCGGTTGCATTGGCTGCTTTTGCGGGAGCGGGTATTGCCGGAGCCAGTCCGAATAAGACAGGCTTTGAAGCACTGCGGCTTGCGTTGTCCGGCTTTATCATCCCGTACATTTTTGTTTTTTCACCTGTTTTATTGATGCAGGACGTAACAAGCCCGCTAGAAGTAGTCTGGGTGACGATCACGGCGATCATAGGCATACTCGGATTGAGTGCAGCGCTTGAAAGATATTTAATCGCAGATTTGCCGCTGCCGCTTGCCGCTTTATGCCTTGCCGGCTCCATCACATTAATTATTCCGGGCATATGGACAGATATTATTGGGCTCAGTGTGCTTGCCATCGTTCTTGTCCAGCAGCTTTTTTCCCGAGCGAAAGCCCGGCAGAATATTTCAGGTACAAAAGCGATATAATTAAGAAGAAGACAGGTCGCATACCTGTCTTTTTCTTATGTATAAGCAGCTGGAAATGAAAACTTTAGGCCAGTTCACTCTTTTTCGAGTAGGATATGTGCCTAAGGGTATATATTAATCATGAGAAAGGAGGTTGTGACATGAAACGAACGGCAGAATTAATTTTAACGGTTATCGGTATTATCATTAACCTTTTGCTTATCGCGGGCGGCGTGCTGATCATTAATCTTTTGAAAGATCCCACACTTCGACAAGAGTTAGAAATGGAACTAATGAATGATCCGCAAATAGCGGGTACGGGTCTCGATATGACTGCAATAATGAATACGATCAATGGTGTCGGCTGGGGCTTTGTTGCCATTGTCACTCTTAGTACGGTTTTAAGTTTGGCTGCTGCTTTTTCCGTTCGGGGCAATCGCCGGCCAAAGCTTGCCGGAGGGCTGTTAATAGCGAGTGCGCTTATTGTCGGCATTGGAACGATATTAATCGGCTGGCTGCCGGCTCTTCTCTTTTTAATTGCCGGTATTTTATGTTTTGCAAGAAAGGTTAAAACGATCACAAAAACAACTTAACAGGCGGGCTGTCTTAAAGGCAGCCTGTTTTTCAACGACTCAGAAAGGAGAACCACCAATGCAAATACCGGGGTGGCTTGCTGAACTTGGCAAAAAGCGAATTGATCCTTATCCTGTCGAAGGCTTTGTCTACGGGATGGGTCCTGAAAAACCAAAGCTAATGCTCGTGGGGGAAGCGCCGGGAGAAACGGAAATTCACAACGGCATTCCTTTCAGCGGCAGAGCGGGCGAAGAATTGATGAAGTTTTTAGAACGGGCCGGAGTCTCAAGGGGAGAAGTGTATATTACGAGTGCGGTCAGAAGCCGGCCGTATAAATGGGGAGAAAAGCGGACGAGAGCGGGAGAAATGGTGAAAAGAAAATACAATCGGGCGCCGACTTCTAGAGAAATTCTGGCTCATGCCCCGTTGCTTGATTATGAAATTGAGCATGTCGATACTCCCTTGATCGTGGCTCTCGGAAACATTGGTCTGAAACGATTGTGCGGGCCGGATATGAAAATCACCGAAGTGCACGGCCGTTTCTTTCGGCAGCCTGTCAGACGGCTGAAGGACATAGAGAGCAGTGAATATGAATGGACAGAAAAAGAGTATCTCATTTTTCCGACGTTTCACCCTGCCTCCATTTTCTACAACCGCCAGCTGCTTGAGCTTATCCACGACGATATGGACGAGCTGAGACGCTATTTGGAAAACCCGAATGATACATCTGTTTTATAAACGAATGCGACGATGAACGAGCAGGCCGATGAGGACAAGAATCATTAAAGAACCGAGTGCTGTACGGCTGGCTACATTGCCATAGCCGGCGAGAACGAGTGTAATTGTGCCGTAAATAAATGGACCAACAATGGCGGACACTTTTCCCGAAAAAGCAAATAGGCCAAAAAACTGTCCTCTTTTTTCTTTCGGCGTCGCTTCGATAATAAATGTTCTTGAAGTGACCCATACAGCTCCGAGCGATACGCCGAACAAGCTGCCAGCGACCCAGAACATCGCTTCGTTGACAGCAAATGTGGCAATAAACAGCGCAACTAGCAAAATGATCCCGACAATATTGACCGCTCTTTTCGCGCCAAGTGCTTTTGTAATGTAGCCGAAGAGAAAAGAGCCGATAATGCTTGCAATAGTTGAAACGAGATAAAGCAAAATAAACTGTCCGGAACTAAAGCCGACAATGGCTTTTGCGTATACAGCCATCATCGCCACCGCCGTAGCAATCGCATCATTTAAGAAAAAGTACACGATCATGAACAGAAAAATAACCCGGTGCTGTCTCATCTCTTTAAAAGTAGAAATAATTTCACGGTAGCCGCTAATAAAGGACTTTTTTTCTACAGGAGGGGAAAGCTTTGTTTCCCGTCCGGTGAGCATGAGCGGCAATGAAAAAATAAGGAACAAAACAGCCGTTGGAATAAAGGCGCGATGGAAGTCACCGTCGCCGATAAATGGATAGACGGCAAGTCCTGCCAGCGTCCCGATATAACCGACGGCCACGCCGAATCCGGATAGCAGCGGCACTTCTTCTTTCGATCCTAAGTCTGCGAGCATCGTATCGTAAAAAATTAAACTGGAATGATAGAAAAACTTAGCCACGACAAATAGTAGAACGACAAAAACAAGGGAAGCGGGCAGACCGAACACAGTTTTTTGTAAATCGGACGAAGCAGCAAGCCCCATAAGAACAGTACATAACACGCAAATAAGCGTAAACGGAATAATATAGCGTTTTTTCTTGCCGGTTCGGTCAATCAAAACACCAAACAGCGGAGAAAATAATACGAGAAAAAAACTCGCTGCCGCATTCGCGTAAGAAATGAACGTGCTCGCTATTTGGTTAAGCTGTTCATTCCCGCCAATTGCTTCCTGAAGGTAAAAAGGAAAGAAGATGGTAATAATATTGGAAGAGAAAATTGTGTTGGCAAAGTCATAAAGTGCCCAGGACAGAACTGGAAGCGAAAAGTATAACCCCCAGGCCGGCCGCTTTGCCGCTGATTCGTTTCTTTCGGTTTGAGCCATCAACCTCACCCTCTTTTCACCGGTTTCTCTTATTGTAGTTGAAACTTAATTGGAAGCGGCAAGAATTTTGTCGAATACGAAAAAGAGTTTTAAGGAACAAAATGAGGGAAACAAATTGATAAAATGAGAGGAGGAAAAAAGATGGCCGACAATAATGACCACGATCGTCTCATGGAGCAGGAAAGAAAAAAACAGGAAGAACAAAAACGAGAAAATGAGTTTAAGAATCAAGCCCGCGAGTCCGATCAGCAAAACCGGTTAAAAGACCAGGAAAACATGAAAAAATAAAGGAGAGAAGACCAAGTGAATGTTCACTTGGTCTTCTCTCGGTAACAAGAGATTAGGAGCGGCTTATTTATTTTACTTGACAAATGACCAGAGGAAATGAGAAAAAACTGTTATCGAAAATCATCAATAGAGAAAATAGTAATTGAAGTTTAATCCGACTAATCTTATTAATTTAATGAATTTTTGAAAGTAAACGAGAAATTTGAAGTGTTTTGCGTTAAAATAGTAACATGGAATAAAAGCGGAGCCTGGAAGTACCGCTATCTATTAATTAGACAAGTGAGGAGTTAAACGATGAGTAAAGTACTTATTTTCGGACACAAAAACCCAGATACAGATTCTATTTGTTCTGCTATTGCTTATGCAGCCTTGAAAAAAGAATTGGGTGTGGACGCTGAGCCTGTGCGTCTTGGCGGTTTGAACGGAGAAACGGAATATGCATTAAAGCAATTTGGTGCCGAGCTGCCACGCTTGATTAAAAAGGCTGCTCCTGAAGTGGAACAAGTCATTTTAGTAGATCATAATGAGCGCCAGCAAAGCGTTGATGATATTGATGCTGTTCGTATACTGGAAGTCATTGATCATCACCGGATCGCTAACTTTGAAACGAGCGACCCGCTGTACTATCGTGCGGAGCCAGTTGGCTGCACAGCAACTATTTTAAATAAAATGTATAAAGAAAACGGTGTAGCTGTGCCGAAAAACGTAGCGGGACTAATGCTGTCAGCTATTATTTCGGATTCACTTTTATTTAAATCGCCGACTTGCACTGAAGAAGACATAAAAGCCGCACAAGAGCTTGCAGAAATTGCCGGTGTCAATGCGGAAGAATACGGTCTTGCCATGTTGAAAGCGGGAGCTGATTTAAGTGGAGAAACAACAGAAACATTAATTTCACTCGATTCTAAAGTATTCGCAATGGGAAATTATCAAGTGGAAGTGGCGCAAGTAAATGCGATTGATGTATTAGATATTCTTGCCCGCAAGGAAGAAATTGAAGAAGCGCTGCAACGCACGATTGCAGAAAAAGAGCTTGATTTGTTTTTATTCGTTGTAACGGATATATTGAACAGCAACTCTGTCGCTATTGTGGCCGGTCAGGAAGCCGCCGTTGTTGAAAAAGCATATAATACACCAATTTCTGATCGGACGATCGTATTAGAAGGTGTCGTTTCCCGCAAGAAACAAATCATTCCTGTGTTAACGGATATTTTTCAAGAAATGTCGCAATAATAAAGTGAAAAGCATGACTGGGCTAAAGCTTCCGGTCATGCTTTTTTTTCCTGTTTAGGAAACTATAAAATAATCGCATTGTGTATAACTTTGCTAATAAGCGGGTCTACGCCCAGCTCCAGCGCCTAGCCCCTCGAGCTCCAAGGAGACGCAGCTAGACATTGGTGAAAGAACATTTTTGCCTAAGGCTGATCAAGGAGCTTGCACATCTGTTCTGAAATGTTAAAGTAAATAAAAAATTATAACTATTTTGAAATAGTATTGTTTGATTGACAAGAAAGTTCAGTCAAATTATGATAGAGTGGTTTCATTTTTCTCGAATAACTTCTGCCTTGTTAAATTTTTTGATAATACTGCAAATAATAAAGGACAGAAAAAAGGAAGGAGAGCTTCAGTTGGACAGTAACTATAAGAAGAAAATTGTCCAAAGTGTTCCGCAAACTGGTTTTTTTGGGCACCCTAAAGGATTATTCACGCTGTTTTTCACAGAGTTTTGGGAGCGTTTTTCATATTATGGAATGAGAGCGATCCTGCTCTTTTATATGTATTATGAAGTGTCTAAAGGCGGTTTGGGGCTGGATCAGGGAACGGCCGCTTCCATTATGGCCATTTACGGTTCGCTCGTTTACATGTCAGGGATTATCGGAGGCTGGCTTGCTGACCGCCTGCTCGGTACATCAAGAACTGTGTTTTACGGCGGCGTGCTCATTATGCTCGGTCATATTATTCTCGCTTTGCCCGCGGGTGTGACGGCTTTATTTGTTTCTATGGGGTTCATCGTCATCGGTACCGGCCTGTTAAAGCCGAATGTATCGAGTGTTGTTGGTGATATGTATTCCGATGAGGATCCGCGCCGCGATTCAGGTTTTAGTATTTTTTATATGGGAATCAACGCAGGAGGGTTGCTTGCTCCTCTAATTATCGGGACGATTGGCCAGCAGTACAACTTCCATCTCGGCTTCAGCCTGGCAGCTATTGGAATGTTTCTCGGTCTTGTTGTATTTGTTGTTACGAAAAAGAAAAATCTTGGTTTAGCTGGGACTTATGTTCCTAACCCGCTGACTGGAGAAGAAAAGAAAAAAGTATTCAGCCGCCTTGGTATTGGGGCTGTAGTGATTGTTATTTTGGGAGCTGTCGGAATTACGACTGGACTGCTCACAATCGAACGGTTTATTTTCATGGTCAGTATTTTTGGAATTATTATTCCGGCTGTTTATTTCTTCGTCATGTACCGCAGTCCAAAAACATCAGAAGTGGAACAGTCCCGGTTACTTGCCTATATCCCGCTGTTTATTGCGGCGATGATGTTTTGGGCGATTCAAGAACAAGGTTCCATCATTTTAGCAAGATATGCCGATGAGCGTACACAATTGAGCTTTGCGGGAATAGAACTGCAATCTTCGTGGTTCCAGTCGTTGAACCCGTTGTTTATTGTTATGCTTGCACCTGTGTTTGCCTGGCTGTGGGTGAAACTTGGCAACCGCCAGCCATCCACACCGAAGAAATTTTCACTTGGGCTGCTGTTTGCCGGATTGTCATTCATTGTAATGATCGTGCCTGCTTACGTGAATGGTACAGAATCACTCGTTAATCCGATGTGGCTTGTGCTCAGCTTCTTCCTTGTTGTGTTAGGCGAACTATGCCTATCTCCTGTTGGTTTGTCAGCGACAACGAAATTGGCACCATCGGCCTTCTCAGCGCAAACGATGAGCTTGTGGTTCCTATCGAATGCATCCGCACAGGCGATCAACGCTCAAATCGTCCGCTTCTATAAACCGGAAACAGAAATTATTTACTTCGGTGTCATCGGTGGTATTTCCATTATTCTCGGCCTAATTCTTTACCTCGTATCAACAAGAATTCACGGAATGATGAAAGGCGTTAACTAACTTTAACATGAGACGGGGGTCAGCCCTTTGCCGCTTTAAAGCGGCGGGGGACTGACCCCCATTTCTTTAAAGCACTAAAGTAAGCTATTTGTCAGGTTTGGGTGACAAATGGCTTTTTTTGTGCGGATTTTGTTATATTAAACATAACGAAACAAGCTGAATGAAAGAATGTCTTTAGGCAAAAGGAGTGGTGATGGTGACGGAGAAATTATTTTATGAGGATGCTTATACAAAGTCATTTACGGCAAATATTGTGAAGCAAGGGGTAGATGAGGAGAGTCGAATATTCGCTGTGCTGAGCGGAACCGCGTTTTATCCGGAAGGGGGCGGTCAGCCGTCTGATACAGGAACATTAAACGGAGTGCGTGTCATGGATGTGCAAACTGTGGATGGTGAAATTCGGCATTACCTTGAAAGAGGGCTTGAGACGACGGATGGCGAAGTAAGCGGGGAGATCAATTGGCCGCGCCGTTACGACTATATGCAGCAGCACGCAGGCCAGCATATTTTATCCGCCGCATTTGAAGAATTATTCGACATTCAAACAACGAGCTTTCATTTAGGTGAAGAAACAGTGACCATTGATTTGGCTGCGGAAACTTTAACGGAAGAGATCCTCAAACAAGCTGAGGAAAAAGCCAATCAAATCATATTGGAAAATCGTCCAATTGAAGTGAAGTGGGTTACTTTAGAAGAAGCTTCCCGTTATCCGCTGAGAAAACAGCTGGCTGTGACAGGCAACGTCCGACTCGTCATTATTCCTGAGTTTGACTACAATGGCTGCGGAGGAACTCATCCGCGCGTTACAGGTGAAGTGATGGCAGTGAAACTGTTGAATTGGGAGCGTCAGCGCAAACAAGTCCGGCTGGAATTTGTATGCGGCAGCCGGGTATTAAAGCAGCTAGGTGAAAAGCAGACGGTGATCAAGGAACTTTCCCGTCTATTGAATAGCCCGCAGGGAAAAATAGCGGAAGCTGCGAGACAGTTGCTGGAAGAAAAAAAAGCGCTGCAATCGGCGCTGGATGAAGCGCAAGGGCAATTGCTGGAATGCGAAGCTGCGGCACTTCTGCGAGAATCTGAAAATAAAGAAGGGCAGAAGCTTCTCGTGCAAGTGTTTAAAGACCGCCCGATACAAGCCCTGCAAAAACTGGCCAGGATTACTGTGGAGAAAGAACGCAACGCTATTGTGATCTTCGTATCAGAAAGCGAAAACAAACTTCAAATCACAGCCGCTGGCGGAAACGACACGAATGTTGATTTGAAAAAAACGGCCGCAGCTACCTTTCCGCTCATCGAAGGAAAAGGCGGCGGCAATCCCCGCTTCATACAAGGCGGCGGCCGGCGCACCATGTCCGGCGCAGAATTGGCTAGGTCTTTTGCAGGGGGTCTGACCCCCGGTGCTTTAAAGTGATAAAGAAAGGGTGTTTGTGTAACGGAGTCTTTTATCTAAAACGCTAGCTGTTCTCCTAGCTCAGCGGGATGTGGATCAAGAAGGGGAAATGGAGGACGTCCTTTTATTAACAGAAGCATTCAATCAGGAAAAAATATTTAAATGATGTAAAGATATGGAGCTGTTAATCGCGGGCCAAATGATTGTACGGGAAAAAACAGCCAACAGTGAAGTTGTATCCGCAAGTCTTGCTGTTTCAATCGAAGCGATTATGTAAGCCAAGCACAGCAAACAGCGATGATAGCGGCTGTTTCTGTGAGTACGGCTGCAGCTGTCTCGTCCAATTCATAAAAAACAATTGACAGAATAGTTAATAATCCGTAAGATAGTAGTATTAACTAGTAAGCGGGCATGGAAAGTCACTTCCTTAAAGACTTCCTCTTTATGATCAAGTGAAATGGCCATTCTGCTGTGACATATGTAGAAACTGTCAAATCTGCTTTAGTCTCAAGAAAAGGAGACAGGCGCGCAGGTTAAGCCAGTAGTATCTTTCCCTATGGATAGATATTGCTGGCTTTTTTTCGTTTCACTTTCCAATCATAAAAAAATAGAGGAGGAAAAAAACGATGTGCAAAAAAACATCCAGCTGCGGAAAATGTAAAAAATATCCAATGGCGTTTGCTATTCAAGAAAGAAAAATAGAGCAAAAAGTAGCCAGCCTGTTAGAAAAGAAAAAATAAAATTGTATCCAATGTATTGGAGATTGCGATAATGAAATCATGGTTAAACACCTTGATTGAAAGGATTTTAAAAATATTCTTGCAATTCAGCGTTTTGTGTGATAGATTTTTTGTATCCAATATCCAATAAATATTGAAATCATTTTTTACCGGAGTGTTCGTCAATGAATTTTCAGCCTTCGAAAGATAAAACAACTGTCGTCAGTTATGTTACGAAAAATTTGCGGCAGGCCATTTTAAACGGCACCTTTAAAAAAGGAGAAAGACTGATCCAGGAAGACTGGGCGAATATGCTGAATGTAAGCCGGATGCCGATTAGAGAAGCGCTGGCTCAGCTGCAGTCGGAAGGATTAGTGAAAATTGTTCCTCATAAAGGAGCAATCGTCACTCCTATAACGAAAGAAGATATTGAAGAAATTTATCACTTAAGGTCTTATTTGGAAGGTCTTGCTGTAGAAAAGTCTCTCCCGTTTTTAACAGAAGAAGATAAGCGAGAATTGAAAGAAACGGTAGAAAAGATGGAATCACTACAGCTGACAGATGAAACAAATGATTATTACATTGCTTTAAATGAAAACTTTCATAAGCTGCTGCGAAAAGGCTGCCCCTGGACAAGAGTGACAAAGGCGGTCGAAAACCTCGGGATATCACCGATTGCTCCAAGTTTACTCGCTGACTATTACTCAGAGACACAGCGGGAGCATCGGTTTATTTATGAAGCAGCTACCAGGAACGATCCTGCTGAATTAAGAGCAGCTGTTGAGTACCACATTTTGCGAACGAAAAACAATTTAATTTCTTATATGGCTGAGCTGGAAAAACAAAGTTATCAAGAATAGAAAAAATGAAAAAGAATAGAGGGGGAAATACAATGTATGATTTTAGTATTGTCGGCGGGGGTATCGTCGGATTGTCTACCGCAAAAGCGCTATATGAACGCTATCCAAACGCAAAAGTTCTTTTGCTTGAAAAAGAAGATCAGCTGGCTGCCCATCAAACAGGACATAACAGTGGAGTCATCCATTCAGGGATTTACTATAAGCCGGGAAGCTACAAAGCCCGGTTCGCTCGCCAAGGCAGTAAATCGATGACTGAGTTTTGCCAAAGATATGATATTGAGCATGACATTTGCGGGAAAGTTATTGTCGCAACAAAAGATGAGGAACTGCCGCTTTTAGATAATCTTTACAAGCGCGGCCTTGAAAATGAGCTAGATGTGACAAAGATTGGCAAAGAAGAATTAAAGGAAATTGAACCGCACGTTAACGGAAAAGCAGCCGTTAAAGTAGCGGCAGCCGGCATCGTCAACTACAAGCAAGTGACGGAAAAGTTTGGGGAAATTGTCCGCGGTCAAGGCTGTGACATTCGTCTCGGCACAAAAGTGGAGAATATTTCAGAGCTAAATGATGAAATCACAATTGAAACAAACAAAGGCACCTTTAAAACAAGGTTTTTGATCAATTGTGCTGGACTTCACAGTGATCGGGTGACAAAGCTTGCGGGCTATAAAACAGACGTGAAAATTATTCCATTTCGCGGAGAGTATTATAAGTTGATACCTGAAAAAAGGCACTTAGTGAAAAACTTAATTTATCCCGTGCCAAACCCTAAATTTCCATTCCTTGGTGTTCATTTTACGCGGATGATCGGCGGCGAAGTGGATGCAGGGCCGAACGCAGTACTTAGTTTTAAGCGGGAAGGATACAAAATATCTGACTTTAATTTAAAAGATTTTGCGGAAGTAATGGGCTATCCAGGCTTTTGGAAGCTTGCAAGCAAATTCATGGGTGAAGGATTGGAAGAAATGGCCCGTTCGATAAGTAAGGCGAAATTTGTAGCGAGTCTTCAAGAATTAATTCCGGAAGTTCAGGCGGAAGATTTGGTTCCAGGCCCGGCAGGGGTGCGCGCTCAGGCGGTAAAAACGGACGGCGGCTTCGTTGATGACTTCCACATTATTTCCGGAGAAAACAGTATTCACGTTTGTAACGCACCATCGCCAGCTGCTACAGCTTCTATTGAAATCGGCAAAGAAATAGTTAATCAAATTGCTGATCAACAGCATTTAATAAGTGCAGTCAGTTCATGAGAGGAAAGGGGCAGTTTTTGTGGTTAACTCAAAAGTAATGTTTATCGCCGGACATGCGCGTCTGCCGCAGGGAATGGCAGCAAAAAGTGTATTTGATACATTAACGATCACTGCAGAAGTGGATGTTAAATACGGTGTGATCATTGAAGCCTCCTGTACATTGGCGACCGAGCATGGAAGAAATTTCATCGGGCAGCTGTTAAAGGGAGTAAGCTTAAAAGACGGGATCGACGAACCGCTTAAGCAGCTTCAGCAATATTACAAAGGGAAAGCGGCCAATGCGCTGGCTGCAGCTTTGAATGATTTGCACTTGCATTACCAGCAAGTATCAAAAATTACGAAATAATAATCAAAATATATTGACAATTTAAAAGCGGCATCGTATAATGATATTAATTTAGAAATAGATACTCGCCTTTTGGAAACTGCCTTTTCAAAAACGCGGGTAATATCATAGAAAAGCTGTTTGAATTGAAAAATAAAATAATTAACTGAAATATTTACTGTGACTCCATTTCCATGGAGCAATGAAGTGAGTATTAGCCAGTTTACTTCCCTTGGACGAGAAGGGCGTAAACTGGCTTTTTTATTTTTCTGGAAAGACAGCGCATTATGCAAATTATAGGAGGAATTATTCATGAGTACTTTAGAAAAGCAAGGGAAAAAATTCGTTCAAAAAACAGCCGGCTACGAAGTAAAGCCACATCCACAAAGTGATCGTCTCTACCATATTGAAATCGACCGTCAAGTAATTAAAGACTTTTTAGCGAAAGTAAAAGAAGAAAATATTTCAGTTCAGCACTTGGAGTACACTCCTTATGCAAGACGGATCGTTGCCGACTATTTGCTGCAGCTGACTGGAGAAGGATTCCAGGATGTATTGAGAGGCATTCTTCATGACCGTGAAACAGGCGGCTATACGATCGGTCTTCAAGACGAAACAGTCGACACAGATGAATACGTTATTTTCTCCACGGCATTATCGCACCTTGCTGGAACGCCAAACTTTGACTCGATGACTGGAAAGTATTATGCGAGGTTTACAGTGGGCCATACAGATAATAGTGACTCCTATCTTCGCCAGGCATATCGTTTGTTCACAATGCACACAGATGGAACATTCGTTGACGAGCCGACTGACTGGCTGTTAATGATGAAAATGAAAGAAGAAAACGCAGTAGGCGGCGAATCCCGTTTGCTTCACTTGGATGACTGGAAAGAGCTTGAAAAATTTTCGACTCATCCGCTCGCTACTCACAAATTTACGTACAAAGCGCCAAGCAGTAAAAATGTCGGCCAAGAAATTCAGCGCGCTACGTTCTTTAATGACAACAATAAACCTTGCATTTGCTTTATTGATCAATTCGCTTATCCAGATACAATTGATGAAGCGAAATATTTAAAAGAACTTTCTGATTCAATGGAAAGCGACGAAAGTGTAGTGGAATTAAAACTTCCAATCGGCGACCTCGTCATGCTGAACAACTTATTCTGGTTGCACGGTCGTGCTGCTTTTGAAGTGAACCCTGAATTAAACCGTGAACTTCTGCGCCAACGTGGACGCTTTGCAGAAATTTAATCTTACATTCTAAAAGAACGCAGACGCACTCTGCGTTCTTTTTTATCCAATTCTTTGATTGATTGGCTGAAGGGATGTCGGGGGGTGTGAACAAAATCAGTGATATGCTGAACAACTGCCGGGAATGCGTGAACGAAGTCTTCGAAATGGTAAACAACACGCAGCAGCCGTGAACAAAGTCTTCAAAACGCAGAACAACAGCCGTAAATTGTGAACAACCTTTTTAAAATGAAGAACAATATGCAACGAATCATTCAAATATCCAGATTATGCATTCTTGCGTAGCCTATGCATGAAAGAATAGGAAAAGTCTGAGATGGCACACGCTCTTTTCAGTTACATAGTAAAAGCCCGATGATACCGGAGTTTTTACAGCTTTTTGGCAAGTTGGCATGAAAGTTGCTTCTATATTTATAACAATAAAAAATGAGGTGTTATGATGGGAAGCAACTTACAGGCAACGGAGGTTAAAAGTCAAAAAGTAAATAATGAGCGAAAAAACCCACAAAAAGAATTCAGCAGCATTCTAAAGGAAGCAACAAATATTCTCGGCTACTCCAAAGATGTATTTGACTTTTTAAAAGAACCGATGAGATTTTTGGAGGTCAATATTCCTGTACAGATGGATAACGGGCAGACGAAAATCTTCCGAGGCTACCGCGCACAGCATAATGATGCGAATGGTCCAACGAAAGGAGGTATCCGTTTTCATCCTGATGTGACAGCGGATGAAGTAAAAGCGTTGGCCGGCTGGATGAGTTTAAAATGTGGAATTACCGGGCTGCCTTACGGGGGAGCAAAAGGCGGAATCGTATGTGAGCCGCGAAATATGAGTGCGAATGAACTCGAGCGGCTGAGCCGCGGGTATGTACGGGCGGTGAGCCAGCTCGTCGGACCAACAAAGGACATTCCGGCACCAGATATGTATACGAACTCGCAAATCATGGCCTGGATGCTCGATGAATATGACCATATAAGAGAATTTGACTCGCCGGGTTTCATTACTGGAAAGCCGCTCGTTCTCGGTGGTTCGGAAGGCAGGGAAACAGCCACTTCAAAAGGTGTTTTATATACATTGCAAATTGTCAGTGAGTTAAAGAACATGCCGCTCGAGGGAATGAAAGTGATTGTGCAGGGCTTTGGGAATGTAGGCGGTCACCTTGCGTACTACTTGCATGAACTCGGAGTAAAAGTAGTCGGCATTGCCGATGCTCTCGGCGCCATTTACGATACGGACGGCCTGGATATTCCCGATTTGCTTGGACGCCGCGATTCATTCGGCATTGTTTCCGGGCTGTTTGACAACATTATTACGAATGAAGAGCTGCTTGAAAAAGAATGTGATGTACTTATTCCGGCAGCGATCGGCGGAGTGATCGATGAAGGAAATGCCCATAAACTAAATTGTCAAATTGTGATTGAAGCAGCAAACGGCCCAACGACAAAAGAAGCGATTCAACTGCTGGACGATCGTGGAATTTTAGTCGTTCCTGATATTCTCGCCAATTCAGGGGGCGTTATCGTTTCCTATTTTGAGTGGTGCCAGAACAACCAGGGTTACTACTGGACGAAGGAAACAGTGGAGGAGCGGCTGAAGGAAAAAATCCATGCCAGCTTTTTAAATGTTCAGCATACAGCGGACCAGTTCGGCATAAACATGAAAACTGCCGCTTATATTGAAGGTATTCGCAAAATTGCTGAAGCTTCAGGACTTCGCGGCTGGATAAAACTTTAATGACAAGGCAGCTGCTTTAAACACAGGGGAAGAGGAGGTTAAATCAGATTCATTCCGCTCAAGCTATAAGGCAAAAATGATCGGGAAATCATTGGCAGAAGGCTGAAACAAAAGGGAATAAAGGAGCTGGCGGAAGAAAAACTGATTTGGCCCGGGGCGGGTAAATGTTTTAAATGAAAGCGGCTGTCTTATTTAACTAAAGAAAAGGAGATGAGTACCATTGTTTGAAGAAATGATTACAAGCCCGTATAACGGAGTCATTCAGCAAGTTTTAATAAAGGAAAAAACAAGAATTTATGAATGGGAGCCGCTGTTTTTAATTAAAAGCGAAGCGGGAGAATTGCTTTCCGTAAAGATGGGCGTCAGCGGTGAAATCCAGTCGCTTGAAGTTCAAGAAGGAGATAACGTAGTTCCGGGCATGGTACTCGCTTACGTGAAAGAAGAATTAGTAGTCAGTGCGTGTGATTAAAATAAATGTATAAATGAAGAAGATGGAGCCCCATCTTCTTTTTCTATTATTTTTTAAAAAGTTTGATAAAATAATGGCAGGGAGAAGGCTGAAGGGGAGGATAGAAGAATGTTCACAATCGATGAAAACAAGCTTAATCCAATTGTTGCTATCGCTATGGAAAGCCAAAAAGAAGAAGACCATATAGATATTAGTACAATCAAAGAACCATATATATTCATCAGTGAACAAGGGAAGCTCGTTTCCTATATTCATTTAAAAAGCAACCGTCTGGCGCATAAAGGTGAAGTGACCTTCCAGACGCTGTTATCTCAATCGATTTCAACTGAACAAGTTTATCAAGTTAATAAACTCATTTCATTGCCGGTAATATTTCAAATAATCGGTGAACCGTTGACGCTTATTACGGATGAAGGAGGCGCGCCAATCGGTTATTTGAAGCGGGAAGAATTGCTGGCTGAGCTCTTTAAGCAGGAAAACCAAAGCATTAATTTATTTAAAACATTGCTTACGTCCATTCCAATGGGCATGTTTGTAGTGGATAGAGAAAAGACGATCATTAATTGCAACGATGCCGGGTTGAAGATGATTAAATCGACAGCAGAAAAAGTAATGAACAAGCAGGCTCAATCCATTTTTCACGAAGAACATATTGAAAGCGTTTTTGCCACGGGAAAAACTGTTTTGAACCAGATCCAGCTGACTGATGAAATGGGCGTCTTGCTCGATTACTGCCCTATTTTAAACGATGAACAGAAAATTGAAGGCATGCTGATTGTTGTCCAAGACTTGCCGACAATTGAAGAAATGGCGATGGAAATTGAAGATATTAAAAATTTAAATACAGATTTAAATGCGATATTGTCTACGATTTACGATGAAATACTCGTTGTCAATAATAAAGCTGAACTCATTCGTTACAGTGAAAATGTCATCAGCGGGTTTTGGGATATTGATTTAAAGGACATGCTTGGGAAAAACATCATTGAACTGGAAGAGAAAGGGATGTTCAGCCCGTCTGTCACAAGGCTTGTCATAGAAAAAAAGAAAAAGGTTTCGCTCGTACAAGAAGCTAGAAGCGGAAGAAAAGTACTGGCTGTAGGCAACCCGGTGTTTAATGAAAAGGGAGAGATTGACCGGATCATTATTGCTTCCCGGGATATTACGGAAACTTCGCGGCTGAAAAATGAGCTAAAGGAAATGAAGAAAATTTCCGAGCGGTATAAAAAAGAGCTCGACAGCTTTAAAAACCAGGATCGCACGCTGAAAAAACTAATGTACCGCAGTCCGAAAATGGAGAAAATCATGCTGCAAGTGAAAAAAATCGCTGAATTTTCTTCTACTGTGCTAATTACGGGCGAATCTGGGTCTGGAAAAGAAGTGATTGCCCAGGCGATTCACCAGCTTGGCAGGCGATCAGCTCAGTCGTTTTTAAAATTGAATTGCGGCGCTATTCCGGAAAATTTACTTGAAAGCGAACTGTTCGGCTATACGAAAGGTGCATTTACCGGCGCCGACAAAGATGGAAAAGACGGTTATTTTAAAATGGCTGATAAAGGAGTTCTTTTTCTCGATGAAATAGGAGAAATGCCGCTTCATTTGCAAGTCAAACTGTTGCGCGTACTGCAAGAACAGGAGGTCATTCCGGTCGGAAGCACTGTACCTGAGAAAGTAGATGTGCAAATTATTGCGGCCACGAATAAAAAACTTGAGCAAATGGTAGAACGAGGCACGTTTAGAGAAGACTTGTTTTATCGTTTGAATGTTATTCCGCTGCCAATTCCGCCGTTAAGAGAACGAACAGAAGATATCTCAGTGCTGGCACTGCATTTCCTTCAGCAGTTAAATGAAAAGTACGATAAAAGTTTTTATTTAACACCTGATGCGATCAATGTCCTTGAATTTTATTCGTGGCCGGGGAATGTGCGTGAATTGCAAAACATTATTGAACGGCTAGTCGTTTCAGCGGATGACCAGGCGATTGACGCTGAATTCGTCAGCCAGTTTTTATCGCTCGGCTATGATTTTAAAAAGGCGCGGCCTATCATAACGAGAGTCGTTCCGCTGCAAGAAGCGCTCGAAGATGTGGAAGAGCAACTGATTATACTTGCTATGAAGCAGCACAAAACAACGACAAAAGCGGCAAAAGCACTCGGAGTGAGTCAGTCATCTGTCAGCCGCAAATACCAGAAGATCATGAGCAATAAAAAAATAGAAAGTGAACCTTCCTTCTACTAAAAGAAGACCCGATGAAAGTTGGGTCTTCTTTTTTATGCGAAAAATCATACATTATGCAAAAATGCATAGGTGTAGCAGGGATGTTGTCTCCTTCTTCAAGATAAAAGCTTAATCGTCGAGGGTTTTTGGAAGATTTGAAATATTTTAACTTGGCACAGCAATTGCATTATATAAGGCAAACGGAAAATAGGAGGATGAGAAGCATGTTAGAGACAGAAAACAAACAAGCGGTAAAAACAGAAACTGGTACCCTTCAATTGAATATGTATATTAACGGTAAATGGACAAGCGGAAGCGAAAGTAAAACACGCCAAGTGATCAACCCAGCTACTGGAGAGGTTATTGCTGAAACAGCAGAAGGCACAATTGCAGATGCAAGAGCTGCCATTGCTGCTGCTAAAGAAACGTTTGAAAGCGGTGTTTGGTCAGATCTTCCGGCTGTGGAACGGGCTTCCTATTTGTTAAAAATTGCGGATAAAATTGATGAAAAAGCAAAAGGACTTGCGGCTCTGGAAACAATGAACAACGGCAAGCCGCTTCGTGAAGCAGGCTTTGATGTGGGAGATGCTGCTGCTTGCTTTCGCTATTATGCAGGCATGATTACTCAGCCGGATGGCCAAACGTATCACGTAGCAGACCCGATGCAAGCGATGGTTGTTAGAGAACCGGTCGGTGTGTGCGGATTGATCGTTCCGTGGAATTTCCCGCTGCTTATGAGCGTCTGGAAACTCGCACCGGCACTGGCAGCGGGCAATACGATTGTCTTCAAACCGTCTGAAGTAACGCCGGTGACACCGACGAAATTGATGGAGATTTTTGAGGAAGTCGGGCTGCCTAAAGGCGTAGTCAATATGGTACACGGCGCAGGTCCGGTTGTTGGAAACGAAGTCGCCGCTCATAAAGATGTCGATATGGTCTCTTTTACAGGCGGAACAAAAACAGGCAAGCACATTATGAAAGCAGCAGCTGACAATATGAAGAAGATTTCACTTGAACTCGGCGGGAAATCCCCGAATATCATTTTTGCTGATGCTGACTTTGAAGTAGCTGTCGACTATGCGCTATTTGGCATTTTTTGCGGCTCAGGACAAGTGTGTTCAGCTGGATCAAGAATATTAGTAGAAGAAAGCATTTATGATAAATTTATTGAAAGATTCACGGAGCGCGCTAAGCAAATCAAAGTAGGCGACGGTACAGATCCCGAGACAGAAATGGGTCCGCTCGTCAGCCAGCAGCATATGGAAAAAGTGTTGGGCTACATTGAAATCGGGAAAGAAGAAGGCGCACATCTGCTGTTTGGCGGAGAGCGTTTGAAAGAAAACGGAATGGACAAAGGTTACTTCGTTGCACCAACGGCATTTGCCGATGTAACACAAGAAATGAGAATCGTTCAGGAAGAAATTTTTGGCCCGGTCGTGGCGATTCAAAAATTCAGCGACGAGCAGGAAGCGATTCGTCTTGCCAATGACACAGATTACGGACTGGCGGGAGCGGTCTTTACGGTTGACGGGGCAAAAGCGTTGCGTGTGATTAAAAAATTGCGTGCCGGCATTACGTGGGTGAATTCTTATCATCCAACTTATAACGAAGCGCCGTGGGGCGGCTACAAACAAAGCGGTATCGGACGCAGTCTTGGAACATATGGACTTGATGAATTCCAGGAAATTAAACAAATCAACATTAACTTAGAAGTAGAACCAGTGGGCTGGTTTAAAAACTAATTAACTTACAGGAGTGGAGATAAATGAGTACAGATTTGAAAACAGAAGTAAAAAACAATGAGCAAGTGTCAGAGATTAATGAGTATATTAAACAAGTACTCGCTTTAATAGAAAAAGAGGAAGTAACAGAAGAAGAAGCACAGTGGGTAACGAAAGAAACAGTCGATGGTTTCCGTGAACACGTGAACCCAGGTTTCCTTTCTTACCGAAAAACTGTAACAGAAGGCGGCCAGTTCGCAGCGGTCGAGTGGTCGGACGGCGGATCTTGTTTCACTGACATCAGCGGCAAAAAGTATATTGATTGTCTCGGCGGATTTGGTATTTACAACGTCGGTCACCGCCATCCAAAAGTCGTGAAAGCAGTCACTGATCAGCTGAAACGTCAGGCGCTGCACAGCCAAGACTTGCTCGACCCGCTGCGTGCGATGCTGGCAAAAATTTTAGCAGATATTACACCGGGAGATTTAAAATATTCTTTCTTCACGAACAGCGGAACAGAAAGTGTGGAAGCGGCGCTGAAACTGGCGAAAATGTACAGTGATCGGTCGACGATTATTTCTACAACGCGTTCTTTCCACGGAAAAAGCTTAGGATCGTTATCCGGCACAGCGAAAGGCGTATTCCGTAAGCCGTTCCTACCGCTAATTCCAGGCTTCCGCCACATTCCGTTTGGCGATATTGACATGATGAGAAAAACATTTGAATCTTGCGCGCTCGTCGGTGAAGATGTAGGAGCAGTTATTTTAGAGCCGATTCAAGGTGAAGGCGGCATCATTATCCCACCTGCAAACTACTTGAAAGAAGTAAGAGCGCTTTGTGATGAATACGACGTCGTCTTAATTTTTGATGAAGTGCAGACGGGTATGGGACGCACAGGGAAAATGTTTGCTTCTGAGTTATTTGATGTCACGCCGGATATTTTATGTCTCGCGAAAGCATTCGGCGGCGGTGTAATGCCGGCTGGAGCGGTCGTAGCGAACGAAAAAGTATTTAAGAGCTTATTTGACAATCCATTCATGCATACAACAACGTTTGGCGGCAATCCGCTTGCTTGTGCGGCAGCCATTGCGACGATCAGTGTCTTGCTTGAGGAAAAGCTTCCGGAAAGAGCGGCTGAAGTTGGCGAGTATTTCTTAAAAGGCTTGAAAGAAGCAGCAGCAGGCCATGAAGATAAAGTATTGGAAATCCGCGGCCAAGGCTTAATGATTGGCATCGAGTTCCACAAAGACGAAATCGGCTATGAAGTATCAAAAGGGATGTTTGACAAAGGTATCCTCGTTGCCGGCACACTCGTTAACTCGAAAACAATCCGTATCGAGCCGCCATTGACAATGAGCTATGAAGAAGTGGATACAGTTATCCGTTCATTTAAAGAAGTGCTGTCTAACGTAGCAGCGCAGTAAAGTGAAAATCCCCGGCTTTTAAGCTGGGGATTTTTCAGTGGCTAGAAGTCGTGAAGAAAGCGATCAAAGTGATGAACAACCGCGAGGAATCGTGAACAAAGTCATTCAAATCATGAACAACATCCAATAATCGTGAACAAACTCAACAAAATGATAAATAACACCTAAGAATAGTCAAAAACCCGCTTGAAAGTGACGCTTCAAAGCGGATTTTTTCTGTTCAAATTAAGCCGTAAGCCTTAAACCAGCTACGCCAATTATAATAAAAGCGAGCGACAAAGCCTGGAATTTATTCAGTTTTTCTTTAAACCAGATGATGCTGACGATGGTGATGCCGACAGTGCCGATACCGGTCCAGACGGCGTAGGCGATACCAGCAGAGAGTTCGAGCATCGCTCTCGATAAACAGTAGAAGGAGAAGATGAAGCCGATGACCATGATGGCGATCGGC
This sequence comes from Bacillus aerolatus, assembly GCF_009183655.1. Lineage (GTDB taxonomy): Bacteria > Bacillota > Bacilli > Bacillales > Domibacillaceae > Pseudobacillus > Pseudobacillus aerolatus. Next base: position 94,496 of record NZ_WEIO01000011.1, read on the forward strand.
CATTTTCTTTTTGTACCGTCCACGTATTTCATTGCGATCGTGGCGATGACTTCTTCGATGCCGGCAAGAAGCAAAAAGATCCAGCTCATGAAGGTTCACCTCCGGCTTCGTTTGTTTTCGTTGTTGTAGACAGTTTCATGCCGAGCACCCCTGACAGAAGCAAAGCAATAAAGATCAGCTGAATGAAAGAAAAGGGCTCTCCTAAATAAATGCCCATAAAATACGTGCCGGCCGTACCGATGCCGACAAATACAGTGTAAGCGGCTGCGAGCGGGATTGTTTTATAAGAACGGATGAGCAGAAGGAAGCTGATGCCGATCAGCAGAACAGTGACAACCCAGTCTGCCAGAGAATCTGCGTATTTCAAACCTGTGGCCCAGACGATTTCCAATAAACCTGCGAGTAAAACAATAAACCAGTTCAATTTATACACCTCAAATATGAATGAATGTCATTCATTTTATAAAAAAGAAAGGGAACGCTGAATGTGACGTTCCGATTTTAGTTTGTTTAGGAAACGATAAAATAATCACTTTGTGGATAACTTTGCTAAGGGGCGGGTCTGTGTCTAGCTCCACCTCCCTAGGGCTCGAGGTCATATGCCAATCTGGCTGTGCGGCAAAAAGCACCACTTCGCCAGCTTGTCATATACTTGTCGCCCTGTGGCAGCCGGCTCCGCTTTTCATGTTGTCCAGTGACCGCTGCAAGAAAGAGAAGGTTTCTTTTTTGCATGCTGCCAGATCTCCTTTTTCCTCGGCAATGTAATATCGCTCGGCTGCGCTCTCGATTAAGTTAATAATTAACCGGGCGGTCCAGCCAATATCAATTTCCGCAATGATTTCTCCATGATCGGCGGCTGCTTTTAACACTTCTTCCAGCCATTTATAATATGGATCGTAAATCGTTTCCCATTTCTCCATGGAGTGGACAATAGCAAGTCCTGAGTAGCATAAAATAATAACCTCTTTATGAGAGTTTGTCAGTTCAAATGTTTCATCAATGATTGTTTGAATGATTTCCCAGAAGCCATGTTTTTGTTTTGTTTCTGCTTTGATTTTTTCCAATGTCAAACTCAGCAAGTTCTCGGCAATAGCGGGAATTAAATCTTTTTTTGAAGGGAAATACAAATAAAACGTGCCTTGGGCGATGCCCGCCTGCTTCACAATATCAGTGATGGATGTGCGGTCCAGCCCTTTTTCAGAAATCACCTGAATAGCGGCTTGAAGAATTTTATTATATTTTCCGTCTATTCTTTCCGGCATATCAAATCCCTCCGTTGCAAATGAATGAATGTCATTCATTTTAGCACAAATCATTCTAAGCGGCAAGCCAGTCGAGAAAAGCCAAATTTTTCTTGAAGTTTATATTTTCCGTATTATAATGAAAAGCTGATGAGTAAACTTGAAGTTTTGTAACACTAAACTTTATTTACTGAAAGTTTACTAAATATAAACAAAATTGAGGATCATGAGAATGGAAATCGGGAAAAAAATCAAAAACTTACGCTTAAAGAAGGGGCTAACGCAAGAAGAACTTGGTGAACGTACAGATTTGAGCAAGGGGTATATTTCTCAGCTGGAGCGGGATTTAAGCTCTCCTTCGATAGAAACATTTTTTCACTTATTAGAAGTGCTCGGCTGTTCACCGAAAGAATTTTTTGATGAAGAGAAACGGGAACAAAAAGTAGTGTATGGAGAAGAAGATCAAACAGATTATGCAGACGAAGAAAAAGGTTACGAGATTCAGTGGCTTGTGCCTGAGTCGAATGAAAAAGAAATGGAACCGGTCAAGCTCGTGTTTCAGAGAGGCGGCGGGTTCAAGCGGTTTGAGCCGTCTTTAGCGGAAACGTTCGGTTATGTGCTGAGCGGACAGGTCATTGTGCAGCTCGGCAAACGGGAATATAAGGCGAAAGCAGGAGAAGCGATTTATTTTCATTCATCTGAAGAGCATCAAATCATCAATGACTTTGATGGAACGTCTGAAATTATTTTAACCGTCACTGAATCATATTTGTAAACGGTAGAGGAGGATTATTATGGCTGAGGAAGCAATCATCCGCTTCGATCAAGTAACGAAGCAATACGATGATGATACAATTGTATTGAATAATGTAAGTTTTGAAATTGAGAGGGGGAAATTTTATACGCTGCTTGGGCCTTCCGGCTGCGGAAAGACAACGATACTGCGTTTAATTGCCGGCTTTACGGAAGCATCTAAAGGAGACATCTATTTCAATGGCAAAAGAATGAACAACGTACCTGCGAATGAACGGCAAGTAAATACGGTATTCCAGGATTATGCCTTGTTTCCGCATTTAAATGTGTATGAAAACGTGGCATTCGGGCTGCGGATCAAAAAGATGAAAAAAGCGGAGATTGATCGGAGAGTAAATGAAGCGCTTCGTTTTGTGAATTTGAGCGGCTACGAAAGCAGAGAGATTACGGAGATGTCCGGAGGTCAGCGCCAGCGTGTGGCGATTGCCCGGGCCATCGTGAATGAACCGGAAGTGATTTTGCTGGATGAGCCGTTATCTGCACTCGATTTAAAATTGCGTACGGAAATGCAATATGAACTTCGTGACTTGCAAAAGCGCCTCGGCATTACATTTATTTTTGTGACTCATGACCAGGAAGAGGCGCTTGCCATGTCCGACGAAATATTTGTCATTAATGAAGGCAGAATTCAGCAAAGCGGCACGCCTACCGATATTTACGATGAACCGATCAATCGTTTTGTCGCTGACTTTATTGGTGAATCCAACATCGTTCCCGGCAAAATGATAAGAGATTTCGAAGTGGAATTTGCCGGGAAAAGGTTTGAATGCGTGGATCAGGGACTGAACCAAAATGAACCGGTCGAAGTAGTCATCCGTCCGGAAGATTTAGAGATTACTACATGGAGTGAAGGCAAAATTCAAGTGAAAGTCGCTTCCCAGCTGTTCCGCGGCGTTCACTATGAAATGCTTTGTTATGATGAATCGAAGAATGAGTGGCTTGTCCATTCAACGAAGAAAGCAACAGTGGGTGATGAAATCGGTCTTAATTTTGGCCCCGAGGCGATCCACGTCATGCGTCTCGGCGAAACGGAAGAAGAGTTTGATAAGCGGTTAGAAGCGTACCAAGGGGCCGGTTATGGAAAATAGAGCTCGTAAGTTATATTTGATCCCTTATGTTTTGTGGATTGGACTGTTTGTTGTTACGCCTATTTTGCTTGTAGTCTATTATTCTTTCTTTGACTTGAACGGGAATTTTACAGTTGCTAATTATGAAAAGCTGTTTACACCTGTGTACATCAAAATGATTTTAAGTTCTTTCTGGTATGCGTTTTTAATTACGGCTTTTTGCTTACTGATTGCTTATCCTGCGGCTTACTTTATAACAAAATCAAAGTATAAGCAGTTGCTTTTATTGTTAATTATTTTGCCTTCGTGGATTAACTTGCTGCTGAAGGCTTATGCATTTCTTGGCATTTTCAGCACGTACGGGGCAGCAAACAGCTTCTTGGAAGCAGTGGGCATCGGTACCCGGCAAATTTTGTTTACGGATTTCAGTTTTGTGTTTGTTGCGGTCTACATCTTTATTCCATTTATGCTGCTGCCGATTTTCAATGCGCTTGATAAGCTTAATCCGACGTTAATCGATGCTTCGCGCGATCTTGGTGCATCTGCCTGGATAACCTTTCAAAAAGTCGTGTTTCCGCTCACAATTGATGGAGTTAAATCAGGTGTACAGGCAGTCTTTATTCCGGCATTATCCCTGTTTATGATTACCCGGCTGATTGCTGGCAATCGGGTCATTACACTCGGTACAGCGATCGAGCAGCATTTCCTTATCACGCAAGACTGGGGAATGGGTTCGGCCATTGCTGTATTTTTAATTATTACGATGGTTGTGATCATGGTCGTGACGGGAACAAGAAAGCGGGGGGTTCAATAAAATGAAAAAGAAGTCATTATGGCCAAAAGTATATTTAGCTTTTGTCTTTATCGTTTTATACGCCCCGATTTTTTATTTAACATTTTATTCATTTAACAGCGGCGGCACGATGAATGATTTTGAAGGATTTACGCTCGATTGGTATAAAGAGCTGTTTCAGGATACGAGACTACTCATTATCGTTTTAAATACGATCATTATTGCCCTGTTATCAGCTGCTATCTCAACGATTATTGGTGTGCTCGGTGCTTTAGCGATTGTGTATATGAAAAAAAGAGCAGCTAAAAATGCGCTCCTGTCTTTAAATAACGTATTAATCGTCAGTCCTGACGTCATTATCGGCGCTTCTTTTTTGATTTTATTTACGATAATTGGCATTAAACTTGGTTTTACATCTGTGTTATTATCCCATGTCGCTTTTTCAATCCCGATTGTTGTCATCATGGTGCTTCCGAAGCTTCAAGAAATGAGTCTATCATTAATTGATGCCGCGCGTGATTTGGGGGCAAGCCACTGGGACGTATTGTCAAAAGTCATTTTGCCGTACATTTCACCAGGGATTTTTGCCGGCTTCTTTCTGGCATTGACATACTCTCTTGACGACTTTGCTGTCACGTTTTTCGTTACTGGGAACGGTTTTACAACGTTGTCTGTTGAGATTTATTCATTGGCCCGCCGCGGCATTTCCTTAAATATTAATGCGTTGTCGACGCTGTTATTCTTGTTCACTATTTTGCTCGTCATCGGCTATTACTTTATTACGAAACGAAACGGCCGGACGGCTGGAGCGGGGGGCGGAAATGAATAAACTAATACGTGCATTCGTTGCTGTGTTTGCAGTCGCTTTTCTCTTGATGTATACCGTCTCTAAACTGAACGAATCTGAAGGGAAAACAGCGGGCAATACGTTAACCGTTTTTAACTGGGGTGACTACATTGATGCCGAACTGATTGATCAGTTTGAGAAAGAAACAGGGATAAAAGTGATCTATGAAACATTTGATTCGAATGAAGCGATGATGACGAAAATTGAGCAGGGCGGCACGGCGTACGATGTTGCCGTGCCTTCCGAATACGCTATCGATAAAATGAAGAAAGCAAATCAGCTTTTGCCTGTTGATCATTCAAAAATTCCTAATTTAAAATTTATAGATGAGCGCTTTATGAACCTTGCTTTTGATCCGGGTAACAAGTACTCGATTCCTTATTTTTGGGGTACGGTCGGCATTCTTTACAATAAAGATTTAATGAAAGGGAAAGAAATTACAGCTTGGAATGATTTGTGGGGCCCTGAACTGCGCAACGAAATTTTGCTTGTTGACGGTGCCCGTGAAGTGATGGGGATGGGATTGAATTCCCTTCATTATTCGCTGAATGATACGAATAAACAGCATCTTATTGAAGCAAAAGAAAAGCTTGATACACTGACTCCTAACATTAAAGCGATCGTTGGAGATGAAATCCGTATGCTGATGGAAAATGATGAAGCAACGATCGGCGTTGTATGGTCTGGTACCGCTTCAGAGCTCATGTGGAAAAAGGAAAACTTGGAATATGTTGTACCGGAAGAAGGCTCGAACCTCTGGTTTGATAATATGGTTATTCCGAAAACAGCGAAAAATGTAGAAGCTGCTCACAAGTTTATCAACTTTATGCTTGATCCTAAAATAGCAACACAAAACACAGAATACGTTGGCTATTCCACGCCGAATAAAAAAGCGCTCGAATACATGCCGAAAGAAATTGTCAGCGATGAACGCTTTTATCCGGATCCTGAACAAACAGAACGGCTTGAAGTATATGAAAACTTGGGACCGAATATGCTTGCCTACTACAATGAACTGTTCCTTGAATTTAAAATGCATAAAAAGTAAAAGTGAAAGCGCCCGAAACTTTGTTTCGCGGCGCTTTTCTTCTTGTCCAGCTCCAGGCGCCTAGCCCCTCGAGGTCACAAGCCAACCCTCCCGGAAAGGTAAAGAACACCTTTCTGGGAGGCTCGTCTTGTGCTTGTCGGGGCTGATCAAGGCGCTTCCGCTTTTCTTAGTCTCAGTCTTAAGGCTGAGACTAAGTTCCATCTGCGGCTCGTTATAAGAAAAGGGATGGCGAGGTAAGATGAAATCAAGATATCGAAAGGAGGAAAAATAAATGAAAAAGGTGATGCTGTTTTGTATTGGAGGGCTGGCTGCTTTAGTCGCGATTGCAAGTGTGGGACCGGTGCTCGGACTTGTATTATGCGCAGCTATCATGTATGTGGCATGGAAACAGTATGGGCAAGCTTCCTCGAAAGCGATCAAATTCTTTTGGGGAGCAGCTGGACTGATTGCCTTTTTGGCAGCAGTCGGCAATGTTCCGGCACTGCTTGGCATTGCGGCTTTAGGTGTACTTTACATCGTTTATAAAAAGTGGCAAGAAGACGATCATGAACCGATGGCAGATGCGAAAGAAGAGGATCCGTTCGTGAACTTTGAAAAACAATGGAATCAACTAAAAAAAATAAATGGTTAAGGAGAGATAAATATGACTGGGATTTTTACAAAAATTAAACGTACAGTGGAAGCAGAGTTGTTTGATATCGTGGAGAAAAAAGAGCAAAAGAATCCGATTGCCATGCTGAATCAATATTTGCGGGAAGCACAGAAGGAAACGGAAAAAGTAGTGAAATTGTTGGAGCGCCAGCAATTATTGAAAAAAGAGTTTGAGAGTGAATGGCAGGAAGCTGTCCGCCTGCAGGAGAAGCGGAGCAAGCAGGCTGTTCTCGCTGCTGAAGCGGGAGAAACGGAACTTGAGGAGTTTGCAGTGCGTGAAGCGGATGTATATAAAGAGCGGGCCGTCCGTTTAGAACAGTCCGTTGCCATTGTTGGAGAGCAAATCATGAAGCTTGAAAGCAAGGCAGAAGAAATGAAGCATAAGTTGAAAGACATGAATGTCCGCCGCCTTGAATTAATGGGCCGTGAAAATGCGGCAAGAGCCCACTACAGCATGAGCAAAGTGCTCGATGAAAGTTCCGAAGCTAATCGTCCGTTTGGCCGGTTTGAAGAACTTGAACAGTATATTGACGAATTAGAAGGAAAAGTAAACAAACGCTACGAATCTTCCTTAATGGACGCTCGTCTTGCAGAGCTGGAGCGGCAATTTCAGCTAAAAGAAAAGAGCGCACAGTAAGCGTAAAACATGCTATGATTAACAATTGAAGAGCGTGGAGGCTGTCCCACAAGTGCCTGGTTCCTCCTCTGCAAGCCTGAATACAGTATATTACCAAGCGTTTTATACTAAAGATGGCGGCGGAGGTGCTTGGCACTTTTCGTTTAGGGTGGCTTCACATTATTATCATTGCTGCTTCGAGGAAAGGGGAAAAAAGAATGCCTTCATTAAAAAGAACGGATATGCTGACTGTGTTTTTACTTGCTGCTTTATTAATTGTTTTAATTGAAGCGACATTTTTTCATGGCGATTTCGTATTTTCCCTCTTCTTCGGAATAGCCATGATGTATTTCGGAAGAAAGTGGAACGCCAGCTGGTTTGGCAAACTGCTGTTTTGGTTCGGTTTATTTATGACTGTCATGATGATTCTTAGCATGACAAGTTTGCGAATGCTCGTTATGGCAGGTCTTATTTATATGCTGTACCGTTATTTACAATCGAAAAAAGAGCCTGCTCGCTTTTCGCTGTCAGCGGAAAATATCTCGTCCACGCCGCTTAATCCCGGCGAGTCCATTAAGCATTCTTTTTTGAAAAACAAACTATTTTCTGTTCAATCAACGCCGGAGCATTCATATGAATGGAAAGACATCCACATCCAGGGCATGCTTGGCGACATTACTGTTGATGTAAGCAATACGGTGCTGCCGAAAGGAACAGCTGTCATCTCGGTCAGACAAATGATGGGAAAAGTGAAAGTAGATATTCCTTATGAAATCCCGGTGCGCATCCGCTTTGCCACGCTTGTCGGCAACGTCCATTTGTTTCAGCGTTTTCCGATCCCAGTCTGGAATGATACATTTTATTTCGAAGATGAACATCACAGCGAACAGGAAGGAGCAGAAACAACGATCGTTCTCCTTATTTCCACCGTCATTGGCGATGTGGAGGTGAATCGGGTATGAACATTTTTGCGAAGCAATTCAGGCAAGTTTTTCTGGCGGTTCTTTTTGTGACAGTTGTCGTGATCGCTGCTTTTGAAATAAGTTTTCCGCAGCCAGGATGGCGGAATTATTTCGAAAAGGAGCTGTTTGGTCTTCCTTTTGCCGTATTTGTCGCAGCAGTGGCTGTCGGCGTGGCTTTTTTATTTGGCGCGCTGTACGGATGGGGACAATGGTCTTCTTTAAAAACGCTTGATCAGCGGCTCGATTCTCTTATTTCAGGGAAGGCCGCTGAAGGAAAAGACAAGATGTTGACAGCTGATTTTTCAGGTATCGAGCAAAAATTTCAGCAGCTGGAACGGACGGTTGCTGAACAAAAACAAACTGCCCGGCGCCTCGCCAAGGAAAAAGCAGAAAACCAGGAAACGCTCATTCAGGAAATGGTGTCACAAGAACGGCAGCGTCTCGCTCGTGAACTGCATGATTCAGTATCCCAGCAGCTGTTTGCCGCTTCCATGATGATGTCAGCCATTAATGAAAAACGCGAGGCAGTTCCTTCAATGGAAACGAAACAGCTGGCTATGGTGGAAGAAATGATTCAGCAGTCGCAACTGGAAATGCGGGCGCTGTTATTGCATTTGCGGCCTGTACCGTTGAACGGCAAATCGTTAAAAGAAGGAATCGATGATTTACTCGTTGAATTGACTCAAAAAGTACCGCTCGCCATTCACTGGAAGACAGAAGAAATCAGCATGGACCGTGGTATGGAAGATCACTTATTCCGAATTGTCCAAGAATCAATCTCCAATACGCTGCGCCATGCAAAGGCGAACCGTCTCGACGTGCTCAACATGTGGCGTGATGGCTTTGTTATTTTGCGGATCAGCGATGACGGAATTGGTTTTGATACGACAACAACGAAGATGGGCTCTTATGGCTTGCAAAACATGCATGAGCGTGCCATTGAAATTGGTGGAACGTTAAAGATTATTTCATTGCCATCCAAAGGAACAAAATTGGAAGTAAAAGTACCGCTCGCACAGCAGCATTCAGATCAAACACAAACAGAAAAATTGGAAGAAGAGGTGGAAACGGACGAATGATAAGGGTTCTTCTCGTAGATGATCATGAAATGGTGCGCATTGGTGTATCCGCTTATTTAATGGCGCAGCCTGATATCAAAGTGGAAGCAGAAGCAGAAGATGGGGAAAAAGCGGTGGCAGCTGCTTTGGAGTTAAAGCCGGATATTATTTTAATGGACCTCGTGATGCCGAAAATGGATGGCATTGAAGCGACAAAGCGAATTGTGGAGCAATGGCCCGAAGCTAAAATCATTATCGTGACAAGCTTTCTTGATGACGAAAAAGTGTATCCGGCACTTGAAGCAGGGGCCGTCAGCTATATTTTAAAAACGTCAAAAGCGAGCGCGATTGCAGAAGCCATTCGCAAAACGCACGGAGGCGAACCGGTACTTGAGCCTGAAGTGACGGGGAAAATGATGAAGCGCATGCGCCAGGGTCAAAAAGTACCGCTTCATGAAGAACTGACAGAACGGGAAAGAGAAATCCTGCTGCTTATTGCGCAAGGAAAAGCGAATCAGGACATTGCTGATGAATTATATATTTCATTAAAAACGGTAAAAACACACGTCAGCAATATCTTGTCCAAGCTCGAAGTGAACGACCGGACGCAGGCCGTCATTTATGCCTTTCAAAACCGGCTTGTGCAATAAACTGCCTTTAGAAGTCTTTCGTGCAGCGCGTTACTGATTACGGAATCAAATCGCCGATGGAACGAAAGAAGAAGCGGATGAGCCTCCAAAGCATTCGCAAAGGCCAAAATAAAATTTCGTAACAGATATTTCCAAATACCGCATCAAATATATCAGCCGCCGTGGAATCTTCCTGGCGTCTTTTTTTCTTTTTTGCCGGTTTTTTAGGCATGTCTCCTCAATCCTTTGCGTCTTTTTTCCTTATATACGAATGGAGTTAGAAAAAAGTTCCTATCATTCATCACTATTTGATGAAAAAAGACCTTTGTGAAAAGTGTACGGATATTTACGGTTATTCTTCAGGTATTTTTGTACAAAAAGCCCATAGTTTATAAAAGTGAAAGAAGATAAAGTTAAAGTAGAAAAGAGCTTACTATTTAAAAGATCGTGAATGTAAAGGATGGTGATCAAGTGTCATGCGCTATCAATCGCAAAGAATAGCTCAAATACCGCCATACATGTTTGCTGAATTCAAAAAAAAGAAATTAATGATGCAAAAAGCGGGAGTTGATGTGATTGATTTAGGCATTGGTGACCCGGATCTTCCGACGCCAAAGCATATTAGGGATAAACTAATAGAGGAAATGGCTTATCCGGAAAACTTTAAGTATCCGAGTTTCATTGGCTGTTTTGAATTTAGGCAGGCAGTAGCTGATTTTTATAAGCAGCAGTTTAATGTCGATTTAGATCCGGAAACAGAAGTTCTCGCGCTGATCGGCTCCAAAGAGGGGCTCGCCCATTTAGTCCCGTCTGTCATTGATCCAGGAGAGATCGTCTTGGCACCGGATCCTGGCTATCCACCGTACCGAATGGCTGTTTCGCTCGCTGGCGGACAGCTGTTCACGATGCCGCTTCTGAAGGAAAACAACTTCGAACCCGAATTTCAGAATATTCCTGAAAATATCGCCAACGAAGCAAAACTCATGTTTTTAAATTATCCAGGCAATCCGACTTCTGCCACTGTAGACATTGATTTCTTCCAGCGGGCGGTTTCATTTGCTGAAAAAAACAAAATCGTCATCGCCCATGACGCCGCCTACAATATGGTCACATTTGATGATTATAGGGCACCGAGCATTTTGCAGGCAGAAGGAGCGAAAGAAACAGCTGTGGAGTTTGGTTCTTTATCTAAAACATACAGCATGACCGGCTGGCGGATCGGCTACGTTGTCGGCAATAAAGAAGTGATTAAGGCATTATCTGTTTATAAAAGCAATACAGACACTGGACAATTTACGCCTATTCAAAAAGCTGCTGCCCATGCTTTAAAGAGCAGCCAGGATTGCGTGAAAGCAAGCAATGACATTTATGCTGGACGAATGAAAGCCATGACAGATGCACTCGCTTCAATTGGTGTAAATACGGCGCCGGCACGCGGTACGTTCTTTATATGGGCACCTGTGCCAAGGGGGTATACATCGGCTGAATTCGCGAACACCGTACTGGAAAAAACGGGTGTGATCATCACTCCGGGCCATGCGTTCGGAACAGCGGGTGAAGGGTATTTCCGCATCTCGCTTTCGGTGCCGACAGACCGGCTGACGGAAGCGATTAACCGCATGAAAAAAGAGCTGACAATTATTACGAATTGAGAGGGGAAAAATAATGAACAATCAAACAGTACAAGAAACAGCTAAAAAAGACACAGCGGTAAAAAAATACTTAAACTTTATTAATGGCGAATGGGTAGATTCAGAGTCAGGAAAGTATACTCAAAATACGAATCCGGTGAATGGCGAAGTATTAGGCGAAGTTGTTGCCTCTACGAAAGCAGATGTAGAGAAAGCGGTCCAGGCAGCAAAAGAAGCGCAAAAAAAGTGGAGAAATGTGCCGGCGCCTGAGCGTGCAGACTTTTTATATAAGGTTGCTTATTTATTAAAAGAGCGTAAAGAAGAGCTCGCACAAGTATTGACGAAAGAAATGGGAAAAGTCATTGCAGAAGCGAGGGGGGAAGTCCAGGAAGCCATTGACATGGCGTTCTATATGGCAGGTGAAGGCCGTCGCATGTTCGGGGATACGGTTCCTTCCGAGCTGCGCAATAAATTTGCAATGAGCGTTCGCGTTCCTGTCGGTATTGCCGGTTTGATTACTCCGTGGAACTTTCCGATCGCAATCGCTTCTTGGAAGTCACTGCCGGCGCTCGTGACAGGAAATGCCGTCGTTTGGAAGCCGGCTTCTGAAACACCATTTTTGGCGGGAGAGTTTGTCAAAATTTATGAGGAAGCGGGACTGCCAAAAGGGCTCGTGAACCTCGTTTACGGCTCAGGAAGTGAAGTAGGAAATGCCATCGTGGAACACCCGGACGTTGACATTGTTTCTTTTACCGGCTCTAACGAAGTAGGGAAGAAAATCAACGGACGCGCTGGTGAACTGCTGAAACGGACATCGCTTGAAATGGGCGGGAAAAATGCGGTAACTGTACTGGAAGATGCGGATATTGATCTTGCTGTAGACGGCATTGTCTGGAGTGCCTTCGGGACGAGCGGGCAAAGATGTACAGCGTGCAGCCGGATTATCGTCCATGAGTCGGTAAAAGAAGAGCTGGAGCAGAAGCTGATGAAACGCATGGAAATGTTAAAGCTTGGCGACGGACTGGATGAATCCATTGATGTTGGCCCTGTCATTAACCGCTCGTCTCTTGAGAAGATCCATGAATATGTCAAAATCGGTAAAGACGAAGGGGCAAAGCTATTAAAGGGCGGCGAAATTGTTACTGAAAACGGTTTGGATAAAGGAAACTTCTATGCACCTACTTTATTTACTAATGTAAAGTCTGACATGAGAATTGCCCAAGAAGAAATTTTTGGCCCGGTCGCTTCCATCATTCCGGTCAAAAGCCTGGAAGAAGCGATTGAAGTGAACAACAGTGTTGAGTTCGGTTTATCCAGCTCCATTTTCACAGCGGATGTGAACCGTGCGTTCCAGGCGATGAGAGACTTGGATACGGGCATCGTCTACATCAATGCAGGAACAACTGGAGCGGAAATTCACTTGCCATTTGGCGGCACGAAAGGAACTGGAAACGGGCATCGGGATTCAGGAGTGGCTTCGTTAGATGTGTATACAGAGTGGAAGTCTGTGTATATCGACTATAGCGGCAAAATCCAGCGGGCGCAAATTGATAACTATTAATTTGAACAAGGCCACGCCTTGAATGCAAAAGATAAGCAGAAGTGCCTCGCATGAAAAGCGGCGAATGCATTTCTGCTTGTTTTTGAAAAAAATAAGATAAATTTATGGCGTGCGGACCGGGCACTCTTTCGTTTCTCCGTAACAGCTGATCGCCATATAAAGAAGCATGCAGTCCTGAAAGCTGCTTGTATCCAAATGGGTGGCTTCATTCACTTTTTCAAGTCTGTAAATAATGGTGTTGCGGTGAATAAACATGTTTCTCGCTGCTTCACTTAAATTCATATTGTGCCGGCAATATGCCAGGAAAGTGGAAGACAGAACATCGTAGTTGTCCAGCCTGGTCAAAGGCTGAATGATGCTCAGCAGCTTTTTCTGCAATTCTGGTGTAATTTCTTTGGGCAGTAACTGAAAGGTCGTATGTTTTTCGTTGTAAAGGAAAATGTTCGAATCCATATCTGCTTTTCTTCCAAGAACCATCGTCTTTTCCGCATTGCGAAAGGATTCAGCCATGCCGCTGACACCTTTTTGCACATCTCCCACTGCGATAGAAGCGGATAAATTATATTTCGCCTGCAAAAAGTTGTTCAGCTTATGAAGCCTTTGTTCCAGGGAGGAGACGAGGGTGGAATAGGCTTGCTCTGTAGCTATCGGCTTCACGATAATTAATCGTTCAATGTTAATAAAAGAAAGGATGTCTTCTTCCGAATCATGGAAGATTAAATGAATAAAGTCCAATACATCCCTTTGAAAGTAAGGAAACGAGTAAGGATCATGAAGTTCGGGCGGATTATCCTGTGTGTGTGAAGGACGATGAATATCTATTAAAATACACACATGGCGTATTTCCTGGTTATAACCGAGTGTTTTGGCGTATTGAATAATTCGTTCATCCTGTTCATCTGTGTCGTAATGAATGATTTGCTGGATAAACACTTCTACCATTTTGGATTCAAGTTCCTTCATTTCTTTTCGAAAGGCATCCTGACACATCATTTCCACTTGATTTTTCACGAGATGAACGTATTTTTCTACTTCTTCAGGCTCACCTACAATCCCGAGAACACCGATGGCTTTGTTGTTGATCGTAATTGGTACGGAAACACCAGGAAGGATTTGCCTGATATCTTCATTGCGGCAATTAATTAAGCTCTTTTTTTTAATGACGTCGAGCGAAGGACGGTGAAAGATTCCCAGCCTTTCTTTATCAGTCGAACCAATGATGTACCCTTCATTATCAGTAATGCTGATTGGATAGCCTAAGACTGAACTCGTTTTCTCTGCGATATCTTGAGCAATATGCTCCAATATTTTCACTGGCAGCACCCCCTTGCTTCAAAAAGTGATAGCTCATTTGCTAGTTAAAAGAACTAAAATACTACCCAAATTATAACATATTTTTAGGTAAAATAAACAAAATATTTAGAATTTTATGTATAAATTAAAGCGGAAAGTAGGAATCAAGATGGTGAAATTATCAGGAGGCCGGGCTGTAGTAAAAGTAATGGAAGAAGAAAAGGTGAAAAAAGCTTTTTGTGTACCGGGCGAGAGTTACCTTGGAGTGATCGATGCCCTTTATGAACATCCGTCAATCCAGCTCATTTCAAACCGCCATGAAGGCGGAGCGTCTTTTATGGCGGAAGCTTATGCAAAAGCATCGGGTGAAGTGGGGGTGTGCATGGCAACGAGAGGCCCGGGAGCGGCAAACCTGGCCATTGGGCTGCATACGGCGATGCAGGACTCAACCCCGCTTGTAGCATTAATTGGGCAGGTGGAGCGGCCGTTCAAAGGAAAAGAAGCTTTTCAGGAAGTGGAATTTACTTCTTTCTTCAGTCACTTGTGCAAATGGACAGTGGAAATTGAATCGGCAGAACGAATTCCCGAGCTGCTGCACCGGGCGTTTTATATGGCCAGGTCTGGACGGCCGGGTCCGGTCGTCGTGTCGCTTCCGCACGATATGCTTGAAGATACAGCAGAATATATAGAACAGCATGTGCAGCGTGAGCAAGTACCACTGCCGGCAGAAGAGTCTGTCCGGGAAGCGCTCGTGAAAATTAAGGAAGCGAAGCGCCCTGTCGTCATTGCCGGCGGGGGCGTAACACGGACGAAATCAGCTGATTTGCTCGTCAGGTTTGCTGAAACACTGAACGTTCCTGTGGTGACTTCTTTCCGCCGGTTTGACGCTTTTCCAAACAGCCACCCGCATTATGCAGGCTGGCTCGGCTTTGGTTCAGAGAAAGGTCTGCTTAACTATATTAAACAAGCCGATCTCGTTGTTGCTTTAGGCACCCGTTTTTCGCAAGTGACTACTCAGGATTACACATTGCTCGGTGATCAGACGAAACTTGTGCAAATAGATATTTGCCCTGACAGCATTGGCAAAGTGTATTCTCCTATTCTCGGAATTACCTCGGACGTGAAACAATTTTTACAAAAAGCGCTGGAGCTTGCGGAGCCAGTGAAGGATGAAGTGAAGGAGCAGGCAGTCAAGAAGCTGCATGCGGCGTATTTAACTTTTTCTTCCGCTCCAAAAGACTATGCCGAGCAGTATGTGGATATGGATGGCCTGCTGCACGATATTATGCAGGCGTTTCCAAAAGATGCGATTTTGACGAGTGATGCCGGCAATTTCTTCGGCTGGTTATCGCGATATTACCGCTTTGACCGCGAAAAAACATACATTGGCCCGACATCAGGAGCGATGGGTTACGGGCTTCCGGCAGCCATTGGCGCCAAAGTAGCCCACCCGGATAAAATGGTCGTTTCTTTTTCCGGGGATGGCGGATTTATGATGACGATGCAGGAACTTGAAACAGCTGTTCGCTTTCAAATTCCGGTCATTGCTGTCGTGGTAAATAACAATATGTATGGGACGATCCGGGCTCATCAAGAAAAGCACTTTCCAGATCGGGTCATTGCAACCAAACTATCAAATGCAAATTTTGCTGAGCTGGCCAAATTATTTGGCTGTCACGGCGAGCAAGTGACGAAAAATGAAGACTTTCTGCCGGCATTGGAAAAAGCAAAAGCGAGCGGGCGTCCGGCCGTCATTGAAGTATTAACGAATCCGGAGATTTTATCTGCCAGCCAGTCGAAAGCTGTTCATTTAAGTGCGAAAACGTTTAATTGATCTAAAAAAGTGCCAGGCAAAAGCCCGGCACTTTTAAAATTCTACTTGCACTTGTTGCAGTTCTTCTTCTGTTTTCTCCGTAAATGTATAGCCAAGCTCTTTTAACTGGCTGCACACATTATCGCAAAGGTTGTTTTCAGCAACGATAAACGTCCGGTCAAACTGCATTTTATCTCTAATGGAAGCGAGCATATCGAATAAAGCGCTCGTTTTCTCTTCTTTAATGGACTTCGTCAATGCAGACGTTTCTGTTGTCACCGGAACAATCCACAGTTCACACTCATTAGGAATATTCAGCAGCTGTTCAAATACTTCTGCTTTTTCGAGCGGTGTCCGCAATGTTTCATCGTGAATTTCATATATGCGTTTAGATGACAAGTTTTTTTCTTTAAATGGAAAGCTTCCTTGTTCATCGAAGACTTGAATATCTAGCTTAGAAGCTTGATGCAAATGGCTGGTCATGATTCTCTCCCTCTCCTTTTTCTTTCTCTCTCTTAATGTGTATTGGAATAGCTTCTATAATCTATTCCCGTTTTGAGGAGAAAGAAACCTGTTAAGTGTCTGCCAATGTTTGGAAAACGTCCATTAATTCACGAAGAGACTTAACGGTATAAGTAGGTTTGGCTCCTTCTACTTGCCGGCCGTCACCATGGTCAATAAAAATCGAATCCATGCCGACACGGGTGGCGCCAAGGATATCTGTTCCTAAATTATCGCCAGCCATAATTACTGCTTCAGGAGTTAAGTCCATCAGTTTCAGCGCATGATCAAAAATGGCCGGATCCGGTTTACCAAATCCAAAGTTTCCGGAAATAACAATATGCTCAAAATAAGACGGCAGCTCCGGAATCATTGTTAGCTTTTCCAACTGAAGAGAAGGTGCGCCGTTTGTCAAAAGCAACAAACGAACCCCGTTTTCTTTTAACTGATCGAGTACGGCATACGTGTCATCATATAAAAATGGAGAAAATCGGCGCACTTCCCGGAAGCGCTCTTTCGCCCAGTCGGCTGCTCCTTCGATGCCGACCGCCTTTAACCCCTTTTCCCACGATTGAAACTGGTAATCGCTAATGTCTTTACCCATTTGGCGCAGCTGCCAATGGTGCACATCGCCAAAGTCGCCCCAAAGACCTTCAAACGGATTAATACCGAGGTGAAGAGTGACCGGATAAAAAGAATAGCGCTCATATTGTTCCCGGGCTGCTTCCCTGACAGATGACTCAATTGTTTTTCCATTCACTCCGTATTTTTGTTCTAAATCGCCGCATGTTACATCAAATGCTGTTTGAATGCTTTTGCGGTCATTCACAAGTGTATCGTCTAAATCAAAAAAAACGGCTTTTTTCATGATGATGAGTACTCCCTTTTATAGCGTAATGTTGAACTGTATTCGACAAACTCTTAAAAACTCCTGCAAAAAAGAACGAAGCCGCTTAATTAAATGTGGCTTCGTTCTTTTTGCTTCTAAATATGGAAAATAATGAAGGGAGCCGATATTTCGGAGGTTCTCTTTTAATAGCTGCGGGCTGCATGTTATTTAAAAGCAGGCGATCGCGGATAGCGATTTCCTGGTGTTCCAGTTTTTCTTTCATCCACCGTTGATATTGGGCCAGTTCTTTCACAAGTTCTTTGTTCACCTCAATCAACGTTTCCTGCTGCTGTTCAAGCCGGGCGATCCGCTCGCATAATTCGCTCGTTTCAGCAGGTGTTTGATCATATTTTTGCAGTTCCGCTTTTATGGCCAATTCAATGGCTGCTTCAAGTGGCATGTTCTGATCTTGTATTAATCGCAGCAAACGCTGGATTGTTATAATATCTTTTTGGTAAAAGACGCGGGAATTATTCAATCCCCTATCAAAGTGGTACCCGGCTGCTTCTAAGGCAGATGAGTATTTTCGCAACGTACTGGCGCCGACTCCAAGGCTTTTTGCTACTTCTGAACTGAAATAAGCCTGTTCCATTTTCATCCCTCCGTTAAATAGTCGTCTGTGACTTTCTCGAGTGGCTGCTTCCGGGACAATAGACTGTTATTAACTAGTTTCCATACGAATCCGCAAATTCCTTTCACTAGTTTTGTTGATTGATCAGTAGTTTTGTCGAGGAAAAAAGAAGAGACATGTTTGCCTGCAGTTAGAGTTGAAAAAACTGTATAAAGGGTATATACAAGTAGCACAATTAACAAAAACAGGTGGGCTGATGATGAAGTTAACGAAATGGACTTATTCCCGCCGTTACAACATTAAAGCGGTTTATGATAAATTTCCAAACTCCAATGTAATTTTCCGGATTATTAATCAATTTTATTTTATTTATATCGTAAATTGGTCGGAAAAGGATCCAGTGGTCACAAGAGAAGACTTGGAAGAAATGGAACTCTTGTTAAACAGGGAGATGGGGACGTCCCTTTTTTATCGCCAGCGAAAGTCGCGGGCAGAGTTGGGAAACATGGAAGAGAGTGAACGGGGGAAACTACAGTTGAGGAAATCAATGATTGTTGTTAATCCCGCTTCAGGGAAAGAAGAAGCGGAAGTGTACGTGGAAAAAGTTCAGCAGCAATTGCGAAAGATGGAGTATGAAACAGATGTACGGTTCACGGAAAAAGGGGGCGATGCTACAGCGTTTGCTGAAGAGGCTTGCGCGAATAAATATGACTTAGTCATTTCTATTGGGGGTGACGGTACACTGAATGAAACCATTAATGGCCTAGCTGAAAAAGGTCATAGGCCGGTTCTCGGCATCGTTCCGCTCGGTACAGTGAATGATTTTGCCAGGGCACTGAACATACCGCTTGAAGCAGAAGAAGCCATCACAGCGATTGGAACAGGAAAGTTGAAAAAAGTCGACATCGGTAAAATCAACTACCGCTACTTTTTGAATATTGCTGCTCTCGGCGATATTGCTGAATCAACTGCAGATGTGTCATCCGGGCAAAAAACGGCCCTCGGTTCGTTAGCTTATTTTTTGGAGGGGGCGAAAACACTCGTCAATAAAAAGTCATTCGATTTACGAATCCGGACAAATGACAATCAGTATGAAGAAGAAGCTTTGCTTTTTCTCGCCGCTCTGACGAATTCCGTCGGCGGCTTTGAGAAAATGGCGCCAGAAGCAGAAGTGAATGACGGCAAGCTGCACTGTTTTATTATTAAGGATACTGCTTTTCCAAGGCTCGTACGAATTGCGGCTAATCTTTTGAAGGGAGAGCTAAAAGCAGATCCGGATGTTCTCTATTTTCGGGCAAATCAATTAACCGTATCTTCCAGTCAGCCGTTAAAAGCAAATGTGGACGGTGATGCTGGTGAGAAAGTTCCACTCACTCTCCAAGTGCTGAAGGAGCATATAGATGTAATGGTTCCTTAAAGAGAACTTGCTGCAGTGGGGATTATGCAAAAAAATCAAAATAATGAAACTTTGCGTAGTGAAGAGCGTATATCATAAAGAAATTAAAAATATACCATGAAGGAACCACTAACAAACAGGGAATGATAGGTGAAAGGAATTGAGGTGAAGGCATGGGGTTTTTTGAACGGTTGTTTAAACAGGAAAAAGAGAAGCCAAAAGTAGAGAAACGGACAGTTTTAAACTTAAAGGTCGGCGATATTGTTACATATGACCTGCAGGATTATCAAGTAATAGGAAAGCTTCATTACAACGACAGCGGCTTTGCATGGGATGCCTATCAATTGCAAGGGGAGAGAGGGGTTTTATGGCTCGGTGTCGAAATGGATGATGAACTGGAACTTGGTATTTATCAGGCCATTAAGCTGCCGCTTGAAGAACCAATCCCCAAAAAAGTAACATACGAAGGACAGGAATACAGAATGGCAGAGAGCGGCAAGGCGTACGTTAAAGGAGAAGGGCGCAGTCAGAATGTGCATGGAAAAGAATTGAAATACTTTGATTTTGAAGATGATTCTGAAGAACATTTTTTATCTGTTGAAGTATGGGGCAGCGAAGTTGAAGTAAGTTACGGCTATGCCATTGAAGAATATGAACTCAAGATTTTAGCTGGAAGCTAGCTGATAGGAGGAATCGAATATGTTTCAGTTTTTTAAACGGGTAAGAACGTATGTCGGCTCGGAGTTAAATGCTGCTTTGGAAAAAGCAGAGGATCCGGTAAAAATGCTTGATCAATTTATGCGGGAAATGGAAATGGACATTCGTGATGCAGAAATGGCAGTAGCTAAGCAGATTGCCAATGAAAAGATGCTGAAAAAAAAGCTGGATGATGCAAAAAGTATGGTGGAAAAACGCCAGCAGCAAGCCGTTACAGCTCTTGAAGCAGGGAATGAAGATCTTGCCCGCCGTGCACTTGAAGATAAAAAAGTGTATGAAGGCCAGGCTGAATCGATGCGCACAGCCCACGCGCAGGCGTCACAAGATGCTTCTGTCTTGAGAGAAAAGCTTGGTGAAATGAAGCAGGAATACGAGGAAATGAGATTGAAAAAAGATTCTTTAAAGGCACGTGCTGAGTCAGCGAAAGCGAGAACGAAAATGAACCGGGCAATGTCTTCCATTGGCGGCGATGAATCACGGCGTGGGTTTGAACGTATGGAAGAAAAAGTACTGCGGTATGAGGCGGAAGCAGAAACATCTGATGATTTAAGATCTTCCACGCGCAGTATTGATGCCGAGCTGGATGCGCTGAAAACAAATAGTGCGATTGACGAGGAATTAGCAGCTTTAAAGAAAAAATTAGGGAAAGAATAATTCTTTCCTCTTTTTATTGGAGTGTTTTCCATGAAAAAACGACTATTTTTGTTATTTGCTTTATTTGCCGCAGCGGCCGGTCTTTTAGCCGGCTGCGGGTCGGCGCAAATAGAAGATTACATATCAGACCGCTATTCGCTAATTGATGTCGTCCGCAGTCAAGATGCCGGAATAGAAGATTCTTATGTTTATCTAGCAGAAGATCAGCAAGTGAAAGAGGTGGCGGATGAACTGATTCAAGTGCAAAAACCTGATGAAACCGGAAAGTATGTAAGTGGCAAACAAGTTCTTATTTATGACGATCAATTCGTCATTTTAACAGAGGCCCCTGATCAGCCGGACCAGACACTGATTGAAGTGTCCGATCAAGAGTTTGTTCGCAGTTATTATCATCCGGGCTTCTTTCAAGGGATGCTGCTTGGGCACATGTTAAGCAATATGTTTGGCGGGGGCTGGGATCGTTATCAGCGCGGCCGGTGCGGTTCTGCTTACAACAATGATTGCTATGGCGGCTATGGTTCAACGGGCAGATGGAATTCCGGAGCGGGCGGACGCGGCTCTACCTTCCGGGGCGGGGGCCCGGGAACGGGGAAATAATTGATTATTTAGTAGAGGAGAAGTGAAATGAATCCGTTTTTATTAACCTTTCTTTATTTTGTGGTAGCCATTTTAGTTGTGATGGCTGGCTTGTTTATTTTTGAAATGCTCACCAGAAAGTATAAAGACTGGCATGAAATTAAAGAAGGAAACGTTGCTGTGGCGCTTTCGATAAGCGGAAAAATAGTTGGTATCTGCATTATTTTAATGTTCTCTAGCCTCCATAATGACACGATTATAGAGACATTAATTTGGGGAGGGTACGGTGTGGTTTTGCAAATGGCAGCCTATTTATTGTTTGAGCTGTTTACCCGTAACTTTTCAGTTGAAGAACAATTGAAAGCACGCAATAGTGCAGTAGGAATTGTTTCATTCTGTGTATCCGTCGGGCTTTCATTTGTGATCGGCGCGTCTATCACGTAATGGCGCACGGCAGGTGGAAAAAATGAATAAAGAAGAATTATTGAAACAAAGCAGCAGCATTTACTGGGCATCAGGGATCGTATCGATTTGCGGCATTATTTTTGAAGTTCTATTTGGTGCTCTCGGTTCTTACATACTTGGAGACGGCGTGAAGCAGTATACGCTGACAATCTCGCTTTTTTTAACGGGTATGGGTATTGGCGCCTTTATAAGTGAAAAGATTACAAAGCAGCTAGTTCTCTCCTTCATTTGGATTGAATACGGCATCGGGCTGATTGGCGGGTTTTCGGCTTTTCTTTTATTTGGAGTAACCGCCTACTTGCCGGATGGAACAGACGCACTGTTTTTATATGGGGTTACACTCATTGTTGGTACATTGACAGGAGTGGAGCTGCCGGTTTTAATCCGCAAAGCAAACGACATCGGCGTTGCTTTGCATAAAAGCACAGCGAAAGTGTTATTTTCCGATTATGCGGGCGGCTTGATCGGCGGACTGTTATTTTTATTTTTGCTCCGCCCTTATTTCGGCCTCGTGAAAACGGCATTTATTGTAGCGACGATCAATGTGGTGGTGGCGCTCTGGATAACCGTGAAATTCAGGCAGGAGCTGTCTAATTTTGCTCTCCATGCAGGAGCGGGGGGCTTCTTGCTTGTGCTTATTTTGGCCGGTATTTTATTTGGGGAAGAAGCGGCTTTCCATTTTGAACAGAAACTGTACAAAGATCCAATTATTTATTCGGAACAAACCGCTTACCAGCAAATCGTATTAACGAGAGAAGAAGGGGATACAAGACTTTATTTAGATGGCCAATTGCAGTTTAGCGCGGCTGATGAGCATCGTTACCATGAAACTCTTGTTCATCCGGCCATGGCAGCGGCAGGCAGCCGTAAGCGGGTGTTAGTCCTCGGCGGCGGGGATGGGCTCGCTGTCAGAGAGGTGTTGAAGTATGGTGATACCCACTCTGTTACGCTTGTGGATCTCGACCCGAAAATGGTGGAACTGGCCAATACGCACCATCTATTAACAGAGTTAAATGAGCATTCGCTTAAAAATAAAAAGGTGAAAGCCATCCATCAAGACGCGTTCCGCTACCTGGAAGAAACAGATGGCTTTTATGACGTAATTCTTGTGGACTTGCCCGATCCGAACAATGAATCGCTCAATAAGCTTTATACGGCAGAGTTTTATTCCTTGCTCCGTAACCATCTAGCCCCAGACGGGGCAATGATGGTGCAGGCGACAAGTCCTGTGTTTGCACCTGAAGTGTACTGGACAATTAATAAAACGATTCAAGAAGCAAAACTGCTGACAAACAATTTGCATGTTGATATTCCAAGCTTTGGCGGCTGGGGATTTGTTCTCGCTTCGCGTCAGCCTATTTTGGTTGATAGTTTGGAAGTGAAAGCAGAAACAAGCTATTTGACGACAGAACTTCTGCCAGCGCTTACCCGGTTTGGAAAAGACGAAGATGCGACGATTAAAGATACGAATGGGAGGCCAATTGAATTAAAACCGAATACGTTGATTCGGCCCAACCTCATTGAAGTGTATGAAAAATCGTGGAGATATTATTAGCAGTAAATGAATTCTCGAGATACATTGATATGATAGATGATAAATTATCGATTAAACATGAAGAAGTTTAAAAAGGGAACCGTCCGAAAAGTCATTGAGTAACTGGCTTTAGAACAGTTCCCTTTATTTATTAACCGTTTGATTATTAACTAACTTTCATTAGCCAATCACTTTCGTGGACATATCGCCTTCTTTTGTGTTTTTCACCTCGCCGCTGCTTTCCTTTACCGGGAAAAGCAAGCTGAAGACGATGCCGAAGAAAGCGGCGATAAAAAAGGTAGTAAAGCGGGAAGAGATAATTTCTTCAAGCGGTGTGGAAATCCAGATGATGGTACCGATAAAGCCGGAAAGAATAGTAGCAATTACGCCGATTCCGGAATAGCGTTTCCAGAAGAAAGTGAGAATGATTGCTGGTGAAAGCGTACAGCCGACACCTGCCCACGCCCAGCTGACGACGAGATAGACGAGCGATTTGGACGTTAAAGCAATGACTAATCCTAATAAACCGGCCCCAATGATCGTAAGTCTTGAAATAGTGACAAGCTGTTTTTCAGTCAACTTTTTGCCGAGAGCATTGTTGACGATATCTTCGCTCACTGAGCTTGTAATGACGAGGAGCTGGGAATCAGCCGTAGAAATGATAGCTGCCAATATACCTGAAAGTAAAATACCTGCGATCCAAGGCGGCAATAAGTCAAGAATCATAAATGGCAAAATCGTTTCTACGTCGGCAAAACTTTGTCCTTGGTATAAAGTGAGAGCAGTAAGTCCAATCATGAACGCACCGCCGTAAGCGAGAATCGTCCAAGTAATAGCTACACGGCTCGCGGTTTTTGCTTCTTTTTCATTTTTTAACGCCATAAACCGGGCGCTGAGCTGCGGCTGGCCGCCAAGGAAGCCGAAGAACCAGGCAAAGTTATTGAAGAGGAGGAGGCCTAGAGCAAAACCGATGGCCCCGCCTGTCCATGAATCCATTGTAGGGCCGGCAGCTGTTAATGCCGCACTGATAGAAAGGTCAGCGGCGTTAATATGGAAAAGGGCAACGATTGGCAGGACAACTAACGTGACGAGCATCATTAAACTTTGAATCATATCTGTCCAGACGACAGCGGTAAATCCGCCGAGGTAAGAGAGGAGAATAACGATCGCGAGACTCAAAACAGCTCCCACGGTCACATTGATGTTGAAAACAGCGAATAATGTTTTACCGGCACCGGCAATTTGAGCCCCAAAATAAAACATCATAAAGCTGATAATTAAAATCGTCGACATCCAGAGAATAATTTTCGAATGGCTTCCGAATCGTTTAGCTAAGTAACCAGGCAGTGTCATGACTTGGTGTTCTTCTGCTTCTTTCATAAAACGTTTCGCTAAAAACAGCCAGGAAAAAACAATCCCTAATGAAATACCAACGGCAACCCATACACCGGAAAGACCGGTGGCGAAAACAAATCCTGTATAACCTAAGAGAAGCCAGGCTGATTCACCGGTGGCTCTTTCCGAGAAAGCAAGCGCCCAGCCCGGCAGTTTCTTGCCGCCGAGAAGGAAAGAGGCGTGATCCATCTCTTTCCGGCTAAACAAATAACCCGCCCCAAGCATCAGTAAACAATAAAGAACAAATTCAACCATAACTATGGTATGCACGTTCCACCATCCCCTTTAGGATTTATTGAATTTAAGGTTTACTGCTTCTATTTTAAAAGTCTATTTCCTGGCCGATACTTTGCTGAGCAGCTTTTTCATAGATGGCACGAGCGGCAACGACATCAAATAAAGCCATGCCGGTTGATTTGAAAATTAAGGGTTTTTCCATACTAATATCGGGTTTCACTTTGCCAGTGACAACACTTGAGAAAGGAATTAATTGAGATTCCACTAACCAGCGGTTTTTGATCGGGTCAATCACATCGCCTGTTTCATGGATGGCATCGAGTGTATCAATAAACAGGTGGTCTGCCTGTTTGAAAAGCGATTCTGGAAGTTCTCGCATATGTGGCTGGAAAGAGCCGACGCCAATGACTAGCTTTCCATTGTAAATGTCGGGCTGATTGGGCAGGACAGGTGCTTCGGACGTTGTAGCAGCGATGATAATATTTGAATGGGTGACAACTTCATCAGGCTGATTCATGATGTGAATGTTGATATGAGGGGGCAGGTGTGCTTGAATGTCTTTAGCAAAAGCGGCTGCTTTTTCTTGTGTCCGATTATATAAGTAAATGTCTTGGATTTTGCGCTCCAGACACACAGCCAACAGCTGATAAAAACCTTGGGCGCCCGTCCCAATCAACCCAGCAGATGCGGAGCCAGCGGGAGCTAAATAACGGGCAGCGAGACCACCTAATGCCCCCGTGCGTAAGCCGGTCAAATACGTCCCGTTTAAAATAGCTTTCGTTTCACCGTTCGTTCCGTCAGTTAAGATCATTAGCCCTTGTGTGACCGGATGATCTTTATTATTCGGGAAGACGGTAACAATCTTTGTGCCTAATGATTGATTAGCGGCGCATGGCATCAGCAGCAAGGTGTTTTCGTTATGAGACATGTGCGTTCTCGCATCCATTTGAAACTGCTCCTCGTCATAAAGCTTATACGCGAGTTCCACAGCCTCGATCACATTGGCCATTCCAGCTGCCTGCTGCATGCTTTTTTCATTTAAAATTAACAAATAAGTTCACCTCTTTATAGATCTTAATGAGCTACACTATAGCGTGCTCGAGGACTAAATCATTCTCCGCAAATCGTTCGACGCGCAACGGAGTCAAGTCGAGCGTTTCATACTTTCCTTTGCAGATTAATTCGGCCAATCCAATGCCGACACCAGGCGCCTGCTGCATGCCGTGGCCGCTGAAGCCGAGCGCCATGTAGTATCCTTTCATCGCTGGGTGCTCGCCAATAATGGCATTTTGGTCTTCTGTGTTAAAGTCATATAAGCCTGCCCAGCCGGATTCGAGCTTCACGCTTTCAAAGTTAGGAACACGGTGTGCCAGAATAGGCCACAGTTCCTCAAAGTACGAACGCTTCCAGGAAAAATCAATGCCTGGTTTAACGTCTTCAGAAAAGCCGGTAATGACCCGGTCGCCTTCATGGCGAAAGTATACACCTGTCGGATCGACTGTGAGAGGCAGCGGTTTTTGGAGCGGAACCGATGAATCAAATTGGAAAATTTGTCTTTTTAACGGAACGATCGGCAACGAAAGCCCAATTTTTTCACTTAAAATAGCTCCCCAAGCACCGGCGCAATTAACAACGATGGGGGCTTTGTATTCTTCGCCGTCGAGTAAACGGACCCCGGTTATCCGGTCGTTTTCTGTTAAAAACGTATCGACCTCTTTTGAGACATAATCGACTTCCAGCTTTTGTGCGTTTTTCTTATACGTCTGCATGACCGAATAAGCATCCAAGTAGCCGTCTTCAGAACAATACAGGCCGCCGGCAAGGTCGTTTACTGCC
Organism: Bacillus aerolatus; assembly: GCF_009183655.1. Lineage (GTDB taxonomy): Bacteria > Bacillota > Bacilli > Bacillales > Domibacillaceae > Pseudobacillus > Pseudobacillus aerolatus. Next base: position 121,290 of record NZ_WEIO01000011.1, read on the forward strand.
AGTTCGGGAATAATGGAGCGAAGTTCATCAACAGAAAGAAATTGAGATGGAACGCCTAATTCATTTTGCAGTTTTCGCTGGCTTTCAATGCCAGGAACCATTTCTTCAGTCGCTAAAAATAAATATCCTCTTTGCTGAAAATCAATTTTTGCCGGTTCCCCGTTAAGCGCCATCTCTTCGGGGAATGCTTTGTATTTTTGCAGACTAAAGCGGCTTAACTTAATGTTAATGGCTGTTGTGAATAACTGCCGAATTCCTCCAGCGCTGCGGGGAGTGGATGAGAATTCGTAAATCGGGTCTTTTTCGAAGACGGTAATTTTGCCCTCAAATCCACTTTTACGCAAAGAATAAGCTGTGCTTGATCCCATGACTCCGCCGCCTACAATGACAATATCTGCTTTATGCACATAACATCCTCCTCTGTCTTTTAGTTACTTTTGTTTTGTTATTCTCCATTATAGTTAGAAAGCGCTTTCATTCAATATGCAATTTATACAAAAAATTGGTATAATCAAGAGGATAAATAAACGGAATATTAAGAATTATCCTGTGAGGCCAATCATCTGTTGAGGTGAAGCGATGAAATTTTTTGAACAAATTGCCCAATCAATAGTGGAACAAACATCAACTGTTTTGGACGTGTCGATGAGTATTACAGATGCGAATGGAATTATTATAGGGTGCAGCAGTGTGGAGCGGATAGGCTCATACCACGTTGTGACGAAAGAAGTAACAAAAGCCGGAAGGTCTATCATTTTTACGAAAGAAAAAGTAGCAGACCGAGTGAATGTGCTCCCTGGTGTGGCGACGCCCATTCGCTTTCAGCAGCAAATCATTGGAGTGCTTGGCATTATTGGAGAGCCGGATGAAGTCGGCCGTTATGTAGAATTTGTGCGGAATCACGTGGAAATGATGCTGCGGGAGTCATTTCGGACAGAATCATTTTATATTCAGATGAAAACAACCGAGCTCTTTATCCAGCATTTGATTCATTTCAAAGAATGGGACAACGAAGGAACGCTGCACAATTATTGTGAAATGTCGGGCTTTCATTTTGACCAGCCGCGCTTATGCATTTTGATTGATATTCCGTCCTTACATAAGCCGAAGGAAGAGGAGAACAAACCGGTTAGGATCTCACAATATGATTTATTCCAGATGATCAGCAACTTTTTTGAAGATCATTCTGAAGATATCATCAGCCCGATCAACCCAAAGCAATGGATTGTGCTTAAATACATGGAAGGCTATGATGCTGACAAGCTTAGACACCAGTGCGAACGCGCAGTAAAAGGATTAAAAAACTTTCTGCAAAATAACAAAATTCCCGGTAAAGTGTCCATCGCTTACGGAAAAAGCCATGAAGGCCTGGCAGGTGTCAGCCGCTCTTACCACCAGGCGCTGCAAACATTGACAACAGGGAAGCAAAGCAAGGCGGAGGCGTGCATATATGCATTTGATGACTGGAGTATTTTGTTGAACACACTTATTAAGGAAATTAATCCGGCTTTTTCAGAAACACTAAATGACTATATCGAAAAGCTGTTGTCTCAGCCGAATGCATCTGTACTGATTGAAACGTTTCTCGTTTATTGCGAGCAGGGGCTGAACGTCAGCCAGGCTGCGAGGAGATTGTACGTTCACCGCAATACCTTGTTATACCGCCTGAATCAATTGAATCAAATTTTCACCATTGATACGCAGTCTTTTGAACAATGTATGCTTCTTTATTTGGCATTAAAGCAAAATAAGAAAGTGGAACAGTGGGCGCAAATGATATGAAATAAATATAGACATTTATCATTGAACGATGTGCATATTTCGGTGGTTCCCGTTCATAATACGGATGCAGGTGTACAAAAATTAGGGTTGCTCGTGCACAACGCGGCGCTGCTTTCCTATATTCATTAAAAAGGCTGCCCAGATGTCAGTTAGTCACTGACTTTCAGGACAGCCTCATCAACTAGACCGTCGCTTTTGTTTCAACAGGAAGCAATTTTCCGGGATTTAAAATATTGTCAGGGTCGAGCATATGTTTAATGCCTGCCATCACGTCAAGTGCTTCGCCGTGTTCCTGGCGCTGGTACTTGATTTTGCCAAGGCCCACTCCGTGTTCTCCTGTACAACTGCCTCCGAGAGTGAAAGCAAACTCAACAATTTCCTCATTTAACAGGCTCGTCTTTTGAACTTGTTCTTTATCTTTCGGATCAAATAAGACGAGTGTATGGAAGTTTCCGTCACCGATGTGTCCGAGAACGGCTCCGTCAAAGCCGTGTTTTTCAATGCGTGTGCGGGCGTATTCCACCATCTCGGGCAGTTTCGATATTGGCACACATACATCTGTGCCGATCGTCTCAAGCTTCGGGTCGCTGTGGCGAAACGCATAGGACAAGTCGTGTCTTGCTTTCCAGAGCTGGGCTCTTTTTAAGCTGTCTTTTTCGAATGTAAACTCCTGGCACTCGTGTTCTTCGAATAAATCATAGACAAATTGAGCGTCTGCTTCATTTCCGGCTTCGTTGCCATGGAATTCAAGAAATAAAGAAGGCTCTTCGGGGAAAACGGTTCCGCTGAAAAGATTGACCTGGGCGATGGAGCGGTCATCAACGAGTTCCATGCGGGCAATCGGGATACCGGCAGAAAGGATGGAAACGGCAGCTTCCACACATTGTTTTACCGTAGGGAAGCAGGCTCTCGCTGCCATAATAGATTCAGGAATGCCGTGCAGCTTTAACGTGATTTCCGTAAATAAGCCGAGGGTCCCTTCTGATCCGGCAAATAAGCTGTTCAAGTGATAGCCGGAAGAAGACTTTTTGGCAAGTGTACCTGTATGTATAATACGGCCGTCTGCCAGCACGACTTCGAGGTCGAGTATTTGATCTTTCATGACGCCATATCTCACAGCTTGTGTGCCGCTTGCGTTCGTGGCGGTCATTCCGCCGATCGTCGCATCAGCTCCAGGATCTACCGGAAAAAATAATCCATGCTTGTTCAATTCATGATTTAACTGCAGTCTTGTCACTCCAGGCTGTACTTTTACGATTAAATCTTCCGCGCGCAGTTCAACAATTTGGTTCATTTGGCTAAAATCGACTGATATGCCTTTATGAACAGGAATGGCATGGCCTTCAAGGCCTGATCCCACCCCGAAAGGAACAACGGGGATTTTATTTTCTTTCGCAAATGCAACAATCTTTTGAACATCTTCTTTCGATTCCGGGAAGGCAACAACATCAGGTAGTACAGGCTCAAAATAAGATTCATCTTTGCTGTGATGCTCGAGTATTGTTTCGTTTGCCGTCACCTTTTCCGGACCAAGAAGTTCAGTTAAGTGTTTTAAAAGATTCATCGTTTCACCACTTTCGCTGCCTATATTTTTTGAAAAATCATTTAATTTAATGATAGCATATCGTAAAATTACTGTATACTGAATACTGTATATAATTACCAGAGGGGAAGCGTTTTCAATTAATTTGCAGAAAAAAACAGCTCGATTAATTGGGCTGTTCATTAAGACAGTGCAGCAAGCTTGTCATTCAGCTCTTTTAACTCTTTTTCCATACGGATCAGCTGCTCTTCGGCTTTAGTTACGCCGTTTCCTGTGGACTCCAACTTTTCTATATCTCCCTGAACGCGGATATAGTCCATTTTCAATTCAGCAATTTTTGCTTCAATTTCAGATTTCGTCATCACTTATCTCCTTTAGTGTTTTTTATATTTTAAAGGACATAAATACTTGAAAGCAATTTTAAAGAGTGGAGGGTAAATTATGCTCGGATTAACGTTAAAACTTCCTGTATGGCAGGCGCCGATGGCGGGAATATCAACACCTGAATTAACAGCCGCTGCTTCAAACGCGGGAGTACTCGGAAACATTGGCGCCGGCTATTTATCAGGGGAACAAACGGAAGAGTTTGTCCAGCGCGTGAAAAGGCTGACGAAAGCGCCATTTGGCATCAATCTATTTGTGCCCGAGAAAGTGCAGGCAGACCTTAAACAAGTGGAAACAGCTCACCAGCTTCTCGCTCCGTATCGCCGGGAACTTGGCATGGAGGAAGATGAGAGCGGAATGCCTGCTGCTCCGTCCGCTTTTAATGAGCAGCTTACCATTGTTTTGCAGGAAAAAGTGAAGGTATGTTCTTTTACATTTGGACTGCCTCCGGAAGAGGTAATTGAGCAATTAAAAGCGAACGGAACGGTTACAGTCGGAACGGCAACAACAGTTGATGAAGCTATTGCATGTGAACGGGCGGGGATAGATGCCGTCGTTGTGCAAGGCAGTGAAGCCGGAGGACACCGGGGAGCGTTTCAACAGCCAGAGAGCATGATCGGTTTAATGTCTCTGCTCCCGCAGGCCGTTCAAGAAGTGAGCATTCCTGTTATTGCTGCTGGAGGGGTGATGAATGGTAAGGGAGTAGCAGCCGCTCTTTGTCTCGGCGCTTCAGCCGCGCAGCTCGGAACTGCCTTTTTAGTAACAGAAGAAAGCGGCGCCCATCCGCTTCATAAAGAAGCCATTCTCTCGGCCAATGAAAAAGATATCGTACTTACAAAAGCTTTTTCAGGAAAAACAGCCCGCGGCGTTTCCAACAGATTTATAAAAGAAATGCAAAAACGGGAACATGCCTTGCTTCCTTATCCGCTTCAGCACGTATTAACTTCTGGGATAAGGAAGCAGGCAGGAAGACTCGATGAAAAAGAATTTATGTCGCTTTGGTCAGGGCAAAGCCCGCGGCTCGGCAAAAGACAAACAGTCGATGAACTTGTTATACACATCGCGAAGGAAACAGAGGAAGCGCTGCTGGCGGCGAACGCCACAATGCAAAACATGAAAAGGAGCAACCACTGACCGGTTGCTCCTTTTTTGTCCTCCAGGAAATTATAGGTTTGCAAACTGTAGATAACTTCGCTAATGGATCGGGTCTACGTCCAGCTCCAGCGCCTAGCCCCTCTAGGTCAAATAACCTTTCACCAATGAAGTCAAAAGGCCGACTTCTTTGGTGAAAGAACATTTGCTTGTCGGGGCTAATCAAGGCGCTTGCGCATTTGTTCCTTATATTTAATAAAATGTTACAAAGTCAAAAGCTAAATTTAAAAAGAAAATCGAATGAATAGTGACGAAGATCAATCCTTGCTTATTTAATTTTTGTGTGATTGCCTGATCCATAAATATCACCTCATTAAAGTTTGTAAGATTATTATATAACTATTTAAGTGAAAATTCAAAATATTTTTAACTGATTTGTCACATTTTTTTTCGTTTGGGCCTTGATTTATTTTTTTGATGGAAACCGCTTCCTGTTTTGTGAAAAAAGAAGAGAAAAACCCCTAAAAAAAGAGCCAGGCACCTCCACGCTATACAGTAAAAAAATATTAGTTGAAATACTGGATTTATACGTGTGAAGGAGGGACTAGGCACTTATGGTATCTACTATGTTTTATTTTATAAAATTGGGGATAACAATCTAGAGATGGATTCTTTAAACTTAATTAGTTTTTTTCTGTTTTGATAAAGATCAGGAGTTAATTCAAACGATAAATCCATATCTCTTTCAAATATCTTCGCCAATTTCTGGCTTGTTCTATGATGATAAATAAAGGCGTTGACTTCAAAATTCAAACGAAAACTCCGCACGTCAATATTGGCGGTGCCGACAGAACTTAGCTTCTTATCGACAACAATAGTTTTTGCATGAATAAATCCAGCATCATAAATATACGTCTTGGCTCCAGCTTTCATTAATTCGCCGATATAGGAATAAGTAGCCCAGTAAACAAACATGTGGTCAGGCTTGTTTGGAATCATAATCCGGACATCGACACCGGAAAGGGCAGCAATCCGGAGCGCATCGAGAAGGCTGGCATCAGGAATAAAATAAGGCGTTTGAATATAAACGGACTTCCGTGCTGATGAAATCATTTTAATGTAACCGTTTTTAATTTGTTCCCATTCTGAATCTGGCCCGCTCGTTACGATTTGCATGGAAACATTATTATTAGAAGGTTTATTTGGGAAGTAATGGTCGGAATAATGAATGTCATAGCGCTTTGATGCTTGATTCCAGTCTAAAATAAAGCGGGTTTGAATCGCGTGGACTGCTGTTCCTTCAATTCGTAAATGAGTATCGCGCCAATAACCGAATTTCGGGTTGCGGCCAAGGTATTCATCGCCGATATTAAAGCCGCCGACGTAACCAATCTGTCCGTCAATAATAGCAAGCTTACGATGGTTGCGATAATTAAGCCGTAAATTAATAAAAGGGATCCTGGAAGGGAAAAATACTTCCACGATGCCGCCGGCTTCAATCAATTCTTTAAAATGTCTTTTCCGGACACCACGGGAACCCATTTCATCATAAAGTACTCTGACTTCCACTCCTTGCTTCGCTTTTTCCGTTAACTGCCGGACAATTTCGGAACCAAGGTGATCGACACGGAAAATATAATATTGCAGGTGAATATGGTGTTTTGCACGGTTGATATCTTCAAGGAGCGCATTAAATTTATCTTTGCCATCGGTAAAGATGGTCACCTCATTGTCTTCTGTCAGTACAGCATCATTGTTGCGCAAAAGCATATAAACCAAATCTTTATTTTCTTCTGTATGGGGATTGCGAAAATGGAACAATTCGTTTTTAATTTCATATATTTGAGTCTGGAGCGATGCTTCTATTCCAATTTTCACTTTGTCGTCCCAGTCAAACAGACGCTGTCTGCTTAAGTTCTGGCCAAAAACCAAGTATAGAAGAAAGCCGAGAACTGGTATGAAAAGCAATACCATCAGCCATGCCCAAGTAGCTGCCGCATCACGTCTTTCCATAAAAATAACGACGAGGGAAAAAGAAAAATTCAAAAATAACAGGGCGTAAGCAAACCAGGCCCACACATTTATATCCATATGTTACCACCGACTTTACGATTGGATTTAATTGAAATGATTCATCTCTTACCTATGTTATCAAGGAAAGATGAATATTTCTACAAAAGGAAAAATAGCCGAATAACAATAAACCCTACTTGACACATGGGTATTTAATGGTATAGAGTATTCGTTAGTGAAAAGGGGGAAGAACGATGGGTTCATTTTTTATCATTATTAATGTAGCTGCGCTGCTTCTTTTAGCAGGCGTTTTATATTTTATGCAAAAAAAACATATCTCATTTTCTAAGCGTGTATTTACTGCTTTAGGGATGGGGATTGTCCTAGGCTTTGTCTTACAGCTTATTTACGGATTGGAATCAGAAACACTTCTGCAATCCACAGAATGGTTTAATATAATTGGAACAGGTTATGTGAAATTATTGCAAATGGTCGTTATGCCGCTCGTCTTTATCTCGATCGTTTCTGCATTTACGAAGCTGACGATTACAACCAACCTTGGGAAAGTCGCCGGATTAATTATTGGTTTGCTAGTTGGTACGACAGCGGTAGCGGCGGCTGTTGGGATTAGTGCAACACTTGGCTTTAACTTGGAAGCTGTACAAATTGATGGCGGCGAAACGGAACAGGCACGCGGCCAGGAAATCGAGCAACAATATACGGAAATCGAAGGGCAATCGTTCCCGCAAAAAATTATCGAGCTGATCCCGGCTAATCCGTTCCTTGACTTTACGGGTCAGCGCGGAACTTCTACGATTGCGGTTGTTATCTTTGCTGCATTCGTCGGTTTTGCCTTTTTAGGAATTAAAAGAAAAGAACCGGAACAAGCTGAGTTTTTCAAAAAAATGATAGATGCGATCTACAGCATTGTCATGCGGATTGTGACGCTCGTCTTGCGGCTGACACCATATGGAATTTTGGCTATTATGGCAAAAACAGTAGCGACGAGCAATTTTGCGGCTATTGCCAAACTTGGAGAATTCGTGCTGGCTTCTTATGTCGCATTGGCCGTTATGTTTATCATCCATTTGCTTATTCTTACTTTAGCTGGACTCAATCCAATCACTTATGTGAAAAAAGCATTTCCGGTATTGTCGTTTGCGTTTACTTCCCGCTCAAGTGCGGGCACGCTTCCGTTAAATATTAAAGCACAAACAAAATCATTCGGCGTGCCTGAAGGGATTGCCAACTTTGCCGGTTCGTTCGGGCTGTCAATCGGTCAAAACGGCTGTGCGGGTGTGTATCCGGCCATGCTGGCTGTGATGATTGCGCCGACAGTAGGAATTGATCCGCTTTCACCGACGTTTCTTCTGACGTTAATCGCAGTAGTAGCAATCAGTTCTTTCGGAGTGGCAGGGGTCGGTGGTGGAGCAACTTTCGCGGCTATCCTTGTCTTGTCAACGATGAACCTTCCTGTAGCGCTTGCCGGACTGCTTATTTCCGTTGAACCGTTAATTGATATGGCGCGGACAGCCGTCAATGTCAGCGGCAGCATGACAGCGGGAGTAGTTACGAGCCGTGTAACAAAAGAGTTGGATACGGGTGTTTACAATGGGCAAGAGAAAGAAGCGATATACAGCTAATACAAAAGAAGCCGGCGCCTCCGGCTTCTTTTTCTGTCTAAATAAAGATTGAATTTGATGGGTTAACTAGTGGGAAAAGGGGAAAGATAAAGGTAAATAAAATTTAAAAATTTTTGAAACTATTTTTAATATCAGCCGTAAAAAGAGTAACGAAAATTTTTTAAAGAGGTGTGTAAATTGGGAAAAGATCATGAAAGAGTGTTAAAAATGATTGAACGAATCGCTCAATTAGGTGTTAAAGTTTCAAAAACCAAATCCCGCATCGAAGTGTTCAACTCTTTAAAAAGCTACCAAGAATTGATGGATCAAGTAAAGGCCTGAAAATACAATGAGTACATAACGCAATGACAAAATATCCCGGCTGCAGGCAAAGTGCCTGCAGCCGGGATATTTTTTATAAAGATTAGGAAAGTACAAATCTTTCGAGTCAGATAACTGTCTCGTGGAAGTGACTTGTCCAGCTGCAGCGCCTAGCCCCTCGAGGTCAAATAACCTTCCCCAATGAAGTCAAAGAACGGACTTCTTTATAGAAAAGCGGAAGGCGCTCGGTCAGCGCGATAGCGGATTTATAGCTCTCGACGAGGAGTCGTTCTTTGACTCCGACAGAGGGAGCGAAATCCGCGTACGCGCTAGCGCTTGTAGCTAGACACCGAGGGAAAGAACATTTGCTTGTCGGGGCAAGACAGGCGCTTCCGCTTTTCTAATGTCCAGCTGCGCCTCCTTGGGGCTCGAGGTCATATGCCAGTCTGACTGCATGGCTGAAAAACGCCATTTCGTCAGCCTGTCATATGCTTGTCGCCCCAGAGCAGTCGGCTCCGCTTTTCTAATGTCCAGCTGCAGAGCCTAGCCCCTCGAGGTCAAATAACCTTCCCCAATGAAGTCAAAGAACGGACTTCTTTGGGGAAGAACATTTGTTTGTCGGGGCAAGACAGGCGCTTCCGCTTTTCTTATATAGCTTGTTTCTTTTTTTGCACGAAGCGATAAGCGAGGTAAATGATGATAATGAGCAATCCACCCGCAAGTGTTAGCAGTGTAAAGTTTTCTTCAATAAATGACTTTGCCTGCGCGCCGAGCCAGAAAATAATTAAACCTTCCAGGAAAAAGCGAAGACCGCGCCCGACGAGTGACCAGAGCAGAAGGACTCTGATACGAACCTTAGCGACACCTGAAAAGACAGTGAACACTTTATAAGGAATGGGAGTGAATCCGGCAATCAAAATAGCGATAGGGCCGTATTTGTCAAAAAGATCTTCTACTTTTGTGATGGTTTCTTCGGAGATAAACTTACGCAAGACAGGGCGGCCAAGCTTGCGGCCGATGAACCAGCCAAGTATAGCACCGAGAACAGAGGCAATTGTTGTGTACAAAGCAAAAAGCAGAGCCTTGTCTGGATCCGCGAGAGCCAGGGGCAGCAAAATGACATCCGGAGGAATAGGAAAGAAGGAAGATTCAGTAAATGCAACAATAATTAATCCTAAAACCCCATATTCCAGCAGCCACTCTTCAAAGTGGTGAATCAATTCAGACATGTAAAAGAATTCTCCTTTAATTAAATTAACCACATGAATTATATCATTATTCATTTATGTGAACCAGCAGGAGCCCATTAAAAAATCAGCCGAGATAAGAATCTCGAGCTGATTTTTTTAATGGGGAGACATATGTTTTTGCTTTACTCGTAAGCACAGTTAGTAAGCTGTTTTCTATATTCATTTCTTTTTCAAGATGGTAATATGCAAGCCGCCTATACCACTTGTTCATTTCTATTTCATTGTCGATCACTTGAATGATCTGCAGCTCTATGGACTGTTGCACATCTATTTCATAAATAAGCCGGTGTTTTTTCAAATAGTCCATATTGATTTCTTCCTGGCCTGGCAAAGCTCCAAGAACAAATACGGGAAGAGATTTTTCCAGTACCTCTGTAATAGTAATGCCACCCGGCTTTGTGATAATAGCAGAGGCTTCTTCGTAGAAACGGTTCATTTTTGCCCGGCAGTTCGTATATGCAATAGGTTCTATTTTTTTATGCTGGAGAGAACGAAGCCAATCAAAAAGTTTTTTGTTATTTCCGCAAAGTATTTTATAAGAGTAAGTGGGCTTTTCGACAGTCAATCGTTCAATCAATGTAGTTAAATGACCAAGGCCGCTATTGCCGCCCGCGATTAAAACGTATTTCCCTGACAAATCATTTGCCGGTTTGCTAAAGGCAGGGTGAATGGGTATGCCTGTGACAAATACTTGCTCTTGCTTCAGTGAATATTTTTTAATCAGCTGTTCTTTTGCCTCCTGGTGAGGAACGAAGTGGAAATCAATATGCGTTTTTCCCCAAATGTCGTTCATGAAAAAGTCTGTATATACATTTATAACAGGCACATCCGTCTTTCCCTGCCTTTTAAGATTGTTTAGTAATTTAGATGGATAGCAATGTGTGCAAATGATAAAGTCCGGTGCTTCTTCTTTAATGAATTTCTCCATCCGCCATTCAAAATATTTATCCCAAAAACAGACGGAAAAACGGGGAAAGCTGCTTTCCTTTCGCTTTCCAGGAGAAATAAAAGAATGATAAAACTTGCTGTAAGAAACTGGATTTCGGCTGATCCATTTTATATAAGCGTGTGAGACAATCGATTCTATACCGCTGTGGAAATGGCTTAAGCAATCAATCATCTTTACATCAATCTTTTCTTCAAGACTTGATAAATGGCTAATAATAGCTTCAGCAGCTTTATGGTGCCCAGAAGGCATGCGGAAAAGCGGCAGTAATAAAATCTTCATAGGCGATATCTCCTTTAGTGCTGAATATGAGAAGCTGTTTTCTTGGATTTTCTCCATTTGTAAAATAACTGAATCAAAAATCCGGCAAAAAGAACTGCGCCGGCTATTGTTAAATAAACAGGTTCGATCTTTACGTATGAGCTGGCCACATAACCAATCAGCATATAAAACAATACCCACAAGAGAGAGCCTGAAACAGAAAGAACGATGAACCAGGTTAGAGAAAACTTAGACAAACCTGAGAAGTATGGGTTGAATTGGCGGATGCCAGGAATAAAGAAGCCGGCAAAAAGAGACTTCTTCATGTCCCAATGCAAGGCGAGTTTCTGCCAGCGTCCTTTGTTCATACCTAAATATTTACCGTAACGCTCGAGCAGTGGTTTGCCGATTTTGCGCCCGAGAATATAACTCGTCAGCATGCCGGCAAGCGCGCCTGTGGAGATGCACAGCCAGGCCGAAATAAAGGAAATTCTATTGTTTTTGGCTAAAATGCCAATATACACAAATAAACTTTCTTCGGGCACGGGAATTCCGACAATGCCGAAAAAGCCAACGATAAATAAAATGATGTAGCCGTATTCAGAGAGATAGTGAAGAATTTGCGATTCCATATTACTCCTTACCTCGAGCCGGTGGATTCAGAATGGTGTGAACAGTGACAAACTGATAGTCTGCTGATTTTTCATCCGCCAGAAAAATCTCTAGAGCCTTCAGTGTATTTTCAGGAGCGCGCACATCGGCTCCCAATGTCGTGCCGCTGTCATGAAGAGTGATAATTGCCCCGCTTTTTCTTGCCTCTTTTAATAAAGAGGCAAGTTTCGGGGGATTAACATTCGCTTTCCAATCCCCTGGAATAGCTGTCCACATAACCGTTTGCAAGGGTTGTGAGGATGAAAGAGTGAATAAGTTAAAATGGCCCCACGGCGGTCTGTAATACATTGGCTGCTCACCCGTTATTTTTTGAATAGATGCCTGTGCCTTTTTTAATTGCCTTTTAAATAAAAAAGGAGGAAGGAGCCAATTGGACAAGTGCACATCATTGTGGAGGCCGATTGTGTGACCGCGGTTTTGTATGTCTTGAACAATGTTAGGAAAGGCGCGTGCTTTTGAACCAACAACAAAAAATGTTGCTTTGGCATGATGCTGTTCAAGTAACTCAAGCAATAATGGTGTGTAAATCGGATCTGGACCATCGTCAAACGTTAAGGCAATCATATTTTCTCTATTCCCATATTTATGTATTCCTATTCCAAATATACGAATGAACACGGTGGGCCCGACTGTGTAAAGGAAGACAAACGTGAGAATGAGGGCTGCTGTGATCATAAACAACTTCATTCCTTTGCTAAAAAGCTTTAAAAGTGATTTTTTCTATATTCTATGCTTTTGAAATTTTCTCCTGCCACTAAAAAAAATAAAAGAAAAAAGAGGGTGACCAGGCCGCTATCAGTCCGGTTCGTCCTCTTTATGATTGATCTTATAAAACAGCTTTTGATTCAGCCAGCGGCAGACGCGGCTGTTTATCAGGAAGAAGGGTCTCTTCTAGCTGCACCTGCGGCTTTTTTTGCACTTCGACGTATTTAATTTGGCGGTCTTCCATTTCTTTAATCGTGAACAGGTAGCCATTGTAATCAATGATGTCCCCCTGAGACGCTTCATAGTTTTCGGTAAGAATCCAGCCGCCAATTGTATCAATGTCCTCATCTTCCATACTAAGTTCAAGAAGAGAGTTGATGTCATTGATTAGCACTTTGCCATCGATAACATAATGGGCTTCAGTTATTTTTTGAACTAGGGGAACTTCATCAGCATCGAATTCATCTTGAATTTCGCCAACGATTTCTTCCAAAATGTCTTCAACGGTAACGAGACCCGACGTGCCGCCGTATTCGTCCATTAAAACAGCCATTTGGATGCGTTCTTTTTGTAATTTAACGAGCAGTTCGTGAATAGGAACAGAATCAATGACACGGATAATCGGGCGCACGTATTGCTCAAGTAAAAGGTTTCCTTTTTCTTTTTGCTTCACATAGTCAGTCAGCACTTCCTTAAAATTGACGAGTCCCACTACATGGTCTTTATCGCCGTTAATAATGGGGTAACGTGTAAACCTTTCTTCGCGGACAACTTCAATAAACTGTTGAATGGTCATTTCTTTAGAGAGAGTCACCATTTCTGTGCGCGGCACCATAATTTCTTTGGCAATACGGTCGTCAAACTCAAAAATATTATTCACGTATTTAAATTCGGAAAGGTTAATTTCACCGCTTTTTAAGCTTTCTGATAAAATCATGCGAAGCTCTTCTTCCGTATGGGCAGCTTCTTTATCTGAAGCAGGTTTAATGCCGAACAGACCGGTAATAAGGCGGGCTGCCCCGTTAAGTGTCCATATAAAAGGGTACATTGCTTTATAAAATAGAATCAGCGGCCGGGCAAGAGCAAGCGTTAACGCTTCTGCTTTTTGAATAGCCAATGTTTTTGGTGCAAGTTCCCCTACGACTACGTGGAGGAATGTAATAATGAAAAACGCTGCTCCCACGACGATCACATGGGAAAGGGAAGCGGGAATGTGGAGAAAGTCCATAAGCGGGTTTAAAATCCCGGCCATGGCAGGTTCCCCAATCCAGCCAAGAGCAAGAGCTGTCATCGTAATGCCAAGCTGACAAGCCGACAAGTATTCATCGAGACTGGAAATAACAAGCTTCGCAGCAGACGCTCTCGGATGGCCTTCTTCCAATAGCTGATGAATCCGGGAACTGCGAACTTTTACGATAGCAAATTCTGAAACAACGAAAAAAGCAGTCAAAGCTATAAGGATGACGATGAGCACCAGGTTAAATATGTCCAAGTAGTTTCCTCAGCCCGTTAAAATAACGGACAAGGAGTCACCTCCTGTAAAGTAAAATTACCTGATTGCAAAAATCAATCTTTCACTTTCTTCACTTAACAAGCCGCCTTTTTATGAAAGGAGGCATATGGGAGAATTTACATTGAACGTTCATTGTCCCATCGAATCACCCCTTAACGCTCTTGAACTGTTACCAATATTATAATAAATACTGATTTTTCAGTCAAATTAGAGATACTATTTTATATGTTTGAAAAAAGGGGAGTATGTCAGTTCCTTCTTCACATTAATTGGTGTAAAAACCAAGAAGCGATGGTGAAATAAGTAATTAATGAGAAGATGTCATTAATCGTTGTAATGAGCGGTCCGGAGGCAACAGCCGGATCAATATTTAATTTATAAAGAATTAACGGAATGACCGTACCGGCCAGCGTTCCAATAATGAGCGTCAGCAGCAGAGAAGAACTCACAACAACTCCTAATATGGCGCTTCCCTGCCAGAAAAAAGCGATCAGGAAAATTAATAAACCGCATATGACTCCTATGATCATACCGACGCCAAACTCCCGAGCTATCAGCCTTACTACCGTTTTCATATCAATATCGCGAGAAGCTAAACCACGTACAACAACAGCGAGTGACTGGGTGCCTGTGTTGCCGGTCATTCCGGCAATCATCGGCATAAAGAATGTTAAAGCAACGACTTGCTGCAGTGTATCTTCAAAGCCGGAAATGATACTGCCTGAAAGGAGACCGATAAACAATAGTAAAATGAGCCACGGTAAACGGCGGAAAGCAGCCACGGTTGCTTTCGTGTCAAAGTCAATTGATTTACCTGATGCAGAAAGCTTTTCGATATCTTCATTCGCCTCTTGAATGACAACGTCGATGATGTCATCAAACGTAACGATTCCGACGAGCACATTACCTTCGTCCACGACAGGGATAGCGAGAAAGTCATACCGTTCGATCAGGCGGGCAATTTCTTCCTGGTCCGTATAGACAGAAACCGAAATGACGCGGCCATACATCACATCGCTTACTTTTTCATTCGTATCAGCTATTAGCATGTCGCGGTATGAAACCACGCCTACGAGCTTTTTTTGCGCATCGATTACATATAAATAGTTTATTGTTTCCGCAAATTCGGCGAAGCTTTTGAGTTTGTCAACTGCTTCACGAACAGTAAATGTATCGCGAATCCAGACGAATCGATTCGTCATAATCCGCCCGGCAGTTTCCGGCGGATAAGCCATCATACTTTCAATGATCGTGGATTCTTCTTTTTTCATCCCGGCAAGAAACAATTTAATTTTTTCAGGGGACATATCATCAAGCAGAGAAGCGAGGTCATCATTATCCATATCATCAAGGACTTTACGGGATCGTTCTTTCCCCACTTTTTTCAGCACAGCCATCTGGTCTTCATTTTCAAGTTCCTGAATCATATCAGTTAGAACAGGAATGCTGAGCTGAAGCAGAAAGCGTGTCTGGTGCTTTTCGGGCAGACTCGTGTAAATGGCTGCCATATCATAAGGATGCAGCTCATCCAGCAATTTTTGCAGTTCTATCTTTTTTCCTTCTTTTAACGCTTTTATAATAAGAAGTGTCATTTGATCTTCAGTTAAATTGTGCAACATAAGCATCCCTCCGTGCTGAGAACAGCCGATTCTTCCCCATTATAAAACGAAAGGGGAAAGAAAGTGAAAAAGAATCTTGCATTTATTAGATTTTAACATACGAGTTTTTGATTTATTTTGCTAAAATAGAAAGTATAACAAATTGACACGGAAAAGGTTTTGTATTTTGGAGAAAATCGGAGGTCATCGCTTTGAGAAGCCAGGGGACTATGAAAGAGCTTATTTATGTTCATTTAAATACGGCTCACCAATATGCAATTTCATATGGGATTGATTTTCATGATTTCGTTCGAAGCCTCTCGCAAGAACTGAATCATCTGCTTTTGTTAAAGCATGAGTTTAGTGGAGCGGATTTTAACATGCACACGCGGCTTGGCTATGTGGATGCGGCGGACATCAAAAGCCTGCTTAAAGAACCAATCGCCGAATACGGAGATTTCTGCTGGATGGATTTTGATGACATGGAAGGGCTCAATGAACTGGAGGGAAGAGAGATCGCCGAGCTGCTCTATCTTGGTCACTGTAAACACCATTTGCGGGCGCCTTTTTACAGTAAATTGAACAATCGCTATGCCTATCTTTCTGAAGACGATGAGTGGTTTAATAAAACGTATTATCGCTATCTTCCTGATTTTTATTCTATGCTCGGTCAGGCTATTTCGTTCAAGCTCGGTTACTTCAGAAGCGAGAAATCTTTTTTTGCCTTGAAAAAAGGTACACCGTTTCCTTCGATTCCGAAAGAAATGATTGCCTCTTTTACGGATAAAATGAAAGAAGGTATGGTGATTTCGTTAACGAAAACGATTCAGAGCCGGACGAAAGTGGAGGTGCCGGTATGGGTGGTCGGAGACTATATTAATATGGATGAAATGTTTGATGAGTATGTCATTCATTATAAAAAATCACCAGACGGATATTTCGAATTTGATAAAAAGGCGCATGAATGGAGCGTTACTTCCAAATAGAAAAAGAACCCCCGAATGAGCTGTTATTTGCTCATTCGGGGGTTTCTTTTAGAGGTTGTTCAAAAAGTCCGGAAAAAATACCTGTCGAATTTCCGCTCTTTTTGAACATGGGCTTTTAATGTTATTTATTTAATTTATCAACAATAGCAGTGAGCGCACCGTCTCCTGTGACGTTGCAGGCAGTTCCGAAGCTGTCTTGCGCGAGGTAAAGGGCGATCATTAATGAAAGCATTGTTGAATTAAAACCGAGCATCGTGTCAAGCAGTCCGATTGCTGCCATAACAGCCCCGCCCGGAACGCCGGGTGCAGCGACCATTGTAATGCCGAGCATTAAGATGAATGGCAGCATGCTTCCGAAAGAATAAGCTTCATTTTGCAAAAGCATAACAGCCATCGCACAGCTGACAAGCGTAATCGTGCTGCCCGATAAGTGAATAGTAGCGAGAAGCGGGACGGAAAAATCAGCAATTCGCTCTTTTGCCCCAATTTTTTTTGCCCGGTCAAGAGTAACGGGAATTGTTGAGGCAGATGACTGCGTACCAAGGGCAGTAAAGTAAGCCGGCAGCATCGTTTTCAGCATAGTGAATGGGTTCTGCTTTCTCAACGTGCCGGCAGCCGTGTACTGAACGCATAAGTATAAAATATGAAGAATAATAATCATAACAAAGACTTTCGCAAATACACTTATGATGGCACTCACTTGTCCGCCTTGTGTCATGTTGGCAAAGATACCGAAAATATGAATCGGCAAAAGTGGAATAATGATTTTTTCAATAATCATTTCGACGATCTCACGAAACTCAACCATCACATTTTGCAAGGTATTTCCTTTGAGAGCCGCCATGCCGAGACCGAGGGCAAAAGCGAGCAAAAGTGCGGTCATTACGCCCATAATTGGTGCCATTTCCACTTCGAAAAATGGTTTCAACAGCGCTTTTGATGGATCATCAAACGCTTTGGACGCTTGATTTGATAAAATGGCCGGATAGAGCGCCTGAGCGGCAAAGAAAGCAAGCAGTCCAGCAATAATCGTGGAAAGGTAAGCGATGGCTGTTGTCATTCCAAGAAGTTTGCCTGCCCCTCTGCCAATCGAGCCGATGCCGGGAGCGATAAAGCCGATAATAATCAGTGGGATCGCAAATCCAAGGAAATTTCCAAACAATCCATTAAAAGTAGCAAGCACTCTGATAAACCACTCAGGGGTAAAAGTGCCTATTATAATACCTGCTATAATAGCCAGTATAATTCTTGGCAATAAACCGAAGCGTTTCATGATGTGTCCTCCTAGAACAAACAAATGTATTTTTCTAAGAGGATTATACATGCTGTACAGGTGAAAGTTAATAGAAAAAAGAATAAAAATAAAATTCTGATTATTCATTTCGGGTGATTGAAGAGTTTTAATAAGCAGTTTTTCAAAAAAAGCAGATAAGGGATCGTTGGAAATCGGGAGGATAGTTGCACGGAAATGTTGTTTTTCTTTACTTAAAGCATGGTAGAATAGAAAACAATGAAAATTTTCATTTACTTATTGGAGGGTTATTATGAGAACGAAATTGTGCTTATTATACGGGGGGAAATCAGCTGAGCACGAAGTGTCCCTGCAAACAGCAAAAGCAGTCATCGGCGCACTTGATTTAAAAAAATACGAGATTTACCCTGTTTACATTACAAGTGAGGGAAACTGGGTTGAAGGAAACATATTAACCGCTCCAGTAGAAGGAGTTTCTGATCTTCAGTTTACGGGCGGCAGCCAGACGGCAACTGTTGCAGAAAGTTTAATTTCAAAAAAATATGATATGATTTTTCCGCTTTTACATGGGCCGAATGGTGAGGATGGAACGGTTCAAGGACTGCTGGAAGTGATGAACCTGCCTTATGTTGGGAATGGGGTATTGGCTTCATCGGCTGGCATGGATAAAGTCATAATGAAAAATGTCTTTGCTCAAGCAGATTTGCCGCAAGTTAATTATGTATGGCTTAACCGCAAAACGTGGCAGGAAAATAAAGAAGCGGCTTATGAGAAAGCGGAAAAAGAACTTGGCTATCCGTGCTTTGTGAAGCCAGCCAATCTCGGCTCCAGTGTCGGCATTAGCAAATGCACGAACCGCACGGAGCTGGATGCAGCTTATGCAGAAGCGTTTCAGTTTGATCGCAAAATTATTATTGAAGAAGGTGTCACGGCAAGAGAAGTGGAAATCGGTTTGCTCGGCAATGATGCCCCGGAATGTTCAGTGATCGGTGAAATCGTTCCGAAAAAGGACTTTTACGATTATAAAGCGAAATATGAAGATGGAAATACTGCGTTAATAATTCCGGCTGAAATTCCGGAAGATACACAAACTAAAATGAAAAAAATGGCTGTCGCTGCTTTTCAATCGCTGGATTGTTCTGGTCTCGTTCGGGCTGACTTTTTCTTAAAAGAAGATGGCGAATTGCTCATTAATGAAATAAATACGATGCCTGGATTTACTCCTTTTAGTATGTTTCCGCTGCTTTGGAAACATGCGGGCGTTGAATACTCTGTGTTGATTGAAAAGTTGATTGAACTTGCAAAAGAGCGTTATGAGGAAAAACAGCAACTTAAATATACTTTTTAAAGGTGGACATTGATTTCATGATGCGTAAGACCATTGAACAATTAGTAAACATGATAAAAGTAGAAAATGACCTTGAGGCTTTTAAAGACCGGATCGTCGAAGGGGTAGTGATTGACTCACGAAAAGCAGTGAGCGGCCAATTGTTTGTTCCTTTTAAAGGAGAGAACACGGATGGCCATCAATACGTCAGACAGGCAATTGAACAAGGAGCAGCCGCTGCTCTTTGGCAGCAAGATGTGCCAAATCCGCCTGAGGACTTGCCTGTATTAGTAGTGGAAGACACACTTAAGGCCTTGCAGCAGCTAGCAAAAGTTTATCGAGACGAGTTGCCGGTTAAAGTGGTCGGTATTACCGGAAGTAATGGAAAAACAACGACAAAAGATATGCTTGCCAGCCTTCTGTCTTTAAAATTCAATGTGCAGAAAACGGAAGGCAACCTGAATAATCATATCGGTCTTCCGCTGACCATTTTATCTTTAAAAGAAGACACGGAAGCAGCAGTTATTGAAATGGGCATGAGCAACAAAGGCGAAATCGAATTGTTAACAAAAATTGCCTCGCCTGATGTCGCTATTATTACAAATATTGGGGAAGCGCATCTCCAAGATTTAGGGTCCAGAGAAGCAATCACTGAAGCAAAGCTTGAAATCATCAGTGGTTTGTCTGTAAACGGCACGTTAATTTATCATGGGGATGAGCCGCTTTTAAAGGAAGCGCTCGCTGAGCCGGAAATTGAGACACAAACATTTGGGTTTGATCAAAGTAATGACATGTATGCGCTGGCGATCGAGCCTTTTCAAGATGGCAGTCAGTTTACAGTTAATACGGCTCCTCACGTTGAATTCTTTCTGCCTGTGCTTGGCCGCCACAATGTGCTGAACGCGATGGCTGCGATGCTTGCGGCTCACAAAATGGGTATAGCGTTTGAAGACATGAAAGCAGGCTTAACATCTGTTGAATTAACGAAGATGCGCATGGAATGGATAGAAGGCATAAAGGGCACTAAGTTAATTAACGATGCCTACAATGCAAGCCCTACATCTATGAAAGCGGCTATTGAGCTCGCTGAAAAAATGCCGGGATTCGAACGTAAAATCTTAGTTCTTGGGGATATGCTTGAATTAGGTTTAGATGAGGAATTGTTCCATTATCAGGTTGGGCAGACGGTGGATGGAGAGATAATAGATTATCTCTTTACATTTGGCCGGCTTGGTCAATTTATCGCTGCGGGAGCGAAAAACTCGCTCGGTGAAGATCGTATTTTCGCTTTTACCGACAAACAGGAGCTGATTGAAAAACTGCAGTCAGTGCTCATGGGCGGTGAGTTGATTGTTGTGAAAGCATCCCGCGGAATAAAATTGGAAGAAGTCATTGAAGCGCTTGAAAGTAAATGACAACTGGGAAACGCCGGGGAAAAAACACCCGGTGTTTTCTTGTGTCTTTTAAAATGAATAATAACTGGGTAATTTATAAAAGAGACAATCAGAATAAGTAACTTTATTCATTTGGCTGACGATAAGATAAATTGTTAAGAAAAGGAACTGGTGATGAAGATGATCGGCTGTTTGTGCATTCACGGTTTTACAGGAGCACCTTATGAAGTAGAGCCGCTCGTTGAATATTTGCATGAAAAAACGTCGTGGAAAATCGTCGTCCCGACGTTACCTGGACACGGGGAGGTACTGTCATTAAAAGGTGTGACGTATGACCAGTGGCTTGAACATGCAGAAAAAGAAATGAAACAGCTGCTTGCACAATGCGACACTGTTTATGTGATTGGATTTTCAATGGGAGGATTAATTGCCGTTTATTTGGCAGAAAAATATCCCGCAAAAAAGCTTATATTATTAAGCGCTGCGGCTAAATATATTAATGCGGGGCAAATGTTCAGTGATATTAAGGAAATGTTAAAAGATTTGAGAAGCGGCCAGCTAAAGGAAAATGAATTATTCCTGCGTTACAAAGACAAGCTGCTGCTCACACCGTTATCAGCCACATGGCAATTTCGGAAAATGGTGGTTCGTATTAATCCGCTTTTTACTAAAATACAAATTCCGACGCTGATCGCTCAAGGGCTGGCTGATGGAATAGTGCCGCCAAAAAGTGCGGAATATATTTACCGTCATATCCCGTCCAAGCAAAAAGAAATTTATTATGCAAGAAATGCGAAACACCATATTTGTCATGCGGAAGAAAAAGAAGAACTGTTTGAAAAAATCTTTACATTCTTAACAGGAAGTAGTAGAGTGAGTTAAATATCCATTGATATGAATGAAAAAAAATGGTATGATAACAATAACTCTTGCTCTTCATAGGAAGAGTATTTTTTGTTTGATACGGCAGCTGAAATAGAAGGAGAAGAAAATATTGACGAAATTTAAAGATTTAAATTTAAGTGAAGCTACTTTAAAAGCTATTGATAAAATGGGATTTGAAGAGGCGACACCAATTCAAGCGCAGACGATTCCTACAGGCCTTGAAGGTAAGGACATTATCGGACAGGCACAGACAGGTACAGGAAAAACAACCGCTTTTGGCATTCCGATGATTGAAAAGATTGATACGCAAAATCACGCTATTCAAGGACTGATTATCGCTCCTACTCGTGAGCTTGCTATCCAGGTGTCTGAAGAACTTTACAAAATCGGCAGCGGCAAACGTGTCGGTATTTTAGCGGTGTACGGCGGACAGGACATTCAGCGTCAAATCCGCGCGCTGAAAAAGCATCCGCATATTATTGTAGGTACACCAGGACGGATTTTGGATCACATCAACCGGAAAACATTGAAGCTTGAAAATCTGCAGACGCTCGTATTAGATGAAGCAGATGAAATGCTGAACATGGGCTTTATTCAAGATATTGAAGCTATTCTTTCCCACATGCCAACTGAGCGCCAAACATTGTTGTTCTCAGCAACGATGCCTAAGCAGATTCGTGCGATAGCTGAAAGATTTATGAATGACCCTGTGACTATTCGTGTGAAGACGAAAGAAATGACAGTTTCCAACATTGAGCAGCATTATGTAAAAGTGCATCAGCGTGACAAATTTGATGTACTTTCCCGCTTGATTGATGTTCATTCACCAGAGCTTGCCATTATTTTCGGCCGGACGAAAAGACGTGTAGATGAACTAGCCAACGCATTAAGCTTGCGCGGCTATCAAGCAGAAGGCATCCACGGCGACTTAACGCAGGCGAAGCGCCTAACTGTACTGAAACGCTTTAAAGAAGGAAAAATTGATGTTCTCGTTGCGACAGACGTAGCTGCTCGCGGACTTGATATTTCTGGGGTTACACACGTGTACAACTACGATATTCCGCAAGACCCGGAAAGTTATGTTCACCGTATTGGCCGTACAGGCCGTGCCGGCAAAGAAGGCGTTGCCATCACGTTTGTTGAACCGAGAGAAATGAGTTATTTGAAGGAAGTAGAAAGAACAACGAAAAAGAAAATGTCGCTAATGAGCACTCCGACTTGGGATGATGCTTTAGTCGGCCAGCAGCAGGCAGCAGTAAACGAACTGGAAGAATCGGTCGCGAAAAACGATCTTTCTCAATATAAGGCTCTTGCGAAAGGCTTGCTTGATCAACACGATGCAGAACAGCTTGTAGCCGCCGCACTAAAGTTAATTACGAAAGAA
This sequence comes from Bacillus aerolatus, assembly GCF_009183655.1. GTDB lineage: Bacteria > Bacillota > Bacilli > Bacillales > Domibacillaceae > Pseudobacillus > Pseudobacillus aerolatus. The sequence goes on from NZ_WEIO01000011.1 coordinate 144,220, forward strand.
CCGGATCGCACACCGATTCATATTACGAGTGAATCTTCTCTTCCGCAAAAGAAAGACAAGTTCCGCTCGAAAAACTCAAATTCCAAAAAGCCATACGGCAGCCGTCAAGGCAGTCGTTCATCCGGTGGCAACCGCTCTTACAACAGAGACCGCAAAAGCAATCCAAGAAGAAAATATACTTCTCAATAATTAATGAAAAGGGGCTGTCCCACAAGTTAGTGAATAACTGACTTTTGGACAGCCCCTTTTTCTGAATTTGGATATGTGTGAAACTTTATTCTATGCCAAAACGTTATAAAAGGAAAAATGATCATAAAGGCTGTGAACATTAGATGAAAGAACCTGAAAAAAGAATTTCTGAAAAAGCATTAAAGGTGTGGAGAATATCAGGAGTGATCAGTACAGCTATATTGTGGCTGTTCATTGCTGGTGCCGGCGTGCTTATTTACATGCAGGAATGGCCGCTTTGGATCATCGCTGTGCTTGCTGCGGCTGGAATTTTGGAAATAATAATCTTCGTAGTAGCTTTGCCGAATATGCGTTGGAAAAGATGGAAATACGAAGTGAGAGAGCAAGAAATTGAATTGCAGCGAGGTGTGTTTGTCATCCGCCGCACACTTATCCCCATGATCCGTGTACAGCACGTGGATACGGAGCAAGGACCTCTTTTGCGCAAGTACGGACTGAGTGTAATCAAAGTTTCAACGGCTGCCACTGTACATGAAATACCAGCTGTTGAAATGGAAGAAGCAGAAGAAATGAGAAGAGTGATCTCTGCTCTTGCAAGGGTGGCGGAAGAGGATGTCTAATCCAAAAAGGCTTCATCCTGTTGCTGCTTTGTTAAACTTTTTTAAGGAACTGAAAGAACTCATCATTCCAATTGTTTTTCTGTTTTTTATAAATGATGGGCAAAAATCGAGTTTTTGGGATTACCTACCGATACTAGGCATGGGCGCGGCGATAGTATTTATTCTTATTTCCGGTATTGTGAAATGGCTGCGCTTCACTTATAGGGTAGAAGAAGAGGAACTTAGAATTGAACATGGCCTTTTCGTAAAAAAGAAGCGCTATATCCCAATCGAGCGGATTCAAAGTCTGGATGTGTCAGAAGGTTTATTGCAGCGGGCATTCGGTCTTGTGAAAATAAAAGTGGAAACGGCCGGATCGAGCGATGATTTAAAATCGGAAGCCGAACTGACGGCCATTACAAAAACAGAGGCACAAACCCTTCAAGAATTAATCAGCCGGGAAAAGCGAAGAAAAAGAAAAACGGACGCTGAAGAAGGCATTTTAGAGGAAATAGAAAATGATAGTAAGCCCCACATTTTTTATAAAGCGAAGTTCTCAGACTTGCTGCTGCTTGCCGCGACCTCGGGGGGATAGGCGTTGTGATTTCAGCTGTTTTTGCTTTTTTTGTTCAGTTTCAAGATGTCATTCCATATAAGAAGGCCTTCAAAGAAGCCTCCCATTTTATTGAGTTAGGAGTTGTTTTTGTCGCGATCACTCTTTTCCTTGGCCTGCTGATTGCGTGGATTGCTTCGATCGGGCTGACTTTACTTAAATATGCTAACTTCACTTTGCGAAAAGGTGAGGAAGATTTAATCATTCAAAAAGGATTACTTGAAAAACAGCAGCTGACAATCCCACTCGATCGCATACAAGGCATCACTATAGTGGAAAATCCGTTCAGGCAGCTTCTAGGGTACTGTTCCGTTCATCTTGAAAGTGCAGGAGGGACGGCGGGAGAAAAAGGGGGGGCGAGTGTCATCGTTATGCCGATGGTGAAAAAAGAAAAAGCACTGAACATGCTGACAGAGCTTTTTCCGGATTACTGTTTCGTCATCGAGCTAAAGCCGGCTCCAAAAAGAGCAGCAGGCAGATATATGGTAAGGTCTTGTTTATACGCAGCTATTCCGATAGCTGCAGCTGTCTGGATATTCTGGCCATTTGGTTTAGGGGCTCTCACTGCTTTTCTGCCTGTTGCTCTTTATGGGTACGCTTGTTACAAAGCAGCCGGCTGGAACATTCAAGGCGGGCAGCTCGCTATTCGGTCAAGAATCCTTTCCCTTCAAACGGTGTTTATGCAGAAAAGCCGCATTCAATCGCTTGAACTAATTCAAACATGGCGGCAGAACCAAAAGGATCTAGCATCCATTCATTCGGTTATTAGGAGTGGGATCACCGGCAAAAAAACAAAGATGTCAGATGCCTCGGCCGCTGACGCAGAAAAAATATATTTGTGGTATGGAATAAGAAAGGAAGAACAGGTGAACAAATGATTCAAGGCATTGGAATGGACATTGTAGAAATCGATAGAATTCAAAAGTTGGTAGAAAGACAGCCAAAGTTTATTCAGCGCATTTTAACAGAAAAAGAGCAGCTTGTTTTCATAAGCAGAAGCGGCAGGCGTCAAATCGAATACGCTGCCGGCCGTTTCGCTGCCAAAGAAGCTTTTGCAAAAGCGCTTGGAAGTGGGATTGGAGAGAAAGTTTCTTTTCAGGATATTGAAACGGCAGCAGATGAAAATGGAAAGCCTTATATTCAAGCTCCTTTCTCGCTGGGTGTGCACTTGTCTATTACTCACAGCAAGGACTATGCGGCTGCTCAAGTCATCATTGAAAATAAATAAAGCGGAACTGCCCCTTTGGGACAATCATATTTTAAAAGGTTGTCTCATATATTTCTAATGCGAAAGGGGTTGTGATGGAATGAAAAAAAGAAGGCTAGTCTGGCTTGTATGCCTGGTTGCTTTATTTATTCTTTCTGCCTGTGGGGCAAAGTCTAAGGAAGATGTAGAAAAGGATTTAAGCAAGAAAGCAGAAGAGGTGAAAGGGTATAAAGCGACAGCTCAAATGACGCTGCAAACAGGGGAGGAGAAACAGGCGTACCATGTAGAGATTTGGAACAAGGAAAACAGCTTTTACCGGGTACAGTTGTCAACGGCGAAGAAGGATCAAAGCCAAATGATTTTGAAGAATGAATCAGGCGTTTATGTTTTGACCCCGTCTTTGAACAAAAGTTTTAAGTTCCAAAGTGAGTGGCCGAAAAACAGCAGCCAGGCCTATTTATTTGAATCGCTTGTAAAAGATATTCAAAGTGACAAGGAAGCAGCGTTTAAAGAAACGGATAAACATTATGTGTTTGAGACAAAAACAAGATATCCGAACAGCCATATGCTGCCGCTGCAGGAAGTTACCTTTAACAAGCGTGACTTGGCGCCTGTCTCAGTGAAAGTGATGGACCCGGACCGCAAACCAGTGTTGACGGTGAACTTTACGAAAGTGGACTTTGGAGCGAGCTTTGAGAAATCTTCTTTCGATGTAAAAAAGAATATGACAGGGGCACAGCTGGAAATGCCGGTTCTTGCTCAGACAAAAGAAAAAGAATTTGCTGTTCTTTATCCGGATGCAAAAGCTGCCGGAAGTCAGCTTCTTGAAGAAAATGAAATGTTAACAGCGGGTGGTAAACGAGTCGTACTCACTTATGGAGGAAACAAGTCGTTCACTGTTGTCCAGGAAAAAGCGGAAGTATTACCGGCTGCTTCTGTTGAAACGGCTAGTATGAGTGGTGAAATGGCTGATCTTGGCTTTGCTTTTGGGGCAGTAACCGATCAATCGCTTTCCTGGTCTTATAAAGGAGTCGATTATATGATTGCTTCTAAAGATTTAAGCAAAGAAGAGATGATTGAAGTCGCGCAATCAATGCAAGTGAAAATGGAAAAGTAAAAGGAACCAGGACGGTTTTTATCAAACTTAATTACGGGCTTCGTGCATGACAGGAACGGGAATCTAACGTTCCTTTTTTCTTTGTTGACATGGCATGCTTTATGTTTAAAAATAAGGTTGGCAAGAAACCTGATTCGTAAAGCTGCATACAAACAAGAAAGAAGGGACGTACATTGAAAGCAGAAACGAAATTTTATCGCGATACATGGGCAGAAGTTAATCTCGATCATATTACTTACAATGTCAAAGAAACATTAAAATTGCTTCCTGCCGGCGAAAAGTTATTCGCTGTAGTAAAAGCTAATGCATATGGCCATGGAGATATACAAGTAGCAAAAACAGCTGTTGAAGCGGGCGCGCAAGGCCTGGCTGTTGCTTTTTTTGATGAAGCGCTGTCAGTGAAAAAAGCCGGCTTGCATGTGCCGCTGCTTGTGCTCGGAGCGAGCAGTCCTCATGCAGCACAAATAGCGGCAGAGCAGCAAATCTCGTTAGCTGTCTTTCATTTAGAGTGGCTGAAAGAGGCGGAGAAACAGCTGACAGAGGATCAAGTACTTCATGTGCATATTAAATGTGATACAGGCATGGGGAGACTCGGAGTGAAAACAGTGGAAGAACTAAACGCCCTAGCCGCGTTTATAAAAGAATCGCCGAAGCTGTTTTTAGAAGGGGTATTCACGCACTTTGCCACGGCAGATGAGTTGAATACCGATTATTTTGAAGAGCAGTACTCTGTATTTAAAGAAATGATAGGTGCTCTTGAAGTGAAACCGCCTTATATTCATTGTGCGAACAGTGCAGCCTCGCTGCGCTTTGAAAAAGCCTATTTTAACGCCGTGCGTCTCGGCATTTCCATGTACGGGCTTTCGCCATCTGATGAAATGAAAAAGGAGCTTCCCTTTCCTTTAAAACAAGCTTTTTCTCTTCACACGAAAATCGTTCACGTGAAGAAATTGAACAAAGGGGAGAAAGTCAGCTACGGAGCCACCTACGAAGCCCAAAAAGAGGAGTGGATCGCCACGCTGCCGATCGGATACGCTGATGGCTGGCTGCGCAAGCTTCAGGGGCAAGTTGTGCTGGCTGGCGGCAAGAGAGTGCCAATCGTGGGCAGAGTTTGCATGGATCAATGCATGATTCGTCTTCCGGAAGAAATGCCGATCGGCACAACAGTAACATTAATTGGCAAACAGAAAGATGAAGAAATTACCATGGATACTATCGCTGAAAAGATGGAAACAATTAATTATGAAGTGCCTTGTATTATTACGGCACGTGTGCCGAGAATTTACAAACAAAATGGAGAAATTACCGAGATTGTGAATCCGCTTGTCAATTAATAGGCTGAAATTTACCTTTATCGGCATTTTCTATCAAGTTTTTAGTATATTTGCGCTTTTTCAAAAAATTCTTTTGAGATGACAGGCAAGAATTCTGCTTTCGCCTTCCCACGCAAAGGAAAAGGTGTTATGATATAAGTGACAGTTAACGAGACGGGTGTAGTGATTGGTGGAGGTGTAGTTCGTGTCTGAATCAAGCGCAACAACAGAAGTATTAATTCGTTTACCTCAACAATTCGTCAAAGAATTAGACGGGTATGCTGAACTTGAGAAGGTTAACCGCAGTGAATTCATCTACAGAGCAACCAAAATGTATCTTCGTGAAAGAAAAAAACGTCAGATCAGAGAATCGATGCGACGCGGGTACATGGAAATGGCTAAGATTAACTTAGCTATTGCCTCGGAAGCCGTGCAGGCCGAGTATGAGGCTGGCAATACTGTGGAACGTTTAGTAAGTGGAGGATAATCCGTGTGATAGTTAAGCGTGGTGACGTATATTTTGCAGACCTGTCCCCTGTTGTTGGCTCGGAGCAAGGCGGCGTGCGGCCTGTGCTAGTAGTCCAAAATGACATAGGGAATCGGTTTAGTCCCACTATTATTGTTGCCGCTATTACAGCGCAAATTCAAAAAGCTAAGTTGCCTACCCATGTTGAAATTGATGCAAAGCGTTATGGCTTTGAACGTGATTCTGTTATTTTACTTGAACAAATCCGGACAATCGACAAACAGCGTTTAACGGATAAAATCACTCAACTTGATGAGGAAATGATGGAAAAAGTGGACGAAGCCTTGCAAATCAGCTTAGGTCTTATTCAGTTTTAAACAGACGCTCGCTAGTTTCTCTAGCTGGGCGTCTTATTTTTTTTGCAACATTTTACTTGAGATATAGGCTCTTGCTTTTTAATTCATGAAATAAACATTATAATGTTTAATAATGAGTATAAAAAGTTAACAGGCATGAAAAGATGGAAATGATAATCAGTTCATTTTTAGTGTCGAAATTGATAAAATTGATATGGAAACAATAAGCGAGCGGCAATCATTTCATTGCCTGCATAGAGTGGATGCGTAGTCATCGAAAAAGAAGAATTGGAGTTGTCTTGATGCGTAAACTAATTTTTAACTATGTGCAAACCCATAAAAGTGAAATATTAAATGAGTGGATCGGCCAGATGAAACAAGACGCGGATGAGCGCGCTGTTTATACGATGTCTGCACAAATGTTTAAAAAAACGAGCAGCGAATTCATTGAATTGCTCATTTCCAATTTTACTGAGACGGAGCAGGAGTTTCAGTCAAAATTAACTGGCTTTGCCGAGAAAATTGTCAGATTAGGATGGCCGCTGACCGTAGTGACACTTGGTCTGCGCACATTCGGTCAGATTGTGACAGAAGGCATGCAGGAAAAAGAAGTAGTCGCCCAGCACAACTTTATCGAGTTTTCTGTTGAATTTGAACGATGGATGTTTCCGTTATACAACACGATTATTGATTCTTACGCTAACACATGGGAACGTACGGTTTCCTTGCAAAAGATTGCTTTGCAGGAATTATCGGCTCCGCTTATTCCAGTCTTTGATAAAATTTCAGTGATGCCCCTTGTAGGAACAATTGATACAGAAAGAGCGAAGTTGATTATGGAAAACTTGCTTGAGGGCGTTGTCAGCCACCGCTCGGAAGTTGTTTTAATTGATATCACGGGCGTTCCGGTCGTAGATACCATGGTAGCCCACCATATTATTCAGGCAGCAGATGCCGTGCGGCTTGTCGGCGCAAAGTGTATGATTGTGGGCATCCGTCCGGAAATCGCACAGACGATCGTCACGTTAGGCATTGATCTCAATCAAGTCATTACAACGAGCACGCTGAAAAAGGGGATTGAAGAAGCCCTTGAAATGACAGAAAGAAAAATCATCGAAGTGGAGGGAGAGTAATGAGGATACCGATTTTAAAACTTCATGATTGTCTGCTGGTTTCAATTCAATGGGAATTGGACGATCAGACTGCCCTGCAATTTCAAGAAGACTTGCTGCATAAAATTCACGAAACGAGTGCGCGAGGGGTTGTAATTGATTTTACTTCCATTGATTTTATAGATTCTTTCATTGCTAAAGTGCTGGGGGACGTGATCAGCATGTCAAAGCTTATGGGAGCGAAAGTGGTTATCACAGGAATTCAGCCAGCCGTTGCTATTACCTTGATCGAATTAGGTATACGTCTCGAAGATGTCTTGACAGCTCTTGACTTAGAAAAAGGTTTGGAGAAACTTCAACGGGAACTGGAGGACTAATCTATGGATTCTTGTGTCAAGATTATAAATGAATGGGATATCGTAGCGGCAAGGCAGCTTGGCAGGAATGTAGCCAAAGACCTTGGTTTTGGTACGGTTGACCAGGCCCGGATTACAACAGCAATTAGTGAACTGGCGCGTAATATTTATCTTTACGCCGGTCAGGGACAAGTTTGCATAGAAAAAACAGAGGCTGTCGGAAAAACCGGGTTAATCATCATTTCGGAAGATCAGGGTCCCGGCATTAATGATCTCCGCAAAGTAATGGAAGATGGTTTCTCCACCTCAGGAGGACTTGGAGCCGGCTTGCCTGGCGTAAAACGTCTCGTGGATGAGTTTACTATCGAATCGAATCCCGGCGAAGGTACGCTTATTAAAGCAATCAAGTGGCTCCGATAAGGAGGATTAAGTATGGGGTTTAGGGACGTAATGCACGAAAAATATAAAGAAATTCTTGAAAGCTATATGGAAGACCAGAATGAACAAGCGTTATATCTCAGTCAGAAATTCAGCAGAAAATCCATTGAATATAAAATTTCTCCCGAAGAGATTATTAGCATTCACAAAACAGCTTTAATGGAACTAGAAGCTGAACGTTCTGATTCAGTCATGCCTTCGTTCGATATTCTGCTGGAAGTGATGATGGGATATGGGCTTGCTTATCGCGAACATCAGAGTTTGCGCACAATTCAGCAGGAATTGAAAAGTGAAATAGAAGTAGCAGCTAATATGCAGCAAACGCTCCTTGGCACGCAGATCCCGGACGTTGATTGTCTCGATATAGGAGCAATTAGTGTGCCGGCGAGACAAATGAGCGGTGATTATTATCACTTTGTCCAAGATGAACAAGGGGCGGTCAGTGTCGCTATTGCCGATATAATAGGAAAAGGAATTCCGGCAGCTTTGTGCATGTCCATGATCAAATACTCGATGGACAGCCTTCCGGAAGGCCGTCATGAGCCGTACCAAGTACTTGAAAGTCTAAACAGAGTAGTGGAGCAGAACGTAGACCCGACAATGTTCATTACGATGTTCTATGGTATGTACAATACAATCAATCATACATTCTATTACTCTTCTGCGGGCCACGAACCAGGTTTCTTTTACAATCATGAAACGAAAGAGTTTGAGGAGCTGTATGCGAAAGGCTTGCTTCTCGGAGTGGATAAGAAAACGAAATACCGCCAGTTCGAGAAAAGAGTGGACGTGGGAGATGTGATCCTGCTAATGTCTGACGGTGTAACGGAATGCAGAACAGAAGAAGGTTTCATTGAAGTAGATACGTTAATAGGGTATATCGAGAAGTACATTCATTTGGAAGCCCAGGAGATTGCCAATAAAGTATATAAAGAACTTGAGTATTTGCAAGATTTCCAGCTTCGTGATGATTTTACCTTGATCATTTTAAAAAGAATAAAATGATCAAGTGTTTAATTTCTTTTCGATCCGGGTATACTTTAAAAACATTGGAGTAATAAAGAAGAGGTGGGTCTAATGAATATTACAATTGACGTGAAAGAAATGGAACAATATACAAAAGTAAAAATCGTTGGGGAAATTGATGCATATACAGCGCCGAAACTTCGCGAGACTATTTTCCCGTACGCCGAAAAGAAAAATACAAAAATAGTAATTGACTTATCTGAAGTATCCTATATGGACAGCACAGGTTTAGGAGTATTTGTCGGGCTTTTCAAAAGTTTAAATGCGAATGAAGGCACTCTTCAGTTGACGGGTTTATCTGAACGATTAAGAAGGTTGTTTGATATCACCGGTCTTGCAGACATTATGAATATTAATTCCGAAGTAGAAGGTGGCGTTTGATGATGGAAGCGTTTGATTACATCGAGATGAAAATCCCAGCCAAGCCGGAATTCGTGGGCGTCATCCGACTGACGCTATCAGGAGTTGCGAGTAGAATGGGTTTCACATATGATGCGATTGAAGATTTGAAAATAGCTACGAGCGAAGCAATCACTAATGCGATCCAACACGCTTACAGTGGCGATGAGAAAGGCGAAGTGGTAGTTGGCTTTGCTCTGTACAATAAACAATTGGAAGTCATGGTTTCCGATAATGGGAAAAGCTTTAATTTCCGCGAAACGAAAAAAGCGTTAGGTCCGTATAAAGAAAGCTCTATTGAGTTTCTGCGTGAAGGAGGCTTAGGTTTGTTTCTCATTGAAACATTAATGGATGAGGTGAAAGTTCATCAAAACGAAGGGGTTACTTTGTTTATGACGAAGTACCTTGAAGGAGAGCAGGTGGAGAGGGATGCAGAAACCATCTCAACCTAATCATGAGGCAAAGCAGCAGGCTGTTGAGTGGATCAAAGCATATCAAACAAAGAACGACCAAGAAGCTCAAGAAAAGCTTGTGAAACATTATCGAGGATTAGTCGAATCGATTGCCCGTAAATATTCAAAAGGCAAATCTTATCATGAAGATATCGTTCAGGTCGGAATGATGGGCCTTCTTGGAGCGATTAGAAGATATGACGATTCCTATGGAAAGAGCTTTGAAGCATTTGCTATCCCGACAATTGTCGGTGAAATAAAAAGATTTTTACGAGATAAAACGTGGAGTGTTCACGTCCCGAGACGTATTAAAGAACTTGGCCCGAAAATAAAGTCTACCGTGGAAGAGCTGACGTCAAGCCTGCAGCGATCGCCAAAAGTAGATGAAATTGCCCGCTATTTAGAAATTTCCGAAGAAGAAGTTTTAGAGGCGATGGAAATGGGCAAAAGTTATCAAGCTTTATCGGTTGATCATTCTATTGAAGCCGATTCTGACGGAAGTACAGTGACGCTTCTTGACATTGTCGGAAACAAGGAACAAGGATATGAAAAAGTAGATCAGCGGCTTGTACTTGAAAAAGTGCTTCATGTGTTATCTGACCGTGAACGGCAAATTATCCAATATACGTATTTAGAAAACATGAGCCAAAAAGATGCCGGTGATAAATTAAATATTTCACAAATGCACGTATCCCGTTTGCAAAGAAGAGCCATTAAAAAGCTGAAAGAAGCGATCGATGCAGAATCATTAACAACGGAGCGTCTAACGTAATGGTTTATCTTCAGAGTGAACAGCTGGAGATTTGCGCTGATAAAGCAGCTAAAGATGGCAAGCCGTTTTGCGGAGACAGCTATTACATTCACGAGACGGATGATTATTTAATCTGCGTACTGGCAGATGGACTCGGCAGTGGTGAGTTTGCTTTCCATTCTTCTTATGCAGTAACGAAAACTGTAGAAGAGAATCACCACGAACCGGTGGATCTTTTAATGCGCTTAAGCAATAATGTTCTTTATCAAAAAAGAGGAGCAGCTGTTGCTATTTTAAAAATTTACTTTGATAAGCGGGAATTTGAATATAGCTGCGTCGGCAATATTCGTTTTTACTTGTATTCAGACGAAGGGAAACTGACATATCCGCTGCCGGTCACCGGTTATTTATCAGGCCGTCCACAAAAGTACCGGACACAGCGGTTTAGTTATGAGGAAAACTGCAAGTTCCTCTTGCATTCAGATGGAATTAATATTCTTAACGTGAAAGCGATGATGAAAAATCGTTCTATTCAACAAATTGCCTCTATTCTTGAAGAGCAAACACTGCGATCTAACGATGACTCTACTTTTATTATCGGAAGTCTGCTTTAACAAATGCAGGCTTTTTTCTTGTGTTAAAATAAAGTATAGACAAAAGGAGGGGACACCATGCCTGTTGAATCCGTTTTTGACAGAGAAAGCTTAATCAAAAAAGCGGCCCAAGACGAAAAGCTGGAACTTAAAAAAGCCCGGGCGGTAATCGGGTTAATTGAAGAAGGAAACACTGTGCCTTTTATCGCCCGTTATCGAAAGGAAATGACCGGTGCACTAGATGAAGTGCAAATTCAATCACTCATCAACCGCTGGACTTATTTACAAAATTTGTCCGGGCGCAAAGAAGAGGTTATTCGCTTGATTGAAGAGCAGGACAAGCTGACTAAAGAGTTGAAAGCAGCTATTCTAGGTGCAGAGAAAATCCAGACGGTGGAAGACTTATACCGCCCTTTCAAGCAAAAGCGGCGGACAAAAGCGGCCATTGCCAAGGAAAAAGGATTAATGTCATTTGCTGAATGGCTCCTTGCCATGCCATCCTCCTCTGTAGCAGCAAAAGCTGAAACGTACATATCAGATGAAAAAGGCATTGCTTCAGCAGAAGAAGCCATTGAAGGGGCCTTGCACATTATCGCTGAGCATGCGGCAGATGAAGCATCGATTCGTCAATGGATACGCGATGAAACGCTTAGAAACGGCAAAATTCATTCGGCCGTTAAAAAAGAAGAGTTGGACGAAAAAAACATATACGAAATGTATTATTCATATGAGGAACCTGTTGCGCGAATCGTTCCCCATCGCGTATTAGCTTTAAACAGGGGAGAGAAAGAAGATATTTTAAAAGTGGGCATCCAGACAGATACAGAAAAAATTGTCCGCTACATGAGCAAGAAATATAAAGTCAACGATAACCTTCAATCCGGAGTATATGTACAACAAGCCCTTCAAGACGCCTTTAAGCGGCTGATACAACCTTCTGTTGAAAGAGAAGTGCGCAATGAATTAACTGAAAAAGCAGAAGATCAGGCGATCCATATCTTCTCTGAAAACTTGAGAAAGCTGCTTCTACAGCCGCCGTTGAAAGGGAGAGTCGTGCTTGGGGTTGACCCGGCTTACCGGACAGGCTGCAAGCTGGCTATAGTAGATGAAACGGGCAAAATGCTTTATATCAGTGTCATTTACCCCCATCCGCCAAAGTCTAAAAGAGATGAAGCGGAAGCGCTCGTGCAACAGGTGATGCGGGAATATGAGGTGGAAATTATTGCGATCGGCAATGGAACAGCTTCAAGGGAGACAGAACAGTTTATAGCGGATATCATCAAGAAAAATCAACAACAGACTGCATACGTCATCGTGAATGAAGCAGGGGCTAGTGTATATTCCGCTTCTGAAACGGCGCGGGAAGAATTTCCTGATCTGCAAGTCGAAGAGAGAAGTGCTGTATCTATAGCGAGAAGGCTGCAGGATCCGCTTGCTGAGTTGGTAAAAATTGATCCTAAATCAGTGGGGGTAGGGCAGTATCAACACGATGTGTCCCAAAAAAAGCTGAACGAGTCGTTATCTTTCGTTGTTGAAACAGCTGTCAACCAAGTCGGCGTTAATTTAAATACCGCGTCCGCTTCGCTTTTGCAATATGTTGCTGGCTTAAATAAAACGGTGGCTAACAATATTGTGAAATTCAGAGAAGAGAACGGCAAATTTACCAACCGTTCACAAGTAAAAAAAGTTCCCCGTCTCGGTTTGAAAACGTTTGAACAATGTATAGGTTTTTTAAGAATCATGGACGGGAAAGAGCCGCTGGACAAAACATCAATCCATCCCGAAAACTATCCAGAAGTAAAAGAACTGCTTCAAAGCATAGGATTTACAACAAGTGATACAAGTACAGCGAAACTGACGGAAGCGCTTGGCAAGCTCGCTGTGGAACAAGCGGCAGAAAAGACAGGCTTGGGGATACTTACGATGAAGGATATAACGGATGCCCTGCAAAGACCTGGGCGCGATCCACGTGATGAGTTGCCGGCCCCTCTGCTGAAGACGGGAGTCATGAGGCTGGAGGATGTAAAGCCTGGAATGGAGATGCAAGGAACTGTCAGAAATGTTGTTGACTTCGGCGCATTTGTCGATATCGGCGTAAAGGAAGACGGACTTGTTCATATCTCAAAAATGAAAAAAGGGTTTGTCAAACATCCGCTTGACGTCACAGCCGTTGGTGACATTGTAACCGTCTGGATCGAAGGAGTAGATGTGAAGAAAGGGAGAGTATCTTTGACAATGATTTCTCCGGGAGAATAACGAAAAAGAAAAGGGGCGGCTGGCTCATGAAAAACGAAGAACTACAATTGCTTACAGAGACAATATCCATGAAACTGTTCAGCCGTCCATTTCTGCATCAAGCAAAGTTTAACTCACGTTTAAAAACAACTGGCGGCCGTTATATGCTGCAATCACATAACATTGAGGTTAATAAAAAGTATTATGAAGTTTACGGGCAGGAAGAGCTTGAAGGTATTATTAAACACGAGCTGTGTCATTATCATTTGCATTTACAGGGAAAAGGGTACAAACACCGTGATCGGGATTTTAAGGAATTACTTCAAGCGGTGGAAGCCCCTAGATATTGCAGGCCGATTAAGAACACAACAGTTAAACGATCGACGCGATTACTGCTGTATAAATGCAATGACTGCCGGCTTACTTACACGCGTAAACGAAAAATGGATACAGCCCGCTATGTGTGCGGGAAATGTAAAGGATCGATTACATTTGTGGAAGAGAGACTGATGGAATGAAAATAAATTTGACATTCCATTGGGTAATTGATAATTTAATTTAGCAAGCTTGCAGGAAAATAGCAGCTTTTTAATTTTTTTATAACAAAGTTGTTGACTCGTGTTCCGCACTTTAATATAATACAAATTGTCGATAAAATGATTTTGTTATTCCGCAGTAGCTCAGTGGTAGAGCAATCGGCTGTTAACCGATCGGTCGCAAGTTCGAATCTTGCCTGCGGAGCCATATTTTTATGGGGAAGTACTCAAGAGGCTGAAGAGGCGCCCCTGCTAAGGGTGTAGGTCGCGTAAGCGGCGCGAGGGTTCAAATCCCTCCTTCTCCGCCATATAAAATTTCTTGTTGCGGCCCGTTGGTCAAGCGGTTAAGACACCGCCCTTTCACGGCGGTAACACGGGTTCGAATCCCGTACGGGTCATTTTTTTACTAAATGAATAAACAATGGGCTATAGCCAAGCGGTAAGGCAACGGACTTTGACTCCGTCATGCGCTGGTTCGAATCCAGCTAGCCCAGCCATTTAGAGCCATTAGCTCAGTTGGTAGAGCATCTGACTTTTAATCAGAGGGTCGAAGGTTCGAGTCCTTCATGGCTCACTATTTGCGGGTGTGGCGGAACTGGCAGACGCGCTAGAATCAGGCTCTAGTGTCCGCAAGGACGTGGGGGTTCGACTCCCTTCATCCGCATTGAATACACTCATATCAGGCAGTCTACGCTATGTAGGCTGTCTTTTTTGTGTTCTCCTCAAAAGAAAGAGTTAAATCTTGATTGCTGAATAGTTCTGGTTATCTCCAGAATAGCCCTGTAATATAAATGGAATCCGTGTTAATATATAACAATTAGAAGTTATTCAGAGTTTCTATAGGACAAACTAGGGCTTGATTAGAGGCCTATCCATTTTATATTTTAAACAATTGATGAATCATCAAAAAGTTGTTTCTGAAGAGAAATGGGGTGCAGTAGAAATGACTCCCGCAAATATTGATCTTTATTGAAAAAAACTTTAGATCAAGGAAAGAACAATGAATATATGAACGGAATAAACAGTAATCAAATAGGAGGGGGAAATGAACGTTAAAAAGGTTGTTCTCATGGCAAGTTTGGTCGGTGTCGTTGCTATTGCTGTTATAGTCGTTTCCTATGTAGTAATCATGGTAAGCGATCATGCACAAGCAGAAAAGGCAGAAGAACTTAAGAAGTACGAAAACAAATATATAGCATTTGATGAAAAACAACTCGAAGTCAATGGTGATGCAAGAACCAAGATTCCGAATCTTATTGATGGAAACGAACCACAAGTCACAGAAGTTATGCATAAGATGACACATCAAAAGATTCTTGCTCATGAAAAATGGGGAGCAATTGAAATGACTCCAGACAATGTTAAAAAAGTGAAAGGTCATGTTCTAGCTAATGATTTTAAATCGGAGAAGTTTTTCATTGAGATTCTTAATAAATGGGAATCAGGAAACTTTAGCAGAGTTGATAAAGATCATAATGCTTTATGGAATGTTCAAAGTGGGACTATTGTTGCTGCAGCTGGTCTTATGACAGAAGAACAAGAACAGCAATTTATTGAAGAAAACTTTAGATAAGGTTTATAACCGACAGTCTGCAAGTTGTAGGCTGTATTTTTGTTTCGAAAGCAAAAATAATATTTATCTCTTTAATATCCTAATGAGAAATTTTATTTTGTTTTAAAAAAACAGTTGACGAATTTTATGTATTGCTTTAATATATGTCTAGTGACGTTGAACGAGAGCAAAGCAATTTAACTTACATAACATTAAACTTGAAAGTTTAATGTTTGATTAACCAACTATATGCTTGTTATATAAAAAGGTTTTAAGGTTTGATTCGAATCAAGTTAAATGTTTTTTAAAGAAACCACTTGATTTGCTCGTTCGAATATGTTACAATTTAACTCTGTTGCAAAATATATGCGGTCGTGGCGGAATGGCAGACGCGCTAGGTTGAGGGCCTAGTGGGGGCAACCCCGTGGAGGTTCAAGTCCTCTCGGCCGCATCAAAAATTGCGCCCGTAGCTCAATTGGATAGAGCGTTTGACTACGGATCAAAAGGTTAGGGGTTCGACTCCTCTCGGGCGCGCCATTTATTAACGGGAAGTAGCTCAGCTTGGTAGAGCACTTGGTTTGGGACCAAGGGGCCGCAGGTTCGAATCCTGTCTTCCCGACCATTCATATTATAATATGCGGGTGTAGTTTAATGGTAAAACCTCAGCCTTCCAAGCTGATGTCGTGGGTTCGATTCCCATCACCCGCTCCAAAATTGATCTTTGAAAACTGAACAAAATACATGCCAGTAAGTTAATTCTAATTTTTAAAACATGAGCTATGCAAACATCTTTTTGGAGAGTTTGATCCTGGCTCAGGACGAACGCTGGCGGCGTGCCTAATACATGCAAGTCGAGCGGACTTGACTGGAGCTTGCTCCAGTTCAGGTTAGCGGCGGACGGGTGAG
>NZ_WEIO01000012.1 GCF_009183655.1 Bacillus aerolatus
AGATGAGATTTCCCTTAGCGCAAGCTAGTAAGATCCCTGAAAGATGATCAGGTAGATAGGTTCGGGGTGGAAGCGTGGCGACACGTGGAGCTGACGAATACTAATCGATCGAGGACTTATCCTAAACGAAACGTTCAGGCATTGAACATGCCTGAACGGGACAAACGAATAACACCAAATGGCACGGTATTGCCGGTTACTTATACAACATATTATCCAGTTTTGAAAGAACAACTCTTTCAATTTTATACAGTCTGGCGGCGATAGCGAAGAGGCCACACCCGTTCCCATCCCGAACACGGAAGTTAAGCTCTTCAGCGCCGATGGTAGTTGGGGGTTTCCCCCTGTGAGAGTAGGACGCTGCCAGGCAAGTGATAAAGAACAGCGGAAGCTGTTCTTTTTTGTTATATAAACAAGTAGACGAGCATGATTAACTGCTTCAAAATGGCGATAAAACTTTGAAAGGAGAGATGGGGAACAAAACCCGCAAGTTGTCGAACAAGGCTCTTAAAGTGTCGAACAATCTCTCAAAGTCACCATGAAAATTCCGACATGTAAAATAATCGTCAAAGTATTGAGCTTCTCTTCAAGGCCTTAAAACTAGCAAAAAACGAAAAATATCCTCATGTTATTAAATAATATTCTGTTTTTTTTTGCATAGTTATAAGATATCATCTCTTGCTAAGGTTTAACTTCTTTTAACAGGTGGAATATAAAAATATATTTTAAAAGGATTAAAATTCTTGAAAAGCGTCAAAAATTAACATCAAGTACATACATTAAAATTGCCAATGGTTTGTGCTTTCATGTATAATTTATGTCAAATATAGTCAAAGTCAGAATTGGAGGAGGTTTGATGCGTAATATATCTGATATTATTGAGGACTATTTAAAAAAAGTTCTCGAAATGAGTGGAAGCGAAATTGTAGAAATTAAGAGAAACGAAGTAGCTGAAAAATTCCAATGTGTTCCCTCGCAGATTAATTATGTAATCAATACCCGCTTTACCATTGAAAGAGGATACGTAGTAGAAAGCAAAAGAGGCGGGGGAGGCTATATCCGAATTATAAAAGTGAAAGTGCATGACCAGTACGATTTAATCGATCAGCTCGTTTCACTGGTGGGGAATAAAGTTTCGCAATCAGCTGCTGAAAATTTGATTTACCGCTTGGTGGAAGAAGAAGTGATTTCAAGCCGGGAAGCAAAAATTATGATGAGTGTAATGGACCGTTCAGTTTTGTACATCGACCTTCCTGATAGAGATGAGCTTCGGGCAAGAATGATTACCTCTATGCTCATGGCTTTGAAATATAAATAACTAAAAGGGGGTGGTTCGTTTTGATTTGCCAGGAATGTAAAGAAAGGCCTGCCACACTGCATTTTACTAAAACATTAAATGGCGAAAAGACAGAGTTGCTTTTGTGTGAAAAGTGTGCGCAGGAAAAAGGGGAGCAGTATATGTTCAGCCATCACCCCGATTTTTCCATCGGTAATTTGCTTGGCGGTTTGTTTAATATTGAATCGTCATTTTCAACTAAACCTGCTCAATACCCCCAGCAGCAAGCTCTGAAATGTGAGAATTGCCAAACAACTTTTCAGCAGTTTGTAAACAGTGGAAAGTTTGGCTGTGCTCATTGCTATGAAGCATTTCGGGAGCAGCTTACTCCCATACTAAAAAGACTGCAAAATGGCAATAACATACACAGAGGAAAAATACCGGAAAGAATGGGCGGTACTCTGCACTTGAAAAAAGAAATAGAAGAATTAAAAACGAAACTTCAACAAGCCATTGCCCAGGAAGAATTTGAATTGGCAGCCGATATTCGCGATCAAATCCGCTCTCTCGAAAAAAAAATGATTTTTGAAGGAGGAGAGTCGTGATGTCTCTAGAAAGGTTTATTAATCAGGCTGTCAGCTCATGGATGAATAATGAAGGACCTCATTCGGATATTGTTTTAAGTTCGAGGATTCGTCTTGCAAGAAACTTAGCAGATTATCAATTTCCTTCGTTCTTAAAATCCGATGAAGCGGAAGAGATGACAAAGAAAATCAGTGAAGGGGCACAGAGAGAATATGCACTTGAGCTGCTCACGATGGAAAGTTTGTCTCAATTGCAAAAGCGGGTGCTTGTTGAAAAGCATCTAATTAGCCCCTACCTGGCCGATGCTTCCGCATACGGAGCAGTTCTTCTCTCAGAAACAGAAGATATCAGCATCATGATAAATGAAGAGGATCATATTCGTATTCAGTGTCTCTCTCCGGGCTTGCAGCTGAAAGAAACATTAGAGAAAACTAATGCTATTGACGATGCCATTGAAGCAAAAGTCAAATATGCTTTTGACGAACAGAGAGGTTATTTAACGAGCTGTCCGACAAACGTAGGAACTGGCTTACGGGCATCAGTCATGATCCATTTGCCGGGGTTAATGTTAACTCAGCAAATCAATCGTATTATCCCCGCAATCAGCCAGCTTGGTTTTGTAGTTAGGGGTATTTACGGTGAAGGCAGTGAAGTTTTGGGAAACATTTTTCAAATTTCCAACCAGTTAACACTTGGTAAGTCAGAAGCGGATATAGTGGAAGACTTGGTGAGTATAGTCCATCAAATTATTGCTCACGAAAAGTCAGCTAGAGAAGCTTTAGCCAACACGTCTTCCATCCATCTAGAGGATAAAGTATTCCGCTCTTATGGTGTATTAACAAACAGCCGAATTATTGAAACAAAAGAAGCAGCTCAGTGTTTATCTGATGTGAGGTTAGGAATTGATATTGGTTATATTAGCAATGTTTCCAAAAGTATTTTAAATGAATTGATGATTTTGACCCAGCCGGGCTTTTTACAGCAATATGCCGGAGGGCCGCTCCGTCCGGAAGAACGGGATATTCGGCGGGCTGCTTTAATTAGAGAGCGGTTAAAATTGGAAGAAAATTGTTGAGGTAAAGGAGAGGAATGGATATGATGTTTGGTCGTTTTACGGAAAGAGCACAGAAGGTATTGGCGCTTGCACAAGAGGAAGCACTTCGTCTAGGACATAGCAATATTGGCACAGAACATATTTTGTTAGGGTTAGTGCGTGAAGGAGAAGGCATCGCGGCAAAAGCTCTTTATGGCCTTGGGCTTAGTTCGGAAAAGATCCAGGAAGAAGTTGAGAACTTGATCGGCCGAGGAGAAGGAAATTCCCAAACTGTCCATTATACTCCCCGCGCAAAAAAGGTAACAGAGCTATCAATGGACGAAGCTAGAAAGCTAGGTCACTCCTATGTCGGTACAGAACACATTCTGCTTGGTTTAATCCGTGAAGGAGAAGGCGTGGCTGCTCGTGTTCTTAGCAATTTAGGTGTCAGCTTAAACAAAGCTCGTCAGCAAGTACTTCAGCTGCTTGGCAACAATGAATCAAACGGTCATCAAGGCGGCTCAACATCGAACGCAAATACACCTACGCTCGATGGCCTAGCGCGAGATTTAACAGTGATTGCCAGAGATGGCAGTCTGGACCCTGTCATTGGCCGCGGTAAGGAAATACAGCGTGTGATTGAAGTGCTAAGCAGAAGAACGAAAAACAACCCGGTGTTGATTGGTGAACCCGGTGTTGGTAAAACGGCAATTGCTGAGGGGCTTGCTCAGCAAATTATTAATAATGAAGTACCAGAAACACTCCGTAATAAGCGGGTTATGACACTAGATATGGGTACCGTTGTAGCGGGAACAAAATACCGGGGTGAATTTGAAGACCGCTTAAAGAAAGTGATGGATGAGATTCGCCAAGCAGGCAACATTATTTTATTTATTGATGAACTGCATACGTTAATTGGTGCAGGTGGAGCAGAAGGAGCCATTGACGCTTCTAACATTTTGAAACCATCTCTTGCCCGCGGTGAGCTGCAATGCATCGGCGCTACCACGCTTGATGAATACCGTAAGTATATTGAAAAAGATGCAGCCCTTGAACGTCGCTTCCAGCCGATTCAAGTGGATGAGCCAACGTTGGATGAATCGATTCAGATTTTAAAAGGGTTAAGAGACCGCTATGAAGCCCATCACCGTGTATCCATTACGGATGAAGCGATTGATGCAGCAGTGAAAATGTCAGACCGCTATATTTCAGACCGCTTTTTGCCGGATAAAGCGATTGATTTAATTGATGAAGCGGGCTCAAAAGTTCGGTTGCGCTCTTTTACTACACCTCCTAATTTGAAAGAGCTGGAAGTGAAGCTCGACGGCATTCGAAATGAAAAAGATGCGGCCGTTCAAAGCCAGGAATTTGAAAAAGCGGCTTCGCTTCGTGATGCTGAGCAAAAGCTTCGGGAAGAACTGGAGAAGACAAAGAATAATTGGAAAGAACAGCAAGGAAAAGAGAACAGTGAAGTAACAGTCGAAGACATTGCCAAAGTCGTATCAAGCTGGACGGGTGTTCCGGTTTCCAAGCTGGCACAAACGGAAACAGATAGATTGCTGAAGTTGGAAGAAATTCTTCATTCCCGCCTGATTGGCCAGGAAGAAGCAGTAAAAGCTGTTTCCAAAGCCGTCCGCCGGGCAAGAGCAGGATTAAAAGATCCGAAGCGGCCGATCGGCTCATTCATTTTCCTTGGGCCGACAGGTGTCGGTAAAACGGAACTGGCTAAAGCCCTCGCTGAATCCATGTTCGGTGATGAAGATGCAATGATTCGTATCGATATGTCTGAGTACATGGAGAAGCACTCAACGTCTCGTCTCGTTGGGTCGCCACCGGGCTATGTCGGTTATGAAGAAGGCGGTCAGCTAACTGAGAAAATTCGCCGTAAGCCATATTCTGTTATCTTGCTGGATGAAATTGAAAAAGCACATCCAGATGTGTTTAACATTTTGCTGCAAGTGCTCGAAGATGGTCGCTTAACCGATTCAAAAGGGCGGACAGTCGATTTCCGTAACACCGTGCTGATTATGACATCAAACGTAGGAGCTGATTCACTGCGACGCAACAAATTTGTCGGTTTTAATATTCAAGATGGTGAACAGGACTTCAAAGACATGAAGGGCAAAGTACTAGAAGAGCTTAAACGAGCTTTCCGTCCAGAATTCATCAACCGTATTGATGAAATCATTGTTTTCCATGCTTTAGAGAAAAAACACTTGAAGGAAATTGTTACTTTAATGTCTGATCAATTGTCAAGCCGTCTGAAAGAGCAGGACATTATTGTCGAATTATCCGATCGGGCAAAAGAAAAAATTACGGAAGAAGGCTACGATCCAGAATATGGAGCGCGTCCTTTGCGCCGTGCCTTACAAAAACAAGTGGAAGACCGCTTGTCAGAAGAGTTGCTGAAAGGCAAAGTTTTAACAGGTCAGCATATTTTAGTAGATGTTGAGGATGATGAATTTGTAGTGAAAACAAAAGAACCGTCAGCGGCACCATCTGCTACTTAAAACAACGAAAGGGCGCACACGCAATATATGTGTGCCCCTTTTTTTCAGAGAATAGATGAAGAGGTGTAATGAGCATGGCAAAGAAAAAAACGAAATTTATTTGCCAATCCTGCGGATACGAGTCGGCAAAATGGATGGGCCGGTGTCCTGGCTGCGGAGAATGGAACCAGATGGTAGAGGAAGTGGCCATTACAGGGACGCCTAAACGGACATTTATGCATTCTGAGCAAACGGTGACTTCTAAACCGGCAAAGATTACAGATATTGAGACTGTACAGGAACCGCGTGTGAAAACAAAGATGAAAGAATTCAATCGGGTACTTGGAGGAGGAGTTGTACCGGGGTCACTCGTATTGATCGGTGGAGATCCAGGAATTGGAAAGTCCACCCTGTTATTGCAAGTTTCTGCTCAACTGGCAGCAATTAAAAGCAGGGTATTATACATTTCCGGCGAAGAGTCTGTTAAGCAGACAAAATTAAGAGCAGAACGGCTGGCTGTAAAAGAAGAAGATCTGTTTATTTATTCAGAAACAAATTTGCAGCTGATTCATTCGGCAATTGAGCAGCTTTCGCCGTCGTTTGTTATTATTGACTCGATTCAAACAGTGTATCATCCAGAAGTAACGTCTGCCCCGGGGAGTGTTTCTCAAGTAAGAGAATGTACAGCCGAATTAATGAGAATAGCAAAAATGAATGGAATCGCCATTTTTATTGTCGGGCATGTGACAAAGGAAGGTTCGATTGCCGGTCCCAGATTATTGGAGCATATGGTGGATAGTGTGTTATATTTTGAAGGAGAGCGCCACCATACGTACCGTATTTTAAGAGCAGTAAAAAACCGTTTCGGCTCCACAAATGAGATGGGGATTTTTGAAATGAAGGAAGAAGGATTGGAGGAAGTAGAGAACCCTTCGGAAATCTTTTTGGAAGAGCGGTCGCAAGGTTCTTCGGGATCGACAGTGGTTGCTTCCATGGAAGCAACGAGGCCTGTGCTCGTTGAAATCCAAGCTCTTGTTTCTCCGGCTGTTTTTGGTAATCCCCGGCGCATGGCTACTGGCATGGATCATAATCGCGTAACGCTGTTGATGGCTGTACTGGAGAAGCGTGTCGGTCTTTTATTGCAAAATCAGGATGCCTATTTAAAAGTAGCTGGTGGCGTAAAGCTTGATGAACCGGCCATTGATCTTGCTATTGCCGTCAGTATTGCTTCTAGCTTTCGCGACCAAACGACGAATCCAACAGACTGTATTATCGGAGAGGTAGGTTTGACGGGAGAGGTGCGGAGAGTTTCAAGAATAGAGCAAAGAGTCTCTGAAGCTGCCAAGCTCGGTTTTACAAGAGTTATTCTTCCCGCAAATAATCTCGGAGGCTGGAAAGTGCCGGCAGGAATAGAAGTGGTCGGTGTTTCTACTGTTAATGAAGCGCTGCGGCTCATTTTTGGCAAATGATTTTACGGGCAGGTCAGAGGAACACATGTATACTTTTAGGATGTTTTTTCAAAAAAACGATTGCATGTGGAAAAAAGTGTTTATAATGATAGCAAGGAGGTGAAGTCAGAATGTTAAAACGTCTCGTACAGGCGGGTTTTATTATTTTAGGTGGAACGTTAGGCATTATTCTTATTCCGGACTTATTAACTTTAATCCATTTAGATCATCTGACTTTAATTAATAACCCGTATGCCGCGGTTATAATAGGAGCTATTATTTTCTATATGCTGACATTTTGGGCAGTGGATTATATTATTGATTTTGTTAAATGGCTGGAAGACCGAATTGTTACCGCGCCTTTGACGGACATTCTTTCTGGCAGTTTAGGGTTAATTTTAGGATTAATCGTCGCTTTTTTAGCAGGGAATACACTTAACTCAATTGAAATACCGATTGTTAATACGGTCGCACCAATTTTCTTGACGATCTTACTTGGCTACTTGGGCTTTCAGGTCGGTTTTAAAAAGCGTGATGAAATTACTGGTTTATTTTCGATGAACAAAAGCGGAAAAAAGAAAGAGTCAGATGTATCTGAAAGTCCCCAGTTTGTACAAAAGTCATTTAAAATCTTAGATACGAGTGTAATTATTGACGGCAGAATCGCTGACATTTGCCAAACTGGCTTCCTAGAAGGATGCCTAATTATTCCGCAGTTTGTTCTGGAAGAATTGCAGCACATCGCTGACTCTTCGGATACGCTGAAACGTACGAAAGGTCGAAGGGGACTCGACATATTAAACCGGATTCAAAAAGATATTCCGGTGGATGTGGAAATTATTGAGCGGGATTTTGAGGATGTTCAAGAAGTGGATAGCAAACTCGTCAAGCTGGCGAAAGAAATGAATGGAATCGTCGTTACGAATGATTTTAACTTAAATAAAGTATGTGAACTGCAAAAAGTGCAGGTTCTTAACATTAATGACTTGGCCAATGCTGTAAAACCATTAGTGATCCCTGGTGAGGAAATGCATGTTCTTGTTATTAAAGACGGGAAAGAGCAGCGGCAGGGTATTGCTTACTTAGATGATGGAACAATGATTGTCGTGGAAGAAGGCCGCGAGTATATCGGCAAGCAAATTGATGTGATCGTGACGAGCGTTCTGCAAACATCAGCAGGGCGGATGATTTTTGCCAAACCTAAGTTGATAGAAAAAGCGCTTTAAAGGGGCCCAAAAAGATGAATTATCAAGTGATTATTCCGGCAGCCGGTCGTGGAACTAGAATGAAAGCAGATAAAAATAAGCTTTTACTTTTGTTGCAGGACCGCCCGGTTATCATCCATACTTTGGAGGTTTTTGAGAAGGATCCGAATTGCAAGGGGGTTATACTCGTTGTTCAGCCAGAAGAAGTGAAGATGTTCTCTAATTTAGTTCGCGAATATGATGTCTCCAAAGTGCGCAAATTAGTTCACGGAGGCAGTGAACGCCAGCAGAGTGTTTATAACGGACTAAAAGAGGTGGATGATGCGGAAGTCGTTCTTATCCATGACGGAGCGAGACCATTTATAGAGGCTCCCATTATAAGCCGACTTGTTGAAAAAGCAGTAGAAAAGGGGGCTGCTATTGTGGCTGTTCCCGTAAAAGATACAATTAAGCGCGTTGAGAGCGGCACGGTTGCCGAAACAGTAGAACGCTCAAGCTTGTGGTCGGTTCAAACGCCACAAGCTTTTCGCGTGCCTTTGATTTTAAAGGCTCATGCACAGGCACAAACAGCCGGATACATCGGTACAGACGATGCATCATTGGCAGAAAGAATCAATATGCCGGTGCAAATTGTAGAAGGAGATTATGATAATATAAAGCTGACGACTCCGGAGGACCTTGTTTTTGCGGAGGCTATTATTCAAAAAAGAAAATCATCATAGATTGCGAAGGAGAAAAAATTATGTTTCGAATTGGACAAGGCTTTGATGTGCATCAATTTGCAGAAAATCGTCCGTTAATTATCGGAGGAGTAATGATCCCGCATGAAAAGGGGCTGATTGGCCACTCAGATGCCGATGTTTTGCTGCACACTGCAGCGGATGCTCTTCTTGGAGCTATTGGAGAAGGAGATATAGGACGCCATTTCCCAGATACAGACCCTGCCTTTAAGGATGCTGATTCCGCTGTATTGTTGCAGCGTGTATGGCAATTAGTGAAAGAGAAAGGTTTTTCTCTCGGAAATATCGACTGCACGATCATGGCGCAAAGACCAAAAATGGCTCCGCATATTGAGCGGATAGAACAAAGGATGGCAGAATTGCTGGATGCGGATGTGTCACAAATCAACGTGAAAGCAACGACAACAGAAAAGCTGGGATTTGTCGGAAGAGAAGAAGGAATTGCCGCACAGGCAGTTGTTCTATTGACAGCGGAAGAAAAGTAATCCACTTTCTTCTAGTAGCAGCAGGTGGTAAAATAAATAAAGTTATATGAACGACTTGAGGAGGAACGTGGAATGGCAAACGATATTCGTGTGCGCTATGCGCCGAGCCCAACAGGCCACTTACATATAGGCAACGCGCGTACAGCGCTTTTTAATTACTTATTTGCCCGCAGCCAGGGCGGGAAGTTTATCATCAGAATTGAAGATACCGATCAAAAGCGAAACATTGAAGGCGGGGAAGAAAGCCAGCTGAAATATTTGCAGTGGCTCGGAATCGATTGGGATGAAAGCGTCGACAGCGGGGGAGAATATGGTCCGTACCGCCAGTCAGAACGGAATGACATTTACAAAAAATATTACGATCAATTATTAGAAGAAGACAAGGCGTATAAATGCTACTGTACAGAAGAAGAGCTCGAAGCTGAACGGGAAGCGCAGCAGGCAGAAGGCAAAGACATGGCGGGTTATTCCGGCAAATGCCGTCACTTGACTGCAGAAGAGAGAGCGGAGAGAGAAGCAGAAGGGCGAAAGCCGAGCATCCGCATTAAAGTGCCGGCAGGGGAAATGTTGACATTCACTGATTTGGTCAAAGGTGAAGTTTCTTTCGAGTCGGAGGACATTAGCGATTATGTTATCGTGAAAAAAGACGGCACGCCAACGTACAACTTTGCGGTAGCTGTAGATGACCATTTAATGAAAATGTCGCACGTGCTGCGCGGAGACGACCATATTTCTAATACACCGAAGCAACTCTTAATTTATAATGCGCTTGGTTGGGAGCCGCCTGTTTTTGGCCATATGACGCTGATTGTTAATGAAAGCCGCAAAAAGCTGAGCAAGCGGGATGAATCTATTATTCAGTTTATTGAACAATATAAAGAGCTCGGGTATTTGCCGGAAGCATTATTTAACTTTATTGCTTTGTTGGGCTGGTCTCCAACTGGCGAAGAAGAAGTTTTCTCTAAAGAAGGGTTTATTGAGATGTTTGATGCCGGGCGGTTATCTAAATCTCCTGCGCTATTTGACCAGCAGAAACTGCTGTGGATGAATAACCAATACATGAAGAAGGTGGAGCTGGACCGAGTCGTGGGGCTAGCGCTTCCGCATCTTGTGAAAGCAGGCCGCGTCGATGCTGAGCGATCTGCTGAACAAGAAGAGTGGGTGCGTCAATTAATTGGCCTTTACCAGGAAAAAATGAGCTTCGGAGCAGAGATCGTTGAGATGTCAGAGTTATTCTTTAAAGGCGACATCAGCTATGAAGGAGAAGCAAAAGCGGTTCTTGAGGAGGAACAAGTACCTGAAGTAATGGCTTCTTTTCTTGAAAAAGTAGAAACAATGGATGAGTTTAAAGCAGACGAAATTAAGCAAGCGATGAAAGCTGTCCAAAAAGAAACAGGTCATAAAGGAAAAAAACTATTTATGCCGATCCGCGCTGCTGTCACTGGACAAACACACGGACCAGATTTGCCAAAAGCCATCGAATTGCTCGGCAAAGAAAAAGTTGTTGAACGGCTCCGCAAGATTAGCAGTTAACATTTTAGCAAAAATGTAATATATTAAAGATAGAAGAATTTTACTGAATCATAAATAAGTTAGCGTTGAAGAGGAGAAGTAAATAATTGAAGCTTTACAGAGAGAACCGTCACCGGCTGTAAACGGTTCAAGCCGCTCAATTATTGAAATGCCCCTCTGAGCCTGCCGCTGAAAGGCAACGAGTAAGCGGCGGCGGGAGCACCCGTTACCAGTTTAAAGTTGGAGAAATAGGCGTATGTCTATTTTTCAAACAGAGTGGAACCGCGTAAACATAACGTCTCTGTCTATACAGAGACGTTTTTTATTTTGTGAAAAATAAGTAAGTATAATTTTTTCGAATTAGGCAACTGTCTAGCTCCAGGCGCCATCGGCTCGAGGTCATAAGCCAATCCGTCAAGAAGGCTAAGAAGCAGCCTTCCCGCCGGCTCGTCTTATGCTTGTCGCCGATAAGCAGCGCCTTGCGCTTTTCTTATAAAAGGAGGATAGAAACAGGCATGTTTAAACTACTTAAAGAAGACATTGATACAATTTTTGAGCAGGATCCTGCTGCCCGAAGCTATCTGGAAGTCATACTAACTTACTCTGGATTGCATGCGATTTGGGGCCATCGGCTGGCTCACGGCTTTTACAAGAGGAAATTTTTCTTCCTTGCCCGAATTATTTCCCAAATAAGCCGCTTTTTCACTGGCATAGAAATCCATCCCGGCGCTAAAATAGGCCGCCGCCTGTTTATTGACCACGGGATGGGAGTTGTCATCGGAGAAACGTGTGAAATTGGTGATAATGTGACATTATACCAAGGAGTGACACTTGGCGGTACTGGTAAAGAAAAAGGAAAAAGGCACCCGACAGTACAGGACAATGCTTTAATTGCGTCAGGTGCCAAAGTGCTCGGTTCAATTACGATTGGGGAAAGCTCTAAAATCGGTGCCGGTTCGGTCGTCTTAAGAGACGTACCATCAAATTCAACCGTTGTCGGCATTCCAGGCCGAATTGTGATCCGCGACGGTAAGAAAATCCAAAAAGACTTTAATCACCGTGATTTGCCGGATCCGATTGCCGATCGTCTTTCTATTATGGAAAGAGAAATCATCCGGTTGAAACAGGAACTTGATGAAGCGAAGAAGGGAGAATATCAAAATGACCATTCGAGTTTATAATACATTGACACGAAAAAAAGAAGATTTTATTCCTCTTGAAAAAGGGAAAGTAAAAATGTATGTATGCGGTCCGACCGTATATAACTATATTCACATAGGTAATGCCCGCCCGGCCATCGTATTTGATACAGTCCGGCGTTATTTACAATACAGCGGGTACGATGTCACCTTTGTTTCCAATTTTACAGACGTCGATGACAAACTGATTAAAGCGGCAAATGAACTGGGAGAAGAAGTGCCGGTCATCGCCGATCGGTTTATTCAAGCTTATTTTGAAGATACGGGAGCTCTTGGCTGCCAAAAAGCGGATGTTCATCCACGCGTGACAGAAAATATTGATCTAATTATTGAATTTATTGACGCACTGATTGAAAAAGGCTATGCATACGTCTCAGAAGGTGATGTCTACTACCGTACGAGAAAGTTTGCAGACTACGGAAAGCTGTCCCAGCAATCAGTAGATGAATTGAAAGTCGGTGCAAGAATCGGAGTAGGGGAAAAGAAAGAAGATGAGCTCGACTTTGTTTTATGGAAAGCGGCAAAAGAAGGGGAAATTTCTTGGAACAGTCCATGGGGGAACGGGCGTCCGGGCTGGCACATAGAATGCTCAGCTATGGCACGAAAGTATTTAGGAGATACAATTGATATCCACGCAGGCGGGCAGGATTTAACTTTTCCGCATCACGAAAATGAAATTGCCCAATCAGAAGCACTGACCGAGCAACCGTTTGCCCGCTATTGGCTGCACAATGGCTATATTAATATTGATAACGAAAAAATGTCGAAATCACTCGGCAACTTTGTTCTTGTGCATGACATTATTCAACATATCGACCCGCAAGTGCTTCGCTTTTTCATGCTGTCCGTTCACTACAGACACCCGATTAATTATAACGAGGAACTGCTGGAAAACGCCAAAACGGCTCTTGACCGCTTGAAAACGGCTTATGAAAATTTAAAGCACCGCAAGCAGTCCAGTGCCAACTTAACTGATAACGATGAGAAATGGCTGGAAAAAATTAAGGAACTTCATGAGACATTCACGAAAGAAATGGATGACGATTTTAATACAGCCAATGCCATATCTGTCTTATTTGAACTTTCCAGACAGGCCAATTATTATCTAATGGAAAAAAATACATCTGAAAAAGTAATCGATACTTTTTTAAACGAGTTCGAAGACTTATTTTTTGTGCTTGGTTTGAAGCTGGAAGCGGAAGAAGCGCTGCTTGATGAAGAAATTGAAGCATTGATTGAACAGCGGATTCAAGCAAGAAAAGACCGCGATTTCCAGCTTGCTGATGATATTCGTGATAAGCTGAAAGAAATGAATATTATTTTAGAAGATACGCCGCAAGGCACTCGCTGGAAAAGAGGGTGACTATGCTGGAGTTTAAACCTTTAAAAGAAGCCAGGCTCATGAACAGTCTTGCCCTTGCTTATATGGGCGATGCTATTTATGAAGTTCACATCCGCCGCTACTTGTTGGAGCTTGGAAAAATCAAGCCGAATCAGCTTCACAAGGAAGCTACACGCTACGTTTCCGCAAAAGCACAGGCAAACGTTTTGTATCACATGATAGAAAGTGACTTTTTGTCGGAAGAAGAGCTGGCTGTTGTCAAAAGAGGGCGCAATGCGAAGTCAGGCACAATTCCGAAAAACACCGACGTCCAAACTTATCGGCACAGCACTGCTCTTGAAGCGCTGATCGGCCTGTTGTTTTTAACAGGAAATGAAAAGCGGCTCGCCGAAGTAATCGAATTTTGCCTTCAACAAAAAATTGAACAGAAAGGAGGAAATTGATGATGTCCAAAGAATTTATTGCCGGCAGAAACCCAGTGCTGGAAGCGTTACGGTCCGATCGGGAAATTAATAAAATTTGGATTGCGGAAGGAGCCCAAAGAGGATCGGTGCAACAAATCATTAAGGCAGCGAAAGAAAAAAATGTACTTGTCCAATTTGTGCCTAAGCAAAAAGTAGACCAAATGAGCGATGAAAATCATCAAGGTGTCGTCGCTTCTGTCGCTGCATATAATTATGCGGAACTGGATGATTTATTTGAGAAGGCTGAAAAAAGCGGAGAAGCGCCATTTTTTCTTTTGTTGGATGAAATTGAAGACCCGCATAACCTCGGGTCGATTATGCGGACGGCTGATGCTGTAGGCGCTCACGGCATTATTATTCCGAAACGCCGGGCGGTGGGATTGACTGCTGCAGTAGCAAAAGCGTCGACTGGAGCGATTGAATACATTCCAGTCGTGCGGGTCACGAACTTGTCGCGGACGATTGATGAATTAAAAGAGCGTGGTGTATGGATTGCCGGCACAGACGCCAAAGGAGCCGACGATTACAGACAGCTTGACGGGACAATGCCGCTCGGACTGGTTATTGGCAGCGAAGGAAAAGGCATGGGGCGCCTGATCAAAGAAAAGTGTGATTTTCTAATCCAGCTTCCTATGGCCGGCCGCGTGACTTCTTTAAATGCTTCCGTAGCAGCAGGCTTATTGATGTATGAAGTGTACAGAAGGCGGCATCCTTTAGGGGAGTAACTATGAACATCCTCATAGTCGACGGCTATAACATAATTGGGGCCTGGCCGGAACTTAGAAAGTTGAAGAATCATGATCTCGCATCCGCGCGCGACCGGCTGATTCAATTAATGGCTGAATATCAAGGTTTTACTGGTTACCGGGTCATCGTCGTTTTTGATGCCCATTATGTGAAAGGGACTGAAAAGAAATACCGGGATTTCAAAGTGGAAGTGATTTTTACTAGGGAAAATGAGTCAGCAGATGAGCGGATTGAAAAGTTGGCGATCGAATTGAGCAATATAAAAAATCAAATTTCAGTAGCGACTTCAGATTTTACAGAGCAATGGGTGATTTTCGGACAGGGGGCTTTGCGGGTTTCCGCACGAGAATTGCTTACAGAACTGGAACTGACAGGCAAAAAAATCGGCAAAAGCTTAAAGAAATTTCATGAAAGAAAGACGAATTCTAAAATTCCTCTTACGGATGAAGTGGCAGAAGTTTTTGAAAAATGGCGCCGCGGTGAAAAATGAATCATTGACGTTCAAAAAATTCGTACTGTATAATATTTCTATCTATGGTTTTGCAGGCGGAGGGGATGTGTGTGAGTTTGAACCGTTCAAATAGTACAGCATTGGAAACGCTTCAAGATGAGCAACTCATAGAACTTGTCCATAATGGTAATAGTGATGCTCTGGATTATTTGATTCATAAGTATAAAAACTTTGTCCGGGCGAAAGCACGTTCATATTTTTTAATTGGAGCCGATAGGGAAGATATCGTGCAAGAGGGGATGATCGGTCTCTATAAAGCTATTCGCGATTATAAAGAGGACAAGCTAACCACATTTAAGGCTTTTGCTGAACTTTGTATCACAAGACAAATTATTACTGCGATCAAGACAGCTACTAGGCAAAAACATATTCCATTGAATTCTTACATTTCGCTTGATAAGCCGATTTATGATGAAGAATCGGACCGAACGTTGATGGATGTGATCACAGGTGCAAAAATCATGAACCCGGAAGAATTGATTATTAATCGGGAGCAATTCAGCAGCATCGAAGATAAAATGAACGAATTGTTAAGTGATCTCGAACGGAAAGTATTAGCTTTATATTTGGATGGACAGTCGTACCAGGAAATATCGGAAGAACTTAACCGCCACGTAAAATCGATTGATAATGCCTTGCAGCGGGTCAAGAGAAAACTTGAACGCTATCTTGAGTTTAGAGAAATTACGATGTAGAGAAGGGCTTGACTAGTTTCGCTGATAATGTTACTTTTTACAATTGAGATAGATAAGGTGGTCTCATCACCGTGACAAACAAATTAATACTAGCTTGTTCAGAGTGCGGCTCTAGAAATTATTCCACTCACAGCAAAGCCAACAGTGAAGAACGTTTGGAAATAAAAAAATTTTGCCGCACATGCAACAGTCATACAATCCATAAACAGACTAAGTAAAAGCGGAAGTGGCTTTCAGCCGTGACAAGCATAAGCGAGCCGGCGAAATGGCGCTTTCTAGCCCATGCAGCAGGAAAAGACTTTACCTTTTGGAGGGTTCGAAATGTCGAGCATAACACAATTTTTCCGCAACGTAAGTTCGGAAATTAGAAAAGTCAGCTGGCCGAAGAAAAAAGAGCTGACGGGATATACAATGACGGTCCTTACGACTGTAGTCTTTCTGGCCATCTTTTTTGCGGTGGTTGACTTAGGTATCTCATCCATTGTACGGTGGGTTTTAGCTCTATAATTTGCAGCTTCATCGTTTCGGTTTGAATATACTGTTTTTCTATATGGTATAATGAAACATCATAGAGAAGAAAAAAAAGCCCGCTTCAACGGGTTTTTTCATTTGCTTTTCAAAAGTAAAGGAGGGAAGGACACTTAGTCCCTTTCTATGGAGAAGAATTGGTACGTGGTACACACATATTCAGGATATGAAAATAAAGTAAAAGCCAATCTGGAAAAGCGTGTAGAGTCAATGGGTATGCAAGACAAAATCTTTCGTGTCATTGTTCCTGAAGAAGAAGAAACTGATATTAAAAATGGCAAAAAGAAAGTTACGAAACGTAAAGTCTTCCCGGGCTATGTTTTAGTGGAAATTGTCATGACGGATGATTCTTGGTATGTGGTTCGCAATACACCAGGCGTAACTGGGTTTGTCGGTTCTTCCGGGCATGGATCAAAACCGACGCCGCTTTTGCCTGATGAAGTAAAAAACATTCTGAAACAAATGGGCATGGATGAAAAACGCAAAGAAGTTGACTTCGAAGTGAGTGAAACAGTAGTCGTGAACGAGGGGCCATTTGCCAACTTTGAAGGAACGGTCGAAGAAATCGACTTTGACAAAGCGAAGTTGAAGGTACTTGTGAATATGTTTGGCCGTGAAACTCCGGTTGAACTTGATTTTAATCAGGTGAATAAATTATAATGGAAAACAGCTTGAAATATTAAGTAAATAATGATAATATTTTTAAGTCAGTATGTCTTTAAGACAGACTAATTTTAATTGATCATCTTTATATATTAAAGATGTTATTGAGTGGGAGGGGGAAACCCCAAATACCACATCACGGACTTAAGGAGGTGTGTCTCGTGGCTAAAAAAGTTATTAAAGTTGTTAAGTTGCAAATCCCTGCAGGTAAAGCTAACCCTGCTCCGCCGGTAGGTCCTGCACTTGGTCAAGCTGGTGTTAATATCATGGGATTCTGTAAGGAATTTAATGCGCGTACAGCGGATCAAGCTGGTTTGATCATTCCGGTTGAAATTTCAGTTTTTGAAGACCGTTCATTTACATTCATCACAAAAACTCCGCCGGCTGCTGTTCTTCTTAAAAAAGCAGCAGGTATTGAGTCTGGTTCTGGTGAACCAAACCGCAATAAAGTGGCTACAGTGAAACGCGATAAAGTTCGCGAAATCGCTGAAACAAAAATGCCTGACCTTAACGCAGCTGATGTTGAATCGGCTATGCGCATGGTTGAAGGTACTGCCCGCAGCATGGGTATTGTGATCGAAGACTAATTGTTTGTAGATGTTGTTGTTCAAGGGTTGCGCTGTGAATGTATTTCCTATTACTTCACGCGCAACCTTTATTCGTGGGAGGTTATTCCGCTAAAACCACATAAGGAGGAAATTTTAACATGGCTAAAAAAGGTAAAAACTTTCAAGAAGCCGCGAAGCTTGTTGATCGTACAACAGCTTATGGACTTGATGAAGCAGTTGAATTAGTAAAGAAAACTAATTTTGCAAAATTTGATGCAACAGTAGAGGCAGCTTTCCGTCTCGGAGTTGATCCGAAGAAGGCTGACCAGCAAATCCGTGGAGCGGTTGTGCTTCCAAACGGTACTGGTAAAACACAAAAAGTTTTAGTGTTTGCTAAAGGTGAAAAAGCGAAAGAAGCAGAAGCAGCAGGTGCTGATTACGTAGGTGATGCTGATTTCATTACTAAAATCCAACAAGGTTGGTTTGAGTTTGATGTAATCGTAGCTACTCCTGACATGATGGGTGAAGTCGGTAAACTCGGCCGTGTGCTTGGACCTAAAGGTCTTATGCCAAACCCTAAAACTGGCACAGTTACATTTGATGTAACAAAAGCAGTGGAAGAAATCAAAGCAGGTAAAGTAGAATACCGCGTAGATAAAGCTGGAAACATTCATGTTCCGATTGGTAAAGTTTCTTTCGACAACGAAAAACTAGTTGAAAACTTTAACGCAATTTTTGAAACAATGTTAAAAGCGAAGCCGTCAGCAGCTAAAGGCACATACATGAAGAATGTTACAATCACTTCAACGATGGGCCCTGGCATTAAAGTAGATCCTTCTTCTGTAGTTGCTGTAAATTAAGTTGACAACAGATTTTATATGTGATATAATACATTCTGTTGTGAAATAATATGATCATTTATACCGTAGACAGCAGGAGCTGAAAAGCTTAATTTCCCGCCGAGGTAATACGAATATATATAGTGTGGCCGTTTGCCGTGCTTTTCGTAACCTCCATGTCTACCGGGCATGGAGGTTTTTTACTTGCATGTAAGGTATGAATGGACAGGCAGAATGGAAAAGTGCATACTTTTCCGCAGAAATCTACAGGAGGTGTAAAGATGAGCAATGTAATCGAGCAAAAGAAACAGTTAGTAAATGATATTGCTGATAAATTCAAGAACAGTGCTTCTACAGTAGTAGTAGACTACCGCGGTTTAACAGTGAGTCAAGTAACTGAGCTTCGCAAGCAGCTTCGTGAAGCGGGCGTTGAGTTTAAAGTATACAAAAACACTTTAACTCGCCGTGCAGCTGAAACTGCGGAAATTTCCGGATTAGATGAATTTCTAACTGGACCGAATGCGGTTGCTTTCAGTACAGAAGATGTAATTGCACCGGCAAAAATTCTTAACAGCTTTGCGAAAGAAAACGAAGCGTTAGAAATTAAAGCAGGTGTTCTTGAAGGGAACCTAGTATCGGCAGAAGAAGTGAAAGCTCTTGCTGAACTTCCATCCCGCGAAGGACTTCTTTCTATGCTACTCAGCGTGTTGCAAGCTCCAATGCGCAACTTCGCTCTTGCAACAAAAGCCGTTGCCGATCAAAAAGAAGAACAAGGCGCGTAAGCTGATTTTTTCAGAAGCCGCGTGAACGAATAAATTAGAATGTAAAAATAAGGAGGAAGTTTTAAAATGACTAAAGAGCAAATCATTGATGCGATTAAAGAAATGTCCGTTCTTGACTTAAACGACTTAGTAAAAGCTATCGAAGAAGAATTTGGTGTAACTGCAGCTGCTCCTGTAGCAGTAGCAGGCGGAGCTGCCGGCGGAGAGGCTGCAGCTGAGCAAACTGAATTTGACGTTGTGCTTACTGAAGCAGGCGCTCAAAAAATCAAAGTTATTAAAGTTGTTCGTGAAATTACAGGCCTTGGTCTTAAAGAAGCGAAAGAACTTGTTGATAACACTCCAAAACCAGTTAAAGAAGCTGCTTCTAAAGAAGAAGCTGAAGAAATCAAAGCTAAACTTGAAGAAGTTGGCGCTGGCGTAGAAGTTAAGTAATTTTGTATTAACAAACAACAAAAAGTCCGCTGGATCCAGCGGGCTTTTATTTGTTTGAATAAAAGTAAGGCTGTTGTCCAGCTGCAGCGCCTAGCCCTCGAGGCAAAACAGGCGCTTCCGCTTTTCTATTAAATTGCCGGAGTGGAGGAATGGGTGTGACTAACCATTATTTTTCGCAAACACCGGATAGTGAAAGTAACCCGGTATTTTGGGAGTATCCCCTGAAGGGCCGGACGTTCCGCTTTAAAACAGATGCTGGTGTTTTTTCTAAAAAAGAAGTAGACTTTGGCTCGCGCCTTTTGATTGAGACATTTCAAGCACCATTAGTTGAAGGGCCGTTTCTTGATGTTGGATGCGGTTATGGTCCGATAGGTCTGGCGGTTGCTGCTTCATCTGAAAGAGTGGTTCATATGATTGATGTGAATCAGCGGGCGCTTTCGTTGGCAAAGGAGAATGCCCGACTCAACAAAATAGGGAATGTTAAGATTTATGAAAGTGACCGGCTTGAAAGGGTCAGTGAGTCAGGTTTTGCAGCGGTGTTAACGAACCCGCCGATCCGGGCAGGGAAAAAAATTGTGTTTGATATTTTTCGCCAAAGTTATGAAAAGTTAACTGAAGGTGGAACGTTATGGGTCGTTATTCAGAAAAAACAAGGAGCTCCTTCTGCTATTAAAGAAATGGAATCGCTGTTTAAGGAAGTGGAAACGGTCCATCGCTCAAAAGGGTACTATATCATCAAAGCTGAAAAGCGTTGACTGGCAAAAGGCTCTATGGTATTATTATAAAATGCCAATATAATATTTGTGTCCATTTTTGCTAAAATAAATTAGTTTGTATAATTATTGGTTAAAATGGCTACGATGATAAAATAATAGTTCATCATGTGCAAAAATGAGGTTTTCTTTGAAAAACCCTTTTTCTTTTTGTCTTACAGCAAGACTAGCCGTCTGCTTAAGAGAGGTATATAGGCAACTAAAACGCTTGATTTGAGGGGTGAATCAGTTGATAGGTCAACTAGTTCAGTATGGACGACACCGCCAGCGCAGAAGTTATGCGCGCATTAGTGAAGTTTTAGAATTACCAAATCTTATTGAAATCCAAACATCCTCCTATCAGTGGTTTCTTGATGAGGGCTTGAGAGAAATGTTTCAGGATATTTCTCCTATCGAAGATTTCACTGGTAATCTTGCACTGGAATTTATCGATTACAGTCTCGGAGAACCGAAATATCCGGTGGATGAGTCTAAGGAGCGCGATGTAACTTATTCGGCTCCACTTCGAGTAAAAGTCCGTCTTTTAAACAAAGAGACTGGTGAAGTAAAGGATCAGGAAGTGTTCATGGGCGATTTTCCGCTTATGACTGAAACAGGAACATTTATTATCAATGGGGCAGAACGCGTTATTGTCTCCCAGCTTGTTCGTTCTCCGAGTGTGTATTACAGCGGAAAACTGGACAAAAACGGAAAGCGCGGCTTTACTGCTACTGTCATTCCAAACCGTGGAGCTTGGTTGGAATATGAAACAGATGCAAAAGACATTGTGTATGTTCGTATTGACCGCACGCGTAAATTACCAATTACGGTACTGCTGCGCTCTCTAGGGTTTGGCTCTGATCAAGAAATCATCGATCTTATCGGCGATAACGAATATATCCGCAATACACTTGAAAAAGACAACACGGAGAGCACGGAAAAAGCACTTATCGAAATTTATGAGCGGCTTCGTCCAGGTGAACCTCCAACGGTTGATAACGCCAAAAGTTTGCTTGTTTCCCGTTTCTTTGACCCGAAACGGTATGACTTGGCCAGTGTTGGGCGTTATAAAATGAATAAAAAGCTTCACACGAAAAACCGCTTGTTTGGACAGCGCCTGGCAGAGACGTTAGCTGACCCGGAAACTGGCGAAATTATCGCTGAGGAAGGGACGCTTCTTGACCGCCGTGCACTTGATAAAATCATTCCCAACCTGGAAAACGGTGTCGGCTTTAAAACATATCGCCAGTCAGGCGGGGTAGTGGAAGAAGACATCGTTGTCCAATCCATTAAGATTTACGCACCGAACAGTGAAGAGGAACGTGTTATTAACGTCATTGGAAACGGATTCCCTGAAGAAAATGTAAAACACATCACTCCAGCGGATATTATTTCATCCATTGGCTACTTTTTTAACTTGTTATATGGTGTTGGAGATACAGATGATATCGACCACTTAGGAAACCGTCGTCTTCGTTCGGTCGGAGAATTGCTTCAAAACCAGTTCCGAATCGGTTTATCCCGTATGGAACGTGTTGTTCGTGAGCGTATGTCCATTCAAGATACGAATACAATTACGCCGCAGCAGCTTATTAATATCCGGCCGGTTATTGCGTCCATTAAAGAGTTTTTTGGAAGCTCTCAGCTTTCGCAGTTCATGGACCAAACGAATCCGCTGGCGGAACTGACGCATAAGCGCCGTTTATCTGCTCTCGGACCTGGTGGATTAACGAGAGAGCGCGCGGGCTTTGAAGTCCGGGACGTTCACTATTCCCACTATGGCCGGATGTGTCCGATTGAAACGCCTGAGGGACCGAATATCGGGCTGATCAACTCGTTATCTTCTTACGCCAAAGTAAACCGTTTCGGCTTTATCGAAACACCATACCGTAAAGTAGATCCTGATACAGGAAAAGTAACGAGCCGGATTGATTATTTAACAGCTGATGAAGAAGACAATTACGTTGTAGCACAGGCAAATGTTCTGCTTAATGAAGATGGTTCATTCGTTGAAGAAGAGGTAGTAGCTCGCTTCCGAAGTGAAAACACAGTAGTTAAACGCGAGCGCGTGGACTATATGGACGTTTCACCAAAACAAGTAGTATCTGCTGCGACGGCTTGTATTCCATTCTTGGAGAATGATGACTCCAACCGTGCTTTAATGGGAGCGAACATGCAACGTCAAGCCGTGCCTTTAATGCAACCGGAATCTCCAATTGTCGGTACAGGGATGGAATATGTTTCAGGGAAAGATTCTGGAGCTGCAGTTATTTGTAAGCGCGAAGGAATCGTTGAGCATGTGGAATCCCGGGAAATCTGGGTGCGCCGCCTTGAGGAAGTGGACGGGAAAGAAGTGAAAGGTGATTTGGATAAATATCGCCTGCTCAAGTTCATCCGTTCTAACCAGGGGACATGCTATAATCAGCGCCCAATTGTCAGTGCTGGTGACCGCGTGACAAAAGGGGAAATCCTTGCCGATGGTCCTTCCATGGAAAAAGGTGAACTTGCTTTAGGACGCAACGTAATGGTTGCCTTTATGACGTGGGATGGTTACAACTATGAAGATGCCATCATCATGAGCGAAAGACTCGTGAAAGACGACGTATATACATCGATTCATATTGAAGAATATGAATCAGAATCCCGCGATACAAAGCTTGGACCGGAAGAAATCACTCGTGATATTCCGAACGTCGGAGAAGACGCGCTGCGCAACCTTGATGAGCGCGGAATTATCCGTATCGGGGCAGAAGTAAAAGACGGCGACTTGCTCGTCGGTAAAGTAACGCCAAAAGGTGTAACGGAACTAACTGCAGAAGAAAGGCTTTTACACGCCATCTTCGGTGAAAAAGCGCGTGAAGTGCGCGATACGTCCTTACGTGTACCACATGGAGGAGGCGGAATCGTTCTTGACGTAAAAGTATTTAACCGTGAAGACGGCGACGAACTGCCGCCTGGTGTGAATCAGCTCGTTCGTGTGTATATTGTTCAAAAACGTAAAATCTCTGAAGGGGATAAAATGGCCGGCCGACATGGGAATAAAGGGGTTATCTCCCGGATTTTACCGGAAGAAGATATGCCTTACCTTCCAGATGGCACTCCGGTCGACATCATGTTAAACCCATTAGGAGTACCTTCCCGTATGAACATCGGTCAAGTAATGGAGCTTCACTTAGGTATGGCAGCCCGCTATTTAGGGTTGCATATAGCGACCCCAGTATTTGACGGAGCGACAGAAGATGATGTTTGGGAAACAATTGAAGAGGCTGGTATGTCACGTGACGCCAAAACAGTCTTATACGATGGCCGCAGCGGGGAACCATTCGACAATCGTGTTTCTGTTGGTATCATGTATATGATCAAATTGGCGCACATGGTTGATGACAAGCTCCATGCCCGCTCAACAGGACCATATTCGCTCGTTACCCAGCAGCCGCTCGGCGGAAAAGCTCAGTTTGGCGGACAGCGTTTCGGTGAGATGGAAGTGTGGGCACTTGAAGCTTATGGTGCCGCTTATACACTGCAAGAAATTCTTACTGTAAAATCCGATGATATTGTTGGCCGTGTAAAAACATATGAAGCGATCGTCAAAGGTGAAAATGTTCCGGAGCCGGGAGTTCCAGAATCATTTAAAGTGTTGATTAAAGAACTTCAAAGCTTAGGGATGGACGTAAAAATTATGTCCGGAGACGATCAGGAAATTGAAATGCGTGATTTAGAAGATGAAGACGACATTCAGCAGGCAGATACATTAAATATTGCCCCTGAAGAAAATGTGTCTGAAAAAGTAAGTTCAACGGAGTAATTAACCAGCCGGCCGGAGAATTCCAAACAGCTTTCTCCGGCTGTCTTTAATAAACAGCAGTTTAAGCATACTGGGTAAAACCTGTAGACTAAAAGGGAGGTAGGCCCCTTGCTAGATGTAAACAACTTTGAATACATGAAAATCGGTCTGGCATCACCCGATAAAATTCGATCTTGGTCATATGGTGAAGTAAAAAAACCGGAAACGATCAACTATCGTACGTTAAAGCCAGAAAAAGACGGATTGTTTTGTGAGCGTATTTTTGGACCTACAAAAGACTGGGAATGTCATTGTGGGAAGTATAAGAGAGTTCGTTATAAAGGCGTCGTCTGCGACCGCTGCGGCGTGGAAGTAACTAAAGCGAAAGTTCGCCGTGAGCGTATGGGCCATATTGAACTAGCTGCTCCTGTTTCACATATTTGGTACTTCAAAGGCATTCCGAGCCGTATGGGGCTTGTATTAGATATGTCCCCGCGTGCGCTTGAAGAAGTGATTTATTTTGCTTCTTACGTAGTTACAGAAGCCGGTGATACAGCGCTTGAGAAAAAGCAGCTGCTTTCTGAAAAAGAATTCCGTGCTTACCGTGATAAGTACGGAAGTAAATTCCAGGCTTCGATGGGTGCAGAAGCAATTAAAAAGCTTCTTCAAGATATTGACCTGGAAAAAGAAGTGGAATTTCTTAAAGAAGAATTGAAGAGTGCACAAGGCCAGCGCCGGACAAGAGCAATCAAACGCTTGGAAGTCATTGAAGCATTCCGCCATTCAGGAAACAATCCGGATTGGATGATTCTTGATGTTCTTCCCGTAATTCCACCAGAACTTCGCCCGATGGTTCAGCTTGATGGCGGCCGTTTTGCGACTTCCGACTTGAATGATTTATACCGCCGCGTTATTAACAGAAACAATCGTTTAAAACGATTGCTTGATCTTGGTGCGCCAAGCATCATTGTTCAAAATGAAAAGCGGATGCTTCAAGAGGCAGTCGATGCATTAATCGACAATGGCCGCCGCGGCCGTCCTGTAACGGGACCAGGTAACCGCCCGTTAAAATCCCTTTCTCATATGCTAAAGGGAAAACAAGGGCGCTTCCGTCAAAACTTGCTAGGAAAGCGTGTTGACTATTCTGGCCGTTCTGTTATCGTCGTTGGACCAAACTTGAAAATGTATCAGTGTGGCCTTCCGAAAGAAATGGCACTTGAATTGTTCAAGCCTTTCGTTATGAAAGAACTTGTAGAAAAAGGCCTTGCCCATAATATTAAAAGTGCGAAACGCAAAATTGAACGCGTTCAGCCGGAAGTGTGGGATGTACTTGAGGAAGTAATCAGAGAACATCCGGTTCTTCTAAACCGTGCACCAACGCTTCACCGTCTCGGCATACAAGCATTTGAACCTACGTTAGTAGAAGGACGCGCTATTCGTCTTCACCCGCTCGTTTGTACAGCATACAATGCTGACTTTGATGGTGACCAGATGGCCGTTCACGTTCCGCTGTCAGCAGAAGCACAAGCAGAAGCACGGATGTTAATGCTGGCAGCTCAGAATATCTTGAATCCAAAAGACGGTAAACCAGTTGTTACTCCTTCCCAGGATATGGTATTAGGTAACTATTACCTAACCCTTGAGCGTGAAGAAGCTATTGGCGAAGGCATGGTATTTAAAGATGTGAATGAAGCATTGATTGCCTATCAAAGTGGCTATGTTCATCTTCACACTCGGGTTGCTGTGGCTGCTTCTTCATTAAATAACCAAACATTTACTGAAGAGCAAAACGGCAAGCTGTTAATTACAACTGTCGGGAAGTTAATTTTTAACGAAATTCTTCCGGATACCTTCCCTTATATTAACGAGCCGACAAATACGAATCTTGTAGTGAAGACACCAGAAAAGTATTTCGTTGAATTAGCTGAAAATGTAAAAGAATACATTCAAAAACAAGAGATTGTTGCTCCGTTTAAGAAGAAAATACTTGGAAACATCATCGCTGAAGTGTTTAAACGTTTTAAAATTACAGAAACGTCCAAAATGCTTGACCGCATGAAAGATCTAGGGTTTAAGTATTCGACAAAAGCTGGTATTACGGTCGGTGTTGCCGATATCGTCGTATTAGCTGAAAAAGAAACAATTTTGAAAGAAGCGCAATTAAAAGTGGATAACGTCATGAAGCAGTTCCGCCGTGGTTTAATTACGGAAGAAGAGCGTTACGATCGTGTCATCTCTATCTGGAGTGCAGCGAAAGACACCATCCAAGGCAAGTTAATGGCTTCTTTGGATAAGCGCAACCCAATCTTTATGATGAGTGATTCAGGCGCCCGTGGTAACGCTTCTAACTTTACCCAGCTTGCGGGTATGCGTGGTTTGATGGCCAACCCGGCCGGACGAATTATCGAGCTTCCGATCAAATCAAGTTTCCGCGAAGGATTAACTGTATTGGAGTACTTTATTTCGACACACGGAGCGCGTAAAGGTCTTGCCGATACGGCTCTTAAAACAGCGGATTCAGGTTACTTAACACGCCGTCTTGTCGATGTAGCCCAGGATGTCATTGTTCGTGAAGATGACTGCGGAACAGACCGCGGCCTTCTCATCGGTTCAATTACAGAAGGAACAGAGGTCATCGAACCACTGGATGAACGCCTGATTGGCCGTCACGCCAGAAAAACACTCGTACACCCTGAAACCGGCGAAATCATCGCCAGAGAAAATGACTTGATCGATGAAGACATGACGAATGTCATCATTGATGCAGGCATTGAAGAAGTGTGGATCCGATCCGCCTTTACTTGTAACACCCGCCACGGCGTGTGTAAAAAATGTTACGGCCGCAATCTTGCAACCGGACAGCAAGTTGAAGTGGGAGAAGCGGTCGGTATCATCGCTGCTCAATCGATCGGAGAACCAGGTACACAGCTGACGATGCGTACATTCCATACGGGCGGGGTAGCCGGAGACGATATTACTCAAGGTTTGCCGCGTATCCAGGAATTGTTCGAAGCGCGTAACCCTAAAGGGCAGGCCGTTATATCTGAAATTGAAGGTGTTGTTACAGCGATCAACGAAGGGCGTGACCGCCAGCAGGAAATCGTCCTGCAAAGCGATATCGAAAGCCGCACATATACGGCTCCTTACACAGCTCGCTTAAAAGTAGCCGTTAACGACCGAGTAACCCGTGGCCAGGAGTTGACGGAAGGGTCAATTGATCCGAAAGAATACTTGAAGATCACCGATGTCTCCTCCGTGCAGGAATACTTATTGCGGGAAGTCCAGAAAGTATACCGGATGCAAGGGGTAGAAATCGGCGATAAACATATTGAAGTGATGGTGCGCCAAATGCTTCGCAAAGTACGCGTGCTTGATGCAGGAGAAACGGATGTACTGCCAGGAAGCCTGCTTGAGATCCATCAGTTCAGGGATGCGAACGAAAAAGCATTGCTTGAAGGCAACGCGCCGGCAACGGGAAGACCTGTACTTCTTGGTATTACAAAAGCATCACTTGAAACAGACTCATTTTTATCCGCTGCATCGTTCCAGGAAACGACTCGTGTCCTGACAGATGCTGCGATTAAAGGAAAACGTGATGAACTGCTCGGTTTGAAAGAAAACGTGATTATCGGAAAACTTGTTCCAGCCGGAACAGGTATGCAGCGATACCGGAATTCAGAACCCGTTTTAGCTTCATCTGAAGAATCGGTACCAGTAGAATAGTTAAGTGTCCGCGAGTGGAACGAAGTGGTTGAAAGGCTGCTGCACTTCCAGTAAATTATTTGAACGGAGCCGACTTGTTCGGCTCCGTTATAATAATTTATTTTCACGGTTGACATTTAAAAACATGAATGATAATATAATCAAGGTGCTCCTATGAACCTTGTTACTTTGGAGGATATCTATATGTCTTACGATAAAGTAGCGAAGGCCCAAAGTTTGGCGATAGGAACAAAACAAACAGTGAAAGCTCTTGAAAGAAATCAAGCACAGCAAGTGATGATCGCTGCTGATGCCAGCCCTCTCTTAGTTAAAAAAGTGACGGAGTTGGCGGAACAAAAAGCAGTGCCTGTTACTTATGTGGATTCTATGCTGAAATTAGGAAAAACATGTGGGATTGATGTCAAGGCAGCAGCTGTTGCTATTATTAATGAATAATGTTTTTGCATTGAATTGCAAAGACTTTGTTTTTACTTTAAAATGGTCCACCTGGATGTGTGGGCTTAAGAAAAAAGGAAGGGAGGATCTTTACATGCCTACTATTAACCAGTTAGTGCGTAAACCTCGTAAATCAAAATCAGCTAATTCCAAATCACCAGCAC
This sequence comes from Bacillus aerolatus, assembly GCF_009183655.1. Classification (GTDB taxonomy): domain Bacteria; phylum Bacillota; class Bacilli; order Bacillales; family Domibacillaceae; genus Pseudobacillus; species Pseudobacillus aerolatus. The sequence goes on from NZ_WEIO01000012.1 coordinate 28,382, forward strand.
TTAACAAAGGCTACAACAGCTTCAAAAAAGTGCAAACGGATATTAATTCACCACAAAAGCGTGGAGTATGTACACGTGTTGGTACGATGACTCCTAAAAAGCCTAACTCGGCTTTGCGTAAATATGCCCGTGTTCGTTTGAGCAACGGCATCGAAGTGAATGCTTATATTCCTGGTATTGGCCACAACCTTCAAGAACACAGTGTTGTTTTGATCCGTGGAGGAAGAGTAAAAGATTTACCGGGTGTACGTTATCACGTAGTCCGCGGTGCGCTTGATACTGCCGGTGTTGAAACTCGCCGTCAAGGCCGTTCTAAATACGGAATGAAGCGTCCAAAAGAAGCTAAAAAATAAATCGTTAATATAATGAAGGAATTACACGAAAGGAGGAAATCACATGCCACGTAAAGGTCCTGTAGCGAAGAGAGATGTACTTCCAGATCCATTGTACAACTCGAAGCTAGTTACCCGTCTCATCAACAAAATGATGGTTGACGGTAAAAGAGGTAAATCACAAGCCATTCTTTACGCATCATTTGATATTATCCGTGAGCGCACGGGTAAAGATCCAATGGAAGTATTTGATCAAGCCATTAAAAACATCATGCCAGTATTAGAGGTTAAAGCACGCCGTGTAGGTGGTGCAAACTACCAGGTGCCAGTTGAGGTTCGTCCTGAACGCCGCACAACTCTTGGTCTTCGTTGGTTAGTTAACTATTCTCGTCTGCGCGGCGAGAAAACAATGGAAGAACGCCTATCAGCTGAAATCCTTGATGCAGCTAACAACACTGGTGCTTCAGTTAAGAAGCGCGAAGACACGCACAAAATGGCAGAAGCAAACAAAGCATTTGCTCATTACCGCTGGTAAGATTATTTTTAAAATTAACCTAACTAAGGAAGGAGAAAGACATTCATGGCAAGAGAGTTCTCCTTAGAAAACACTCGAAATATCGGTATCATGGCTCACATCGATGCTGGTAAAACAACAACTACCGAGCGTATTCTCTATTATACAGGCCGTATCCATAAACTTGGAGAGACGCACGAAGGTGCTTCCCAAATGGACTGGATGGAGCAAGAACAAGAGCGCGGTATTACAATTACATCTGCTGCAACAACTGCACAATGGAAAGGGCACCGTGTTAACATCATCGATACACCTGGCCACGTAGACTTCACTGTTGAAGTTGAGCGTTCCCTTCGTGTTCTTGATGGTGCGGTAACTGTATTGGATGCCCAATCCGGAGTTGAACCGCAAACAGAAACTGTTTGGCGCCAAGCAACTACTTACGGAGTACCACGTATCGTATTCGTTAACAAAATGGACAAAATCGGTGCGGACTTCTTGTATTCCGTTGGTACAATTAACGATCGCTTAATGGCAAACGCTCATCCGATTCAACTTCCAATTGGAGCTGAAGATGAGTTTCGCGGCATTATCGATTTAATTGAAATGAAAGCTACTTTCTACGGCAACGACCTTGGAACTGATACCGAAGTGGGAGATATTCCTGAAGATATGCAGGCCAAAGCTGAAGAGTACCGTGAAAAGTTAATTGAGGCCATTTCAGAATTTGATGAAGAAATCATGGAGAAATACCTAGGCGGAGAAGAAGTAACGATTCCAGAAATCAAAGCTGCGATCCGTAAAGGTACACTCAATGTTGAATTCTTCCCTGTTCTTTGCGGAACAGCTTTCAAAAACAAAGGCGTTCAACTCGTACTTGATGCTGTCATTGACTACCTTCCAGCTCCAACTGACGTTGCTGATATTACTGGTATTCTCCCTGATACAGAAGAAGAAGTGACTCGTCCATCTTCAGACGATGCGCCATTCTCTGCGTTGGCATTTAAAGTTATGACTGACCCTTATGTTGGTAAATTGACGTTCTTCCGCGTATATTCCGGTACCCTTAATTCCGGTTCATACGTTCAAAACTCAACTAAAGGCAAGCGTGAGCGTGTAGGACGTATCCTGCAAATGCATGCGAACTCTCGTGAAGAAATCGCGATTGTTCATTCAGGCGATATCGCGGCTGCAGTTGGTTTGAAAGATACGGCAACAGGTGATACTCTTTGTGACGAGAAAAGCCTTGTCATCTTAGAGTCAATGGAATTCCCGGAACCGGTTATTTCCCTGTCTGTTGAACCTAAGTCAAAAGCTGACCAGGCCAAAATGTCAACGGCACTGCAAAAGCTTCAAGAAGAAGATCCGACATTCCGTGCGGAAACGAACCCTGAAACTGGGCAAGTTATCATTTCCGGTATGGGTGAGCTTCACCTTGATGTTCTTGTAGACCGCATGCGTCGTGAGTTTAAAGTGGAAGCCAACGTTGGTGCTCCACAAGTAGCTTACCGTGAAACGTTCCGTGGTTCTGCTCAAGTTGAAGGGAAATTTGCCCGCCAATCCGGTGGACGTGGACAATACGGACACGTATGGATCGAGTTTACACCTAACGAAGAAGGCGCCGGTTTTGAATTCGTAAACGGCATCGTTGGAGGGGTTGTTCCTCGAGAATATATTCCGGCTGTTCAAGCAGGTCTGGAAGATGCATTGCAAAACGGCGTATTAGCCGGCTATCCGCTAGTCGATATTAAGGCGAGACTGTATGATGGTTCTTACCATGATGTTGACTCCAGTGAAATGGCATTTAAAATTGCTGCATCCATGGCTCTAAAAAACGCTGCTTCTAAGTGTAATCCGGTTCTTTTAGAGCCAACGATGAAAGTAGAAGTTGTTATTCCTGATGAATACCTTGGAGATATTATGGGTGATATCACTTCCCGCCGCGGACGCGTGGAAGGTATGGAAGCCCGCGGTAACGCTCAAGTAGTAAAAGCATTTGTTCCACTTTCTGAAATGTTCGGCTACGCAACTTCATTGCGTTCCAACACACAAGGACGCGGAACGTATTCTATGCAGTTTGACCACTACGAAGAAGTGCCGAAATCAGTTTCCGAAGAAATCATCAAGAAAAACAAAGGCGAATAATTGATTTATACCTCTTAATCAAGTATAAATACAATGTAAGCTTTGGTACCTTTGGAGGCAGGGAAATTCCTGACTTCAAAGTCCCTATATAAATAAATTAATTTGACAATTCAAAGGAGGATTTCCTAATGGCTAAGGAAAAATTCGACCGTTCCAAAACACATGCGAATATCGGTACAATTGGTCACGTTGACCATGGTAAAACAACTTTAACAGCAGCAATCACAACTGTTCTTTCAAAAAAAGGCGGCGGTGAAGCTCGTGGTTACGATCAAATCGACGCGGCTCCAGAAGAGCGTGAGCGTGGAATCACAATCTCAACTTCTCACGTTGAGTACGAAACTGATACTCGTCACTATGCACACGTTGACTGCCCAGGACATGCTGACTACGTTAAAAACATGATCACTGGAGCTGCTCAAATGGATGGGGGCATCCTAGTAGTATCTGCTGCTGACGGCCCAATGCCACAAACTCGTGAGCACATCCTTCTTTCTCGTAACGTAGGTGTACCTTACCTTGTTGTATTTATGAACAAATGTGACATGGTAGATGACGAAGAGTTACTTGAATTAGTAGAAATGGAAATTCGTGATCTTCTTTCTGAATACGACTTCCCAGGAGATGACGTACCAGTAATCAAAGGCTCTGCTCTTAAAGCCCTTGAAGGCGAAGCTGAGTGGGAAGAAAAAATCATCGAGCTTATGAACGCTGTTGATGAGTATGTTCCAACTCCAGAGCGTGACACTGAAAAACCATTCATGATGCCTGTTGAGGATGTATTCTCAATCACTGGCCGTGGTACAGTTGCAACTGGACGCGTTGAGCGTGGACAAGTTAAAGTTGGTGACGTAGTTGACATCATCGGTTTAACTGAAGAGCCGAAATCTACTACTGTAACTGGTGTAGAAATGTTCCGTAAGCTTCTTGACTATGCAGAAGCAGGCGACAACATCGGTGCCCTTCTTCGTGGTGTTTCTCGTGAAGAAATCCAACGTGGCCAAGTTCTTGCTAAACCAGGAACAATCACACCACACACTAACTTCAAAGCTGAAGTTTACGTTTTATCTAAAGAAGAGGGTGGACGTCACACTCCATTCTTCTCAAATTACCGTCCACAGTTCTACTTCCGTACAACTGATGTAACTGGTATTTGTAACCTTCCAGAAGGCGTAGAAATGGTTATGCCTGGAGATAACGTTGAAATGACAATTGAACTTATTGCTCCAATCGCGATCGAAGAAGGAACTAGATTCTCTATTCGTGAAGGTGGACGTACTGTTGGTTCTGGCGTTGTGTCTACAATCCAAAAATAATAACCTTCCAAAAAAGCAGGCGGCTTCCCGCCTGCTTTTTTATTTGTCCAGCCGCAGCCCCTAGACCCTAGATGCTCGAAGACATAAGTTAAATGTCAGCCAAAATAGAATTCCATACTTCTATTGAAATGCAGCAATAATGTATGTATAATAGAAAAGGTGCGCTGGAGATAAAAATATTTTAAATTCAGTTGCATATGTCAAAAAACTCGTGTATAATTAACAACGTTGGTTTTTGACAGCGATGATGTGGAAGGTTGCTGACACACCCGGCCGCTTTGCCATGGCGAGTGTCGTCAGGATATTTTCACGGAGAATGTCTATTATCAAATAGGCGGAAAAGGAGGGAAAATAATGGCAAAAGAAAAAATTCGTATTCGTTTGAAAGCATATGACCACAGAATTTTAGACCAATCAGCAGAAAAGATCGTTGAAACAGCAAAACGTTCTGGTGCTAACGTATCGGGTCCAATCCCGTTGCCAACAGAAAAGTCTGTTTACACAATTTTACGTGCGGTTCATAAGTACAAAGATTCTCGTGAGCAATTCGAGATGCGTACACACAAACGTTTAATCGATATCGTGAACCCAACACCACAAACTGTTGATTCATTAATGCGTTTAGACTTGCCGTCAGGCGTTGACATTGAAATTAAACTTTAATTCAATATAAAAAATTATTAATTCAGGAGGTGTGACTCATGACCAAAGGAATCTTAGGAAGAAAAATCGGTATGACTCAAGTGTTTGCTGAAAACGGTGAATTAATTCCAGTTACTTTAATTGAAGCAGCACCAAACGTTGTACTGCAAAAGAAAACAATCGAAAGCGACGGCTATGAAGCAATTCAGTTAGGTTTTGACGACAAGCGCGATAAGCTTGCGAACAAACCGGCTAAAGGTCACGTTGCGAAAGCTAACACTGCACCTAAGCGCTTCATTCGTGAGTTCCGTAACTTCGATGGAGAAGTAGAAGTTGGTCAAGAAGTCAAAGTAGATATTTTCGCCGAAGGAGATATCATTGACGTAACAGGAGTATCAAAAGGTAAAGGATTCCAAGGCTCAATCAAACGCCACGGACAAAGCCGCGGCCCAATGACGCACGGTTCCCGCTACCATCGTGGACCAGGTTCAATGGGACCAGTTGCTCCTAACCGCGTATTCAAAAACAAATTACTTCCAGGCCGTATGGGTGGCGAACAAATCACTATCCAAAACCTGCAAGTGGTAAAAGTTGATACAGATCGCAACGTTATTTTAGTAAAAGGAAACGTTCCTGGACCTAAGAAATCTTTAGTGAAAATCCAAAGTGCGTTAAAAGTAAAATAATTAATTTTTTCTAGAAAGGAGGAAACAAGAATGCCAAAAGTTACAGTATTAAACCAAAGCGGAGCTGAAGTTGGTGAAATCGAACTGAACGATTCTGTTTTTGGTATTGAACCTAATCAACATGTCTTATTCGAAGCAGTAATGATGCAACGCGCGTCTTTACGCCAAGGAACAAGCAAAGTAAAAACTCGTGCAGAAGTGCGTGGCGGCGGCCGCAAACCGTGGCGTCAAAAAGGTACTGGACGTGCTCGTCAAGGATCTATTCGTTCTCCGCAATGGCGTGGGGGCGGAACAGTATTCGGACCAGTTCCACGCAGCTACAGCTACAAAATGCCGAAAAAAGTTCGCCGCTTAGCGATTAAATCTGCTCTTTCTTCTAAAATGGCAGAACAAAACATTGTTGTGTTGGAAGCATTATCTTTAGATGCTCCAAAAACAAAAGAATTCGCAAGCGTATTGAAAAATCTTTCTGTGAACAGCAAAGCGCTAATTGTAACAGAAGCATTAAATGAAAATGTTGCTTTATCTGCCCGCAATATCCCGGGTGTAACAGTAATAGATGCAAGCGGCATTAGTGTTTTAGATGTTCTTGGACACGAAAAACTAATCATCACTAAAGCAGCTGTTGAAAAAGTAGAGGAGGTGCTTGCATAATGGATGCTCGCGATATCATTAAGCGCCCCGTCATTACAGAACATTCAACTGAAATTATGGCTGATAAAAAGTATACGTTCGAAGTTGATGTAAGAGCGAATAAAACTCAAGTTAAAGATGCGGTTGAACAAATCTTTGGCGTGAAAGTAGCAAAAATCAACATCTTGAACTATAAAGGCAAGTTCAAACGTATGGGTCGTTATGCAGGTTATACAAACAAACGTCGTAAAGCGGTTGTTACATTAACTCAAGACAGCAAAGAAATCGAACTATTTGAAGTTTAATTCAACAATATAAGAAGAGGAGGGAAATGACATGGCGATTAAAAAGTATAAACCAACCACAAACGGCCGTCGTAACATGACGACGTTGGATTTTTCTGAACTGACAACAGACACTCCAGAAAAATCGTTGCTGGCGCCTCTTAAAAAGAAAGGCGGTCGTAACAACCACGGTAAAATTACTGTTCGTCATCATGGTGGCGGCCACAAGCGTCAATACCGCATTATCGACTTTAAACGCGATAAAGATGGTATACCTGGACGCGTTGCCACAATCGAGTATGATCCGAACCGTTCAGCAAATATTGCTTTAATCAATTATGTTGACGGTGAAAAACGCTACATTTTAGCACCGAAAAACCTTAAAGTCGGAATGGAAGTTATGTCCGGACCGGAAGCAGATATCAAAACAGGTAACGCTCTTCCTTTAGTTAACATTCCTGTAGGTACAGTTGTTCACAACATCGAGTTGAAACCTGGTAAAGGCGGACAATTAGTTCGTTCTGCAGGAACATCTGCACAAGTGTTAGGTAAAGAAGGAAAATACGTTCTTGTTCGTTTGAACTCCGGAGAGGTTCGTATGATTCTTGCTACTTGCCGCGCATCTGTCGGTCAAGTTGGTAATGAGCAGCATGAACTCGTTAATATCGGTAAAGCAGGCCGCTCCCGCTGGTTAGGCAAGAAACCAACTGTCCGCGGATCTGTAATGAACCCGAACGATCACCCGCACGGTGGTGGTGAAGGACGTACGCCAATCGGACGTAAGTCACCTGTTACACCTTGGGGCAAACCAACTCTTGGTTACAAAACTCGTAAGAAAACAAACAAAAGCGACAAGTTTATCGTTCGTCGTCGTAAAAAATAACGTAATTGCACTACGGTTCCTTTTGCGAACCGTAGACCAATTGCGAAGGGAGGTACCAAAATGGGCCGCAGCTTGAAAAAAGGACCTTTTGTTGATGATCACTTATTCAATAAAATTGAAAAGTTAAATGAAACTGAAAAGAAACAAGTTGTGAAAACTTGGTCTCGCCGTTCAACAATCTTCCCGGCTTTCATTGGACACACAATCGCTGTGTATGATGGTCGTAAGCATGTTCCTGTATATGTAACAGAAGATATGGTAGGACACAAACTTGGTGAATTCGCACCAACACGTTCGTACAGAGGTCACGGCAGTGACGACAAGAAAACAAGACGCTAATGAGAGGAGGGTATCCTAATGGAAGCAAAAGCTGTTGTTAGAACAGTTCGTATTGCTCCTCGTAAAGCACGTTTAGTGATTGACTTGATTCGAGGAAAGCAAGTGGGAGAAGCTGTAGCTATTTTGCGCCACACGCCAAAAGTTGCATCTCCTGTCATTGAAAAATTACTTAACTCTGCGGTTGCCAATGCAGAGCATAATTATGATATGGACGTTAACAACCTTGTTATTAAACAAGCATTTGTTGACGAAGGTCCAACTTTAAAACGTTTCCGTCCACGTGCAATGGGACGCGCAAGCGCAATTAACAAACGCACAAGCCACATTACAATCGTGGTATCAGAAAAGAAGGAGGGATAATTCGTGGGTCAAAAAGTACATCCTAATGGTTTACGTGTCGGTATTATTCGTGACTGGGATTCAAAGTGGTATGCAGAGAAAGATTATGCAAGTCTTTTACATGAAGACCTTAAAGTTCGTGAATATATCGAAAACCGTTTAAAAGATGCTTCTGTATCTCGAGTTGAAATTGAACGTGCTGCTAACCGCATTAACATTACTGTTCATACGGCGAAGCCTGGTATGGTTATCGGTAAAGGTGGATCTGAGGTTGAAGCACTTCGTAAATCTTTAAACGAACTAACTAGCAAACGTGTTCACATTAACATCGTTGAAATTAAAAGAGCTGATTTGGATGCTAAGCTTGTAGCGGAAAACATTGCTCGTCAATTAGAAAACCGTGTATCTTTCCGTCGTGCGCAAAAGCAAGCGATCCAACGTACAATTCGTTCTGGAGCAAAAGGGATTAAAACACAGGTTTCTGGACGTCTTGGCGGCGCAGATATCGCTCGTGCTGAACACTACAGTGAAGGAACAGTTCCACTTCATACTCTTCGCGCGGACATCGATTATGCGCATGTTGAAGCTAACACTACTTATGGTAAGCTCGGCGTGAAAGTATGGATTTACCGTGGAGAGGTTCTTCCTGTGAAGAAGAAGTCTGAGGAAGGAGGAAAATAATATGTTATTGCCTAAACGTGTAAAATATCGTCGTGTACACCGTGGAAAAATGCGCGGTCAAGCAAAAGGCGGCACAGAAGTAGCATTCGGTGAATACGGTCTGCAAGCTGTTGAAGCTTCATGGATCACTAACCGTCAAATCGAATCTGCTCGTATTGCTATGACTCGTTACATGAAACGTGGCGGTAAAGTATGGATTAAAATTTTCCCGCATAAACCTTACACAGCTAAGCCTCTTGAAGTTCGGATGGGTTCCGGTAAAGGTGCTCCTGAAGGATGGGTGGCTGTAGTAAAGCCTGGAAAAATCATGTTTGAAATTGCTGGTGTTTCTGAAGAAGTAGCGCGTGAAGCACTTCGTCTTGCAGCACACAAGCTGCCAGTTAAATGCAAATTCGTAAAACGAGAAGAAATTGGTGGTGAATCAAATGAAGGCTAATGAAATTGTTGAATTAACCACTGCCGAAATTGAACAAAAACTTAAGTCTTTAAAAGAAGAGCTTTTCAACCTTCGCTTCCAACTAGCGACTGGCCAACTTGAAAACACTGCTCGCATCCGTGAAGTACGCAAAGCGATCGCTCGTATGAAAACTGTAATTCGTCAAAGAGAGATCGATGTTAACAATCGATAATTGAGAGGAGGTTTGCACAATGAGTGAACGTAATCAACGTAAAGTTTATACTGGACGGGTCGTGTCTGACAAAATGGATAAGACTGTCACTGTTCTCGTAGAAACTTACAAAAAGCACTCACTTTACGGCAAACGCGTTAAGTACTCTAAAAAATTCAAAGCTCATGATGAGCTGAATGAAGCAAAAATTGGTGATGTTGTCCGCATCATGGAAACACGCCCATTATCTGCTACAAAACGCTTCCGTTTAGTTGAAGTTGTAGAAAAAGCAGTTATTATCTAATTCATTATTGTTCGGATAGAAAGTGAATCCGAAGGGAGGTAACATAAATGATCCAACAAGAATCTCGTTTAAAGGTAGCTGACAACTCAGGTGCACGTGAAGTTTTAACGATCAAAGTTCTTGGTGGCTCTGGCCGTAAAACTGCAAACGTCGGAGACATCATCGTCTGCACAGTGAAACAAGCAACACCAGGCGGCGTTGTCAAAAAAGGTGATGTAGTGAGAGCTGTTATTGTTCGTACAAAACGTGGAATGCGCCGTAACGACGGATCTTATATCCGTTTCGATGAAAATGCTTGTGTGATCCTTAAAGATGACAAGAGCCCGCGCGGAACCCGTATCTTTGGTCCAGTTGCACGTGAATTGCGTGACAGCAACTTTATGAAAATCATTTCTCTTGCTCCAGAAGTAATCTAATGAAAGCAAATTTTATCAACTTGACCATTCAAGGAGGTGCGATAAAATGAATGTTAAAAAAGGCGATAAAGTAATGGTCATCACGGGCAAAGACAAAGGAAAAACAGGCATCGTGCTTGCAGCATTTCCTAAAAAAGACCGTGTGCTTGTAGAAGGAATTAATATCGTGAAAAAACACGCGAAGCCTTCACAAGTAAATCCGCAAGGCGGAATTATTAGCCATGAGGCACCTATTCACGTTTCTAACGTAATGCTTTTAGACCCGAAATCAAATGAACCTACTCGCGTAGGATTCAAAACGGTTGACGGCAAAAAAGTACGTGTAGCAAAAAAATCCGGTGAAACTTTAGATAAATAATAAGCCTGTTAATGAAGGGAGGTACACTATATGAACCGCCTTAAAGCAAAGTTTAATGAAGAAATTACACCTGCTTTAATGAATAAATTCAATTACGACTCAGTAATGCAAGTACCGAAAGTTGAAAAAATCGTAGTTAATATGGGGATTGGCGACGCTGTTCAAAACGCAAAAGCTCTTGATACAGCTGTTGAAGAGTTGGCATTGATCACTGGCCAAAAGCCAATGGTTACTCGTGCGAAAAACTCTATCGCGGGCTTCCGCCTTCGTGAAGGCATGCCGATCGGAGCGAAAGTTACATTACGCGGCGAGCGTATGTACGAGTTCCTTGATAAATTAGTTTCTGTATCACTTCCACGTGTACGTGACTTCCGTGGTGTTTCTAAAAAAGCATTTGACGGACGCGGCAACTACACACTTGGTGTGAGAGAGCAATTGATCTTCCCTGAAATTGATTACGATAAAGTAAGCAAAATCCGCGGTATGGATATCGTAATTGTTACAACTGCGAACACTGATGAAGAATCTCGCGAATTGTTAACTCAACTTGGAATGCCGTTCCAAAAGTAATCGCTATAAAAGGGAGGCGAAAACGTGGCTAAAAAATCAATGATTGCGAAACAAAAACGCACACCTAAATTTAAAGTACAAGAGTACACACGCTGCGAACGTTGCGGACGTCCACACTCTGTATACCGCAAATTTAAGCTTTGCCGTATTTGTTTCCGTGAACTTGCATATAAAGGACAAATTCCTGGTGTTAAAAAAGCCAGCTGGTAATACCCCGACTTGGGAAGGAGGTAAATAGAATGGTTATGACAGATCCGATTGCAGATTTGCTTACTCGCATCCGTAATGCGAACATGGTGCGTCACGAAAAATTAGAAGTACCTGCTTCTAACATCAAAAAGGAAATCGCTGAAATTTTAAAACGTGAAGGTTTCGTACGTGACGTTGAATTTATTGAAGACAATAAGCAAGGCATGATCCGTATTTTCTTAAAATATGGAGCGAAAAACGAACGGGTTATCACTGGTTTAAAACGTATCAGCAAACCTGGTTTGCGCGTGTACGCAAAAGCCGATGAAATGCCAAGAGTACTTAACGGTTTAGGTATCGCTCTTGTATCAACATCCAACGGTGTGTTAACGGATAAAGAAGCTCGCGCTAAACAAATTGGCGGCGAAGTATTAGCATACGTTTGGTAATATTCTTGTAATGAATGGAGGTGCAACATTATGTCTCGCGTAGGAAAAAAACCTATTGAGCTTCCTGAAGGCGTAACAGTGACGGATAATAACAACACTGTTACTGTAAAAGGCCCGAAAGGTGAGCTTGTTAATACATTTAACAAAGATATGAAAATTGAAATCGAAGGCAATGTTATTACAGTCGTTCGTCCTTCTGATTCTAAAGAACACCGTACTAACCACGGTACGACTCGTGCGCTCTTAGCGAACATGGTTGAAGGTGTATCTAAAGGTTTTGAAAAGTCTCTTGAATTGATCGGTGTCGGATACCGTGCGCAAAAACAAGGTAACAAACTTGTTTTAAACGTTGGTTATTCTCATCCGGTTGAAATGGAGCCGGAAAAAGGCGTAGAAGTAGAAGTTCCTTCTAACACAAAAATAATTGTTAAAGGCATCAACAAAGAGCGCGTAGGAGCTCTTGCTGCTAACATTCGCGCAGTACGTCCTCCAGAGCCTTACAAAGGCAAAGGGATTCGTTATGAAGGCGAATACGTACGCCGTAAAGAAGGTAAAACAGGTAAGTAATGTCGCTTAAGTAAACGAAAGGAGTGACCACGATGATTACGAAGCTAGATAAAAATAAAACGCGTAAGAAGAGACATTTCCGTGTTCGTGCAAAAATCAACGGTACAGAATCTCGTCCACGTTTAAATATTTTCCGTTCTAACCAACATCTTTATGCACAAGTAATCGATGACATGAACGGTGTAACTCTTGCCAGTGCTTCTACAATTGAAAAAGATTTCGGTTTAGAAAAAACAGGCAACGCTGAAGCAGCTGCCAAAGTTGGCGAACTAGTTGCAAAAAGAGCGAGTGAAAAAGGAATCAAATCCGTAGTATTTGACCGCGGAGGTTACTTATACCATGGACGCGTAAAAGCATTAGCAGATGCAGCACGCGAAAATGGCTTAGAATTCTAATAAAGAAGGAGGGACAAATTAATGCGTCGCATTGATCCAAATAAACTTGAACTTGAAGAACGCGTAGTTACGGTCAATCGTGTAGCGAAAGTAGTAAAAGGCGGCCGTCGTTTCCGTTTTACTGCTCTTGTGGTTGTCGGTGACAAAAACGGACACGTAGGCTTTGGAACTGGTAAAGCGCAAGAGGTGCCTGATGCCATTCGCAAAGCAATTGAAGATGCAAAGAAAAACCTGATTACTGTTCCGATCGTTGGAACAACGATTCCACATGAAGTTATTGGCCGTTTTAGCGGCGGCGAAATCCTATTAAAACCTGCTTCTGAAGGTACTGGGGTTATCGCTGGCGGACCAGTTCGTGCGGTACTAGAGCTTGGCGGAGTAGAAGATATTCTTTCTAAATCCCACGGTTCAAGTACGCCAATTAACATGGTACGTGCTACTCTTGAAGGAATTAAACAGCTGAAGCGTGCGGAAGAAGTTGCTAAATTGCGCGGGAAATCAGTAGAAGAACTGTTAGGATAAGGAGGGATTTACAATGGCTGAAAAATTAACAATTACCCTCACTCGCAGCGTGATCGGACGTTCAAAAGATCAACGTGAAACAGTTAAAGCTCTTGGTCTTCGCAAAATGCATCAAACAGTGGAGCATCAAGACAATGCAGCAATCAGAGGCATGATCAACAAAGTTGCTCACTTAGTGACTGTAAAAGAACAATAATTTTAATCTAGAGAATAAGGAGGTGCACGAACATGAAACTTCATGAATTAAAACCTGCTGAAGGTTCTCGCAAAGCTCGCAACCGTGTTGGACGCGGTACTGGTTCTGGTAACGGTAAAACGGCCGGCAAAGGGCATAAAGGACAAAACGCTCGTTCTGGCGGGGGTGTACGCTTAGGATTTGAAGGTGGTCAAACTCCTTTATTCCAACGCTTACCGAAACGTGGTTTTACTAACATCAACAGAAAAGAGTATGCGATCGTTAACCTTGATTCATTAAATCGCTTTGATGAAGGCACAGAAGTCACACCGGAGCTTCTTATCGAAACTGGTGTTGTCCGCAACGAAAAAGCAGGAATCAAGATTCTTGCTAAAGGCAACGTTGAGAAGAAATTGACTGTAAGAGCTCATAAATTCTCTTCTGCTGCCCAAGAAGCAATTGAAGCTGCCGGCGGTAAGACTGAGGTGATTTAATGTTTCGCACAATCTCCAATTTTATGCGTGTGGGTGATATAAGAAGAAAAATTATATTCACCCTTCTTATGTTAATCGTTTTCCGTATCGGTACGTTTATTCCTGTTCCGAACGTCGATGCTAACGTATTGAAAATGCAGGAACAGGCAGGACTGATCGGTTTCCTTAATACTTTCGGAGGGGGAGCGCTCCAGAACTTCTCCATTCTTGCTATGGGGATTATGCCTTACATTACAGCTTCCATTATCGTCCAGCTCTTGCAAATGGATGTAGTTCCTAAGTTTACTGAATGGTCAAAGCAAGGAGAAGTGGGACGGCGCAAATTGGCGCAGTTTACGAGATATTTCACGATCGTTCTTGGATTTATCCAGGCGCTCGGAATGTCTTACGGCTTTAACCGCTTATATGGCGGCATGCTTGTCGAGAGTAACAGCGTAGGTGCTTACCTTCTGATTGCCCTCGTATTAACTGCCGGTACGGCTTTTCTTATGTGGCTCGGGGAACTAATCACTTCCAAAGGTGTTGGAAACGGTATTTCGGTTATCATTTTTGCTGGGATTGTTGCAGCTGTTCCAAATGCCGTCAATCAGATTTATGCACAGCAAATCGAAGGAGCAGGTGATCAACTGTTCTTGCGAATTGTCGTGTTATTGCTGATTGTGCTGGCGATCGTTGCTATTACAGTAGGGGTTATCTTTGTTCAGCAGGCATTGCGCAAAATTCCAATTCAATATGCTAAGCGGGTGACTGGAGAAAGCGGTATTGGCACACCTGGTGCCCAATCGACTCATTTGCCTTTAAAGGTAAATGCGGCTGGTGTTATTCCTGTCATTTTTGCAATAGCGTTTTTGATCACGCCTCAGACGCTTTCGTCGTTCTTTGGCTCAAACGATGTTACAACGACGATTCAAAACATTTTTGATTATACGAAACCAGTAGGTATGGTTATTTATGTGGCGTTAATCGTTGCTTTTACTTATTTCTATGCGTTTATTCAAGTCAATCCGGAGCAATTGGCCGATAATTTGAAGAAACAAGGTGGGTATATCCCGGGCATCCGTCCTGGGAAAAACACGCAGGATTATTTAACAAGCGTTTTATACCGCTTAACATTTGTTGGAGCAATATTCCTGTCTGTCATCTCCATTCTTCCTGTATTTTTTATAAAGTTTGCAGGTCTTCCACCGGCTGCACAAATTGGCGGCACGAGCTTGCTGATTGTGGTTGGGGTTGCATTGGAAACGATGAAACAACTGGAAGCCCAGCTTGTCAAGCGCCATTATAAAGGCTTTATTAAATAATGACAGGCTGTCGCACGTCTCGAATCAGACTGAGGGGGTATACAAATGAATCTAGTATTAATGGGGCTGCCAGGTGCCGGAAAAGGCACGCAGGCCGAACGAATTGTTGAAAAATATGGCATTCCGCACATTTCTACAGGCGATATGTTTCGTGCAGCAATGAAAGAAGGTACGGAGCTTGGGCTGAAAGCTAAATCCTTTATGGATGAAGGTGCTCTTGTCCCTGATGAAGTGACGATCGGAATTGTTCGCGAAAGATTGAGCAAGCCGGATTGTCAAGGCGGCTTTCTTCTCGATGGATTTCCAAGAACGGTTGCCCAGGCGGAAGCGCTTGAAAGCATTTTAGAAGATCTCGGAAAGAAAATCGATTATGTGATCAACGTCGATGTTGATAAAGATATCCTCATGGCACGTTTAACTGGACGCCGTATTTGCAAAAGCTGCGGAGCTACTTACCATCTCGTATTTAACCCGCCGGCTGTTGAAGGCAAATGCGACCGTTGCGGCGGCGAACTTTATCAGCGCGCAGATGACAATGAAGAAACTGTCCAGAACCGTCTGGATGTCAATTTAAAACAAACCGAACCATTACTAGATTTTTACCGGCAAAAAGGTTATTTAAAAGATATTAACGGCCAGCAGGAAATTCATACAGTGTTTGAAGACATTGATGAACTTTTGAAAGGCTTGAATAAATGATTATTTGCAAAACCCCTCGAGAGATAGAGATTATGAAGGAAGCAGGACGGATTGTTGCTTTGGCACACAAGGAGTTACAGCAGTTTATCTCTCCCGGTATAAGCACGAAAAAGTTAGATGAAATTGCGGAGAAATTTATTAGACAGCATAATGCAATTCCTTCTTTTAAAGGGTATAATGGTTTTCGTGGCAGCATTTGTACATCTGTTAATGAAGAGCTCGTCCACGGCATTCCTGGAGACCGGGTTTTAAAAGAAGGGGACATCATCAGTCTAGATATTGGTGCTAACTATCGAGGCTATCATGGTGACTCGGCCTGGACCTATCCTGTCGGCACCATCACTTCTGAAACTCAGAAGCTGCTGGAAGTGACAGAAGAATCGCTTTTTACCGGTTTAGAGGAAGCGAAGCCAGGCGAACGTCTTTCAAACATCTCCCATGCGATTCAAACATATGTAGAATCTTATGGCTTTTCAATAGTGCGTGAGTATGTAGGACACGGCATTGGTCAAAACTTGCATGAGGACCCGCAAATTCCTCATTATGGTCCGCCTGGCAAAGGTCCAAAGCTCAAACCTGGAATGGTGCTTGCAATCGAACCGATGGTGAATGCTGGAAACCGCTATGTAAAAACACTTGAGGATAACTGGACAGTCGTCACTCAAGACGGGAAAATGTGTGCTCATTTCGAACATACAATTGCGATAACCGAAACAGGTTTTGAGATCTTAACTAAAGCCTAAAACATATGGTGCTTCTCCAGAAGTTGATTCAAGTCTAGCTTAATAACCAGGCCCGCCTGTTTTGCAGCGGGGTTCTGTATGAAAAGAGAAGGGAGAGTAAAGAATGGCGAAAGACGATGTTATTGAAATTGAAGGTACAGTAGTTGAAACCTTGCCTAACGCTATGTTTAAAGTAGAATTGGAAAATGGACATACGATTCTTGCCCACGTTTCTGGGAAAATTCGCATGCACTTTATTCGGATTCTACCCGGAGATAAAGTCACAGTTGAACTTTCTCCGTACGACTTAACACGCGGCCGTATTACTTACCGCTATAAATAACTTATGCACTCCGGACTATTAAGGAGGTTGGAAAAATGAAAGTTAGACCATCAGTAAAGCCAATTTGCGAGAAATGTAAAATCATTCGCAGACGCGGCAAAGTAATGGTTATTTGTGAAAACCCTAAACATAAACAAAAACAAGGATAATTAAAAAGGGAGGTGCACATTTATGGCACGTGTAGCAGGTGTTGATATTCCACGCGACAAGCGTGTAGTTATCTCATTAACTTACATCTATGGTATTGGCAGTTCAACTGCTCAAAAAATTCTGGCGGAAGCTGGTGTTTCTGAAGACACTCGTGTACGTGATCTGACAGAAGACGAATTAAACAAAATCCGTGAAGTCATCGACAAATTGAAAGTTGAGGGTGACCTTCGCCGTGAAATATCTCTTAACATTAAACGTCTGATGGAGATCGGTTCTTACCGTGGTATCCGTCATCGCCGTGGTTTACCAGTTCGCGGACAAAACACGAAGAACAACGCTCGTACTCGTAAAGGTCCTCGTAAAACTGTAGCTAACAAGAAAAAATAATCGGTAAAGGAGGTCAATTTTAGACATGGCTCGTAAACAACAATCTCGTAAGCGTCGTGTGAAAAAGAATATCGAATTAGGTATTGCACATATTCGCTCAACATTTAACAATACAATCGTAACAATTACAGACGTTCATGGTAATGCTCTGGCTTGGTCTAGTGCAGGTGCGCTTGGATTCAGAGGTTCTCGTAAATCTACTCCATTCGCTGCCCAAATGGCTGCTGAAACAGCTGCAAAAGCATCAATCGAACATGGTATGAAATCTCTTGAAGTAACAGTTAAAGGTCCTGGTTCCGGCCGTGAAGCTGCGATCCGCGCTCTTCAAGCTGCAGGTCTTGAAGTAACTGCTATTAAAGACGTTACTCCTGTTCCTCATAACGGATGCCGCCCTCCAAAACGTCGCCGTGTTTAATTTTCCTGTATAATAATTATATCTTTGGCAATAATGGGATATAATTGAATGTTGCGTTCGGTATAGGAATGATAAACCAGTTGTAGTGCACAATCGGGAACGTAAACATGGGGGAATTTCGGTTGGACAATTCAGACCGAGGTTTCGACGTATTGAAGGAGGTATAGTTGAATGATCGAAATTGAAAAGCCAAAAATTGAAACGGTTGAGATCAGCGATGATGCCACTCATGGAAAATTCGTCGTAGAACCACTTGAGCGTGGGTATGGTACAACTTTGGGTAACTCCTTACGTCGTATACTGTTATCCTCACTCCCAGGTGCTGCTGTCACATCTATTCAGATTGACGGAGTATTGCATGAGTTCTCAACAATTGAAGGCGTCGTGGAAGATGTCACATCTATTATCTTAAATATTAAGAAACTGGCGTTGAAGATCTATTCAGATGAAGAAAAAACGCTGGAAGTAGATGTGCAGGGAAATGGCGTAGTGACAGCTGCTGATATTACGCATGACAGCGATGTGGAAATTTTAAACCCTGATTTGCATATTGCTACATTAGGAGAGAATGCCCATTTTCGCATGCGTCTCACCGCTCAGCGTGGAAGAGGTTATAATCCAGCCGATCAAAACAAAAAGGAAGATCATCCAATTGGTGTCATTCCAATTGACTCCATCTACACTCCGGTTGCCCGTGTAAACTATCAAGTAGAAAGCACTCGCGTGGGGCAGTTAACAAACTATGATAAATTATCATTGGATGTGTGGACTGATGGCAGCATTGGCCCGAAAGAAGCCATTTCATTAGGTGCCAAAATTTTAAATGAACACTTAAACATCTTCGTTGGTTTAACAGATGAAGCTCAAAATGCGGAAATTATGGTAGAAAAAGAAGAAGACCAAAAAGAAAAAGTTCTGGAAATGACGATTGAAGAACTTGATCTTTCCGTCCGTTCTTACAACTGCTTAAAGCGTGCCGGCATTAATACAGTGCAGGAACTCGCCAATAAGAGTGAAGAAGATATGATGAAGGTCCGAAATCTTGGCCGTAAATCACTTGAAGAAGTGAAAGCGAAGCTGGATGAGCTTGGGTTAGGCTTGAAAAAAGAAGATTGATAACCGAATAAAAGCAGAATTCAACAAAGGAGGGTATCTTCATGGCTTACAGAAAGCTAGGACGTACAAGCGCTCAGCGTAAAGCGATGCTTCGTGATTTAGCGACTGACTTAATCATCAGCGAGCGTATTGAAACCACTGAAGCACGTGCGAAAGAACTTCGCTCAGTTGTGGAAAAAATGATTACACTTGGTAAACGTGGTGACTTGCATGCTCGCCGTCAAGCAGCTGCATTCCTTCGTAACGAAGTAGCATCAACTGTTGAAGTTGAAGGCGAAAACGGCAAAAAGAAGGAAACACCTGTTTACGCAGTACAAAAACTTTTCTCTGATGTGGCTCCTCGTTATACCGAGCGCCAAGGCGGTTACACGCGCATCATGAAAACCGGTCCTCGTCGTGGTGACGGTGCACCAATGGTTATTATTGAACTCGTTTAATTTTCGATAAAACCGCAAAAAGGGCAGAACCTTCCAGCGCGGCTGTGTTTTGCCCTTTTTTTAATAACTTTCGCTGAAGACTGAATAATTTGAAGCTTGAGCGTTACGATGAGCATCTCTGTTAGGGTGACTCGTCTAGCTCATGCACCCCTTCCTCTCTTAATTGATTTAAGAGGCCGCATTGTTGGCAGAAAAATTTTTCTTTGGAATGGGGTGCGGGCTTTTTTTATATGTAGAACTTTTTGGCGGCTGTTCAGCTGAGAAGAGGAAGAAAAGAGGGAAGATCATGAAAGAGCCTGTTATTTCGATTCGCCACGTCAATTTTCGTTATCCTGAACAAACTCAATATGCGTTAAAAGATATTTCATTAGATGTCGCTAAAGGAGAGTGGCTCGCTATTGTCGGACATAACGGCTCAGGGAAATCGACACTTGCGAAAATGCTGAATGGTTTGCATTATCCGGAAGAGGGACAAGTAACCATTTGCGGTTTTTCCTTAAAAGAGGAGTTTGTCTGGGAGGTACGCAAACGTCTCGGCATGGTATTTCAAAATCCTGATAATCAGTTTGTCGGCACGACAGTACAAGATGATGTGGCTTTTGGGTTAGAAAATAATGGAGTGCCGCATGAAGTGATGACAGCGCGGGTGAAAAACTCACTTCAGCGAGTGGGTATGCTCGATTTTCTGAATCAAGAGCCGCACCATCTATCCGGCGGGCAAAAGCAGCGGGTAGCGATCGCAGGGGTTATCGCGCTGCAGCCGGATATTATTTTGCTGGATGAAGCGACATCCATGCTCGACCCGCGCGGACGGGAAGAAGTTTTGTCAACGGTCCGCCAGTTAAAAGAAGAGCAGGATTTGACTGTTATTTCAATTACACATGACTTGGAGGAAGCTTCTCGCGCCGACCGGATCATTGTGTTAAACGAAGGAACTGTTTATCGAGAAGGAACGCCTGAAGAAATTTTTCAATTGAATGAAGAATTAATCGGGCTTGGGCTTGATGTTCCTTTTCCCGTAAAACTGAGCCGAGTACTCCGTTTAGAAGATTTCAAGATTGTGAGCAATCATTTAACAGAAGAAGAGCTGGTGAGAGAGCTATGGACATCCAACTTCAAGAAGTAGAATATCGCTATGCTGCGGGAACCCCTTTTGAACGCCTCGCCATTCAACATGTCAGCTTTGCGATTCCGGAAGGAGCTTTCTTAGCGGTAATTGGTCATACCGGCTCAGGCAAGTCGACAATTATTCAGCATTTAAACGCACTGTTGCAGCCGACAAAGGGAAAAGTCATTATTGGAGATCGGGTGATTTCCGCAGGAAAAAAAGAAAAAAATTTAAAAGCAGTACGCAAAAAAGTAGGCATTGTCTTTCAGTTTCCAGAACATCAGTTATTTGAAGAAACTGTTGAAAAAGACATAAGCTATGGACCGATGAACTTTGGGGTACCGGAAGAAGAAGCAAAAAGGCGGGCGCAAAAGTTAATTCGCCAAGTAGGGCTGTCTGAAGAGGTACTGCAAAAGTCTCCTTTCGATTTGTCAGGCGGGCAGATGAGGCGAGTCGCGATTGCCGGTGTTCTTGCCATGGAACCGGACGTGCTTGTGCTCGACGAGCCGACGGCAGGTCTGGACCCGCGGGGCAGAAAAGAAATTATGGACATGTTCTATGACTTGCATCAAAAGCGGGGCCTTTCCACTGTATTAGTCACCCATAGCATGGAAGATGCTGCTCTTTATGCAGATGAAATGGTTATTATGCATAAAGGAAAAGTTTATAAACAAGGCAAGCCGCGGGAGCTGTTTTCACAGCCCGATGAACTGGCGGGCCTCGGGCTCAGCGTGCCGGATGTTGTGAGATTTCAGCATCGTTTTGAAGCATTGTCCGGTATTCAGCTGACGAAAACGTGTTTAACGATTGATGAGCTGGCCGAAGAGCTGTCGCATGCGAAAAAGCGGGGTGGCTTGTCATGATGGAAAAAATGATTTTTGGCCGTTACTTGCCTCTTCAATCTGCCGTCCATCAGCTGGACCCCCGGGCAAAGCTTTTATTTATTTTCGGATTTGTTATCGTCGTTTTCCTGGCAAACAATGCGTTGTCTTATGCGGTATTAGCTGCTTTCACCTTTGTTTTAATTTATTTGTCCAAAATCAATATCCGTTTTTTATTCGCTGGACTGAAACCAGTTATCTGGCTCATCGCTTTTACTTTTCTGCTGCATATTTTTTTGACAAAAGAAGGCGATTTATTAGTGGAAGTTGGTTTTTTGAAGGTGTATGAAGGTGGTGTAAGGCAAGGGGCTTTTATTTCTCTCCGCTTTTTGCTGCTTATCTTTGTGACGTCTCTGCTCACGCTGACAACATCGCCTATTTCGATTACAGATGGGCTTGAAAGCTTGTTGAATCCTTTTAAGAAACTAAAGCTGCCGGTACACGAACTCGCATTAATGATGTCAATTTCGCTGCGCTTCATTCCAACACTGATGGATGAAACCGATAAAATTATGAAAGCTCAAATGGCGAGAGGAGCAGATTTCTCAAGCGGACCGATCAAAGACAGAATAAAAGCAGTTGTGCCCTTACTGATCCCGTTGTTCGTCAGTGCTTTTAAACGAGCCGAAGAACTTGCCGTAGCGATGGAAGCGAGAGGATACCGCGGTGGAGAAGGCCGGACGAAATACCGTTTGCTGCATTGGAAGTGGAAAGATACAGTTGCTCTTTCTCTACTTTTTGTTCTGGCAGCCGTTCTGTGGCGGCTAAGAAGTTGATGGAGTCGATTAATATGAAACGATTAAAATGTATCATTTCCTATGACGGTTCTTTATTTGCCGGTTATCAAATTCAGCCGAACGGCCGGACTGTTCAGGAAGAGCTGGAGAAAGCACTCGCCCGGATGCATAAAGGCAGCCAAGTGAAAGTGACAGCATCTGGCCGGACAGATGCGGGGGTTCATGCGGAAGGGCAAGTGATTCACTTTGATACGCCGCTTGCGATTCCGGGAGACCGCTGGCCGACCGCTCTTAATAGCCAGCTTCCGAAGGACATATTGGTTAGGAAAGCTGAAATCGTGCCTGAATCGTTTCATGCCCGTTTCTCAGCTGCAGGCAAAGAATACCGTTACAAAATTTATCAGGACCCTTTCCGCAATCCGTTTAAGCGGATGTATTCGTGCCACTGTCCGTATGAGCTCGATCTCCAAGCGGTGGAAGAGGCAGCAGGCTTTTTGATCGGCACACATGACTTTACGAGTTTTTGTTCAGCAAAAACCGATGTACAGGACAAAGTAAGAACGATTACCAAACTTGAAGTCATCCACTGTGGGAAAGAAATCGAGCTGCGGGTGGCGGGCAGTGGGTTTTTATATAATATGGTCCGGATTATTGCAGGCACGTTAATTGAAGCAGGAAAAGGGAAGGTAGCCCCGAATGATATTCACACGATATTAGCGGGGCGGGACCGGGCGCTGGCAGGGAAAACTGCACCGGCAGAAGGCTTGTATTTGTGGGAAGTTTTCTATGGCAACTAGCCCGGGTGTCACATTTTTTCTTGACATTGATTTACGAAAGTTATATTATATCCTATGGTACGTTATTTAACCCCACGATAAGCCCCGGAAACTTATTCGTGATATAAATACAATAAAAATGAAACAATTAATTAATTTTAGGAGGGTAAAACCAATGCGTACGACTTATATGGCGAAAGCAAGCGAAATCGAACGTAAATGGTACGTCATCGACGCTGCAGGCAAAACATTAGGCCGTCTTTCCAGCGAAGTTGCGTCTATCTTACGCGGTAAACATAAACCAACATTCACACCACACGTTGATACTGGTGATCACGTAATTCTTATCAATGCAGAAAAAATTGAATTAACAGGTAACAAATTGGCGGATAAAATTTACTACCGTCACAGCATGTATCCAGGCGGTTTGAAAACACGCACTGCAAATGAAATGCGTACAAAATATCCTGAAAGAATGCTTGAGCTTGCGATTAAAGGCATGCTTCCAAAAGGTTCTTTAGGCCGCCAAATGGCTAAAAAATTACACGTATACGCTGGTCCTGAACATAAGCACCAAGCCCAACAACCGGAAGTTTACGAACTTCGCGGCTAATTATTAAGAGGAGGTTATTATCTTGGCACAAGTTCAATATATCGGAACAGGCCGCCGCAAGAGCTCTGTTGCTCGTGTGCGCTTAGTACCTGGAGACGGAAAAATCGTCATTAATGGACGTGACGTAGAAAACTATATTCCATTCGAAGCATTACGTACAGTAATCAATCAGCCGCTTGTAGCAACTGAAACAACTGGCAGCTATGATGTACATGTAAATGTAAACGGAGGCGGCTATACAGGGCAAGCAGGAGCTATTCGCCACGGCATCGCACGTGCGCTTCTTCAAGTAGATCCTGAGTACCGTGTGACGTTAAAACGCGCTGGCTACTTAACTCGTGATGCCCGCATGAAAGAACGTAAAAAATACGGTCTTAAAGGCGCTCGTCGTGCACCTCAGTTCTCAAAACGTTAATTATCAATATTTGGAAGGCTCTCAACCAATTTGGTTGGGGGTCTTTTTTATGTGTGGAAAGTGGTTTTGACCACATATCATAGCTCAATATACATTTGGGCTCTCTCCACTGTCTGCTCTTTTACGTGAGCAGTAACGTGTGTATAGATGTTCATGGTCAAATAATATGTTCAATAAGCTTAAGAATGGGAACAAGCCTTTAACTAATGAAGAGTTATAGGAAATTAAATCAATGGAAGAAGAATTTCCTTGTAGGTTATCCTAACATTAAAGGCAAAAGCAGCCGGGCTTTCATAAACGCCTATTAGATCTATCGTTTGAGGGGAACCGTCAAAGACTGGAGGTAAGCTAAAATTCTTTTCTACTATACCTATGAAAGTGAAAGAATAGATCTCGTTGTCGATGTCTTTGAATGTCATAGATTACTTTATATAGGATAAAAGGTAGTTAGTGAAAAGGAACGGTTTTTCTTTTCTATAGCGAAAAATCGACACAAATCCTTCGTCATATGTTATTAATAAAAGATACATAACTTTGGATTTGGGAGGAGGTGAACTGATGCACCTTCAGCGATTCGTTTTAAATGGCTTAATTATAGGGGCAGCTTTGTTTTTACCAACCAATGTATTTGCCGATAAAGCTGATCTTGCTAAGAAACAGCCCGTTATAAATGAATTAGCAGCTAATGCAGCTGCTGTCGCACAAAAACCGGTCAACGGGAATGCAAATAACGATTCTCAAAAACAAGTCGATGGGACCGAAAATAAAGGCTCTCATATTCAGGCAAAAGTTGAAGAGAAAATTGCCATCAAGAAAGATCCTGCTGTTTCACATTCTTCTCAATCGAGTACTGCTAAACCTGCTCAATTGATAAAAACGCTGCCAGAACAGGCGAGCAAACGAGCGGAGAAAGCTGTACAAGAAGCTGTTGAGAAAATTGATAAACAGCCCGGTAAAAAGGCTATACCTGAGAAGGCAGTGACTAATCCGGGGGAAAAGAAAGGGCTAACCGAGAAGGAAAATCAATTTGTTCATGAAAAACCTCCTGCTCAACAGGATGAGTCCATGAAAATTGAGGAACCGATTAAACCGGTTGTAACTGAAAAACCTTCTGAACAGACCGTACAAAGCATGGAACCTGAAGAAAAACCGAAACACCAGGTTTCAAAAGGTGATCTATCTGCTAATGAAATCAAAGATGCACCTGTTAGTACAGTCAAAAATGAGCCTGTTAATAAAACGAAAGACAAGCCTGTATTAAACAAGGAAAGTAATGCTCAATCCCTGCCTGTTTTCGGTGGCCCGCCAAAGGATAGCAATTCGTCTGGAACGGATAAAAGTATTCCACACGAAAAACAGGCGACCACCCCGACACAATCAAATCAACATTCGGGGGGAGCTTCTAAGGATCGGTCAAATAAAGATCGGACAAAAGTAGGGCAGGGCTTTGTCAATTATACAGACAAATGGTTGGATTGGGGGCATTATTGGGCACTAGAAATCAGCCAGACGTATATGTCCCGAATCGACGAACTTAGCAGTCAGTGGACGAACGCACCCCCATCACAGCCTCCAAAATCGTTCCTTTTTCTTACCATACAAAATCAAAAAAATTGATAAGTAGAAGAAAAAAGGAGCGAACAAAAAATGAAAAAACATATTACAGGAAATAAAGTGGTTAAATCTATCGTGTTAGCAGGAGTACTTTCAGTTGGCGTTTTAGCCGGAGGACAAATTAGTGAAGCGGCCCAAAACGACCATGCAAAAGCAGTTTCTGTTAAAGCACAAGCAAATGCACATGCATCTTTAACAGCTAAAGACCATGCTGCTTCTAATTCTGCCGTACAAGTAAAAGCAGAAGTTAGAGAAGTACAGGTGAAGGCACATAAAGAGCAGGTGAAACCAGTAAAACCTGTAGTAGAGAAAAAACAGCCAAAAGTAATAACTGAAGTTAAGGAAAAGCAGAATAAATCAGCAGTAAACAAGGCTAATTCTCAAGCAAGTGCACATGCGAGTGAGACAGCCAAAGCAAATGCTTCTCTAAACTCAGCTGTTTTAGCAACTGGAACAAAAGAAACTGTGGAGAAAAAGACTGATGCAGTGACTGAAGGAACAGAAGAAGTTGTAGAGAAAACAACTGACGTAGTAACTGAGGGAACAGAAGTTGAAGTAAAACAAAATAAATCAGCAGTAAACAAGGCTAACTCTCAAGCAAGTGTACATGCGAGTGAGACAGCTAAAGCGAATGCTTCTCTAAACTCAGCTGTTTTAGCAACTGAAACAAAGGAAACTGTAGAAGAAACAACAGATGCAGTGACTGAAGGAACAGAAGAAGTTGTAGAGGAAACAACAGATGCAGTGACTGAAGGAACAGAAGAAGCTGTAGAAGAAACAACAGATACAGTGACTGAAGGAACAGAAGAAGTTGTAGAGAAAACAACTGACGTAGTAACTGAGGGAACAGAAGTTGAAGTAAAACAAAATAGATCAGCAGTAAACAAGGCTAGCTCTCAAGCAAGTGTACATGCGAGTGAGACGGCTAAAGCGAATGCTTCTCTAAACTCAGCTGTTTTAGTAACTGAAACAAAGGAAACTGTAGAAGAAACAACAGATACAGTGATTGAAGGATCAAAAGAAGCTGTAGAGGAAACAACAGATGCAGTAACCGAAGATGAAAAAGAGATTAAGGAAAAAGTAAATGTATCTGTGACTAACAAATTCAACTCTCAAGCTGGTGAACAAGCAAGTGAAAAAGCCAAAGCAAATGCTTCCGTAAATTCAGCTGTTCTTGCAACTGAGATTGAAGTGGTTGCTGTAGCAGAAACAGATACTACAGTAGAATAATCATTGTTAATTAATCAACCGCTATTTAACCTTGATATGATAAGGATAACTTTATTTTGTGTTTCTGCATATTAGATGCATAAATAAAAGAACGTAAAAAATACGGACTTAAAGGCGCTCGTCGTGCACCTCAGTTCTCAAAACGTTAATATGTCTTTCCAAACCCCAGCCATCTGGCTGGGGTTTTTTGATTTTGGAGACTCATATTTCCCTCCCTTGTCCCATATGATGGCAACAAGAGGGGGAAAAGGGGGAGTCGGATGAGAGGATGGAAAAGGATGCTTGCTGTTTTACTCGGCAGTGCCATCCTTATTTTTGTCATTCAATCGTGGGGAGCCGAGCGTGAATCATGGAAGCCCTGGAATTTGCCGCTTTCGGGGAAAATTGTTTATTTAGATGCTGGGCATGGCGGACCAGATGGGGGAGCAGGGGACAAGGAGGCACTTGAAAAAGATATTGCGCTGGTCGTCACTAAAAAGGTCCGTGATTATTTACAGGGGCAGGGAGCCCTTGTTTTAATGACGAGAGAAAAAGATGTCGATCTTGCTTCTCCTGATACACAGTCCTACCGTTTAAGAAAAACAGAAGAC
The DNA here is from genome assembly GCF_009183655.1 of Bacillus aerolatus. Taxonomy (GTDB): domain Bacteria; phylum Bacillota; class Bacilli; order Bacillales; family Domibacillaceae; genus Pseudobacillus; species Pseudobacillus aerolatus. The sequence continues at coordinate 55,757 of NZ_WEIO01000012.1, forward strand.
TTAAAAAAGCGGCTGAGTTTAATTAATGAGTCAAAAGCGGATCTTTTTTTAAGCATTCATTTAAATGCGATTCCTTCTCCCCGCTGGAGAGGAGCACAAACGTTTTTTGCTCCCCACATGCAAGAAAACAAGAGAGTGGCCAAATCCATACAAGAAGAGCTCGTTTCGAATCTGGAAAATACACAAAGAGAAGCGAAAGCGATCAATCATGTGTATTTATTGACGTATGCAGAAAAGCCAGGAGCACTTGTAGAGGTTGGTTTTTTATCAAACCCGGCGGAAAAGCAGGATTTGTTGACCGAAAAGTATCAGGATAAAGTAGCAGCTTCCATTTACAAAGGCATTATGAGGTATTTAGAGGAAAGTGAAGGATAAGGGCGCTAAAAAGCTCTGTCCTTTTTTTGATTTGTCAATGTGTTATACTATACGAGAGAAAAACGAAGAGAATAAAGGATGGTGTGCGGCGTGGTAACGGAAGAACGAGTAAGGGATATATTAAGTCAAATGAAAGATCCTTTTTTACATAAAACGTTAGCGGAAACGAACGGGATTACTGAGATTAGCATTAAAGAAGAAAAGCGGCATGTCAGTGTGAAAGTGGCTATTGCCCAAACTGGGACGTCAGAACAGCTGCAGCTGCAAATGCAGATTGTTGAGGCATTAAAAGAAGCCGGTGCAAACACAGTCGGCATCCGTTTTACTGAGCTCCCGCCGGAAGAGCTGGCTAAATATCGCGGATCGGAAAACGATCAGAACAATGATCACAGCTTGCTGTCTCCGGGAAGCAACACAACGTTTATCGCTATTGCGAGCGGAAAAGGCGGCGTCGGTAAATCTACTGTTTCCGTCAACCTTGCCGTGGCTCTTGCCCGCTTAGGCAAGAAAGTAGGGCTTGTGGATGCGGATATTTATGGCTTTAGTGTGCCGGATATGATGGGAATTACGAAGCGGCCTGTCGTGCGCGGAGAAAAAATTATTCCTGTAGAACGTTTCGGGGTGAAAGTCATTTCAATGGGCTTTTTTGTGGACGATAATGCACCCGTTATTTGGCGTGGACCTATGCTTGGAAAAATGTTGAATAACTTCTTTGAAGAAGTGGAATGGGGAGAATTGGATTACCTGTTGCTTGACTTGCCGCCAGGTACAGGTGATGTCGCGCTTGACGTGCATTCCATGATCCCTCACTCTAAAGAAATCATCGTTTCTACGCCGCACCCGACGGCAGCGTTTGTAGCAGCCCGCGCCGGAGCAATGGCTTTACAGACAGATCATGAATTGATTGGTGTCATTGAAAACATGGCGTACTTTGAAAGCAAGAAAACCGGAGAAAAAGAATATGTCTTTGGCCGTGGCGGCGGAGATAAATTGGCGGATGAACTGCGCACAGAAGTGTTAGGCAGACTGCCGCTTCAGCAGCCAGATTGGAATGAGGAAGACTTTGCTCCTTCCATCTATGCTGAAGACCATAAACTTGGTTTGATTTATCAGGAAATTGCTGAAAAGGTTATCAGCAAACTAAACAGCAAATAAACGAAAAGACAGCCGGCAAGCGAAATTGCCCGGCTGTCTTTTTTGATTTATTGTCCGCCGCCCCCGCCTTTTTGCTGTTCTTGCTGGGCGCCGCCCTCTTGTTTCTTTTCTCCTTCTGCCTGCTCACTCGCGGCTTTTAACAAGATATCCTGTATTTTCGCTTTATAAAGAGGACTTTCAAACGTCTCGCTCATTACCTTTTGCAAGTGCTCGCGATATTCTTTGCTTTTCAACAGCTTTGTTATATTCTTTTCATTCTCGGGATCCTGCATGATATCCAGCATCATTTTTTGATACTCGGGATCCTTCATCAATGCTTTTAACAACTCTTCCTGCTCTTTCTTCATTCCTTTAGCGACAGCACCGGCGAATTTAGGATCTTTAAAAGCCTCTTTCCAAAATTTCTCTCCTTTTTCAGAAAGCAGCGTTTCTTCTATCGTTTGAGCGACAATTTTTTGATCCATCACAAGCTGCTGCTTTATTTTCTCATCTTTCATCATTTCTTGAAGGGCTGCTTTTCCATCGTCTGTTTTCAATATATCAACGACCATTTTTTTCGTCGCTTCATAATCCATTTGGGCGTTTCCAGTATCTGCCGCATTTCCTCCGCAAGCAGCTAGAGAAAAGCTAAGCAAGAGGAGCGGCAAAGCAAATTTCCACATAGAGAAGCTCCTTTCCAAGCCTTTTCTTATTGTTAATATGAACAGCGGCAAAGAAATTATTCAGGGGCATGTCTTTGTCTAGATTTTTTCAATTTTCGTTGTTACAATCAGAAAGGGGTAACTACACAGTTGGGGGTAACAAGGTGACAATCCGGAATTGGATCAGGTTTTTTGTACATACATTATTAATTGGCGGGCTTGCTGCAAGTATTCTTGGTTTTTTTATCCGCTGGGATGAATTAGCTCCATTGATCAGCAGCGGCGGATGGAAAGACATATTTTCCATTTTAGCTTGGCACATATTTGTCGGTTTCACATTCAGTGTAATTAGCCAAATGGGCTTTTTCGCTTATTTAACGGTTCATCAATTTGGGGCAAGCATGTTTCGGTCATTTTGGAACAGTGTACAATTTGTAATTATTGCTTTCGTTCTATTTGATCTCGTTTATTTTCGTTTTCAAGCGTTTGCCGATAAAGGCGAATCTCTTTTGCCTTACATTAGTCTGGCCGGTTTGCTTTTTCTTATTGGACTTTTAACCGCCTATTTCAAAGCAAGACAATCAAGCAAAAGCGTCTTTATCTCCGCGTTGTTTTTTATGATTGTCGTCACAGTCCTTGAGTGGCTGCCGGTTCTGCAAGCGAATGATGGAAAGTGGCTGTACATTATGTTGTTCACTTTGCTGCCATGCAATGCATTCCAATTGCTCGCTTTACCAAGATACAATCAACGAACAGCCAAAAAAAGCGGCGCCTAAAGGCGCCGCTTTTTTTTATGTTTAGGGAACTATAAAATAATCGCATGGTGGATACCTTTGCTAATGGGGTGGGCCTGCGGCAAGCGTAGGAGCCTAGCCCCTCGAGATCAAGTAACCTTTCACCAATGAAGTCAAAAAGCGGAGCCGACTGTTCTGGGGCGACTGGCATATGACCTCGAGCCCCAAGGAGGCGCAGCTAGACATTGGTGAAAGAACATTTTTGCCTGGGGCTGATCAAGGCGCTTGCGCTTTTGTTCATGATATTCACTTAAGGAATAGGCTTCGTTTCTACTTTCCCGTTTGCGATTAATTCAGAAACGGTCACAAGCTTGCCTGCTGATCGGGAAGCCTCAATGACGTCGGGAAGCACGGCATTTGTTTGCTTAGCTGAATCTGACGCATGCATAAACAAGATGTCTCCGTTTCTTGCTTCTTTTGCCTTAGATAAAATAAAAGATTTACCAGGATTTTTCCAATCGTTTGTATCAATACTCCAATGAACATACGTTAAATTCATGTCTTCTGCTACTTGAAGAGCCTCTTGATTAAAGTGGCCGGTCGGCGCGCGAAGCAATTTGATTTGTTCAATTTGCAGTTTGTTAAACACTTCTTGTGCTTTTAACACGTCTTTTTTAATTTCTTCTTTCGTCATAGATGTATAATCAACATAATTATAACCGAGCAAGCCGATTTCAAAATGATGCTCTTTCATTTTTTTCACAAGATCGGGGTGGCGTTCCGCCCAAGAACCCGACAAGAAAAAAGTGGCTTTTGCTTTATGACGGATCAGCGTCTGGACGATTTGGGCTGCCTTTTCATCACCCCAGCCAATATCAAATGTTAAAGCAACTCCTTTTTCTCCTTTATAAATCGCTTTAGGAGAATCTTTCTCTGAAAAAACGGGGATGCCCAAAGAATTCTGGGTAAACAATAAAAGAGCTGTAAAAAATGAAACAGAAACTAGCAGTAAAACCTGCTTCGTTTTTTTTGCATGTAAAGTATAAAAAAAAGTCATGCTCTCCCTCCGCTAAAAACGTCTTAATCAATTTTATGAGCATGTACACAAATATTATGACAAACAAATAGAATTGCCGAATAGCATAGTAGTATGACGTCGAATAAAATTAAAAAATGGGTGATGAGATGCTGGCACTTTTAATTAACGAAGAAGAAAAACGGGAAATCTATTACTTGATCAAGCGAGAGATGGACGAAATCTTGTTTGATCTTGGAGATTCACGAATAGACGAATCTGTTAAACGGTCCATGAAGAAAAAGTATGTACGGCTATTTGATCTGTTTAAGAGGGTAGCTACAGAAAAAGAATGTATGGAGTATTTAGTGTATCAACAAAATACACAATAAATTTTAAAATAGTTATTGACGAATGTGATTTGTTTGTGTTAAATTATTATTTGTCGCTGCAACACAAAGGAAGCGGCAAAGAAAACAATTTAAAAACTTGTTGACTTTCGTTAAAGCAAAATGATATGATGTTTAAGTCGCTGTTAACGACAACTAACAAAAATTGATCTTTGAAAACTGAACAAAATACATGCCAGTAAGTTAATTCTTATTTTTAAAACATGAGCTATGCAAACATCTTTTTGGAGAGTTTGATCCTGGCTCAGGACGAACGCTGGCGGCGTGCCTAATACATGCAAGTCGAGCGGACTTGACTGGAGCTTGCTCCAGTTCAAGTTAGCGGCGGACGGGTGAG
>NZ_WEIO01000013.1 GCF_009183655.1 Bacillus aerolatus
CTCACCCGTCCGCCGCTAACTTGAACTGGAGCAAGCTCCAGTCAAGTCCGCTCGACTTGCATGTATTAGGCACGCCGCCAGCGTTCGTCCTGAGCCAGGATCAAACTCTCCAAAAAGATGTTTGCATAGCTCATGTTTTAAAAATTAGAATTAACTTACTGGCATGTATTTTGTTCAGTTTTCAAAGATCAATTTCTCTTCGTCGCTCTATTGGCGACTTTCTTAATTTACCACAACTCGATTTGCTTGTCAAATATTTTTGGATTTTTTCAAGCTGTTGTTCGCCGTCATTAGCGACATTTATTACTATACCAACATTCTATAAAAAGGTCAACACTTTTTCGAAATTAATTCAATTCTTTTTTCGGCTTGTTTTCCTAAGCCTTCTTTCCCTCAAACAAACATCAAAAAAAGCTGCCTTCTACACTATAGAAGAAACAGCCTTTTGTTTAATATCAATTTTATTCTTTAAGCTAAGAATACAAAATAAAGCACGAAAATAATAAACAACAAATACATGATCGGGTGAATCTCTCTTCCTCTCCCTTTTACAATCATCGTAATTGGATAGAAGATAAAGCCAACGGCAATTCCTGTCGCAATACTGTAAGTAAGCGGCATCGCGATAATTGTTAAGAAAGCAGGAACGGCTACTTCAAACTTCGACCAGTCAATTTGACCGAGAGAAGAAACCATCAGAACACCGACGATGATTAGAGCAGGTGCTGTCACTGGCGCTGTAATGACTTCCAACAGCGGGAAAAAAAATATTGATAACAGGAAAAATCCTGCCGTAACGACGGAAGCAAATCCTGTTCTTGCACCGGCGGCCACTCCCGCAGATGATTCAATGTAAGAAGTAGTCGTTGAAGTTCCAAGCAGTGCACCAACAACAGTCGCACAAGAATCTGCGAAAAGCGCTTTGCCAGCACGCGGCAGTTTATTTCCTTTCATTAATCCAGCTTGGTTAGCAACTGCTACGAGCGTTCCTGCTGTATCAAAGAAGTCAACAAACAGAAATGTTAAGACAATAACAAGCATTTGAATCGTAAATATCTCAGATGGCGATTGGAAGATCGTTTCAAACGCCACTCCAAAAGTCGGTTCCAGACTTGGCACTGCTCCGACTACGCTTTTCGGCAAGTCAATCAATCCGGCAGCCATTCCGACTATAGCTGTAATAAGCATTCCGATAAATATGCCGCCGTTTACACCCTTCGTCATTAAAATGACAGTGATGAAAAGACCAAAGATGGCGAGCAGTGTATTGCCAGCTGTTAAATCACCCAGACCAACAAGGACAGCATCATTATTAATAATAACCCCTGCGTTTTGGAAGCCGATAAATGTTATAAACAATCCAATCCCGGCTCCGACTGCAAATTTCAACTCCGAAGGTATGGAATTGATTATTTTCTCTCTTAAGCCCGATAACGTCAATAAAATAAAAATAAGACCCGAAAACAAAACACCCGACAAAGCAGTCTGCCAAGGAACCCCGTAAGTTAAAACGACTGTATAGGCGAAAAAGGCATTCAGCCCCATCCCCGGCGCTAATGCTACCGGATACTTTGCCAGCAGACCCATTATTAATGATCCAACGGCAGCGGCGATGGCTGTAGCCACAAATACAGCGCCGTAATCCATACGCATAGCGTCGGGCAAATCAGGCACGCTCGTTAAAGACAATGTAATCGGATTAACAACAAGAATATATGCCATCGACAAAAATGTCGTTAGCCCCCCTATAAACTCGCGGCGGTAATTCGTGCCGAGTTCTTCAAACTGGAAAAACTTTTTCATGATAAACTCCTTCCTATTTTGGCAGCCAAAATAAAAACGCTTCGAACGAGAGTGTCCGAAGCGTGACAAAGGTGACAAAAAGATAAAAAGAGATCTATCTGTTCTGTCACCTCGTAGTCAAGCTATTTACGGCAGCTCGGTAGAAACTTTCGGGCCATATTCCCGATATTATACGAAGAAAACATTAAGATTTAATTCTTTTTCATTTTATCTAGGTTCGTGTTATCCGTCAAGCTAAACACGAACATTTTTTATTTATTTTATTCTTTTGTTCGTCTTTATTCCCATTCAATGGTAGCAGGCGGCTTGCTTGTAATATCATATACTACACGGTTGACATGAGGCACTTCGTTGACGATGCGTGTCGAGATCTTCTCAAGTACATCCCAAGGAATACGCGCCCAGTCAGATGTCATTCCATCAATCGATGTGACCGCGCGGATCCCAATCGTATAATCATACGTACGGGCATCCCCCATCACACCGACACTGCGAATGTCCGGCAGCACAGTGAAGTATTGCCAAATCTCACGTTCTAAACCGTTCAATCGTACTTCTTCCCGCAAAATAGCATCGGACTCGCGCACGATTTCTAGCTTGTCTTCGCTGATTTCTCCAAGAACACGAATGCCAAGCCCCGGTCCCGGGAATGGCTGGCGCCAAACAATATGATCTGGAATACCAAGCTCTGTTCCGAGCGCCCGGACTTCATCTTTAAACAATGTATTTAACGGTTCAATCAATTTAAACTGCATATCTTCCGGCAGCCCACCTACGTTATGATGAGATTTAATTGTTTGGGCTGTCGCCGTTCCACTTTCAATAATATCTGTGTAAAGTGTGCCTTGTGCTAAAAACTCGATACCTTCCAGCTTTGTAGCCTCATCATCAAAAACATAAATGAATTCATTACCGATGATTTTTCGTTTCTGTTCCGGGTCAGATACGCCTTTTAATTTATTTAAGAAACGGTCTTGCGCATCTACTTTGATAACGTTCATATGAAAACCTTGTGCAAATGTTTCCATTACATCATCCGCTTCGCCTTTGCGCAGCAGACCGTGATCAACAAAGATACATGTCAGCTGATCACCGATCGCTTTATGAATCAATACCGCTACAACAGAAGAGTCCACGCCTCCGCTCAGTGCGCAAAGTACTTTTTTGTCACCAACAATTTGGCGGATTTTTTCCATTTCCACTTCAACGAAATTCCCCATGGACCAGTCGCCGCTGCAGCCGCAAGCTTCGAAAACAAAGTTTTTTAACAGCTCAATGCCATAGACGGAATGCTTGACTTCAGGATGGAATTGCACCGCATAAAGCTTCTTTTCTTCGTTGCTGATGGAAGCGATCGGACAAGATGGATTAACTGCATCGACAGAAAAACCTTCCGGAGCGGCTGTTACTAAATCACCATGGCTCATCCAAACAACTTGATCATTCGGCAGACCTTTAAAAAGTGCCGTTTCGTTTTGGACTTGAATAGCCGCTTTTCCGTATTCACGGTGTGAAGCGGCTTCCACTTTCCCGCCAAAATGTTTTGTCATCAACTGCATACCGTAGCAAATGCCAAGAATCGGAATATTCAATTCAAAAATCTCTTCGTCGCAATGAAAAGCACCTTCTGAATATACGCTGTTCGGTCCACCAGAGAAAATGATCCCTGTTGGATTGATTTCTTTTATCTCTTCCGCCGTAATCGTATGCGGATGAAGCTCACTGTACACACCAAACTCACGAATCCGGCGAGTAATTAACTGATTATATTGACTGCCAAAATCCAGAACAAGAATCATTTCCTGGTTATGTAATTCTGCTTTTCCTGCCACTCTTTCCACTCCTCTGTTGTGCATTAAGATAGCGCTCGACGCGTATAAAAAAACAAAAACTAGAATCCCTTCGATGCTGAAAGCAGAATTCTAGTTGTTTTCAAAAAGAATCTGCCTTCATAGTCCAATCATTTACGGTGACTTGGTAGAAACTTTCGACCCATATTATCGAAAATATATGAAGGGCCGACTGATTATTCGAGCTAATTTGACCTCATTTTATATCTATCCTAAAGAGCGGTCAAGGTGTTACTCTGTTAATTAAATTTTCAGTCAAAAAGGTAATCTATTGAGATGCCAGCTTCTTTCAGCGCCCTTCTATATAGATTTGCACGAAAAAGGATTGATTATACAAAGAGAGATGCTGGCTCTTCCTCGTTTGATTGGAGCAACTTGGATATATAAAAGTATCGCCATATAACAAATTAAATTTAAAAATGGTATAATTCACCAGACCTCAACCCCTAAGTTACCGGACTACACTTTGGAACAATCTGTAATTTTCCCCGCAACACGATGAGACCGCGGGTGATAAACCCGCGGCCTCATCACTAGCTTATTTTACCATCAAACAGTTCAACAGGCTGATCGTTACTTCCCTGATTAATCCGGGCAGCACACCAAATGAGTACGGTTTGTAGACGCGTTCTGTCCATTTGTGGCCATCTTTCCCGTACACACCTATGTTGATCGATGGAATATTCAGTCGGCGTATTTCTTCTATTGGCAACGTATACAGGCGGCCAAGATCCGGCAAATTATTCAACAGACTCTGCAGTTCTTCATTCGTTTCATGAATAGATAAATAGCTGCCGTCTGCCAAGTATGGGAAGAACTTTTTTACTGCAAACTTTTCGCCGGATTGTTTTTCCGCTTTCTGAAGCACCAATTGGATCGTCGATAAAATGGCCTGATCTGCTTCATTATCTTCTCTGAGAAAGTTATGCGGCAAATACGGAGGGGCGAAAAATAAAACAATACGCGGCTTCTTAAATGGATCCAGTTCGTTGAGCACTTCCACAATTTTAAAAGAAATCATCCGCAGATCAAGCATGCTGTATTCTTCCGCCACTTGCGCGCAAACAGCAGCGACGTTAATCCCTCTTTCCACCAGTTTTTTGCTGTACTCTTCAAAGGAAACCACCTCAATGTCCCAATTCAGCTGTTTGCGCGGCTGGCCGGAGCGCTGCACGAATTTCTTATATTGTCCCTCCAAGTACCCTGAAACCTCTTCGCACGCTGCCCTTGCAATGCCGAGCAGTTTATTCATGACGTCAGCCGCTAAGTTGCGGTAAAGAAAATAGTTAAAATATAAATAACTGCTTGCCGCTGTCTGGACGTTGTACGTAAATTTGTTATCGCGCTGCAACAGGCATGCCGGCGGCAGCACTAGCTCACCTTCAATATTTTCGCACAAATCCACATTATTATGAATTCGTTTTGTCAACTCCGCGGCGATAAAGTTCGGATCCACCCCTTGGAGCGTATCACCAACGTGGGCTTCTCTTCCGTGAATATAAAAGCTCGGCAAGATTTTGCCAACGGCTCCCGTATAAATGTACCTTGTGTGATCCCCGTCATATTGCGGAGTAATAAAGTCATTATTAATCGCTGCCACATACTCTAAATCCCATTCTTTTTTTAACCGCTCCAATTCAAACAGCGCGCTTTTTATGCCGGCATGTTGGCTTTCTTCGTCAGGGTTAAACATAACGAGCAAATTGCCGGACAGTTTTTCGGGGTGATCGGAAAAATAAAGAAGATTGGCAAGGTGTATTGCAGCCCCGCTTTGCATATCCACCGAACCGCGGCCGAACATCCACTCTCCGGACTGCGCATCTGCTTGAACGTCTGCATCATAGCTGTATTCAAGAAAATAGTTTAGTAAAAAGTCGGGATCGAACGCATATTTACGCAAGACACCGAAATCTTCTATTCCCACCGTATCAATATGAGCGTGATAAATAATCGTCTGCTTCGCTTGAACGCCTCCTTTTACAAAAGCAAATATATTTTTGCGATTTAAGGCATCATCCACAATGGTCTGTTCCCACACAAGAGTCGGCTTTTTTTGAAAGTAAGGAAAAGACCTTAAAATAGCTGTAATCGCATCAGCGACAACGACTTCTCCTTTTTCCGATCCGTTAATGCTCGGAATAGCAACCAATTCTCTCGTCAACTTTTCTACTTGTTCGTAAAGGGCTAGTTGTTTTAACTCCCTGTACATGTCTCCCGTTCCTCTCTGTTTATTAAATCCCATTCTTTACTTGCCATCAGCAAACTGGCTTATCTTTATACTATGAAAGCATTCAAATATTTGTAATCGCCTACAGTAAAAGTGAAACGAAGGCTGATTTCGTTTCACTTGCAACATCGGAAAACGGACCCGCCAAACGCCTTTATAGATGAATACCATATGAAATAAATGCACAAAAGGGCTGCCCTAAAAGTCTGTTATTCACTGACTTTTAGGGCAGCCCCTTCTGCTTATTTCCAAAAATCATCAAAGATTGTGACTGGCAAGTGCCGCTTATGTCTGGAAGTTAAATAAAGGTGCTCAATTCGTTCTCTGGCAGCTTCTGGCACTTCTTTCCCTTCCAAGTAGTCGTCTATATACTCATAAGAAACACCTAGAGCTGTTTCATCAGGGAGCATCGGGCGGTTGTCTTCTAAATCAGCTGTTGGCACTTTATTGTATAGATGTTCCGGACAGTTCAGCTCCTTTAACAGCTGGCGGCCCTGCCGCTTATTCAAGCGAAACAATGGAACGATGTCGGCCCCGCCATCTCCATACTTTGTGAAAAAGCCAGTGATCGCTTCAGCCGCTTGATCGGTACCGAGAACAATGCTATTTTTCATTGCAGCAATGCTGTACTGGGCTTTCATCCGCTCGCGTGCTTTCTCATTTCCTTTCGCAAAATCCGTCAGCTCAATGCCAACCGCTTTTAGTGCCTGTTCGCTTGCATCCACAGCGGCTTTAATATTGATCGTGTATATTTCATCCGGCTGGATAAAGTTAAGTGCATCCTGGCAGTCATCTTCATCTTTTTGAACGCCGCTCGGAAGCCGAACAGCGTGGAATTTATATTCATCTGAGCCTGTTTCTTCTTTCAGTTCATTTGCTGCCATTTGCGCCAGCTTTCCGGCCAGCGTGGAATCTTGCCCTCCGGAAATACCGAGGACAAACCCTTTTAAAAAGGAATGCTTTCGTACGTACTCTTTCATAAAGTCAATGCTTTTGCGTATTTCTTCCTGCGGGTCAATTTCCGGCTTTACTTTTAATTCTTCGATAATTTGCTTTTGCAAGTCTGTCATTCTTTGTTCTCCTCCTTAAGATGATGCCCACCCAGCCTCTTCTCCGTTTTTTCTTTTATTTCTTGAATAAGTTCCATTTTATTATTCCAGCATTTTTCACTTAAGTCGACCGGATAAGCTTCCGGATTCAAAATTCGCTTATATTCATCCCACAAAAGATCAAGACTTCCCCTCAGCTGACGGCGCATTTCAGAAAGTTCCGGAAGCTGATAAACGAGTTCTCCATTTACAAAAATATCCTCGTGCAAATCCCTTGCTTCAAAATTAGTAACGAACTTAGAGATGTACGTATGCACAGGATGAAACATTTTAATTTTCTTCTGCGCATACGGCTTTTCACCTTCAAGTACAATATAATCTCCTTCTGATTTGCCGCTCGTTCGGTTAACAATCCGGTACACTCTCTTTTTCCCAGGCGTGGATACTTTTTCAGGATTACCGGAAATCTTTATTGTGTCTTCCATTTCCCCGCGTTCATTTTCAATTGACACTAATTTGTAAACGGCTCCGAGTGCTGGTTGATCAAAGGCGGTGATGACTTTTGTGCCGACTCCCCACATGTCGATTTGTGCTCCTTGTGCTTTCAGATTTAAAATCGTATATTCATCAAGGTCGTTGGAAGCGATAATCTTTGTTTCGTGGAATCCAGCTTTGTCCAGCTGCTTTCTCGCTTCCTTCGATAAATAAGCAAGGTCGCCGCTGTCGAGCCTTATGCCTGCGAACCGAATGCGGCTGCCCATTTCCTTTGCTACTTGAATAGCGATAGGCACGCCTGACTTTAACGTATCGTACGTATCAACTAAAAACACACAGTTTTTATGGGCTTCAGCATATTTCCGAAAAGCGGTATATTCATCTTTATAAGCTTGAACCATGGAATGAGCGTGCGTGCCTGCCGTCGGGATGCCGAATAGTTTGCCGGCGCGCGCGTTGCTTGTTGCGTCAAAGCCGGCAATGTACGCAGCGCGTGTCCCCCAAATCGCAGCATCCAATTCCTGCGCCCGGCGCGTGCCAAATTCCATGACGACATTGTCGCCGCTCACGGTTTTAATTCGGGCTGCTTTCGTGGCAATAAGCGTTTGAAAGTTAATCATATTCAGCAAAGCCGTTTCAAGCAGCTGGGCTTCAATGAGCGGCGCTTCTACCCGGACGAGTGGTTCATTCGCAAAGACGCATTCTCCTTCTTTCATGGAACGAAGACTTCCTGAGAACTTCAAGCTTTTTAAATACTGCAAAAAGCCCTCGTCATACTCGCCGATTGTATGTAAATAATCAGTATCACTATCTGTAAATTGAAGGCTTTTAATATAATCAATTACCCGTTCTAAACCGGCAAAAACGGCATATCCATTTTCAAACGGCATTTTTCTAAAATACAAATCGAACACTGCATTCCTTTCATGAATGCCATCTTTCCAATACGTGTAGGCCATATTAATTTGATATAAATCCGTGTGTAAAGATAAGCTGTCGTCTTCAACTTGATAATTCATCCATATCGCCCCTTTATCGATTATGTTACCACGTTTCCCGTTCCTTCAATCCTTATGCGGCTGTTTTCGCTTTTCCATTGTCAGCTTTACGAAACATTGTTATTCTTTAAAGCAGAACTTCATACTTTTTTATTCAAAATAAAGTGGATAAGTCTCTCCCAAGTGAAAAGTGGGTATAAGACTAGTACAAAAATAGAGGGAGAAGAGATTCAACATGAATGAAAAGCTATTGATATGCTGGGATAGCCTGAATAAAGGATCTGGAGAAGAAATGAACATCGAGCAGTTAAAACAGTTGTTTCAAGACAAGAAAATAAAACAGTTAATCAAACACGCCAGAAGCCTCTATAAAATGGACATACCTGGACAGCAGTCGCCAGCTTATTCTTTTTCCGTCATGCATGATGTGCCGATGGATGAAGAAACTGAAATAAACCCTGTTACCGAAAGTAGCACAGTCATATACGAAGGGAAAGGCAATGACTATAAAGAATTTTTGATCGCTTTAAATGTTATGCTGTCCCTCATCCAGTCATCAGCCGAAAAGTGTATTTTTATTATTAAAATTGCAGCGGAGCTTAAATATGTAAATAGAGAAGTAGGAACAAGGTTTATCGATGACCTCGCCAAAGAAGTGTTTATATATGCGAAGAAAAAGAAATAGTTAATATAACAATAACAATGAAAAAAGCTGTTGAGAAGGATTTTTTCTCAACAGCTTTTTATATTACATAATACTTATGAATCTTTTCTATCTGACTTCGTTCTATCTGGATGATGGGTATAATCATAGTCAGAAGGATTTACTTTTTCAAAGCCTTTCGGTGTATAAAAACGTAATAAGTCTTCGTTTACTACTTTGTCTGAAAGTCGGAGTTTCTTTTGGACGATTTCGGCATCTCGTTTGATCTGCTCTGTTTCCTCTATTTGTTCTCCGGTCGTCGTATTATAATACTTATCGTTGATTGCTGTTACTTCCTTGCTGATAAAGTCCCCATTTCGGAATGGAACAACGGGGTTATGATCAGGAGAAAGTAAATCTGTCCCCATGTGCACATACTCTTTCGTATCTTTGCCTAATAGGTGAAGAACTGTTGGCAGCAAGTCAATCTGACCGCCATATTGATGCTGCACTCCACCTTTGACACCTGGAACATGAATAAATAAAGGTACCCGCTGCAACTGAGCATTTTCAAACTTGCCTACTTCTTTTCCCGTAACAACGGACATCGCTTTATTATGGTTATCTGAAATTCCGTAATGATCTCCATACATAATAATCATCGAGTTATCATATAACCCGGATTTCTTCAAATGACCGAAGAATTCCTGCACCGATTCATCCAAGTATCTGGCCGTTTGGAAATAACCATCAACAGACTTGTCCCCTGTATGATGCTGTTCAATGGTTGCTTCTTCCGGATTCAGCGGAAATGGGAAATGGTTCGTTAGCGTGATAAATTTCGCATAAAACGGCTGCTTCACGGTTTTGAGTAATGGCATTGACTCTCTAAAGAACGGCTTATCTTTCAATCCATAATTTAAGACGTCCTCTTTATTCATATCGTAATAGCTGGAATCGAAAAACTGATCAAAACCTAATGATTTATAGATTTCATCCCTGTTCCAAAACGACTTCTTGTTGCCATGGAATACAGCGGATGTATATCCTTGCTGCCCTAAAATAGCTGGAGCTGCCTGGTACGTGTTATGTCCTTTCATTGAAAAAGCAGATCCTTGCGGTAATCCGAACAATGAATTTTCAAGCATGAATTCCGCATCGGCCGTTTTCCCTTGCCCTGTTTGATGGAAGAAGTTATCAAAGTAAAACGTATTTGGGTCATGAGATAACGAATTTAAAAACGGTGTCACTTCTTTTCCATTTAGCTTATAATCAATAATGAAATTTTGCAGAGATTCTAAATGAACATAAATAACATTCATTCCTTTTGCCTTTCCAAAATATTGCGGGTTAGGCTCTGCATACATAGACTTCGTAAAGTTAGTAACTTCTGTAATATCATTGCTGTCTGCCAAAGCACGCTGCGTAGAAGCCTTCGAGCTTTGGATCGCATCATAAATAGTGTAATTGTACATACCTAAATACTTCACAAGATAGTTCCGATCAAACGTTCTTGTTAATAACTGAGGACGGTCTATTTCTGCCAGTCCTAGATTGGCTGAGAAAAAAATCGCTGCTGTTATAAAGACCGCCGTTACTTTACGGCGCTTTAATTTAGCCGGTTCAGGTTTAATGTATTTGGAAAATAAAAGAACTGTTAAAATCATAGTATCAAGAAAATATAAGAAATCATATGGATGCAGCAAAGCACCAATACTTTTACCTAAATCGCCAGCGTTATCTGTTTGAGTAAGCGTTGGCAAAGTAATAAAGTCGGTAAAAAAACGATAGTATACGATATTCGCATATAACAAGACTGATAAAAGGAAATCAATCACAATGATCCATACAAAAGATCTTCTTCCCCTTGCAAAAAGAGCAAAACCCATAAAGAAAATAGCAGAGCTAATTGGATTGATAAACAGTAAAAACTGCTGCATTAAATTATCTATGCCTAAATCAAATTCTACCCGATAAGCTGTATACGTTTTGATCCAAAGAAGAACCACTGCCAGCGAAAAAAAGATAATAGGTTTGCTAAGAGAAAACGAACTCCTATTTGCTGTGTTCTTCATTACATTTTCACCTCTACTCATATAAATACAATTGTATACTCCATTGTATACAACTTTATTTGGTTAAAACTTCAAGAACTTCGGGGCACGAAACAAAAAACTAACATACTAAATGATAAGTACTGTAGATAAAAAAGTCAACACCATTGCTCTTGGTAACATCCCCCTTACTTTCCTCCTTCATTACGCATACGCACATCAGCACATCACTTAAACATAGAAATTATTATTTGTTTCACCGCTTACATTGTAACGAAGGGGATTTTTTCGCAGACAAAAAAGGCCGTCCGAAAATCAGTTATTCACTGACTTATAGGACAGCCCTTCTTACGATTAGTCAATACCTTTTTCTCTTTAATCTAACTCAAAATAACTGCAGACGACCTGGCCAACTGATTTGGCGGCAACAAGAAGCGCCTCTTCATCAATATCGAATTTTGGGTGATGATTAAAATAAGCTTTTTCCACGCCTTTCGGTTTACAGCCAATGTAGAAGAAACAGCCTGGGATTTTTTTTGCGTAGTACGAAAAGTCTTCGGATCCAGAAAACATTGGGAATTCAACGATTTTCTTAACATCTGGATCATTCATACTTTCAAGGCTTGCGACCACATCTGTCGTTATTTTCGGATCATTATATAACGGCGGATAATCAGGTGCATATGTCAGCTCGCATTTGACGCCGAATTCTGCTTCAACTCCGCCGACGATGCGGTGAATTTCTTTTTCGATCAACTGCTGTGTTTCACCTGTCATATAACGTACATCACCTTCAAGCTCCACACTGTCTTTAATGACATTGAATGCACCTTTCCCGTCAAAAGAACCGATGGTTACCACGCCGACATCGAACGGATTCAACCGGCGGCTGATAATCGTTTGAACAGCTGTCACAAAGTGAGAACCGGCGACAATCGCGTCGTTTGCTAAATGCGGGGAAGAACCGTGGCCGCCGGTGCCTTGGATCACGAGTTTAAAATACGTTCTTCCCGCCATCGCATAACCGCTGCGGTAGCCTACGTCACCTGTCGGATTTGTTGGGAACAAGTGGATGCCGAAGACCGCATCTAAGTCATCAAGCACACCTGATTCCACAATGCTTTTCGCTCCGCCAGGCGGGGTTTCCTCCGCGTGCTGGTGAATAATTTTAATCGTTCCAGCAATGAACGATTTTAATTGAATAAGGCAATCCGCCAGAATTAATAAGTAGGCGGTATGCCCGTCATGCCCGCATGCATGCATGACACCCTCATTTTTTGATTTAAATGGCACGTCTGTTTCTTCCAAAATCGGCAGCGCATCAAAGTCTGCCCGGAGGCCGATCGTTTTCCCTGGTTTCTCTCCCTTGATTGTAACAATGATTCCATAACCATTCCCTACATTTGTTTCTACTTCTACATCTTTCCCTTTATAAAAGTTTGCAATGTATTGAGCTGTTTTTTCTTCTTTAAAGGACAACTCAGGATTTTCGTGTAAATAACGACGGATTTGAATCATTTCATCTTTACGCGCTTCCAACATTTCCATCAATTTGCTTCTCATGTTCATTGCCTCCCTTTATTTATTATAAGTGAATGGTCGGAAAGCCCTTCTCTCAGTGACGGTTTACTCGATTTTCCCCCGGTGCTTTTTGGAATGGTAAACATAATGGACAGTAGAGCGAGTACCGCAAACAGCACATTCGTGACCAGTCCTGCAGATGCCGCTGCTTCAACATTCCCAGCTGCGGCAATTGTACTATAAACAGTAGCGGATATTGCCACACCAAATGACCCGCCAAGTGAACTCGCCATTTTGTAAATCCCTGACGCCTCACCGATTTTTTCCGCGGGCGCATTGGAAACGGCTGTGTCTGTAGATGGAGTAGCATACATTCCGAGTCCGATACCAAATAACATAAAGCCGATAAAGACTACTACTGTATAAATTGTACCCGGAAAGAATGTAAGAGCCATCACGCCAACACCGACCGCTGTAATAATTGGACCCAGGATCATCGGTTTTCGAGCGCCGGCCCGCTGCAATATTTTTTCGCCGACACGGATCATCAATAATACAGCCACTAAGTAACCGAGTGATAACATGCCGGATTGAAAAGCAGTGAATCCTCTGCCAACTTGGACATATGTATTCGCAACAACGAGCGTTCCGGCCACAGCATTCAGCAAAAAGTTTGAAATAACCGCGCCTGTGTAAGGCTTGTTTTTAAACAATGAAAAATCAATAAATCCATTTTGTTTTCCTTTTACAAACTTAAAGAAAATAAATACCCCAATGACTGTGACCGCAATTAAACTTAATGTGAGTACGCTTGTCCAGCCAAAATCAGCCCCGCGTGTAATCACTAAATTTAAAGCAATCATAACGATAACGAATACAAACAACCCGGCAAAGTCAAATTTAGAAGCAGTTGTTTGTTCCACTTTACTTTCCGGTGTATCTTTAATTAGAATCATCGCAAGCAGGGCAAAAACAATGGAGAAGATGAAAATCCATTTCCACCCCATATAAGTGGCAATGGCTCCCCCCGCAAAAGAACAAACCCCTGAACCTCCCCACGATCCAATGGACCAGTAGCTTATAGCACGCTGCCGATCGGCTCCTTCATAATAATCTTTAATTAAAGCAATTGTCGCAGGCATGATACAGGCAGCTGACAATCCTTGAATCACACGCCCGATAATCAGCAGCACGGCACCTTGTGCAAAAATGAGGCAAAGCGAACCGATAATACTCAATGTTAAACCGATATATGTCATTTTCTTTCGGCCAACTTTATCAGCCAGCCCGCCGGCAGCAACAACAAATATACCCGAAAACAAAGCTGTTAAACTAATGGCTACATTCAATATACCAAGCGAAATGCCCAAGTCCGACTGAACAGCTGGAACAACATTAACCATCGCCTGGGCAAAAAGCCAAAACGTAATAACACCAAACACAATTCCTGTAATCATTTTATTTGTTCCTTTATAACCCGCTTCCATAGTGTCCCCCTTGATGTTCTCTGTCAGTTTCTTTTCCTTTTCCACTTTTAGCAAGACAGCAGCCTTCATGTGAAATTGCTGGAGAATTCCCTTTTAATGTGTACTCATACGATCGTAATCATCCTGTAAAAAAGAGTTAAGTACAACTAAACCGCTCATTTTTGACTTTTTTGAGGATAGGTTATTTGACTTCGAGAGGCTAGGCGCTGAAGCTGGACATCGATCTAGCCCTCTCAAAGTTATCCTCTGTAAATTTATCATTTCCTAGACAATGAAAAAAGAGGCTTCTCATAAGTTCGATGAACTTATGAGAAGCCTCTTTAAACTTGTCCTACCTATTAACAACCTTCTCAGGAAGTTTGATCGAAGCAACAACAAGTGCCCCGACGAGGAACAAACCAAGATATCCGATGAGCGGATAGAAGAAAGCAACAAGCTTTGTAAAGCCTGCGAAACTTGCAACGAATGCAACAATTCCTGTAATGATGACAAATACGTTGAACTTCTTCGTATTCGATTCAATAAAACGGGCCCCAAATGCATAGAACATGCTGACTGCTGTGTTGAAGATCATACCGAATAAGATGATTGACATGAAAACCGCAAGAACCGGCGAAATATCATCGACTATTTTTAGCATTGGCATGTCGAAATTTGCTACTTTATCAATTTTCGCGAAGATCGCAAGATGGCTAAGAACGATAAGAATACCTAGACCAAGTCCACCAACGAGACCGCCGAGCGCTGCCGTTTTCTCATCTTCCTCAGCTCCACCCATGACGAGCGTCATTGCGGCACCGACCGCGATGTTAAACGACACATAGTTGACTGCTGAGATGAACCAGTGCGGCAGGGCTGATTTCTGTGCTTCTGCAATCGGATTCAGTTCTGCAAATGACAAATCCATTGTGAGCAGACTATATATACTAATAAGGATGACCGCGAGCACAAGGAATGGCGTTATACTGCCGATAACTGCGATAACCTTTTGAACGTTCAACATAACTGTCACTATGACAAGAACTGTCATAAGAACGCTTCCAACAAACGGCGCTAATCCGAACTGCTGATTAAGAATTGAACCAGATCCAGCAATCATTACGACTCCAACGCCGAACAGTGTGAAGATAATTATATAATCAACGACGACTCCAAGATAACGGCCGCTGATTTTGTAGACCACATCTTTATGAGATGTTGTCCGCATACGGCTTCCAATTCTTGTAAGTGTCATGCCAAGGTATGCGAACAGCGCTGTCGCAACGATAGCTGCCGCAGTTCCAAGGTGGCCAAAGCTCGTGAAGTATTGTAAAACTTCCTGTCCTGAAGCGAATCCTGCACCGACGATAATTCCAATGAAGGCGCTTCCCATTTTTAATATTTTTCCCATAATGCCTCCCGAGTACTCTTGTTGTTTTTAAATACTAACTTTACGAAATAGTTAAAAAAATCAGTGTAAGCGTTTTTAATCCTTTCTTAATTTATCACTATTGTCATTGTTTTTCAATAAAAAAAAGCACGATCATTGATTTGCGAAAAAACTCCACAAAAAGAAGCGTTCCCTGATGTATCTTTCAACATTGGAGGAGAACTGATCGCTAAGGGAGATTATGTAATGTGGGACGCTGGGAACATGGGGATACAATATACAGAGCTTGTTTTCAGTAACCTGCCTGTTGGTTCTCTTCCTGCGGCAAATGCGGGGTTTTCACTGCCTTAGGCATCGGCCGCTCCTCCGCTTTGAGTTTCTAATTGAAGCAGATATTGCTTCATCTCCATGCCTCCCCGGTAACCTGTTATCGCCCCACTCTTTCCAATGACACGGTGACACGGCACTGTAATCAACACCGGGTTGGCCCCGATAGCTGTTCCAACAGCGCGAACCGCCTTAGGTCTTTGAATGAGCTCGGCAATATCGGAATAAGAATACGTTTTTCCATAAGGAATCTGCTTTAACGCTTCCCAAATTTCTTCTTGAAACGGCGTTCCTTTTACGTCTACAGGCAATGAGAAAGATTGCCGTGTCCCCTCAAAATATTCATGCAGTTCATTTATATATGGCTTTAAAACTTCTTCATTTTTTACAAGAGACGCTTTCGGAAATTGTTTTTGTATCCAAGCTTCAAGCTCCTCATACGACTGCCCGGGTGAGCCTACATAGCAAAGCCCCTTTTCCGTCTTCGCTGCATATAATTGCCACTGATCGTATTCCAGAATCGCCCAGTCAATCATTTGTTCTTTATCATTAATCATGATTCTCCCGCTCCTTATTCAAGTTGTGGTGATAGTCTTTTCGATAGCTTGATGATGTGCACCCTAACTTCTGACAGAAGAAAAACCTACTAAAGAAGAGATTCTTAAATTATCTGCAGCGTGGACCAATTGGGAATCCTATGCGACTTTTTATTTATGGAGATTAATTTATTAATAGTAGTTCCAGTTTCATACATAAGAGTAACTGAACAGCGGAGTCTACTCTTCAGTTACTCTTTAAAAAACACAATTTTCAACATAAACTATTATTTAATCATCATTGTCCGTACTGTTTTCGTCGTCATCATTGAGATCATCCTCGTCGTCGTCGTCTTCAACATCATCATCCCCGCTTGGTTTTGGATCAGATTGTGGTTTTGGCTGTGGCTTTGGCTGTGCTTTTGCGTACCAGGAAATGGATGATACTTTGCCTGTATTGGCTTGAACGTACACGTGAGCACCTTCTGACGGGCCATCAACTGTCACTTTGTAATGTTTCCCATTTTGTGTGATTACTTCTGATAAGTTTGTCACTTTCCCATTAATTTGCTGTAACGCGATATTTCTTGCTTGCTGTTTTGAAATGAGCGATGTGTTTGTATTGCTCTTTTGTTCTATTCCTTTAGATAAGTGATCTTTCATTTGAGTATTTGAGGCCATTTTCTTTTCTGTATTGGCCACAATCTTTTTCTTTTTTAAATCATATTCAACGCTATAATGCTTATCGTCTTTTTTAACGGTTGCTTCTGCAAATGCTCCCTCTTTTTTATTGACTTGTTTAATTTGATCTATTCGTCCGTTTAATTCTTTCTCTATATTTTTTTTCGCTTCGTCAATAGTCAGCAGACTTTCTTTTCTCTTAATGAGCCGAACATTACTAACTTTCTTCGTGTTTCCATCGACATACATATTATAAATCCCTTTATGATTGTCGATTGATATTTGATAGTTGTTATTCTCTTTATTTACGGTTGTATTAAGGACTTTGCCTCCGTATAACTTTACAGCGATTGCTTCAGCTTCTTTTTGAGAAATATTTACAGGGTGCTCTTTTTTAAAAATTTGAAATAAAGTAAAGGACAAACCGAAAATAATAAATACAATTAGTAAAACTTTCACTTTCATGAGACTACACCTCTTATTTTGGCAATGTAACAGTAAAAGTGGACCCTTTTCCTTCAGCACTTTCCAAAGTTATATTACCATCATGCTGTTCGGCAATCCGCTTAGCGATTGATAGCCCCAACCCTGATCCCCCTGTTTTCCGGCTTCTCGTTTTATCTACACGATATAATCTGTCAAAAACATGTGGTTGAGTGTCAAGCGGTATTCCAACCCCATTGTCCTTTACACTAAGGCTCATACTGTTATTCGTTTCTTTCACTTCTACTAGAATATCATCGTCACTATATTTCTTTGCATTATCTAACAAAATAACTAGTAACTGAACAAAGCTTTGTTCATGTATTTTCATATGTATTTCGCGCTGTTCATTTTTCAAATAAATAGTATGTTTAAAGGCTTGCTGCAGCCGCTGAATCGTCGTCTCGACAATCGATATAATGTTTACCACTTCTTTTTCACTTTCAATCACTTCTTCAGATTTTGCCAATTGCAATAACTGCTCTGTTAAATATTTCATGCGGCTTGATTCAGACGCAATTGCATCAATGGCTTCTTCCAATATATCAGGACGCTCTTTCCCCCAACGTTTTAATAGTTTCACATAACTATCAATTACCGTTAAGGGCGTCTTTAATTCGTGAGAGGCATCGGCTACGAATTGTTCTTGCTTAGAATAACTTTTTTCCAGTTTTTCCATCATTCGATTAAACGTACTCGCCATTTCATTTAATTCGTCTTTCGTATGGTTTGTTATGGCAATTTGCTCATACGATTCGTTTTCTTCTATCGTTTTCATTGTTTGAGTGAGCCGCTGTATTGGCCGCGATATCACTCGGCCTAAAAAGCCGCTGGCTGCAAATAAAATAATAATAACAACCATCGTTGCGAACATTAACACCCATTTTAAATCATCGACGCTGCTAAAAAGTAAATCAACATTTTCAATCACTTGTAAATTCACAACTGCTCCATTTTCATTAATAGCAGGAATGGAGACGATCACAAACATAGAGTCCTTATATTGCACTACTCCCTCAAATTGATCATCGTCATACTTACTTCGAATATTTCGATAATCGTTATTTGTTGTCACTTCAATTACAGGATTGTTATTGCTGTCAACGATACGAATCATGCCGTCGCTTATTAAATATGCCTGCAATACTTGCACCATTGATATATTTGCATTCGTATTCATCTCTTCTGCGATATTATTCGACGTATTCGTTAAGCGATTTTGTTCAGATGTTGTAGTTGTATTTTTGAATACAAAATAAATCGATGTATTTGCTATTATGAGCAGGACGATTAACACAACGGTTGTTGATAGTTGTATACGTGTTCGTAACCTCATACGCTTAATCCTTTATCATATACCCGACTCCGCGAACGGTTTGAATAAAAGGATCTTCCTTCGAGTCAGTTAATTTTTTTCTTAAATATCGAATATACACATCTACCACATTCGTATCCCCGTAATAGTCAAATCCCCATACTTCATTTAGAATTTGCTCACGCTCAAGTGCCCTATTTTTGTTCTTTACTAAATACAGCAGGAGTTCATATTCTCGCGGAGTCAATTCTACCATTGTTTCATTTTTATAAACTTCCCTTGTATTCGTATGAATAGTAATTGAGTGAATAACGTGAACATTGGATGCCAATTCAGAGGTATCCTTAAGCTTAAAACGTAAATTTGTTCGTATTCGGGCTAGTAACTCTTCGATTTCAAACGGCTTTGTCATATAATCATTTGCCCCTAGATCTAATCCGCTCACTTTATCGTATACTGAACTGCGGGCTGTCAGCATAATGATCACAATTTCGTTGCTTATGTGACGAACCCGCCTTAAAACTTCCATTCCATTTAATTCAGGTATCATTACATCTAAAATAACTAAATCAATTTCTTTATCTTCTATCATCGATAACCCATCTCTGCCTGTATGGGCAACACTTACTTCATAACCTTCGTATTCTAATTCCAGCTGAATCACTCGTGCAATTTTCTCGTCATCTTCAACAATTAATATAGAATGACTCATCATTTCACCTCTTTTATAAGGACATTCCCGTCCACTGCCAATAAGAATAATAGAATATTATCATGGTTAGTATATAAAGAGGCATAAGGATTACACTAATTTTCACTAGATGTTTTGCATCATATGAGATTTCTCCTTCTTCATAAAAGAGAAGCAATGCCTTCGAACTAACAGGAACCGTAATGCAATAATTCATGCCTATTAAACTTAAAAAAACAACAGTTGAAGGATTAATGCCTATAGTTTCACTAAATAATAATAAACTTGGAATAAAGACGACTGCACGCGTAGTGTGAGAAGTAATGTATAAATGACTAGTAACCGCCACAATCAAGATGATGAGCACGAGCAACCACTCTGGTGCGTTCACAAATAAATGCAGGACACTAAACATTTCTTTTTCCATCCAACTTACCACACCTGTATCGACTAACACTTTTCCAAGTGCAGTTGCTGCAGCAACAAATAAAATCAAATTCCAAGATACTGACTTAACTCCCTGTTTCCAGGTAATCACTCCGTAATTCGGCAGCATAAATAGGAGAGCACCCAGTATCGTTATAAACGCCAAATCATAGCCATGTATGCTTTCCGTCACCCAGCCAATAATCATAATCGAAATTAACGCCACCGTCTTTACTTCTTTTCCATTCATCGGCTGATTTGATACAACAGTTTCATTCGCCCGTACGTTTTCTATCCCCTTTGATACATCTTTCGGCCACAACATCCATTTTATAATAATACAAGCAAGAAGTGTAACAACTAAAGTAAAAGGTACTCCCCATATTAACCATTGAAAATAGGAAATAGATTGACCGGCCGTGCTTTCAAGCAAACCAATTCCAATTAAATGAGATCCAGCACCAATTAAAGTCGCTGATGTGCTCATTAAGATAACAACTGGCGCTATAATCGCTAGTACACTTTGTTCATTGGCAGAAAATGTTTTATTTAGCTGTTTAATAATTGGCATTGATAGTGCAGCTCGCCCTGAAGTAGATGGGATGAAAAATGCCGATACGAGTAAACCTGAAGCAATTCCAAAAAGCACACTGTTTTTATTAGTTGACCTGCTCAGTATGAAACGACTGAACCGTTCGGCTAATCCCGATTGTTTAACTGCTTCTCCAATGACAAAAGAGCCAATCATTAACCACACTACTTCTTCAGAGAGTGAATGGTATAGCAGCTCTGCCTCTTCCGCTTTCATCAAGACGATGAATACAAGGAGTCCAATTGCCACAAATCCAGCAGGAATTTTCGTAGTGATCCACAATATCATCGCCGATAAAAAAGCAAACAAAGCTATTTTGGCACGATTGTCTAGATCGTCCATCAATACAATGAACACTGAGAATAAGACGTGTACACTTACAATTACTAATGACTTTGTGGAAAGTGCATTAATCAAATGAGAGATTTGATTATGTCTATGTCTTTGTCTATGTCTTTGTCTATATTTAACCATTCTCGTTATCATTTTCAAGAAATCCTTTCTTTTAAGAAGCTCCTCTTAGCAATTTGCAAGCCGATTGTCACTTGTCTTAACACAGACTCCGTGCTTTCTTCAATCCATTGTGGTGCTTTTATCATTGCCCTTTCTAAAGTTGTAGGTTTTTGAATGATACTCAAATAGGCATCTATACCTGAACCGTAGTTTAAGTCTGCTCCTTTTCCAATTGTGCCAGTGATTGCAATCACTGGAATGTGATATGATTTTGCAATTCGCGCTACTTCGGACGGGATCTTCCCATTCGGCGTTTGAAAATCTAAACTGCCCTCGGCTGTAAGCACAACATCTGCAGCTGCGATTTTTTCTTCTATATTGATGTAGTTTAAAATAATGTCAAAACGCGGATGTAATGTGGCACCTGTAAATGCAATAAGGCCAGCGCCTAATCCGCCTGATGCACCGCTGCCCGGTAAAGACCGAACATCTATCGACATCGCTTCTTGAATGATAGCAGCATAATGTTCTAAAGCGGATGATAATTGTTCAACTTGTTCTGGTGTCGCTCCTTTTTGAGGACCAAAGACACGCGCCACTCCATTTTCCCCACATAAAACGTTCTTCCAGTTACATGCCACATCAATCGTCACATTAACCAATCGTTTATCTAGATTGGCCGTGTCTATAGAGACCACCTTAAGCAAATCTTCTCCACCATTGATTCCTACAATTTGCCCGTTCTTGTCCAAAAATTGGACCCCCAATGCTTGAGCCATTCCTGCCCCTCCATCAGATGTACCGGAATCTCCACACCCAATCAAGATATTGTCAACACCTAAATCAAGTGCAGAAAGAATCAGCTCACCCACACCATACGTAGATGTCTTTAACGGATTTCTTTGATCACGCGGCACCAGCTTTAAACCTGCTACTGCTGCCATTTCGATAACAGCTGTTCGTTTATCATTCTCAACAAAAATTCCAAAATAACTTGAAATTTTCTCTCCTACTGGACCAGTCACTTCCTTATAGATTAATTCCCCGCCTTTTATATTAACGATAGTCTTCGCAAACCCTTCCCCACCGTCAATCATTGGTACCACTTCAACATCAAGGGACTGATCGAAACGTCTCGCCCCCCGTTCCATCGCTAAAGCCACTTCCTCTGCATCAAGACATTCTTTAAATCCAGACGGCACCATTACAACTTTCATTTCATATTCCTCCTCAAAATCTTTTATTAATTAGTAGTCTACCGACTAAAGACTAAGAGTTTTTTAGAGAAACATTAAAAATTGATTAGAAGGTGATAATTAACGCTCATAATCACTTCTTGTAATTTGACACTTGCTATAACTAGACTTTTAAAACAGAATTACAGCGCAAAAAATCGCCGGAATGATGAAGTGGGATTTAAAAAAGCCCAGCAGCGATTAGGATACTTAGATATTCAAACAACGATAAGCGTCTATGCATATATGACTGACAACACGAAAAAAAGGCCTCTCAACAGTTTAGTAAACTGATGAGAGGCCTTTAACTTTAATTGTGATATCTTTTATCAGTTTCACTAATCGAATTTAAAACAAGTTCAACAAAAGCCTCTACTGCTGGAGACAGCCATTTTTTCTTTTTTATCAGCATATGGGAATAAATTGGGTCGAATTTTTCAAAATGACTTAGGATTTTTAGCTTGCCGCTATCTACTTCTTCTTTCACTGTAATATAAGGCAAAACAGAAAATCCAAGTCCACTCATAACAATCTGTTTGATTGCTTCTATACTCCATAACTCCATTGTTTGAAAGTTGCAAATGTCATGCTTTAAAAGATATCTTTCAAACATTGTCCGATAACTACAGCCTTCTTCATTTGTTATAAAAAAGTGGCTGGTGTTATTTTTTTTATATTCATCAAAATGATCCGGACCGTCATTACTACTTACAAGGACGATCTTTTCCTCAACTAAAGAATAATGAATGCATTTTTCTAGATTTATTTCTGGATAGACCATTAAAGCAACGTCTACCCTTCCACTCATTAAATCAATTTGGTTTTGCCCACATGTACCATTGGTTAATATTATGTGGACATGAGGGTATTTTAAGGAATATTCCCTTATTATTGGACCTAATCTAGAGATTGTTAAAGACTCTGGTGCAGCCTATCTGCTCTATTTGGCTTGGCAAGTGGGTTTTCACCAAAGTTCAGGGAAGAACTCTAAAGATGTGCACTCCTCTTTTTTATCAGGTTTTATCTTTCAGATCATAAATGTCAAAAGCATTTTGTTCTTTTTAACAGTAATGAGTGCTTTTATTTTGCCGTTTAATCATTCTCTTAAATCCATCGTTTTTTATTTAACTTTAGCCATTTTTCTAGGATGGTTAGCGTTACTTTTGTGGTCAGGGTTCGGCTCGATTTTTAAAAAGTTTTTTGCTAAACATGACAAGTCATTTCGATTAATTATGTGTTTGTTGTTAGTCTACTCTGCAATAACTATTTTTCTTTAAAACTAAGAAGGAATAATTTTGTTTTGTCTGAAGGGGTACTCCTTTTGTCAACAGGGCTTACATTTATGTAAACGAGATAGAAATCACCAAAGAACTTCTTTTGGAAAATGGTTCATTATGGATTTCAATTGATGTGGCACTCATTATGTGACAAATTTATATGATGGAATTGCTATTTTTTGACTTCATACTCATTTTGAGATACTCTATTTCTGTAAATACAGAAATAGAGTATAGCATTTGAGAGGATGTTGTGTACAGTGACTGAGGGTTTCAAAGTCAAGCTTTACAAAGCGCTCGGTGAAACAACACGACTACAAATTGTAGAAATTCTTGCGAAACATCCAGAGTTGTCTTGTCAAGAAATTGCCGATCAATTAAATATCGCCGCCAACTCTACATTGACATATCATTTAAAACCACTACTTGATTGTGGATTGCTTTCCGTTCGCAAAGAAGGAACTTTCCGGTACTATAGTTTGGAGCGTCCAATCCTCGAGCAGTACGCCCCCGCTTTACTTTAAAAATAAAGCGGAATACTTATCTTCTCTATTTCGGGATTTACTGAAATATATAAACGCAACAAGACCTTGGAGTAGTATTTTCTAGATACATTAATAAAAATAGTTACTCAATGCCCACGTTGCTCACAAGGGGAACTTCCAATGCTATGCGTCTCTATACTTGTGTCACAAGAAAAATAAAGTGACGATTTTTATTCTCTATTTCGGTATTTAGAGAAATACTGAAATAAAAGAAAGTAAGATTACTATAAAAAGTAATGAAGGAAGAATGAGAGGTACAAAAGCGATTCTGATAAGAACAAGGCCAAGCGGTTCTTTCTATAAAGGTGAGTAATGCCCGGGTGGGGGAAAAATAGATACGGTCAGCCGAAATGGCAAACAGCTTAGATATGCATGGTAAAAGAAATTCCTACTTTTAATATACATCTTTAAATAAATTTTGATTATTGGAAGGAAAGGCTAGAAATTATATGAGTAAATTTGAAAATCATAATGGATATTCGAGAACATTTCAAGAAAATAAACTGACTTTAGGTTTGACTTTTCCCCTTGAAGCCTATCAGGGCAATGTTCCAAAAATGGACTTGGATCAGCAAATAAACCTGGCTAAAGTTGCCGAAAAGGGGAATTTTGCTTCTCTATTTGCGCGGGATGTTCCATTAAATGATCCTTCATTCGGAGATGCAGGACAAATGTATGATCCATGGATATTCCTTAGTTATATCGCAGCGCATACAAAGGAGATTGCCTTAGGAACAGCAAGCGCAATCACATCATTTCAACATCCGTTAAACCTTGCTAAATCAGCGGCTTCCATGGATAAAATTTCAGATGAAAGGCTTTTGTTTGGCCTTGCAACTGGAGATCGCCCGATTGAATTCAGCGCTTTTGATGTGAATCGGGAAAAAAGATCCGAATTTTTTCAGGAAGCTTTGTATGTAATGAGGGAAGCCTGGGCAAAATCATTTCCGGCGATTCATACAGACAGAGTAAATCTGACAGGAGTAACAGATATTCTACCCAAACCGGTTTTAGGTGATATTCCCACATTTGTAACAGGTTTTTCCGGACAATCGCTGGAATGGATTGCGGAAAATAGCGATGGATGGCTTAGTTATCCACGTAACCCAGCGCAACAGCAGAATCTCATTAGAGAGTTTCGGTCATTAACTGATCGATTTAAACCATTTGCCCAATCTCTATATGTTGATTTATCTGAAGATCCGGATGAGGGGCCAACACCTATTCACTTAGGATTCAGGAGTGGTCATAAATTCTTAATTGAATTTCTAAATGCATTACAAGAAGTCGGAGTGAACCACGTGATAATCAATACCAAATTTGTTCGTCGCCCTGTAGAAGAGGTCATACAAGAATTAGCGGAAGAAGTCGTCCCTTATTTTCCGGCACTGTAACAGTTGTAACGTCTAAAAGGTTCGTCCAAGAAAAAAACAATTATTTTACATTCTTTATTGGGAGTGATTGTTGAATTAAAAGCTCTCAACGATATAGTTTGAAAACACTCAAATTCAGGAAAATTTTTAAAAAGTGGAAAATGCAATTGAGGTTAATTTGAAGCAGATTGCTTGTCTGCTTCTCCATTTGAAAGAATTTTATATTTTAATAGGAGGATGAATGATGAAAGCTGTTGGATTACATCATAAAGACTATTTTCAAGATTTAACTATAGAGAAGCCGGTACCTCAAGGCAGGGATTTGCTTGTAGAAATTAAGGCGGTTTCTGTGAATCCGGTGGACACGAAAGTCCGGGCTTCAACAGACCCCGCCGATGGACCAAAAGTTTTTGGATATGATGCGAGTGGTATTGTTGTTGAAACCGGCGAGGAATGTAAACTGTTTAAACCGGGTGATGAGGTTTACTATGCTGGAGATATAACACGTTCAGGAACGAATAGCCAGTATCACCTTATAGATGAACGTATTGTTGGCCATAAGCCCAAAAAGTTGAGTTTCGCGGAAGCAGCGGCTATGCCGTTGACGGGCCTAACTGCTTGGGAAGGACTTTTTGAGCGACTCATGATTGACATGGGGGATCAAGGAAATACGGAGCGTTCGATTTTAATTATCGGTGGTGCAGGCGGAGTCGGATCAATTGCCATTCAGCTTGCAAAATTAGCGGGCCTTAACGTCATCGCAACTGCCTCACGAGAAAAAACGGAGCGTTGGTGTCGAGATCTGGGGGCAGACATGATTCTAAATCACCGTCACCCATTAAAACCGCAACTCGAAGAGCAAGGATTGAATGACGTTGACTATATTTTTAATTTAAGCAGTACTGAAGAACATTGGGATAATATGGTGGAATGCATTACGCCTCAAGGTAAAATCTGTGCAATTGTAGAGATGAAGGGTTCACTCCCTCTTGACGATTTACAAGCAAAAAGTGCAACCTTTGTATGGGAATTTATGTTTACCAGATCAAGTTTCCAGACAAAAGATATGGTCAGACAACATCAACTGCTAAACCGAATGGCGGATATGTTAGACGGCGGTCAACTAAGAACCACGTTAACGGAAACTTACGAGCCGATTAATGCCCAGACTATCCAGCAAGCACATGAAAAACTTGAAAGCGGCACAATGATTGGTAAACTCGTGGTAGAAAATTTTAAGTGAAGTATGCTGCAAGATCTAAATGCCAACACTTTACACTTTTCCTTGGTGACAGCTTTGCTGTTACTACCGCGATGAATACATTGTTCAGCAATCGGGCGCGATTGTTGAACATCAGCCTAATTTCTCTTGCGTAAAAGAGAAATTAGGCTTTATATATTTATTTCAAGTGCAAAATAGCACTTAAAACTAGTGCAAAATATCTCCCAAAGTGACATAGTGAACAAGAAAAGGCATTCTTTATTTACAAAAAATTATTGACGGTCCCCTAGCCATATTTCCTTGACGTAAATTTCTGAAAACTATATATTGAATATAACTTAACTATATGCACTAGGGGTGTTATTTAACTGAGATGAGTATTACCTCAAACCCTTTGAACCTGAACTAGCTGAAACTAGCGTAGGAAAGTGTAAACTCTAATACATACTTAAAGAGCGATTATGCCCTATTCTTAATATGTAGTTATTTGTTTTTACGCAACTTTCCTATGGGAAGGTTGCGTATTTTTTATTTTATCTATCATTTTATTATTTAAGTTTCATCAAAATTAAAAATATAGGAGTTGTTATGATGACTAGAACAGTATTAGTAACAGGGAGTAGTAGAGGTTTAGGAGCAACTATTGTAAAGACATTGGCACAACAAGGATTTCAAAATGTAGTTTCAGGTGGATTATTAAAAACGACTAACGCCAGTGCTGCTACAACACCAGAAGTATTCGATTTAATTGCTCAATCAACGCCATTGAAGAAGGTGACCACACCTAGCTAATATGGTCGCTTATTTATCTTCGGAAAACGCGAACGGTATTACAGGTCAAAATTTCACAGTAGATGGCGGTTTGACAATGAACTAATAGCTTAAATTACAATAGATAATCCTTCAAAAACGGAGTATATAAGACAGTTAATAATGATGTATTTTGAGGTGTAAAAAAATGACAAAAACTAAAGAAAAACAACTACACTTAGGTGTTTTGCTGTATGGTTGTGGACACCATCAAGCTGCTTGGTTAATGCCTGACTCAAGCGTTGAACGTATTGGAGACATTTCCTATTACCAATCTTTAGCGCAGTTAGCGGAAAAAGGTTACCTTGACGCAGTATTCTTTGCTGATAATCAATCATTTCAAGCTAAAGATTCTAGTGATATGCCAGCATTTTGGTTTGATCCAGTAGTCAATTTAACAGCTATTTCTCAAGTGACAAATCATGTGGGATTAGTTTCAACAATTTCAAGTACTTTTTCTAATCCTTTCACAGCTTCACGACAACTATTAAGTTTAGACCATATTACAAAAGGACGTGTTGGTTGGAATCTCGTTACGTCAATGACTGATTTAGAGGCGTTAAATCATAGTATGGAAGAACTACCTTCTCATGACAAGCGCTATGGGAAGGCGGATGAATTCGCTGCTTTAATGAATAAGTTATTTCTTTCATGGGACAGTAATGAGTTTTTACATCATCGAGAAGAAAGAAAATTGATAAATCCTTCAAACATTCAGCCTTTTAATCACGATGGTATCTATTTTAAAGTGTATGGCCCATCCACCACACCAAAAAGCCCGCAGGGCAAACCAGTATCAATGCAAGCAGGGGCATCTAAACAAGGCATTGCATTAGCCGCAAAATATGCCGATGCAGTCTATTCAGTGTCGTGGAACTTAAAGCAAGCAAAAAATTTTCGTAAAAAATTAGATGAACAAGTTAAACAAAGCGAAGACAGCAATAGACATATTAAAGTATTTCCAGGCTTAGTAACCTATGTAGGTCATACTCATGAAGAAGCTTTAGCCAAAAAAGCAGCATTAGATGAGCAATTACCTATTGAAACAGCTTTAAAACAGTTGAGTTTCTTTATTCAACAAGACTGTTCTAATTGGGAAATTGATAAAGAAGTACCTCAATTATCCCCGGTAGAAGAATTTACTGGTCCAGTTGGACGTTACGAAACGATACTGGAAATTATTAATGATACACAACCTACAGTAAGAGAATTATTAGGATATCTTAATGCAGGCGGTGGACATCACACGCTGATAGGTACACCCGACGAAATTGTGGATCAGATGGAAGTCTGGTTTGAAGCTGGTGTGGCTGACGGATTTAATCTTATGCCTCCTACATTACCGGGTAGTTTAGAAGACTTTGTTGAACTAATTGTTCCTGAAATGCAAAAAAGAGGTATTTTCAGAAAGAAATATGAAGGTCATACCTTCCGTGAACATTTAGGATTAACGTAATAAATTATTATAAAATGACTGTACTAGTTGAAGAGGTAAGATGTTGGCATTAGTATAAAAACTTGGGAACCTTCTCGTAAGAGTAATTATAATTGGACTTACATTATTATTTTGTATTTTCACCACTTATGATGGTATAAGTTAATTAACAAAGAGGATTTCATAGATACACCAAACCCCTCACTATTTCCGTTAGTGAGGGGTTTTTTGGTGCAGCTATGTCGCCTTATTATTTGTTACGATTGTTTAGCCAGAACGTGAAAATCGCAACAACGCACCCAGATATCACAGGTGCAATTATGCTAACAAAGAGAATTGTCATAGGTAATATATAAAGGCACTTGAAGAAACAAAACATAGCAAAAATAAAAGTTTAATGTAAGTCCGAAATATAAAAAAACACACCTTGCTGGTACGCTTACCTTTCTGTGAAAATTCGCTGTATGCAGTTTGGATTTTCACAAAAGAATTTTCTTGAACGGATGTGAAGATAGACGGGAAGCGAAAGAACAAGAGTATCCTTCAAAGTACGTCAATAACGGCTGTGAATTCTATGGGCAGTTTTCTGACAGGAAGGACAGTTATTGTACGGATCGTCAGACTGGGCGTAAAGATGAATATCTATGGCGGAAGAGACACAATACAAGAAAGTCCAACCTCTATAGAGGATTTGTAAATCCATGATTAAAACCTCCCGAGAGAATGATTTATTAGCATAACTACCCTCGGGAGCGATCACCAAAATTGCGGGAGAACCATTTTAGCACCGGTTCTGACAGTTTATATAGTCTTATTCTTGATTCCTCTTTCATACTCCCTAACAAGTTTATAAAATGTCGTCTTTTTTAGCCCCACTTCCTGCATGGTCTTAACAGCTGTTAACTCCCCAGATTTCCATCGATGATACACTTCTTCGAACTCTTCTGTTATCTGTACCTTTGGCCGGCCAAAAGCTACACCATTTTTCAAAGCAACATCAATTCCTTCACGCTGCCGCTTTCGAATCCGCTCCCTTTCTTCTTCTGCCATCCAAGAAAGAATCTGTAAAACAAGATCAGCGATAAACGTTCCAAGGCTATCCTTATATTGAGTCGTATCGAGTAATGGCATATCCATCACCACGATGTCCGCCTCAATATTTTTCGTAAGATCGTTCCATTCATGAAGAATCTCTTCCTTGTTCCTTCCAAAACGATCAAGTGAATGAATGTAAAGGACATCCCCTTTGCGAATAATGCGTTTTAACAATTGATACTGAACGCGGTCAAAGTTTAATATACAGATTCAAAGTAAATGCTATTTAGTTAATTTCTTTCCTCTATCCATCATTTACTTTTATTAATACAAGTGATTAGCCCACCCCTAATTAGGTTCACCATCATCTTTTCCCCCACATAAATTAATATAAAAATACTTTCTTATAGAGAATTTATCTATTGAAAAATATTGATTATACAATTACAATCCCCGGTATGACTATATGATTTAAAGGTGTTGAGAAAGGGGAGTAAGGGATGAATTTTTTAAAACGCCTTTTTATTGATAAATGTCCTACTTGCAATAAAGTTTTAAATACAAACAAGTCTAGTTTTTTGAAGGCAAAGGTAATTAAAACCTGTCCAGAAAATCATTATCAAAAAGAATTTCATCCCGCTTTAGAAACGTATATTGAAAGTGATAAGGTTTCTTAAATTTTTAGTAAAAATAGAAGGCAGCTAGGAAATGCTACCTTCAATAACTTATCCGTTAAGCCGCCTACTAATATAAGCAGCTTGCTTTAAATGATGAGTCAACCGCTTATCATCTAAAGCTTATAAAATTTCAATCCATGTTTTCACTGCTGTAGCTAAAATTAATAAAGCTAAAATAACCTGTAACATTTTTGTGTTGACCTTTTTCCCAGCCGCGGCCCCTAATGGTGATGCGATCAGACTTGCCACGATCATGATAAACGCCGGGCCATATTCAACTTGCCCTGTTGAGATTTTCCCAATAGTTGAACCAATAGATGAAATAAATGTAATCGCTAGTGAAGAGGCAATGGTCATTCGGGTTGGGATTTTTAACACGACCAACATGATGGGCACCAGTAAGAAGGCACCCGCCGCGCCAACGATCCCCGCCCCAATCCCAACGATAAAGGATAGTAAAGCCGCAAGCCATTTATTAAATTTCACTTGATCCAGTGGAATGTCATCGATTCCTTTTTTCGGGATAAACATCATGATCGCCGCTATCAATGCCAGAATTCCGTAAACTAAATTAATTCCATTCTCTGGCATCAAATTTGAACCGTATCCGCCAATGAAACTCCCAATTAAAATACTTACCCCCATATATCCAATCAGTGTCTTGTTTAAGTACCCGCCTTTACGGTAAGCCCAGACACCTCCGATAGTTGCGAAGAATACCTGGACTGCACTGATTCCGGACACTTCATGGGCGCTGAATGCCGCCACGCCAAGCAAAGGCGGGATATATAACAGCATCGGGTATTTGATAATAGAGCCTCCAATGCCCACCATTCCTGAAATAAAAGATCCTATAAAACCAATTAAGAAAATAGTGATAATAAAGGCAAAGTCCATCCTGTTTCCTCCTTTAGAGAAAAGGGAACCAAGTATCGGTTCCCTTGATATTAGCCTTTTTTAATCCAGAATTTGAACACATCATTCTCTTCTTCGTGTTTGATCAATTCATGGCCGCCTGACTTCGCCCAGGCAGTTAAATCGTTCTTTGCCCCTTTGTCGGTGGCATGAACTTCTAACACTTGACCTGATTCCAATTCATTCATCGCTTTCTTTGTTTTCACAATCGGCATCGGGCACGCTAAGCCTTTTGCGTCTAATACTTTGTTTGCTTCCATTTTTGCAGCCTCCTAAATTTCCAAATTTATTTTAATTAGCGGACCGCACAGCGGTTTGGTCCAATTTCCATTTCTCGCTGCTTTTCTGTGTCCGGGTTGATTTTACCCATATTGGTTTCACGAATTTCTTGATAAGCATTTGGCTGCGGCGGAAGGTTTTCCGTCACAAGCTTTCTAAATTCGTTTTCATCCTCAATATTTAACCCGTGGTTTTTCTCAAATAATGTGCCCAATTTTTCAGCTACGCTTCCGTCATCGTTCAACTCGTCGATGATCATGAAGTGAGCCGGAAGAACGACTAGCTCTTCAGATAATTCTCTGTATCGTGTATAAAGGCTTTCCCTTAAGTCTCCTACCCAGTCTTCCGCCTTGCCTGCCAAGTCCGGTCTTCCGATTGAATCAATGAACAGGATATCACCTGAAAGCAGGAACTTCTCATCCACAACAAAGGATGTGGAGCCAATGGTATGCCCTGGAGAATATAAAGAATGAATATTAATCTTGGTTTCCCCAATTGTTACATCAATACCACCCTCAAGTGGCTCATAGTCAAACGTTACTTCTGTCGCATCCTTTGGAGGGAGCCAGTATGTCGCATTTGTTTGTTCAGCAATTGCCCGTCCCCCTGAGATGTGATCGGCATGCAGGTGTGTATCAAATACATGGGTAATCGTTGCTCCAATACCTTCAGCAAATTCAAGATAGAGGTCCGTCATCCTTGTCGCATCAATGATAGCCGCCTCTCCATTAGAGATCACCATATAGGATAAGCAGCCTTTTCCAATACGGACGAACTGATAAACCTCGCCGCCATCCTTTAAATCCCCAACTTTTACAGGCTCTAAATGTTCACTCCAGGCTTTCATTCCACCTTGCAGATAGGAAACATCAAGTCCCGCATCAGACAGCATTTCCGCAACCATCACGGATGAACCTTCTTTTGCGCAGACAACGAGAATTTCTTGATCTGCTGGGATTTTGTCCATGATTTCTTCTATCCCATCAAGAAGTTCAAAATACGGGATATTTAAATATCGAAAGTTCCTCCCTTCAATTTTCCAATCTTGGAAATCACTTTCATTACGGACATCTAATACAAACAGGTTTTCTTTATTGAAGACTTTCTTCGTTACTTCTTTTGAAGTCATTGCTTTAAAAGCCATTCCTTTTTACCTCCCTAGGTATATTGTAGATTAAAAAAATTTTAGAATGTTAATGTCACATCAGCATCTTTGGCGAACTCCAAGAAAGTCACCGCTCCGCCAACTTCAATCCCTTCAACAAATGAATCTTTTTCAAGACCCATAACATCCATTGTCATTTGGCAGCCAATAAATTTAACACCCATTTCTTGCGCCATTGCAACCAATTCTGGGATAGCTGGAACATTAGCATTAGCAAACCCTTCTGCGAAATGTTCTTTTCCTTCTGGCATTGGCAGTTGTTTGTATGCATCTTTATGAATTAAGTTTAACCCTTCAAAAGTAAAGAAAATGGCTACTTCTTGATCTGTTGCTGCCGCTGCATTCGCGATATTGAATACTTTATAGGCATCAAACATTCCACCATTGCTTGCGATAATTGCTACTTTTTTACTCATTTCAAATTCCTCCTAGTTTTTTAATGCTAACATAATATTATTTGGATCATATCCTACAACCCATTTACCCTTAACCTCTGTTTGAGGTACTCCCATTTGACCTGTTTTGTTTACGAGATGGTTCATTAGCTCTGGGTTAGTTTCAACATTTACCTCTTTAAAAGGAATATTTTGTGACTCTAAAAAGTTCTTTAGCATGACACAATATGGGCAGCGTGTTGTTGTATACACTGTTACTGTGTTCATCTTCATCATTCTCCTTATTTATTTAAAGTATTTGTTTTTCCTGTCCAAGCACTCATACCTGGAACAACATTAATCACATTCGAAAATCCGTTTTCTGCAAGCTTTTGGGCAGCCAAATCACTGCGGCTTCCTGTACGGCATACTACATAGGTTTCATCATCTTTGTTTAATTCACTTAGACGCTCTTCTATTTCTCCCAACGGAATCGAAACAGCATTAGGAATATGATTAAATGCATATTCGGCTGCCTCTCTTACATCAAGAACCACAATGTTTTCATTAGCATCTAGCTTCTTTTCAAGTTCATCATTACTAGTTACATTGGGATGTTTTCTTTCAATTGAACTATCATTTGATGATTTTCTAAGGTAATGCTTTAGTACATCTCCTTCTTCAATTGTTCCAAGATACTGGTGACCAGCACTATTTGCCCAAGCTTGAATATCTGCTTTCGATCCCTTATCTGTCGCTTGAACTTCTAAGACCTGACCGGCTTCTAACGTATTCATGGCCTTTTTTGTTTTGACAATTGGCATCGGACAAGCTAATCCTTTTGCGTCCAATGTTACGTTCACTTTAATGTTTTCCATATTGAAACCTCCTGTTTTATACAGCATGGGGTATTTGTGAAGCTAAAAAAATTTATTCAACTTTTCCTTCCCATGAAAGCATGCCGCCTGCCATATTAATGACTTTATACCCGTGACTTTCAAGTGTTTGAGACGCACGGCCGCTTCTTCCCCCTGAACGGCAAATCATGATATATTCTTTCGATTTATCCAGCTCATGCATGCGAAACTCAACTAATCCCAATGGGATGTTGATCGCTCCTGGAATTTTTCCGTCCGCTACCTCCTCTGTCTCACGAACATCGATGAGGTTCAGCTGCTCTCCTTTGTTAAGCAGTACTTCCACTTCTTTGGCAGTCATTTCCTTCATTATCTTCATCTCCTCTTATTCGGTTCAAACCCAGGCACTCATCCCGCCTTTTACATTTGTCACTTGCTTAAAGCCTTTTTTCTTCAGTAGTTTGCTGGCCTTACTGCTTCTCATGCCGCTTTGGCAAATCAGGACTACCTCTTTTTCTTTTGAGAGTTGGCCGGCCTTATTGGCCAGTTGATGCAGTGGGATATTTTTAAAGCCCCTGATGTTTTTTGTTCCAAACTCTCCAGGCGTCCTTACATCAATGTACTGCTTGTTTTTATCATTCAATTCTTTTCTCAACTCTGCAGTGGTTATTTGCCTGACTCCCCTTGCTGGTACAAGGCGCTGGACGAAAAAGAAAGCAACAAGTACAAGAAGAAGATAATTTAGATACTCCATCCTTTTCCCTCCCTGATTTTTATATAAGGGTAATCGCCCCTTAAAAATACTTAGATAAATAAATTGACATTTCCATCCTCAGCGTCAGCTAAATAGGCTGCAACGCCGGCGTATTCAATGTTATCCAGCAGCTCTTCTTTTTGAAGACCCAACAAATCCATTGTCATTGTGCATGCCACTAGCTTTATATCTTGTTCTTGTGCCATTTCAATTAGCTGAGGCAGAGGCATGACGTTATGTTTCTTCATCACACCTTTGATCATCTTGGGACCGAAACCCGCAAAGTTCATGCTGGAGAGCCCCATTTTATCTGATCCCCTCGGCATCATTTTGCCGAACATTTTTTCCATAAATCCTTTTTTCACTGGGATATGTTCATCTTTACGCAAAGCGTTCAGCCCCCAAAACGTGTGAAAAATGGTGACTTCATGATCGTAAGCCGCTGCCCCGTTCGCAATGATATACGCTGCCATGGCCTTATCATAATCCCCGCTAAACAGGATAATATTTGTTGTTTTCTTCTCTGTCATAGCTTCCTCCCTATTAAATCACCCATACACGTACGGGTATATTATTTTCTAAAAAAAATTATCCTTTTTTAATCCAGAACTTTAATACATCATTTTCTTCTTCAGATTTTAATAGTTCATGCCCGCCTGATTTCGCCCAAGCAGCAAGATCATTTTTAGCCCCTTTATCCGTTGCATGGATTTCTAATACTTGACCAGACTCAAGACCATCCATGGCTTTTTTCGTTTTTACAATCGGTATTGGACATGCTAAACCTTTTGCATCTAACATTTTATCTGCATTCATTTTTAAAAACCTCCAAATTATTTTTTCTAATTACCTATGAGGGTATATTAATAAAAATAAGAAAGAATGTCAACCCAAGATTTTTTATCTGCTTCTCACCAGTAAATCGACAGCTTGTTTGATTAACTCATCTGTTTTTTCTTCTTTTTTATCAGCTTCCTGAACACATTCAACTAAATTTGAACTTACAACTACACCTATTGTTCTATCCACTGCCGAACGGACGGCTGACAACTGTGTAATAACATCTTTACAATCTTTATTCTCTTCCATCATTTTCAAGATTCCTCTAAGCTGACCTTCCATTCGCTTTACTCTATTTTTCATTTGATCATTGTATTCCATAGGAATGCTCCTTTCCAGTATGCCGTCTTTTAAATTTATTTATTTTACAGCCACAGTCAGTTAAAGTATACCCCATTACCTTGAATCCTTTTCTCCTAAGGAAATGGATACCTATATTTTTTATTTTTTTCAAGATGGCTTGAAGCGATAATATGAATCTCCTGGCTGGTTATTTCGCGATAATTCCTTTTAAACTAGGCTAGTGGGATAGTAATGGATCCTTGAATTGGATCCTTATATGACTGATTATAATCCCTTACATCGACTAGTTTTGCCGACTCTTTGTCTATATCGAGTAAACTCACACATTTAACTCCCGGAACAGGAAAGTGCCTTATATAGATAAAAACAGAAATTACCGCAAGTAATGCAGCAATCAGAACTAGCATGTGTAAACCTCCTTAATAATGATTAAGGAATATCACTGAACAATATTTATATTATACCCCTAACGGTATAATGTCAACCCCTGTATTAAATTTAAACTGCAAACAATTAAAAGGCTGATCTTCTTTACCTAACTACTAGGCAAGGCTTGTTGAAGAATGGTCTATGATAAAGCAGAAAAAGGAATACTCTTGATAAGGATATACTGAGGCTCTTCTTGCCGCCCTTTTTAAAACTATATATTTAAAAGAAAGGGAGTATGATTCGTTAATAACCATACTCCCTTTCCATCATTTAAGCTTAATTGACGGATCTAAAAAGGATTTTATTAATAATGTAAACGCAAAACAATTCTCTCTAACCTTAAAAGGTAAGGCGAAAAAGCCATTTCCTGCCCCTAAATCGGCAATCGTATCATGTGGCTGGATGTCTAAAATCTCAGCCATTTGAGACGGTGAAATTAATTTCTCCCTTTTTGGATCAATCAATAGATCCGCTTTTTCCGGATTAAAACGATGTCCAGTCATTTTTCTGCCTCCCAATTTATAAAATGGAAGAAGGAGTTCATGAGTGGAAACAAGCTGAATATATTCATTAAATTTAAGGAGGATTTTAAAAATATTATTTCGTCAATATTTACACACAAATCCAGTAGCAGCATCATATTTCTTTGGCTGTGGAAGTCCATCACAAGGAGTAGTGGTAGACCCACTAGAAGACCAAGTTAATTTTTACGTAGAGGAAGCTGAAAAGTTAGGCATGAATATTGTTTATGCTATTGATACACATCTTCACGCTGACCACGTATCAGGAGCAAGAAAATTAGCTGAAAAAACAGGGGCAAAAGATTTGTATCAAAGCTTACAAAAGATTACTCAATTAGAAGACCATATTGAAGTTTATCCTGGAGCGTTCTCAGGTTCAGTATGCGGACGTGGTTTAAGTGGTAAACCTTCTTCAACTATCGGATTTGAAAAACGTCACAATGAAGCAATGAAATTCGATAATGAGAAGGAATTTGTTGAGTTTATGACATCGAACGTGCCACCACAGCCTGAAGGTTTTAAAGAGATGAGAAAAACGAATCAAGGAAAATAAAACAACGGAGAACCTCTATTTGGTTCTCCATTTTTGGAGGTGAATGGTTTGAACAAAATACAAATTGGAATTAAGGAGAACTTATTAAATTTCATACTTTTAGTTGTGACAAACTTCTTTGTCGGTTCAATGGTTGGTTTAGAAAGAACCATTCTCCCTATTATTGGTGAAGAAGACTTTGGTTTAGCATCAGCAAGTACGGCATTATCTTTTATTATTAGCTTTGGATTTTCAGAGGTTGTGGAAGACAATGATCGCTTTTTTTATTAGATATTAATCTTCAGCACCCTCCCCATCTTACTTAATTCAGACTCAATATACTCTTTGCTATAGTCATAGCCGATCAATGCAATGACTTTGCCTGTATCGTCTATCACTGGTGCAAGGCTTGTTTTCCATTCTCCGTAAATGTCTTTATATATCGGGGTTACTTCAACTCTTCCTTTAACTGCATTGGCAGCTACTTTAGCGAATTCTGGTGATCCTTCATATAATTCTCCGGGTTCCATGGCAAAATCTTTGTCTGCAGCTAGAGTCCTAAACTTTTTATCCTCAAGGATATCAAAGATAAAGGCCCACTTGATACCCCCTTCCTGTTTTCTGATCATCGTAAGCTGGTTTTGCATCTTTTGAAAGGTCGGATTTGAAAGCGTAGGTTCTCTTTTTAATTCACTAACCTCTTCTGGCTGTATGATTGCTGCTGTAGCTATAACTACAGAACGTAATCGGCTATTTAGCTGGCTTTCAAGTATGTTTCTTTTAGCGGAAGGTAATATATTCTGTTCCGATAGTTTCGTCAAAATCTTCTTATACTTCCTGCTCATCGTAGGCTGACTGACATTTAGCACCTTGGATGCTAGTTTAATAGATTTATATTTTTCCATAGCCATAGTAATTAATTGCTCTTCTACAAGATCGATGGCTTCCTGAAGGGGCATAAGATGATTAAACACGGGCGGAGATTTAATAACTTCTTGTTCAAATGGGACAATTTCTTGAACGACGGAAGCATCTACTATTGTATCCCTGCTTGTAACAACAATTCTCTCAATCGTATTTTCAAGCTGTCTAATGTTACCCGGCCATTCATAGATCGACATTAAATCGATGGCATCTTGGTTAATTTGAATGTTCCGATCATACATATTATTATACTTATGCAAAAAGAAATTAATTAAGTAAGGAAGTTCTTCAATCCTTTCCCTTAATGAAGGAATGTTTATAGGAATAACATTTAAACGATAATAAAGATCTTCCCTGAATTTCCCTTTATTAACTAAGCTTTTAATATCTTTATTCGTAGCTGCAATGATTTGGATATCAAGTTTGACAGTAGCCGAACTTCCCAAACGGGTAACTTCCCTTTCTTGCAGAACTCTAAGTAATTTCACCTGAAGATTGAGTGGCATCTCGCCGATTTCATCGAGAAAAATTATTCCCCCATTTGCAAGTTCAAATTTGCCAGGTGCACCATCCTTCTTTGCACCGCTAAAGGCCCCTTCCTCATATCCAAATAGTTCGCTTTCCAATAGATTTTCAGGAATGGCCCCACAGTTCACTGCAATAAATGGTTTACTTTTTCTAGTACCTAGATCATGAATTGCCCTCGCTATTACCTCCTTACCTACTCCAGATTCCCCCAATAAAAGAACAGATGACGGAACCTTTGCAGCCATTTCAACAGTACTCAAAACGTCCATCATCTTTTGACCCTTCACAATAAATAACCTAGAAATGTCTTTTGTAAGCGCTTTAGAAAAATCAATTTCATCTTCCATGGTGTTTTCCATCAAAATGTTATCGCTTCTTGAAAGAACCTTGAGCCCCCATGTGTAATATTCTTTATCGTCCAGCTTATGATTTGGGTAATAAGTGATAAGGATTCTTTGGTTATTCCAGGCCGTTTGAATAACAGATCTTTTATCTCCGTTCAGTAAATCCTCTAGAGATGATCCATCATAAAAGACTTTTTTTTCAATCTCAAATAAATTCATGCCGATCAAATCGGGTGTATCTCTCCACAGTTTTTCTAAATTTCCGAAATTTCCAATTACCCCCCCATGAGTATCTGTAA
The DNA here is from genome assembly GCF_009183655.1 of Bacillus aerolatus. Taxonomy (GTDB): domain Bacteria; phylum Bacillota; class Bacilli; order Bacillales; family Domibacillaceae; genus Pseudobacillus; species Pseudobacillus aerolatus. Next base: position 39,674 of record NZ_WEIO01000013.1, read on the forward strand.
TAATTAGTTCATCATATATACTCAAAAGAGTTGACTGTAACACACCAGTAAGGACGTTATGCGTTTTAATCAAAGCCTTTCCCCCTCTTCCCCAGATGTATTTCAATTTTAAATGAAAATTTCATAAATGGAAATCGATTCTTTCTAAAACCTAGGTTTGTAAGGGTTTTCAACATGGCACGCCAATTGCATTATTAAAGTGAGTCTAAATATTTAAGTATTTAAAATGTGGGGGGATATTTTGAAAAGAGAAAGCATGATTGAAAAAAATAGGATGTCTACAGATGCATTTGTCAGGAACTTGTATACCGATCTTCATGACAGGATTCAAAATTATGAGAAGGAAGAATCTGATGCTGAAAAAATAGGGATAGTTGATGCCGTTCCTGAACTAGCTATAATAGGAGTCATTTCCGTATTTTTGTTATTTGTTATTTTTTAAATGAAATTTTATTCAAACGCTTTCAATGCTTTATAGCCAGGTTAGGTACCTGCAACCTGCTAAATAAAAACATGTGGAGGTTAAAATGAGTAAAGAGAATTCCGCTATTTCAAAAGATGTGGCTTTTGGATTCCTGCCTGCACAAAAAAGTGATCGTGTGTTTGGTTTTTGGGATTTAGTTCTCATTCAAGTGGGAATCGGTATTTCTTGTATCTGCATACTTGTAGGTGGCTATACCGGGATGCTGCTTAGTGCAAAAGAAGCTATTGCGTCGATTTTATTTGGGAATGCCTTGCCTTTCCTATTAATTGCACCTATCATCCTTCTTTTTGCCAGGTACGGGGTGGATACATTTATTGGTTTTCGCAGCGCGTTAGGCTACTTAGGCTCAAATATATTTTATTTTATCTTTATGTTCCTTACGATCGGTTACATGTCAATTGCCTTCTTTATGGCAGGACAGGCATTGGTTAAGATTGCTTCTGTAGCTGGTCTCCCAGAATTTTTTACAACTAGAACAACTGGAGCACCTTTCTTTGCAATTATCATCTTTGCGATTGTATTTTTGATCACTTTTCAGGGGCCGCTGGTGATGCGTAAGTTTAACTTAATAGGCGTTCCAGCCATTTTACTAATGACTTTAGGAATTATAGCTCTTTTAATGTTTGGACAAGGATTGGATAAAATATTCTCTTTATCCCCAGCTGAACCCTATGCTGATAATACACGTTCACTTATTACAGCTTTAGAAATAAACATTGGTCTTGGATTTTCTTGGCTTCCTTATCTAGGCCAATACAGCCGACTTGCCAAAAGTGAAAAATCTGCATTTAAAGCTGGCTTTTTCAGCTATGGCATTATTGTCAATGTCGCTGTAATATTAGGAGCCCTTGCAGCCTTGGTGGTTGCATCATTAGATCCAACCGATTGGATGTTCGCGATTGGAGGCTCGTGGGTCGGGATCATTGGTCTTTTATTACTCACACTCGGAAATATCACTGCAGGAACTTTTCTCATGTATTCACAAGCCATTAGTTTTAAAACAGTTTTTCCAAAGAAGTCCTGGACCATTGCCATGGCAACAGCTATACCAACTGTCTTGTTATTGTTAAGTGCATCTTTTTACGATGCTTTCGGCTCTTTTATTACAGTGATTTCATATATCATGGCGGTATTTGGAGGGATTGTGATTTCTGACTTCTTCTTTGTGAAAAAGCAGAAAGTTTCCATTCGAGACCTTTATGATACAAACGGAAGTTATTATTACTGGCGGGGAGTGAATCCTTCTGCAATTGTAAGCTTTATAGTTGGTACAATTGCGTACTGGAGCTTGTACAATCCTGTATTGGATACGTCTAGCAGCTTGTTCTATTATATTTCCGCAGGTATCCCGGCATACTTTGCAGCAGGGATATGCTACTATATTTCAGCCAAACACGTCTTTTCTTATAGTGCAGATCGAGGCATTAGTAAAAGTGCTTTACCACCTAAAAGCAATGATGCTGTTTAATCCCAAAATTTTATTTTTGAAATAAAATTTACTAATTGAAATTAAATATGCAAATAAAATCCAAATCAACTATTAAAAGATACGGGAAGTTAATAACAATTAAGTTGCTTTTAATTAAAAGGAGGAGAATTAGATGTTTAAATCAACTAATCTTGATATGTTTACATTTCCATTTACAAATTTTAAGAACAAGACATATCGTTATTCCAATGACTTAGTGGCATTAGGTGAGGATAATGTTAATTTCATGAAAATCACTCCCGAATACAAAGTTCAAATAAAACATAAAAGGGAAAAGTTAGACAAACAACCTGATGTTCGCTACCAATCATTCCCCCACACGATGGAAATGCAGTGGGAGTTCGTGGAATTATTAATTGATTTGGCGGTAGATAAATATCCTGAACACTTTAGCATTGAAAAAAATGGCGATCAATGGACTTTCTCTAATCATATCCTTGAAGAAACAGAAACCTTTATTTTTGGCGATGAATCGAGTATTTCACTGGAGCCTTATGATATGATTGGCCGCCATTTTCATCATGACTTTATGTTAATGGTCAACAGGGATGATAACTTCTACCTAGAAGTTGCCCAAGAATCCTTTGCAGCATTATTTTCACCAAACTGGAATCTTGGAATGTCATTTAATGAAATACACGGACCAGTACCATTTGTCAGTCGAGATGGTGTGGAACTCGCTGATAGAATCAGAAAATTTTTGTTAACGATTGAACCGGGAGCACCAAGAACAAGGGTAAACTGGAACCTTATGGCGGATCGTTGGGATGTTAACTATGAAACAATGGATATTTGGGGACCTGAAAGACATAAGGTGACAAAAGAAAATGCAGGAAAGCTTGTTCACCTTCGAGTAGAGGAGCAATGGTTCATTCGCATGCCGCGCAGCAATGCAATTTTATTTGTCCTTGACACTCAGTTTCTCCCATTGGAGGACTTAGTAAAAAGGCCGGAATGGCTCGAGATCACCCATTTTAACCTTGCAGATATTCCAGATTATATGGCCGAATATAAAGGGATGGCACCTTTTTTACCCCAGTCCGTTGAGTATCTTAAAAACTTGATTGATACGATTAAAGTGAAATAAAAAACCAAGAAGAAAGGGAGGAACACTTTGTATAATAGCCCAGTATTATATGATCAATCAGAAACAATTAAAGAAGAACTTACTTTTAATGATAAAAGAAGAAAGCATCTTATTATTTATGATCAAAAAGCTGTCAGCGATATCAAACAAGTTTTAGCTAAGGATTCACAAGAAGAGCTTGAATACGAGCACTTTGAAATAGAAAAGTCCGTCAACCTCCAGGATCTACGTACCTTGCTTTATAGTCAAAAAATAGGTACTCATCTGTACATTGCTTCGGACTGGGATCACGCTGTCACTGTTTTTACTGAAGCTGTAGAAGCAGGTTTTACAGAAGATGAAATTCAGACAATTATATATGGACCTAAAAGACGTTATATCTATTGTATGAAATGTTATAACACGAGTGAAATCAACTACGATGATGAGGTTCAGTGTACACACTGCGATGCGCACATGGAGGTTGGCCCATTTTTCTCTAAAGTTCGCAAAGGTTATATAGGATATCCATTCATCCCCAATTAACATAATTTAATTCATAATGAAGAAAGGACTGAGGTGAAGGTTATGAGAGTGATAGGAAATATAGAAATGCATGTAGAAAAGATCGAGCAAATAACCGAAAGTGTTAAACGCTTTTATCTTTACCCTTCTGATCAGAAACTGTTACCGGCATTTACTGGCGGTGCGCATATCACTACGTATATAGATCAGGGAGATAAAATCCTCGAAAGGGACTATTCTCTTGTAAGTGATCCAACCGATCGCATCCACTACTCTATCTCTATTAATCGAGACACAAATTCAAGAGGAGGATCTGTTTATTGGCATGATCATGTGAAAGTCGGCGATACAATTAAAACTAGTTTTCCAAAAAATCACTTTACATTAGGATTTCATGCTAAACATCATGTGTTTTATGCCGCTGGAATCGGGATTACTCCATTCTTAACAATGATGACTGAACTGGAGGCTCAAGGGAAAACATTTGAACTTCATTATGCAGCACGAACAAAGGAACTATGTGCTTATTATGATTACTTGAATGAAAAGTATCCGGGCAAATGTACTTTCTACTTCTCAAGAAGTGATGAGCCAGTAAGCATGACACCCGAAACTATGAAGAATCAGAGAATTGGCAGCCATGTTTACTTCTGTGGTCCCGTTTCTATGGTTACTGAATACAAAGAGGCAGCCCTATCCTACGGGTACCCGGAAAAATCCATTCATTTTGAATTGTTTGCTGCTGCAACAGGATCAAAGAATCCATTTTTAGTAGAGGTGGTTAATCATAATAAAGTGATAGAAGTAAATTCCGAACAAACTCTGCTAGAGGCACTGCTCGATGCAGGCATCGAAGCCCCCTATTCCTGCAAGGCCGGCGGGTGCGGACAGTGTGAAGTTGATGTAATTGAGGGAGCAGTCGATCATCAGGACATCTTTTTCAGCGATGAAGAAAGAAAGCAAAAAAATATGATATTGACATGTTGTTCAAGAGCCAAGGAAGAGAAATTAGTTTTAAAAATATAATTTACGAGGTGGATAAAAAATGACAGTACAAACACAAGCAATCGAATTAAAAATGTATATCAATGGTGAGTGGAGAGACTCTACAAATTCTGATTTAAATAAAGTTATCAATCCTGCCAATCAAGAGATCATCGCCACAGCCCCAAGAGCAACAAAAGAAGAAACAGAAGAAGCGATCGCTGTTGCAAAGGCTGCATTTGAAAGCGGTGTCTGGTCTGAATTAACTACTCACGAGCGCGCTAAATATCTAAATAAAATTGCAGACAAGATTGAAGAGAATTTTGATGAGCTAGTTAAGTTAGAAGTAATGGACAATGGTAAATTGAAAGCTGAAGCTGAATTCGATATCAGTGATGCTGCTACATGCTTCCGTTATTACGCTGGTTTGATTCTGACACCTGATGGTGAGACATACCAAGTGCCTGAAGATGTACAAGCAATGGTTGTTAGAGAGCCGGTTGGAGTCACTGGCCTAATCGTTCCTTGGAATTTCCCATTATTAATGAGTGTATGGAAAATAGCTCCGGCATTGGCTGCAGGAAATACAATCGTTTATAAACCGGCGGAGTCCACTCCAATTACTGCAATGAAATTAGTAGAAATCATCGAAGAAGTTGGTGTTCCAAAAGGTGTTGTAAACCTTGTAATGGGAAAAGGCTCAGTTGTTGGCCAAACTATAGCAGAAAGCAATGACGTTGATCTTGTATCTTTTACAGGAAGCACAGGTGTTGGACGCGAAATCATGAAAGCAGCTGCAGGAAACTTAAAGAAAATTTCTCTAGAACTGGGTGGAAAATCTCCAAACGTTATTTTTGCTGATGCAGATTTTGAAACAGCCGTCGATTATGCATTATTCGGGATTTTCTTTGGTGCTGGCCAAGTATGCTCATCTGGAAGCCGCATTTTAGTAGAAGAAAGCATCTACGATAAATTCGTGGAACGCTACGTTGAACGTGCTAAACAAATTAAAGTCGGTCCTGGTCTGGATGAGGCTTCCCAAGTGGGCGCAATTAACAGTGAACATCAAATGAATACAATTTTAAATTACATCGAAATTGGTAAAGAAGAAGGTGCTACACTGGCATGCGGCGGTCGTCGTTTAACAGAAAACGGATTAGATAAAGGATTCTTCATCGAGCCAACAGTTTTTACAAATATTACATCTGACATGCGCATCGTTCAAGAAGAGATTTTTGGGCCAGTCGTTACAATCCAAAAATTTAAAGATGAAGCAGAGGCAATTAAGTTAGCAAATGACACGGTTTATGGACTTGCCGGCGCTGTTTTCTCAGGTGACGGAGCAAAAGCTATGCGCGTTATTAAAAAGGTTCGGGCTGGGATTACTTGGGTGAACTCATACCATCCTACTTATGTAGAAGCTCCATGGGGCGGATACAAACAAAGCGGGATTGGCCGCAGCCTTGGAACTTATGGTTTGGATGACTTCCAGGAGATCAAGCAGATCAATATTAATCTTGCAGTAGAACCTGTAGGCTGGTTTCCAAACGAATAAATTTTATGAAGAGAAGTGAGTATCTCACTTCTCTTTTTCCAACTAAGTAATTATTATTTCAGAATCCAATAGTCGCGAATTTCTCAATTCACCAACCGTGTTTCATAATTGCCGAACCTTTAAGCTTAATAAAAGAAAGGAGAAAATGAATGGAAAGTTCGAGAGTAACAAGTCAGGCAGAAAAACACTCGGTTCATTTTCCATATACGTCCAAAATGAAAGGAGAAGATATCAATCCTTTAACAGTAAATATAAAAGATGCACTGACAGGTTTACTAGGTGGTTTTTTAACCATTTCTATTTTAGCAATATTAACTAGTATCAGTTCAACTGAATGGCTAATAGCTCCATTTGGCGCTAGTTGTGTTCTTGCATTTGGTGCTTGGAACGCACCATTATCACAGCCAAGAAATATTATTGGCGGTCATCTAATATCAACCTTCGTCGGCTTGGCAGTATACTACATATTCGGGAATGGCCCCTGGGCGATTGGTTTAGCTGTTGGACTGGCTATTGCTGCGTTGATGTTAACCAAAACGACACATCCGCCAGCAGGTGCAAATCCTCTTGTTGTTATGATGGGAGATTATAGTTGGAGCTTTTTGTTTTCACCTGTTTTAGCCGGCTCAGTGTTGATAGTTTTATTTGCATTGCTCATAAATAATTTACGCAGTGATCGAGATTATCCAACATTTTGGATATAGAGGGAATCGAGCCTTACCACACCGGTAGCTCTGTGAGTACCTTAAGCAATGAATATGGTGTATCTGAAGGGATTCGGTTCATCTATACAGAGCGCCTAAGATTCATTTCCTTCTGTATAAAGTTACCGTTTTCGAATTCGATCCCATTCCCCTTCCGCCATCCAGGAAAGAATCTGCAAAACCAAATCTGCGATGAAAGCCCCTAAGCTACCCTTAAATTGAGTAGTATCTAGCAAGGGCATATACATAATCACGATATCTTCCTGGATATTTTTCGTTATATCATTCCATTCTTGAATAATCTCTCCTTTGTTCTGGCCAAAACGATCTAAGGAATGTATGTATAATACATCTTCTTTTCCCAAAATCTGTTTAAGTAATTGATATTGCATTCGATTGAAGTCTCTTCCACTTTAAAATGTCCCGTTCGTATATCCCCCCTTTTCTTTCATAGCTTAAAGCTGTCGTCCTTCATTTTGATCTTTGCTGCTGACCCGTATGTATCCAAATTCCAGAATGAGAATTACATCATTCCTCATTTATATAAACATAGAATTTCCCCTTCTAAACTGAAATGATATTAATTCAAAATTTCGTCAATTGATTGACGGACAATCTCTAATACCTGATCAATCTCTTGTTTAGAAACGCTTGTGGGAGGAATAAAAAGAATTACATTCTTGTCAGTACCGCAAGTTAAAAGAAGTAATCCTTTTTCTAATGATTTGTCTTTTGTTTGATTGTCAAATGATTAAATAAATTGCAGTTACATATTGCATATATAGTCATTTTGGTGCATATTTATTATATGTTGTTATAAGGAGATATGATATGAAGATTTTTAATGCGACTACTGCAGATGTTGCATCCATGCATCAATTAATTAAAGTATATGCTAATAAAGAAATAGTTCTACCTCGGTCCATGTTATCAATTTATCAACATTTACAATGTATGTATGTTGTAAAAGATAAAGAACAGATAGTAGGAGTAGCAGGATTACATGTATTAGGAAAAGATTTAGCAGAGGTACGTTCCTTGGTAGTAGATCCTGAATACCAGCACAAAGGTATAGGACGTATGTTAGTTGATCATATTATTATAGAAAGCTCTAAGCTAGGAGTTGAAAGATTAATATCTTTAACTTATCAAGTAAATTTTTTTATAAAATGTGGATTCAAAATTGTGGAGAAAGAAGCTCTACCAGAAAAAGTTTGGATTGATTGCATGAATTGTCCCAAATTTAATCGATGTGATGAAGTTGCTATGATTAAATACCTTACAGAGAAGTAGAACACAAAATTATGGGTATGCAAATGAATATAAACAAGTATATTACTCCTCATAGCTTTAGACACACGCATACGTCCCTTCTTATTGCTGGAGCAGGTGTAAAAGAGATCCAAGAAAGACTGGGCCATTCCGATATAGACACAACGATGAACATTTACGCTCATTGACCAAAAACATTGAAGAGAAGACCTCCCATAAGTTCAGTCCACTTACGAGAGGTCTTCTCTGATTGGTCACATTAAATTTTTTCGGAATCCGAAGGTTAGCAAAAAGTTAGCAATTCACTAATCTTCGTCTTACAAACCCTTATATATCAAGGCTTGTAGGGGCTTATTACATCATGCCGCCCATTCCACCCATGCCGCCCATGTCAGGCATGCCCATGCCGCCGCCTTCTTCAGGCTTGTCAGCAACAACTGCTTCAGTTGTTAAGAACATAGCCGCAACAGATGCTGCGTTTTGGAGCGCATAACGAGTTACTTTTGTTGGATCCACGATACCTGTTTCGATCATGTTAACCCACTCGCCAGTTGCTGCGTTGAAACCGATGCCGATTTCTTCGCGCTTTAAGCGGTCAACAACGACAGATCCTTCAAGACCTGCGTTAAGAGCGATTTGGCGGATTGGCTCTTCAAGAGCACGAAGAACAATCTTAATTCCTGTTGCTACGTCGCCTTCTGCTTCTAATGCAGATACTTTGTTATATACATTTACAAGTGCAGTACCGCCGCCGGAAACGATTCCTTCTTCAACAGCTGCACGAGTCGCGTTCAATGCATCTTCAATGCGAAGTTTGCGTTCTTTCAATTCTGTTTCAGTAGCCGCTCCAACTTTAATAACAGCTACGCCGCCTGCTAATTTAGCTAAGCGCTCTTGTAATTTTTCACGGTCAAACTCAGAAGTTGTTTCTTCTAATTGAACACGGATTTGGTTTACGCGAGCTTCGATTTGAGCGGATTCACCTGCTCCTTCAACAATTGTTGTGTTTTCTTTAGATACAACAACTTTCGCTGCGCGTCCAAGTTGTGTGATGTCAGCAGATTTAAGGTCTAATCCTAAATCTTCTGTGATCACTTCGCCGCCAGTCAATACAGCGATATCTTCAAGCATTGCTTTACGGCGGTCACCGAATCCAGGTGCTTTAACCGCTACTGCATTAAATGTGCCGCGCAGTTTGTTCACTACAAGAGTAGCCAGCGCTTCGCCTTCTACATCTTCAGAGATGATTAAAAGCGGCTTGCTTTGTTGAACTACTTGCTCAAGCACAGGAAGTACTTCCTGGATGCTCGCAATTTTCTTATCTGTAATTAAGATATATGGGTTTTCAAGGACCGCTTCCATTTTGTCAGAGTCTGTGATCATGTAAGGAGAAGCATAGCCGCGGTCAAATTGCATACCTTCAACAACATCAAGCTCTGTCGTGAAGCCTTTTGATTCTTCAATTGTGATAACACCGTCGTTGCCTACGCGCTCCATCGCTTCAGCAATCAACTGGCCAACTTCTTCATCAGCTGATGAAATCGCTGCTACTTGTGCAATGGATTCTTTGCTTTCGATTGGCTTAGAAATTTCTTTTAAACTCTCTACAGCTGTTTGAACAGCAAGATCCATTCCTTTACGTACGCCAACAGGGTTAGCGCCCGCAGTTACGTTTTTCAAGCCTTCGCTGATCATTGCTTGCGCAAGAACAGTCGCAGTCGTTGTACCGTCACCAGCTACATCGTTTGTTTTGCTTGCTACTTCTGCTACAAGCTTCGCACCCATGTTTTCAAACGCATCTTCAAGTTCGATTTCCTTCGCGATTGTTACACCATCATTCGTGATTAACGGTGAACCAAACTTTTTCTCAAGAACCACGTTGCGTCCTTTAGGTCCAAGAGTTACTTTTACAGCATCAGCAAGCTGATCTACCCCGCTGAGCATTGCACGGCGTGCTTCTTCGCTAAATTTAATCTCTTTAGCCATATAAAAAACCTCCCTGATTATTTAAATTATTTTTAAAGTAGTATAAGTAGTCGTCTATTATTCGCCTGTTACAGCAAGGATGTCGCTTTCACGAAGGATTAACAATTCTTTTCCTTCGTATTTCACCTCTGTACCAGCGTATTTAGAGAAGATAATACGGTCGCCGACAGCAACTTCAAGAGCCACTCTTTCGCCGCTTTCAAGCACACGGCCTGTACCAGCCGCTACGATCTTGCCTTCTTGTGGTTTTTCCTTCGCTGAATCTGGCAATACAATGCCGCTGGCCGTTTTTTCTTCGGATTCGACCAACTCAATAACTACGCGATCACCTAGTGGTTTTAACAAGTGAAACAACCTCCTCGGAATATATGTAATATTTTTATTCATTAGCACTCTCACATACAGAGTGCTAACACAATTAATATAATAAATAAAATAGATTTCTTTTGCAAGCGTGAAGTGTATTTTTTTTTACAAATGATTCCCTTATTGAAAGAAATTGCCCTGCAATCCTTCCATTTGAACGTTAGCTGCTTTATTAGTAAAATATTCTTAAGACCTCTAGCTGCTTAAAGTCATATGCTTGTCGCGGCTGGACAGGCGCTTCCACTTTTAAGTTAAAGGAGTTTTATTTATTTGAAAAAAGAATATGGCTATATTTTAATCGTTTATATTTTAATGCAGCTATCGGGACTGGCTGCTTATCCGCTTTTATTCAAAGCCGGACTCTCATTCGGTGCAGATCCGCAAACGCTGAGAAATCTTCTTCCCGGCTATTGGTTAGTTTTCAGTTTTACATTAACCTTGCTTATTGTGCTGCTCATCCTGCGAAAAGAAAAAAGAAACAGCCGGCTTGAACGAACGGCTCCACTGCCGGCAGGACAATCCGTCTTCTGGGCAGTAGCGGGTGTCTTTCTCGCCTTGCTTGGCCAGCGGATTGCAATCGCTATCGAAATGGCTTTAGGTATTGACATGGGCTCTGAAAATACAGAAACGATTATCCAAATCATTGAACTAGTGCCGGCTATGATGATTGCCACCGCTGTTTTTGGCCCTGTTCTCGAAGAAATCGTCTTCAGGAAAATTATTTTTGGCAGCTTGTACGAAAAGTTTCCGTTTTGGGTATCCGCTCTGATCAGTTCGTCTATTTTCTCAATTGTACATATGGAGCCCGAACACTTTTTACTATATTCAACAATGGGCTTTACATTCGCTTTTCTCTATGTAAAAACAAAAAGGCTGCTCGTTCCTATATTCGCTCATGTGGCCATGAATTCCTTGGTCGTAATCGTCCAATATTTTTATGCGGATGAACTGGAGCGAATGATGAAAGAAGCTGAACAGATGCAAAGTTTCGCTGCATGGCTTCTTTAATGCCCGCAGCTTTTAATTTGGAGGAGTTTCATGAGACAATCACCTTTGACGACCGGGATCTTCTATTTGATTCTCGGCGCATTCTTTACTTACTTAGCCATTGAAGACGTTAATGCCGGAGGGTTCGGTTTTTTTACTTATTTGTTGATTTTACTAGCGACAATGGATATTGGTTCTGGCATTCGTTTAGTTTTTATGCATTTCCGCTTAAAAAGCAGCGAAAAAAAATAAGGCTAGTCCATGAAAGGCTGGCTTCCGCTCAACACGGGAGTCCGGCTCTTTTGTTGGACAGCCTTATTTTATTCTTTATTTTCCGCTTTCAGTTCCGCCTGCAACGCTTTTTTATAGCTGATTTTAGAAATCCAAATGCTGATTTCATACAGAATCACTAAAGGAATCATCACTATTATCTGTGATACTACATCCGGCGGGGTAATTAATCCCGCAACCACAAGCAGGATAAAATAAGCATAGCGGCGAATTTGAGCAAGAAACATCGGCGTAATGATGCCAAGTCTCGTCAAGAACATCGTCACAACCGGCAGTTGAAAAAGGATGCCGAATGGAAGAGTAATTTGAAACAAAAATTGAAAATATTCGTTAATGCCAATGACTTGCTCAATATTCAAGTTTCCAGATAACTTCATCATAAAGTGTATGATGTATGGAAATAAAACTAAGTAAGAAAAAGAAAGACCGGCTAAAAACAAAAGCACGGAAATTGGGATATAGCTAAGAGTCACTTTCTTTTCGCTTTCAAGCAATCCCGGATTAACGAAAGCCCACAACTGATAAAGAATCATCGGACTGGTCAATATAAAAGCTATGACAAAAGCCATTTGAAAATAAATCTTTAACGGGTCTGTTACCCGGAAGGCATTCATCGTTAATTCCTTCGCTTCATCTGCATGCTGTAAATAACGGATAATCGGCTCCGCCAAAAACAGACCGGCAATCATAGCCAGGAACAAGAAAACGACTACTATAATGAGCCGTTTTCGCAATTCGCCGATGTGTTCATATATTGTCATGTCTTGTCGACTCATTGTCATTCATCCTAACCTTACTGAGGATCTTTTTTATCCTCTGGTTTATCGTCATCGTCCGCCAGCCCTTTTGTCGCATTCTTGAACTCTTTTAACGTATCTCCTGCTGCGCGTCCAAGTTCGGGAAGTTTTTTCGGTCCAAAAATTAATAATGCTGCCCCGGCGATTAATATGATACTGCCTATGCTTAATCCCATTTATGCAACACCTCCTTTTCTTCATCATAACTGATTTTTCGTCATAATTCTATTCTGACTTTTCATCCACAGCTTCCGGATAATGTTTCAAAAAGTACACTAACGACTGCAGCTCGACGGCCAAATCAATGTGGTGCACCCGTATCGATGTGGGGACATTCAGCCTCGCTGGAGTAAAATTTAAAACCCCTTTAATGCTGCATGAGGCCAGCCTGTCTGTTATTCTTTGGGCGGCCGCCGAAGGAACCGTTAAGATGGCAACCGGCACATCTTTCACTTTTAATATTTTTTCGAGATCATCTAAATGATAGATCGGGACATCGCCAATGACCGTGCCCACTTTTTCTTGGTCCACATCAAACGCCACTTGTATCTTCGTATTATTGTTCTTCATAAAATTATAATTTAAAAACGCGGTTCCTAAGTTGCCTACGCCGATTAAAGCAACATTCGTTACTTCATCTTGATCCAATGTTTTGCGAAAAAACGACAGCAAATAACTGACGTTGTAGCCGTACCCTTTTTTGCCAAGCGCGCCAAAGTACGAAAAATCACGGCGGATTGTTGCCGAATCAACTTTCACCGCTTCACTCAATTCCGCCGAGGACACCCGCTGCTTGCCCGAAGAATGCAGGTTTTGAATAAAACGGTAATATAGCGGCAGACGCTTGGCAGTCGCCTGCGGAATTTTTAACGAATCATGGTTCATGTTTATACCCCCACCACTTACTGCTTCCATTCTAAAAACGGCCCAATTTAAGCACTTCCTTCATCATACAATATTTTGTACAGCTTGTCTTTTAACTTTTCCTTCCTTACTGCAACTATTATAAGAAAGAAAATTGCCCGTACTTGTAGAATCAGCTACACTTATAATAGAAGATTGAGGTGAGAACAATGATTTTACTGCAAGTACAACAGCTTACTAAACATTTTGGTGCGGAACTGATTTTGTCAAACATTAAACTCGAAATACAAACACGAGACCGGATTGCCCTCGTCGGCAGAAATGGAGCAGGAAAATCCACACTTTTAAAAATAATTGCCGGCATTCTTTCACATGATTCAGGAAACATCTTAAAACCGAAAGATGTGACTATTGGCTATCTCGCTCAAAATACCGGCCTTGAATCTGATTTGTCAATCATGGATGAAATGCTTTCGGTCTTTTCACATTTGCGCAATATGGAAGAAAACCTCCGACGCCTGGAAGTACAAATGGCCGATCCGGATGTATACGAAGACGCTGTTCAATATGAAAGAATCACAAAGGAATATGATGTCTTGCAAAATGACTTTAAGGAGTCCGGCGGATATCAGTTTGAGGCAGACATCCGTTCTATTTTGCACGGCTTGAACTTCCATGACTTTGACTATGAAACGAAAATTTCAGCCTTAAGCGGCGGACAAAAAACCCGGCTTGCTTTAGGAAAGCTGCTGTTAACAAAACCGGATATTCTAATTTTAGACGAGCCGACAAACCACTTGGATATTCATACACTCTCCTGGCTTGAACAATATTTACAAAGTTACAACGGAGCGATATTGATTGTTTCCCATGACCGTTATTTCCTCGATAAGGTCGTTAATCAAGTGTACGAAATCTCCCGGCAAAACATTAAAAAGTTCCCCGGAAATTACAGCAGCTATTTAAAGCAAAAAGCTGAACAATTTGAAAAAGAGATGAAGCAGTTTGAAAAGCAGCAGGAACAAGTAGCTAAGCTGGAAGATTTTATTCAGCGCAATATTGCCCGCGCTTCCACAACGAAACGAGCACAGAGCCGCCGCAAACAGCTGCAGCGCATGGAACTGTTGGAACGGCCTGATGGAGACGAAAAATCGGCGAATATGTTATTTAACATTGAAAAGCAAAGCGGGAATGAAGTATTAAAAGTGAACGACCTTGCTATCGGCTATAAAGAAGGAGTCGTTGCCAGCCATCTTCATTTACATTTAACAAGAGAAGAAAGCACAGCTTTAGTCGGGCCGAACGGAGCAGGAAAGTCCACTTTTCTTAAAACAATTGTGGACAAGCTCCCTTCGTTATCTGGAGAGTTTTTTCTCGGTGCCAACGTATCTATCGGCTACTATGACCAGGAACAAGCGAACTTAACCTCTAATAAAACAGTGTTAAATGAACTGTGGGATGATTATCCTTCCAGTGATGAAAAAGAAATCCGAACAGCCCTCGGTAACTTCCTTTTTTCAGGCGATGACGTATTAAAGCCCGTCTATGCCTTGAGCGGTGGAGAAAAAGCGCGGCTTGCTCTTGCAAAGTTAATGATGCAGAAAGCAAACTTTCTTATTCTGGATGAACCGACAAATCACCTTGATTTAGACAGCAAAGAAGTGCTGGAAAATGCCCTTATCGATTATCCGGGTACGCTTTTATTCGTCTCACATGACCGCTACTTTATTAACCGTATCGCTTCAAAAGTAGTAGAAATGACAAATAGCAGTATGGTTGAATATCTTGGCGATTACGATTACTACGTAACAAAAAAGCAGGAGCAAAAAGAGCTGGCTGAACTGGAAAAGGCAGCTGTGCCATCTACTAAAGAAACCGCCGCTCCTGATTCTTCCGCCTATTACAACGATAAGGAACAGAAGAAGAAAGAACGCCAGAAGCGTCGCCGCATAGAGGAAATTGAAGAAAAAATCGAAAATTTAGAGCTAGAAATTGAAGAAGCTGAAGATCTTCTTTGCCAGCCTGAAGTCTTTCAGGATCATGAAAAGTCTTTAGAACTGCAAGAGAGAATCGAAGCTTGTCAGTCCGAAGTTGAACAACTTATACAAGAATGGGAAAATCTCCATAGTTAGACAATAACCGCCAGGAAACTTTGTTTTTCTGGCTTTTTATACACAATGTTATCCACATACAAACATACCTGTTTAGCTTAACTGAAAGAACTTATGCACATTATCCACAAAATTATGCACAACTGTCCACAAAACACACAAATATCTTTTAGGATTTAAAATTTGTTTTTCCACAAAAATATTTTATTATTCACATTTTATCCACAGGTTGTGAACAACAAAAGAGGCTGCCTCAAAATCAGTGAATAACTGACTTTGAGGACAGCCTCTTTTTCTTAATTTTGTTCAATATCCAGCCCCGGATAACCGTTCATCGCTAAATTCTCAAATTTTCCTTGCTCATATAAAACTGTTCCTGCAGCTGCGATCATCGCCGCATTATCTGTGCACAAACTTAATGGCGGAATGAGCAAGTCTACGTTTTTTAATTCAGCAAACTGCTTTTCCAGTGCTTTTCGGAGTCCTTTGTTGGCAGCTACTCCCCCGGCAAGCAGCACTTGCTTTACTTCAAATTCTTTGGCTGCTTTAACCGTTTTAGCCGTCAATACTTCAATGACACTTCCCTGAAAACTTGCAGCCAGGTCTTCCGGTTTAATATACTCGCCCCGCTGTTCTGCATTATGAAGCGTATTAATGACCGCTGACTTTAACCCGCTGAAGCTGAAATCATACGATCCTTCTTCCAGCCACGCTCTCGGCAAGTCGATCGTTGCTTCCCCTTCTACAGCCATTCGGTCAATATGAGGGCCTCCTGGATAAGGTAAGCCCAATGTGCGAGCTACTTTATCGTACGCTTCTCCTGCTGCATCATCACGTGTTTCACCGATGACTTGAAAATCTCCATGTTCTTTCATTAAAATAAGCTCTGTATGGCCGCCCGACACAACAAGTGAAAGCAGCGGAAAGGTTAACTCTTCTACTAGACGGTTGGCATATATATGGCCGGCAATGTGGTGAACCCCTATGAGTGGAAGCTGATGAGCAAAAGCCAAAGCTTTCGCGGCGTTCACTCCAATCAGTAAAGAGCCAACCAAGCCCGGTCCCTTAGTAACAGCAATGGCATGCAGATCATTAAAAGTCATCCCTGCTTGTTTTAGCGTTTCTTCAAGTACTACTGTAATTTGTTCCACATGATGGCGCGAAGCAATTTCGGGAACAACACCGCCAAATCGCTTGTGGCTTTCAATTTGAGATGAAACAACGTTCGCAATAATTTCCCTGCCATTTTTAATAATTGCCGCCGCTGTTTCATCGCAGCTTGTTTCTAATCCTAGTACATAAATGTCTTTTTCCATTATAACCTCACCCACATCACTAATGCGTCTTCTTGATTGTCCGAGTAATAATTTTTTCTAATGCCACCCGGCTGAAATCCTAATTTTTTATATAAATTTTGAGCAGATTCATTACTTACACGCACCTCTAGAGTCATCAAAGAGGCTCCTCTCTTCTTTGCAGCATTCATCACACAGACAAATAATCTTTCACCAAACCCTTTTCCGCGATATTCCGGCAGGATGGCGATATTAGTAATTTGCGACTCATCCAGCACAAGCCACATTCCACAATAACCGACTAATTGTCCTTGCCATTCTGCTACATGATAAATGGCAAAATGGTTTTTGTTCACTTCATTAAAAAAAGATTCTTTCGTCCACGGCACAGTAAAACTGTTTGCTTCGATTTCATATACTTTTTCTACATCAGCTACAGTCATAAGACGGACATTCAGTTCATCCATTTCTCTTCTCTGCCTCTTGTTGCTCCAGCCATTTCGCTTCCGCTTCTGCCAATCGGATATAGTTAGGAACAAATGAATGCAAGTCTACCGCAGGTTCAGTCAGGCCGAGACGACCGAGCTCAGATGGGCGGGGATAAAAAATATTTGCTCCCCCCAGCAAAGCTCGTCTCCCTATTACTTCCCGGATCAAGTTTTCATGCAAATGAATATCCTTACCGGCAAAGAGCACGTCTTCGTTCAATTCTTTTAACTCTTCACACCAGTCTGTAAGCAATACATTCCTGTCTTCTTTCACTAAGTTCAGCTTGCCCTCTTCAAAACGATATAATCCCGTATATACCCTCCCACGTCTCGCATCAATAATGGGAGAAATATAAGAGGGATAGTACCGGGCAGAAGCAGCCAAAACAGCGAGGCTCGAAACACCTGCGAGAGGAATGTTCAATGACCAAGCCAGCGTTTTCGCAATCGTCACACCAATACGTACGCCTGTATAAGAGCCTGGCCCTTTAGCGACAACTATTTTTTTCAGGTCTGCAGGTTTCACTTCACACTCTTTCATAAGTGCTTCTATAGCTGGCATAGCTCGCAATGAATGATTCTTATTTAAATCTGTAATATGTTCACCAATAATCTCTTCTCCATTTAAAAGAGACACACCTAATGTATAAGTAGATGTATCAATCGCTAACATCTTCATCTTAATAACTCCTCACTAATCCTAACGTATCTGCTGCCTGTTGGCTCTAAACGTATTTCGCGTTCATCGTTTCCTTTATGAGAAATCATCACCTTTAAATAATGTTCCGGCAGCTGTTGCTCAATTAAATGAGCCCATTCCACTACACAAACACCGTTTCCATAAAAGTACTCATCAAATCCAAGATCTTCTTCTGCATCACTTACCCGGTAAACATCCATATGATAAAGAGGCAACCGGCCTTTATATTCTTTTATAATGGTAAACGTTGGGCTGTTTACATTTCGTGACACGCCCAGGCCTTTTGCCAAACCTTGAGTAAAAGTCGTTTTACCGGCTCCTAAATCGCCTTCCAGCAAAAGAACATCTCCCGGGGTTAACAGCTCAGCCAGCCTCTCTGCGAATGCCTGTGTCTGTCCAGCGCTTTTTGTGGAAAACCGTAATCTGTCCATAAAAAGTCTCCCTTATAATATATAATCGTAAAAAAACCTTAGGATTTTTATTTCCTAAGGTAGTGTGTTGAATATAGTATATCGCAAATCTTTATAAAAAAAAAGAAACGAAACACAGTTCCGCTTAGTTGTAAAAACTTATAAAAATGGCGGTCCGGACGGGACTCGAACCCGCGACCTCCTGCGTGACAGGCAGGCATTCTAACCAACTGAACTACCGGACCATAGATTGCGGGGACAGGATTTGAACCTGCGACCTTCGGGTTATGAGCCCGACGAGCTACCGAACTGCTCCACCCCGCGACGATAAGAATAAATCTTTAATTAATTGTCTAGCTGTGCCTCCTTGGCGCTCGAAGTCATATGCTAATCTGATCGCATGGCTGAAAACGCCATTTCGTCATTCTATCATATGCTTATCGCCCCAAAACAGTCGGCTCCGCTTTTCCAATTGCCCGGCAGCGTCCTACTCTCACAGGGGGAATCCCCCAACTACCATCGGCGCTGAAGAGCTTAACTTCCGTGTTCGGGATGGGAACGGGTGTGACCTCTTCGCTATCGCCACCAGACTATTGAAGATCTTTTTATTATAACATAGATTTCTTATTTGGCAAGACCTTTTTGTTCTTTCAAAACTGGATAATATGTTGTATAAGTAACCGGCAATACCATGCCATTTGGTGTTATTCGTTTGTCCCGTTCAGGCATGTTCAGTGCCTGAACGTTTCGTTTTGGTTAAGTCCTCGATCGATTAGTATTCGTCAGCTCCACGTGTCGCCACGCTTCCACCCCGAACCTATCTACCTGATCATCTTTCAGGGATCTTACTAGCTTGCGCTAAGGGAAATCTCATCT
>NZ_WEIO01000014.1 GCF_009183655.1 Bacillus aerolatus
AGATGAGATTTCCCTTAGCGCAAGCTAGTAAGATCCCTGAAAGATGATCAGGTAGATAGGTTCGGGGTGGAAGCGTGGCGACACGTGGAGCTGACGAATACTAATCGATCGAGGACTTATCCTAATCGAAAAGCGGAAGCGGCCGATTAGACTCGGCAGGCATTAGACGGACCGCCGAAGTGACGTTCTTTGTCACACAGGCGTGACGGCTTATGACCGAGAGTCTGGCCGCTGGAGCTGGACAAAACGAAAAGCAGAAGCGCCTAACCGCGTGGAAGCTAAATAAACAATGGCACGGTGTTGCCGGTTACTTATACAACATATTATCCAGTTTTGAAAGAACAACTCTTTCAATTTTATACAGTCTGGTGGCGATAGCGAAGAGGCCACACCCGTTCCCATCCCGAACACGGAAGTTAAGCTCTTCAGCGCCGATGGTAGTTGGGGGTTTCCCCCTGTGAGAGTAGGACGCTGCCAGGCAACTGATAAAGAACAGCGGAGGCTGTTCTTTTTTGTGTTAAAGGAGATAAGTAAGTGTATATCTGGAATCTAAAAGGTCTTGTCCAAGCTTTAATAGATGTCCACTCATTCCGTCCTTAAAAAAATCCGCTCTGTCTCAAAAGAACAGGCGGATTTATGAAATAGATTCGTTTACAGAAATCAATGGTTTATCCAATTAAGATTTTTTCCTCTGCGTATCCGATTTTCGATTTTTTATTTGAGTGAATGGCGAGCGCAAAAGCCATGGTGAGAGGTCCGAGTCTTCCGATGAACATCATGACGGTGATTAAAATACGTCCCATAGGGCTCAACTCTCCAGTAAACCCAGCGCTTAATCCCACGGTACCAAAGGCAGAGACTGTTTCAAATAATATTTGTGACATCTCCGCTCCTTTTTCCGTTATCGTAAGTAAAAAGAAGATAACAAAAATAAAAATTAATCCTGAGATGGCAATCGATAAGGCTTTATATACTAGGGATTTTGGGATTTTTCGTTCAAAAACATTAATCTCTTCTCTATTAGTAAGCACCGACCAAAGAGTAAAGATCAATAAAGCAAAAGTCGTCACTTTAATCCCGCCGGCCGTAGAACCTGAACCAGCCCCTATAAACATTAATCCGATCATATAAACTTGAGAACTTAATGATAGCTGACTTATATCTATTGTGTTAAATCCTGCCGTCCGGGGAACAACACCTTGGAAAAAAGCAGCCCACCATTTATCTGCCATATCTAAACTTCCTAATGTTGCAGGATTATTAAACTCTAAGGAAAAAATGACAAGAGTACTTATTACATTAATCAGCAACGTAAAAACGACTGTTATTTTAGTGTGAAGGGAAAACTTTTTAAACTTCTTTTTTTCTAGAACATCTGCAATGACAAAAAAACCAATTCCACCTAAAATAAACAACAGAGTAATGACAATGTTTACTGTCGGATCGCCTACCCACTTGCTCAAATTGTCCGGTTCTAAGCCAAATCCTGCATTGTTAAAAGCGGAGATCGAGTGGAATATTCCATAGTAAACGGCTTTTCCCCAACTCATTTCTTGTGACCATCGTATAGCTAAAACAATGGCTCCAACAGCTTCAATGGTTAACGTAATAATAATAATGCGTCGAACTAATTTAATGACTCCTGCGATTGCAAAAGAGTTTAAAGATGCTTGAAGCAGTACCCTTTGCTTCATGCCTATTTTTTTTCCTAAAATAATAAAGATAAGTACCCCACAGGTAAGAAACCCCCAGCCGCCAAGCTGAATGAGAATAAGTAAAACAATTTGGCCAAACAAAGTAAAGGTGGTTCCAGTATCGACAACAGCTAATCCTGTGACACAAACAGCAGAAGTAGCTTCAAAAAGTGCGTCAATGAAGCTGAGGTGATGTCTGTCACGAGTAGCGAATGGCAACATAAGCAAACAAGTTCCGATAAAGATCAACCCTAAGAAACCAAGGAAAAGAATATGGGCTGGCTGCAGATTAATCCTTTTATTTTTGCTAAATGTGTTAAAGAGGAACATATGCATCACCTTTCAAAAGCTTCATTTTTTATCGATAAGGTAAGTCTGTTGCAAAGTATGATTGAATGTAGCTATTAAATTTACTTAGATAATATACTCCTGAAAAAACTGTTTGTAAATAAATAAAAAACGATCGTTTTCGACTTATACTGAATTTTGTGAGTTCTACTAATACATAAAAGTCTTTTTCAGTTATAGTTTAAAGGCGTTCAAGGGTTTGATAACTAAGGGGCTTTAAGTACTTAATTAAAAGAAGAGGTGAGGAAAATTTCAATTTTTCGTTTCATTCGAAAAATCTATCAGTTTTTTGTAGATATACCTATTAAAGAAGGGACGGTTTTGAACGATCGCTATGAGGTGTTAAGTGTTATAGGAACTGGAAGCTACGGCATTGTATATCTCTGTAAAGATGTAAAAACAAAAGAGAATAGGGTGGTCAAACAACTTCGGCCAAGTAAGCGGCGTAATAAAAAAGAAGTGGAACTGTTTGAAAATGAAACCTCTGTTTTGCGTAAGCTGAATCACAAAAATATGCCAGTATTATATGAAGCTTTTTCAAATAACGGATATTTTTTTTATGCAATGAGTTTTATTGAAGGGGACAACCTAGAAGACGAACTTTTTTTAAGTAAGAAAAATTTTAACGAGAAAGAGTCGCTCTTAATTCTTGCTCACTTGCTCGAATTAGTAGATTATCTTCACAAAAAAGGCATTTACCATCAAGATTTGCGTACGCCAAACATTTTACTAAAAAACAAGAGGCTTTTTTTGATCGATTTTGGTTTGTCCAAGCAAAGAGTTTCGGTTGATCAATTTCACTCTTCACATAACAAACAAGAGGATATCCTAGAGATGAAACAACAGGACTACTATGATTTAGGGGAATTGCTTTTATATTTACTTTATACAACATACTCTTCCAAAAATAAAAAAGCTCTTCCATGGACAGAAGAACTCTCTTTAGAAAAGGAAACTGTTCATTTGCTGAAAAAGTTATTAAAAATACACGGGCCTTATACAGATACTAGTGAAATTTCAACAGATCTTCACGCTGCCCTTAAAGCGCAAGAAAAAGTAAATTAACCGTATAGAGCAAGATTAGCTGCTGCTTCGGCCTCTCCGTTTGTAGCGGGCGCTTCCACTCATGGGAGATGATTTATACCGTCGACTGCTGCTACTGCTGCCACGGCGATAATGACCCTGTCTTCGCTCACTGCTTCCTCGGGAAAGATCCTTGAGTTTGTTCAATATTTTTTTTAACATAGTTTACCTCTTTTCATCTTTTTTTAAAAAGCTTGTTGTTTGTTTAGTCTAACATAGATAAAGGACAACACTTAATAATTAGACTGAGCCTGGTTAAGTTTATCCCACTGGATTTGAAGCTGTTAACAACATTACTGAATTCAAGTGTAAGGGGTTCCGGGACTGATAAATTACTGAAAGGGCTGTTCCGAAAGTCGCTGCTTAATAGACTTTTGGAACAGCCCTTTCTTAAATAAACAAAGTGAAGCGGTGCTGTAATATGTGCGCCGGTTATTGGCGTTTGTATATGAGTTTGATGATTTTCTGCACGCCCAAGTTTTATTTATGAGCGGGACAGCCGGAATATGCAAGTTGCTCAATAATAAAATAAAAGTTACGAAAAGTGGGTTTTTGAGACAACACCTTTTCTTTACAACATATCATTAAGTTCCATATCTGTATAAATGGCGATTAAAACGACTGCCGGTTCATCTCCGATATTTTTTACAAAGTGTGGGACACTCGCATTCCAGCTAAACGAATCTCCCTCGTCTAAAATAAAGGACTCCTCCCCTTGTTCAGCAAGAATTTTTCCCCTTAATACAATATGACACTCTTCTCCGAGATGAGTATGCGGTTCATCTCCTGTCGAGGCTCCAGGAGGAATTTCAACATGCTGCAACGTGAGCCCGCCTTTTGACGTTAAATGCTCGACTTTAATATTTTCTTTCTTGTGGGTCGTATATTGGCGTTCGTGTTTTCTGACTACGCGCATACGTTGATCTTTTTCTAAAAGAAGGTAGGGCAAGGGTATATCGAGAAAATTAGCGACTGTTTGCAATGTGTTAATAGATGGCGACGTATTGTTATTTTCCATATTGCTAATAAAACCTTTTGAGAGCCCCGTCCCCTCACTCATCTGGGCAATTGTGATTTTTTTTCTATTTCTTATAGTTCGAATGGTAGAACCAATGTCCATATTATTTCACCTCTGATGTTTTCCAATAAGAAACTTATTTACATATTACCAAAAAACCTGTTGACAATCTATAAAGATCTTTGTTATTTTATAAACAACAAATATTCATATCAGGAAACAATAAATGTTTTATATATAAGTTTTTCCAAATGATCCTAAGATTAAAATAATTGGAATGTTTAATGAAAGAATGATTGAAAAATGAAGGAGGAAAAGTTCACATGATGCCGTCTTTTTTTATCGCTCACGGAGCGCCGCTTTTAGCGATTGAGGATAATGAGTACACACAGTTTTTAAGTAATTTAGGAAAGGAATTGCCGCGTCCGAAAGCAGTTGTGTTATTTTCAGCTCACTGGGAGTCAGCCGTGCAAAAGGTCAGTGACGTAAATGACTATAAAACGATCTATGACTTTGGCGGTTTTCCAGAAGCTTTGTACCGTATTCAATACCCGGCTAAAGGGGATAAGCAGGTCGCGAAGGAGATTGAACAATTATTTGCTAAACATAGTGTACCTTATGAAGTGGAGACAAGCCGTGGGTTAGATCATGGTGCATGGGTTGTTCTTAGACTACTTTATCCAGAGGCGGATATTCCTGTCATTTCCATGTCTGTTAATCCCCATCTTACACCGGAGGAGCAGTACAAAATCGGAAAATCTTTATCAGAACTAAGAGAAAAAGATATTTTAATTATTGGCAGTGGGGGAACGGTGCATAATCTGGGAGCTGTAAAGATGGTTGCAGATAATGTGCAAGTCGACGATTGGGCACTTGATTTTGATGAGTGGCTGGCAAGACATTTGAAAGATTGGGATCTGGAATCTCTTTTCAAATACAATTCTTTAGCTCCGACAGCGAGACTTGCAGTGCCTTCGTATGGAAATGAGCACTTCGTTCCGATTTTCTACGCGATGGGGGCAGCCGATGATCAACAAAGAGCCACATTATTACATCGCAGCTATCGATATGGAAACTTAAGTCACAGTGTATGGCAGTTTGGTTAATCGATAACAATTATTTGGAGGCAGGAAAAAAATGATAACAAAATATGAGTGGAGTGCGTTAATTTTACGTGTCGTGTTAGGAGTTACTTTCTTTGTTCATGGGCTGGCAAAATTCCAAGGGGGTATTGAAAATACCGTTGGATGGTTTGGAAGCATTGGTCTGCCAGGGTTTCTAGCTTACGGTGTAGCTTTGTTAGAAGCAGCTGGCGGAATTGCCTTAGTAGTTGGTTTCGGTACTAGAATCGTGTCAGCTCTTTTCGCCTTGTTAATGATTGGGGCCATTTTAAAAGTAAAATTAGCTGCTGGTTTCTTAGGTAATGGACAAGTGGCTGGTTATGAATTAGATCTAGCATTCTTAGCAATGGCACTATCTATCGCCATAACGGGAAGTAAGCTGTATGCGCTCGATCAAATGATTTTCAAAGGACAAGAGCATAACTCTAAATCAGCTTAAATAATTGAGAAATTCTCTGACATGAAATATTATACAAGGACACAGATAAAGGAATTGCTAGTGCAATTCCTTTATCTATGTCCAGAATCATCTGGATGAAATGAGTAACTCTAATAGATTGTTTAACCATACTAATCAAAAAGGGGATGAAAACATGGCGCAAACTAAACTTAAATCCAAAGAACTTTCTATTTTAGAAGATAAAATTCAATTAATTAAAACAGGTGAAGGCGCCATTTATTTAGTTGGACCGATACGCCTTCCAGTGAATCTATATGGAGAAACTGTTGTATTCCAATGGTATTGCTGGCTTCACCTTGATGAAGTAACAGAAGACTATGAACGGATTATTGACAATTTATCTTCATTGAACTTAGCTGAATTTCAACAATCAAGCGTTTTAGTTTACGGGGATTTCCAAGAAGAAGAAGAGGCAATGATTAGAATGCATTCGATCTGTCATACGGGTGATATATTTGGCAGTAAGCGATGTGATTGTGGTTATCAACTAAAACAGTCCATGAAAATGATTGCCGAACATGGGACAGGGGCTTTATTTTATTTAGCCGACCATGAAGGCAGAGGGATTGGCTTATTCAGTAAGGCGATGGCTTATGTTCTTCAAGAAAATGGGTATGACACAGTAGAGGCAAATGAAGGCCTTGGTTTTGTTGATGACTCCCGAAATTACAGTGAGGCTATTGAGGTGTTGAAAGCATTACGTTCTAAACCGGTAACGCTTATAACGAATAATCCTAAAAAGCTAGAAGCATTAAAAAACGCTGGCTTGTACGTATCTGGCAGAGCGCCTTTATGGGGCGATGTTTCTGAATTTAATGAGAACTATTTAAAAACGAAAATAAAGCGTTCTGGTCATTTAGAAAGTGAAGGGACTTGGCCAAATGACGAATCATGAATTTTATATAGGTATTTAAAGAAAGGATATATTTTTTCAGCCGCCAAGGTAACGTAAACAGTCATCATAAAAACGATAAACCCTTTTCTTGAAAGCTTAATGAGATAAATACATTTAACCTAAAACTGACATCTTTTTTAAAGATTAATTTTTAGGTTTTTTGTTTTATAAAAAATTCTCGCTATGTCTATCGAAAAATCAAATAATAGTTATTACATAATAAAAACAGCAGGCACGGAAATATGTGGTATCTTTAAAACGAATTAATCCTGGAGATGAAGGAATGGTGAAAAGAATGAAAATGAAACGTGTGTTGCTTATTGCTTTGATGGCTATTATGCTGCTTCCAACTGTTAGTTTTGCCGCTTCTAATAAAAAAGAAGTTCGCACTGCTTTTGATGGCAATATCACTAACAACTCTCTTGCTGTCAGCCCTGATGAACAATTGGCGATCGTGTCCGATAGCCGTGAGTCTTCGATCCGTATTTACGACCTGGATAAGGACAAGTTGAAGAAGGTGATCGATGGTTTTGTCACACCGAGGAACATTTTGTTTGTTGACGGCGGTTCAACATTTGTCGTTTCGGACAGTACACTCGGTACGCTTCGTTTTTACAGAACGAAAAACTTTGCACTGAAAGATGAAGTCGCGGTTGGCCCGGGTGCATTCGGAACTGCTGTCAGTCCGGATGGAAAGACACTGTATGTGAACAATCAAGCACACAGTTCTGTCACAGTCGTGGATCTTGAAAAACGACAACCGACAGCTGTTATCACCGGTTTCGCCCAACCAAGACAAGGCATTAAAGTTTCACCGGATGGAAAATCTATCTTCGTCACAAACTTTCAAGGAGATAAAATATCCGTCATCGATGCAGCCACAAACAAAATCATTCGTGAAATAACAGGCTTCTCAATGATCCGTGGAATTTCGATCTCCACTGACGGAGGCACACTGTATGCCGCAAACAGCGGTCGCAACAGTATTTCTGCGGTTAATACGGTAGACGGCAGCATAAAAAATGAAATTCAAGTGGGACGCGAGCCGTACGGTGCTTCTCTTTCGCCCGATGGCGAACTGCTTTTTGCCAGCAACAAAGCAGATAATACAATCAACGTGATCAATGTTGCTGATCAACGTATAGTAAAAACAATGGACGGTTTCAACGAACCACGGCAAGCTATTGTCTTTAGTAAAGACGGGGAACGGTCATATGTATTGAACCGGGACCTATCCATCGCGCGTGTTGATGTAGAGACTCTCTCCATTACAGATACCATTCAGGAAGAGTCAAAAAGATACAAACTTAATATGTTGAAATCGGACAAATTTGGTAAGTATTTAACAGATCAAGAAGGAATGACACTTTATTATTTTACGAAAGACGAGCCTGACGTCAGTAATTGCAAAGGGCAATGTCTTGAAAATTGGCCGCCATTTTATGCGGAAAACATCGTCGCTCCTAAAGGATTCGACAAAAAAGAGTTTAAAACAATTGTAAGAGATGACGGTCAAAAGCAAACAACGTATAAAGGGCACCCTCTTTATTATTTTGTAAAAGATAAGCAGGTCGGGGATGTAAATGGACAAGGTGTTAATGATGTCTGGTTCATATTGGGCAAAAAGGCTTTTGAGAAATAATAAAGACTTGTTATAAAAAAGAAAAAGAGCTCATTTCAATAAACAACAAAAAGCCTGTACACCAAATAAGTGGAAACAGGCTTTTTGATTTGTTTCTATCTGCGTAAATTAAGCTGCCATCTTGCGGCACTCTTCAGCACAACGGAAGCATGACTCAGCACACTTCTGGCAATGATCATGGTCATGCTTTTTGCATTCATTTCCACACGCCTCACAAATATCGGCACATAATTGGCAAATTTGTTTGGCAAACGGGCTGTTTGTTTGCATAGACTTTGCTGCAAATGCGCAAATATCAGCACATTCTCTGTCTAGACGAATACAATCCGCCATCATCTTTATATCTGTTTCTTTCAAACAGGCATCATAACACGTGTTACAAGCTTCCATGCACTCTAGGCAAGCTTTGATACAATCTTCGTATATTGAATTCATAAAAACCCTCCCAAAAATATTTTTTAGCCATTTTAAGTTTACCCGGCTCATTCATTCCTTAACGTGTTTTAAAAAAATCCTTAAAATCTGCACAAAAATAAGAAGGTAGAAAATGTTCTTCGTGAAGTGTTCACGTAAGCTAGATTGCCCACATGCCGAGTATACGAAAAGCGTATGAACTGTGGTGTTGAACTCGAAGAAGGTAATGGATTCAGACCCCACGGCTTTAGCCGTGCGAAGTATCAAAATAATCAAGTATATATTTCATACATTCGATCGTGTCATTGATCCGTTGTTTCTTAGAATCACAGTAACGTCTGTTTAAACCTTTTCGAATACTTATTGCTTCTTTAATAATGTTATGCCACCTTGCTGGCAGATGATTTAGTGAATATTCACCCGCATCGACTTTTGAAGTGATTTCATGTTCTCTGAGCGTATACAATTGGCGCAACATCCCAGTAATAGACCATTGTATTTCCCAATCTACCATTTTGTTTGGTAATAGAAGTGCCATTCTTTTGAATTTCACATTTCTGTTCAATCGATTTAACCAATAAGTGTTCATATTGTCTATAACGTAGTCAACCAGAATACTATCATCAACATCAAAATGGAATGCAGTTATTTTCGGTCCAATGATGTTAATTCCCTTGTTTTTCAGAATCCACCAAGTAATCGGATTAGTAACATGATCCCCCCATTCCAACTTGCCGGCATCGAAGTATAAACGTTTTTTTGTTTCAGTTTGCTTTTTACCCATGTCTTCCTGCAAAAGGTAACATCCGTCCATTCCTGCCTTTTTATACTTACGTGCTATTTTTTGATGAATTTTGGATAAAATTCTCATCTCTGCTTCTGTCAAATGACGTTTTATAATGGCAACGAAATCAATATCGCTAAAGTCATGAATATAAGCATTAAGTGCAATTGAACCGTGCAAATAAAAACCTTCAAGAGTATTGGGTATCCGCTCATGAAACAGGGAAATATATTCACGGAGGATGCTTTGAACTGGCATTGGAATTCTTGAATCCATAAAGTTCTCCCTCCTGTTATTTTTGCTAGCATTAAACCTTAACGAATAATATGCGATAAGTCACTAATTTTTAACTTGAAAGGTCAATCTGGTGCATTTCTTATTTTTTGACTGAGGATTTTAACTAGCACAGTTAGTTCCAGCAGAAAATAAAATATGTTGACTGATGTATTAGTATAAACTAATATGATTGTAATGAATATAAATTAGTAAAGACTAATATTTCAGGAGGAGTCGATATGAGTTGTAATTATGAGGTGAAAACTAAATTTCTTCGTGGGTTTGCTGATAAAACACGGCTTCAAATATTGGATTGTATTAAAGAAGAAGAGAAAGCCGTATCTCAAATTGTCAAAGAGATAAACGGAAACCAGTCCAATATTTCTCAGCATTTATCTTGTTTAAAGGGTTGTGGAATCATCACCGGCCGTCAGGAGGGAAGAAATGTTTATTACAGTATCCGAAATGAAGAAACGAGGCAGCTGCTTGCCATGTTTGACATTGTGTTAAATCAAGTTGAGCAGGATGTAGCTTGCTGTGAAATAAATAAGCGGCTTCTGCCAGGCGAGAAGGTAAAGGAAAATGTCTGATACATCAAAAAAAGAACCTTGTTGTAATACTAAACCTCAGTCAAAAACAGATGAGTCCCTTTCCGTACAAAGCAAGCCCATTAAACTAGTACCAATTGATACATTAAAAAAACAGCCAGCGGGCTCTTGCTGTGCGAGCAGTTCTTGTTCGGAAACTCAAGTTCCTTCAGCAACTCATAATGCAGAGAATGGAGCAAAAGGTTCTTGTTGTGCAAGTGATACGCCATGTACAGCGACTAAAACAGCTCAACAGCACCAAGGAGAAAATGAAGAAGCTATCAGCTTGCATGAATACCGGATACAAGGGATGGACTGTCCGGCTTGCGCACTTACTATTGAAAAAAGTCTCGTTAAGATGTCCGGTGTGAAAACGATTCAAGTGAACTATAGTACGGCCAAAATGCAAGTGGCGGCTGGCGGAGATATCTCACCTGCTCTTATCAAGAAGCAAGTTGAAAAGCTGGGGTTTAAAGCTGAATCACTGGATCATAACGAAAAAAGTCAAACATTTATAATCGACGGAATGGACTGTGGAGCCTGTGCCGTTACTCTTGAAAAACATATGAAAAACGTACCTACTGTTGAGGAAGTCAGGGTGAATTTTTCGACAGGAAAAATGCATATTACGCACGACTTGGGTGTCGAGGCTATTACAAAAGAAGTGTCAAATGCTGGATTTGAAGCAGCGCTGTCTACCGGCAGAAAGAATGAAGTTTCTGTCAGTAAAAAAGGAGCTTCTACGACGACCGTTTCCGGTATCTTGTTAGCCCTTGGATTTTTTGGATCTTTTAACGGAGTATCGCCAGCGCTCATTACTGTGTTGTATGCGGCATCGATTCTCGTTGGCGGGTACAAGCCGGCGAGAAGTGCTTACTACGCAGTCAAAAGCGGTTCGCTGGATATGAACGTTTTAATGATGGCGGCGGCCATTGGTGCTGCCTTGATTGGCGAATGGTTTGAAGGGGCTACCGTTGTTTGGCTGTTTGCTTTAGGTGCTGCTCTGCAAAACAAATCCATTGAACGAACGAGAGAATCAATTCGCGGGTTAATGAATTTAGCTCCACAGGAAGCATGGGTTAAAGCAGGTCAAAATCTGTCCCGTAAACCAGTGGAAGCGATTCAAATCGGTGACACCATCGTGATTAAGCCGGGGGAGAAAATTCCGTTGGATGGAGAAATCACTGCCGGCTCTTCCACAGTGAACCAGGCACCGATAACGGGAGAATCACTTCCAGTGGATAAGCAAATAAAAGATATTGTTTATGCCGGTACTGTTAATGAAAATGGATCGTTAGAAGTCAAAGTCACGAAGCTTGTTAAAGATACGGCGATTGCACGAATTATCCACCTCGTAGAAGAAGCGCAGGAACAAAAAGCGCCGACGGAGGCATTTATCGATCGTTTCGCCAAAATCTATACACCGATTGTTTTTGTACTGGCGATCTTTGTGATGGTTATGCCTCCTTTACTAGGTTGGGGGCCATGGAGTGAGTGGTTATACAAGGGGCTCGAACTTTTAGTCGTTGCTTGTCCTTGTGCGCTTGTTATCTCAACGCCAGTTGCCATTGTGTCAGCGATAGGAAATGCGGCAAAGAATGGGATATTAATTAAAGGCGGCACGTTTTTAGAAACGGCGGGTGCAATAAACGTCATTGCGTTTGATAAGACAGGGACGCTGACAGAAGGGAAACCGAAAGTCTCCGGTCTATACACGGTAAATGGAACAGAAGCGGAACTTCTTGCCGTTGCCCGCACGATTGAAGAACATTCTCAGCATCCTATCGCTTCAGCCATTGTGACGTCCGCTTCGGAGCGTGGAATTTCTGCTTTAGGAGGAGAAGATTTCACAGCCATTGCAGGAAAAGGAGCGAAAGCAACTATTGATGGAAGCGACCATTTTGCCGGGAATCCGAAACTGTTTCAAGAGCTGAATGTCTCATTAGGGGAAATGGAGAGCCGTATTCAATCGTTACAAGAGGAAGGAAATACATTAGTCATTGTGGGAACACGTTCAACCATCTTTGGGATCATTGCAGTGTCTGATACGATTCGAACAGCGACGGCAAAGGCACTGAAAGATATGAAAAGCGTTGGTGTCGAGCAAATTGTGATGCTCACCGGTGACAATGCAGGAACCGCAAAGAAAATCAGTGATGAAGCAGGTGTGGATCGGTTTTTTGCTGAATTGATGCCGGAAGATAAAGTTCAAGCTGTTAAGCAGCTTCAGAATGAAGGGAAGATCGTGGCAATGGTGGGAGACGGCATCAATGATGCCCCAGCATTAGCGACAGCTGATTTAGGAATTGCGATGGGTGGAGCGGGAACGGATACAGCGATGGAAACAGCGGACATTGTGCTGATGGCTGATAATCTGGAAAAGCTTCCGCATACTGTTAAGTTGAGCCGGAAAGCTTTGAGTGTTATTAAACAAAATATATGGTTTTCTTTACTGACAAAGCTCGCAGCGCTTATCTTAATTTTTACCGGCGATCTTACGTTATGGCTGGCTGTACTGAGTGACACGGGAGCGGCATTATTAGTTATCTTAAATAGTATGAGACTGCTTCGATTAAAAAGTTAAGGCTGTTTTCGTAAGCTTTGTTGCTGTTAGAAAAGGGGTGGTTGATTTCCGCTCCGGGATGCTCGCTTTCCGCGGGGCGGGCGATGAGCCTCCTCGTCGCTTTGCTCCTGCGGGGTCTCACCTGTCCCGCTAACCCCGCAGGAGTCTCGCACCTTCCGCTCCAATCAACCCTTTTGCTACACTTTTTGTCATAAGAATATATTACAAAAACAACAATCTTTTAGAAAATAGCCAAAATTAAAGAGCTGTTTCAAACGCTTTCATCAGGCGGAAGGGGAGATCAGGATGAATGAGTCTACATATCATACGGTTGTGATTGGAGCCGGACAAGCCGGTTTAGCGATGGGATATTATTTAAAACAGCTTAAACAGCCTTTTCTACTCTTAGATAGATGGCAGGAAATTGGGGAAGAGTGGAAAAGGCGATATGCATCACTTATGTTATTTACGCCAAGATTATACAGCTCTTTACCCGGTTTGGCATTGCCGGATGATCCACAAGGACTTCCTACAAAAGATGAAATAGCGAATTATCTAAAGAGATATGCGGAAAATTTTCAGTTGCCTATTCAGTTGCAAACAGGTGTGACACGTGTTCATAAGAAAAACAACGATTTTTACGTTGAAACGAATCGGGGAGAATTCAAAGCAGCGAACGTGGTGATTGCCACAGGTCCTTTTCAGAAGCCGCGAATCCCTGACTTTGCGAAGAATTTATCGCCGAATATTGTTCAACTCCATTCTTCTCAATATAAAAGGCCGACTGATCTTCAAATAGGAAATGTGTTGGTCGTTGGGGGTGGAAATAGTGGTGCGCAAATAGCAGTGGAACTTTCGAAAGAGAGGCAGACCTATTTATCCGTCAGTCAAAAGATGAAGTTTCTGCCACTAAAAATAGGAAAAAAGAGCGTTTTTTGGTGGTTAGATAAGGTGGGTATATTGAAAGCTTCCCATAATTCTTGGATTGGTCGAAAAGTACAGGCAATTGGAGACACTATTTTCGGTTCTGAATTAAAAGAAGCAATTGGAAACGGGCGTATAACTCTTAAGGAACGAACTGTTCATAGCAATGAAACAGTCCTCCAATTCAAAGATAAGTCTATACTTGAAGCACAAAATATTATTTGGGCCACCGGTTTTATATCGGATTATAGCTGGCTTGATATTGAAGGTGTGCTTAATGATATAGGAAAGCCTATTCATAATAGAGGGAAGACAAGTGTGCCTGGACTTTACTTTTTAGGCTTACCTTGGCAGCATCGCCGTGGTTCCGCGCTCCTTCAGGGAGTCGGAGATGACGCTCAGTATGTAATGCAACACATCCAAACAAGAAACTAAAACACAAAAAGACAACTTGAGGTGCTTTATGAAAAACAACAAAAAGATCGTTATTTCTACTTTGGTTCTTTTCGCGGCCATCATTGGTTTGGTTTTATTCTTAAACCGTGAAAAAGAAGTGACTGTTTCAGAGACTAGTGTGAAAAAGCATCCGCCTATTGAAAATCAACCCACTATAGGGGAAACAGATGCAACTGTCTCCATTGTAGAATTTGGGGATTATAAATGCCCTTCTTGTAAGGCGTGGGGAGAAACAATTTATCCAAAACTAGTAGAAGAATATATTAATACAGGTAAAGCAAAATTTTCTTATATCAACGTCTTGTTCCATGGAAAAGAATCAACACTTGCTGCATTGGCTTCTGAATCTGTATATAAACAAGACCCTGAAGCATTCTGGGCCTTCCATAAAGCTGTGTTCGCTGCCCAGCCTGCGTCTCAAAACCATGATGATCAATGGGTAACGACTGAAAAGCTAGTAGAAATTGCGAAAGCTCATGCGCCTAATATTGACTTAAAACAGTTGGAAGAAGATATTAATACACAAGGAACGATCGAAGAGGTAAATAAAGACGATCAATTAGTGAAAGATTTTAATGTTCCATTCACACCGACTATTATTATTAATGGTTCCATGTTGGAAGATCCATTTGATTACGAGAAAATCGTTTCATTAATAGAAAAAGAGCTAGAAGGTAAAGAATAATGGAGTCTAAAAGAACAATCATCAGACTGCAAGATTATTCTTTGTATCTTGCATGGATTATTTCTGTTATAGCTACGCTGGGAAGTCTATATTTTAGTGAAATTAAAGAGTTTATTCCATGTGAACTATGCTGGTTCCAGAGAATATTTATGTATCCACTAGCGATCATTCTTGGCATAGCCGCTTTTTACAACGAAACAAACTTGAAGAAATATGTGCTGCCAATATCTTTGATTGGTGGTGCGATTTCTTTTTATCATTATTTAGTACAAAAAGTACCGGGTTTTGCCGATGTAAAGCCGTGTGTACAAGGTGTTCCTTGTAACATGCAATATATCAATTGGTTTGGTTTTGTAACGATCCCTTTTCTAGCCTTAACAGCTTTTACATTGATTAGTGTGTTAATGATTATTTTGCTTATAAACAATAAAAAAACAGTTAATAGACTTTTGTAATTAAGAGCAGCAGCTTAGCGGCTGCTCTTTTGTGTGCTTTTTTATTTCGTTGTTAAATAAATGCAACATCTGTTACGGAATAATAAAGTTATTTGAAAAATAATAAAGTCGTTTATTCGATAAGGTAGGTATAAACTTCAATACCTGCATGTGGGTGCGGCTTATCACCTATGCCTCTTTTAGAGTCATGCTTGTAATGATCGAGGAATACAAACGGGCCTAAGGATCGACGTTTAATTTGAGGCAGTGCTCTGATAAGCGTCATATCTCCATCATCAATTACTTTTTCGCCTTTAATGATACTTTCAACAGTTCGATGCAAAGTTAATACCTCCATTTTTACGGCTTATATCTTTGCGAATTTTCTCCGTTTACTATCATTTCGCCGTCAATGTTAAACTTCGCAACTTCGCCGCCTTCCAATGCATAATTCGTAACATTGTCGCCGTAAGTAACAATGTCACCATGAATGGTCAAGCTTTCAACTTTGCCACCTGTTTTAATACTTATTGCATTTGCTGCAAGCTCCGTTATTACGCCTTTAACTAATGAATTACCTACAGATCCATATGTTGTTACATTTTCTTCAACAGTCATATTTCCAATGGGTTTGCTGACTTGTATGCCTATTGAGCCGTCACCATGGGTTGTAATGGATTTAAACTTAATATTTTCAACCGTACCGTCATATTGGTTAAAACCCCTAGCACCTAACCCATATGTAGTAATATCTTGTGCCATGAAATCTTTTACTGTGCCAAAGTTCACAAATCCTATACCGCTTGGGCCATAAGATACGATTTGATCATTGCTAACCCATTTTTCAACTTTGCCCCACGTATCCAGAACCATGTCATTCACACCGTAAGTCACAAGTTCGCCATGATGTTCAACTGTTTTTGCCTCAACACCATAAACAATGAAAACAGCAGCGGTAATGATATCGGCTGTTCCATAGGGTAACATACCATTCGAATACACAGCTCCTGTGGTTAGTGTTTCCAAATTAACTTTGCCACCTTCATCGCCAAAACCACAAACAAAAATGCCTGAGCCAATAACCGGAGCATTTTTAAAGCCGATGCTGATATTTGTTAATTTACAATCAATCCTGCTGCTTTCGTCAGAATTAAAATTATATACAGTCAGTGCCCCTTGGTAGACATTCACGCCATACTTTTGTGGCTGCTCGCTGTAATGTCTTGAATCGCAAGAATTGATGTGTATATTATTCGCATTAAGGTTGATCTTGTCTGTTCCTTGCCTAGAAATAATTGAAACCTGCCCTGTAATATTCAAATTTTCAAGGACAATATTCCCCATATCTGGAATGCCGTAAACCGTATATATTGCTCGGTTCGTTTGCTTTGTCATAACTGTTAGGTTTGAGATGGTATTGTCGCGAGTCACACCAAAACCATCGCTATTGTTAAAGCTCACCATACATGAATCGCTACTTTTTCCTGTTAATTTGTAGCCTTCAGGTAAAGTAATGGAATGAGGGGACAGTATTGATGTTTCTATCTCCAAAACTTGTGGTATATTTTCCGAAATGGCTTGTATCAATTCTAAAAGTGTAGTTACTTTTGTTATTTTCATTTTAGAATTCTCCCTTTAATTTATCTTCAAGATCATTTTCTTCGGTTACAATCCCGCCGTCATTTACTTAAGCCATATATTTGCGGATATAAATAAAAACTATTCCCATCCTTTGTCTAATAACTCCGCATAAGTCACTCTGAAGTTATCTATCGTAAAGTTTTTAGTGCACCACTCCAGGCAATAACTTGGTCAAGCATAGCATTTACATTTTTAGGGTGGTATTCAGCTGGTTTGAAAACACTTCCGTTTTCAAAATCTGTAAATAATGACAATGTTGGATGTACACGAACATCCGCTACTAGTAATTCTCCTAAAATTCCGCGTAAATGTTCAGCTGCACGAGCACCGCCAGTTGAACCATAGCTTACAATACCAGCAGCTTTATTATTCCATTCGTCACGAGCTGAATCTAATGCATTTTTTAATGCACCTGTGATGCTATGATTATATTCTGCCACAATAAACACAAACCCATCTAAATTAGTAAGCTTTTCTGACCAAGCTTTTAACCCTGGTTCTTCACCAGAAGTTGTAAACACAAATGGCAAGTTGAACTCCGCAATATCTACAATTTCATATTCGGCGTCTCCTCGTTTATCCGCAATATCTTTTACCCATTCTCCAACTTGAGGGCTCACTCGACCTTGACGTGTACTACCTAAAATAATTCCTATTTTTAGTTTTTCATTTGTCATTGGTTCTTCCTCCTTAGTAGATGTTTAGAAAAAATCTCCAAAAACCCCATTCTATCCACCACCATTTTTTTCTTTATTAGAATGAACGAACCAATGAAACACTATACAAAAAAGTTCCTTGAATTCAGTTATTGTACATGGGAACGGCGATAAAGAAAGGGAAGTGTACTTTAATACCCGTTGCTCCATTTGGTTAAAAAGGTATCTAGATGAGCGAGATGATGAGGATTCCTGTTTGTTTATTACGGCAAGAAGGGCAAAAAGGCGTGTCTTTTTGTTATCGGGCCATTTAATGGAACTACGCCTTTAAAGGAATTTGGATTTAATGTTAAAGTATAAGACAGATCGGAAGGCTGTTGCTTAAACTAATAGGAGTCTAAGTGAGGAAATCATTGGAGTTTATTACAGTTTTTATACGTCTTATTGGTAATATAGTAGGTAAAGTGAATACTCTATACAAACCTAGTTAACACAATTCAGCTAAAAGAACTAAAAGAGTATTGAGACATTAAAATGTACCCTATGGAGTAGACACTTTAAGAGGCTGTCCTATAGGGTACATTTTATTTTCCGATGCTTCTTTTTTTAAACTAATTTTTTGCTGCACATAACATCTTTTCTATTAAATCAACATACCAGCAATCGCAGCACTTAACAGATTAGCCAAGGTTGCAGCTATAATCGCTCGTAATCCCAGCTCGGCAATATCGTGTCTTCTTGACGGCGCCATTTCTCCTAATCCGCCGATTAACATTGCAATTGCTGCAAGGTTTGCAAATCCACAAAGTGCAAAACTAATCATTGCTACACTTTTAGGTGATAGGTTAGCTATTTCAGGGGCAAATGAAGTATAGGCAACAAATTCGTTCAGTACAAACTTCTGTCCAATAAAAGAGGCTGCCTTTAATGCTTCATCCCACGGAATTCCAATGAGGAAGGCAAGTGGAAAGAATAGATAGCCTAATATCTGTTCCAGCGTTAAAGATTCATATCCAAAGATTCCGCCAATTGCTCCAATAATCGTATTAATTAAAAAGATAAGGGAGATAAAAGCAAGTAACAATGCGCCTACACTTACCGCTATTTTTAATCCGTCCATAGCCCCGCGGGATGCCGCGTCGATGACATTTCTTGATTCCTCGTCTTTGACCATTTGAACACGTTCGTCCGTATTTAGTTGTTCTGTTTGGGGAACGATTATTTTTGCAAATAACAATCCCGCCGGAGCGCCCATAAAAGCTGCAGCTAACAAATAATCTAGCGGAACACCCAGCATAGCATATCCGCCTAAAACAGCCCCTGACACGCAGGCCATTCCCCCTACCATGACGGCAAATAATTCTGATTTGGTCATTTTCTCAATATAAGGTTTGACTACCAATGGAGCTTCAGTTGGACCAAGAAAAATATTTGCAGCAGCTGACATAGATTCAGGCTCACTTGTCTTAAGGGCTTTTGCCAAAAGTCCACCGATGATCTTAGTTGCAAACTGCATAACCCCAAGATAATAAAGAACAGATATTAATGAGGCAAAGAAAATGATAATAGGTAGCACTTGTAATGCAAAGGTAAAACCTGCGTTTTCTGTGTTCAGAACTCCTCCAAACAAGAACTGAATTCCAGCATTGGATGAGTCAATCACTTTTTGAACAATCCCTGAAAGGAATTGCAAAATCTTTCTTCCGAATTCCCATTTCAACACAATAAAAGCAAAAATGAGTTGGATGGCTAAAGCGCCAATAACGGTTCTTGGATTGATGGATTTACGTGCTGTCGATAATGCTAATGCAATTGCTAAAATGCCGATTATTCCTATGATGCCCCAGATGTATTGCATAGTTCCTCTCCCGTCATGGTAAATAAAATAAATAGAAATAATATTTTAATAGCCAGTTTATTGTATTGAACGCAATACATCGAAAAGCATCGCTTTAAAAGCATCACGGTCAATCGCTTCACAAACACGAACATTTTTTGTACGTTCAAGACGGTTATTGATATCCACAAGACTGTACCCTCTTGTTAGTTCGCCAACTAATTCAATATCTACATGATAAAGATTAGATTTGGTCATTATTTCTTCATTTGCTGCAACTGCAGCTAAAAGTGTATCTGGATGTGTAGTACCATTTAATTGGTGTACATTTTTATTAAACTTCATAACAACCCTATTGACATCAGTGAAAAACTTTGACCCTTTTGTTGTTAATGCCGCAATGTCTTTGTGGTCATTGTCATCCATAATTGAATATTTTGTACACATTTCCCAACCAACCATTGTGATTGGAATACCTGAATGAAGTACAATTTTTGCAGCTTCAGGATCAACCCAGAAATTATATTCCGCACTTGGGGTAATATTTCCTAAGGCATTATTCGTTCCGCCCATAATATAGAGATGAGGGATTTTGGGAACGATTGTTGGATCTTTTTTAATTGCCATTGCAATATTCGTTAACGGTGCAATCGCTAATAAATGAATATCTCCCGGGTATTTATGAACTGTTTCTATAAGGAAATCAACTGCATGCCCGTCAGTAGGACGCTGGACCGATTTTTCAAAAAACGAATCGCCCATTCCATCTTTTCCGTGAACATCTTCTACTGTTCGATGCTGCTTTTCGCCCAGCCCCATTAACGGACGCTCACAACCCTTATATACCGGTACTTGTCCACTTTTACCAGCCACTTGAATAGTGTACAGTGCATTTTCTACCTGCTGATCAAATTGAACATTACCACCAGTTATCATAATTCCTTCAACCTGAAAATAGTGAAGAGCTGTTAATATGGCAATCGTATCATCGCCGGCTGTATCGGTATCAATAATAGCCCGTTTTTTCCCTATCATTGAGAATTCTCCTCGGTTACTTGCTTAGCTAATTCCGTCATGTAATCGAAGAAAGCATCGCGATTCACGTCATAAACTACATTCACCGGTCGGCCATCAGGCGTTTCAACTGTACGTCCTTGACTTGGTCCATCTGTGATAACAACGCTATTAACCGTTTGTACCTTAACAAGATCACTCTTGCCAACAAATGCAGTCGTTAACACGTCCCATAAATAGTAGGTAGAATTTGTTGAAAAATGAACAAGGGGTGGCACCATAGCATAACATTGGCCGAGGAAATCAACCCCAATATATTTACGCTCTTTTGCCCAGCGTTCACGCACATCCAAGGTTAAAGGTACTTGATTTGTGCTTTCAAGCGCGACTAAATCAATTTCTATGTTAGTTTCCCATACTCGAGCAGCGGCTTCCGGATCCCAAAACACATTCCATTCGGCCGTTCCATCATGTTCAGGTTCGTGAACATTTCCAGCCTCTCGAAAAGTGCCGCCCATCCAAACGAGTCTTTCGATTTTCTCTTCAATATCTGGAGCTGCATCCAATGCACGAGCAAGGTCAGTAAGAGGTCCTGTGAATAATAAAGTTGTTTTTTCGGTGGTATTTCGAATAGCATCTATCATATGAAGATGTGCCGGATTTTCTGCTACTGGTGTGATAATTTTTCCATATTCGTTTAAAATTGGTAGTGCATCTACATAAAAAGCGTGCATTCGCCAATCTTTTGGAAAAGGGTTTTTTCCGCGTGAATTTGACTCAGCTACGTCGAGGCCGCCGTTTCCAAAGCGGTCGATAATTTTTCGGCTTGCAAATACCGCTGGCTCTAAATAACAATCAGCCGGAATAACCGATACACCTGTCAATTCGACATTATCCATTTTAAGTAATAAAAATAATGAAATAAGATCATCGACCCCGCCGTCATGATTAAAATAAATATGTTTTTTCGTCACTCCAAATTCGCATCCTTTTCATTAAAAATTGTTTATATGAATATTCGATTATAAAAGGGCTGGTTCACTGCCATGTTTTTGATTTAAAACTTTGTAAGGCAATCAATGATCTTGAAGTGTTCCCTTTCCAAAACAGTTTCCTAGTGTAGTCTCCCGATTCCATGGATAGATATTCGTATCCCCCCCATCTCTCCAAGGGTATTTAACAAGATCTAGGGTGTTCATATGAGTGCCAAAACTTCGCTTCCCTCTTACAGTTCGAGTGAAATGCAAAAAAACCCGGATATATACCTACCCAGGTTACGGATTTACATTTAGAAATAATGGAATGTATTTAATAGAAAATACGAGTTTCCAGTCATTCCTTCATGTAGTCCGGTAGTTTACGGTTACCAGGTAGAGACGCTTAAGCCATATTCCTAAGCATATACATTCAATAAGCTTCTATTTGGTTTTTTAGCTCTATATTAATAGCATGAAAGTCTTGAAATGGTCAACAGAAAATACGAAAGTCTTTATTTTTTGACAATTAAATGTTCGGATATTACTTGCAGATATTTTGAAGTTTTTGCACCAGAACCCTTAAATATAAAAGCTAGACAAGCACAATTAGTATTAAGACATAGAATTTCAGAGATGGTTTTAGAGTTATTAAATTAAAGGGCTCATTTCAGGAGTTAGAAGTGTGCTCTTTCTTTATGTATAGGGCCAGATTGTAGGGGAATGGATTTACTTAATCATATAATTTATCGTAAACTGAATTCACACAGCTATTTAAACGATTTATTATAAAACAAATATTTATATATACTTAAACATTAGGAGAAAAAACAATAAGGGGGAAACTAACATGACAAAGACAAATAAAATTAGAAATACAAAGGAGTTGGCATTAGAACAACGTGAAGAATTACTCAGAGCATTGAAAGCCCGTTTTGAGAAGAACATGCACCGCCATAAAGGTCTTGAATGGGCTAATGTCCAAGCAAAGCTGGATGCTAATACTGAAAAACTGTGGTCGCTCAATGAAATGGAAAGAACCGGCGGTGAACCGGATGTTGTTGGTCATGATAAAAAGAAGGATGAATACATTTTTTATGATTGTTCAGCGGAAAGTCCTAAAGGTCGCAGAAGTGTTTGTTACGACCGTGAAGGGCTGGAGTCAAGGAAAAAACATAAACCAGAAAATAGCGCTATTGATATGGCAACTGCCATGGGTATTGAACTTTTAACAGAAGAGCAATATCGAGCGTTGCAGAAACTTGAAAATTTTGATATGAAAACGTCGAGTTGGGTACAAACGCCCCCTGATATTAGAGAACTCGGCGGTGCCCTTTTTTGTGATTTTCGCTTCGGGCACGTCTTCGTGTACCACAATGGAGCAGAATCCTACTATGCTGCCAGGGGTTTCCGTGGCTCGTTAAGGGTCTAAATTTTGCACAGACAGCTGCATTTGAATTTGAGAACGAATCACCTAGGGAAAGGCTTTCATTTCATTCTTCAACTATCGGGCGCTGTTATGAAGTAACTAAAGCCTAATTTCTCACTTACAACACCGAGAAATTGGGCTTTTTACATGTGAATTTCCTTAACGTTGTAAATGCGGTTTCCTGATGCCATCCCATATGAATAGAGTTGTTTTTTTAAAACTGAATGTGCAAAATAACTCCTAAAGTGACAATTTAAGGCGTGGGAGAAGAGAAGCATATTTCAAGCTAACAATGTAAATAGTTTGATTCTCATTGTACATACTAAAGATGAGTTTTCAAATAAATGATTTGCTTATATAAGTATATTGTTATAAGTTAATTTATGAAATGGGAGGTGTGGATAAAAGTGAACGTAAAATCAACAGTAGAAATTGAAACGGCCGCAAACATCTTAAAGTTACTTGGAGATAAAACGCGATTAACGATGATGAAATTGCTGCAAGTGAATGAATGCTGTGTATGTGAATTTGTAGAAATCTTTAAGATCAGCCAGCCTGCCATCAGCCAGCATTTGCGTAAGCTGAGGGATGGGGGATTGGTGCAGGAAACACGTCGAGGACAGTGGATTCATTATTCCATCAATAAAGAAAGTGAGCATTATGATTTTGTTCAAAGCCTTCTCGATTACCTTCCAGGTCAAGAGAAATATTTAGAAGAGCTTGCAGCGCAAGGTTTGCGTATCATTTGTGATTAAATAGGCGGAGGTTTAGATTGTGACATCAATAATATTAGCATCATTGATTTTCTTAGTAACGCTCGTATTAGTTATTTGGCAGCCTAAAAATTTATCGATCGGCTGGTCTGCCTGCGGAGGAGCGGTACTCGCCTTGTTAGTCGGCGTTGTCGACTTTCAGGATGTGATCGATGTGACTCAAATTGTGTGGAATGCCACGTTAGCTTTTATCGCTATCATTATTATTTCATTGATTCTTGATGAAATTGGGTTCTTTGAGTGGGCGGCTTTACATATGGCTCGAGCCGCAAAAGGAAACGGCGTTCGCATGTTTGTGTATGTATCCATTCTGGGCGCGCTTGTAGCCGCCTTTTTTGCCAACGACGGGGCCGCCTTAATTTTAACACCGATTGTTCTGGCAATGGTTCGGGCATTGAAGTTTGATGAAGTGATGGTCTTTCCATTTATTATTGCCAGTGGATTTATTGCAGATACGACTTCATTGCCGTTAGTCGTCAGTAACTTAGTCAATATCGTATCAGCTGACTTTTTCGGCATTGGATTCGCTGAGTTTGCTGCAAGAATGATCGTGCCAAACTTTTTTTCTTTGGCAGCCAGTATTTTGGTTTTATATCTCTTTTTCCGTAAGAGCATTCCGAAAAATTATGATCTCGCACAACTAAAAAAGCCAGTCGAAGCCATTCGGGACGATAAAATGTTTCGGTTGTCCTGGGGTGTGCTAGGAATTCTGCTGATTGGGTATTTTGCTAGTGAATTTTTCGGTATTCCTGTCTCCGTTATCGCAAGTGTTGTGGCTCTTTTCTTCTTATTTATGGCAAGAAGAAGTCCGGCAGTCAACACTGTAACAGTGATCAAAGGGGCTCCTTGGGCCATTGTCTTTTTCTCCATTGGCATGTATGTCGTTGTTTACAGCTTAAGGAACGTGGGCTTAACGAATGTGTTAGCGGATCTTATCCAGTTGACAGCTGATCAAGGGTTATTTGCGGCTACCATTGGAATGGGATTCATTGCAGCTATTCTCTCATCAGTCATGAACAATATGCCAACCGTTATGATTGATGCGCTTGCTATTGCAGATACAAATACAAGTGGAGTCATTAGAGAAGCGCTTATTTATGCCAATGTCATTGGTTCTGATTTAGGTCCGAAAATCACACCGATTGGTTCTCTTGCCACCTTATTGTGGTTACATGTTTTATCCTTGAAAGGGGTTAAAATTTCATGGGGAACGTACTTTAAAACAGGGATTGTTTTAACTATTCCAACGTTGTTCTTTACATTAGTTGGATTGTATATATGGTTACTGATTATTCATTAATAACAACAAACTTACTTTTAAAAGGAGACGAACAACATGGCTAAAAAAACAATCTATTTCTTATGTACAGGGAATTCTTGCCGCAGCCAAATGGCGGAAGGATGGGCAAAAAAACATTTCGGTGATGAGTGGAATGTATATAGTGCAGGGATTGAAGCGCATGGGTTAAATCCGAATGCGGTGAAAGCGATGAAAGAAGCAGGCATTGATATTTCTAACCAAACGTCAGATATTATTGCCCCTGAGATTTTAAACAATGCCGACTTAGTCGTAACTTTATGCGGGGATGCAGCGGATAAGTGCCCGATAACACCGCCGCAAGTCAAACGTGAACATTGGGGATTTGACGACCCGGCGAAAGCAGAAGGAACAGAAGAAGAAAAATGGGCTTTTTTCCAGCGTGTACGTGATGAAATTGGAGAAAGAATGGAACGTTTCGCCAAAACAGGTGAATAATCTTTGAAAAGCACATAAGCCGAGAGTTTCATTTCCTCTCGGCTTTAAAATAAGTACATTCTTATAAGATTATGCGACATATGTAAATACTATATTGTGATTTGAACAATAGTCCACGGATTAAAAATTTAGAATCGATTTAGTCAGCCGGTCTTGGGCCAGCGTCGAGTCCAGAGGTTTCTACTGTCATGATCGGGCGAACGGTTATGTCTCCATTTACAAAAATTTGACAGGATAACCGCAAATGATCTTCAATTCCTTTTTCCGCAAAGGCT
The DNA here is from genome assembly GCF_009183655.1 of Bacillus aerolatus. GTDB lineage: Bacteria > Bacillota > Bacilli > Bacillales > Domibacillaceae > Pseudobacillus > Pseudobacillus aerolatus. The sequence continues at coordinate 25,740 of NZ_WEIO01000014.1, forward strand.
TTCTTTTTTTTATTGGTTACCTCAAAAAAATCGCCTGCCAAAACTTCTACTCTGCAGGTTGTGCATTTTGCCTTCCCTCCACAGCGATGGAGAATGTTTACACCGTTATCTTCTAGTGCTAATACTAACTTTTTCCCATTTTCTACTTCAAAAGTTCCTTGCCCAAATACAGTTACGTTAGGCATTTTATATCACCCTCTATAAAATGATAAATTTCAAATGATCTTTAATATAGTTATCGCCTTATCTCGCATCCTATAGACATGAAATTTGAAATCATTTCTCATTAAATAAATGCAGTAAAATAATCAGTTTCTATTTGCCTGCTAAGATGCTTAAAGGTTCGTCAACTTTACACAGTTCAGGCTTCTTCTCCATAGTAATCTCCATTAGTACCTTTTTTTATACTATACCACATAAATGTGCGTACTTCCTTTTTCGGTTAGTTTATTTCATAATAATACTTGTAGTAAGTCATTGCTGTTTATGCTTAGCCAAATGAATCATTTTTATAAATAGCCAGCTTCTAATTTTAAAAATAGGGGGAGGGTTTTAACATGAGCAATGAACATGTCACGTCTAGAGGAATTAGAAGTGTAAGGGACGTCGTTTACCAGGAAAATTCGCCGGCTCATAAAGTAGGATTGGTTATTGAACCGGGTAACTGGGAAGAAATTGATCCGTTTCTATTGATGGCTGAAGACTTTTTCCAGCGTGGAACATTCGGTATGCATCCGCACCGTGGCATTGAGACAGTAACTTATGTCATTGATGGGAAGCTTGAACACTTGGACAATAAAACTGGGGGCGGGGAATTATTACCCGGAGATGTTCAATGGATGACGGCTGGGAAAGGGATTATTCATACAGAGGACCCGGCTATTGGAGAAACCGTTCATTCCCTGCAACTGTGGGTAAATCTGCCGAGCGACAAAAAAATGACGGAACCGCGTTATCAGAATATGCGTGGGCAAGATATGCCAGTTCGTCATGAAAACGGCGCAATGATTCGTGTATTTTCTGGTTCTTCGAAGGATATGACGGCTAACACGAAAAATCACGTGCCTGTTACGATGGTCGAGTTTACTCTTGAACCGAATGCCACTGTCACACAGGATCTTCCCGGCAGTTATAATGGATTTCTTTATATAATAGAAGGAAAAGGAACTTTTGGCGGTGAAAACACGGAAGGCAAAAAAGGGCAGGTTCTCTGGCTGGAACGTGGAATGGATGCTGAACAGACTGAAGTGAAAATTCATGCGAAAGAAAAACTACATGTTATGTTATATGCAGGGCAGCCTGTTGGAGAAAAAGTTGTAGCGCGTGGTCCATTTGTGATGAATTCGGAAGGAGAGATCGTGCAGGCATACAAAGATTATCGAGAAGGAAAATTCGAGTAAACAAACGAAAAGACAGTCATTCCAATTAGCCATTTTTAAATCACGAATTGCACCTTTTAAAAATATAAATATCTTAGCTTAAATTTAAATTGTTTACGAAGATAAGGATATGCAAAATTTTTTTGGTGTATATCTCGATTTGAAGATATCTTTATTCGAAATGTTTAAGGTTATAATGTGGAATCATGTAATCAGTTGGTGAGAGCATAACGCTCTGCAAGTAATTTTATATAGGAGGAATTAAAATGATAGATGCAGGATTATTATTGATTCGTTTAGTCATTGGATTAGCTTTTGTTGGACACGGTGCGCAAAAATTATTTGGCTGGTTTGGGGGATACGGTTTAAAAGGAACCGGCGGCTGGTTTGAGTCGATTGGTATGAAACCGGGTGTAACAATGGCGCTATTAGCAGGGCTGGCAGAGTTTGTAGGCGGGGCATTGTTCGCCTTAGGACTCTTCACTCCCTTTGCCGGAATGATCATTGCCGGAACGATGTTAATGGCCATTGTTAAAGTCCATGGACCGAACGGTTTTTGGAGTACACAAAATGGTTATGAGTACAACTTGGTGTTATTAGCCGTTGCCATCGGTATCGCGATGACAGGGCCTGGTAGATATGCTATTGATGCTCTTTTATAAAAAACATCGGAAAAAATAACTGAGACGGCGCTTTCAACCTTTTGTCTCGGGATATTACCTCTAATGTTTGAAATTATTTTAGTAAAAAGCTTTAATGATGATAGTAGTCATATAGCGTTTAGCATATAAAAAGGATGGCGGGAAATGTTCTCCGCCATCCTTTTTATTGATGATACGTTTTTGAAAATAATCAAGAGAAAGCCAAAACGAACGTATATTTTTTTTTGTACAGACAACTATATATAAAAGTATAAAAGATTACACATCAACAATTACCTTCAGGAGGGAATTGCATGCCGCTAAATATTACCCAAAAGCTAATAAAAGGGCATCTTGTTTCAGGTGACATGGTTCCGGGTTCAGAAATAGGACTGAGAATTGATCAAACCTTAACGCAGGACGCCACAGGAACAATGGTGATGTTAGAACTGGAAGCGATGGGATTAGACCAGGCGAAAACAGAGGCATCCGCCCAATATGTGGATCACAACTTAATTCAAGTAGACAACAAAAATCCGGACGATCATCTTTTTTTGCAAAGTGCGACACGACGATTTGGGCTGTATTATAGCCGCCCGGGGAATGGAGTCAGCCATCCTGTTCATATGCAGCGGCTCGCTAAGCCGGGAAAAACGCTGCTTGGATCTGACAGTCACACATGTGCCAATGGATGTATGGGTATGCTGGCAATGGGTGCCGGTGGAATTGACGTAGCTTTAGCTATTGCAGGAGAGCCGTTCTACGTGAAAATGCCCCAAGTGTGGGGTATCAAGTTAACAGGTGAACTAAGCGATTGGGTGAGTGCAAAGGATGTTATTTTGGAGCTGCTGCGTAGACATGGTGTAAAAGGCGGCGTCGGAAAAGTGATTGAATATTATGGGCCAGGGGTTAAAGTGTTAAGTGCAATGGACCGTCATGTGATCGCAAACATGGGGGCTGAGTTAGGCGCTACTGGAACAGTTTTTCCATCTGACGACGAGATAAAACGCTTTTTAAAAGAACAAGACCGAGAAGATGATTGGTCCGAGTTAATGGCTGATGAGGGGGCCGCTTACGATATTAATGAAGAAATAAATCTGTCTGAAGTGGAGCCGCTTATTGCCAAACCTTCAAGTCCGGGAAATGTAGTACCAATTTCAGAAGTCGCCGGCACGCCTATTTATCAATCTTATGTTGGCTCATCAGCAAATCCGGGGTTCCGTGATTTCGCTATTGCGGCTCAAATTGTCAGCGGGAAACAAATAGCGGAGGGGATTTCTTTTGATATTAATCCAACTTCAAGGCAAGTATTAACCGATTTGGTACAAGAAAGCCATATTGCAAGTCTACTTCAATCTGGCGCGCGTTTGCATCAAGCAGGCTGTAATGGCTGTATTGGTATGGGACAAGCACCAGCGACGGGCCGCAACAGTTTGAGAACAACGCCTCGTAATTTTCCCGGACGTTCAGGAACGAGAGAGGACAGTGTCTATTTGTGCAGCCCAGAAACAGCCGCAGTCTCCGCTCTGACAGGAAAAATTACAGATCCACGAACAATCGGTATTCCTTATCCTAAAGTCAACGAACCGAAGAACCCAACTGTGGATACAAATTTATTAGAGGAACCGTTACCATATGAGGAAGCCAAAAAAGTTGAATTATATAAAGGACCGAATATCGCCTCAATACCAACAATGGATGCGATGCCAGATCGCCTGGAACTGCCTGTCTTGTTAAAAATGGGTGATAATATTTCCACCGATGAAATACTTGCCGGAGGAGCACGTGTCCTTCCGTATCGAAGTAATCTTCCTGAAATCAGTAAATTCACTTTTGAAATTATCGATAAAACATACTACGAACGTGGAAGGGAAAGCGTGGCTCATGGCGGACATGCTGTAGTGGGCGGATATAATTATGGTCAAGGATCCAGTCGTGAACATGCTGCACTTGCACCAAGGTACCTCGGTTTGCGCGTTGCCGTAGTGAAAGATTTCGCCCGCATTCACTGGCAAAATCTCGTTAACTTTGGTGTGCTGCCGCTCACTTTTGTTCGTGCAGAAGACTACGACAAGCTAGTTCAAGGCGATGTTCTTGAGCTTTCTGAGTTGAGAACGAAAATTAAACAAGGCAGTGAGTTTACGATTACCGTAAAAGGAAAAAATGAGCAAATTCATGTTAAACATGCCCTATCAGAACGTCAGGTGGAAATAATGCTGATGGGCGGACTGATCAACTGGGTAAAAGACCGGCAAAAGAAGGCTATATAACAGCTTGAGAACAGGCCTTTAGAAGAGGTCGATAATTGTATGAACTTGTACTTAGGATAAGCCTTAAACTTAAAGACTTTATGGAGGGATAACAATGGTGGACAGAGAAAACACATGTAAAGCCTGTGAAGGAACGGGCATGTTATCTGATGATGAAGGCTGGCAATATAAATGCAGTGTTTGTCACGGAGAAGGAACATTTTATGCTGGGGATAATCAATCTGCTAAAGTGATGTCTGTAGATGAAAATAATCGTTTATTAGATTAAATAAAGGGAGCTTATATTTGCTCCCTTTTATATTGGCTTGCAATCCCCACTCTTAAGGCCCTTATAATCCGCTTAACAATTGTTACGGTTGTTTAAATCGCTATTATTACATTTGTTTCTGCTGCGGTCGTTATCAAGAAACTGTGCATCGTTTTCAGCTGCAAATTCAAGGTTCACATTGTCTATATCTAATTCTTTGTTGCGATTTTTGTCATTATTGTCAAAATTACGGTTATTACGATTGCGGTTGTTGTCTCGTCTCATTTTTATTCCTCCTAAGGTTTTTATCATAGAACATACGTCTTCCTATAAAGGAATTTCGAGAATAGCGTTCCATCTAAGCAAACAATCCCTTTGGAATGTGGAGGCCTGCTGCTCAAGATCCCAAAAGTATTTGTTTGGTTTTTGATGTTTGTGCTACCCACAATATTTAATGTGCCATTGTCACAATAAATTACTCTGGAAAGTTTTAACCCATCACTCTAAATTTTTTATCATAGAACATACGTCCCTAGAGTAATTTCTCTAAACAAAGAAACAATATCCATGTGACATTAAGAATGTTAAGGAGGATTGTAAATGGATAAGGATATGAATTACGGTAGTGATTATAAATATATTCCTGCAACGTCGGTAGGAAGTGGAGTGGGAATTCAAGTATTACCGGATTTATTTTGTCATACTGTCCAAATTGTTAATATTAACTTGGTTGGAAATCCGGAAACGAAGGAATTTGTATTAGTTGATACAGGAATGCCGGATTCTGCAAATGAGATTATTTCCGTTACCGAAGAACGTTTTGGTGCAAACAGCCGTCCAAAAGCAATCATTTTGACACATGGTCATTTTGATCATGTGGGAGCTATTATTGATTTGGTTAAACATTGGGAAGTTCCTGTCTATGCACATGAATTAGAAATGCCTTTTTTAACAGGTCAAAGGAGTTATCCAGAACCAGACCCAACCGTTGAAGGCGGTATGATATCAAAAATGTCACCCATGTTTCCTAATGAACCGATCGACTTAGGGAATAATGTAGAAAAGTTGCCTTCCGATGGAACGGTTCCTCATATGCCTGATTTCCGTTGGATTCATACACCGGGGCATGCACCGGGACATGTTTCGTTATTTAGAGAAAAAGACCGAGCGCTGATAGCAGGGGACGCATTTATTACCGTCAAACAGGAGTACCTTTACAAAGTTTTAACACAAGAACAGGAAATAAGCGGGCCTCCAAGATATCTTACAACCGATTGGAAAGCCGCCAAAGAATCAGTCATTAAACTAGAAGCGTTAAAACCAACTGTCGCCGTTACTGGACATGGGTTACCTATGTCTGGTGAATTATTGACAAGCAGTTTACAAAAGCTTGTTAAAGAATTTGATCGGATTGCTGTACCTGATTACGGAAAGTATGTAGACAAGAACATCCATTGATTAAATGGAGGACAAAATTAAACTGTGCCCTGTAAAATGGACAGTTTAAAAAAGCCCGCTGCTCACGCAGCCAAAAAATGACCTCGATACTGTGTATCGAGATCATTTGTTTAGTTCCATTGGTATCCTCTTGAATTATGTGGAGTGATGCTTTTTTCCACTTAGTCCTGATGGTAAGGTATATGGCGCAGGCTGCAAAACAGGATCTTCATTCGGCTTTAATGCCATACAAAATAAAAGCAATCCCTAAAATAATCCAAAGCAGTTTTGACAAGGAAATATTACCGGCCATTCCCCAAAGGCCGATTGCCGTGGTCGTAATAAAAATCAATGGACCGACCAGCGCAAGTGAACTATTGACGATCATCACTTTTTCGATATCATTCAATTTCAACATGAGGATGGCAGCCATGATCTCCACGCTTCCTGAAAGTAACCTTAACATTGCCACGGCGATTACTGCTTTTTCTATAAGGATAAACATAAAGCCCTCCAAATTCCGTTGTTTTAAGTAGTATATGCAGCCACCAGTAACGGAAGGACAGGCTTTTATTATTTACTTAAATAGAACTCCACTTTTGCCATAATCTTTTTCCCACTAGTTTCATAGCCAAAAGGCGAAAATAGACAGGCTTTTATCAGTCATATGTTTATACATGATTAGGGTCACGCAGTCCCGTTTCGAGTACTCTTTCCTGCATATAAATGTAAAAGAACCATTCACCTATGAAAAAGCTGCGGAAAGCAGCTTTTTCAAAAAAACAAGGCGGCTTAAGCCCGTATAAATACCGGGCTCAAGCCGCCTAAGAAGAGACTTTTACTTTCTGCCTATTTCATTATTTGCTCTCAGCTTCTTTAATTGCTGTTTGAGCTAATTTAGAGATCGTCATATCGTCCATTGGAGGGTTATGAAGTCCTGCTCTCACATCGCGATAATATCGTTGCAGTGGATTTGACAGCTGCAGACTTTTGGCGCCAACTAATCTCATCGCTTTATCGACGATTGTAATAGCTGAATTTGTTACAATGTGCTTTGCTGCAGCAAGTTCGTTTGTTAGATGATTGCGGCGCGAATCATCTTCGTAAGCTTCTGCTACACTGTACAAAAAGTGTCTCGCTTTCATTAATTCTAAGTCAATTTGACCAATTAAACTTTGTACATTCGGTAATTGACTAATCGATCCGTTTAAACTATTTGGGGAATGTTCGATCGCAAAATTCACTGCATAGTCACGAGCTGATTGGGCAATACCTAAGTAGCAAGCTGGAATGTGCAGGATCCAGCCATTCACATTGTTGCCTCTTGGTCCTTGATTTAGCTCTACAAAGTTTTCGTCTGTAACTTCCACGTTATCGAGCACAAGATCATGGCTTTCTGTTCCTCTCATCGCGATAACATCCCAAGTTTCTTTAATAGATAGACCTTTAGATTCTCTATCAATCAGGAAAAATCCAATTCCCTGTTTTTCTTCGACCCATGCAGATACAAGAAAATGCGTTAATACAGGTGACATCGTCGTAAAATTTTTTTGGCCGGAAATCACCCATTTATCCTCTCTTTTCACTGCATTTGTTCCAGGGCGGCCGCCGCGCGTTGGACTGCCAGTTTGTGCTTCACTTACCGCTCTGTTCACTAAAGCACCGTTCAATACTTCTTTTGCAAAAGTATGCAGCTTATCCTCTTTCCAAAGTTTTTTCTCATACAATTCACCAACGACACCCTGATGCCAGCCTATTGCTAAACCAGTAGTGCTGTCGAAACTGGAAATCGTTTCTTGTAAAAGAACCATATCTGTCACGCTAACACCGCCGCCTCCATATTCCGTCGGTAATGTTAGTTTCGTGTACCCCATATCAACAAGCGCTTTGACATTTTCTTTCGGAAACTTTGACTTTTCATCCACTTCTTTCGAATGGCTTTTAAAAGCTTTTTCATGTTTTAATAGCTTTTCAAGCCATTCTCTCTGCGTATCCGTTTTAATAAATAAATCTTTTGACACATTCGACACTTCCTTAATCCATTCAGTTAAATATAATCATTCATATTCAATTCCTTGGTTGTCAAGTTCAGACGCATTCATTAAATATGTCAGACTTTTAAGTTAATAATACTCTTATATTATAACTATTTAAAACTAACTTTACAACTCGGAATTCTCATGTTAATATCTGACTATATTATTCGTGTTGATAGAGAGGGAGATAGATTGATTGAACTAAAAAACATTAAAAAGAGTTTTAAAAAGAATCCTGTTTTAAAAGGGGTCGATTTAAAAGTAAATAAAGGGGAGGTTCTAGTTATTGTTGGTCCCAGCGGATCGGGAAAAACGACCTTGCTTCGGTGTGTAAATTATTTAGAAAGACCTGATGAAGGTACGATCTCCGTTGATGGTTTTTCTGTTGAAGGAAAAAATGCATCGAAAAAAGATATTCTCAACTTAAGGCGTAAGACAGCTATGGTTTTCCAGCATTATAATTTATTCAAAAATAAGACTGTTCTGGAAAATGTAATGGAAGGCCTTCTTGTTGCTAAGAAGATGAAAGCACCTGAAGCGCGCAATATTAGCATGGATTTGCTTCAAAAAGTAGGGTTGGGTGAAAAAATAAACGATTATCCGACTCAGCTCTCCGGCGGTCAGCAGCAGCGCGTCGGTATTGCTCGAGCCCTTGCTTTAAATCCTTCAGCCATCTTGTTTGATGAACCTACGTCTGCCCTTGATCCAGAGATGGTTGGTGAAGTTCTTTCCATCATGAAGAAAATTGCTGGTGAGGGGATGACGATGGTCATTGTGACACACGAGATTGATTTTGCAAGAGATGCGGCTGACCACGTCGTTTTTATGGCTGATGGTGTCATCGTCGAACAAGGGCCGCCGAAAGATGTACTGTCTCATCCGAAACATGAGCGAACAAAACAATTCTTAAAAAGACTTGTGCGGGAGCCTGAGTATGAAATTTAGCAGGGGGGATATATGATGAAGCGTATGTGGTTAACAGCATTTTTAACAATGATATCTATTTTCGTGATCGCTGGCTGTTCAAATAGCGAAAGTTCAAAAACAGAAGATGGGAAACAAATTATTAAAGTGGCATTAAGTGATGAAGTCAATCCGCCATTTTTATATACCGATGACAAAAATAATCCGATCGGTTACGATATGGACTATTTAGCAGAGGTTGAAAAGAGATTGCCGGAATATAAATTTGAATACACGTTTGGTGAAGAAGAAGGGAATTTAGTCGGCGTTGATACGGGGAAGTTTGATTTTGCGATTAACTGGTTTTTCAAAAATCCAGACAGAGAGAAAAAGTTTCTTTATCCAGAACATGAATATGGTTACTCTCTCACGACACTCATTACTAAACCAAATCGAAACGATATTAAAACATTAGATGACATGGTTGGTAAAAAATTCACTCCAATGTCTCCTGGCGGCGGTCTGCGTTCGATTTTAAATGGATACAACGCCAAAAATCCAGATAAACCTTTAACAATTGAAAGCATGGATCATCCTTCCAATGCAGAAAACTTAAAATTAGTAGCTAATGGGAAAGCAGATGCGATGTTTATCAACAAATCTACATTTGATGCCGTTCAAAAAGAACTTAATTTAGATTTAAAAGCAGCCGCCGTTGTTTCAAAAGAGCCGCTTTATGTTGTTTATAATAAAGAACATACTGAACTGGCCAAGAAAATGGATAGGGTAACTGCTGAATTGATAGAAGACGGGACGCTTTCTAAACTTGCGGAAAAATGGTTTGATGTAGATTTCTTCAAGGGTCTCGACTACATTAACGAAAAAGGATTTGAATATAAAAATAAATGATTGATGGATTGAATGAAAAGCGGTCAATCCGGTAGATTTTAACTTTGGATCATAATTTATTCATTTATTGATCTGTTTAGGTGGAGAGAAAGATGAGTACAAGCTTGCAAGATTGGATAGATTTATTTGTAAAAGTGTTAGATAAGCTTCCTTTAACATTGTTTATGATGGTTGTTTCATTGTTCTTCGCTTTAATTTTAGGTTTAATTATTGCAATTATTAGAATTCAGAAACAACCTGTATTATACGGGATAGCAACATTTTATTTATCGTTTACACGATGTACGCCACTTTTAGTCCAGCTGTTTCTTGTCTATTTCGGGCTTCCTCAATTGTTATTAGCATTTAATATCGATATTAATAGTTGGGACAGGCTTATTTTTGTAATTATTACCTTCTCACTTCATACAGCTGCCTACTTATCAGAAGTGATTCGTTCAGCTTACTTAGCTGTTGGCCAAGAACAAATGGAAGCAGCATACAGCGTCGGGATGAGTTACCCGCAAGCTTTAAAGAGAATTATATTGCCGCAAGCGTTTGTTATCGCCTTGCCTAACCTAGGCAACAACATTATTGAATTGCTGAAGGATACATCGCTTGCTTTTACGATCGGCATTATTGATATTATGGGACAGGTTCGAATTATTTTAGGCAACAATTATGGAATCGGCATGTTTGAAATTTATGTCGTCATTTCTCTTGTGTATTGGGGCATTTGTATCCTTATTGAGAGTATCATCGGATATGCCGAAAAAGTGTTCAAAAAAGGGCATGTTGGTCTATCAAAGTAATAATTTTGCTAAGGAAAGTGATGATTCATGGCTATTATCGATTTTAAATTTGCTTTAGAGCAAGTGCCCGAAGTATTAAAAGGAGTACCGTGGACATTAACAATAGCCATTGTTGCGATGATATTTGGCGTCCTATTCGGTTTACTGATTGCTCTTTGCAGAATATATAAAATTCCCGTATTAAATCAGCTGTCGATTTTATATATTTCATTTATTCGGGGAACACCGTTAATCGTTCAGCTGTACGTCTTTTTCTACGGTGTTCCTGTATTACTAGGTTATCTTAATCCTCGTCTTGGGTTGAGTATAGAAGCAGATAACATTTCACCGCTCATTTATGCGCTGGTTGCTTATACGATTAATACGGCTGCTTATCAGGCAGAAATTTTCCGTTCCTCAATTAATGCGACAAGCGCCGGGCAGATGGAAGCGGCTTACTCAGTCGGGATGACAACCGCACAAGGATTATATAGAATCATTCTGCCCCAAGCGATTGTTATCGCCTTGCCGAATTTAGGAAATCTGTTTATCAACTTAATTAAAGCGACATCTTTAGCCTTTGCGGTAAAAGTAGTAGAAATTTTAGCAATTTCTAAAATTATTGCCAACGATGGGTACCGCTTCTTAGAAATGTATTTAGTCGCATCTATTATCTATTGGGTTATTTGCTTAGTATGTGAAATCATCTTTTCAAAACTTGAGAAGAAAATGGGACGTTTTGAAGCAAGAATGGACCTTAAAGCACCTGCTTGATAAATTGAGTTTAATTTAACTGCATTAAATAATGGTAAGTCGTGATAGTACAAAAATAAAATAACTAACTTTAAGACATATTTTTTATTTAAACAATTAGAAGAGTACATCAAATTGCATTAAACACTAATCCCCTTCACATGCATAATATATCTGAGTATTAAATTTATGCATTAAGAGGAAAGGCAGGCAATATAGATGTCTAATTCAGGTTATATTCCAGATAATAAGAATCTTAAAAAAAGTTCTGGAACTCCAAATCTTCACTTTAATATTAAGAACAATATTCTTTTTGAAAAAAATAAGGGGAACATTGCATACGAAGTTACATCTACACAAGTGCCAGCTATGGTAGGTGGTGCAGTAGTTGATTTACATCTCACAAAAGGGCATATTAGGGAACCACATTGGCATCCTAATGCTTGGGAGCTAGATATTATTATATCAGGAGAAGCGATTGTTGCTATTCTCAACCCTGATACTGCTCAACTCCAGACTTATCATTTGAAGGAAGCAGGCGATATTGTGTTTATTCCAATGGGGTGGTGGCACTGGATTACAGCAAAATCTGAAAAGGTGCATATGCATCTTTTTTTCAACAATGATCAACCCGAAAATGCAAAGGATCAAATGTATTGCGTTTAACACCACCAGAAGTTTTCCAAGAGGCATATAATGTAGATGCTGAAGAGTTAGCTGCGCATAAATGCTAATGACCTGTGCATAATGCCTTTATTTATTTAAAGGGGGACCGTCCCAAAAAGCTTTTTAGTACCGACTTTTGAGGCAGCCTCATCAAAAAGTCCCAAGGTTGATTTCTAGGGACTTTTTGATGTGCGTTCAGCACGGATGCAGTCTATAGGGGAGAGTCCCGAACTGTGAAGGCAGATTAATTCCAAACTTCCTCCAGTGCATCTCTAAACAGCTGATCCAGCTGCCCGGTCGGATCGGGGATTTTGACGTTTAAACTTTTGGCGTAGGCTTCAAGACGAAGTACTTCTTCAATAAAAAATGGATTCAATTAATGTCTATCCTACACTAATTGAATCCATTTCATAAATGAAACAACTTTAGTTAACATTGACTTGCAAAGTTTTCAAAAAGAACACGGGTTTTTCCCATACGTACTTTGTTTTACTAACAATGAAGAGAAATAAGGTATAGATATAACCATACTTATTTTATTCGGACAGTTTTCTTTACCTTTGCAGGTAGAAAGATGTTTGATACTGTAAAAATAATTAGGGCTGTCCAGATAAAAATGAAAGAAACTAACTGGGTATTGTTGAATGTTTCGTTAAAGACTAATACAGCAATTACCAGCATGATTGTCGGTGCTATATATTGGAGGAAGCCAAGCATTGTATAAGGAATCCTCTTTGTGGAAACGGCGAAAAGAAGCAGGGGAATTGCTGTTGCCACCCCGGTACCGATTAATACTAGATTTATATTTAAGTTGTAGGACATAAGATCATGTGCTGCAAAGAATAATAGATAAATTAGCGCAAGAGGTGTAATTAACATCGTTTCAAGTGTCAAGCCAGTCCAAGTATTTACATGAATAACTTTTTTTATAAGGCCATATAAACTGAAAGTTACCGCCATACTAATAGCGGCCCAAGGGACAGCTCCGTGACTCCAGGCAAGTATGATGACACCAGTCGTTGCTGTTACGACTGCTAAAACTTCGCCATTGTTCAGTTTTTCTTTCAAGAAGAGCGTAGCAAATAAAACGTTTACCATTGGGTTAATATAATAACCAAGACTTGCTGCTAATACATTATTACTGTTTACTGCAAAGATAAAAATAAACCAGTTTATTGTTATTAAAATGGTTGCCATTGTAACAGCAATCGTTGTTTTGGGCTTATGTAGTACCTCGCGGATTTCACTTATAACTTCTTTCCTTTTGCCGAAACTGATAATGAGAATAATCATAAACACAAATGACCAAATAATTCGATAGGCCAGTATTTCTATATCAGGAACATCACCGGCTAATTTCCAATATAAAGGCAGACACCCCCATATAAGATAGGCGCCCATCCCAGCCAAGACCCCAAATTTTTTCTCGCTCGGCTTATTTTGCATCTACTCACCTTTTTTCTAGAAGATCGTAAAAGAATGAAATATTATCCTAAAAATCTTCTTCAATTTAGATATCTATTATAAGACACAATCAAAATAAAAAAAATATAAGATTCATTCAAGTTTTCATTTTTATATGGAACAATCATTCCGATGCCGAAAATTGATAAAACGAAACGCCTCTCATTTTGAAGGAATGAGAGGCGGATTTTATAAAACGATTATTTTTTGTCTTCAAGTTCTATCTTTGTTCCATCTTTAAATGTTAAGTCTAATTCGAATTCTGCATAGTCTGGTGAAAGGCCAAATACGTTTAACACTTCCTTAATAGCGTCATTTTTACTTGTCTGTTGATTAATTGTCAGCTGCTTCACCTTTGGATAAATGTCATTAAATGCATCTACTCCTCTTTTATTTACTCCGTTTAGTGAGTCTTCTATTTCTGCTGTAACGGATTGATCATGTTTATGCTGCTCTAATTCCACTTCATATTCTTTTTGCTCATTATATTCGACTTTCAATTCGAAATCGGTATAATTAAGTTCATTTATTTTTTTGCGCATGTTTTCCTGACTACTCGCATCAATGTTTTGATTCGAATCATTTACATTGCTTTCACTACTATTAACAGATTTATTTTCTGCCTCTTGGTTTTGTTCTGGAATTTCAACCGGTTTGTTTTCTATCTCCTGATTTTGTGCTTGACTTTCCACTGCTTGGTCCTCTTCAGCATTTCCGCAGCCCGCAACAGTTAAAGAGATTGCTGTCAAAGCGGCAAGGGTATACATTTTCTTCATCGTCCATACCTCCATTGATTTTATCTAAATTAAATATTCCTCTTTCTAGTTGATTTAAACAACTTTATTGCTTATTAACGAAATTACTTAAAACTAGCAAAGGGTGCATGTGAAATATTTTGATTTTAGGAGGTATTTTGTGAAGGTGTAACTTTTCAAGGTGCATAATATATGGCACTGCGCTGTTGTATTTGTTAAGAAAGGGAGCTGCCCAAAAACCGGTGAGTAACAGACTTTTGGGCAGCCCCGCGGCGCTAATATTTAGTGTAGAAATACTTGTGGAATTAATGTTCTTTTAAGTTAGATAAAGGAACATCTTGTTCATTCTGTGGTTCATCAAGGGGGTAAATTCTAGCTGTTTCATTACTCTCATCCACATTTTGAATATAGATTGGCGCTTCATTGTAAGTGACATCCGCCATAACTGGTGAAGCGGCGATCTCTTGGGCTCGTTGTTTGTTCATAATAATGACCTCCTTTTGATTTGTAACAGTAATAATGTTTACTTAAAAGCTTTATCCTATAATGCAACTTTTAGCTTTTTTTATTCATCGATTGAGAGGAATAGGAAAGCAATATTACTCTTTGCCCGATGTAAGTATTTCCTTGTCAAAAAATACTTGATTGTTTCAAAAAGAAAAGACATATCCTATAGATGCTCAGAGGAGCAATCCATTAAAAGTAGGTGAACTTAAATTGAAAAATAACATTCAAGTATTGCCTATCATTGCTTCAATAGGGATTGGGGCTGCTGCTTACAGTATGATGACAGGGAAAGGCGGGCAACTTCAAAATATGATCCCTCAGTTATCCAATATTAGTAATCAGGGAATGACTAGCCAAAATACCCAATCAACAACAGGCACAACTATACAGTAAACATAAGAAGGGGCTGTCCGAAAAGTCTGTTATTTACCGACTTTTGGGCAGCCTCTTTCTTAAATAGAGCGACGCGGTGCTACATTGTGCATTTTTTATTGGAATTTATGCACGGCGATTATGGTTTTCTGCACAGGAACCGCCGAATTATGCACCGACCGCCGGGCATTGTGCGCGAGTTCCACGGGTTTCTGCACGCCCCCATCCGAATTATGCACGAAAACCTTCGAAATGTGCACGTCATCCGCTAATAAAATAAAAAGGACTTTTATTCATGCGCAAGTATTGGAATAATACATACTTTTCAAATTGTTTTGCAGTTAACCCCGGTAACCCCGCTAGCGATGTGTCAAGTATAGTTCTCTCGTGAATGGCAATCCTGATATTATCAAAAATAGCGAATGGAGGATTTATTTTGACTCACAACGATCATACGGGCAAAAAATTGCCGCAAGTTCCTGAGCCATATTGGAGAGACTTT
Source organism: Bacillus aerolatus (assembly GCF_009183655.1). Taxonomy (GTDB): domain Bacteria; phylum Bacillota; class Bacilli; order Bacillales; family Domibacillaceae; genus Pseudobacillus; species Pseudobacillus aerolatus. The sequence goes on from NZ_WEIO01000014.1 coordinate 41,351, forward strand.
ATTGATTTGCCGGAATTTCCTCGTTTAGAGAAAGACATTCAAGTAGATGTTGTTATTGTTGGAGGTGGCATGACTGGAATCACTTCTGCTTACCTTTTAGTAAATGAAGGCTTGAAGGTCGCCATTTTAGAGGCGGGAAAATTGTTGAACGGCACAACAGGACATACGACTGCAAAAGTTACTGCCCAGCATGATGTAATATACGATGAATTCATTCAGAATTTCGGAAGAAGCAAGGCAAGATTATATTACGAAGCAAATACGGACGCTCTTAGCTTTATTAAAAAAACCGTGGACGAACATCAAATCAATTGTGACTTTAGCGAGCAAGACGCTTATATATATGCCACCACTGATCAATACGCAAGCAAACTTAAAAAAGAAGCTGATGCTTACGAAAAGCTCGGTATTAACGGCGGACTCGTTAATAGCATTCCTTTCGATATAGACATACAAAACGCACTCGTCATGAAAAATCAGGCACAGTTTCATCCAATTAAATACTTAACTCACTTAATCAAAATTATTACGGAAAAAGGGGGGCTTATCTTTGAGAACACGACAGGGGTAAATATTGAAACGGGAGAGCAGCCAACGGTTCTTACTCGCGAGGGTCCACGTGCTGCCGGCAATTATGTTCTTTCCTGCTCACACTTTCCGTTTTATGAAGGATTAGGTTTTTATTCTACAAGGCTGTACGCAGATCGTTCATACATCGTAGCCGCTAAAACAAAAAAACCTTTTCCGGGCGGAATGTATATTAGTGCTGATCAGCCAACACGTTCTCTCCGTTCTACAACAATTAACGGTGAGGAAATGGTACTTATTGCAGGTGAAGGTCATAAGACAGGTCAAGGAAAAGACACGATGGAACATTACAAAGCTTTAGAGACTTTTGGTGAACAAGTTTTTGGACTTGACAACATTATGTACCGCTGGTCAGCTCAAGACCTAGTCACACTGGATAAAATCCCTTATGTTGGAGAAATAACATCCGGCCAACCGAATATCTTGATCGCTACTGGTTACAGGAAATGGGGGATGACTAACAGTACTGCTGCGGCTCTGCTATTTCGGGATATGATTTTGGGAAAAAAGAACGCCTATCAAAGTTTATATACACCGTCTCGATTCTACGCGGATCCAAGTCTGAAAAACTTCTTAGTTGAGAACGCTGATGTTGTCGGCCATTTAATTAAAGGAAAACTAGAAATGCCTGATAAAAGTGCCGAGGAATTATCTATTGGGGAAGGTGCAGTTATTAACGTCAAAGGGCATAGAAAAGGTGCCTATAAAGATGAAGAAGGAAAACTGCATATTGTAGATACAACGTGCACTCACGTAGGATGTGAAGTTGAGTGGAACAGTGGCGACCGATCCTGGGATTGCCCGTGCCACGGCTCCAGATTTTCCTATACCGGAGAAGTGATTGAAGGCCCGGCAGAAAAACCTTTACAGCAGTACGATTATAATATACTGGACAATCTTACTTCAGAGGATTCCGGTTATTAACGGTTGATCTAAGAGACCGTTCCAAAAGCCTGACTTTTGGAACAGTCTTCCTTTGTCTTGAGAAATGCAGGAAAGCTTTGTTCACGAATCCATCGTGTTGTTCATCACTTTGATAGCTTTGTTCCCCATTTCCGTCTACTGAAAAAGAGGATATTCCCAAAGTAAGACTTTTGGAATATCCTCTTTAGTGGAATAAAACTTTGTTATTTTGAATGGGGTGTTGCCCCCGTAAGATGGGCTTCGAACATATCAATAATTGTAAGGAATCTATCGGCTTCACGGAAAACATGGTCTGCCAGCAGAGGATGGATAATGCTTTTAATTTTACATTCCTCAATTAAATCCCGAGCGGTCTTCTTAAAATCCCGAAGAGATGCGACAGATACGCGATTTTGATCAAGAAACTGATCCAAAAGGGGAACTGTCTGGGAGTGTGGTTTCATCCCCTCTAAGTCTCTAGCTTGAAAAACCAATTCATCAAAATCATTGCTAAAGTTTCGGGCCATATCTACAAGCTTTCTTTCCGATGGATCAAGGAGATGTCCGATAAATTTGGCATGATCAGCCATGATTCTTAAGAAGAAAACATTCTCTTTAATAATAGCATCAGCAAGTGGTTTCAGTTTTCCTTCGTTTAATTCAATTAATCGATTTCTAAAATAATTGGCTTCCCTGCTTACATGATCAACTAAAAGAGGGAAGTTATTTGCACCCGGCAATTGACAAGTGAGTATTAATCCTAATACTTTCCGCTTGAATGCAAATATATGAGTGGCAGCTTGTTGGACTTCCGAATTAAATCTTCTGATTTGTTCAGGATCCGTTTGATTTGTAAATGAATGAGCTCGTCGTTCAATTTGTTCAAACAAATGATAAAATTGATTAGCTTCCGCTATTAACTGTGTATCCTCACATCTGAACCCTAGCCTAAGAAATAACGAATGTTCCTTCATTATCCTCGACCAAAAACGGGTTTCATCTAATGACCGTGCAACAAACATTTCGCTTGCCACTTCTTTATTGGAATTTTTGTTCCCTTTCATAACAAGCCCCTCCTTGATAAATAAAAGACAACTCTTAAAACTTTATTAAGAAAGGTTCATAAAAATACCACAATCATATGATGAAGTTATTATGATAAGAACATAACCTTTTTTCTTCCCTCCCATATAGTATTAGAAAAGAGAAAAGGAGTTTTGTTAATGGAAATACCTTTAACCGGATTCATGTTGCATTCAAATGATTCAGATCCTGCGCATTCTCATCACCTTTATATAACCTCATGGGATGGGCGGCCCGTCCATGTCCATGAATTTAAAGGAGTTACCTCATATGATGATGGACATAGACATAGATATGCAGGAACTACTGAACCTGCGCCAAGCGGAGTTCAGCATAGTCATAAGTACTTTACTTTTACTTCTATCGATAATAGACATCATCATCAAATATACGGCACAACTGGTCCCGCCATTTATTTGCCCGGCGGTGGCCATTATCACGAATTTAGTGGAATGACCACTATTAATGGGGCTAATCCTCATAGACACAGATATAGTGGCAAAACAAGCCTTTGATCTTTTGCCATTTCGCAAGAGAAGAGCAGAGATGTGTATAAAATGCATTTCTGTTTTTTTATTCTTCAAATTCTATTTTTTTATATAATCACAATTCAATATTGTTGCGTACTCTGTCGCCAGCCATTCAAAAAATGTGTGGCGATTAAAAAAATGTATCGCAAGTTCAAAAAAACATGTATTATAAATCGTAATCATTTCGTTTTGTTTAAATTTGTATTAGTGATATAACTAATTCTTGAATCCACAAAAGGAAAGAGTTTTGTGTAACAGAGTATTAAACAAGAGAAAGGATGATCATAGATGAAAAGCGTGGAGGTTTATATTTTATCCGGCTTTTTAGGTGCTGGAAAAACTACTTTACTACAACAGATTTTGAAAGAAGAACAAGAAAGGGGGAGGAAAGTAGCTGTTATTATGAATGAAATGGGACCTGTTTCTATTGATTCCGATGCTGTTTCAGAAGGCGTCCCTTTGAAAGAACTGCTAAATGGTTGTGTTTGTTGCACTTTATCTAATCAGCTTGAAGTCAAATTAAATGAACTCATTAATCAGTATGAGCTAGATGTTGTTTATATTGAGACGACGGGTGCAGCCCACCCAGTTGAAGTTTTAGATGCTTGTTTATCCCCTCTTTTTGCGGAAAAGATAAGAGTTCAATCGATTATCACTATTTTAGATGCTAACCGCTGGATGGATCGTCATACCTTAAAGATTCCACTTCGAAAACTCATTAAGGAACAAGTAAAGCATGCGGATACCATTTTAATGAATAAAATTGATCAAATTTCAGAGGAAAAACAAAGAGAGATTGAAAGTGAATTGCGATCTATTAATCGTAGGGGCAAGCTTGTTCCTACAAAGTTTGCAAACATCAGTTTAGGAGTCATCCAGCATGCCTGTAGAAAGGAACAAGAGGAGCATGAGAAAGCACATGCCATCGAACATCTGCATATGAAGGCATACGTGCATACGTTTTCGCAGCCTGTTGATAAGCAATTATTTGAAGATTTCTTAGCAACAATGCCTGACACTATTTATCGTATTAAAGGGTATGTCCGTTTTACAGGAGAAAAAGAAACGTTTCTTTTTCAATATGCTTATGGCATGCCTATGTATATAAAAATAAAAATAAAGGTGAAAAGTACACTCGTGTTTATCGGAGATGGTTTAGATCATAGCAGACTGCAGGCTACATTAACTAATTTGCAGCAAGAAAGCATTTCTGACCCACATTTACTTTAAACCGCATTTTCTCCGCCTTTGACATTTGCGCATAGTTTAAACATAAGTTACAATATATCACATAAATCGTAATGATTACGTTTTAGTAAGAGACAAATTTTAAAAAGAGAAAGGATGAAGTGCTTTGGCAAAGAAATCAAAGATAGCAAAAGAGAAGAAGCGTCAGGAAATGGTCCAAAAATATGCTGAACTGAGAAAAGAGTTAAAAGCGAAAGGCGACTATGAAGCCTTGCGAAAGTTGCCGAGGGATTCATCCCCTGTACGTCTACACAACCGTTGCGAGGTTACAGGAAGACCGAGAGGGTATTTAAGAAAGTTTAAGATGTCTAGAATTGCGTTTAGGGAGTTCGCTCATAAAGGGCAAGTGCCAGGTGTCAAAAAGTCAAGTTGGTGAAAGAGAAGATGCTTTGAACTTTACCTCTGCTGCGCACATTCATTAACCGATAAGTCACGCAGGCAAAAGTGAGTATAAATGTAGGAAACAAAAAACAATCATAAATTTTAAATCGTAATCATTTCGATTTGTGGGAGGAGTAAAAAATATGGCCACATGGGACTTAAGCAATACTCAGCATCACGTTCTTATTTGCAATGGCAGCAGCTGCAATAAGGCGGGGGCAGAGGAACTGACTCAAGTGATCCGTAAAGAAATTGCCGCCCGGGGGTTGGATGACACGATCCATACAACCCGCACACGCTGTAATGGGAGATGCCAAGATAAATGTGTGGTAATCGCCTATCCGAGAGGGGAATGGTATAAAGATTTACATCCGGAAGATGCCTCCTTGTTCGTTGATTCTCTTTTAGTCGATAAAGATTATACAGGTAAAGTAAGTCATTCATTTAATGGCCAAGGCTTTGAAAGGGAAGACGGAGTTGTCGTTGGAGTAAGAAAAGACAAAGAAAAAGTAAGAAAAGTATCAAAAACACTTTGAATGGAGGAAGAAAAAGGTGGCTTCTATAAAATCAAATAAAATTCCTGTTACCATTCTGACTGGCTATTTAGGGGCGGGAAAAACAACACTATTAAACCGAATACTCACAGAAAAGCATAATCAGAAGACAGCTGTCATTGTCAATGAATACGGAGAAGTTGGAATAGACAATCAGCTGGTCGTTGGTGCCGATGAAGAAATTTTGGAAATGAACAATGGCTGTATTTGTTGTACAGTTCGTGGAGATTTGATTCGCATCCTGCGAACTCTTGTCTTTTCAATGGAAGAAGGGAAAGTGAGGTTCGATCGAGTTTTGATCGAAACAACCGGTTTAGCAGACCCGGCGCCAGTGGCTCAAACCTTTTTTATGGAAGAGATGCTGTGCGAAAAGTTTGAAGTGGATAGCATTGTCACCGTAGTAGACAGCAAGCATGTCACAAAGCATCTAGATAGTCATGATGAAGCACAAGAGCAAATAGCTTTCGCTGATGTGATCATTTTAAATAAAACGGATTTAGTATCTGATGATGACTTGAGTGTCTTGGAGAGAAGAATTATCAAGATGAATCCTGCAGCTAAAAGAATGCATGCTCAAAATTGTAATATAAACTTACGAGATATTTTAGGGATTCACACGTTTGACGTCAATCGAAAGCTAGAAATTGATCCTCACTTTTTAGACGATCATCATCATCACCATCATGATGATCACGTGTCATCGATTGCTTTCCGGGAAGAAAAGCCTCTTGATATGAATAAGGTCGAACAATGGATGAGTTACCTTATTCAAGAGAAAGGAGAAGACTTGTTGCGATATAAAGGAATTCTTCATATTCAAGGGATACAGGAACGATTAGTGTTTCAAGGCATTCATATGCTATTTTCAGGGCGGCCTGATCGGAAATGGAAAGAGAATGAAACAAGGTTAAGTGAACTCGTTTTTATTGGAAAAAACTTAAACAAAGAAGAATTGGAACAGCAATTTAACAATTGCATAGCCAATCCGCAGCCTACTTTGTAAGACAGGATCACTAAGTAGGCTGACGGGCCGATAAACGATTTTATTGACGATAAGCTGGCATGAAATTTAAGTTGATTTTTATATTCGCAATGAAAGGAGGACGCCTTTACCATGCTTGATAACCTGTATCGGCAAGTGATCTTAGACCATTATAAGCACAAGAGAAACTTCAAGGAAGTGAAGGGGGAAAATGTAAAAAAGATACATTATAAAAACCCTACATGCGGAGATGTAATGACTTTATTTATTGAACTTGAACAAAGTCAGGTGAAAAAAGCAGCCTTTCTAGGTGAAGGATGCAGCATTAGTATGGCATCTGCCTCCATGATGACAGAGCTTATTAAGAACAAATCATTAAAAGAAATTGCCGCGTTTAGGAAAGCATTAGAACGGTTAATCCGACATGGAGAGCTGCCGGATAGAATTGATTTAGGGGACAGCTTATCTCTGCAAGGAGTGCATGAGTTAAAAGCAAGACATAATTGTGCATTAATGACCTGGCAAGCCTTGGATAAGGTTTTAAAAAATGAAAAGGAATATGATACGCATTAGAGTTTAGAAAAGTTTCAATGTGTATTTTTAAAAATAAAGTTTGATCAAAAATCCTATATTAAAATTTTAATATAGGATTTTTAATTCTGCTGTCATTCTCAGGATATTACATGTCAAACTTCTAAGTAAGTGATTGCTTATCTTCCTATCTGTACCCGGACATTAATGAACTCTTGTCTGGGTGCTTTTTTGTCTTTTTTGCCTATTAAGGGTTCATTAAAGAAAACAAAGTCTCCATCATAACCGGTAATGACTAGAAAATGTCCTTGGTACGTAAACTACAACTATTAACGAAGCTGATTAGCTGTTTGAGTAGAAAGAAGAAAGTGTCAATTCATTTTCACTTTCCATACTTACTTCAAGATTAGGTAACAAAATATAACCTATAACGATACATATAAGATTTTTAAATAACAATTTTCAAAAATGTTCTAAACATAAATTAGGTATGATTCTATCACTAGGAGTGAAGCTGAATATGAAGTTGAATACACTGTTGATGAATATTACAAATAACGCAAATGAATCCATCCATCATATCGACATTGAAGGAATCTCAACTAATTCTTCTTCTGTACGTCCAAATGAATTATTTGTAGCGATTCCTGGTTATAGTGTGGACGGTCATGCGTTTATCGAAGATGCCATTAAAGCTGGAGCCAGTGTGGTAGTGGGGGAGAAAGATTTAAAGGGATTAACTGTACCCTATATTCGAGTATCCAACAGCCGTTTCGCCCTTGCAAAAATGGCCTGTCAGTTTTATGAAACCCCCTCAAAAAAACGGATTATTGTTGGCATTACAGGGACAAATGGCAAGACGACTACTTCTTTTATGCTCAAACATATTCTGGAGTCATCCGGCCGGACCTGTTCTTTATTCGGTTCTGTAATGAACATTGTCAATGGACAAGTTTCGCCTGCCGTAAATACAACTCTGGGCGCTCTTGAACTGCAGAGGCAGCTTGCATTGAGTAAAGATGAAATTATTATAATCGAGGTTTCTTCCCATGGGCTATCACAATATCGAGTGGGAGGTATGGAATTTGATTACTGTTTATTTACAAATTTGGATCATGATCATCTCGATTATCATCGTGATATGGAAGAGTACTTTTCGGTTAAGGCAAGTTTATTCGATCAATTAAAACCAGACGGAAAAGCAATTATTAATCACTACAACAGCTGGGGAATGAAACTGGCAGATCGACTGAAACTAAACGGCTGCAACATATATACATTAGGAGAGGAGAGATACTGTGATTTACGAATCGACAAATTTATTTCAGAAGAAATTAACTCTGCAGTGGTGCTTGAGCAAAATAAGAGCGTTCGATTAAAGCTGAATATTTTAGGAAAGCACAATATATTTAATGCCTCTATGGCTTATTTAACTGGTCGAGAGCTTGGTCTTGAAAGCAGTAAAATTATTCATGCGTTAGAAAAACTACGAGGCGTTCCCGGGAGATTTGAAGTCATGCAGCACCCTAAAGGAGCTACTATCGTAATTGATTATGCACATACTCCTGATGCTCTCTATCACTGCCTGCAAACAGCAAAAGAAAAGGGAGCCGAACGCATTTTTCACATATTTGGATTTAGAGGGAATAGGGATACGGAGAAACGAAGAGAAATGGTTAGTATTTCTCAAGAAATGAGTGATGCCAGTATTCTCACTTTAGATGACTTAAATGGGATCTCTTATGAAGATATGGAGAAAGACCTTCATAAGTTAAATCTTCAACAAAAAGGTTTCGTCATACCTGATCGAACTATGGCGATAAAATGTGCCTGGGATCAGGTTGATGAAGGAGATTGGGTGTTTATCACAGGGAAAGGTTCAGAGGCATATCAACAACAGTATCATTTACCGACCGCTTCTGATAAAGAAACTGTGCAATACTTATCACAATAAATGGAAATAACTATAAGGTAGAGCAGCTCCGCTAATGGTTAACTCATTATAAACTTGATGAAAAGAGGAGTAACAAAGTGCCAACAATAAAATAATAGCAGGCAAAATATTTTAAATTACCTTTCGCCATAATACCCATAAGCCATTATTTGTTTTATATCATGTGAAATTAAATGAATTCTGTCCTCTTTTACGTGTTTTCATCTAACTAATTTATTCTGCTTTAATATGTCACACATCCAACAGTTCCATTCTTTTTAAGGAGGATTAAGCGCACCGAATTAAAACGGTATTTTATCATACAAATTGTCATTGGAAGAAACAGCTGAATATTATAAAAGACGAGGGTTTAAAATTGTGCTGCTCATCGTGTCGCGGGAAATGGACGGGAAAATCAAACCCCGCAAAGGCGGGATATGGGGGCATTAACATGTATAAAGTAGGGGTTTGGGTGGAGGTCAAAAATAGGAATGCCATTGGATTCGTTCTAGAGGCGAGCTATCAGGGGGCAACCGTATTCGTCATTAAAGGCGGAAAGCCGATTGGGGAACATAGATACAGCTACCACCAGTTAGTACTTATGGGCGATTATCTAACAGTGGGGGAGCTTCTGGATTTGGCCAAACTGACGGTGGATTTAAATCAAAAAGAATGGTTCATGGAAATAACGGAGCGGATGAAAGAAATATCTGGATGAAAGTTGCAGCCAGTTCTAGATTTTAATTCACAAAGAGGGATAGGAAAATTCGCATCGATGTGAATTTCCCTATCCCTTTTGGAGTTGGGCGATGAAACATGCCGTCTTTTAACAGAGCCCCGCTGCCGTGGCCGATCATTGATAGTAGGTTAATGTGAGATTAATTTAGCATTTGAATTATTATATACGGCTAGTTTATCCACGATTTTTTTACTGGATGAATTTAAACCTTTAATGGTCACTGTGTTATTGTTCTCGCGGTATTTAATGACTGCTTTATCAACAGCTCCTACAGCTGAATCATCCCAAATATGTGCATTAGAAAAATCAATGATAATATTTTTGTTTTCAACAGCAAAATCAAATGATTCTACAAAATCTTCTACAGATGCAAAAAATAATTGGCCTTCTACTTCAAAGATCGTACTTTCATTTTCTTGTCGTCTTTCTACCTTAATCCTTGAAATTTTGGCTACAAAGAAGATGGCACTTAAAATGACACCTGCAATGACTCCTTTTGATAAGTCATGCGTGGCTACAACGATGATAACTGTTACCAACATAACGGCCGCATCACTTTTTGGTGCTTTTCTTAAATAAGAGAACGATGACCAGTCAAACGTACCAATCGACACCATGATCATGATCCCTACGAGAACAGGCATGGGAATTTGTACGACTAAATCGCCTAATGCAATAATTAAAAACATTAAAAATAGTCCTGCAGTCAGGGTAGATAAGCGGCCGCGGCCTCCTGATTTAACATTAATGACAGATTGTCCAATCATTGACCTTTCGTCCCAAAATGGAATCTTTTTGAAACTATTTTAACTAAAAATTTATGTTATGATAAGGGAAAACTTCTTTATAGTTAGGGGAGTCTATATGTTAATAGGCTATATGAGACCTTATCATGAGGATCAAAGTTGTGATATCCAATTAAAAAGTCTAACAGAATTAAATTGCAAAAAAGTTATCGCGGAGGAACATTCGTCAGCAAAAAAAAGAACGCAGCTTAAAAGCATGATTGATAACCTCAAACAAGGTGATAAAATAATTGTCACACAACTTTTTGCACTGGCAGATTCAACACGCCATTTAGTCGAGCTTTTAGAATCAATCGAAGCCAAAGGAGCTTGTATTCAATCGATTAAAGAGGGGATTGATACAAGCAACACACAAGGATATCAATTTAGTGATATTGTGAAGCACCTTGTTGAATTCCAAAGCGATGTCATTAGCGAAAAAACTAAAAAAGGGCTGCACAAAGCAAAACAAAAAGGCATCACTACAGGACGGCCAAGAAAACCAGATGAAAATGTCCAACGTGCCATTATTATGTATGAAAGTAAAAAATACAGTTTGAATGAAATGAAAAATGAAACAGGCATTAGCAAATCAACTTTATATCGGTATCTAGAAAATTAAACAATAAACACCGTCCGAATAATTGGACGGTGTTATGTATATTTATAAGAACAAAATTAAAGGGCTTTATTGTCACCGATCAATTTTATCAATGAAATGTTGAAGATATTTGCTATCATAAAAGAAACGGCAAAAATGGGGAAGGGTTAGCATATGGAAATTCATTTAGTAGCAAAAGATGAGTTAGAGGCTCAAGGGATTCGGTGGATGATCGAATCACATCTGAGCGGGATTCGGCTGATTTTGTGGGAGACGATTGAACAGTTTGAACCAAGTATCGAGAAGCAGCAGCCTCCATTTGTTATTTTAGATATGGATGGATGGAGGGCTGAAAATGAACATTTTGGCGAATCGCTGCGACAGAAGGGGATCCGCTGGTTAGGGATTTCATCTGAGCGGATTTTTCAGACAGCTTACCGGGCGCTGCGTTTCCGTGCGGAAGACGTTTTATTTCGCCCTTTTTCTCCGACTGATGTAATTAAGCATATACAACAATTGCGTTACCAGCTGCGGAACGCTCCAAGTTACTTTACAAATAAAATATTAGAAGAAGCAGATTCGTTCGCGATTCATTATCCGGATCTTTTTTTGACAGAGCGCGCGCATGAAAGCCCGATAGCGATGGCCGCCTTTTTAACCCCTCATTCTATGACGCTGCCATTAGTATATGATGAATTGCAGCGATATCCATTTACCGGGAGAAATCAAATATTTGCCTTATCTGATTTTATTCTGAGTGTTCAAGAACCGAAAGAAGCCGACGTATTTAAAGAAGAATATCAAGCTTTTTTGGCCCGTTGGAAAGAGCGGATGGATGAACCGCTTGCTATTGTGATCAAGACAGCGTCATCCGATGATTCAATTAAAACAACATATAAGCAGACACGGCGATTAACTCGGCAAGTTTTTTTCGAGGGCTATGATATTATTTTGGCAGAAAATGAAGGCATGTCACCGCGGGAAATGGATCCCTTTTTAACACCTTTAGAACAGCGGCAATGGATTGAAATGCTTGAAAAGCGGGATACGAAGGCTATTCGCGATTGGGTTGAACAAGAATTCTTGACATACGAAAAGCCTTATCCTGACCCGGAAATTGTGCGGATCCGCCTGACGAGTGTTTTGGCGCAAGTCCGCAGGCATATGAAGTCATATGAACTTCAAAGTGCTTCATTGGAAGCTGTCTATCATGAAGTGTTTCAACAAATTGTCCATCTGCCCGTGATCTATCAAATCATCAACGAATTACTTTTATTTATCGACCGCCTGCTGTTGCAAGATCATGGATCATTAAAAGAAGGGCCGCGTACGCTTGTTGAGAAAGCACGGGAATTGATTGAATCTAATTATTGGGATGCTCAGTGGAACCTAGCGGCATGTGCCGAGACGCTCCGAATCAATAAAAGTACGCTCAGCCGTCGTTTTGCGGCGGAATCGGGACAAACGTTTCGTGATACACTACATCAAGTCCGCTTAAGGGAAGCGAAACGCCTCTTGAAAGAAACAGATTTATCATTGGAAGAAGTGGCTCGATTAGCAGGATATACTCATCAAACGTACTTTAACGCTAAATTCAAACAGTTTGAATCAAATACACCGTCAGCCTATCGCTCCGGATTATAAAAAATGAAATCACCAGTGCTGGTTTATGCACTGGTCGTTTCTGTTTATGCACGACTATGGTGGATTTCTGCAGAAGAATCAACGAAATGGGGGTGTTTCAAAAGCAACGAACAAGACACTTATGGGACAACCCTTTTGATCTTGAGAAATGCAGGAAAGCTTTGTTCACGAATCCAACGCGTTGATCCTCAAAATGCAGTCTTTGTTCACGATTTCAGTCTACTGAAAAAAGAGGATACCGAAATTTCTGTGCTCACAAGCTCGGTTTGTACAAAAGAAACTCCAAAATATGCACATTGTCTATCCTGATGACAAAAAGTTATACAAAATAGTTAAGTTTATTTTTAAAAATGATAAATAAGTGAAATTATTCGTAATAATATATGAAAAAGTAAATTGTTTTTAAATTAAACATAAAATAATCATTAAATAATAAGTAAATATTTTTACTATTCCTTATAAAATGAATATAACAACTTGAGGGGGTAGAAAAAATGAAGGCGATTACAAACAATAAGGTTGTCCGTTACAGAGGAACCGAACTAAATACAAAAGGCTGGCAGCAAGAAGCCGTCCTTCGCATGTTGATGAATAACTTAGATCCTGAAGTAGCGGAGCATCCGGAAAAGCTCGTCGTCTACGGAGGCATCGGAAAAGCGGCCCGTAACTGGGAATCTTTCGACGCGATTGTGGAAACGTTAAAAAATCTTGAAGAAGATGAAACGCTGCTCGTTCAATCAGGAAAGCCAGTCGTTGTCTTCAAAACACATAAGGATGCGCCGCGTGCATTAATTGCCAATTCAAACATTGTTCCCGCTTATGCAAACTGGGATACATTCCATGAACTGGATCAAAAAGGCCTGATGATGTATGGACAAATGACAGCGGGAAGCTGGATTTATATTGGTTCTCAAGGAATTGTACAAGGAACGTATGAAACGTTCGCGGAGCTTGCGAAGCAGCATTTCAACGGCACGCTCAAGAACACGATCACTCTTACAGCGGGCCTTGGCGGTATGGGTGGTGCACAGCCGCTTGCGGTGACGATGAATGGCGGTGTCGTAATTGGTATTGACGTCGATGAAACGAGAATTGA
>NZ_WEIO01000015.1 GCF_009183655.1 Bacillus aerolatus
CTCACCCGTCCGCCGCTAACTTGAACTGGAGCAAGCTCCAGTTCAAGTCCGCTCGACTTGCATGTATTAGGCACGCCGCCAGCGTTCGTCCTGAGCCAGGATCAAACTCTCCAAAAAGATGTTTGACTTGCTCATGTTTTAAAAATAAGAATTAACTTACTGGCATGTATTTTGTTCAGTTTTCAAAGATCAATTGTTTCTCAGTCGTTTTTTTGCGACCTATTTAATATAACAAATCTCACTCTCGGTGTCAACAACTTTTTAAATTCTTTTTTGATAATTTAATGTCCGTTGTTAGCAACGAATATAAATATACCATCTCTTCTTCTTGTGCGCAAGATCTTTTTCTAAATTAATTCTGCTAATTCATAAAATCATTAATTTCAAATTTTCTGTGTTTGTTTTCCGTTATAAAAACAGCAAAGGACCGCCCGAGGCGATCCTTATCAAAGCTATTCTTTGTGTCTCATTAGTGGGAAAAGCAGCACGTCGCGAATGGAAGGAGAGTTTGTTAACAGCATAACGAGACGATCGATCCCAATGCCAAGTCCTCCAGTTGGCGGCAAACCATATTCTAATGCTTCTATAAAATCTTCATCCATTTCGTGCGCTTCATCGTTTCCTTGCTCGCGCTCTTTTAATTGCGCTTCAAACCGTTCGCGCTGATCGATTGGATCGTTCAACTCTGTAAATGCATTCGCATGTTCACGGCCGACAATGAACAATTCAAAACGATCTGTGAAACGCGGATCTTTATCGTTTTTCTTAGCCAGTGGAGAAATTTCAACTGGGTGACCATAAATGAAAGTAGGTTGAATAAGCTCTTCTTCCACTTTTTGCTCGAAAAACTCATTGACAATATGGCCATATTGCATTGTTTCTTTATATTCAATGCCGTGCTCTTTTGCCAGTTCACGGGCTTGTTCATCAGTCATCTCCTGCCAGAAATCCACACCGGTAAATTCCTTCACAGCGTCTACCATATGCAGGCGGCGCCACTGCGGTTTTAAATCAACTTCGTATTCCCCATATGTTACTGTTGTGCTGCCATGTACTTCTTGTGCTATGTGGGCTACTAAGTTTTCAGTCAAGCGCATGATGTCTTGATAATCTGCGTAAGCCTCGTACAATTCAATCATTGTAAATTCCGGGTTATGACGGGTAGACACACCTTCATTGCGGAATACGCGGCCGATTTCATACACTTTTTCCATACCACCAACGATTAAACGTTTTAAATGCAGCTCAATCGCAATACGCATGTAAAGTTCCATGTCCAGCGCGTTATGGTGCGTGACAAATGGGCGCGCGGACGCTCCACCTGCCAGTGAATGCATCATTGGAGTTTCTACTTCTAAATAACCTTGTTCATCTAGATATCGTCTCATTGCCTGAATAATGCGGCTGCGGGCGATAAACGTCTGCTGGCTGTCCGGACTTGTAATTAAGTCTAAGTACCGCTGGCGGTAGCGCTGTTCAACATCTTTCAATCCGTGGAACTTATCAGGAAGTGGACGCAAAGCTTTCGTTAAAAATTCAAAGTGATCGACTTTAATTGAAAGTTCTCCTACTTTTGTTTTGAAAACTGTACCGCTTACGCCGATGATGTCGCCAAGATCCGTCATGTTGAAAATTTCATACGCTTCGTCTCCGACGGCATCTTTACGGACGTAAATCTGGATTTGTCCAGTCAAATCTTGAATGTGGGCGAACCCAGCTTTTCCTTTCCCTCGCTTCGTCATGACACGCCCGGCAATTTTTACTTCCGCTTCTTTTTCTTCCAGCTCCTCTTTTGACAGCTGGTCGAATTCAGCGAGAATGCTTTGAGCTGTGTGCGTACGTTCGAAGCGTTTGCCAAAAGGATCAAGCCCTTTATCTCTTAATGTTTGCATTTTTTCTCTTCGGACCAGCAGCTGGTCGTTTAATTCTTCGTGGCTCATTCCATTCACTCCTATTTCTATGATCGCCCTTACAAGTTATCCGGCCTGGACAGCCGCTTCTTTTTCTTCCACTTCCTGAACAAAGTTGGACAGCAAGTTGACTAGTTCTTCTCTAGTATCGCATAAATTGATGTCTTTGCGTACACGGGCGTTGCCGCGAATGCCCTTTAAATACCAAGCAGCATGCTTTCTCATCTCGCGCACGGCAATATTTTCGTTTTTCAAAGCAATTAAGCGATCAAGGTGCAATAAACAAACATCTATTTTTTCACGTGCTGTAGGCTCTTCCATCAATTCACCTGTTTCCAGATAGTGCACTGTGCGATAAATCATCCAAGGGTTTCCGAGAGCAGCGCGGCCAATCATGACTCCATCCACTCCTGTTTCCTCGAGCATCCGCTTAGCATCCTGCGGAGTTTGTACGTCTCCATTGCCGATGACCGGGATATTGACTGATTGCTTCACTTCTTTAATAATGTCCCAGTTGGCATGGCCCTCATACATTTGTACACGAGTCCGGCCGTGAAGAGCGACTGCCTGCCCGCCTGCTCTTTCTACCGCACGAGCATTTTCTACAGCATAAATATGGTCTTCGTCCCAGCCCATGCGCATTTTTACTGTAACTGGTTTATCGACTGCCTCTGTAACAGCGGACACCATTTCATAGATTTTATTCGGATCGAGCAGCCATTTCGCTCCCGCATCACATTTCGTAATCTTCGGCACCGGGCAGCCCATATTGATATCAATAATATCGGCATTTGTGTTTTTGTCCACGAAGCTTGCCGCTTGTACTAAAGATTCTCTTTTGCCTCCAAAAATCTGCAGACTGAGCGGGTTTTCTCTTTCATCAATATAGAGCATGTCCATCGTTTTTTCGTTTTGAAAAACAATTCCTTTGTCACTGACCATTTCAGCGCAAACGAGGCCGGCACCAAATTCTTTTACCGTCAGACGAAATGCGGAGTTACAAATACCTGCCATTGGCGCCAGCACAACCCGGTTTTTCATTTCAATATTTCCGATCTTTAACATATTCATCCCCTTTCTATTTTTTTATCCGGCGGACGCAGTTCATCAGTTGATATGTGCAAGGCTTCTGATATGTCTTTCAGCAAGTCATCAGTTAATGCACGACTGCCTCTTTCAACTTCACCGAGCACAGAAACGGATATTCCCAGCTGATGAGCAAGTCCTTCCTGGGTAAAGCCTTTCAATTTCCTGAAAGCCCGGATTCGTCTTCCCCATTGATCTGTTTCCACAGGCGGACACCTTTCCTTTCTTGAACACTTGAAAGTGCGTCTTCAAGCGGTATATCAGTCCCTGGAAAGCAAATAGTTGAATCTATCTCTACTAAAGGTATAAGCACAAAAGCACGTTCGCACATTCTTGGATGTGGAACAATAAGTTTCTCTGATTTAATATTGTCTTGATTATACAATAAAATGTCAAGGTCTATTATTCTTGGGCCCCATTTGAATTCCCTTATCCGGCCAAGCTGCTGTTCGATGGACAGACACAACTCAAGCAGCGCTTCCGCTGATAGAGAGGTGGCCAGTTGAACAGCCATGTTTAAAAAAGCAGCTTGATCTGTATAGCCGACAGGGTCCGTTTCATAAATGGAAGAAAGCTTTTCTATTTTAATTTCCTCATGTGAGCGAAGCGAGCGGAGCGCTAGTTGTAAGTTCGCATCCCTATCTTCTATATTCGTACCGAGTGATAAAAAAGCTTTATTATTCATCTTCTGTCCTTCTCCTCGTTATTTCGACAGCCACATGATCGTAATGACCGGGAATCGGGGGATTCGGCTTGATTACTTTTATTGTACAAGCCAATACTGCAGGGAACTTTTTTAAAAGCGCAGAGGAAATGTGTTCAGCAATTGATTCGATTAGCTTGAACGTCTTATGCTCTGCAAATTCTTTGCATACTTGATAAACTTCCCCATAGTTAACCGAATCCTCCAAGTTGTCTGACTCTCCTGCTTTTTTTAAGGAAACTTCCAGCACAGCATCTATCCGGAATCGCTGGCCAAGTTGGTTTTCTTCTGGAAAAACACCGTGGTACCCGTAAAACTCCATGCCCGTTACATAGATTTTATCCATCGTTTCACCCTTTTCCTATTAAGGCATCCATCATTTTAGCCATCCGGCTGATTGGTTTAACATCATGGACACGGAGAATATGACAGCCTCTTTCAATACCGAAACAGCAGACAGCTCCTGTCCCTTCCATTCTTTCTTCCACCGGCAAATTGAGTACATGGCCGACGATTCTTTTTCTGGAAGCACCTAGCAGTACCGGGAATCCGAGAGCAGCTACTTTGTCTAAATGTTGCAGCATTAGTAAGTGCTGCTCCATATCTTTCGCAAAGCCGATCCCTGGGTCAAGAATAATTTGCTTTTCAGGCACGCCCGCTTTTATAGCAATATCAATGCTTTCATACAAATCGATCAATACATCGCGGATGAAAGATTCATAATTCATGTTATCTCTATTATGCATTAAAATGATCGGGACTTTTTTCTCGGCAGCCACTGCTGCGATTTCGGGATCTTTCTTTGCTCCCCAAATATCGTTAATAATGTGGGCTCCAGCTTCAACAGATTGCCGCGCTGTTTCAGCTTTATACGTGTCGATCGAAATAGGAACAGTTGTATGTGCAGCCACTGCTTGAATCACGGGCAGTACCCGTTCCAGCTCTTTTTCCAGCGGGATGGCAGAATAACCGGGGCGCGTTGATTCACCGCCGATATCAATAATGTCGGCTCCCGCCTCAATCATCTTTTGCGCATGATCAATAGCTGTACCTGTTTCATCAAATTGTCCGCCGTCGGAAAAAGAATCCGGCGTTGTATTTAGAATACCCATAATATATGTCTTTTTCGTAAAATCCAGATTGTATGGTCCTGCTGAAACGTTCATGGTTCTACTCCTTCCACCTTTCATTCTTTTCTATTTTAACATGACTGAACCGCGCAAAAATAAAAAAACAGGCTGATTTTCTCAGCCTGTTTTTTCAACTGTTTCATTCTCCATCAAAATCGTAAAGTGGAGTACTTAAATAACGCTCCCCATTACTAGGGATGATCGCCAGTACTTTCTTTCCTTTTCCGAGCTTTTCGGCTACTTGCAATGCAGCAGAGATCGCTGCTCCGGAAGAAATTCCGCCTAAAATTCCTTCTTCACGCGCAGCTTTGCGTGCCGTTTCAAACGCGTCTTCGTTTTCAATCGTAATGACTTCATCGTATATTTTCGTATCCAATACTTTCGGAACAAAGCCTGCTCCGATTCCTTGAATTTTATGAGGGCCTGGTTTCCCGCCGGAAAGAACAGGGGAATCTTTCGGCTCTACTGCATAAATTTTAATGTCAGGAAACTTTTGCTTCAACACTTCGCCGGCTCCCGTGATCGTACCGCCAGTACCAATGCCGGAAATAAACGCATCGAGCTGGTCCATCTGCTCAGCAATTTCTTTTCCCGTTGTTTTCCGATGAATTTCCGGGTTCGCTTCATTTTCAAATTGTTGCGGCATAAAGTAGCCATTTTCTTCAGCAAGTTCTTTTGCCTTACGAATCGCTCCGTTCATTCCTTCAGGGCCCGGCGTCAATACAAGTTCTGCCCCATAAGCACGAAGCAAATTGCGGCGTTCCATACTCATCGTTTCCGGCATAACAAGAATCGCCCGATAACCTTTTGCTGCTGCTATCATTGCCAGGCCAATCCCTGTGTTGCCGCTTGTCGGTTCAATGATTGTACCGCCTTTTGAAAGACCGCCTTGTTCCTCTGCTGCTTGGATCATCGCCAGCGCAATTCTGTCTTTTACACTGCTTCCTGGATTCATATATTCAAGTTTCAAATATACATCCGCACTATTCTCATTCACTAAGTTATTTAATTTTACTATCGGAGTCTGGCCGACTAGTTCAGCCACTGAATTTGCCACACGTACCATTTCATCCACCTCAATACCGAGTATTTTTATTGGTTATATAGAATTTACCAATATTCCTGTGAAAAGTCAATTGTTTTACTTCTTAATATACGGTTAAATTGCAAAAAAACCTGCAAAATATTTGAAGTTTGCAGGTTTTCTCTCTATTAATTTAATGAAGAATTAGCTTCTTCTTTCATTTGTTCAAGCTCATCTTTTGTAAAAACATATTTTTCGTTGCAAAAATGGCATTGGGCTTCTGCCTGTCCATCTTCATCAATCATCGCTTGTATCTCTTCTTTGCCAAGACCAATTAACGCGTCCCCGAACCGTTCTTTTGAACATGTACATTCAAAGCTGACTGGCATCGTTTCAAGAATCTTTACATTTTCTTTTCCTAAAATATAAAAAAGAATTTCTTCCGGAGTCATCCCTTTTTCAATCAGCTTGGAGATAGGAGTCATGTTCGTAATTTTTTCTTCAATAAGAGAAATGACTTCTTCTTCCGCTCCCGGCATGATTTGAATAATAAAACCTCCTGCCGCTAAAATCGAGTTGTCGGGATTAACGAGCACACCGACACCGACAGAAGATGGCAACTGTTCCGAAGCAGCAAAATAATACGTAAAGTCATCTCCGATTTCTCCAGAAACAATCGGCGTCTGGCCGCTGAAATGTTCACGAAGTCCGACGTCTTTTACAACTGTAAGCATCCCTTCTGTTCCGACCGCCCGCCGGACGTCAAGTTTGCCTTGTTCATTTAAATCAAAATGAGTTTGCGGATTTGTGACGTATCCCCGCACTTCTCCTTTTGAATTGGCATCTACAAGAATGACTCCGACCGGTCCGCCGCCTTCCAACTTAATGGTGATCTTTTCTTCACCTTTCATCATCGCGCCCATCATAACACCAGCTGTCATCGTCCGGCCAAGTGCAGCAGAGGCTGTCGGCCACGTATAATGTTTTCTTTGGGCTTCATTCACTGTTTGCGTTGTGTCCGATGCATACGCACGAACTTGACCATCAAAAGCTAATGCCTTTACTAGATAATCCTTCATGGAAAAGCTCCTTTCTTATCAAAGGTTGCGTTTATAAATAAGGCATAAGCCTTTAAGTGTTAGAAATGGATCAACTATATCAATAACTTGGGATTCTTTTCCGATTAACGGTGCAAGCCCCCCTGTTGCAATCACGGTCGGCTGTTTTTGGCTGTGTTCCTTCATCCGGTTAACAATCCCTTCCACTTGACCGACGTATCCATATAAAATACCGGCCTGCATCGCGGACACCGTATTTTTACCAACAATATGATCAGGCCTGATGATTTCAATGCGGGGGAGCTTCGCTGCTCTTGAATAAAGGGCTTCCGTAGAAATTGTGATTCCCGGAGCAATTGCACCACCCATGTAATGACCGTCTTCATCAATGTAGCAATAGGTAGTAGCTGTCCCAAAGTCTACAATAATCAGCGGGCTGCCGTATTCGTGAATACCGGCAACTGCGTTGACAATACGGTCTGCTCCCACTTCGCGTGGGTTTTCATATTTAATATTTAATCCGGTTTTCATTCCCGGACCGACGATCATCGGTTTTACACGAAAATACTTTCGGCACATTTCCTCAAGCGAAAACATAATAGGCGGCACGACCGAAGAAATGATAATGCCCGTAATCTGGTCAAGAGAAATTCCAACGTGCTGAAAAAGATTTTTGACCATCATGCCATATTCATCTTCTGTTTTATTGCGGCTTGTTTCAATCCGCCAGTGAAATTTTAACTCATCCTCTTCATAAACGCCCAATACAGTATTTGTATTCCCTACATCCAACACAAATATCAAAGCTCTCACCACACTCATCTAAACTTTTTATTGCTGCCATTCATCATATCACATAAAAGCGGCAACATCATTATGACATGCTTCCCGAAAACAAGCATTTTTAACGAAAAAAAACGCCGATTTTTATCGGCGTCTCTCGTTAAGCTTTTGGATCATCTTCCTGATCAAGCCGCTCTGGTGCTTTTTCTTCTAAAGGAAGCTGAATTTCTTTCGTTTCAGAAATTTCTTCTTTCTTCTGAACATTGACTGTTACTTGCTCGTCTTTAGAGATTTTGATCTTTCCTGTCTCTTCATCTGATTCATATTTACGCTCAGGCAATGAGCCATGATCAGCGAGATGTTTAATTTGGGCAGCATCCAGTGTTTCAATGTCAAGAAGCGTGTTTGCGATCAACTCAAGCTTGTCGCGGTTTTCAGTTAAAATAACTTTCGCACGTTCATAACAACCCTTAATAATTTTTTGAATCTCAAGGTCGATTTCATACGCAATCGCATCTGAATAGTTCTGTTCATTGTTAAAATCGCGTCCGAGGAAAACTTGGCCTCCGGAAGTTTGGCCGAACTGGAGCGGTCCAAGCTTATCGCTCATCCCGAACTCCGTCACCATCCGGCGGGCAATGCCTGTTGCGCGTTGGAAGTCGTTGTGAGCGCCAGTCGACACTTCACCGAAAATAATGTCTTCTGCTACACGCCCGCCAAGCAAGCCTGTGATTTTATCGAGCAGCTCCGGCTTCGTCATAAAGTAGCGGTCTTCTTTCGGCAGCATGACCGCATAACCGCCAGCCTGGCCACGTGGAACGATCGTAACTTTATGAACCATTTCTGCTTCATCAAGCACAAGACCAATCACTGTATGGCCCGCTTCATGGAAAGCGACAATTTTTCTTTCTTTTTGGGAAATGACGCGGCTTTTTTTAGCTGGACCGGCAATAACCCGGTCGGTTGCTTCATCAATATCACGCATATCAATTTTCTTCTTGTTACGACGGGCAGCTACAAGCGCTGCTTCATTTAACAAGTTTTCAAGATCTGCACCTGAAAATCCAGGTGTTCTCATCGCAATCGCTTTTAAATCCACTGCTTCATCAAGCGGTTTGTTGCGTGCATGAACATGCAACACTGCTTCACGCCCATTAACATCCGGGCGGTCAACCGTAATCTGGCGGTCAAAACGGCCTGGGCGCAATAAAGCAGGATCTAAAATATCAGGACGGTTTGTAGCAGCGATAATAATAATTCCTTCATTGGCGCTGAATCCATCCATTTCAACTAAAAGCTGGTTCAATGTTTGCTCACGCTCATCATGTCCACCACCGAGGCCAGCACCGCGCTGACGGCCAACGGCATCAATCTCATCAATAAAGATAATACACGGTGCGTTCTTTTTCGCATTTTCAAACAAATCACGTACACGGGAAGCACCGACACCGACGAACATCTCAACGAAGTCAGATCCGCTGATCGTAAAGAACGGAACGCCCGCTTCACCTGCTGCTGCTCGCGCAAGTAACGTTTTCCCGGTACCTGGAGGACCTACTAAAAGAACACCTTTAGGAATCCTTGCACCTAATTCAGAGAATTTGCGTGGGTCTTTTAAAAATTCAACGACTTCAACTAATTCCTGCTTCTCTTCATCTGCACCCGCCACATCTTTGAAGCGGACTTTTTTCTTTTCATCATTGTACAAACGGGCTTTGCTTTTTCCGAAATTCATGACTCGGCTGCCCCCGCCCTGAGCTTGATTCAACAGGAAGAAGAACAGAAGGAAAATAATCAAGAACGGAATAATCGTTGTGAAGAAAGATACCCAGCCGCTCGTTTCTTTGGCAGGAAGAATCTCTACTTTCGAACCTTTTGCTGCTTCGTCAATTCGGTTCAGCATGTTCTCGCTGTTCATCACGTAAGTAAGGAAAAACTCTCCTTCTTTTGCACCCTTGAGCTGACCGCGAATCTCATAAACTCCTCTTTCAGGCTGCAGTGAAAATGTATCCACCTGATCTTTTTCCAGATGGGAAACAAATTCGTTGTACGTTATATTCTTATTTGGTTCATTATTGTTGTTAAAATAACTGACAACTCCAATAATGACGAGAAAAACTAATAAATAAAATATGGTATATCGAAAAATCCGGCTCATCCCTTACCTCCTCCCACGGTAAAAATACTGTATTCAATACTATCATAGAAAATCTTGGTATTACAACTATTTGACATGCGGTTCGGCCTATTCATATATACTGCTCAACCTTTCTTATTCCTTGTCCGCTTCCGCATATATTTCAGGCTTCAGTATGCCTATATAAGGAAGGTTCCGGTATTTCTCGGCAAAGTCGAGTCCGTAACCTACAACGAAAGCGTCCGGCACATTGAATCCGACAATATCAGCTTTGATTTTTGCCTTTCTGCCGGTCGGTTTATCCAAGAGAGTGACGATTTTAATCGATTTCGCTTTTCTGTATCGGAAAAGCTCGACGAGATAGCTTAGCGTCAGCCCGCTGTCAATAATGTCTTCAATAATTAATATATCTCTTCCTTCAACCGACGTATCAAGGTCCTTCACAATCTTTACTTCTCCTGAAGAAGTAGTGGAGCGGCCATAGCTTGAAACATCCATGAAGTCCATTTCTAAATAAGTGTCCACACGCTTCAGCAAATCAGACATGAAAGGCATAGCTCCTTTCAGCACTCCAATAACAAGGGGGAATTTATCTTTGTACTCTTCTGTAAGCTCAAAGCCGAGCCCTTTAATTTTCTCTTGAATTTCTTCTTCTGTAATCAGCACTTTCTCGATATCCTGATTTAACAATTTGTTAGCCTCCTAGAAGTGATTGCGTATATAAATTAAAGTTAAATGGCTGCCAGTAGAGCCAGCTTGTTCATGCCTGGATTTCTTCATTCCCGGCACCCAAAGCAGTTCTCCCTCGCCATCTGTTATAATTGGCCACTGATCGCGCTTTGAGAGAACGATTTTTTCATCGATGAATAAATCCTTCAGTTTTTTCGAACCGTTCATGCCTTTTGGCTGAATTTTATCTCCTCGTTTTCTCGTGCGGACACAAAGCGGAAGTTTCACCTTTTGGTTAAGAACCATATATTCGGTTTCAGCCATTGCTTCCGGCTTATTCCTCGCCAATATAAATTGTCCTCCATACGGCCAGGAAATCCGGTCTCCTACATTCAATTCAAAAGCATATTCCTGCTTTTCTGTTGTGCTAAACCTAAAGACACACAGGTGATACTCCCGGCAGACTTTCAGCCCATGCGGCAAGTCCAAATTCCATGAAGGCCTGCCTTCTTTTAAAAGCTGTAAAATTTGCTGAATATGTACGAAGGAGAAGGGGGTTTTCCCTTTATAAAGATAGTTTAATATTAGATGAATCCCTCTTCTTTGTAAAGACAAAGGCATTGCATGGAAAGCCTCAATTTTGATCAAAGATTTAGTACCGTCTTTTTCCCATACATTATTCATTTTCTCTTTCGTTAATTCCTCTAAAAGTTCGTTATCAGCATTCATTTCTTCACTAAAACGCTGAAAATGCTCGTGAACCTGGGGGTTTTCCTTTTTCAAAAATGGAAGGAGATGACGGCGAAATCGATTGCGCGTATAATCCGATTTCTCATTGCTTGGATCCCGGCGCGGATTCAGCTCATGATAACTGCAATACTCCTCAATCATGTCTTTATCAAGAGAAAGGAGCGGGCGAATAATTTCCTTTTTTCCAAAAGGCCTTCGAACAGGAATGCCTCCGCGGCTGCCCGCTCCTTTTGCCAGTTGCATCATAATTGTTTCCACTTGGTCGTCCCCGTGATGAGCGAGCGCCAATTTGTCAGCCGAAAACTTTTGCATGCCTCTTTCGAAAAATTCGTAGCGGATGCGACGTGACACTTCCTGCAATCCCCCGCCGTTTTCCTCCATTTCCTTCGCTATATTGATCCTCTCTGCATAAAATGGAATACTTCTTTCTTCACAAAAGTGTTGAACAAACTTTAATTCTTTATAAGACTCTTCCTTTCTAAACATGTGATCGAGATGAAGAGCGAAAATTTCAATGCCTAATGACTCTCTCCTGTCCGCTAAGTAAGAAAGCAGCGATAACGAGTCCGGTCCCCCTGACACTCCAACAGCAATTTTCTCTCCTTCTTTAATTAACTGATGGCGATTAATAAAACTTTTGACTTTTACTTCATATGCCAGCATGTGTTCCTCTTTCTGCTCTTTTTTACTGACTATATTAACATTTCCTAAAGACAACAAACAAAAAATAATCATTTTAAATGTATATTAAATAAGCAGTTCAGCAAGTACATATAAGACATAAAGAGCAGCCACAAGTAAGACGGCTGTCATCGTAAGCAATCCCTGCTCTTTCCTCTGCTTCCGCTTAAGCGCGGTTCTTCCAGTCTTTTTGCGAGCTGCAGGTCTCGCTTTCAATGCTTCTTTCTTAATTGGCTCAGTCCCTAAAGCGGCGAGCAGCTCCTCGCGCATCATCCGGGCAGAGGAATACTCTCCTTGCAGCGCTTTAATTAAAACCGGAGCAAAAGCAGTAAGCTCTTTTTTTTGCCTCACTTTGTCTACTAACTGCTTCACTCCACTTTCGTTCCGCGGGAATCTTTCCGGATAAACAAGATTGACAGCCACCATAGCAGCGGCAAACAAATCATAGGACGGCTCCGCTTTTCGTGATCCAGCACGCCAGTATCCCCTGTCAAAAAACTCTGTGTATTCTTTGACGGCACGTCCCATTTTTGTCGTTCCGCCAACATCTATACAACGGAGGGCAAAAGGTGGTCCCGATACAATCAAATTATCTGGTTTAATATCACCAAAAATCCAGCCCGCTTCATGGAGCATATGCAGGTTTTCAAGCAGCTGCAAAAGCAATACACCAATCCACGACGAGCCCCTGGCCTGGATAAAAGCAGAAAGTGTCGGTCCCTCTATATATTCCATTACATAAAACGGCTGGACTCCATTGCGGCTTTCCCAGTCGTCAGCATCTAATAAAGAAGGCCCAAGGGAAGACCCCTGGACCTTAGCAAACGCCTTCAGAACGTTCATTTCAGCTGTAATGGATAGCTGGCTGCTGAATTTTAAAGCGGCTGTTCCGCCGCTCCCATTCACTAAGTAGACCGTACCCGCGGCTCCCTGGCCGAGCTTTCGTTCCACTAAATAAGCTTGTTTATGCCATTTTCCATGTATAACTGCTCCGCGGCCGACGCTAAACTGATTTTTCGATGTATTCATCATCTTTCGGCAACCAGCCTTTCCTGCTCCGCTTCGTCTTAAAGCGGGAAATAGCTTCCCGAATGGCCGGTCCGGTTGGCGTTAATCCACCAGGAGACAGTCTTGAAAACATGGTCGTAAGCGACTCCAATTTTGGCGTCCATTCAAGCAATTGTTCCGTTTCTTTTCTTTTCCCGGGAAATACGGATAAAGAAAATAAATTGCTGCCCATTCTCGCATTCATGCTTAATGATAAGTCGAGCAGTGCTTCTTTCACCGTCGGCAGCTTGTTTTTCATGCTCGCGCTCGTATCAACTAAGATCAATACTTCTAAGTTGGCTGTTTCTCCAAGTTCATCTACTACTTCCATCACTTCGCCGCGAGTTTCCGGCGGCAGCGCTTCCATTGTTGTCTCGTTATGCAAAATCTTTTTTAATTGTTCATTGACTACTCCTTGCAGCGTTTGGGTCATAGCTTGTCTCGTCACCATTTGTACGGTGTGCGAAAGCTGCTTTGCATAAACGGTCTGGCTAATGCCCCCGCCGGAAAGGGCAATTTGATCAATTTCCTGAAACCCCCGCTGATCCGCTGCCTCGTCGTCTACAATTCCGATAACATTTACTGTGATCCCCTGCTCCCGGGCCAGTGCTGCCATAGCAACCGGATCTTCCCCGTGATTTGAGCAGCCGTCTGTCAGCAATAAAATCTGCTTAATCGTACCTTGTTTCATCGTAACCCCTCCAACCTTAACGAGTTACCTTCATCCTCGCCGAAAAAGAAGGCATTTATACTTAGGGGAGGGGTAAATCCACCACTTCAGGAAATTTTCTTTTTCTTTTTTGAAAAACTCAAATGCATTGGTATGGAAGTCCACTTCGGCAAATTATGTTCCACCTTTGCTACAACTACAGTCATATCATCTTCAATTTCTCCAGATCTTGTTCTTATAACCTCTTCCATAAGCAAGTCGGCAATCATTTGCGGATCTTCTGTTTCAAGCTCTTTTATTTTCCGTTTCATCCACATATCATTATTTTCTACATTCCTCGGCCCTTCAAAAACGCCGTCGCTCATCATAATAATTAAGTCGCCGGATTTCAGCTGCTCACTCACTACATCCACTTCAAATTCCTGCAAAATACCGATCGGCAAGTTGCTCGCTTCCACCTTCATAATTTTACTGCCGCGTTTAATAAAGCTCGGGGTTGACCCAACCTTCAGAAAATTAGCCACCGCATCTTGTAAGTCAATAATGACTAAGTCGAGCGTGGAAAAAATTTCATCCGTCGTGCGCAAAGAAAGAATGGAATTCACCGATTTTATGGCTACTTTCTCTTCAATTCCTGATTTTAAAATTTGCTGAAGCAGCCGGAGCGTCTCATGGCTTTCATAATGAGCCCGTTCTCCATTGCCCATTCCGTCGCTGATAGCTACGGCATATTTTCCCGCACCAAGCTCGATCGTGGAATAACTGTCTCCAGACACTAACCCTCCGCCTTTAGCCGCGTGGGCTGCACCAGTTTCTACAGCAAACGCTTTTGCCGAACGGAAAGTCACATGGCAAACTCCGGCTGGCCCGCCTTCGCATTCTTCTTTATGAACGATTACGTTATCACCTAAAATATCTGAAAGCATAGGTGCTACTAGTTTTTGGCATTCACCATGGCTGTTACAGCTATAAGGAAGATTGATTTCAATATCTACATTACTTTTTTGCAAGCTATATATATCCACCTGCTCAATTTCCAAGCCAAACGATTCAATTGCTTCAAATATTTGTTCTTCCTGGTTGTGATGGTTTTCGCGCTCACGCTGAATCTCTTCCGCAAAATCGCTCATCACTTCAGAAACGCCGCGCAGTTGTTCCGCTACGAGTTTCCGGCTGTCATGTACTTGCTTTTTCAACTTTTGGTTCGCCTGGTAATAAGTCAACTGCTGCTGGATCGCTTCCTCAACCCGTTTGGGCCGGAAGCAGTGAGTGTCTAATTCCTTTGTAAGTTTTTGCGACAAACCTGCTTGTCCATCATCCAGTTCATAAAGCACATCTTTCATCAAATGGTACGTTTGGTGAAAGTTTGTCGTCCAGCATTGCTCTTTTTTAAAGCACGTCTGGCATGTTTTTTCCGTAACATGGCTCAAAAACATATCCAATTCGCGTTCTTCATAGTCATCAAGTGCATCTATATTGTATTGGGAGAAGCTTTTGGATAGAGCCTGAAACACGTCGGAAAACTGCTCTACCCGACTTGCTGTTACATCCCGCATCTTTCTTAAATACTGCTGCTGCTCATTTGAATATTCCGTTGTACCTGGGATGAGCTTAGACAGTTGATTAGTAAAGAACTTTGGTGTTAAAAACAAAAGTGCAATAGCTGCTATTGATTCATACAGCGTTTGCATGAGCGGTACTCCTTGATCTCCATACATTCCGGCCAGTAGTGTCGCAATAAGAAGCCCTCCTGCCGCCCCGGCTTTACGCCACTCTTTTAAAAGGCCTCCAAGCAAGCCGGCAAATGCAAGCAGACTCATTTGAAAAAAGCTTGATACACTCGCCAAACTAAAAATCAGCCCAGTCACTACCCCGACAGTCGATCCCACAGCTGCCCCGGAAATAAAGGAGAATATCAGCACTAAATACCTCGAAAAAATGTGTTCAATAGATAAACCGTACAACGTCCAGCCAATTGTGCCTGATGTAATAGATGCAAGCATAATAATTAAACTGACGATTTCTTCGGTTTTTAAAGTTTTTATTCGTTTTTTAAGTGATAAGAAGGGAATGGTCTGCATAAAAATAAGTGTGAGCACGAATGCCAGTGAGGATTCAATCACCGCCATTAATACATCATAAGGAACAAATTGCTGGCCGCTTTGAAAATAGGAAAATCCTGATTTCACCACCATAACGGTAAAGAAAACAAAAAACGGCAAAGATACAGTATCTTCTTTGTGAAAGTTTTTTAGTAAGCGATAGGAAACTAAGAAAATGACAATACAGGCAAAGGAATAACTTATTTGTTCAATAGACAGGGTTAACGCACCGGCAAGCAGGCCCATTAAAGCAAGCGGTGCACAATTTCGCCTTAGCATAAAGACGGCTGCAAAAAATGGCAGGGCGAACGGTGTCAAATGGGACAGGATTAGTGCGCGTCCTAACAAAAAGCCGATGAGTAACAAAACAAGTCCCTTTTCAATCATCAACACTTGCAAATGGGCGGAAAACTGCTTCAGCCCTTTGAACACTTCCACTTTTGTTTCCCCTAACCCTACATGATTGACCGGCTCCGCCAAACTTCTTTCCGCTTTCTCCATAGTTAACACTCCTATTCACGTTTCTTTGCTGCCATTATATAAAACTGCCATTTCAAAGTTTGTCAAAATGGGAGAGCTTGCCAAAAAAACCGTTCGACAATAAGAACAGCTGCTTCTTTTAAATACTATTAAAAAAAAGGATTGACATCTCTACATAATCTGAGTATTATAGTCATTGTGCTTGAATTACTATTTATTTTGGCGGCGTAGCTCAGCTGGCTAGAGCGTACGGTTCATACCCGTGAGGTCGTGGGTTCGATCCCCTCCGCCGCTATTAAAGAAAAGCGAAAGCGCCTGTTCAGCCTCGACAGGCATATGACAAGCGGGCGAAGTGGCGTTCTTCAGCCACATAGACTGATTGGCATATGACCCCGAGCGGCTAGGCGCTGCAGCTAGACAAGAAAAGCTGAGCCGACTGCTTTGGAGCGACAAGCATAAGACAGGCTGATGAAGTGGCGCTTTCCAGCCATGCAATCAGACTGACTTATGACCTCGAGCTCCAAGGAGGCAAAGCTAGACAAGAAAAGCGGGAGCACCTGTTTTAAGATCTTATTTCACAAAACACTGTGCTTCCTGTAAAAAGGCCCGTTGGTCAAGCGGTTAAGACACCGCCCTTTCACGGCGGTAACACGGGTTCGAATCCCGTACGGGTCATCGGCACAAAAAACCAGGTTTCCACGGATCCAAGCGGTCTGTCGGAGGTCTGGTTTTTTATTTTGGTCAATATTCGCCAGTTTTTTTAACGAATAAAAAAAGCGGCACTATTTGCCGCTTTTTCATGGAAAGCCTTCGATGTCTTTTACTTAAAACTTTTTGTGGAAGGAAGAAGCAGTTTGGTTTCATTATCCCTTATTTTTAATAAATTTTTTTCTTCATCTCACTGAAATACCATTTTAAAGTACAGAACTTATTTCCAATCTGGTTAAAAATTGACACCCCAGAGCACAGCGACTATATTTGTGATATTACCCAAAAGGAGTGGTTCATTTGAAAGGACAGGCTATACCTTATTTAACATTCAATGGCAATGCCCGGGAAGCAATTGATTTTTATGCGAAGGCATTTGAAGCGGAAGTACAAGGTATCCAAACGTTTGGGGAAGCTGATTTTCCGACCCCTCCTGAAGCAGCAGACCGTATTATGCACGCCCGCTTTGGCAAAGGCGACTTTCTTATTATGGTCTCAGACGCTTTTTTAGGACAGAGTGTCGAAACAGGAAACCATATCTCTCTCGCATTGACATTTGAAAATGAAGAAGAGATCCAAAGAGTGTATGATGCACTGCGCCAGGATGGCATGGTTCATATGGAACTGCAAGATACATTTTGGAATTCAAAGTTTGCCAAAGTTCAAGATCGCTTCGGTGTAATCTGGGATCTTGACTATCCAAAAGAATAACAAAAGCGCAAGCGCCTTGATCAGCCTTAGGCAAAAATGTTCTTTCCTCAATGTTAGCTGCAGGCGCTGGAGCTGGACGCCGATCCAAAACTCTCAAGATTATTCACACCTTGCAAATCTATAATTTCGTAGTCGATAACAAAAAGCTGCCTTAAAAGGGTCTGATGAACCTTTCAAGGCAGCTTTTTCCCTGCTGCTAAGTTTTTCTTGAAAATTAGCTTGGAGCTATAGTTAAATAGACAGCAATTAACCTCGTTTCGCTCCTCTTCCGCCACGGCGTGATTCCGTTTGGCGTTTCAAGGTGGACAGACGATCTTCACTATCCTTCAAAAAGCGGGCCATTTTTTGTTCAAAGTTCTCTTTCGGAGGCGCGTAGCTTCCTCCTCTTGGTCCTTTAGAGCGGTAATCATTGTTTTTCGGGCGGGAACGATAGGACTGCTGTTGCTGCGGCTGGTCTTTTGCTTTACGGATGGACAAACCGATTTTTCCATCGCTTTCCACATTAATGACTTTTACTTCCACTTCATCACCGACTTTTAAGTGGTCGTTGATATCTTTCACATAGTTGTCTGCAACTTCACTAATGTGCACTAATCCAGTCGAGCCCCCTGGCAGTTCAACAAACGCTCCGAATTTAGTAATCCCTGTCACTTTACCTTGTAACTTGCTGCCTACTTCGATTGACATAAAAAAAATGTTCCTCCTTAGAAATGATCAAGCTTTATCCTCTATTATATTACGTAAAAAAAAGGTGTCAATATACCCCTTCTTATTCTTTGTTCTTCCCGCTGTTTTCATCTGATTCAGGAATGTTAAATATAACCTCTCCTTCACGCGATAAAAGGTAGTTTTTTCTTGCCAGTTCGGCGATGTATTCATCATCTTCTAGTCGTTCCAGTTCTTCTTCATATTGTTTTTGCTGTTGCTTTAATTCTACAAGAGACGCTTCTGACTTTTCTTTTAGCAGCTTTTGTTCTTCCAGACGGGCAGTCTGTGAAAAAAGAGTAGACATAAGACCAACAGTAACAATAAGTGCTGCAATTGCAAAAGCAGCCAGTCTTCTGTATAGCTTTGTTTTATGCCTCGCCATAAATAAATCTTTTTTCGCACGGCTGAAGACAAAGGCGTTTTTCAAAGCAGTTACTTTTCGTTTGTTTAAACCGCTCATTTCCCTTCCTCCCGGCTCATTTTTTCCAGCGATTCGCTGTATTGATAGTTTTATTCTTGATAAATAAGAAAAATCCTGCCAATTTCTTATTTAAACTTGCAGCTTTTTTTTGTATCCTCGACGGAAACAACCGCCAAATAAAGATAACAGGCGAAAAAATAACCTTTCCTATA
This sequence comes from Bacillus aerolatus, assembly GCF_009183655.1. GTDB lineage: Bacteria > Bacillota > Bacilli > Bacillales > Domibacillaceae > Pseudobacillus > Pseudobacillus aerolatus. Next base: position 18,991 of record NZ_WEIO01000015.1, read on the forward strand.
AATAATAATAGGTGAAGAGAGGTTTTGGCAAGGAACATCAATATTTTTCCGATAAAACTTATGATAGAGAGCACTGTTTTTATTAAAATCGTAACTGGCAAGATCAAGAGAAAGTAAACACACTTTTTTAGAAACAAGAAAATATTTACTATAATTAAGATAATCCGTTCGAGAAGCCGTAAATAAAGATACTTAAATAAAGCCTGATAAGCAGAAAAACCGCAAAGTAAGGCAAGGAAAATATATAAACGAATTTCACCAAAATTGATGCGGTACAAACAGTAAAAAATCAGCATGCCAAACGTACACCAGAACATAATATCAGTGAAAAACGATAGAACCCTTGAACGGTTCGGCCGCTTTAAAAACCGCTGATACGTGTCCAGCAGCATGCCAAACAAAAGTCCCATGGCCACCATTGCCGCCATCGTTTCAAATTGGACAGATAAACTCATTTAAACAGTTTGCTGAACAAGCCTTTTGATTTTTCCCCAGCTGACTGATCCGTATAAACAAGGCTGAAGATACGGCCTTTAATCGATACAAGTCCGCGATCCACATCCAGGTTTTTCATTTGCAGGTTTTCACCTTTGATGGCGAGCATGCCCATTACAGTCACAAGTAAAAATTCTTCACTGTCAAAGCTTTCTACTTGCTTTACTCCTGTGATTTCCATGACCTTTCTTCCTTGCATAACAACATCGTGGCCTTCAGCTGTGCGATTATTAATAGAATCATACATTTGATTCATGGCTCTCCTCCTTACTGCAAAGTACAAGCTTTGCCACTAAATGTATGCCCGTATAAGCTAAACTATGAGAGGGAGCTGAAAGAAAAAAGAAAACCTTTCATATTTGAAAGGTTTTACTGGTTTTACTCATTGATTCTTTCCTCTTTTAATAATTCATACATGCCTGCTGCTTCTTCTTTTTTCGTCGTTTCCTGCAACTTTTCTACCCGCACAGTGATAACACGCTGTCCTAACCGAATCGATAGCTCATCACCTGTTTTTACATTTGAACTTGCTTTTGCTGCTGTGCCGTTAATCGTAATTCTCCCCTGGTCCGCTACTTCTTTTGCCAGTGTTCTCCGTTTAATTAATCTGGATACTTTCAAAAACTTATCTAGTCTCATTGTCGACATGCTTTTCTCTCCCTTTACAATCCCATTTTCTTTGCTTCATCCCAATAATCATCAAGCTCATTCAGTTTAAATTCACTAAATGGCCGGCCGCTTTCTTTTACCCTTTTTTCAACATGAGAAAAACGGCGATAAAACTTCTCATTTGCTTTAGCCAGCGCTTCTTCCGGATGAATCGCATAAAAACGAGCTGCATTGACGAGTGCAAAGAGCACATCGCCAAATTCATCCAGCTGCTTACGGCCGTCTCCGCTTTGCACTTCATCAAGGAACTCCTGCCATTCTTCTGTTACTTTTTCAATGGCACCGCTTGGATCATCCCAATCAAATCCAGCTTTTGCCGCTTTCTTTTGAAATTCATGAGCGCGCATTAAAGCTGGCAGTCCTTTTTCCACCTCATCAAGCCGAAAAAGATCTTTATTTCCCTTTTCCTGCTTTTTAATTTCCTGCCAATTAGAAACGACATCTTCTGCGCTTTCTGCTTTTATATTCCCAAACACATGCGGGTGGCGGCGGATCATTTTCCGGGAAATAGACTCAATTACATCTTCGATTGAAAACATCCCTTCGTCTTCACCAACTTGGGCATGAAGCAGCACTTGCAAAAGAACATCGCCCAGCTCTTCAATCATGTGCTCATCATCTTCACGGTCAATCGCATCAAGTAGTTCGTACGCTTCCTCAATTAAATATTTTTTTAATGATTCATGCGTCTGCTCAAGGTCCCATGGACAGCCGTTTGGCCCTCTCAGTTCAGCAATAATTTGACGTAAAACAGAAAACTCCTTGTACGTATCTTCTTCTTTTTGAACAGGCGGCACATAAAGGGATGTAAGGTTGTTCAACTCCACTTGCCGGTCTAGCTCATACAGGGGCAGCTTCTTTACTTGTTGGCCAGTGCCGCCTGCTGCAGTAACGATAGTAACCTCATATTCATCAGGATACTTCTCCATCAGTGTCAGCTTCACATCGGAGGCAACGAAGGCATCATATACTTGGGCAATAACGACATGCTGAAAGATATTGATGTCTTCTTTTTTCAAAGCCGTGCCATCGAGAAACTGAAATCCTTCGATCGGATCTGCTCCAACAGAGGTGAACAAATCGTCGAGAAAGCTGTGTCCGCCAGCAATCGTGACTTTCAATTCTCTCGATCGGGCTTTTTCAAGCAGAAGCTGAACAGTTTTTTCTGCGACAATCGGATGGCCCGGAACTGCATAAATGATTTCACCTTGTTTCTGAGCGTATTCCGCCAACTTAGCCGCAATTTCTTCATAGACTGCTTCAAACTGATTATGCTTTTCGTAAATGCCGTCGAAGCTTTCAAAAAGAATGCCTTCCTTTTGAAGTTCAGTGACTACCGGATGATCGAGTGTCCGGGCAAAAATCGTGCTTGATTTTGTTAATAATCGATAGACGCCGAGCGGCAGCTGGTTAATATCGCCAGCGCCAAGGCCAACAATTGTAATCAATGAGATCATAAGCTTCTCTCTCTTTCCACTAAAGTTTGTTTCATTTAACTAACTCTTTTTCTCAACTTACTGCCGAAAGGAATTTGATGCAGTTCTTCTTCCGTGAATAGTTTTACTTTCGCTATCGTATAAATAAAAACAAACGCTCCGATGACGACGCTGCTTAACGCAATACCCGCCATCGCCAGCCGCCCATTTGCAACTGGTAACGAAATGTAATCAATCGCCCACCTCCATACTTGCAAGGCAGCTGTCATACACAAAGCGGCAAATACGGCTTTTCCGGCTGTTTCCCTTGTTAATAAAGCAGTTTTCCATTTTTTCCGGAGACTAGCTGTTAAAAAAACAACCATCCAGCAAAATGCTATCACTGTAGCCGCTGCCGCTCCGGTTGTTCCAAAAGCAGGAACAAACACCATATTTCCAATATACTTTAAAATAACACCCGTTAAAACGGCAAGAGCAGGAATAAAATCATTGCCGAGCCCTTGCAGAATGCCAGACAGTGTAAAAGTAAGAGAACCAAATAAAATAGCTGAGCAAAAAAGAGAAAGAACAAAGGATCCTTCGCTGTTTTCAAACAGCATCGCATTCACTGCATCCATAATATTTATCAAACCTGCAGCAGCTGCCAGGCCGAATGTAAAACTTACTTTTAACGCAAGTTGAATGCAGCTATCCAGTTCTTGGCGTAAATTTCTGCGATAAGCAGATGTAACTAGCGGGACGATCGTTAAAGCGAGTGAAGCGGCTACTGTTGTACCAAGCTGCAAAAGCGGCTGTCCGCGATCGTAAATACCTTTAGTAATTTTGGCTTCCCATTCACCAGCACCCGCTTTAATTAATTCATGATATAAATTCAATGAATCCATAAGCTGAAACAAGATGATCGCCATACCGGAAAGGCAAATAGCGGCACCTTGAATGAAAAGAGTCTTTGTTTCTTTTGTTTTTATCAAATTCCTCAGACGTAGCTTTTCCTTGTGGGTCGGTCCGCTCTTTCGCGTAAAATAAAATAAAACGGCCATTGCGGCCACGCCGCCGGCTAATGAACCGGCAAAAGCTCCCGTGCCTGCAGCATAAAGAGAAGCCCCTTGTTCAATGAGCAAATAGGAGAACAATAGGATAGCGCCGACCCGGACTGTCTGTTCAACCGCTTGGGACATTGCAGTCGGCACCATGTTTCCTTCACCCTGAAACATTCCGCGCCATACAGTTAAAAAGGGGATAAACAAAAAAGAAAAAGCCGTAATTTGAAGAAGCGGCTGCAAGGAGGAATCGCCCATTACATTGGATATCCATCTTGAGCCAAAAAAGACAGCTGCCCAGAGAAAAACGCTTATGCTGCCGGTTACGTAATAAGAAAGGCGAATCACTTCCTGTCTGCGCTGAGGATTCTCTGCTGACTCTGCTATTAGTTTCGAAATAATAACCGGAAACCCGTATGTCGCCAATGCAACCGCAATACCGTAAAAAGGGTACACTTGCTGATAAATATAAAAGCCGACATCTCCAACTATATTTTGAAAAGGAATACGGTACACGGCGCTTAAAATTTTTACAAAGATAGCCGCCATTGTTAAAATGACTGCTCCCCACATCAATGAATTCTTTTCCCTTGATGGCAACATACACCACCCTGCCCTTCTAAACAAGCTATAACCAACTTAATGCATTTACATAGAAAAGCGCAAGCGCCTTGATCAGCCCCGACAAGCAAATGTTCTTTCACCAAGGAAGTCCGTCTTTTGACTTCCTTGGTGAAAGGTTATTTGACCTCGAGGGGCTAGGCGCTGGAGCTGGACATAAGAAAAGCGGAGCCAACTGCTTTGGGGCGACAAGCATGTGTCAGGCTGACGAAATGGCGCTTTTCAGCCATACAGTCAGACTGGCATATGACCTCGAGCCCCAAGGAGGCGTAGCTGAACAATTAGAAAAGCGCAAGCGCCTTATCAATGAAAAAAGGAAGCAGCTTTTCTTCTGCTTCCTCTCCGTGTTAGCTGTCCATCTGTTTTGCTAAAAAGCTGGCAGCCGTTTCTGCTGACTTTTTTTCCACGTCTCCCATAGAACGGTCACTTGAAAAAATAACGACCACGCCAATCGGATCTCCGCCTGAAATAATTGGTGACAAAGTATAAGATTGAATTTTTTCTTCACGCCCGTCTACTAATGACACTTGCGACTGTGGATGATTCAGTACGCTTTGCCGCTCATCCATTGCTTTTTCAAGTAATTCGCCGATATTTTTATTTACATATTCTTTCTTAGATACTCCCGCCGAAGCAATGATTGCGTCGCGGTCACAAATTAAGACGGCACTGTTTAAGCTGTCATTCAATGCCTCTGCATACTCTTCGGCAAAATCGCCTAGTTCACTAATAGGGGAATATTTTTTTAAAATGACTTCTCCATCACGATCCACAAAGATTTCTAATGGATCTCCTTCTCTTATCCTTAACGTACGGCGGATTTCCTTCGGTATAACAACCCGCCCTAAATCGTCAATTCGACGAACTATACCAGTTGCTTTCATCTTATGCTGCCTCACTTTCGTCAGATGATTAATTGACAATGAATCAACGACGCCAAATCGATGTCACTGCCCTGTGTTGTTATTATCTTTCATCCGGGAAATTCTATACATTTCGTTGAGTTTTTTCTAATTTTTTGAATGGCAGCACACAAAACCGGATAAAAATGACTATTATTTTTTTGCCTGCTCTAAATTTTTAATAATGTCAAAAGCAATCGCAAACCATGTATCAATAGACATTTTTTTAATATCAATCGTCATTTTCAGCTTATTCTCGTCCATACCAAGCCCGATCGACCGGCCGTGCTTGTTGCAAACATTGAATACTTTCGAACCATCTATTTGCTTCGTTCCTTCTTCACCCATCAATATATAAACGGTATCTTTTTCTTGCTTAATTAGTTCAAGCTGCGTGGCCGCTGCATATACTTTCATTTCTGCCACTTTAAACAGATCTTCCACTTCACGCGGATAATCACCGAAACGGTCAGTCATTTCTTCTTTTAGTTCAGCTGCTTCTTCCAGTGATTCGATGCTTCTAAACCGCTTGTACATTTCAATTTTTTGACGGCTGTCTTTAATGTACGTATCGGGGATATAAGCATCGATGGAAATTTCTACTTCAAACGACGGAATTGTTTCTTTCGTTTCCGTTCCCTGCTTTTGTTCAATCGCTTCTTTCAGCATTTGCGAATATAAATCAAAACCGACAGAATCAATAAAACCGTGCTGTTGGGAGCCGAGCAAATTTCCCGCCCCGCGGATCGATAAATCACGCATCGCAATTTTAAAACCGGAACCAAGCTCGGTAAATTCTTTAATCGCCTGCAGGCGCTTTTCCGCTGCTTCTGACAGTACTTTGTCTTTACGATACATAAAATACGCATAAGCCACACGATTAGAGCGGCCGACACGCCCACGTATTTGATACAGTTGGGATAATCCCATCCGGTCTGCGTCATGAACAATTAACGTATTCACGTTTGGAATGTCTACACCCGTTTCAATAATCGTCGTTGTTACAAGAACATCAAACTCTCCCTCTAAAAAGCTTAAAATGACAGTCTCAAGCTCTCTTTCTGTCATTTGGCCGTGAGCATATGCCACTTTGGCATCCGGAACGAGCATAGCAATTTCATCGGCTTTTCGCTCAATGTCTTCTACACGGTTGTATAAGTAGAATACTTGTCCTTCCCGGGCAAGTTCCCGCTCAATCGCTTCCCTTATTAAAGTAGGATTATACTCTGCCACATACGTTTGCACTGGAAAACGGTTTTCCGGCGGTGTTTCAATTACTGACAAATCACGGACGCCAAGCATCGACATGTGAAGTGTTCGCGGAATAGGTGTTGCCGTTAACGTTAAGACGTCGACATTTGTTTTCAGCTGTTTAATTTTTTCTTTATGTGTCACTCCGAAGCGCTGTTCTTCATCGACAATCAACAAACCAAGGTCGCTGTATTGAATATCTTTCGATAAAAGGCGGTGTGTGCCAACAACAATGTCCACTGTGCCGCTTTTAAGACCTTTAATCGTTTCTGTCTGTTGCTTCCGTGAACGAAAACGGCTTAACAGCCCAATCTCGATTGGAAAGTCACGAAAACGTTCGCTCATCGTTTCGAAATGCTGCTGGGCAAGAATGGTTGTAGGTACGAGAAATGCCACTTGCTTCCCATCGGCAATTGCTTTAAAAGCAGCCCGGATGGCTACTTCTGTTTTACCATAACCAACATCTCCACAAAGCAGACGGTCCATCGGCCGTTCTTTTTCCATATCATACTTGATCTCTTGGATGGAACGAAGCTGGTCTTCCGTTTCTTCATAAGGGAAAGCGGCTTCAAATTCCCGCTGTATTTCAGCGTCCGGTGAAAACGCGTAGCCTTTTGCCGCTTCTCTTTCGGCGTAAAGCTTAATTAAATCATCAGCAATATCCTGGACAGACGATTGAACTTTGCTCTTCACTCGCTTCCATTCATTACCGCCCAATTTGTATACTTTCGGCTCTTTGCCTTCTGAACCGACATATTTCTGAACAAGTTCAATTTGCTCAACCGGCACGTAAAGCTGATCTGTTCCCTGATATTTAATATTTAAATAGTCTTTGTGTACGCCTTTGATTTCAAGCGTTTCAATACCTAAATATTTTCCGATCCCGTGGTTAACATGAACGACATAGTCACCAGGCTTCAATTCGGAATAGCTTTTAATCCGCTCAGCGTTAGACAACTTCTGACGCCGCTTATTTCTTTTCGGCTTTTTATTAAAAAGCTCTTGTTCTGTAATAATGACCAGCTTCAAAGCTGGAAATTCAAACCCAGCTGTCAGAGAACCACGGCTGACTTGTACAGCTTGTTCAATCACCACATTTTTGTCTAGTGAACTAGCGGCTTCAATCTCATAGTCTGCCAAAATGCGTTGGATTTTAGTTATCCTCTCTTCATTTTCACCGAGAAACACGACTGTCATGCCAAGCTTTTTCCAACGTTCCACTTCTGTGTGAAGCACGTTCATTTGTCCGTGGAAGTCTTGCATAGGCCGAGAAGAAAAATTAACAATATTCTCTGGCTGCGTGTGAGCTACTTGGCGTAAAAACAGGGAAAGATAGATAATCGGCTGGCGAATAGCGGTCACTGCTTCTGAAAATTGATAGGATAGCTTTACATCATGAACGATTTTTCCTTCATCCAGCAGGGATGTATACCATTCCGCTTCTTCCTGCTCAAGAGAATCATTCATTTCCCTGATCCGGCTGATTTCATCAAAAAACACAAGACCGTCATCCGGTAAGTAATCGGTCAGATTCATAGGTTGGTCGTACATTAAAGCAGTATACTTGGATAGACCTTCTATTGGCATACCTTGTTTCAGCCGATCTATTTCAAAACTGATGTTTTCTTTCATCAACTGCTGCGCTTCTGCCTTCTTCACTTTTTTCAATGACGCTTCTAACGCTTTTTCAAGCCGCTGGGATAAGGTCATAAGTTGTTCTGAGGCATATGGCGTTTCCGTAACAGGACTGATGTGAATAACGGTCTTGCTCTCAATCGACCGCTGATTTTCCATGGAAAACGTTCGAATAGAATCTACTTCCGTATCAAACAGTTCGATACGTACCGGGTGATCCATCGTCAGCGGATAAATATCAATAATGCCGCCACGCAAACTGAATTCTCCCGGTGCATAGACCATATCCGCACGTTGATAACCCATTTGTACTAGCTGGTTAATCGTCTCATCAAGATCAATCTCTTCTCCAGTTGTAATCGTTTTTTGCAAGCTAGCCCATTCACTTTTCGGCGGCAGCAGTTTGCGTAGTCCAGAAATAGGAACAATGTAAATACCTTTTGCTTGATGAACCATATGATTCAATACTTCAATCCGTTGGGCCCGCAATTCAGGGCTGGCAACACTGATTTCAGCTGCTATCAATTCATTTGCTGCGTATAAATATACTTCTTGCTCATCTAAAAACTGCAGCAAGTCATCGTATAGCTTTTGTGCCTGCAGCAAGTTGTAAGTGACTACCACGGTTGGCTTGTTCGTTTTCTCGTAAGCAGCAGCAATAAGCAATGCCCGGGATGACCCCGAAAGACCTGCAGCCAGCTGCTCTTTTAACCCCCCCGACAAGCCATCGAAAATAGACTGGATCTCGTTATTTTGCAAGAGAATCTGTTGTAAACTGTTCACGCTTTCTTCCTCCCCCTTATATTGTCCATTCAGCCAAAACCTTTCTTTTTCTGCTTGTCTGTACCGGCAATGTAAACAGAAAAATGCTTTGGATCGCTGTCCAAAGCTGCTTTAATGTATAAAATAATCATATTGGTGAAAGTCAGGATTTCTTTGAAGAGACTCCTGGCAATCTTCACATATTGTCGTAATGGTTATATTTCCTTCAGAGTCATATTGAACCATTTCCGTTCTTTCATGCTCCGTCAATGCATGAATGCCAAGCTGCCGAGTGGATATAACCGTTTGTTTGAGGCTCCCGACTTTCGTTCCGCAATGGCGGCAAACGTAATGAATGGACATGTGCTTCCTCCTTCGCTGCCAACTTCTATTATGTTAACGTTAGTATAGGCAAAGAAGAAAGCATTTATTCATGGCTGTATATTATACTCATTCATTACTTCAAGAAACGGCCTTTCCAGCCACGCTTCCACTGCATCTGCACTCTTTGAAATGACTTCTTTCATATTTTTCTGCTCGTCTATTGTAAATTTGCCCAACACATAATCGGCGATGTTCATAGGCACATTGGGGCGGTCAATCCCGATGCGTATACGGTTAAAGTTTTGAGTGCCAAGATGGGCAATGGTCGACTTAATTCCATTATGGCCGCCTGCACTGCCTTTTTGTCGGAGACGGATTCTGCCGACCGGCAAGTCCAAGTCATCATAAATAACGACAACATCCTCCACTTCAATATTGTAATAGCGCATTACTTCACCGATGCTCTCCCCGGATAAATTCATATATGTAAGCGGCTTGAGCAAAATGGCTTTTTCCGTTCCTTTTCGCACAGTCGTATAGACACCTTTGTGCTTTGCTTCTGTCAGCGGTGAGCCGAAACGCTCTGCTAGTTCTTCAATTACATCAAAACCGATATTATGTCTTGTGCCCGCGTATTTTGCTCCCGGATTGCCAAGACCAACGATTAATTTCATTTTTTGCACCTCAAATTTCTTCTTCATGAGTTAGTTTAAGTATAACGCACATGAATGAGAAATTATACGCTTAATTGTTCTCGTTTTTCTTTCTTCATGCGAAAAAAGAGGCCAGCTCGAGTGAGAAATTGAGCCGGCCTCTATAATTTAATTCATTCTTATTCTGCTTCAGATTTCTTATCGTCTTCTGCCACAGGAGCTTCTGCATTGCTTTCTTCTTCCGCAGCTTCTTCCACACGCGGAGTAAGAACAGAGACGATCATTTCATCATCTTCATGGTTGATCGTAAACGAATAGTTGCCTCGAACATCGCCGACAGATAAACTGTCCCCAATATTTAAGTTAGAAATATCTATTGTAATATTTTCAGGGAATTCACTGACTTTCGCCGTAACAGAAACCTCAAACAGTGGCTGCTGGACAACTCCGCCCTCTTTTGATCCCGGTGCTTCTCCTTCCAAGTCAACCCGGACGGCTGAAGTGATCTCCGAAGATAGATCCACGGCAAAAAAGTCAGCATGAACAATGTAATTTTTAATTGGATCCTGTTGATAATCGTGAAGAACGACGTTGTGTTTTTTTCCATCCATGTTTAAAGAAATAACACCATTGCGGCCCACTTCTTTGATGACTTTATAAAAATCGCCTTCATTTACAAAGACGGATTCCGCTTCCACACCTTTCCCATACACCACAGCAGGAAAATTGCCTTGTGCACGAAGCTGGGTTTTGCTTGACCGTTGAAAACCATCACGTTTTTTTGCTTCAAGTACTGAACTCATTAGAGAAACTCACCTTCCCATATCATAATTTTTGTCTATATATTTCGTCCTAAATTATGTATACCCTTATTGTTTAGTCTTTAAACATGAAAAAAAGGCCGAAACCGGCCTTTTTCTTTGTCTAGCTGCAGCGCCTTGCCCCTCGAGGTCAAATAACCTTCCCCCAATGAAGTCAAAGGGCAGACTTCTTTGGGGAAAGAACATTTGCTTGTCGGGGCAGAACAGGCGCTTTCGCTTTTCTATTAATCAAATAGTGTGCTGACGGATTGCTCTTCATGAACGCGAATAATCGCTTCGCTGATTAAAGGAGCTACGGACAGTTCTACAACCTTATCGATTTTTTTCTCTTGTGGCAGGGCAATGGAGTTAGTGACGACAAGTTCTTTAATATTAGAGTTTTCAATGCGTTCGATTGCCGGACCTGATAATACTGGATGTGTACAGCAGGCATACACTTCTTTCGCTCCGTTTTCAACGAGGGCATTAGCGGCAAGTGTAATCGTGCCAGCTGTATCGATAATATCATCAATCAAAATCGCAGTTTTTCCCTCAATATTTCCAACGATGCTCATCACTTCCGCTACGTTTGGTCTTGGACGACGCTTATCAATGATCGCGATTGGTGCTTTTAAGCGCTCAGCCATTTTACGCGCACGCGTCACTCCACCGTGGTCAGGGGATACGATAACAACGTCATCACCGCAGAAATTCTTTTCTTTAAAATAATCGGATAAAATCCGCACACCCATTAAATGATCGATTGGCATATCAAAGAACCCTTGAATTTGCGGCGCATGCAAATCAAGCATAATGACGCGGGTTGCTCCCGCAGTTTCCAGTAAGTTTGCTACAAGCTTCGCTGTAATTGGTTCACGGGCGCGGGCTTTGCGGTCCTGGCGTGCATAACCGTAATAAGGAATAACAAGGTTAATCGTTTTAGCAGAGGCACGTTTCAGCGCATCAATCATAATAAGCAGTTCCATCAAGTTTTCGTTGACAGGAGCACTTGTCGACTGGACAACATACACATCACAGCCACGGATACTCTCTTCAATATTAATTTGAATTTCTCCGTCGCTGAACTGTTTGACTGAGCACTTTCCTAATTCCACGCCAATAATCTCTGAAATTTCTTCAGCAAGCTTACGGTTGGAATTAAGAGAAAATATTTTTAATTTCGGGTCTAAATACTGGTTATGCATGGATGGACCTCCGCTTTTATTTTTTGTTATTTAACTTCTGAACGTAGTTTTCTTTATTTACCTGACGGGCACGGGCAATTGACAACGCTTCTCCCGGCACATCAGTTGTAATAGTGGAGCCTGCTGCAACATATGCTCCTTTTCCTACTGTAACAGGAGCGACAAGATTGGAGTTGCAGCCTATAAATGCATCGTCTTCAATTTTCGTTAAAAATTTATTTTTCCCATCATAATTCACTGTAATCGAACCGCAGCCGATATTGACGCCGCTTCCCACTTCTGCATCGCCAATGTAACTTAAATGTGAGGCTTTGCTGCCTTTGCCAAAGATGGCTTTCTTAATTTCAACAAAATTACCGATCTTTACTTCATCACCGATGTTAGAAGCCGGGCGGATATGAGCAAATGGTCCAATAGCAACGCGGGAACCGATTTCACTGTCAGCAGCAACAGAATGGCGGATAGATGTACCATCACCGATTTGGCAGTTGCTGATTTCGCTGTTCGGTCCTACTTCACAGTCCGTGCCGACCGACGTACTTCCAGCCAAAACTGTTCCCGGATAAATCACTGTGTCTGAACCAATAACTACGTCAGGGCCAATAAACGTATTTTCCGGACTGATTAATGTAACACCGCTGCGCATATGCTTTTCATTGATGCGCTCACGCATAATTTTTTCCGCTTGGCTCAATGCCACGCGGTCATTAACGCCGAGTGTTTCACTAAAGTCTTCTGTTTGATAGGCAGCCACTTTTTCTCCAGCTTTTTTCAAAATTTCAATGACATCCGGCAAATAATATTCACCTTGCGCATTGTCGTTCGATACTTTTTTTAAGGTTTCGAACAAGTAACGGTTATCGAAACAGTAAGTGCCTGTATTGATTTCTTTTACTTGACGTTCTTCATTCGTTGCATCTTTATGCTCGACGATCTTTTCGACCATTCCCATTTCATTGCGAATAATCCGGCCATAGCCATCCGGCAATTCTGTGTAAGCCGTTAAAATAGTTGCTTTCGCCTGCTGTTCCTGGTGATAGTTCACAAGCGCTTCCATCGTAGATGATTTAATGAGTGGTGTATCGCCGCATACAACGAGCGTACAGCCTTCTTTTTCTCCAAGATTACCTTCCGCCTGCATGACGGCATGAGCAGTGCCAAGCTGCTCCTGCTGCAAAGCAAATTCACTTTTGCCGCCTAGGTAGCCTTTCACTTCTTCTGCTCCGTGGCCGACAATTGTAACAATTTCTGTTGTATGTAAATCAGATATTTGATCAATCACATGTTCTACCATCGGTTTACCGCACACAGGATGCAGCACTTTGTAAAGCTTTGACTTCATGCGCGTGCCTTTGCCTGCTGCAAGAATGACAGCATAAATATTCGTCATTGAGGGTCCCCCTATAACTTTTTGTCCTTATTGAATATATCTTAAAAGGGCTTCCATTTCAAGACAGCTAAAAAAACGACAAATTATTGTCAAGAAGAAAGGAGTAGTTAGCGAGATAGAAGTTAACAAGAGGGGGGGACAGAATGAATAAAAGCGCAAGCGCTTTGATTAAAATGTTCTTTCATCAATGTCCGGCTGCAGGGGCTGGGTGCTTACGCTTGCTGTAGACATGCTCCATCAGCGAAGTTATCCACCATGCGATTATTTTGTAGTTTCTTAAGCAATGAAAAAAGAGCCATACATTTGAAGTAGGCTCTTGTTGCGATTAAACTTATGAAGCTCCTGCTTCTTCTAGTTCCACTTCTTCCAATTCCCCTAGACGGTGATACTCAGCTAAAACAGCATCTTGGATTTTACCGCGTGTGTTGGAGTTGATTGGATGGGCAATATCGCGAAACTCGCCATCTGGCGTCCGCTTGCTCGGCATCGCCACGAATAATCCGTTGTTTCCGTCTATTACACGAATATCGTGGATAACAAATTCATTGTCCAATGTAATTGAAGCAATCGCTCTCATTCGGCCATCCGTATTTACGCGTCTTAATCTCACATCAGTTACTTCCATTCTGTTCACCCCTTTTTTCCCCTATATAGAAAGCCTAAACTACTTATTCAATAATATTTCAAATATTCCTTCTTTTTTTCAAAAAAAAGTTATTTTATTTTCCCAAAACAAAAGCGCAAACGCGTACGCTGATTTCGCTCTCTCTGTCGGAGTCAAAGAACGACTCCTCGTCGAGAGCTATAAATCCGCTATTGCGCTGACCGAGCGCCTTCCGCTTTTCTATAAAGAAGTCTGCTTTTTGACTTCATTGAGGTAAGGTTATTTGACTTCGAGGGGCTAGACGCTGGAGCTGGACGTATGAAAAGCGGAGCCGACTGTCTTGGAGCGACAAGCATATGACAATCTGGCGAAGCGGCACTTTTTGCCGCACAGCCAGATTGGCATATGACCTCGAGCCTCAAGGAGGCAGAGCTAGACACAGACTCACTCAAATAGCAAATTTATCCGTAAATCAAGAGATTTATAATTTCCTAAACAAAAAAACACTCGTGATTATTTCACGAGTGCAATTACTTCGATTTCTACTTTTACGTCTTTAGGCAGTCTTGATACTTCCACGCAAGAGCGTGCTGGTTTGTGCTCTCCAAAGTATTGGCTGTACACTTCATTTACTGCTGCAAATTCTTCCATGTCAGCAATAAAGACAGTTGCTTTTACTACTGTATCAAGCGAAGCACCAGCTTCAGTTAAAACGGCTTGAAGGTTTTTAAACACTTGATGAGTTTGTTCTGTTACATCCCCGCCTGTTAATTCTCCTTCCGCCGTCAGCGGGATTTGACCTGAGCTGTAAAATAAGTTATTTACGATCATTCCTTGTGAATATGGGCCAATAGCGGCCGGTGCTTGATTAGTCGATACTGTTCTCATGTTAATCTCCCCTTATGAAAAATGAATATTTTTTGAGAAATAATTTCCTTCCACTACTGAAATAGCGGGTGTACGAACATTCACATCCTGCAACTTAACGAGGGATATGTAATCTTCCACAAGTCTTTCTTCATCATGCTCCGCTTCCACTAAAACGGCAATCCCTGCCACGGAAGCGTTAAACTCAGCCAGCAAACTAATCATCCCGTTAATTGTGCCGCCTGCTTTCATAAAATCATCAACGAGCAGCACTTTGGAGCCTTCTTTCAAGCTGCGTTTTGCCAGCACCATTGCCTGTATCCGCTTCGTAGAACCAGAAACGTAATTAATGCTGACAGTCGGCCCTTCTGTTACCTTGCTGTCTCTGCGGACAACGACGACCGGGACATTTAAGTGCGAAGCGATCGCATGGGCGATAGGGATCCCTTTCGTTGCCACTGTCATAATTGCATCAATTTCCATTCCTGCGTAAGCCGAGGCAAGCAGCTTGCCTACCTGGTGAAGCACTTGCGGATGACCAAGTAAATCCATCATGTACAAATAACCACCCGGCAGCAGCCTCTCCGGCTTTTCAATTTGCTCACAAAGATTATCAATAAATTTCCGTGCTTCTTTTTCACTGACTTTGGAAAAATATTTGACACCGCCGGCTGCTCCGGGGACCGTTTGCAGCGTACCGATTCCGCGCTGTTCAAATGTTTCTTTTACGATAGCTAAGTCTTCACTAATGGACGACTTGGCCGATCCGTACCGTTCAGCAAAGAAGGTCAGGGAAACGAGCTGCTGCGGGTGCTCTAATAAATAATGCGTCATATCAATTAACCGTTCACTACGACGAAATTTCATGATTGTTTCTACCCTCCCAAGGAGTACATCCGAATATTTAATTTTAAATATATCTTAATATACGGATTCAATCAACAGAAACTCCCTCTCCCAAAAGACGAACTGCATATACTTGATCACAAAATCCCCTTAATCCATTATAAACCCTATTCATTCTGGAGTCATGCTGAATGAGTCCAAAAACAGTTGGGCCGCTGCCGCTCATGAGTACTGCATCTGCTCCAAACCGCTCCATCTGCTCTTTAATTTGAGCAACTTCCGGATAAAGCTTTAATGTGACGGACTCCAACACATTTCCAAGATGTCCGCACATGTTAGCATAATCTTTTGTTTCAATTGCTTCCACCATTGCTTTTGTATTCGGATGACGAAGCCCATCAATTTTCAAGTTTTTATATACTTCGGCTGTAGAAACGCCGATCGTCGGCTTGGCTAGGACAACCCAGCAATTAGGCGGAGCGGGAAGACGCTGTACTTTTTCTCCTCTCCCTTTCGCAAGAGCTGTCCCGCCATATACACAAAAAGACACATCCGAGCCGATTTCTGAACCGAGTTTGGCTAGTTCATCGAGGCTTAATCCGAGATTCCACAATCGGTTTAAGCCTTTTAATGTAGCTGCGGCATCACTGCTCCCACCGGCCAAACCTGCAGCTACAGGGATAACTTTTTCAATGCCAATCGCAACGCCTGAGCGGATGCCGTGCCTTTCCTTTAACAGCCTCGCTGCCTGGAAAGCTAAATTGCGGCTGTCGTCAGGAACGAAGCGATTATGGGATATAATTTTAATTTCATCTTTCGAGAGCGGCTCCAGCTCAATCCGGTCTGCTAAATCCACTGTCGTCATGATCATTTCTACTTCATGATAACCGTCAGCTCGTTTATGCAGAACATCGAGTGTCAAATTAATTTTCGCCGGTGCTTTCATCATTATCTTCACAATAGGCCACCTACTTTGTGCACATTACAGTTTAGCTTATTTTATCATAAAGTCGAATACGATTTGTCAATATGGTGTCCCATCATAGAATTTTCTATTTAAAAAGAAAAAAAGAACCGGAAGAAGTTCCGGTTCTTTGGCGGCTTGTCATTAGAAGTTACATAAAGCGTCAGCGCTTGTTTGCGAGCTGGTTTTCTGCAAGTTCAATTGCACGCTTAACCATGTTGCCGGCATCTCGGGTCGTAATTCCGCCCCATCCTTCTCTTTGAACTGTTTCATAAAATCCTAACTCTTTCGCAAGCTCTTCTTTCAATTGGTCAGACATTATTCCTCGTCTTCTGCCCATTTGTTGTCCTCCTTTTGCCGCCGCACTTATAGCTTAACCAGCTCTTCTAAAACGATTAGCGGAAAATGAAGGGAATACAACAAAAGCGCAGAGCACCCGCTTATCGGCGACAAGCATAAGACGAGCCGGCTAGAAGGTTGTTCTTTAACCTTCTGGACGGATTGGCTTATGACCTCGAGCCGATGGTGCTCGGAGCTAGACGGCAACAAAAGCGCAGGCGCCTTGGTCAGCTCCGACAAGCAAATGTTCTTTCACCCATGTCCAGCTGCGCCTCCTTGGGGCTCGAGGTCATATGCCAGTCTGACTGCATGGCTGAAAAACGCCATTTCGTCAGCCTGTCATATGCTTGTCGCCCCAGAGCAGTCGGCTCCGCTTTTCTATAAAGAAGTCCGCTTTTTGACTTCATTGGTGAAAGGTTATTTGACCTCGAGGAGCTAGGCGCTGGAGCTGGCTATTTACAAAGTAATCCACAACAAGATTATTTTGTAGCTTCCTAAAAATACAAAAAGCAGTAAACAATAATGTTTACCGCCAAATTAAACTGCGCTTCCTGCTGCATCTTCAAATGTTAATTCTACTGTTTCTGTCAACACATCTGCATAACTGTATGACACTCTTTCGAACGCGTTCTCATCTTGATCCAGTTCTACTACAAAGACTGCCTGATACGTCTCAGCTAAAACCCCGGACCGCTCAATTGTTTTCCGGCGTCCTCCGTTAGCTTTCAACAGGAGTCTTTTTCCTAAATTTGAATCAAGAGACTTTTTAATGTCGGCTAATGTTTTTGGCATCCGCTTCCACCTCACTATCTCTATAATAACATGATTCAAATAGCAAGTCAAATAAATAAAATATTTTATCAACCAATACCCCCTTTTGTCAACGTTTTTTATTTTACAAAAACCTGCTTTTTTCATCATATTCTTAGCGTACCCAATATTTCAATAACCATGACAATATATTCCCGGCGTTCTTCATTCTTCTTCAGGTTGCTGAAAAGGCATGCCCAGCCTGAGCACTCCTTTCGTTTCAATTCCTCCAAGCCCTTTGTCACCGGTCAGTGTATTTCTAAGCACCTCGCGGACATCTATGAGCTCATTAAACGGAGTAAAGCCAATCTTCGATGAAATATATACAGGGTCCAATGCATGGATGTTGACGCGGAATGGGGAGCTTGCAAAGTTGGCCCCCGCCCGGATGAGCGACTCAAAATGAGATTGGCATGCCCCTGCAAAAATCACGAGCTGATCGAGATGGGGAACTTTTTTTCTCGCCAGACGCACCGTTTGAACAAAATATTTGGAATGGCGGTACGCCCCTATATCCGATTTGCTCCCTTTTGCTTTAGAATAAGAGTCATGTCCGGTAATCACTAATATATCCGGTCGATACTCGTCAATTAAAGTCAATATTTTCTTTGGCATTTCTTCTTCAAGACAATGCACCCCGTAGACCGGAAGACCGATTTTCTCATAAGCAGCCAAGCACTTTTTTAAATAATTTGAATCGCCATCCATGTGCAGCACTCTGCCTGGTATTTGAAATACATCATTTTCAACCCTGTAGCATTTCGTCGCCCGATACTCTTGCCTTTCTTTTATCAATTCCAACTCTTGCCTGAATAAGTGCAGTGATTGTTCCTCGCGCGCTTTTGTTGCACGAGTCATCCGCTCCCGCCGACTAGGATCCACTTCTAACAAATCCGAGAATGGGGCATCTGCAATCAGCCGATAATCTTCCCCTGATAAAATCGCTATCTTCCCTTCTGTTGTCTCTTGGATATCCATTACCCGGAACAAAATATCATTTCCATAAGATGGGCGACTGACAATCGATTGAATACGAATCACCATGTGATCATCCCCGTTGCTATTTACTCTTCTACCTATCCTATGCAGCGAAGCGATCATTGGGGAATAATAATTGCCGGCAAATAAAATGATTTCCTTAAACAACTTGTGAATTAATGAACAAATCCAGCAAATTGTCGAATAACCAGCTAAATGCGTGATTAAACCTTTCACTTTGTGATCACCGGCCCATTTCCGTGAGCAAATCACCTAAAGTGATGAACATCAGTTATAACAATAAAAATATCCGCCCGAAATCATCTGGGCGGATACTTTTAGCCGAAAGCAGGATAAAGTGCATTAGCGAGACGGGCGAATTCTTCTAGTGAGAGCGATTCGCCCCTTCTTGAAGGATCAATATTTGCCTTGCTGAGCGCTTCAAGGATGGAGTCTTTTTTTGCTTTGCCTTCAGGCAGCTGATTCGTTAAGTTATTTAAAATCGTTTTCCGGCGCTGGGCGAATGAAGAACGCGTGACGGTAAAAAAGAATTTTTCATTATCAACTTCGACAGCCGGATGTTCTCTTCGCAATAATTTAATAACAGCGGAGTCCACGTTTGGCTGCGGCATAAAGACCGTTTTTGGCACAATAAAAGCGGTTTCCGCTTCCATGTAATATTGAATGGCAATCGACAGCGAACCGTATTCTTTCGTACCAGGGCGTGCGGAGATGCGGTCAGCCACTTCTTTTTGAAGCATGACGACAATTCCTTTAAAAGGTACCCCTTCTTCAAGCAGTTTCATAATGATCGGCGTAGTGACGTAATAAGGCAAATTGGCCACGACCATCAAATTGTCAAGTTCTACAAATTCCTGTTCAACAATTTGGGCCACATCCGCTTTCAATACATCTTCATGAATGATGTTTACATTATCATAAGGTGAAAGCGTATCTGCCAAAATCGGCAAGAGCCGCTGATCAATTTCAAAAGCGACTACTTTTCCGGCTGTCCGGGCCAAGTGCTCCGTGAGCGCTCCAATTCCCGGACCAATTTCAATGGCACCAGTGTCTTTCGTCAACTCGGCTGTGTCAGTAATTCTGCGCAATATATTCGGGTCAATTAAAAAGTTTTGTCCTAAGCTTTTTTTGAAAGAAAAACCGTATTTTTGTAAAATCTCTTTCGTTCGCGTAGGAGTTGCAATGTCTTTCATTTTTTTTCCTCCTGTAAAACCTCTTTTAAAGCGTGTGCAAACTGTTCTTTTGTAATTTGGAACATTAACAGCCGCTTATACAGCTGCTTGCCGTTCGTATAGCCAATTCTCAGCTTTTCGCCGAGCTTTTCTCTTCTTTCTTTTGCTTTCGCTCCACCAATTAATCCAGCATCAACAAGATCCTCTTTCGTAATTTGCTCCACCGCTTCTATTTCTACAAGCTGCGCGTCTTTTAAGGCTTGTCTAATGGCTTTTATTGATGCGTGTTCGACGCCAACTCCTCTGCCTCTTTTCTCTATCGCTTCATGCTTCGGTAAAAAAGCGTGCTTACAGTCTGGCACGTGCCGGGAAACGATATGCCTGATCCGCTCACCCGGATAGTCCGGATCTGTGAACACGATCACTCCCCTTTTTTCATGTGCCAGCTTGATTCTCTCGATGGCAGCCGGTGAAACAGCCGATCCATTCGTTTCTATCGTATCAGCCTCTACTGCTCTTTTAATGGCTGTTGTATCATCTTTGCCTTCAACGACAATAATTTCTTTAATTTTCATTTGTCACTCACCGCTCAAGTTTAAAAAGCTTCCGGGCATTTTCAGTTGTAGATTGTGCCACTTCTTCGTAGGAGAGGCCCTTCAGTTCGGCGATTTGTTCAGCAACCAATTTTACATAAGCAGGTTCATTGCGCTTGCCGCGGTAAGGATGAGGTGCCAAATAAGGGCAGTCCGTTTCAATAAGCAGCTTTTCGAGCGGAATGTCTGCTGCCACTTCTTTCGGCTTTTTGGCATTTTTGAACGTGACAGGACCGCCGAGAGAAATATAAAAGTTCATATCTATGCATTCGCGGGCTGTTTCAACGCTGCCGCTAAAGCAATGCATAATTCCCCCCACCTCTTCAGCGTCTTCTTCTTTTAATATATCAACAATGTCTTGTGTAGCTTCTCTGTTATGAATGATAATAGGGAGCTTTACTTTTTTAGCCAACTGAATTTGCTTTCGGAATACTTCTTTTTGAATGTCTTTTGGTGACTTATCCCAGTGGTAGTCAAGCCCCATTTCTCCTAACGCCACTACTTTCGGATGCTCCGCCAGCTCTTCAAGCAAGAGTAGGTCATCGTCAGTCATATCGATAGCATCCACTGGATGCCAGCCGACACTTGCATATAAAAAATCATGCATTTCAATGAGATCCAGCGCTTTATGAATGGTTGGACGGTCAAATCCAACAACGACCATATTGCTCACGCCCGCTTCTTTTGCCCGTTCAATTACCTCATCGATATCATCATTATATTGTTCGGCGTTTAAATGCACGTGTGTATCAAATAACAAATTGTTCACCCTTTCTAAAAGAAAAACATAGACGTTCCCGTCGAATTATTGTTCCACGTGAAACATTCTATGTTTTTCAATCAACTAATTTATTTAATCCGTGATCCGTTTGGCAAGCTTTCATCAACACTTGCCAATGATAAAACACCATCTGCTTTTCCGGCAAGAATCATGCCTTGCGACAGCTCTCCCCGTAATTTAACCGGCTTTAAGTTGGCGACAACAATCACTTTGCGCCCAATGAGCTCTTCCGGTTTGTAAAACTCGGCGATGCCCGAAACAACTTGGCGTTTTTCAAAGCCCAGATCCAGCTGGAGCTTTAATAGTTTGTCCGCTTTTTTCACTGGCTCTGCTGCAATAACAGTCGCTGAACGCAAATCAACATTCATAAAATCATCAATTGTTATTTCTTCTGCAAGCTCTACTTTTGACTCTTCTTGCTTTTCTTCTTTCGCCGGAGCCCCTTGCATTTTTTCTTTAATATAAGCAATCTCTTCTCCCATATCAAGACGAGGGAAAATCGGCTCTCCTTTTTTGACGACAGCTGTGCCTTCTTTTATCGCGCCGAACTGCGCCAGGCTATCCCATGATTTCAAGTGTTCATCTTGAATATTAAGCTGTTCAAAAATCTTCTTCGGTGTTTGTGTCAAAAATGGCTGTAAAAGGACAGCCGTTCTTCTTAATGAGTCTGCCAGGTGAACCATTACGTCACCGAGTTTATCTTTTTCTTCCGCTTTAGCTAGTACCCATGGCTGCGTTTCGTCTATATATTTGTTCGTGCGGCTGACAAGCTGCCAGACGGCCGACAGCGCAACGGAAAATTCCATTTTTTCCATTGCTTCTTCATATTGTTCTACAACGTCCGTATTCATTTGAAGAAGCTGTTCGTCGAATTCCCCTTTTGAGCCATTGTAAGCAGGGATGACTCCGTCAAAATATTTATTGACCATCGCAACTGTCCGATTGAGCAAGTTGCCTAAGTCGTTGGCCAAATCATAGTTAATACGCTCGACAAATCCTTCCGGCGTGAACACACCGTCCGAACCGAAAGGCACTTCGCGAAGTAAGTAGTAACGGAGAGCATCTAGCCCGTAACGGTCAATTAACGTGACCGGATCTACGACGTTCCCTTTTGATTTCGACATTTTTCCGTCTTTCATAAGCAGCCAGCCGTGCGCAAATACTTTTTTAGGAAGCGGCAAATCAAGCGCCATCAGCATAATCGGCCAGTAAATTGTGTGGAAACGGACAATTTCCTTGCCAACGAGATGTACATTTGCCGGCCAGTACTTTTGGTACTTCTCATCATGATCTGTTCCATAACCGAGAGCAGTAATATAATTGGATAAGGCATCAATCCAAACGTAAATGACGTGCTTCGGATCGCCCGGTACTTTCACACCCCAGTCAAATGTGGTCCGTGATACAGCTAAGTCTTCCAATCCCGGCTTAATGAAGTTATTGATCATTTCATTTTTGCGGGATTCCGGTTGAATAAATTCCGGGTTTTCTTCATAAAACTTGAGCAAACGATCCGCATATTTACTCATTTTAAAGAAATATGATTGCTCTTTTACTTTTTCCACAGGACGGCCGCAGTCGGGACAATTGCCGTTTTCCAATTGACGTTCCGTAAAGAAAGATTCACAAGGTGTACAATACCATCCTTCATATTCATCAAGGTAAATATCGCCTTGGTCTAACAGTTGTTTGAAGATTTTCCCAACAATATCTTTATGACGGGTTTCTGTCGTTCGGATAAAATCATCATAAGAGATATCCAGCTTGTTCCACAGTTCCTGAATGCCTGAGACGATGTTATCGACATATTCTTGCGGAGTCACGCCCGTTTCTTCTGCTTTTCGCTGAATCTTTTGCCCGTGTTCATCTGTTCCTGTTAAATACATGACATCGAATCCGCGCAGCCTTTTATAGCGCGCCATCGCATCGCCTGCCACCGTTGTATAAGCATGTCCAATATGAAGATTTCCACTCGGATAATAAATAGGCGTTGTTAAATAAAATGTTTTCTTTTGATTGTTCAATTCATAAACCTCCTTGAGAAGCTGATTCTTATGTAGAAAAGCCCTCACCCGACGGTTGAGAGCTTTCTTTTACACCATTACATTACCCTTACTGGGCACTCAATACTAAATTTTATTGACATTATTACTTTTATATAAAAGAAATATACATAGCTTGCGGCGGAAGAGCCACTTCCTTTATTTTCTCTTATTCGGCGGCAATTGTAAATATTAAACTCTATCGTCTGTCGTCATTTTAACACATTCGACATTTAACTAATAGCATTCGACATTATTTTCACTTTTCACTTTCCAATTATTAACTAAATGCTTTGAAAGCTTGATTTATCAACGTTTTATCGCTTTACATTCCTTGGTAAAATTACATTTTCTTGTTGACGATGATGGGAATAGCTGGTATGATAAAAAAGTAAATAAAAAAAATGTCGAAAAATGACGAGTTAACGTCTGACTTTTTTAATAAACAAATTTGGAAGGAGAAAAAAAGATGAAATCAACAGGTATTGTTCGTAAAGTTGACGAGTTAGGACGGGTAGTGATTCCAATTGAGCTTCGCCGTACATTAGGTATTGCGGAGAAAGATGCATTAGAAATTTACGTAGATGATGACAAAATCATCCTGAAGAAATACAAACCGAGCATGACTTGCCACGTTACAGGAGAAGTTTCCGATGATAACATTAAACTTGCCGGCGGAAAATTAATTCTTAGCCGTGAAGGTGCAGAACAGCTGATGAAAGAAATTTCCGATTCTTTTGCTTCCGTAAAATAATTGTTCACAAAAAACGAGCCTCCGCAGGCTCGTTTTTCTATTCTACATGATAAGCTTGATAAATGTCCCTTTTCCCCGTCTTCCGGTCAATTGCTGTTTGTTTGATAGCATCTTTAGATGTAAAATTTCTTTCTTTAATATAAAAGTTGACATGTTCCACGATGGAAAAAGAAGTCCACCAGTCTTCCGTTTCCAGTTCTTCTACCGCTTCATTTCCTTCAACGATCAGGCAAAACTCACCTAAAATTTCTTCTGCTTTTGACCAGGCAAGTGCTTCTTCCACTGTTCCACGCAAAAACTCTTCAAATTTCTTTGTCAACTCCCGGCATAACACGATTCGGCGGCCGGCACCTAATACTTCCGCCATTAAAGCGAGCGTGTCTTTCAGCCGGTGCGGCGATTCATACAGAATAAAAGTGTCCTGCATCTTATTCAATTCTGTCAGCTGCCCTTTTTTTTCTTTTTTGCCGCGGCTTAAAAAGCCGTAAAAGTAAAATGGCTGGGGAGCAAGTCCGGAAGCAATCAAAGCTGTCAGCGCCGCATTAGCTCCCGGCAGGGGAATAACCGCCAATTCTTCCTCTATCGCAGCCGCTGTCAGTTCGTAACCTGGATCAGAAATAGACGGCATGCCGGCGTCACTGACGAGCGCCACTTTCTCTCCCTTTTTGATTCGCTCGAGAAGATGCCTTCCACTCGTTTCTTTGTTGTGTTCATGATAGCTAGTCACCGGGGTGGCGATGTCAAAATAGTTGCATAGCTTTTTTGTGTTGCGCGTATCTTCAGCAGCAATCACATCCGCTTCCTTCATTATGCGAATCGCGCGGAAAGTCATATCCTCTAAGTTGCCGATTGGCGTAGGAATTAAATAAAGTGCTCCCTTTTCTTCATTGGCAAAGCTTTTTTGTTTAGCTATCATAACGGCTACCCCCATTTTGCAAATAATTGATTTTTTGTTTCCTTGTCAGCTGCTTAAACGCATATTCTGCCTGCATCGCTTCCGTTACTGTATTGAATAATTCAGAATGGATAAGCCGCACCGGTCCTCTGCCTCGTGTATATTTCGCACCTTTGCCAGAGTTATGCGCTTTTATTCTTTTCTCCAAATCCGTCGTGTAACCGCCATACAATGATTGGTCTTTGCATTCCAGTACATAGAAAAAATGATTAGTGCTTTTCTCCATATAACATCTCTCTTACTTCCTCTGTGTATTCGCTCTGTTCATCGTATACAAACAGCGGCGGCAATATTTTTAAGTCGGGCGCTCCGTCTTTTATTCCCTCTATTAAAACAGTATTTGCTTCTTTGCCCTGCTTCGGATAAACAAAACGAAGGCGCTTTGGTTCCAGCCGGTACTTTCTCATTAACGTGACTAAATCAAGAAGCCTTCCCGGCCGGTGAACGAATGCTGCTTTTCCGCCTTGCTTTAACAGCTGACTGCTCGAGCGGATACAATCCTCAAGCGTACAATAAATTTCATGCCGCGCAATTGCCAAATGTTCGTTCAAATTAATTTCTTTATTAGACGGCGTGATAAAGTAAGGCGGGTTACAAGTGACGACGCTATGTTTTTCATATCCCAGCTGTACTGGAGCTTCTTTTAAATCCCCATGCACCATAGAGATTCTGTCACCCAATCCATTATATTCAATGCTGCGGATGGCCATATCATATAACCGCTCCTGAATTTCTACACCAATGATCGGCACCGTTGTTTTCGTGCTCATTAACAGCGGCACAACTCCATTCCCCGAGCATAAATCGACGACCGATCCTCTCTTCAGCGGAAGATAAGCAAATCTGGCAAGAAGCACAGCATCCAGGGAAAACGCAAAGACGGACGGACTTTGAATAATTCGCAGTTCTTCCGCCAACAAATAATCGAGCCTTTCATCATCTTTCAATAAAACCATTCTTTACTTCCTCCCAATTCCACTTTCCTTTCATAAAAAAGAGAGACTGCCCCGACAGGCCTGACTGCTGCTTCATTTAAAAAGGCTTGCATGGCTTCTTAAATGATTAGCAGTTCCGGCACTGGCCTTCATGGACAGCCTCGACACAACGATCTATTATTTTTTATTTAAAAACGATAAACAAAACAAGCAATCTTCGTCTTTACGCGGACTGCCGAAATGAACATTGCAAATATGAAATCCTTCTTGATAAAGTCTTGCAAGGTTGTCGTAACCTTCGCCTATATCCATCAGCTTTGAAGAGGCTGTGCTAGTATTTTCTTCATCTGTTTCTTGTCCGGCTCGTCTGCGGGAAAGTTCGAGTTCCTCCAGCCGACGCCGTAAATGTTCATTTTCCAGTCTTAATGAATGATTTTCTTCCAGCATTTCTGCCAAACTGTTTTTTAAATCACCGAGCCGTTTGTACAGCTGGCCAATTTGCAATTCCATATCGATGACTGAATCGAAAAATTCTTTTTTATCCACCCATTCCACCCCACTACTCTGTGGCTCGTGCTGATACAGCACCTTCTGACGCGATTTCATCAATGGTGAATTCAAGAATCCGCTCATGATCGAATACCTCCACTTGAAGCACCCGTTCTAAAATATTCAAACCCACGACTTTCCCGGCTCCATGAGGGGTGTTTACTTTTGCGCCGATATCTGGAAGAAGTTCTTTAGCTGCTTCGTATTCATCGTTCTCGTATTTCAAGCAGCACATTAAGCGGCCGCATAAACCTGAGATTTTGGTGGGGTTTAATGAGAGATTTTGATCTTTCGCCATTTTTATCGAGACTGGCTCGAAATCTCCCAGAAAGGTCGAACAGCAAAGCATTCTACCGCACGGGCCAATTCCGCCAAGCATTTTGGCTTCATCGCGGACACCGATTTGCCGAAGCTCGATTCTCGTCCGAAAAATGGCGGCCAAGTCTTTTACGAGCTCGCGGAAATCTACCCGTCCATCCGCTGTAAAATAAAATATGACCTTATTGCGGTCAAATGTATATTCAACGTCAACAAGCTTCATATCCAATTTATGCTCGGCAATTTTTCCGCAGCATATTTCAAAAGCTTCTTCTGCCGCTGTCTTGTTTTCATCAACAATTAAGCGATCTTTTTGATCAGCTTTGCGAATTACTTTTTTCAAAGGAAGAACGATATCGTTGTCTTCCACCTTTTTCGGTCCGACGACCACTTCACCGTGTTCTACGCCTCTGGCTGTTTCCACAATGACATGATCGTTTTTTTCAATGCCGAGATCCATTGGATCAAAATAATATATTTTACCCGCTTTTTTAAAGCGTACTCCTACTACATCATACAAAGGATGCTCCCCCCTGCAACTTTAGCACAAGCTGCTCCATCAACAGCTGTGGATTCATATTGGCATCTAGCTTGCGCTTTGCTTCTAAAATGGCTGTCATTTGCTCTGTTGTCCTTGTGCCGGAAGAATGAAGAGCTATGTTTTTGAGCAAGGCAAGCTGATCCGGAAAAGCAAGGCCGTGCTCTTCTCCCGCCTGTATAGATAATAAATCCTTAAAAAGCAGCAACAAAAGATCCAGCGCGAGACTCACTTGTTGTTTATCTTTAAAATGCCCGTTAAAGTCCTCCTGTAATTTCACCATTGCTTCCAACGGGTTTTTCTGAAGGACTTCATACAATCTTAACACTATTTTACGTGACTGTGCAAACCACTCTTCGCCGCTGAGATTGAGTGCTTCATCAAAATTATTCGTCAATCTTGACACGAGGGCAGCCATCGGCAAAGGAACCCCTTCTCCTGTCAACTTGTCTTTAAGAAAAGCTGGCGGTAATGGTTTAAAAGAAAGGAGCTGGCAGCGGGAAATAATTGTTGGAAGCATTCGCTGCGACTGCTCAGTCAACAGCAGGGCCACTGTATCAGATGTCGGTTCTTCTAAAAATTTCAGCAGGCTGTTGGCGGCGCTGGCCGTCATTTTGTCCGCATGATTAATGATGTAGATTTTTCTTTTCGCCTCTACTGCCGTTTTGCTAAACTCCTGCTGCAAAAAAGAAATTTGCTGTTTTTTGATCGATAAGCCATCCGGTTCAATGACGTGAACGTCCGGGTGGTTGCCGCTGTCAATACGCCGGCAATTGCGGCACTCGCCGCAAGGAGTCTTGCCTTCTTCTTTGCACAGCAGGGTTTTAGCAAAAAAGAAAGATGTTTTCTTTTTTCCTGTTCCTGGATCTCCATCAAATATATAAGCATGAGCCACGCGATCTTTCACTAAGCTGTTCGTTAACATTTTGAGCACAATAGGCTGCAGTTCATTTAAATCTTTCCATATATCGGACAATTTCATCCCCGCCTATGTGTATAAATTTATAATTAATCCTTTAATTTCACCGATTTGGTCGAGTAAATCAACGGATGATTTTTCTTTCTTCATCACATTTTCTGTCAGTTCAATCAATTTCTCATCAATCATTTCAACAAGGTTTAACTTCCGGCCTTCGCCAAATTGATTCCACGTATGAGAACCTTTCAAGCTCATTCCGAAATCCACGGCCTCTTTGATAAACCGGCGCACAAGCGTCTTATATTTGGCCATGTCTTGGAATGTTCGGGAGCGTGCCAGCCTTTCCCCTGCTCCTTCAATGTCACCGAGCAGCTTCGCCAGCTGTTCATTCTGCATTTGGTGGCTCTGCTGCTGGACAAAGCTCGCAAACTTCGCTTGTCCCGCCTGCCCGGATTTTTGATCAGCCCGCGGCTTATCGATATTAAAGTTCATATCTTTGTTGATCTTCATCGCAGATTTCCCCTATTAAAATTGATGGAATTGCTCTACCGGCAAGACAAATACAGTAGCTCCGCCTACCGGGACTTCTACGGGATAAGGAACGTAAGAATCAGCATTGCCTCCCATTGGTGAAACGGGCGCCACCATTTGATCACGCGATTGGCAGTTATCTTTAATAATAGCGAGCGCCCGGTCAAGCCGGACATCATCTGTACCGATAATAAACGTCGTATTGCCCGCTTTTAAAAATCCGCCTGTCGTGGCGAGCTTCGTTGCCCGGAAATTATTTTCAATTAAAGCTTGTGACAACCTGTGACTATCCTGGTCTTGAACAACGGCTAAAATTAACTTCATCCCTTTTCCTCCTCATAGTTCCCTCTTCTTTCTATTATACCAAGAAAAAGACTGTTTTTTTGAATTGTACATACATTATTAACAAAAAAGAACCCCTTTCTCAGGAATTCTTTCGAAGTTATTTTTTAAGAGACAATTCGCTGACTTTTTCCATAATCAGCTTGAGGCTTTCGCGATACACCGATTCAACCGGAGCTTCCGCATCTACAATGACTATCCGGCTGGAATATTTATTCCTCAGCTGCAAGTAACCTTCCCTTACTTTCTTGTGAAATGACAAAGCTTCCAAATCTAACCGGTTCACTTCCCGTTCTTGATGGGCTTTAATTCGTGCCAATCCTACTTCCGGACGAACATCGAATAACAAAGTCAAGTCAGGCATAAATTCTCCGATGGCAAATCGGTTAATCTCATACACTTCTTCTATGCCTAACCCCCGCGCATAACCTTGGTAAGCAAGGGAACTATCAATGAAGCGGTCGCACAAAACAATCGCTCCTTCTTCAAGGGCCGGCGTAATTTTTTCCACGAGGTGCTGTCTTCTTGCCGCGGCATATAATAAAGCTTCCGTTCGTCCATCCATTAAAGTGTTTTCTCTATTTAAAATTACTTCCCGTATTTGTTCGGAAATAGAAATTCCTCCCGGTTCGCGGGTAGCAGTTACTGTTTGGCCTTCTTCAGCAAGTCCTTTTATCAGCATTTGAATAATACTCGTTTTGCCGGCTCCCTCCGGCCCCTCAATCGTAATAAACAGTCCCTTTTTCATATATTCCTCCGTACAGTCTCTTATTTATTCAATCCTTCTTCAGAAAAAACAGCCAGTTTGTTTTCAGTTAACCGCTGTCCTCCTTGAATATGTACTTGCTGAGCAAGCAGTTCTTCAACTATTATTGCTTGTTCTTTAGAAACTCTTTCCCCGGCCATGATTAAGGAAATCCCCGGCGGATAGGGAATAATCGTTTCCGCAGCGATCCTGCCCGCTGCTTTTTTTACATTTACCCACTTCGTTGAACAATGCTCCTGTTCTTTATAAGATAGAACGAGCGAAGAAATTTTCTCCTCATGTAACAACGGCATAATCATGGGAATGCGTTCTTCCCTGTCTTCTATTATAAGACTTACAATCTTTTTTTCTGCGTGAAATAAAAAATCATTGTGTCCTTTTTTAACTAAAGGCAAGGTACACAGCACTTGGGATGCATCGGCCAATTCCGTATAAATACCGGCTTCCTCTAGCCTTTCCTGCAACTCATAGCCGCTGTAA
Source organism: Bacillus aerolatus (assembly GCF_009183655.1). Taxonomy (GTDB): domain Bacteria; phylum Bacillota; class Bacilli; order Bacillales; family Domibacillaceae; genus Pseudobacillus; species Pseudobacillus aerolatus. The sequence continues at coordinate 49,278 of NZ_WEIO01000015.1, forward strand.
CCTCGTTTCCTGAGCGCCAATTTTAAGGGATCATCCGGAAAAAGCGTCTCGATATTTTTCAGTTGCAGCAAGGAAACGAGTTTCTCTCTCATCTGCCTCGTAGAAGCTAAATCCTCTTCTGTGATACTCGCTAAATAAGCACGGGCTAAGTCTAAAGAAGCCATAATGGGATAAGACGGACTGCTCGATTGGAGAGCTTGTAAATAAAATTCCAGTTTCGCAAGTGGAACTTCCTTCGAATGGACATGAAGATAAGAACCCATCGTCATCGCCGGCAGCATTTTGTGAGCCGAATGAACGACGATATCAGCCCCCATCGTCAAAGAGCTTGGCGGGAACGGCTTTTGCAAAATAAAATGAGGACCGTGAGCCTCGTCAATTAATACAAAAGAACCGTTCTGCTTTGCCAACTGAATAATGGCTTTAAGCGGTGCCGCCATTCCGTAGTAATTTGGGTAAGTTAAAATAATCGCTTTTACAGAGGGATAGCGGCTGTACGCCTGTTTTACCGTATCAAGACTGACTGCCCCAGCTGTCTGCATCCGTGTATCGTACTCTGTATCTAAAAAGACCGGCTGTAACTTTGTCAGCTTCAGTGCGTTGACAATCGATTTATGACAGTTGCGCTGAACAAAGACTGTATCTCCTTCTTCACAAACAGCCATCACCATCGCCAAGTTACCAACTGTGCTGCCGTTCACTAAAAAATAACTTTTTCTCGTATGGTACAACTCTGTTAACAGCTGCTGTGCTTCCAAAATGCATCCCTCTGGCGAATGAAAATCATCCAGCCCCGAAACTTCTGTTGCATCATAACGCAAAAATGCTTGAAAATCTTTTAACTGCCCATTCACTCCTACCAAGCCATTTTTATGACCCGGCACATGAAAAGACAGCGGCTGCTGTTTTGCATACTGTTGCAACGCGTTAATAAGCGGAATCTGTTCTTGACTCACTTGACATCCTGCCTTTACTATACTTTTCTCTTAGCCTAACATACCATACTTGCTTGATCACGAAAAAACGGATGGCTTTCCTATTTTTCTTAACTTCGCCACAAGGTCTGCATACCTTTCTTCTTCCGGCTCAGTCTGTACGATTTCCCTTTCGCATTCCCAGCAAATGAAAGCCGTGTACACATACATCCCTTCCTTTTTTTCTTCCTCACACACCATACACGTTTTTCCCTTAAATAAATCTTTCATCTTCTCCACCTCCTAAAACCTAGTGTGTCCGCTATTTACTAAAAATATACGAATCTATTGATAATAGAAAAAAGAGTTGAAATATTGCCTTGATCTTGAAAAATTTCACTCACAAAAAAAGAACAGCCTCCGCTGTTCTTTATCATTTGCCTGGCAGCGTCCTACTCTCACAGGGGGAAACCCCCAACTACCATCGGCGCTGAAGAGCTTAACTTCCGTGTTCGGGATGGGAACGGGTGTGGCCTCTTCGCTATCGCCACCAGACTGTATAAAATTGAAAGAGTTGTTCTTTCAAAACTGGATAATATGTTGTATAAGTAACCGGCAATACCGTGCCATTTGGTGTTATTCATTTGTTCCGTCCAGGCGTGTTTCCGCGCCTGAACGTTTCGTTTTTGGTTAAGTCCTCGATCGATTAGTATTCGTCAGCTCCACGTGTCGCCACGCTTCCACCCCGAACCTATCTACCTGATCATCTTTCAGGGATCTTACTAGCTTGCGCTAAGGGAAATCTCATCT
>NZ_WEIO01000016.1 GCF_009183655.1 Bacillus aerolatus
GAGTGGATTAAACGTATGGAAAGTTTCGGCTTCCAAACATCTGGGTATGTAGATCGTCACTTTTTTGAGTCTTTGTACGCAAGAGTTGCGCCACAAATTTTATTTGAGTTTGCAACAGATGGTCCGGGATTTATGGGAGATGAACCTTATGAAACACTTGGAGAAAAATTATCTTTACCTCCATTCTTAGAACCAAAACGTGAAGAAATTGAACAATCAGTTCGTCCGATTGATACAGTAAGAAGCACAAAAGAATTCATTAAAGAATAATTGAAAGAAAAGCTGGAGAAAAGGCTCCGATTTAGACACGAGCTGAAACAAATGAATTCCAAACAACCTAGAACAGAGGAGAATAAAACAATGTCAAAAATATTATTTATCAAAGCCAATGACCGTCCAGCGGATCAAGCAATTAGTTCAAAAATGTATGAAACATTCGTAAACACTTTTAAAGAAGCCAATCCAAATGCAGAAATTACCGAACTGGATCTTTTTAATCTTGATCTTCCATACTTCGGAAACACAGCTATTACAGGCGGATACAAACGCAGCCAAGGTTTAGAATTAACAGCTGAAGAAGCAAAAGCTGCAGATGTAGTTGAACAATACTTAAACCAATTCTTAGCTGCTGAAAAAGTAGTATTCGCTTTCCCATTGTGGAATTTCACAGTTCCTGCTCCACTAATAACATATATTTCTTATCTTTCTCAAGCAGGAAAAACATTCAAATATACAGAACAAGGTCCAGTTGGACTAGCTGGAGATAAAAAAGTTGCTGTATTAAGTGCGCGTGGTTCAGATTACTCTTCTGAACAAATGGCTTCTATAGAGATGGCTGTTAACTATGTAATAACACTCCTTGGTTTCTGGGGTATTACAGACCCTGAAACAGTTGTAATTGAAGGGCATAACCAGTACCCTGATCGCGCACAAGAAATCATTGCAGACGGTTTAGAAAACGTTGCAAAAGCTGCTGCAAGATTCTAATTGAAATGGTTAAAATAAAAAATCAGCATAGTAATTGAAGTGACCCTATAAAGTGAGGCAAGGAATAAACAGGAGGGTGTTTTTTGAATGGGGACAAGAGTTCATTTACAGCCACTGCATCATCAACAATTTTATTGATGAATGTTTGGCGAAAACAATTTAGCCCTTGTCTTAAATTTTTGAAGCAGTTTAAGTTTATGATCTTTTTATTTGGACGAAGGTTTAAATTTGATTGAATATTTAATTTTCATAAAATGATCAATTTCTGCCAATACTATGATTGGGAGGTATGTCATTTATGAAATTAGCATGGATTGCCGGACTCTTGCTTTTCGTTCAACAAGTTAATCTTCCTGACAGCTTATCGATAAACCAACAAGGACAAGCTATTGCCAATATTAACCGCGCAGATGTTTTGAGTCCCTTCCCTGGTACACCACTGATTGATGTCGATAAATACAATCATTTCATCGAAAAATTGGAACGAGAAATTTACCAGGCACCTGTAAATGCTGCAATTAACAACCAGGGGGAAATCATCCCAGGGAAAATAGGACATAAATTGGATCGCGAAGCATTTTCAGAACAATTTTTAACCTATTTTTTCGGCAGGGGATCATCTAAGATAGAAGTCCCAAAGCTTTCTATTCATCCGAAAGTAGACAGTGAGTTACTGGCACACATTCGGATACAACAGATTGGTCAATATGTGACCCATTTTAATGCTAACAACAAAGAGCGCTCCCATAATATTGCCCTTGCTGTAAAATCTATTAACAATCATGTTGTTTTTCCCGGAGAAACCTTTTCATTTAACCAGATAGTTGGCAAGAGAACAGCAGACAAGGGGTATTTGCGGGCTCCAGTTATCGTCAGAGGAGAATTGTCAGAGGGAATTGGAGGAGGAATTTGTCAAGTATCATCGACACTATATAATGCCGTCGATAATGCAGGGGCACAAATCATTGAACGCTATTCCCATAGCAGGAACGTTCCTTATGTTCCACCTGATCGCGATGCTACGGTAAGCTGGTATGGTCCTGATTTTCGCTTTAAAAACAAATACAATCAACCGATACTGATCCAGGCTAAAACGTCTGAGGGTAGGGTGAGCATCACCCTTTACTCTTCAGATGTAATTAATTACAAGTCCCGGAAAATCCCTAGCGCTTCAAAGCGTATATCGAATTGAATACAAATTTGAAAGAAAATATACAAAAAGCCAGGAGTTATCCTGGCTATGATCTGTGGGGGGAAGGAGAGGTTAATAATTGATATTTGTTAATAAGTTTGTCCAATTCTTCGCTGTATTTTAAAGTCTCATAATCATTGAGCCCCTTGTTTATACCAGTTGAAATCATCAGATGGCGCACATCGTTAATACGGGTCATTAGTTCGTCAAATACCTCTTGCGTAATCACCTTTCATCTTCTCCTAATCATGTAAACTCGTGCATTTCCATACACTTTTGGATACATTATACAATCAAAAAGAATAAAGAGAAAGCGTTTCGACAGAAGAGTTGGAAAAGTTACATTTTTTGATTATGAACATGATTAAATGAAAATCGCTTATGCAGGCGGAGGTATCATCATCAAGATTGGTTAGAGAATTGACTTCTCCCACGGCTAAAGCCGCAAGCCTCATACCTTCATGGGTTTTCTCGTTCGGAAAAGCTATAAAACTGTATAGCTTTTTGTATTGTTCAGATGAGGAGAATAGAGTATGCTAGTATAAATCGACAAATTTCCCTAGCGTAAAGGAGAAAGCCTCATTGTTGGAATATAAATTATACGAACATCCGAGTTCAAATGAGTATGTAGTACTCATTCATGGCATGGGTGGAAATTCAAGCATTTTTTACAGCAATCTGAAAGCATTAAAAAAGCATTTTAATATAGTGGCTGTACACCTTCGTGGACATGGAAAGTCGCCCGGAGTGGAGAGTGGAAAAGAGTTCAGCCTGGAGACGGCGGCTCGCGAAGTGATTGCTGTCCTCGATCATTTACTCATAAAAAAAGCGCATTTTATCGGAATTTCTTTAGGGACTATTGTCATCCACACAATATGTAAAATTGCCCCGAAGAAGGTGAGTTCCGCGGTAATGGGAGGGGCCATCACCCACTTTAACCTCTTCTCTATCTTTCTAGTGAAAGCTGCCAAAATTATTAAACCGTTTACACCATTTTTATGGCTTTATAAGTTGTGTGCCAATATTATTATGCCGGGCAAAATGAATGAGCGTTCCCGCCGATTATTTATTAGCCAGGCAGCTAAAATGAGACGTGCCGATTTTTTTGCCTGGTTTAAGTTAGTAGATACAGTGGAAGAAGCGTATAGCGGGGTACCGGAATCTTCGAAAGATGTTCCAAAGCTATACATTTCAGGTTCCGAAGATCACTTATTTATTAAACAGCTGCGCCAGGATATTCAAAAAGATCCATCAGCGTCTTTTATAATCATTAATGACTGCGGCCACGTCTGCAATGTGGAAAAAAACAAAGAATTCAATGAAGCTTCTATTCAATTTTTAAAAAGCAATATTAAAAAAGTAAAAAGAGCACAATAATAGCCAAATGTTTTATACATTTGGTTTTTTGTTACGATAAAAAGGATCAAATCGAAATGATTATTATTTACAAAACGGAATCATTTCGATATAATATCTTTAGTTGAAGTTGAGCGCATTTTAAATTTGAGGAGGAATCAGTTTGTCCCGCTTTTTAAAATTTATCTTTATGTTCACAGCCATTTTACTTATCTCGGCGTGTGGAAATGAAGAAACGAATAAACAAGATAATAACAAAGAAAAAGATGGATTAAAAGTGTACACAACTATTTATCCATTAACTTATTTTACAGAAGAAATAGGAAAAGGTTACGTAGATGTCGAAAGTGTTTTGCCTGCCGGAGTTGATGAGCATACATATGAACCGACAGCTAAAACGATGATTGACATTGCCGAGGGTGATTTATTTATTTATAACGGGCTCGGACTTGAACCATTCGGAGAGAAAGTGAAAGAGTCGATGGAAAAAGAAAATGTCCGTATTGTTGAAGTAGGTAAAAACATTGATTTAGAGTCGCATGAAGATGTACACGGGCATGAAGGGGAAACCGCAGAGGAGCACGAAGCTCACAGCGATGAAGAGCATGGCGCAGAAGAAAATCATGAATCCCACGATGAACACGAACATGACGGACATACGCACGGAGACACGGATCCACATATTTGGCTAGACCCGATGCTGTCGATTCAGATGGCAGAAGTTATTAAAGATGAATTGTCGGAGCTTGATCCGGAACATAAAGCGGATTTTGAAAAGAATTATGGGGCATTAAAAGAAAAATTAATAAAGCTGGACGAGGAATTTCACGCAATGGCCGATGCTGCTGCTCACAAAGGGTTTCTTGTCTCCCATGCTGCTTTTGGCTACTGGGAAAAAAGTTACGGACTAAAGCAAATTAGTGTAGCTGGGTTATCACCTACGAATGAACCTTCGCAAAAACAGCTGAAAGAAATGATTGAAACAGCAAAAGAGCATCAAATCAAGTACGTCATCTTTGAACAAAACGTTACGCCAAGAATCGCAAAAATTGTTCAGGAGGAATTAAAAGCAGAAGCGCTGCAAATTCATAATTTATCCGTGCTGACAAAAGAAGATGAAGCAGGCGGAGAAAACTACTTTACGCTGATGGAAAAAAATATTCAAACTTTGAAACGAGCAACTGATTAATAAACATAAAAAAGATGTTCCTGACTGGAGGAACATCTTTTTTTATAAAAGAAGGATTATTTATTCGCTGAAACAAACAAGCGCAAAATCGGAAGTTTTTCAGTTGAAATCATGCCGATCATATCGATCATTTTTCCTGCTATCCATTGACAGGCCACAGCATAAAAAATCGTTTTTACATCCACAATCAAACCGGTCAGCAGCAGAATAGAAGAGTTAATGTAAAAAAGTGTTTTCCCTGGCTTCAGGCCCCGCCATTTAGAAATGATTAACGCGAGAATATCCATTCCGCCGGATGAAGCCCCGAGCCGAAATAAAATTCCCAAACCTGTGCCAAAGATAACGGCTCCCGCTGTTAAGTCAAATGCAGGGTGGCTGAGCGGTTCCGATACGAAAGGAGAAAACAAATGAATAGTCACAGCTGTTACTGTTACACAAAACATCGTACCCGCCGCACTGCTTTTTCCGAGCCGCTTAAATGCAATGAAAATCATGATAGCGTTCAAGGCCCACAACGCAGCAGCATAAGGCGTTTGAAATAAAAAGTTTAAGATAATACTAATTCCCGCGGCTCCTCCGGAAGAAATATGATGTGGAAATAAAAAAAACGTCATCGCTATTCCCTGTACAAAAGCACCAAACGTCAAACCGGCCATTCGAAATGCTGTATTCACAACCTATCCCCTTTTCTCTTCCTATATATATATTTAACCGTACCATATTCGAATGGAAATGAACATTCACTTAAACAATGTTTAGAGGAAAGGGAAGAAACCCTCCCTTAGTTGGCATACTTTTCCTCAATAAAGGAAAGATATAAAGCAGGAACTGTTTTGAAGGAGGAATAATGATGACTGAGATCAAGCGTGAGCCATTGTGGAGAGAAGAGACGAAGCTGCCGTCTTTTCCTGTTCTAAAAGAGCAAGTGTTTGCTGATGTGATTATTGTTGGGGGCGGGATTACAGGAATAATAACTGCTTATATGCTAACAAAAGCAAGAAAAAAAGTGGTCATTCTGGAAGCTGATGAATTAATGAATGGAACTACAGGACATACGACCGCTAAAATAACAGCACAGCACAATTTGATATATGACGAGCTGACAGATTCATTTAGTGAGGAACAGGCAAAACTGTATTACGACGCAAATATGGAAGCTCTTCAATGGGTGAGAGATACAATCCGGCAGGAAGGAATAGAGTGTGACTGGAAAGATGAAACAGCATATGTTTACACGAACGATGATATAAAAGCAGAAAACTTGCTGAAAGAAGCAAAAATTTATGAAAAATTAGGAGTAAATGGGCTGCTTACCGATACGATGCCGTGGAAAGTTCCTTTTAAACAAGCGCTGCAAATGAATGGCCAAGCTCAATTCCATCCTTTAAAGTTTTTAAAGCCACTTGTTGAATATATTAATGAAAACGGTGGAGCTATTTATGAACACTCGCCCGCTGATGATGTTGAAAAAGGGGACAAGCCGGCTGTCGTTTTGAAGTCTGGCGTAAAAGCGATAGGAAGCAGTGTCGTCATAGCGAGCCATTTCCCTTTTTACGATAATGGCTTTTATTTTGCGAAAATGCATGCGGAACGTTCTTACGTTATTGCGATTAAACCGAAAAAAACATTTCCAGGCGGCATGTACATTACTGCTGAGCAGCCGACCCGCTCTGTCCGCAGTGCCGTTTATAATGGAGAGGAAGTACTGCTCGTAGGTGGAGAGGGTCATAAGACAGGAAAAGGACAGCCGACAGCAGACCATTACCAACATCTAAAGGACTTTGCTGAAAAGGAATTCGGCATCGATAAGCTGCTGTTTTCATGGTCTACACAAGATTTATTTTCGCTTGATAACATTCCTTACATTGGAAAATCTAGCAAAGACGACAATATTTACACAGCGACCGGATTTAAAAAATGGGGAATGACAACAAGTATTATTTCCGGACAGCTTATTTCCGATTTAATTTTAAATAAGCAAAACCGTTACGCGGAACTTTTTTCTCCTGAACGATTTAAAGCAGATCCTGGTGTGAAAAACTTTGTAAAGAAGCAAAGTGATGTAGCTGCCATGCTCGTTAAAGGGAAACTGGATTATTTCTTTAACAACAATGAAGAGCTGCCAAAAAATCAAGGAATCGTTATTAATTGGGAAGGAAAACGGGCTGGTGCGTTTAAAGAAGAAGATGGAACCGTTCATCTCGTTGACACAACATGTACGCATATGGGCTGCGAATGCGAATGGAACGATGCTGAACGCACGTGGGATTGCCCGTGTCACGGCTCCCGCTTCTCCATTTCGGGGGAAGTCATGGAAGGACCGGCAAAAAAACCGCTGAAAAAATTTGGCCAGCTTGGGGATCAAGTGTGGCAGGAATAAACTATTAAAGGTGCTCTACATGTGTCTGGCTCCTTCTCGAAGGTTGCTACATCTGACGAAGGAGCTGCCAGGCTATTTTGTTAAGCGATCTTTGATCAGAGCAGTATATTAGTAGGAAATGAGAAAGGAACACGATACACTGATGATAGGGTAAAAGGGAAAGAAAGGAGCGGTCAGATGCACACTAGGCAGTCATATATAGAAGGGTTACTTCAATCGCAAAAACTTTTTTTCAATACAGGAAAAACGAAACAAGTTTCATTCCGGCTCAGCCAGCTGGAAAATCTGAAAAAAGCTATACAGCATTATGAGCAAGCTATACTAGACGCTCTTTATAAAGATTTACGGAAAAGTGAGTTCGAAGCTTATACAACTGAAGTTGGCTATGTACTAGACAGCATTAAACATGTCATGAAGCATTTAAAAAAATGGGCGGAACCTGAACGAGTAAAAACACCAACTGTACATATGCCGGCAAAAAGTTTGATTGTATCTGAACCGTATGGGTCTGTTTTAATTATCGGTCCTTTTAATTATCCGTTTCAGCTCGTCATCGAGCCACTTATCGGAGCACTCGCGGCTGGCAATTGTGCCGTCATTAAACCGTCAGAAAGCACGCCTCATACTTCAACTGTTATAAAAACAATCATTGAACAAACCTTTGAAAGCCAATACGTTCAAGTGGTAGAGGGAGAGAAAGAAACTACATCGGCGTTGATCCATGCTCCGTTTGATTATATTTTCTTTACCGGTAGTACGCCAGTCGGAAAAATTGTCATGGAAGCCGCCAGTAGGCGTCTCGTGCCTGTTACACTTGAATTGGGTGGAAAAAGCCCGGCCATTATCGATCGAACGGCTAATCTCGATTTAACAGCAAAGCGAATCGTGTGGGGAAAATTTGTAAATGCAGGACAAACGTGCGTAGCACCTGACTACTTGCTCGTACACGAAAATATAAAAGAGGATTTGCTGCAAAAGTTGAAGGAAACAATTTTTCGGTTTTATGGCTCGGATGCACAGTCCAGTCCTGACTTTGGAAGGATTGTAAACACGAAACAATTTGACAGGCTGAATACTATTTTGGAGAAGGATAAAAAGAAAATTGTATATGGGGGAAAAGCAGACAAAGAAGACTTATTTATCGAACCGGCCATTCTAGACGGTGCAGATTGGAACGATGCATCAATGAAAGAAGAAATTTTCGGTCCGATTCTGCCAATAATGACATATTTAGAGTTAACTGAAGCGATACAAGCGGTGGCTCAACAGCCGAAACCGCTGGCTCTTTATGTGTTTACAGAAACAGAAGCAGTCGAAGAAGCTGTATTGTCCAGTCTCTCATTCGGCGGTGGATGTGTAAACGACACACTTTCTCATGTGGCCAATCCATATTTGCCTTTTGGTGGCACAGGTAATTCAGGGATGAATAGTTACCACGGCAAATATAGCTTTGACCTTTTCTCACATAAGAAGGGCATTCTGAAAAAAAGTACGAAGTTGGAGTTGAACTTTGTTTTTCCTCCATATGGCGAGCGGATAAAGTGGATAAAAAGGTTGTTAAAGTGATTTATTGAAAGGCAATTGAAAAAAGCTGACTCTCAAGTGTTAAGCACTTGCTGAGTCAGCTTTTTTCAATTAACTGATGAACTTTATTCATCTCGTTTTGATAGGCAGCGATCACATTCCATCATATAAGATTCCGCTTGTTCATGCATATGTTCTCCGCACTCGGGGCACATTTTCTGTGGCAGCGTTCTGAAAAACTCTAGTGGACTCATCATCATTTTATTTCCTCCTCTTATAATACAGTATTATTTATTTCCTTCTGTTATAATACAGTATATTCACTTTTTGAAAATTTGTAAACGATAAAATTAAATATTCAGAAAATTGGTTCATTAGTCCTGTATTTATGTAAAAGGGACGATCGCATGAAAATGTATCATGATATTTTCTTGCAATCATTAAAGGTAAATGCTATAGTAAGGGTAGTTGTTTAGGTTCGTTTCAAAAGAGAGCAACTTTGAATAAAATTGTTTTCGTCTTGAAATAGTAATAAACAGCAAGAAATGAATGAGCGTTTTAAGCTCGAGGAGGATATTTACATGTTACAAGGTAAAGTTAAATGGTTTAATGCAGAAAAAGGTTTCGGATTCATCGAAGTTGAAGGACAAGACGATGTATTCGTACACTTCTCAGCTATTCAAGGCGAAGGCTACAAATCTTTAGAAGAAGGCCAAAGTGTTTCTTTCGAAGTTGTTGAAGGACCACGTGGACCACAAGCTGCTAACGTAGAAAAACAATAATCACACATACAAAAAGGCGATGTTTCCTACATCGTCTTTTTTCACGCCTTAAAATGATTGAAAAATATAAATATTCAGGATATTATTTGTATTTATTACTTAATATTTAATATAATGTAAGAAGAGCAGGGGATTCTATACTTGAGTGTATATTTGTTCCAATTAATTGAGGGGTCTATTTTGAAAAAATCAGCAACGGGGTGTCGGGGCATGCAGCAACGAGCAGCAGTTGAAACGTTTGTACATGATTTATGCAATTTGTATGTGCCTTATTTTAATGTCGAAAGAAACAGCCGGATCGGAAAGACTGACCTGGAGTTTTCTGCTGTTTATACACGCAGAGATGAAAGGTATTTAATTACGAAGAAAGCAAAAGTCTGGGGCGTGGAAAATCAGCAGGTTGTTTTTGTTTCTGCTCCAGAACAAGCGGTGACAATCACTTATGTGGAGCAAATGATTAAAGATATGCAATCATCAATGAAAGATTATTTGCATGAACATAGAGACCATATGTCGACTGTTTTTACAGGGGTGATCGTCACTGATCAGCCAATCAGCAAAAAAGTCATTCATCTAGCTGAAAGATTCAGAAAAGTGAAATTTTTGAGGTTTGGGGCTCACGGGTGGGCTGAATTAAATATAGCCATTTTAGATTTACCCGAAAAAAGAACATACATTCATAAAAAGGGCAGGCCATTTGTAGAGCCTTTAAATACATTTTTAAAGGGGGAGAAAAAGGAATGAATTTGTTAACTTTATTAGCCGTTTCAGGAATCATTTTCGTCATTGCTTACTTTACGTACGGCAAGTTCCTCGAAAGAAAGTTAGGAGTGGATCCGAAGCGGCCGACTCCGGCACTTACGATGGCAGACGGTGTTGATTACGTGGCGGCTAAGAAGCCGGTGCTGCTCGGGCACCATTTTGCTACGATTGCTGGCGGAGGACCGATTGTCGGACCTGTTACAGCCGTTGTATTCGGCTGGATTCCAGCTGTTATCTGGATCATTGTTGGAAGCATTTTCATCGGAGGCGTCCACGACTTTGCTTCATTGCAAGCATCGCTTCGCCACCGCGCACAATCGATAGGAACAATCATTAAAGAATATATGGGAAAAAGAGGCCAAACACTTTTTCTTGCCTTTTCCATTGCGACATTAATCTTAATTGTTGGTGTATTTATTATTTTAGTAAAAGATACGTTTATTGCGGTCCCGGAAGCAGCAACGGCATCCGTCTTGTTTATTGGAGCAGCCATTGCCTTCGGTTTGCTCGTAAATGTGCTGCGAATGAATTTTGTGCTGGCGAGTGCTCTTGGGGTGGTTGCCATGGGGCTGAGTATTTGGGCAGGCGTCAACTTTCCGCTTGAACTCGGGGCGGGAGCCTGGATTACGATTTTACTTGTATATGCATATTTAGCTTCTGTTATGCCTGTGTGGGTGCTGTTGCAGCCTCGCGATTATTTGAACTCATTTTTGCTCTACGGTATGATTGCGGGAGCTGCGCTCGGTATTATTATTGCGAACCCGGAAATTAAAATGGCAGGTTATACAGGATTTCATAATGAAACATTAGGTTTTTTGTTTCCTATTTTGTTTATCACAATTGCGTGCGGAGCGGTATCGGGTTTCCACTCACTCGTTTCTTCCGGTACAACAGCAAAACAAATTGATAATGAGAAAAATGGCCGCTTTATCACTTACGGCAGCATGCTGCTTGAAGGGTTTTTAGCGATTATTGCTATTGGGGCAGTAGCTTATTTATCACAGGCCGATTTTACAGCAAGAATGACGGAGCTCGGCGGACCGATAGGCACATTTTCTGCAGGCGTTGGCTTCTTTATGTCACATTTAGGTATTCCAGAAGTTTCCGCGACTACTTTCACGGCGCTTACAGCTTCAGCGTTTTTAATGACAACACTTGATTCTGCGACCCGCTTAGGAAAGTATGCTGTTCAGGAGTTTGCAGAAAGTCGTTCAGAATTTTTTACGAACAACCACGTATCAACGTTGGTTATTGTGGCAGGCGCTGGTGCTTTAGCTATTTCTGGAACATGGAGTTCAGTTTGGCCGCTCTTCGGATCAGCGAATCAGATGCTCGGAGCAATTGCGCTCTTGGCAATCAGCGTCTGGTTGATTAAAACAGGCGTGAAAGCTTGGTTTACGATTATTCCAATGATTTTCATGTTTATTGTTACGCTTGCTGCGTTGCTTTCTTTATTGCAAACTAATTTTGTCAACGGCAATTATTTTCTTGCTGTTTCAGCCTTTGTCTTATTCGTCTTATGTATCGTATTAATTATTGAAGCATGGCGGGCACTTACAACAGCAGATGAAGATACATCAGTGAAAATCTAACAAATGAAAAAAGCCAGAGAAGTTCCCTGGCTTTTTTAGTGGATTTTTTCTTTTCGAATGTCAATAAGCTCTTCGCTTATTTGTCTTATACGGTCAGATAATTCAAGAACAATTTCCTCTAATTGACTAATTCTTAGCAACAATTTTTCTTCCTCTTCTTTTTTCATATTTTTCCTCCTACATTTGCGATCGGTCAAGATAAACACACTGTACTATTGATATTATCTTTTTTAGAGCGGTTTAAACTTTTCTTCACAAAGTTTTTCGTTCCAATGAAACGAAGAACTTAACGGGTAAAAAGCGGGAAAGTGGGTACATTAATAGAAATGGGAAAAGTGAAGTTTGGATGGCGCCATACAGAGAAAAGAGGAGGTGTCAAAAAATGGGATTATTATTATTTTCCGCGGGTGTACTAGTTCTTTTGATACATGTGTATCGAAAAAACCGATCGTCCAACTATAAAATAGATAATGGAACACTTATTGTCAATAATAACTTTAATCAGGTGAAAATCCCACTGACAGAAATTGTTGAAGTCATTAAAATTGGGAAAACGACGAAACAACCATACTGGTTTAATGTCGAGAAATTTTCCAGCAAAGAAGACAATGTAGCTGTATTTACTCGTTCAAATGTTTCTTATTTGTTAAAAATGAGAAGCGCGAAAGCACTTATTAGAGAACTAAAAGAGCAAAATCCGCAGGTGCATATAAAAGCAAAAGTTATTTAAAACGAGTGAATCATCCTCGTTTTATTTTTGTTATTAACATAATAAAATTATTGAACCTTTCTGAGGTTATTTAGATTTTTTTGAAATTTTAGTTGGAAACACTTACAATCGATTTTAAGCAGAAAAATTCTTATTTACAAAATCGTGTAAAGCTGTTAGGTTAAGAGTGTCAAACCACTACTAATGAAAAAGGGGTATTCATATGGCGGTTTTTATGGATGGAGATACAGCTATAGAATGCACGGCAACAGACACGGAGTATTGCTGGAAAAAGAATGTGATTAAAGTTGATAAAGGGTTTTTAATCAGTAAAGGGCTGATTACGAATGTACGTATCCCCATTCATCACATAGATACAGTCGTTTATTCACTGAATCCGAAAAAGCCGGCTATTATGCCAGGCTTAAAGATTATTGGAAAAGGCGTTGTGCTGGCAGAAATGGATATTACCGGGGAATATATCGAAAGTGTGCAAGATTGGCTTCTCCGGGTCATTGATCAACACTCTCCCACTTAATCCCGCGGACTAAGCCGCAGGGATTTTTTGGTGTTTCCAGCAAGTTTACTTTCGTTATCTTTGTATATTCTGTTGTTGTGTTCAATTCACTTGTTTACAAAGCTTTGCATTACACAACATCTATCAATGCATCTCTTATGAATTCGTCTACACCAATCATCATTTTTATTCTTTCGTTTCTATTTTTGAAAGAGCGCTTGCATCGAAGTCAAGTAATAGGTTCTATTCTCTCGCTATTGGGCGTGCTCTTTATTTTAACAAAAGGAAACTGTCATAACGTGTTATCTTTTTCGTTTAATCTTGGCGTGTATTTATCTACAAAAATTCCACGGGTTCAAGCGCTTCAAAAAAACAAAAAATCGATTATATAAAGAAACTGTCCAAAATAAGGTGATTTCACCTGTTGTTGGACGGTTTTTATGTTTTATAGAACGTTTGTTTGATATAATAAAAACAAATGGAAAGAGAGGGTGTCTGCGATTGAAAGGTTCATCTCATTTAGCGATTGGAGGGGCCGCTGGATTAGGCGTCGCACTTTACTTACATACAGATCCGCTGACGACTGCTTCATTGATTGGTATTGGATCCGTAGCAGGGCTCGCCCCAGACCTTGATGTAAACGGAAAACTATCTAACCGGATCACGATATCAAAAAAATGGCTGATTTTATTTTTTGCTGCCGCCGGCTTGCTGCTTATCGGTTACAGCTATTTCACCTTGTCCGGTTTCACGCAGCCGGCCGGCTTTGTTATTGGTCTCTGCCTTATGCTTTTGCCCCGGCTGTTTATCAAACAGCGGACGATGCTTTTTGTCACGGGAGCCGCTCTTGCGTATGCTGCCTGGTACACTGATATTTTTTGGCTGCTGCTGTTAAGTATCTTTATTATTGTTTCTTCCTTTTTAGCTCATCGATCGTTAACCCATTCTATAATAGGCACCGCTTGTTTTGCAGCCATTGCGTGGCACTTTGAACAAAGTGTGCAGCTAGAAGGAAGTTTTTTAGCCGGTACACTCGCTTATGCAAGCCATTTAGTAGCGGATATGAAAATATGGCCAGTAAATAAAAAAGGGGTTAAGTGGTTTCAGCCTTTGTTTAATAAAGAATTTTGACGACTTCGAAGCGCGTGTAAAACGCCTTCGATTTTTTATTATTGGTTTTCATATAATACACTATGTGCAAAATTCAAATAATGTTCTATAAAAACGCTCTCAAAGAATAAAACAATAACCGCAAAAAGAAAAGATTATGGCTTTATAAGCAGGGAATAATAAACTAATAAATGATGAAAAGGGAGAGATGGGAATCAAATGTGGAAAAACTTTTTATCAAGCATCGGTGTTGGCGGAGTGAAAATTGATACTGTTTTACATAAAACGAAATTTAAAAAAGGAGACAAAGTAGAAGGAAAAGTGTTGATTAAGGGAGGCCAGGCAGCTGAACCCGTTGATGCCGTGACCCTTACATTGTATCTCCATTACGAGGAAGTACGTGAAGATAGTGATTTCGCCTATCGCGAAAAAGACATGAAAGAAATGACAATACCAATTAATCGAAATGTCATGCCGGAAGAAAAAGTATTGATTCCTTTTTCGATCGAACTGAATAGGGAGCATCCATCTACTAATGCAAAAAATAAAACATTTTTAAAAACGACTGTTGTTATCCCTCGGGCTGTTGATCCTTCAGATCAAGACGAATTGATCATTCTAACAGAAGAGAAAAAGTAATCCTTGCTTGCGAAAGCTAGAAATCATTGTTATACTTAGCCAGACACTATATTTAGTGTTTTTGTTTTATTCAAATCAATATTTAGTATGAAAATGGTAAAAAGGTGCTGTTGCAGCTTAATAGGGAATTCGGTGAAACACCGGAGCTGTCCCCGCAACTGTAAGTGTGAACGACCGCGGCTGAATCCACTGTCTAAGGACGGGAAGGAACGCGGAAGGAAGAAGCACAAGCCAGGAGACCTGCCTTTTTACAGCGTTTGATCTTCTTCGGGAGTTGGGAAGGAAGCGCGAGGAAAATGTCAATGTCTTTCGTATAGACAGCCTTCCTTATATCAGGGGCTCGTCTGTTCAAATTTCATTTGAAAGTGTAATTCTTCGCTCTTATCCCATCTTTCACTCAGAAAGATGGTTTTTTTGTTGGCAAAAAACTCTCTTTCTAAACTACTTACCGTTTAGGAGGAATTTACATGATTCAAACAGTACAGAATATTGCAGAAGAAACGCTGCAAGTCATTCAAACAGAATTCCCGCATGTGGAACTAGCGAGTTTTAAAAAGAAAGTGAAAGAAGCCTTGGCAGAAAGGCAGGACTGGACAGAGGAGCAGATGCAGCAGCTTTTGCTGCAAGCGGCAGTGGAAAGAATTTCAAGCAGTGAGCCGGATTGGACGTTTGTCGCTGCTAGGCTGTACTTAAGCGAACTGTACAAACAAGCGGCAAAAACAAGAGGAGAAACGGTCGCTAAATACGGATGCTTCCTTTCTCTTATTCGTTTATTAGTTGAAGAAGGCGTGTATGATCCGCAATTGTTAACGGCTTACACTCAGGAAGAAATAGTTGAACTGAGTGAAATAATTGATCCTGGAAAAGACAAACTTTTTACATACATTGGAATTGTTACGCTCAGTGAAAGGTACTTGGCGGGAACGCTTGATAAACAAACGGCTGAGCTTCCGCAGGAAAGATGGCTCATCATTGCCATGACATTAATGATAAATGAGCCGAAACAAAAGCGGCTAGAGTACATCAAAGAAGCTTATTGGGCTCTTTCAAACTTATACATGACAACGGCCACGCCAACTCTTGCTAACGCCGGTAAATCTTACGGCCAGTTGTCCAGCTGCTTCATTGATACAGTAGATGATAGCTTGCAAAGTATTTTTGACGCCAATACAGACGCGGCGAATTTAAGCAAAAACGGCGGCGGCCTCGGCATTTATTTAGGGAAAATTCGCAGCCAAGGAAGTGACATTAAAGGATTTAAAAACGTGAGTTCCGGTGTGATCCCCTGGATGAAGCAACTGAATAATACAGCGGTATCTGTTGATCAACTTGGCCAGCGCCAGGGAGCAATAGCTGTGTACCTGGATATATGGCACCGGGATATTTTTTCTTTTTTAGAAACGCGATTAAATAACGGAGATGAACGCCGGAGAACCCACGATTTGTTTACAGGAGTAACTATTCCGGATTTATTTATGGAAGCGGTGGAAAAGCGGGAAGACTGGTATTTATTTGATCCCCATGAAATAAGAAAAGTGATGGGGTTTTCCCTAGAAGATTCATTCGATGAGAGAAAGGGAGAAGGGACGTTCAGAAGAAGGTATAACGAATGTATTTCACATCCGGGTTTGAGTAAAAAGGTGGTACCAGCTATTGATATTATGAAAGCGATTATGATTTCTCAGCTCGAAACAGGAACGCCGTATATGTTTTATCGCGATACGGTCAACCGGGCTAATCCAAATAAACATGCCGGAATGGTGTATGCGAGCAACTTATGTACAGAAATTTTCCAAAATATGAGCCCGACCGTTGTGATAGAAGAGAAGAGTGAGGACGGGAAAATTATTATTATAAAAGATCCAGGAGATTATGTTGTCTGCAATCTATCTTCTATTTCTTTAGCCCGAACAGTAATGGATGATGTGCTCGAGCGATTAATCCCGATTCAAGTAAGAATGTTAGATAACGTCATCGAAATCAATACGATCCCTGTTCTACAGGCACAACTGACGAACAAGAAATATAGGGGAATTGGATTAGGCACATTCGGATGGCAGCATTTACTGGCACTGAAAGGGTTCAGCTGGGAATCGGAAGAAGCAGTTGACTATTGTGATGAACTATATGAAACAATTGCTTTTTTAACGATCCAGGCAAGTGCTGAGCTTGCGGCGGAAAAAGGCGTATATCCGGCATATGCAGGGTCAGATTGGGAGACTGGTGATTATTTCGAACGGAGAGGCTATGATGCCCCAAATTGGCTGGAGCTTAAAGAAAAGGTGAAGCAATCCGGAATGAGAAACGGATATTTGCTTGCGGTTGCGCCGAACTCTTCTACTGCTTTGATTGCCGGGTCAACAGCGGGGATCGACCCTATCTTTCGGAAAGAGTATATGGAAGAAAAAAAGAATTATAAAATACCAGTTACAGCTCCTGATTTATCCGCTCAAACGACTTGGTATTATAAATCCGTTTATTCAATCGATCAGCATTGGAGCATTCGCCAAAATGCGAAGCGCCAGCGTCATATTGACCAGGGCGTATCATTTAATTTGTATGTCCGCAATGATATTAAAGCAAAAGCTTTGCTGCAACTGCACTTAGATGCCTGGCAGTCTGGACTTAAAACAACGTATTATGTCCGGTCGACGGCATCAGACATAGAAGATTGTGAAAGCTGCCATTCTTAAGGAGGAATCACCATGAAGCTGGAAAAAAGAAAAATCATCGATCATAGTGCGCCGAACCGTTCTACGGCAATTATTAATGGAAGAAGTTCAAATATATTAAACTGGGACGATGTCCGCTATAGCTGGGCTTATCCAAAATACAAAAGAATGCTTGCCAACTTTTGGACGCCATTTGAAATTAACATGACAAAAGACCGCCAACAATTCAATGAGCTGACGCCGGATGAAAAAAATGCCTTCTTAAAAATCATCGGACTGCTTGCTTTGTTAGACAGCATTCAAACCGACTATGCCGGCAGAGCAGCTGATTACTTAACCGATTCAAGTCTGCACGCATTAATGATCATCCTTGCCCAGCAAGAGGTGATTCACAACCATTCTTATAGTTATGTGTTATCAAGTGTAGCAGATAAAGAAACACAAGACCGGGTGTTTGACTTCTGGAGAACAGAACCGATTTTGCAGGAACGGAATGAATTTGTCACAAAAGGATATGAAGCATTTTCGAACGAACCGACGGTTGAACATTTTCTTAAGTCGATCGTATACGATGTTATTTTGGAAGGCCTTTTCTTTTATTCAGGATTTGCCTTTTTCTATAACTTGGCGCGCAATCAAAAAATGATCGCTACAAGCACGATGATTAATTACATTAACCGCGATGAACAGCTTCACGTAGGGCTGTTTGAAAAGATTTTTAAAGAAGTGCTGCACGAATATCCCGAATATAATACGGCGGAACTGCAAGCGTATGGCCAAGAAGCTTTCCAACAGGCAGCTGAATTGGAAATCGAATGGGGGAGGTCCATTATCGGACATAAAATAGACGGCATTCAAATGAACGAATTGGAAAGCTACATTAAGTTTATGGCAAACAAGCGGGCGGAACAGCTTGGCTTTTCTGCTCCATTTGAAGGCTATCGCACGAATCCGATGCGCTGGATTGTTGCTTATCAAGAAGTGGATCTTGGCAAAACTGACTTTTTTGAACAAAAATCACGCGCGTATACGAAGACAAGTGAAGCCAATGGATTTGACGAATTGTAAAAAGCGTTTGGACAAAGCGCCTCACGCACCATTTCCTCCGACAGCCTGCTGCATACTGCCTTCTTAACGAAACGCTTGACATGGTTTTGGCAGTGTATATGATAAAGACAGATACTAGAATCTCCCGGCGGAGGAGGTGTGTTTTTCCACCGGGAAGGGATAATAGATAACTTTAGGCTGGTCAAAGGGAGTGTTGTCTGTGATAAATGAGAGAGAATATCGAAGGAAATTGATGGATGCTGAACAAGCAATCCGCATAATCGAGGCAGGCGATGACATTATCGTTCCTTTAATGGCAGGAGAGCCGCCTGCATTGTTGTCTGCGCTGGAAAAAAGAACCGATTTAAAGAGAAACCGGTTGTTTCAAATGTTAACTTCACGGCCGGCAATTAGAAAAAGGCCAGAACAATTAAAAGTGATTTCTATGTTTTTATCAGGTGGAGACAGACAGGCTTTCCATGAAGGGGCCGTTGATTTGCTGCCAAACCATTTTTCCGACGTACCGAATATTTTAGAAGAAATGACTGATCAACGAGTGATTATGGCGACAGTTTCACCCATTGATGAAAATGGCTTCTTTTCACTGGGAACGAACTGTGACTATACGATCCCCCTGTCTAAAGGAGCAAAAACAATTTTGTTGGAAATCAATGAATATATGCCAAGGACACAAGGGATGAACCAAATTCACTTGTCTGAAGTGACGGCGCTGATTGAAAACCATCAGCCGCTGATCGAATCGCCGATACCAGTCATAACGGAAAAGGATGAAAAAATCGGCCGTTACATTGCGAGCCTTATTAAAGACGGAGATAGTCTGCAAATTGGCTTTGGGGCTATCCCGAATGCAGTGATGAATTCACTTGCCAACCACCGGAATTTGAATATTTTTACTGAAATGATTCCTGATAAACTCGTGGACCTATACCGCAGCGGAGCGGTGACTAATATGGAGCGGAGTGATTATCCGGGAAAAACGACGGCCACCTTTGCATTTGGAACAAAAAAACTGTATGATTTTCTGCATGAAAATGAACAAATTTTTATGATGCCGGTGAATCAGACAAATGATATTCAGCGCATTTCTCAAATCAAAAATATGGTTACGATTAATTCAACAATCGAAGTGGATTTTCTCGGACAATGCAACTCGGAAAAGGCTGGACCTGTTTACTGGTCCTCATCTGGAGGACAAGCCGAATTTGGTATCTCCGCCCGCATGTCAGAAGAAGGAAGAGGCATTATTTGTCTGCACTCCACAACGAAAAACGAAAACATTTCAAAAATTGTGCCATTCTTTGCTCCTGGAACCCCAGTTACTACATCTAAAAATGATGTAGATTACGTTATAACGGAACACGGAATTGCCAAACTGCGCGGTAAAACTATTCGCGAGCGGACAAAGGCATTAATTGACATTGCTCATCCGAAATTTCAAGAAGAACTAGTGCATGAAGCAAAGAAAATGAGCTATTTAATTTAACAAACCAAGTGGATGGACAATAGATAATTAGTTGTCTATCCACTTTTTGACGATCCTAAAGTGAATACAGCTATTTAATGTTTATTTTTTGAGTATTCTGGGCAGAATTGAAAGTGAAGTATTGACAGTTTTTTCAATCTGTTATATATTAAAGGAAATAAAATTTATTTGTACTATAACAGAAGGGGGTGGAAAGGATGGATATGTATAGAGAAGCTTACGAACACTATACGGAAAGCTGTGAAAATCATGAAATGGAATCGATTAGTTTTCACCACTTTATTAAGCATTTAACAGAGGAACAGCTGCAGGAGTATATGAAAATGAATTGAAGGTTGTGATTATTACGGAAACCCTAGTAGATGAAATAAACTGACCCCCGCCCGCAAAGATTAAATTCAGCAGGCGGGGCTTTGTATGTTATTCGTTTTCTGTTATTTTGTCTTATGTGTGCGTACGGCAATAGGCCGCCACGAGTTCAACTTCTTCTTCTTCCAATTCAAAATCGAGCACGTTGCCGGTTGCCCGGTCGTGTATATGATAATGAATGATTTTCTCTTCTTCTCCATCGACTAAATAAAGTACACGAATATAAAATCCTGATTCAGAGTGTAATTCATCGTCTTCATCCACGTTGGCATATAGCTGGAATTCAAATCTCTCTCCGGTAAGCAGTCCAAATGGGTCTTCGATTTTTTCCACTGTGTGATGTGTAATTTCCATTCATTGTCCCGTCCTTTAATGTGCCATTGTCCGTTTCATTTTAACATAACTTTCTGTACTGCAACACCAGGTCGCATATGAAAGGAAGAAAATCAAAATACATTGTATGTTTCCTGCAAAAAACGTCTACACTAACTAATGGTTTTTATAGGAAACACTTTCAATTTTGAGCTCATTCATTATAATAAATAAAAGAAAAAGATCAAACAACGGACGTTGGCTGTACGTAAAGGAGCGGAATATGAAGCTTTTTTTCAAATATACCATTTCTATTCTAATTGTTGCTGTCATTGCTGTCTCCCTCTGGCTGTACTACCCCGTTTATCAAATTCAGCAGATGAAAGAAGAAGCAGTTCCTTCATCCGCCCAGGCAGCGCTCTCTTATGTTGAGTATTTCAGCAAGCTTGACCAGGACCAATTGACTCATCTTGCTATTGGTGATTCCATCATCACAGGCATTGGATCAGAAGAGGAAGAAAGTTTTGTCAGCCATTTTTCCCGCCAATTACAAAAACAGACGGGTAAATCAGTTGAGTTGCAAAATGAAGGCATACCGGGCATTAACAGCACAGATTTAAATGCTCTCGTACAAAAAGGGGAATTTGATGAACAAATTAAACAAGCTGACTTAATTACCATTAATGTCGGTGGCAATGATATCCTCGAAGCTCTCTATGAAGGCGATTATCAAAGTGTTATTCAGAACTTCGACTCAATGCAATCCACGTTTACTCAAAATTTAGATGCGATGTCGAAAGCCATTAAACAAGCTAATCCTGATGCGACGATTGTATTTTTGGAAATGTATAATCCCTTAAAACAAGATCACGAATATTATTCATTGGCTGATCAGCTGCTGCCGAAATGGAACGTAAAAATATATGAAATAGCTCATCAGTTAAATCATACGATCGTGCTGGAAACGACAAAAGTGATCAACAGCCGTCATCTGCAATACTTGTCTGCCGATGGTGTGCATCCAAACTCTCTTGGCTATCAAGCCCTCTCCAAACAAATGCTGAAACAGCTGAAAAAGAAACCGTTTATAGAATCCGCCTAAAAAAGCAGATGACGAATCTGCTTTTTTTATGTCTGCGGCCATTTTTAAAAGTCAGGAATATGAACGAATACAGCGCATATATTTAATTTTGTGTTCGATTTTTTCATTTCAGGAGGGAGACAATTTGAGAAAACGTTTATCAGTTTCTAAGTGGGCAATAACCGTGTTATCGATTTTATCTTTAGCCTTCTTTTTTACACTTGGACCAGCTTCGAAGGCATCAGCTACCATTAACTATGGGGAAGAAGTGGCGGCAACAGCAGAGACACTTATTGGCAGCCCTTACAAATATGGAGGAACATCACCTCGAGGGTTTGATGCGAGCGGTTTAACACAATATGTTTATAAAGACGCTGCAACGAATATGAAGATCCCAAGAACGAGTGCCGCTCAATATAAAATTGGCAAAGCGGTCAAACAAAACGAGTTGAAATTTGGGGATTTAGTGTTTTATGCTACGGGAGCAAAAGGGAAAGTTTCGTTTGTCGCTATTTATAACGGCAACGGTACATTTGTCGGAGCCACATCCAAAGGTGTTAAAAAAGTAAAAATGAGCGATAAATATTGGAAAGAGCGCTATATAGGTGCAAAACGTGTGATCAAATAAAAGGAAAAAATAAAGGCGGGGAGCAGGAAAATGCTCTTCGCCTTTATTCAAATTAAAATCCATCTTCAAGCGCAGAGTAAGGAATATTTAATCGGTTCTCTACGGCACGCAATCTTTGGTTCAATCTGTTCAAGCGCCGGGTATGGCGTTCATCATTTTGATTCAGCCGGTTAATTTCCCTGTTCATGCGATTGATTTCCTGGTTAATTCGGTTAATTTCTCTAGCTTGGCGTTGATTTTCTCTTTCGAGTGCAGTAACTCTTCTCTCCAAGGCTTGTGGCTGTCTTTCAAGATCAAGTTCTTCTTGGGGCTGCATATACGCATAATCAGGGTATTGGACAATTGACTGTGGGACAAACCCAGGGTGAAAATAATATGGATTCATCTTGCTCATTCTCCTTTACGTTCATTTGCTGGGATAAACTCCTTATACCATATGTAAAGGGATTCGATGTGACAGGGCAAAAGCCTATATACAGCCAAGTCATATTAGAAACTCCGGCTAACCTTTTTCAATAAAATGTTAAACATCAAGAAGTTCGTTACTGAAAAGCACATTTAATAAAGTAAAAACGTAAACTGCAGTAAAAAGGAATGAGGTATTTCCATGAATAATAAAGTAACTTTAATAGATGCTGTCTTTATGATCATGAGAGGGTTAGAGCTGCCTGACTCAGGAAGCCATTATCATAAATATTATCGCTCTTTGTTAAATGAAATCAATCAAGGAAGAATATTAATTATGAAAAGAGACGGAAGAGACTGGGTGGAAGAAGCGGCCATCAATTCTTATATAAAAGAATTGATTATCAAGCGGGAGAAAGAAAAAGAAAAAGAAGTCCGCGCGTTTTATTTCGATGAAAACGGCCAATTTCAAATTAACGAAAAATCTCTTTCTTCGGAAGTTTTTTCAACAGAAGCAGAAAAAGCGATCATAAGTATTCAAGCTCTCGTCACTTATTATAAAAGTGGTGAATGCTCCATCGAACAAGCGGTAGAAGAGATCGCTAAAATTGTTGGGTTCGAATGATATTTTTCGAATAGCATTTATTCTTATAAAGCCAGCACATTTTAAATCAATGCACAAAAAATAAAATATTAAGATAAATGATTGAAGGAGTAAGAAGGATATTCCAAATAAGGAAGTCCTTTTTTTAATGGCATTAAATTTGGAGCAATTAAATACTATGTATTCTTTAGTGTATATTTCTTGTTTTATTGTGCATATTTTTTACTTAAATGAGTAAAACCACCTATTTTTTTGAAAAAGTCATGTATAATAGACCAAATTTAGAAGAAAGCAACAAGTATTGAAAGCGCTTAATATTCAGCCATCTAAATAACAGATAGAATCAATAGTTCTTTACCGGAATTTGAAAGGAGGTGACTATGTTCTCTTTACACTGCACTTTTCATCGGTAAGTGCCTAAAAAATTAAAAGCAGGGGGAAAGAATGTTGAGAAAATTTGGATCCATCGTTTTAGTTGTTTTTTTGCTGATCATGACAGGGTGCTCGGGAGAAACGAAGACTGAAGCTCAAAAAGAAGGCGCTGCCGACAAGCTTACTTCTTTTTCTTTAGGGGTAGCAACTTGGGTAGGATACGCTCCACTATACATCGCGGAGGAAAAAGGATTTTTCAAAAAGAATGGCATCGATGTAGATTTGATGACAATGGAAAGCAACACGGATCGTCGAACCGCATTGGCGGCTAAGCGCATACAAGGCTTTGCTTCCACTGTGGACACTCATGTTGTCTCCGCAGCAAGTAATGTGCCAGTTGTCCAAGTTGTTGCACTGGATGAATCATATGGCGGAGATGGCATTGTCGCCAAGAAAGAAATTAAAAGCTTACAAGACTTGAAAGGAAAGCGTGTAGCTGTACAAACCGACGGAGGGGCGAGCTTTTTCTGGTTTCTCTATTTGTTAAAACAAGAGGGAATCGATTTTAAAGATATTCATGCACAAAACATGACGGCTGGTGATGCCGGGGCAGCCTTTGTTGCAAACAAAGTAGATGCCGCTGTTACATGGGAACCTTGGCTATCTAAAGCAAAACAAACTGATTTTGGAAGCGTCCTCGCAACAAGCGATATCTCTCCAGGCGTTATTACTAGTACGATTGGGATGAGACGTGATTTTGTAGAAGAAAATCCAGAAGCGGTAAAAGCGTTAGTAAAATCTTGGTTTGAAGCGGTAGAATACTATAAAACGAATGAAGAAGATGCATTGAAAATTATGGGAAAAGCGATGGGGCAATCTACAGAAGAACTTAAGGGTTCATTAAAAGGCGTCCGCTTTTACGATGAGGAAAAAAACAAAGAATATTTCGGTACGAAAGAACAGCCAGGAAAATTGCATGAGCTTACACAACTAGGATCCGAATTTTGGAAGGAACAAAAACTAATAGAAAAAGAGCCAAACATCGATGACTTAATCAACTATTCAGCCATTCAATAAAGGGGAGGGAGCCTTATATGGAGAAACTGGTTAAAACCGAAGAGGTAGTTAAACGGCCGCCTCTCATTCCACTTCAAAACAAACGAAATGGAAAGCCTAAAAGTAGAAAATGGCTCCAGCCGCAAGAAAACATACCGCACAGATTGTATATAGGGATTAGCATATCGAGTATCGTTCTTTTGTTTGCCGTATGGTCGCTGTTAACGTACAGCGGAATGGTAGACCCGCTATTTCTGCCCACACCAACTGAGATTATTCACTCGGGTGTGATCCTGTTTACTGAGTTTGGGTTTATCAATGATATTTCTATTACGATTTATCGCGTTCTTGCCGGTTTTACGATTGCTGTGATCATTGGCTTGCCGCTTGGAATATTGATGGGCACATTTAAAGTCGTGGAGGCTTTTTTTGAACCCGTTATTTCCTCTATTCGGTACATGCCGGCGTCTGCATTCATTCCGCTTTTCATTTTGTGGATTGGTGTAGGAGAATTAGAGAAAATTACGATCATATTTGTCGGCACATTCTTCTCGCTTGTTCTAATGACGGCAGTTGAAGTTGCAAATGTTCGACGAGAGCTTTTAGAAGCTGCTTATACACTTGGCAGATCCAATTTCGGTGTACTGCGTTCCGTCATTCTTCCAGCTTCTATACCTGGTATTATGGAAATTATTCGACTGATACTTGGCTGGGCTTGGTCTTACATTATTGTAGCGGAACTTGTGGCCTCCTCTTCGGGGATTGGCAGCTTGATCCTTGAATCTCAGCGCATGCTAAAAACAGGAAATATTATTTTCGGCATACTGACCATCGGAGTGCTAGGTTTGCTCTCGGATCTAATTTTAAAAGTGTCCATTCGAAAAATGTTCCCATGGCATTATGGAAGGTGATGAAGGCGATGATGAATGCAAAGGTAGAAATTGATAACGTCACAAAAATATACTCAGGCAACAAGAAAAATTCTCAAGTGCTTGCTCTTGATACAACTAGCCTAAAAATCATGCCTAATGAGTTTATTACCATACTTGGGCCGTCTGGATGTGGAAAATCTACATTGCTTCGGGTCGTAGGAGGGCTTGAGGAGCAGACGACAGGCCATGTGTATCTTGATGGGGAAGAGGTGTTCGGGCCGTCTTCCAATCGGGGAATGGTGTTTCAAGCCTATTCTTTATTTCCTTGGCTTACGGTAGAAGAAAATATTGAGTTCGGCTTAAAAAATAATGGGATGACTGCCGCACAACGTAAAGAAGTTGTTCATACGTATATCGAATTAGTTAGATTAAACGGATTTGAAAAGCACTATCCTAAGCAGCTATCGGGAGGAATGCAGCAACGCGTAGCCATAGCAAGAGCTTTAGCGAATGATCCGGAGATTTTGCTGCTCGATGAACCTTTTGGAGCTCTTGATAATCAAACTCGGACACTCATGCAAGAGCTGTTGCTGGAAATTTGGGAGAAGTCGAACAAAACTATTTTGTTTATTACTCACGATGTAGAAGAATCCATTTTCTTGGCCAATCGAGTGATTGTAATGACTTCTAGGCCAGGTAGAATTAAAGCGGATATTCCTATTGATCTGGAACATCCTCGTCCATACAATATTAAAGTTTCACCTCGTTTCCTCGAGTATAAGGAGCAGCTGACAGAGCTCATTCGTGAAGAGAGCTTGAAAGCTATGATGGAGGTTAAATAAATCAGGAAATAGATTGAAAAAGACTATAACGCAAAACACTCTTTGTATTTATCGGAAAATTAA
Organism: Bacillus aerolatus; assembly: GCF_009183655.1. Taxonomy (GTDB): domain Bacteria; phylum Bacillota; class Bacilli; order Bacillales; family Domibacillaceae; genus Pseudobacillus; species Pseudobacillus aerolatus. The sequence goes on from NZ_WEIO01000016.1 coordinate 26,567, forward strand.
GAATAGTTATTATTAAGCTTGGTTTGTAGAGGTCACAACCTTTTTATTTGGTGTGGCTTCTTTTTTTGTGTTGAATTGACTGATAATATGTTAAATTTATTATCTAAGTATTTAAATTCGTCATGAAATCGCAAACACCCTAGAAAAGTAGAAAGAGGAAAATTGTATGCAGGAACAAAGACTGGAAAGAGGTCTAAAAAATAGGCACGTACAACTAATCGCTATTGGCGGGGCAATCGGAACGGGATTATTTCTCGGAGCAGGAAAATCTATTCATTTAGCAGGACCATCGATTTTATTTGCTTACACGATTACAGGCGTCATTTGCTTTTTAATCATGCGCGCACTTGGAGAACTACTCTTAAGTAATTTGAACTACCATTCTTTTGTTGACTTTGTAAAAGACTATTTAGGCAATATGGCAGCGTTTGTCACCGGCTGGACCTATTGGTTTTGCTGGATTTCAATCGCAATGGCCGACTTAACAGCAGTTGGTCTCTATACCCAGTATTGGTTTCCCTCTGTACCACAGTGGATGCCAGGATTAATTGCGCTTGTCATTTTGCTATTTATGAACCTTGCAACCGTAAAACTTTTTGGCGAAATGGAATTCTGGTTTGCATTAATTAAAGTTATCGCGATTCTAGCCCTAATTGTTATCGGCATTTTCATGATTATTAAAGGCTTTTCCACTGATTCAGGCGCAGCCAGTTTCACGAATCTATGGAGCCACGGCGGCATGTTCCCAAATGGCATCAATGGTTTTATCCTCTCATTCCAGATGGTAGTGTTTGCGTTTGTTGGCATTGAACTTGTAGGACTTACAGCAGGTGAAACAGAAGATCCAGAAAGAGTTATCCCAAAAGCAATCAATAATATCCCTATTCGGATTATCATTTTCTACATTGGCGCACTTATTGTCATTATGAGTGTTTATCCGTGGAACGCAATCATTCCAACGGAAAGCCCATTCGTCCAAGTATTCGTGGCAGTTGGTATCGCTGCAGCTGCTGGTATCGTCAATTTTGTCGTCCTAACATCCGCAGCTTCGGCATGTAACAGTGCCATCTTCAGTACAAGCCGAATGGTATACTCACTTGCCAAAGATAAAAATGCACCTGTACCATTGGCAAAACTTGATGCCCGTAAAGTACCTTCTAATGCATTGTTTTTTTCAACGGTCGTCATTCTAATTTCCGTTGTTTTGAACTATGTAATGCCAGAAGGAGTATTCACACTGATTACAAGTATTTCTACAGTATGTTTCATCTTTATTTGGGGAATTACTGTCATCAGTCATTTGAAATACCGAAAAACAAGACCAGATCTAGCGAAAGTGAACAAATTTAAATTGCCACTTTATCCATTTGCCAATTACTTGATCCTTGCTTTCCTAGCTTTTGTTCTTGTCGTGCTTGCACTCGCGGAAGATACTCGTGTTGCCTTGTTCATAACTCCTGTTTGGTTTATTTTGCTGATTGCGATTTATAAGATGCGGAAAACGAAGGCGAATCATGCGGATCAGGGAGAGGTAACAGAAAATTAAGAGGCAACGGACAAGAAATTCCCTGCTGCACACCTTCACCCTTTTCAAGAATACTATGGGGTAAAAACTAAAAAAGGATGGAGAAATGTGCTTAATACGTTACCAGTTAGCATTGAACCAGTTAAAATTGGCAGCGGGCCGGAGAAAACAGTGTTTTATCCCAAGGTGACCGGCATGCAAAATCAAGGGTTAGAAAGATCAATAAATCGGACGATTGCTTATCAAACCCAGCAGCTCATAAATCAGCAAGCCGGGGATATGCCAACAACAGTGGTGCAAATGATCGGGTCTTATGAAATCAAAAATAACCAGCGCCAGGTTCTGAGCTTATCGCTCTCTAATTATACTTACCACGACCATGCCGCCCATGGGATGACGTATATAAAGTCTTTGACGTTCGACCTGCAAAAAGGGAAGCTTTGTGAACTTAAAGATTTATTTAAACCAGGAAGTGATTATGTCAAAAGGCTTTCAAACTTAATTCGCACGCAAATCAAACAACGTGATATTCAGCTTCTTAACGGCTTCACAGACATTCGGCCCGATCAAGACTTTTACATTGCGGACAAAGCTCTTGTTATCTATTTTCAGCTTTATGAAATCACACCATATGTTTTTGGTTTCCCAATGTTTCCAATCTCCGTATTTGATTTACAGGATATCATTGACGAAAACGGCCCCCTTGGACGTATGGCTGTTAATAATTAATCACCTTTTTCTCATGACAGCAGCTCCGTGGTGTTATTTAAAGGGCGCATTCTTTTAATTAAAGAAGCGTCCTTTCTCTTTGGATATAAAAAGAGGTATAGAAAAAATTCTTTATCCACTCCCGAAGCAAATTAACGTTTAATCGGCCGCTCTAAGCTTAAAATCTCATCTTCTATCGCTGATACTTGCTGTTCAATAACAATTTTAGCATCTGAGATCGCTGCATTATAAAAGTGCGGAGCAATGGATTCTTTAATAAATTCTAACACTCTTTCCGCAGCAAACTCTGATAATTCTTCATCTCGTTCATTAGAAAAGAAATATTGGATATCGTCAATCATTTGTTCATGTTGGTCTTTTGATAATTTAAAAAACAAAAAAATACACTCCCTTTTAAAGTCTATATAGTTAACTATAAAAAATATTAATGTTGAAAAAAAGCCTATCTTATTAAAAATATTTATGTACAGGGTTTCTCCTGAAAAATAGATAAAGCAGGTTCATAAAATTTTTTGCGATTTTTATTGAAAATTAAAAAAATTGATCCTTTAGTTTTCTATAGTAACTTGTTAATATAGAAAGTAGCTATCATATAAATTATAGGAGTGAGCGATCATGAGTGTACATAAAGCCATCACGCTTCATGCCCAAAAACAAAATCAAGTTTTTACCGAATTTTCTTTCTTGGATCAACAACGGGAAGGTTATATTCAAAAGGCTATAGAATTATGTAAGGCGGGAAAGGATTTTACAACAGACCAAATTAATGAAGTTACTGTGCAAATCAATGTTCTTGCAAACCAAAGACTTATACCTACTCGTAAACTGGTTACACCGGAAATGGTTCGTGTATACGCGGAGTCTTTGAAATAAAATATTCTAATACTCTTGGATTTGGATGTAAGAGGCTGTTCCGAAAGTATCGCTTTCGGAACAGCCTCTTTTTTGTGTGCATTTTGCTATTTGTTTCGTACCTGCAAATAGTAGTTTTACGCTCATTTTCAAAGATGAAAATCGTTCAACTGACCCGATGTAATTCACTGTGCCCTGAAACAGCTGTGTCCAGTCTTGTTTCTACCAGACAGCTGCGTGAAAGGGAAGTTAAAGTAAAGCTTAGCGGAACGTCAGATAAAAGGAAATCTCATGAATTATTTTAGTAATACATTATGTTCTAAGTTGAAAGGGACTCTTGAAAAGAGATTAATGAAATATCGGTTTTATTGTTTTATGTAAAGAGATTTTTTGTCTATAAATTCTTCATCATATATGGAAAATTTTGATACAATCGTTTAAGTATAAATTAATATAAATAGTCACAAAAAGGACAGGGAGAGAAATTACTATGAAAAAGGTTAAACATGTTCTCGCAGTAACAGCAGTAGCAGGAGCGGTATTTACTTCAAGCATTCCGCTATCTCTTGCTCATGCTGAAGAAACAGATTTACCGCCATTATATGACGCTGTTAAGTTTTTGCCTTTCACTGACGTACCGTTGGGTTCAAGATATGTGGACGGCGTACACTTCGTCTATACTAATGGAATTGCTCAAGGTTTAAGTGCGACTAAATTTGGTGTTTCTGAAAAAATAAAAAGAGTAGATGCGGCTGTTTTAGTCGGCAATTACATAGCCGTTGATGTGACGCACCCTGATCCAGCTCCAGCTCCATTTAAAGATGTACCTAAACGTGCAGTCAAGACTATATCGGCTCTTCGTGAAGCAGGCATTATAAATGGTAAAACAGAAACATCATTTGGCTCACATCTGGACATAACACGAGGAGAAGCGGCTATTCTTCTTTCTAAAGCCTTTGACAAAGTATTAAAACCAGCCTCCACAAGTTCCACTGAAGGAGCAGGGTTTACGGATGTTTCTGGAAACAGTGGGTATCAGCCAGTAGAGAAGTCTGATAAATTTACAGATGTGACAGGCAGATACGTAGAACCTGTTCATCGTTTATTTAATTCCGGAATCACATAAGGGAAAACGGAGACACGATTTGGTGTTTACGACCCTTTAACAAGAGGGCAATTAGCACTATTAATGTACAGAATTCATCAGTACCAGCAGGGAGAACTAGAAGCTCCAGCAGATCCAGTTGTTGATGAGGAGAAAACCGGATTCATCGCATTTGGAGACAGCAATACTTCGGGGTCTTATTTCAAAGACCAGTATCCAGAGTATCAGAATAATAAATGGACAGATCAAGTAGCCGCTGAGTACAGCAAGGGAATGGAAACAGATGTGTATAACGCAGGAGTAAGCGGCGATGAAACAAATGAAGGAATGGCAAGATTCAAAAAAGAAGTGCTAGACTTAAACCCTAGTGCAGTATCAATCATGTTTGGCTTGAATGATGCTTTGTTGCTGTCTAATGGTCAACCACAGGTTAGCAAAGCTCAGTTTGAAAAGAATATTAAAAGCATGGTTACCCAACTAAAAGCGAAAGACGTTAAAATCCTGCTAATGACAAATCCGCCAGTAAATGAAGAACTTTACTACAACTTTTACTCAACCAAAAATTTAAAACAGTTATACGCTGACAAAGGTGGTATACGCAAATGGACAAACAGTTATAACGACATCGTTCGCAAGGTCGCTAAAGATCAAAAGGTTCAGCTCATAGACAATTATGCGAATGCAATCGCTAAGGCAGGTAGTGAAACTGATTCTGCAATTTCTAAGAGCGGGTTGGTTGATAATTTAATAGGATTACATTGGAGTCCAAAAGGCAACAGCATGATTGCTTACTCTGTAAAATACTACCTTTCAAAATAAAAGATACAAAACGCGCGTGTTAATTATGAGTAATGACAGAGAGCACGGAAGCTGCCAGCCAAACACCAGCAGAACGAACAGCCCGTAATCATTTCTGCGGTATTTGGCTGTCGGAGTCTTGAGCAAACGCTTTGTAGTATCTTATATTGTACCCCTGTACACCTTGCGTGGATGGGAGATTTGATGATGTTTAAAAAAGCTTAATAAAAATACTCTCTAGGGAACAGGGGGGGCAAAGCGCTATTTTTATAAAACATCTATTGACAAAAGAAAGTGATTAATTATATAATTATCTCGAATTCGAGATAATGAAGAGGAATGGTAATCATGAACAATCAGAACAAAAATCAACAAGAAGAGGAATTGTCTCTAAAGTTATTTATTGTTTTGACTCGAGCTTTAGAATCAATAAAAAGACGTGTTGAAGAAGATATAAAGTGTCTAGGACTAAACCCAACTGAATTTGCTGTTCTTGAGTTGATTTACAATAAAGGTGATCAGCCAATACAAAAAATCGGTCAAAAGGTATTAATTGCAAGCAGTAGTATTACTTATGTAGTCGATAAGTTAGAAAAGAAAAATTTATTAAAGAGAAGACCATGTCCCAAAGATCGGCGCATCACATATGCGACAATAACAACAGCCGGAACTGAATTAATGAATGATGTCTTTCCTAAACATAAATCGGCAATCCAAGAAATATGTGCCGGTTTAGAGAATAATGAAAAAAAGCTTATGATTCAACAGTTGAAAAAGTTAGGATATTATGCACAAGGTTTATAAATTTTTTTAAGTAATTATCTCGATTTCGTAATATATCGAATCGAAATAATTTAAATATGAAAAGTTTACAGTCATAAAAGAAAACATTACCTTTTTATTTTTTATGAATATCTCGAATTTGAGGTAATTTGATTGAGGGACTTAGAAGGGATGTCAGAGTTTACTCAATTGGTAAAAGAAAGACGATCAGCAAGCAATTTATAAAATAGGAGTGAAACTAAATGACTAAAAAAACATATGGAGATTTGGAGGGATAACTCCGGAAGTGGCGATCAAAGGTTTCGGAGGTGCTACTCTATTTTCCGCTCAGCCAAACAAAACAGCAAAACTGTTAGAAAAGGTAATGGGACTTGAATTTATTAGGAAAGAAGGAGACTTTATCCGTTTTCGTTCTTCAGCGGACATCGGAAATGTAATTGACTTAAAAGCAACTCCGACTGGAAGAGGTCAAATGGGTGTTGGAACTGTTCATCACATCGCATGGAGAGCTATCGACGACAATGATCAATTGGAATGGCAGAAATATGTTGCAGCAAATGGTTATGGTGTGACTCCTGTTCAAGATAGAAATTACTTTAATGCCATTTACTTCAAAGAACATGGAGAAATTCTATTTGAAATTGCAACAGATCCTCCTGGATTCGCTCATGATGAATCACAAGAGACAATGGGAGAGCAGTTAATGTTGCTTGTGCAGTATGAACAATATAGAGAGCAACTTGAACGGAGGTTGGTTCCGATTAAGGTCAGAGAATTAGATTAATTTCGTAAAGAAAAAGATTTCGATAAACCGACTTTACTATCATGATGTGTTGAAGGGTGCCGTTTCTTCATCACCCTATTAGACAGTTCGGAAAGACTTTTTTAAAAAAACACATATATATATCTTGAAATCGAGATATACTAAATGATAATATGCTAACTAGGAATTAAAAGTTGGAGGGGACATTCTATGTCAAACAAAAATGAAATTGGAACTTTATTGCTTCGCATTATGTTAGGACTTGTCTTTTTAGCAAACGGAGTTGCTAAGTTTCAAGGCGGTATAGGGAATACAGCAGGTTGGTTTGAAAGTATAGGAATTCCAGGGTTCCTTGCTTATGCGGTGGGTATTGTTGAGTTAGTAGGTGGTATTGCTATTATTCTAGGTTTAGGGACTCGGATCGTTTCACTACTATTTGGTCTTATCATGATTGGTGCCATATTCACTGTGAAATTGCCAGATGGATTTCTAAATGGCTATGTTTACGATCTTGTACTACTAGTCATTGCTATTCACATGGTATTGAATGGCAGTAAGTTATATTCTCTTGGTCAATTGCTATTCAAAGGCAAGGAATCATAGGAGTTCAATACCTAAGTCATCTCAAATATCTCGAAATCAAGAATTATGAAATTAATATAGCATTAAATTCCTTGCAGTAGGGAATAAAAGAACAGTAAGCATTGAAAATCATTCATTTTCAATGGAGGTGGTTCTTATAAGGATTATTAAAAACTAAACAAAAAGAAGGTGTAATTATGGGGTTTTTAGACAAATTATTTAGAAAAACAAAGGAGATGGAAAATATGTCAAACGTTAAATTAGCAGTAGTTTTTTATAGTATGGGTGGAACAAATTATCAATTAGCAAAATGGGCTGAAGAAGGAGCAAAAGCAGCTGGTGCTGAAGTAAAAGTATTAAAAGTACAAGAATTAGCTCCTGAATCGGTTATAGAAGGAAATGAAGCATGGAAAGCAACTGTCGAAGCAACAAAAGACGTTCCAGTCGCAACATCAGCTGACCTTGAATGGGCAGATGCTATTATCTTCAGTGTCCCAACTCGATTTGGAAATATGCCATCACAAATGAAACAGTTCCTTGATATACAAGGTGGGCTTTGGGCAAACGGTAAGACAGTAAATAAAGTAGTGAGTGCGATGACTTCTGCACAAAACCCACATGGTGGACAGGAAGCTACTCTTTTATCATTGTATACCGCAATGATGCATTGGGGTGCAATCCTTGCAACACCTGGTTATACTGATCCAGTTCTCTTTGGAGCTGGAGGAAACCCGTACGGAACAAGTGTAACCGTAGACCAAAATGGAAAAATGATTGAAGATGTTCAAGCAGCTGTAAAACATCAAGCAAAGCGTACAGTTACAGTTGCAGAGTGGGTAAAAAAAGGAAACCAATAATTATATTTCAATATGGAGCCAATCGGATTTTTGATTGGCTCTTTTTTAGTGAGCTCACTTGAATACAGGCAATTATCTCTTAAAAAAGCCGTCTAATTTGGTGTTGACAATCCATATAACTCTTATTTTCTAAATAAGTCTTCTATTTTCATATGTAAAACCCCTTCCTGAATCTTGTGCATTCCCATAGTTTTGTTTTCTACTTCTCTGTAAGGTATTTAATCATAGCAACTTCATCACATCGATTAAATTTGGGACAATTCATGCAATCAATCCAAACTTTTTCTGGTAGAGTTTCCTTTTCAACAATGTTGAATCCACATTTTATAAAAAAGTCTACTTGATAAGTTAAAGATATTAATCTTTCAACTCCTAGCTTAGAGCTTTCCATAATAATATGATTAACTAACATACGTCCTATACCTTTATGGTGATATTTAGGATCTACTACCAAGGAACGTACCTCTGCTAAGTCTTTCCCTAACATATGTAATCCTGCTACTCCTACTACCTGTTCTTTATCTTTTACAACATACATACATTGTAAGTGTTGATAAATTGATAAAACGGACCGGGGTAGAACTATTTCTTCATTGGCATATAGAAAGGGGGAAGCTTCTTTAAAAAACAGAGAAAGTATTTAAAGTGGATATAATCTTTGCACTAGAACCCATTTTAGACGGCCAGAACTTTTTTGCACTATATAGCCAGAAATAAAAAAGATAGCCTAGTGGCTACCCTTAAAGCGTCCTGCTCATGGACACTTTCTTGTACAGTGCGATTACCGCCTTATTCTCAGCTTCCCATGCCTCATTCCTTAACGTTGGTATCTCAAATTCCTGTTCTAATTCAGTCATTAAAGAAGCAAGCATTTTCGCTTTATCTCCATTTGAAAAATTCCCATGAAGAATTGTTTCGTAACGCTGGTTGTACTCTGCTAGTGTCATTATATCTTTTCCCCTCATACTCTTTACTTTTTATTTATGATTATATCAGCTCCTTAATGGCGAAAGCAGTCGGTTTTTATGCAAGGTTTTATGAGCTGTTTAGAGTACATCCTACAAAAAGACACCCAAAAACCCGTCAAATCAACAATATATAAAATCCTGCATGCTGAGGAATAAGAGACAGCTGCCATGATTGTTTTATCGTTCAAGTTGAAGAAAATAAAATAAATGACCAAGATTGAATTATCTTAAACGGTAATTCTTTTTTTTACTTAAAAGTTTCTTTAGGGAACTATCAAAAGTGAACACACAATTGATAGATACCTCGTACCAACGCAGAATTACGAGTTAAACCAGTATCAAAAGTCACCTTCGTAGACTTGATCACTGAATCGATGGAAGGTAAGCGGGTATTATTAAAAGTTTACAAAATTATTTAATATTTTGTGGTTCATAGCATAAACCCTTTCACCAAACTTACTAGCAATCAGGCATATTCTTCGGATAAATTCGGCGGTTTGCTGCTTTGATATAAAGAAGTTAATTGTCATTTTAAAAAACATTTTGACAACAGACTTTCAAAATGCTATATTTTGATTGTGAAAGCGTTTTATTCGTCTCTACACGCTCGGAGATAATAGCGCATACAAAGACGATTATAGATAATGACATCTTTGCAATGAGGTAGGAGAGTTAGAATGAGTATTTTAGAGAGAATTAACAAGAAATTAATTGTATCCTGTCAGGCACTGGAGGATGAGCCGCTGCATGATTCCTATATTATGAGCAAAATGGCCTTGGCTGCAAAGCTGGGCGGAGCTTCAGGAATCCGTGCCAACACCGTAAAGGATATACAAGCGATTAAACAAGAAGTGGACCTTCCGATTATTGGCATTATCAAAAAAGATTTTCCTGATAGTGAGGTCTATATTACTCCGACATTACAGGAAGTGGAAGAGCTTTACACAGAGGGGGTTGACATCATTGCGTTTGCCGCGACAAAACAAGTAAGACCCGATGGGCAAAGTTTTCTCGAGTTCTTTTCAGAAGTAAAAGCAAGTTATCCGAATCAATTGTTCATGGCGGATGTATCTACACTGGAAGAAGCGATAGCTGCCGAAAAAGTGGGTGTAGACATTATAGCAACGACCATGGCAGGATATACCCCTTATTCTAAAGGAACAGTTCCATTGGAATTCTTAGAACAAGTAGTCGCACACATTTCTGTTCCCGTAATTGCAGAAGGAAATATTGATACACCTGAAAAAGCAAAACAGGCTCTAGATATCGGTGCACATGCGGTTGTCGTTGGAAGTGCGATTACCAGACCGAAACTAATCACTGAAAAATTTACAGAAGCAATAAATGTCCATTCAATGAAATAATTTTTTGAAAATTAGGATTTGCTTAAAATATAACTGGACAGAGAAGAAATCTAAGACCAACAAAAATACTGACTAAAAATAAATTAGAGGGTGATGACATGAAAGGGATTTTTACAGCACTAATGTGTTCATTTGATGAAAAAGGAAAGATTAATGAAAAAGGACTAAGAGAAATTGTTCGCTACAACATCGATCAATCAAAAGTTGATGGGCTCTATGTAAATGGGAGTACAGGTGAAAACTTCTTAATCTCAACCGAGCAAAAAAAGCAAATCTTTGAAATTGTCAAAGACGAAGCAGGAGATCAAATAAAACTGATTGCTCAAGTGGGTGCTCTTAATATTGATGAGGCCGTAGAGCTGGCTCGCTTCGCAACCGACTTAAAATACGATGCTATTTCCGCAGTTACACCTTTTTACTATAAGTTTGATTTTGAAGAGATTAAGGATTACTACAATACGATTTTAGAAAATGTAGATAATCAAATGATCATTTATTCCATTCCTGCATTGACCGGGGTAAGCATGAACCTAGAACAATTTGGCGAGCTTTTTGAAAATGAAAAAGTTATTGGTGTTAAGTTTACGGCTCCAGACTTTTTCTTATTAGAGAGAATCCGTCATGCATTCCCTGAGAAACTTATTTATTCCGGTTTTGATGAAATGCTTCTTTCTGCAAGCGTTTTAAATGTAGATGGAGCGATTGGCAGTACATTCAATGTCAACGGGCAAAGAGCAAAGCAGATCTTTGAATTGGCGCAAAAAGGACAACTTGCTGAAGCGAGAGAAATCCAAAAAGTGACCAATGATCTGATTTCAGAAATTTTGGAAAATGGCCTATATCAAACAATTAAAGAGATTTTGAAAACAAAAGGTGTAGATGCAGGTGTTTGCAGAAAGCCAATGAAAGCGCTAACGGATGAAAAAATACAAAAAGCAAAACAGATTGCTGAAAAATATGTATAAGCACTAAATAAGGAGGTGCCTAAATGGACGGAAAATTTGCCGTTATTGATTACATTATTTTATTTGCCTATTTAATATTCATCCTATATGTAGGGATTGCAGTAGCCAAAAAAGAAATGCAAGGGAAAGAATTCTTTAAAGGCGATGGCTCGATCCCTTGGTGGGTGACATCCGTTAGTTTGTTCGCGACCCTCTTAAGTCCAATTTCGTTTTTATCGCTTGCAGGAAACTCTTATTTAGGCACATGGGAGCTTTGGTTTGCTCAATTAGGTTTGTTTATTGCCATGCCTGTTGCTATTTACTTCTTCCTGCCTGTATATAAAAAGTTGAATTTAGATACAGCCTATGAGTATTTAGAGCGGCGTTTTGATAGAAATATGAGAATTGTTGGCAGTGTTCTCTTTATAGTATATCAAGTTGGCCGGATGTCTATTATTATGTACTTGCCAGCGATTGCCTTAACTGCTGTTACAGGAATCAATACAGTGGTGATTATCCTATTTATGGGTGTAATTGCGACAATTTATTCGGCTTTTGGCGGAATCAAATCCGTACTTTGGACAGACTTTATCCAAGGGATTGTATTGATCGGCGGCGGTATTTTTGCTCTTATTATGCTTCTTTTCTCAATCGACGGCGGAGTTAGTGAAGTATTGCGTGTCGGTTCGACTGATCATAAATTCTTTACGGATACGGTTTTGTTCGATCCAAACTTTGTAAATAACAGTATACTTCTAGTCCTCGTTGGTGCAGGATTGTCTACAGCCTTTTCTTATATTTCAAGTCAGGACATGGTTCAGCGTTATTTGACTACAAATGATTTGAAGGAAATGAATAAAATGACTTACTTAAATGGGGCGCTTTCCCTTGGTACGGCCACCTTATTCTTCTTTATTGGAACAGCGTTGTATGTCTTTTATACTCAGCAAGCAGGTTCAATGCCAGAAGGAAAGGCTGACTTAATCTTTGCTAATTTTATCGTCAGTGAACTTCCAGCGGGTATTTCTGGTTTATTAATTGCAGGTTTGTTTGCAGCTGGCCAATCCACTCTTTCGACTGGATTAAATAGTGTCGCAACAAGCTGGACATTAGATATTCAAAAAGTGCTTAAGCCGAATATAAGTGATGAAAAAAGTACAAAAATCGCTCGAAATGTTTCCACAATTGTTGGAATTTTTTCCATCGCCTTTGCGATTGTGCTTGCCTATTCCGATGTTGGTTCAGCCTATTCATGGTTCAACGGACTAATGGGATTAGCATTAGGGATCATTGGCGGTACCTTTACACTAGGCGTTATGACGAAAAAGGCAAATTCTAAAGGGGCTCTTTTAGGTTTCATTGCTACAACGATTGTAGCTATTTATGTTTCCTACTTTACTGAAATATCATTATGGGCCTACTCAATCATTAATCTAATTGCTTCCCTTGTGTTTGGATATGGATTTAGCTTACTCTTTAGTGAAAAAAGTAAAGCTCAGGGCGCAGAACTGACTTTTTATGATAAAAAAAAGTTAGGGTAACAAGGAAGATGTTAAAACTAGATAAGACTAGGTGAGATCATGGTAAAAATCAGCAGGAAAATCAGGACCGATATTTTAGTGGTCGGAAGCGGTTTATCAGGGATAAAGGTCAGTAAAGAACTAGCTGATCAGCAGCATCATGTTCTTCTGGCGACAAAGATGAAAGTAGCATCCGGCTCGAGCTTTTATCCTTTGAAGGCTTCCCTTGGAACACAAGTATCCAAAGACAAAAAAGATGAGCAGACTTTTCTAAGCGATATCGAAGATTTAAGCCGGGGAATGCACCGGCAGGACTTGGCCGAGGTGTATGTTCAAGAAATTCCTGAAAGAGTGAAGGAATATAAAGACATTGGGGTAAACGCCAAAAAATTGGAAGGGGAGCGCAAAGCTTGTTTCGCTCCTCATTCCCGTGATATTTATTTACTAAGTGATTGGGATCAGATCCGGGAAAACGTCAGAGAGATTTTCTCTCAATATGATCATCTTGCCATCATGGAAAAAACCGTCGTCATTACCTTGATAAAAAAGGAGCAGCGCATTGTTGGCGCCCTTCTTTTAGATGAGAAAAATGAGCTGGTATTGGTTGAATGCAAAGCTGCTATTTTAGCGACAGGCGGTTTTGGAAGTATTTACAAGCATAACCTCAATCCAAACGATGTGGATGGATCAGGGCATATTCTTGCACTTGAAGCGGGCGCCAGTCTCGTCAACATGGAATTTATTCAATTTATTCCAGGGATCACCACTCCCCGATATAAAACATTATTTGGGGAGCATACCCTTATGTACTGTCATGATATCGTCGGCGAGAATGGGGAAAGTTTGCTGGATTCTTTTCTTCCTGAAGGATTGTCAAAAAAGGAATGCTTGGAAATCAGAAGCACCCATGGACCATTTACTCATTCGCTTGAGTCCAAGTACTTTGATATTGCAATGATGAAACAGATTATTTCCTCAAGAAGTGAAAAAGGATTTCAACTTCTGTATGATGAAAAGCTTTATGAGAATCAAGAAGAATTCTATACCGTTTATTTAAATTGGTTAAAAGAAAAAAATGTTCATTTAATTGAAAATGAGATTCGGATTACTCCATTTGCCCATGCCAGTAATGGAGGGGTATATATTGATATCTATGGCCGTACTGGGGTGGAGGGCTTGTATGCGATCGGAGAACTTTCTTGTAATATTGAAGGCGCTAATCGCCTTGGCGGGAACTCTACGGGAGCCTGCATGGTGTTTGGAAAGCGGGCTGCAGTCCATTGTGGAGAGTATGTCCGGGGGATAGGCGTACATGAAATTAGTGAAGATGAGGGACATGCTCATTTAGAGAAATTATTTGGAGCTAATGGTAAAATGAAAAGGATCACCGCTTCAGTTTCGGATAGTGAGCTTAAAAGAATAGAGGAACAAGCTCACCATATTATTGATAAGATCAAAGAAGTTATGTGGTATTACGGAAACGTGGTTCGTACTGAGAAGCAGCTAACACAAGCGCTTCAAGAAATTAGTTCATTGGAATTGCAGATGGATGTTCGTCTATTTTTTCAACAGCCAGCTTCAAGAAGGTTAGCGATAAAAGCAAAGAATTTTATCAAGCTTTCACAAATTCTGCTGCAGGCGATGCTTGAGAGGAAAGAAAGCAGGGGGGCCCATTACCGTGAGGACCACCCTCACGAAGATCCGGCATTCGAACAGCGCTTGTTTGTATCAGAATCACAGACTGGAACGATGCAATTTACGTTTCTCAACCAATAGTTTTCTTTATCACTCATAAAAATTCGAGAAAAACCTGTATATCGGTTTTTCTCTTTTTAGTGTCAAGCAACAGTGCTTTCATAGCAAGGAACCTGCGTTTTTCTTATTTGTATAGATAAAGGAGAATTCATCATGCAACTTGGCGTTATCGACATTGGAGGAACTTCTATTAAATATGGAGTAGTCAATAGAAATGGAACTCTTATGAATCATGACTCTATTTCTACGGATGCTTTCAAAGGTGGAAAGGCATTAGTAGAAAAAGTGTTTATGATTTGTGACAAACTGATGGAACAGTATAAAATAGAAGGAATCGCGATCAGCTCCGCTGGTCAAATTGACCATAGAAATGGAATTGTCGTCTTTGCGACAGACACTATTCCAGGCTATACGGGAACACCAATAGCAGATCTTGTTGCCAGCCATACCGGGTTGCCAGCAGCCGTCGAGAACGATGTAAACTGTACGGCACTTGGGGACTATTGGCAAGGTGCAGCGAAAGGAATTAGTGATTTTCTTTGCGTCACAATTGGTACGGGAATTGGTGGAGCCTTATTCTTAAATGGCAAGCTTTATACAGGAGCCCACTTTTCGGCGGGAGAAATAGGCCATATATGCCTCTACCCGAATGGAAAGCCGTGTACGTGTGGGAATAAGGGGTGCTATGAAAAATACGCCTCCAGTTCCGCGTTGGCAGAACTTGTTGAAACTGAATTTGGGACAACGTTGGATTTAAAAGAGTTCTTTACGAAGGTTAAACAGGGAGAGGCAGAAGCGGTTACTATTTTTGAACATTGGGTGGATGATCTCACGACAGGTTTACAATCCCTCGTTCATATCTTTAATCCAGAACTAATTGTGATTGGCGGGGGAATTTCCGCTCAGGGCGATTTTTTATTGGACGCTATAAAATCCTCTCTTTATAAAAAAATAATGCCTAATCACCGCAAGTCATTGGAAGTCAAACTCGCCCAACAAGATAATAAAGCGAACCTAATAGGTGCGGCCAAGCATTTTCTTATGATGCATGGGGGTTTAAACTAGATATAAACAAACAACTAACCGTTTTTAAATAAGGAATGACAGGCTATAAAACAGCTAAATTGCAGGAGGGAGATCGAAGATGAAAATGAGGTCAATTAATGGACCAAAACCTTCCATCGTCATGGAGCAAAACAAACATGATTTTACAAAGTCGGAGAACAAAATTTATGAATATATTCTCGCAAACCCTGAACAGGTCCTCTATCATTCATTAACGGAACTTTCGGAAGCAAGCACGGTAGCCGAAGCTACCGTGCTACGTTTTTTTCGGAAATTAGGATATAAAGGATTCCAGGATTTTAAGTTTTTGTTTGCCCAAGAAGTGGCCGCTGAATCAAATCAACACTACCAGGAAAGCTATATGGAAAGAATTCGCACTAATATGGTCCAGGCAATTGAGGATACGTATGATATTTTAGATACCCAATCGCTTGAGGGATGTATCAATGCCATCGACCGATGTCAAGATGTAGTTATTTTTGGGATTGGTTCATCGGGGATCGCAGGTCTTGATATGCAAAATCGGTTAATGCGGATTGGTAAAAATGCCAGTATTATCACTGATCCCCACTTTCAAGTTATGCGCGCCTCCGCACTAAATGAAAAATCAGTGGTTGTTGCAATTAGTTTGACGGGAAGTACAAAGGATATCGTTGACACAGTCCAAATTGCAAAGGAAAAGAAGGCTACGGTTATTGTTCTAACCAACTATGTAAAATCGCCTTTAACGAAATACGCTGATTATATTTTGCTGACTTCCGCAAAAGAAAACCCGCTTGACAGTGGATCATTGGTTTCGAAAATTACCCAGCTTTACCTTATTGATTTAATTTGCACTGGTCTGACGATGAAAAATTACCAAGAAGCGGAAAAAGTAAAAATGGAGATTACTGAAAATATTGCCAGCAAGCTCTATTAATCCTGTCTCCATTTAAGGTGAAAGGATGAATCAATTTGAATCCAATTTTAATAAAAAATGCGACTATTTATGCTGAAGAAGAAACGATTGAAAAAGGATATTTATATTTAACAGAAGGACGGATCGCGGGGATTTTTACGCGGGAACCTGAGGAGTTGCCTAGACATACTCAAGTAATAGACGGGGAAAATCTGCTTGCTCTGCCCGGCTTCATAGACGGTCACATCCATGGTGCCAATGGAGCGGATGTCATGGATGCGACAGAGACAGCTCTAGAGACTATGGCGTCTTTTTTACCGGGGGAAGGGACGACCAGTTTCCTGGCAACGACGATCACGCAAGCTCCGGAAAGCATTGAGAAAGCTTTAATCAATCTTGCAGCCTACCAAAATAAACCGGGACAAGCGGAAGTGATCGGTGTTCATCTAGAAGGACCATTTGTAGAAAAGAAGCGGGCCGGTGCACAGCCGCAGCAATATATTATTGAGCCTAACCTCCATTTATTTGAAAGGTGGCAGTCTCTCTCAGGCAATCAGATTAAAACGGTGACACTGGCGCCTGAGCATGATCCTGATGGGCTCTTTATAAAAGAATTGGCGGCATCCGGCGTTAATGTATCAGCTGGACATACCGATACAAATTTTATTGGGATGAAAAAAGCTGTTTCCCATGGAGTCCGTCAAGCTACCCATTTGTGCAATGCTATGTCAGGTATTCACCATCGAGACATTGGCGTTGTGGGGGCTGCCCTTCAATTGCAGGAATTAAGAGGTGAACTAATCTCAGATGGAATTCACGTATCGAGAGAGATGATGCAATTAATCTTTGAGCATATGGGAAGTAAAAGGCTAATAATGATTACCGATTCGATGCGGGCTAAGGGGCTGGCTCCGGGTAATTATGAACTTGGTGGACAGCCTGTTACAGTGACCGAGGATCGTGCAGTTTTAGCAGATGGGACATTGGCTGGAAGTATTCTTAAAATGAATGAAGGCGCCAAGCAAATGCTTAATCTCGAGGGAGTTGCGATTTCCGATATTATTGAAATGGCTTCTATGAATCCGGCAAAACAAATAGATATTTTTGACCGAAAAGGAAGCATTGCGATTGGAAAAGATGCGGATGTTTTATTGGTAGACAATGAAATGAATATTGAATACACCATTTGCCGAGGTATAATTGCATATAATGCAAATTTTTATGAAGAGATGGACAAGAAGAATCAGAAACAATAAAAATACAGATGGAAAGGTGGTAAATTCATCAAAGAGGTGTCCATATGTACAACACTGTCTGCACGCCTCTTTCTTCTAAAAGCTATCCAATTAAACTTGGATGGCTTTTTACTTTTATTCTGGGGTACCGCCAACATTTCGGAAATTTTGTACGCTAAGCGAATTTCAACCTAAAAAAAGTCGATTTCCTGTACGTTAAGGAACCGACTTTTTTAGGTGCCTTATTCAAGTAACTCCCATGAAAAAAGATTATTTTCATCCTTGTTGGTGAAGATTGCTTCATGGGTGGCTGCCCGTTACTTCAATAAGAATTACACTAACGAATAAACGCCAATTCTCTATTAGCAAGTGCATCGTTTAACCATAGAGGATGCATTTTCAATAGGTCTTGCGGTAGGTTCTGTTGTTCAAAAAACTTAATTTCTAGTGACTCAGAAGAATTACATCGTAGTTCTCCACCAGTAATTTCAGCAAGAAAACAGGTTGTTATAAAATGTACTACTTTACCATTTGGATAAGCAAACACCTGTGAATTAGGGTCAGAGTACACACCAATAAGCTTTTTAATTCTTATATCTAAATTGGTTTCCTCTTTTACTTCTCTGATAGCTGCTCCAGAAACTGTTTCCCCTATTTCTACATGTCCTGAAGGTATACCCCATAGTCCTACATCTGACCTTTTCTGTAACAAAACTTGTTTTTCCTCATTCAAAATAATAACTGCAACCCCAGCTTTTAAATCATCAATTCCTTTCATACAATAACCCTCCTTAAAGTAATAAAAAAAGGACCGAAGAGAAAGATTTCAACGCATAACAAATACGCTGAACCTTTCCCCTCGGACCTTTTATGTCAATAGGTGCCTTTTACATATCGTAAAAGATGTAGCCCTTGGTCACTGACCTACCTAGATAGCGGAACCCTAGCTACAATTTTCCAGTTCATATTTATTTTACAACTAATACTCAGAAGATGAAAGATCATTCTTTCACTAAACTGCGGCGTTACTTTAAGTACATCATTTATTTTATAAAATAGTACCGAAAACGGACGTTTAGGGTACTAATAATCACTTTATCAGATAAGAACCTATTTGGGAACCGTCTCCAAAAAAGACTAAACGGCTTCAGCCCTCTTGAATACAGGGCTAAAGCCGTCTAAACCATTTTTATTATTTCCGCTGTCTACTTGGCGTAATCGCAGACATATTGATGTAGCAATGTTTGCCTAAAAGTATATACTGATTAATTCTTCAATTAAATCATTCTTACTTAAATATTCATTTTTATAATGGCTAAATTGTATCTTATAAAGTTTTTCATGTAGATTATTGTCTTTGTTAAGATGTTTTCTACATGCTTATTTTAGTTCGTTTGAAAATCTATTTGAGGATTTTCTTTAGAGCCTGCGTCCATACAATTAAGAAAGTCACATACATTGGACCAATTTACTACCTAACAATCAGGGATAATCCTAACTACGTAGTAAATGGTCTCGTGATTGTGGCAACAGATGGGTATTGATGGATTTATATAGAGAAGCGGAAACGGCTTCTTGCAGTAACGGTTCGGATGGAGTTTCAATTGGTTACGGTCAACACCAGCAATTTATCTTTCATTAGCAAGAATCAGCCACTTCGATAAGTGGGGAATTTCAAATAATAAATCCACATTTTAAGTGAATTGTTTTCTAGCTCCATCTTTTAACCATTTCGCTGTCAATGTTTCTGCATTTAACATCTCTTCTGGTGTGCCTTCAAATATAATATGTCCGCCTTGTTTTCCTCCTCCTGGGCCCAATTCTATTACCCAGTCGCTCACCGCTATAAAATCTAGATTGTGTTCGATTATTATCACAGAGTTACCTCTGTTTACAAGTTTTTGAAATACATCTAAGAGTTTTCTGTTATCTTTTGTGTGCAGTCCTAAGGATGGCTCGTCTAATAAGTAGATTTGTCCTTCTTTTTGTAAATGGCTTGCAAGTTTTAGACGTTGGATTTCTCCTCCGCTTAGAGAACTTGTTGTCTGTCCTAAAGTTAGATACCCTAATCCTACGTCTTTTAGTGTATTCACTCTTTTTATGATCTTTGGTACTTTAAAATAATTTATCGACTCGTCTATAGTTAGATCTAAAATCTCTACTATATTTTTATCTTGATATCGATAGGATAGGGCTTCGTCTGAATATCTCGTACCACCACACGCTTCACATGGGATTGTGACTGGATCTGCAAATGCTACGTCTGGCGTTAGGACTCCTTTTCCTTTGCAGATAGGACATGCTCCTAAAGAGTTAAAGCTGAACAAACCTGCTGGTTGTCCTGTTTCTTTTGAAAATATGGAGCGAACATCATCCATTATTCCCATATATGTGGCTAGTGTCGAACGGTTAGAGATTCCTATACTTCCTTGTCCCACCATTATGGTTTCTGGATAACTTTCTGTGAATGCTCCCAAAATTAAGGAGCTTTTACCTGAACCAGATACTCCACATACAGAGACTAAGACATTGCTAGGAATATTTACGCTTATATTTTTTAAGTTATTGTTGCTTGCTCTTTTTATTGTAAAATAACTTTCTATATCCCTTGGATTGCTGTTGATTTTTAGCTTGTGGTTTAGGGTTGTTGCGGCTTTAGAGTTTATTAGTCCTTCTAATTTTCCTTGATAGACAACTTCTCCGCCGTTTACACCTGCTCCTGGTCCCATCTCTATTATTTCATCTGCTGCTTTTATTACTGATAAATCGTGTTCGATGACAATGACGGTATTATGTTGGGCTTTTAGACTTTTCATCATTTGTATTAACCTATCCACTTCTTCTGGATGGAGTCCTGCGCTTGGTTCGTCGAAAATGTATGTAATATTGTTTAGGCTGCTCCCTAAATGACGAGCGATTTTTACCCTTTGAGCCTCGCCGCCGGACAAGGTACCCATTTTTCTTGATAGACTCAAATATCCTAATCCCATTTCAGCTAGTTGTATGAGATGTGGAATTGTTTGTTGTGCGATAGATTCTCCCATAGGATCTTTTATGTTCGTTAGCTCTTCCAGTAGTTCTATAAGCTCTAATTGATCGTATTCTGCGATATTTAAACCATTTATTCTACATTCCAATACCTTTGGGTTTAGGCCTGAGCCTTGGCAGGTTGGGCATAATGAATGTGTTGATACTGCTAAGACGTCATCTTGAGTTACTTCTTTTAGCTTTGAGATATCTCTATTGATATAAAGGCGCGTAAATCTGGGCAATAATCCATCCCACTCATGTTTTTGAGGTCCGTGTTTTGTGTGAAACGGCGCATAGACTCTTTCACCTGCCCGGGGACCATATAATAGCAGATGGAGTTCTTCTTCTGAGTAGTCCTTTATCGGTTTATCCGGATCGAATAATCCGCCGGTCATCATCCATCTGCCTTGCCAACCTGAAGGAGATAATGGCTTAAATTTCACTGCGTAATCTCGAAGTGACTTATAGTAATCAATCATCTTATTTAGGTCTGGCGCAATGACCTCCCCAAATCCACCACATTCTGGACATCTGCCAAAAGAACTTTGGCTCGAAAAGTCGTTGGCAGAACCTATTGATGGCTTTCCTATTCTTGAGAACAAAAGTCTAATTAATGGATTTATATCCATATAGGTGCCTACCGTTGAGCGGGAATTGCTCCCTATAGATCTTTGTTCTACTACTACAACCGGGCTTAAGTTTTGCATAAGATCGGCGTGGGGCCTTTCGTACCTTGGCATTTGATATCTGACATAGAGAGGATAGTTCAAAGTCATTTGTCTTCTGCTTTCTGTTGCTAATGTATCAAAAACAACGGAGCTCTTTCCTGAGCCTGAAAGACCAGTAAATACGATAATTTTTTCTTTTGGTATGTTTAAATCTACATTTTTTAAATTATTTTCTTTAAGCCCTCTTAAAATGATTTCATCTTTTATTTCTGACATTTTATCACCCTCTCTGATTTTATCTACTATGCTTCTTTCAGTTTGCCTTTATAGCATGATATTTGATTAATATTCTAGTTTACACTTTATCACATAATATTGTTCTAAACTTCACCTGTATTCTCTTCTGTCTTTAAATGGGGTAGAACCATTGATGTTGATTTTTCATATAGTGGTGATGTTCAGTGGAGGTCTAATAAATGTTTTTTAAAAGAAAGCCGAAAATAAATGAGCAAACAATCAAAGAACTCGTGCAGAAGAAAGTCCGGATGAACAATTTATCGGATTGGCTGACCGGATTTTGGAGGAGTTTCCCGTTCATCTCAAGCGTGACGGTATCATCCCCAATAAGAAAGGGGTGCTATGATGACTGCTTATGAAGCTTTCTCGCTCATGCTAGCTTTCGGTGTGTTTGTTATAGTGCTACTGTCATTTAACCAAAAAAATAATCCACCCTTGAGTCTGCGGCTCAGATGGATTATCTCTGTCTGCTGCCAGCTCCTTGTAGGGAGCCGAGCTATTGTATAGGCTGAAGGTGTGACCGCACCTTCAGTCGTTCGAAGTGGATATCTAAGCAGGCCTGTGGCAACTAACATTTAAAGTAGTGGTTGAGAACCTAGTTAAATAGCTTTAGCTGTCATTATCAAAAATAGGAAATCCGTTGTAAAAGTTGTGAAAAGTGAAAATAAAAAGCCTTATTCCTCTTCTTATTAAGGGGGACTGACCCCATAGAGTGAGACAAATAAAAACACCTTTAAGTTGAAAAACGGGTATGGAATACCTAAAACCAACTTGGAGGTGTTTTTTCTATGGGGACAAGAGTGAGTTATCCGGC
>NZ_WEIO01000017.1 GCF_009183655.1 Bacillus aerolatus
GCCGGATAACTCACTCTTGTCCCCATAGAAAAAACACCTCCAAGTTGGTTTTAGGTATTCCATACCCGTTTTTCAACTTAAAGGTGTTTTTATTTGTCTCACTCTATGGGGTCAGTCCCCCCTGTGCTTAAAAGGCTTTTTTCTGTTTGTACTCAATGGTTAGTTGTTCATGAAACTGCCGCTTTTGTTCACGGAAGCCGACGGTTGATCATCGAAACGCCGTTTTTATTCACGAGCTAGTCAGTGCCGCCCCATACTTTGTTATGTAAAAAGCTACTGTAAAATAACGTTATTGTTATAGTGAAAAAGAACTAATTTATATTAAAAGCCTTTAAGTAAGCGATTTCTTTAAAAAAGAGCTTGTTTTTTAATTTTTCAGAATATAGAATGTTAATTAAATTATTTGATATATTCATCGAGGGGGAACTGACATGGTAACGTTTTTTGCTGCTTTGTTTTTGCTTGTAGCAGGATACGCGGTTTATTCAAAAGTAGTTGAGCGTGTATTTGTAATAGATGATCATCAAAAGACGCCGGCTTATACGCAGCATGACGGCATGGATTTTGTGCCGATGAGCTGGTGGAAAGGGTCGTTGATCCAATTATTGAATATTGCCGGTCTTGGGCCGATTTTCGGTGCGGTAGCGGGAGCTCTGTACGGGCCGGTCGCTTTCATTTGGATTGTTATCGGATGTATTTTTGCAGGAGCGGTGCATGATTACTTTTCAGGCATGTTGTCTTTAAGGCACGGCGGGGCCCAATATCCGACGCTCGTCGGACGCTATCTTGGCAAAGGAGTCAAAGGAGCTATTAACGTGATTTCCATCGTTTTAATGATTTTAGTTGCAGCTGCTTTCACGGCGGGGCCGGCGCAGCTGATTGCTCAAATTACACCGCTTAGCTTTATGGCGGCTTTAGTCCTTGTGTTTGTTTATTTTCTATTAGCGGCAATTTTGCCGGTGAATAAAGTGATCGGTAAAATTTATCCGATTTTCGGCGCGATTTTAATTTTTATGGCGGCAGCGATTGGAGCGGCTTTGCTGTTTGGGGACAAGCCAATCCCGAATTTGACATTTGAAAACCTTCACCCAGGAGAATTGCCGATCTGGCCGTTGTTGATGGTGACGATTTCCTGCGGAGCAATTTCAGGCTTCCATTGCACGCAAAGCCCAATCGTCGCCCGCACGATGAAAAAAGAATCAGAAGGACGCAAAATTTTCTACGGCGCCATGGTTGCAGAAGGAGTCATTGCTTTAATCTGGGCAGCAGCAGGGATGACATTTTTCGGCGGAACAGAAGGGCTGCAAGGAGCGCTTGCTGCTGGCGGACCGGCCGGTGTCGTAAATGAAATTTCCACATCGCTGCTCGGAACTCTTGGAGGCATACTTGCAGTGCTCGGCGTTATTATCTTGCCGATCACGACTGGCGATACGGCTCTTCGTTCTTCCCGAATGATGCTGACGGAAATGGCATCAAAATGGGTTAATCCCGAAAAGAAAGGTGTAGCCTTGGCGTTTACACTGGTGGTCGCGGCCCCGATGTTTTTCTTATCCACGATCGATTACACGTTTTTATGGCGATATGTTGGCTGGACGAATCAAGTCGTAGCTACAGTTATGTTGTGGACAGCTGTTTCTTATATGCTGAAAGAAGGAAAAGCACATTTGATCGCAGGCGTGCCGGCACTTTTCATGACCGGTGTCGTATGTACTTATATTTTCTATGCACCAGAAGGATTTGCAATGGATTACACAATATCAATGGCAATCGGTTCCGTGTTAACGGCCGCCGTTGCAGGTATTTACGTATGGCAAATCATTCGTCATAAACGGTCTGAAGTGAATGAAGTAACCGTTCGTTCTGCATAGAATACTCTTAAAAAGCTGCCGGTTGTCCGCCTGTAAAGGACAACCGGCAGCTTTTTCTGCGGAAAGAGGGCGAAATATGGCTTGCGGGAACGCTTAAATTCTGCCAACCTATTTATATAAGAGGTTTTTATGGAGGCCGTTGATGGACGAGAAGATAAAAGGAAAAATAACACTGCAGGCGCTGATCGTCATGCTCGTTGTGCTCGTCGTAGTTTCGTCGCTTGGTGTGACGAATATGCTGATTGCTAGTAAAGTTGCCGAGTCCACCCGAAGGTCATTGGCGGAAAAAGTGACAATCACTTCCCGTCTCGTTGCGGAATCAGCGGTTGTGCGTGACGGATTGTCGGGAAAAGGGCCGGAAAAAGCGATTCAGCCGTTCACAGAAAAGATCCGCAAGCAATCAGGTACCCATTATTATATTACTGTGTTTGATATGAAAGGAATTCGTAAGTCTCACCCTAATCCCGCTTTAATTGGAAAGCCGTTCCAGGGTGGAGATGAAGGACCCGTTTTAGCTGGAGAAGAGCACTTGTCAACAGCGGAAGGGTCATTAGGGGTGTCGATTCGCTACTTTACACCGGTGTTTGATGAAGAAGGACGCCAAACGGGGGCAGCAGCTGTGGGGATCACGCTTAAACAAGTAGAGACCGCTGTCGATCAAAGCCGGAGCATCATTTACGCAGGGCTCGCAGCCGGGCTCGTCATAGGCCTGTCCGGTGCACTTTACCTTGGCCGCAGAGTCCGGCGGGTTATGTTCGGTCTTGAACCGCATGAAATGGCCCGGCTGCTTGAAGAACGAAGCATCATGATTGAATCCACACATGAAGGAATGGTCGCCGTTGACCGGGCCGGGCGCATCACACTTATTAACGAAGCGGCCGCTCGCCTGCTTGAAAAGGCAGGCATCCACGGACCATTTACAGGGAAAGAGGCGGAATCGGTCATCCCGCGCTTTCATTTGCCGGCCATTTTAGAAAAGGGAGAGGCGGTTGTTGACGAAGAAGTGGATGTGAATGGCTTTGTCTTTTATGTGAACAGCTCGCCGCTGAAAGTGGAAGGACGCGTCATCGGGGCAATTTCCACCTTCCGCGATAAAACAGAGGTGAAAAAGCTGGCGGAGCGTTTAAGCGGCACAGAAATGTACGCCGAAGCACTAAGAGCGCAGACGCATGAATTTATGAACCGGCTCCACGTCATTTTAGGCATGGTACACATGAAAAATTACGATGCACTGGCTGCTTATATTGAAGAAATCAATATCCGCTATCAAGACAGCATCGGTTATTTATCGCGTCGCATTAAAGATCCGGTGATCGCCGGCTTTTTGCTGGCAAAAATGAGTTATTCCGTCGAACAAGGAAAAGAAGTCGTTTTGTCAGAAGACTCGTACTTGCCCGATAAAAAAGACAGCCGCTTTACTCATGAACTCATTACGATTCTTGGCAATTTAATCGATAATGCACTGGAAGCGACACCGATCGACGGCCGGCCGGTGACGGTGTTGATCGAATCGGAAGAAACGGGTCTTACGATTGAAGTGAAAGACCACGGCAAAGGTATGGACAGCCCAGATGAGGCATTTACGAAAGGTGTCTCTGAAAAAGGAAAAGGCCGTGGTTTTGGTCTGCACCTTGTTAATGAAAGTGTGGGGCTGCTCGGTGGTACTATTCAAGTGCTGACCGAAAAAGGGAAAGGGACGATTATTGAGGTGGTCATTCCGCTTCATGGAAAGGGGGAAAACAAATGATTACTGTACTGATTGCTGAAGATGATCCAATGGTGGCCGAGTTGAACAAGCAATACGTAGAAGCAGTGCCAGGGTTTCAGACGGCCGCTGCAGCGGCCACGCCGGAAGAAGTGCTGGCAGCGATTCAACAGACAAAGCCGGATTTATTGCTGCTCGATATTTATATGCCAGGTATGACCGGCCTTGAGCTGCTGGAAAAAATGCGGGCAGCAGGATCGGAAACAGATGTGATTGTCATTAGTGCAGCGAATGATACAGCGAGCATCCAAAAAGCGCTCCGATACGGGGCTGTCGATTATTTAATGAAGCCGTTTAATTTTGAGCGATTTCAAAAAGCCCTTTTATCTTACAGAGAACGGCGGCAGTTTTTCTTAGGGGCGGGCGAAGTGAAGCAGACGGAGATAGACGGAATGCTTTATCAAAGCGGAAAACAAGCCGCGCTGGTAGATTTGCCGAAAGGGTTGACGAAAGAAACGCTGGCGACTGTGTGGGAGTCGGTGGAAGGGGGCGGGGAAGCTGACTTTTCAGCGGAAGACATTGCTTTCAGCTCGGGGGTATCGCGCGTATCTGTGCGCAAGTATTTAACTTTTTTACAGGAAGCCGGCATTTTAACAGTTGCGGTTTCATACGGCTCCATTGGCCGCCCGCAAACCCGCTACCGAATAAATGCAGCAAATCGCGAACGAATCAAGCGGTTTTTTTGATGAAAGCGTTTGCTTTCTTTACTTTCAAAAAGATTTTTTTTGTTTTTTAATCACTTTTCTTTCATTTAATGAATTATCTTTATAAAAAGACAATTAAGATAAATTGAAGGAGGGGTATTATGCAGCAATTAGCAGTAAATATATGGGATGAATGCTGGAAAGCTCACGATAAAATTAAACAACTGTTGTTTTTCTCGGCGGCGAAGACGGCGAAAGCTGCAGCGGCCGGACAAAAAAACGGAGGAGCGGCAGCGGGCAGTCCGAATGACCCGGAAAAGAAACGTTATATGACGCCGGCACAATGGGTTGGCTTTTTCCTTGGACCTTTGCTCTTTTTTGCTATTTTATTCTTTTTCTCCCCTTCAGGATTGAATCCTGAAGCAAAGGCGGTATTGGCGGTAACAGTATGGGTGGCTGTCTGGTGGATTACAGAAGCGATTCCAATACCGGTTACGTCACTACTGCCGCTTATTTTAATGCCGATGACCGGCTCGCTTGACGGCGACGCAACAGCGGCGGCGTACGGCGATCCGATTATCTTCTTATTCCTCGGCGGGTTTATGATTGCAATGGCGATGGAAAGATGGGACTTGCACCGGCGGATTGCGATGAATATTGTTGCTTTCATGGGGACAGGCTCCAAGCGGATCGTGCTCGGTTTTATGATTGCGACCGGCTTTTTGTCCATGTGGGTGTCCAATACGGCAGCGGTTATGATGATGGTGCCGATCGGGACAGCGATTACGTTCCAGGCGGCTCAAATTGTGAAGCAGGCTGGCGATAAGACGATCGACATTCACGGGTTTGAAAAAGCGGTCATTTTCGGAATCGGCTTTGCCGGAACAATCGGCGGGCTCGGCACGCTGATCGGAACACCGCCGAATATTATTATGGCGGCCGCGGTGAAAAACTTGTATGGCGTGACAATCTCGTTTGCCGACTGGATGTTCTTGGCGGCACCGATTGTGTTTATTATGCTAATCGTATCTTGGCTTTATCTTGTTAATGTTGCGTTTCCGATTAAATTTAAAGAATTGCCGGGCGGAATGGAATTAATTCGTTCGGAAAAGCAAAAGCTAGGCAGAATGAGCTCAGAGGAAAAGCTAGTAATGGCTGTGTTTGTGTTCGCTGCTTTTATGTGGATTACGCGCACATTCCTTTGGCAGGACCGCATTCCCGGCATCAGTGACGCGATGATCGCGATGATTGCAGCTGTCTTGCTCTTTATTCTTCCTTCCCGCCAAAAAGGCGGTGCGCTTTTAGATTGGACAGTGTCGCGCGATTTGCCTTGGGGAGTACTGCTTCTATTCGGAGGCGGGCTTGCGATTGCGTCAGGCTTCGGAGAAACGGGACTTGCTATATGGATTGGCGAACAGCTTACCGTGCTTGAAGGTATGTCGCTTCTGCTTGTCGTTGTCTTCGTCACTGGGTTTGTCTTGTTCCTGACAGAAATTACATCGAATACAGCAACGGCCACGATGATCATGCCGGTGCTTGCCTCACTCGCGCTTGCGTTGAACGTTCACCCGTTCGTTTTAATGATGCCGGCAGCGATGGCTGCTAACTGTGCGTTCATGCTTCCGGTCGGCACACCGCCAAATGCGATCATTTTCGCAACCGGTAAAATCAAGATCAGCGAAATGGTGCGTGCTGGATTTTGGATCAATATGATTGCCATCATGCTAATTGTCGGAGCGATGTATATTATCATGCCGATGATCTTCGGTGTGGATATCACTTCGTTCCCTGAAAATTTTAAATAACCATGAGATTGAAAAACGTTCCGGCTTTCGGGACGTTTTTTCTCTCTTTAGGAAACTATAAAATAATAGTAATGTGTTTAACTTTACTTATGGAGCAGGGCTGCGTCCAGCACCTAGCCCCTCGAGGTCAAATAACCTCTCACAATGAAGTCAAAAGCGAACATTTTTGCCTAAGGCTGACCAAGGTGCTTGCGTATTTGTTACTCTTGACGAGAATTGTCAGAAACGTTAAACTACTTATAACTTCATCATGTTAGCACATTAGCGAACTAAAGCGTGTTGCATGAAATTTTTATATGATCGGGTGATAAATCATGTCGAAGCTGTTAATGTTTGAAAAACCTGTCGGGATGCGTGACACGCTGCCGCATATTTATGAAACGAAACGGAAGCTGAAAGAAGCCGCAGAAATGGAAATGAGAAGCTGGGGGTACCGCTTTATTGAAACGCCGGCACTTGAATATTATGAAACGGTCGGAGAAGCCTCAGCCATTTTAGATCAGCAGCTTTTTAAATTACTTGATCAGCAGGGGAACACACTCGTGCTTCGTCCAGACATGACAGCACCGATTGCGCGCGTAGCGGCGGCAAAACTGCTGAAAGAACGAGTACCGCTGCGGCTGGCTTACTCGGCGAGCGTGTACCGCGCCCAGCAGCGCGAAGGCGGACGGGCCGCGGAGTTTGAACAAATCGGCGTGGAAATGATCGGCGACCAGACGATCAGTGCCGATGCCGAACTCATCGCACTGCTCGTTTCCGTTTTGAAAAAAGCAGGACTGGAACGTTTTCAAGTGTCTCTCGGGCACATTCGCTTTACGGACGAACTGTTCCGGCAAATTCTCGGTACAGAAGAGCGGGCCGAGCATTTACGCCGCTTTTTATATGAAAAAAATTACGTCGGCTACCGTGAGCACGTGAAAAGTCTGCCGCTTTCTTCTATCGACAAGCAGCGGCTGCTCCGCTTTTTAGACTTATCCGGCGGACCTGATTGCCTGGAAGGGGCCGCGGACTTGATTGAAGATGGGGCGGGCAGTGAAGCGGTGGCAGAACTTCGTAATGTATATGAACGGCTGCAAGAGTATGGTGTGGCAGAAGCGGTAAAATTCGATTTGCCGCTCGTCAGCCATATGAGTTACTATACCGGCCTATTATTTGAAGTATATGTAGACGGAGTGGGGGCGCCTGTAGGCAATGGCGGCCGTTACGACCATTTACTTGAAAAATTTGGACGGCCGGCAAGCGCGACCGGCTTCGGCCTTCGTGTTGATGTTCTTATTGGGGCGCTCGAACAGCTAGTTGAAGAAGAAAAGACGCACTGCATTTTATTCAGCAACGAACGGCGCATCGAGGCCATTCAAGAAGCAGGAAGACGGCGGGAGGCAGGAGAAGCCGTGCTTTTACAGGACGTGGCCGGGGTGGAAGATGTGGACCGGTTTACGGAATCGTGTAAAAGTGTGTCATTTTTCGTCGGAAAAGCAGCGAGCGGGAGGGATTTTTAATGTCGATGTTAACGATTGCGATGCCGAAAGGGCGTATTTTTGAAGAAGCGGCTGCTCTGCTTCGTGAAGCAGGCTATCAACTGCCGCCCGAGCTTGATGAATCGCGCAAGCTCATTATTGAAGTGCCGGAAGAGAACATGCGCTTCTTTTTAGCTAAACCGATGGATGTTGCCACTTATGTAGAATATGGAGTAGCCGACCTCGGAATTGCAGGAAAAGACGTGCTGCTTGAAGAAGAAAGAGATGTATATGAATTAATTGATTTAAAAATTAGCCCGTGCTATCTGGCTGTTGCCGGCTTGCCGGATACATCTATAGATGAAGTGGCGCCGAAAATTGCGACGAAATATCCGAATGTGGCGTCAACGTATTTTCGCAGCCAAGGTGAGCAAGTGGAAATCGTTAAATTGAACGGTTCGATTGAGCTTGCTCCATTAATCGGTCTCGCTGACCGGATTGTAGATATTGTTTCAAGCGGACGGACGTTAAAAGAAAACGGTCTTGTCGAATATGAAACGATTGTCGGCATCACTTCCCGGTTAATTGTCAATCCGGTCAGCTACCGCATGAAAGACAAGGAAATCGGGCAGCTTGTCAGCCGGCTGTCAGATATTATCGCAGAAAAGGCAGTGTGAAATAGGATGAAAATTCAAAGCGTCACAAAAGAATTATCATTAAAGCGGTCTGTCGACAGCGGAACTGATGAGCAGCGTATCGTTGTTCAGCATATTATCCAGACCGTCCAGTCACAAGGAGACGACGCACTGCGAACGTATACGAAGCAATTTGACGGAGCGGAGCTGGAAAGTTTGCAAGTGACGCAAGAAGAAATAGATGAGGCATACAGTGAGTTTCCAGAGCAGATGATAAAAGTAATCAAAGAAGCAAGGGATAACATTTTTACTTTTCATCAAAAACAATTGCGGGAAACGTGGACGTATACGGACAGTAACGGTTCGGTTCTCGGCCAGAAAATGACGCCGCTCGATTCAGCAGGCGTGTATGTGCCGGGGGGAACGGCCGCGTATCCGTCTTCTGTCCTGATGAATGTCATGCCGGCTAAAGTGGCTGGCGTAGAACGCATCGTCATGGTGTCGCCTCCAGGGCCGGATGGCCGCTTGCCTGCCGGCGTGCTTGTAGCCGCTGAAATTGCTGGCGTCCAGGAAATCTACAAAGTCGGCGGTGCCCAGGCGATCGCTGCCCTCGCTTACGGAACTGAATCTATCAAGCCGGTAGATAAAATTACCGGACCAGGCAACATATATGTAGCGCTCGCGAAACGTGAAGTGTTTGGTGATGTCGATATCGATATGATTGCCGGACCGAGTGAAATTGCCGTACTGGCTGACGAGAGCGCTCGTCCGGCAGAAATTGCCGCTGATTTGCTCTCGCAGGCAGAGCATGACACGCGAGCGAGCAGTGTGCTCGTCACTCCTTCGCGAACGCTTGCAGAAGAAACAGCGGCAGAAGTAGAAAAACAGCTGGCCGGCTTGCCCAGGGAAGCGATTGCCCGCCAGGCGATTGACAGCTATGGTGCCATTTATGTCACGAAAAATATGAAAGAAGCCGTAGGCGTGATTAATCAGCTGGCACCGGAACATTTAGAAGTAATGACGGAAAACGCGATGGATATTGTCGAAGATATTCGCCATGCGGGCGCGATTTTTGTCGGTCGTTTCAGTTCAGAGCCGATCGGCGATTATTTTGCCGGGCCGAATCATGTGCTGCCGACGAACGGGACAGCACGCTTTTCCTCACCGCTGAATGTCGATGATTTTATGAAAAAATCGAGTTTAATCATGTACAGTGAACAAGCTTTTCGTGAAAATGCTGAAAAGGTAGCAGCCTTTGCCCGGCTGGAAGGATTGGAAGCTCACGCACGGGCTGTGGAAATAAGAAAAGAAAATGATCAATAACACATAATTAAATCAGCAAAAGAAGAAGGGGATGTCGAATTTGAGCAATCGGATGTCAGAGTTAAACCGCAACACGAATGAAACGAAAATACAGCTTGCATTTTCCATCGATGGTGAAGGAAAAGCAGACATTCAGACAGGTGTACCGTTCATGGATCATATGCTTGATGCATTCACAAAGCACGGTCACTTTGATTTAACTGTAAAAGCAGACGGTGATGTGGAAATAGATGACCACCACACGACAGAAGATATTGGCATTTGCCTTGGACTCGCGCTAAAAGAGGCCCTTGGCGATAAAAAAGGTATTAAACGCTATGGCAATTCATTCGTGCCAATGGATGAAACGCTGGCTCAAGTAGTCGTTGATTTAAGCAACCGGCCCCACTTTGAAATGCGCGGAGAGTTTCCGGCACAAAAAGTCGGCACGTTTGATACAGAACTCGTCCAGGAATTTTTATGGAAATTCGCTTTGGAAGCGCGGATGAATTTGCACGTTATCGTTCACTACGGAAGCAATACACACCATATGATCGAAGCGGTCTTTAAAGCACTGGCGCGGGCGCTTGACGAAGCGACAATCGTTGATCCACGTGTTAAAGGCGTGCCGTCAACGAAAGGTATGCTGTAATGATCGGCATCGTCGATTACGGAATGGGCAACTTGTTCAGCGTCAGCAAAGCGCTTGAACGGATCGGCATTCCGTATGTCATCAGTGAATCTCCAGAAGAACTCAGTCAAACGAAAGGGTTAATTTTGCCTGGTGTCGGTTCTTTTAAAGACGCCATGGCTTTATTGAAAGAAAAGAAGCTGGACGAATTCTTATATGACTATGTAGACAGCGGTCGGCCGCTTCTCGGGATTTGTCTCGGCATGCAGCTGCTGTTTCAGGAAAGCGAAGAAAATGGGCTGACGGAAGGGCTTAGTTTGCTAAAGGGGCGTGTGAAACGCATCCCGGCTGATGGCGGCGATAAAGTGAAAGTGCCGCATATGGGCTGGAATAATCTTGCATTCCACCAAGAATCACCTGTCCTGTACGGCACAGAAGAAGGATTCGTTTATTTTGTCCATTCTTATTATGTGGCGGAAATGGATAAAGAGGCTTTGCTCGCCAGCACTGTATACAGCGTCGAAATTCCCGCTGTCGTCGGCAGAGGAAATATATTCGGTATGCAGTTCCACCCAGAAAAAAGCGGCAGAGTAGGTATGCAGCTATTAACGAATTTTACAAAAGCAATGGAGCAATCGGAGGCGATTTGATGAGTTTTACTATTTATCCGGCGATTGACATGCTTGGAGGCAAGTGTGTCCGTTTGAAACAAGGCGATTATAATCAAGAAACTGTATACGGCGACTCTCCTTTCGAAATGGCGAAATCATTTGCTGATGAAGGAGCGGATTGGATTCACATGGTCGATTTAGACGGCGCGAAAGACGGGAAGCGAATTAATGACCGGTTCGTTATTGAAGCGGCGCAAAAGCTTGGGGCGAAAGTACAGATCGGCGGCGGCATCCGCACAGAAGAAGATGTCCGCCACTATTTGGATAACGGCGTTGACCGTGTCATTATCGGGAGCCTCGCTGTTTCAGAAACAGAGCTTGTGAAAGAGTGGCTCGGAAAATTTGGCAGCAAAATCGCAATTGGCCTAGATGCGAAAGATGGCTTTGTTGCCACGCACGGCTGGATTGAAACGTCTTCTTTAAAAGCTGTTGACCTTGGCCGGGAACTCGCAGCTGCTGGTGCGGAAACATTTATTTTTACCGATATCGCCACAGACGGTATGTTGTCCGGCCCGAACATCGAGGCGGTGGCAGAACTTGCCCGGGCGACAGGAAAAAGTGTGATTGCTTCCGGAGGCGTCAGCTCGCTCGCTGATTTAAAGGACGTTAAGCGCTATGAAGAAGAAGGAGTCAGCGGAGCAATCGTTGGCAAAGCCATTTATACCGGGCAGTTTACCGTCCGTGAAGCATTAGAAGAGGTGAGAAACCAATGATTACAAAGCGAATTATTCCGTGTCTTGACGTGAAAGACGGGCGTGTCGTCAAAGGCATTCAGTTTGTTGAATTACGCGATGCCGGCGACCCAGTTGAGCTGGCAAAAGTGTATGATGAGCAGGGAGCGGACGAACTCGTTTTCCTCGATATTTCAGCCTCACATGAAGGCCGGAAAACAATGGTGGAAGTAGTCCAGGATGTTGCATCTCAACTCGCTATTCCATTCACTGTTGGCGGCGGCATTAACTCACTTGAAGACATGAAGCGTATTTTACGCGCAGGCGCGGATAAAGTATCGTTAAATACCGCAGCGATCGTTAACCCGGAGTTGATTACAAAAGGCGCTGACTATTTCGGCACCCAATGCATCGTGATCGCGATCGATGCCAAGTGGGATGAAACACTCGGCTCATGGCGGGTGTACACACACGGCGGACGCCAAGCGACAGACTGGGAAGTCATTGAATGGGCACAGGAAGTAGTCAAGCGGGGAGCAGGAGAAATCTTGCTGACGAGCATGGATAGAGACGGAGAAAAGCGAGGCTTTGACCTTTCACTGACAAAAGCGGTCAGTGAAGCTGTAACCGTTCCGGTCATCGCTTCCGGCGGAGCGGGAGAGGCGAAGCACTTTTTTGAAGCGTTTGTAGAAGGGAAAGCGGATGCGGCACTGGCAGCGTCGATCTTTCATTATAAAGAAACGAGCGTCAGCGAAGTGAAGAATTCATTAAAAGCTCAGGGAGTGAATATGAGATGAGCGTAACAATAGAAGATATACAGTTTGACGAAAAAGGGCTTGTGCCTGCCGTCGTGCAAGATGCGGCTACATATGAAGTGCTTACGCTTGCTTACATGAATAAAGAGTCATTGCAGCGAACGATCGACAGCGGGGAAACATGGTTTTTCAGCCGGTCGCGCCAAGAACTTTGGCATAAAGGGGAAACGAGCGGCAATACGCAAAAAGTCATTAACATCAAATATGACTGCGACCAAGATGCTCTCGTTGTGCTCGTAAAGCCACAAGGAGCTGCCTGCCACCTTGGCACAACGAGCTGCTTTGAGAATAATTTGTACGGTGAACAGGCGGAAACATTGCCTTATACGATTCTTCACAAGCTGGAGGAAGTCATTGCTGACAGAGAACAGACCCGGCCTGAAGGCGCTTATACGACTTATTTATTTGAAAAAGGTATTGATAAAATTTTGAAAAAGGTCGGCGAGGAAGCCGCTGAAGTCATTATTGCGGCAAAAAACCGCGATAAAGATGAATTGCAGTGGGAAGCCGCCGATTTGCTTTACCATTTGCTCGTTCTGTTGCGCGAACAAAAAGTGGAGCTCGCTGACGTTCTCAGCGTGCTTGCCAAGCGCCACGAAGAAAAAGAAAAATAAGAAGAAGGAGCTGTCTCAAAAGTCGTTGAACAATCGGCTTTTAGACGGCTCCTTTTCTAATTCAATAATAGAAGGGTACCGCGATGTGTCCGGGCTTTTGAAGTCTATACAACCGTTTGGAAATCGTGAACAAAGCAGCCGAAACGATGAACAACGCCTAGAAATCGTAAACAACGCCTAGAATTGCCCGCTCCTAATATATAAAAAACTTTTGAGCCTGCGCTTTTTCGTTTACCTCTATTAACGAGCGTTGTCACCTGTGGTATACTCAATAAGTTAATTAACAATGCTCGGAGGACTTTCATGACAAAAAACTCAAAGCTACGGAAAGAAAAAGGGAATGTCGTCTCTTTTTTGCCGACAGGTGAGTATTACTATACAAAAGGATTAAAAGCACTGCGAAAAAGAGAACTGCAAAAAGCGAAAAAGTATTTGTCGCGTGCAATGGATTTAGAGCCGCTTGAAGCGATGATCGCCTGTCAGCTGGCAGTAGTCGAAACAGAGCTCGGCAATTTTGAACAGTCAAATGGCCTGCTGCATTTCGTGCTGGATGATTTAGATCCGCTCATCAGTGAATGCCATTATTTTTTAGCGAACAATTATGCCCATTTAGGCATGTTCAAAGAAGCGTTTAAGCATGCGCAAGAATATTTAGAGCAAGATGAAACAGGGGAGTTTAGAGAAGATGCGGAAGACTTGCTTGATTTAATTACGCTTGACAGCGAAGAAGATTTTGACGAGCTGTATGAACAAGATGAATTAATTATGATGCAAGAAGAAGCACGTTATTTACTTGAAGGCGGCAGCTTTGAAAAAGCGATTGAACGCCTCGAGGAAGTAATTGGAAAGCATCCGGAGTACTGGTCCGCCCATAACAATTTGGCGCTTGCTCATTTTTATCTCGGTCATGTCGAAGAAGCACACAAAGTACTAGAAAATGTATTGGAAAAGAGTCCTGGGAACTTGCATGCGCTGTGCAATTTGGCTGTTTTCTTGTTTTACGAAAAACAGTACGGCTTGCTGAAGGAATTAGTGGATTTGCTGCGTAAGATGTACCCGCTTTTGCCTGAACAGCAATTCAAGCTCGGTGCGACATTTGCTTTAATCGGTCAACATGAAGAGGCGTACCGTTGGCTGAAAAAACTGCATAAAAGCGGCTTTGAAGGCGAACCGTCCTTTTATTATTGGCTTTCTTATTCTGCTTATTTTTCCGGCCGCACAGAAGCAGCAGAAAATGCCTGGAAATATGTGCTGAGAATCAGCCCGGAGAAAGCCGGCCAGGAACCGTGGAGCAATGGGAAAGCGGAGCAGCTCGGACACGAGCACCAGCCTGCTTCCATTGTAAGACGGATGAACAGTCAATATGAAGAAGAGCGCCTATTCGGCATTTTTATTCTTTCAGTGACAGAAGACCATAAAAAAGTAATGAGCCACCCGGACTTTTGTGACATTGAATCACTCGCTTTCCGGGAAAAAATTTATTTGGCGGACGTGCTCGGCATGCCAGTGGATGAGAAGCTGAAAGAAGAAGCCTGCATTCGTCTCGCGCATGAAACGGCTTTTGCGCTTTACAAGGAGTTTCAGCCGATTGGCACAGAAGAAGCAGGTTTATTCATGCTCTGGTTTGCTGTTTTCAGTGAACTGGCCGAGGAACAAGTGCGCTTAAAAAACAGCAAGGCGTTTGCAGCAGCGACAGAATATGTTTGGCGGAAATTGCGTGGAGAAAAAGAATCACAAGCAAGCCTGGCAGAAAAATACGGCCTTTCGCTTTCCACGCTGCAAAAGTACATTAAGTACGTGCGCGAACGGCTCTAGTGAGCATAAAGATAGACGAAAAGTTCCCAATTGATTAGGATATGGTTAGAGAATAAAACATACGTTTTAGGGTATTTATATAACGACTTAAGAAAAAGGAGTGGCTTGCTGTGGCAGCAGAAGAAAAAATTTACGATGTCATTATTATCGGTGCAGGACCGGCCGGGATGACTGCGGCTGTTTATACATCACGCGCCAATCTTTCTACGTTAATGATTGAGCGCGGTGTGCCAGGTGGACAAATGGCAAACACGGAAGAAGTGGAGAACTACCCGGGCTATGATCATATCCTCGGCCCTGAATTATCAACAAAAATGTTTGATCATGCGAAGAAATTTGGAGCCGAGTATGCGTACGGCGACATTAAAGAAATTGTCGACGGCAAAGAATATAAAATCATTAAAGCAGGCGCAAAAGACTTTAAAGCCCGTTCCATTATTATCACAACAGGAGCAGAATGGAAAAAGCTTGGCGTGCCAGGAGAAAAAGAATTAACTGGCCGCGGCGTATCATATTGTGCAGTTTGTGACGGAGCTTTCTTTAAAGAAAGAGATCTAGTCGTTATCGGCGGCGGCGACTCGGCTGTTGAAGAGGGAACGTACTTAACCCGCTTCGCGAAAAACGTTACCGTTGTTCACCGCCGCGACGAGCTGCGCGCCCAAAAAATTCTGCAGGAGCGCGCGTTCAAAAATGAAAAAGTTGATTTTATCTGGAATTCTACGGTAAAGGAAATCAATGAAAAAGACGGAAAAGTCGGCAGTGTGACGCTCGTATCGACAGAAAATGGCGAAGAGCGAGAATTCCCGGCAGACGGTGTGTTCATTTATGTGGGCATGCTGCCACTGACAAAGCCGTTTTTAAATCTTGGCATTACGAATGACGCCGGCTACATCGTTACGAACGATCAAATGGAAACAAACGTCCCCGGCATTTTTGCAGCAGGTGACGTCCGTGAAAAAACACTTCGCCAAATTGTTACAGCGACAGGGGACGGAAGCATTGCTGCGCAGTCGGCTCAAGGCTTTGTCGAAGAATTAAAAGAAGAATTAGGGGTTAAAGCATAAGTTTAACAGACTGTTAATCGGCACGTAACGAAGCTGAAATAAAGTTGTGTTACATTTATATAGCAATCTGATACACCCCCTATGTTTAACTTATATCCCTTTTGACGAGGTTGTTCCGATGACCGGCACTGACTTCTGCGGCTAAAACGAGCCGTACGAATGACGGCCGCAGGAACAGCCTCTTTTTTTGTGCAGTTTCAGCACCTGTTCCCTCGAGGTCACAAGACACTCCTCCCAGCACCAGCAAGGCTAAGAGCACCTTTTCGCGGGGAGCGCCTTATGCTTGTCGGGGCTGAACAAGGCGCTTTCGCTTTTCTAATTGTCTAGCTCCAGCGCCTAGCCCCTCGAGGTCAAATAACCCTTCCCAAATGAAGTCAAAGAGCGACTTCTTTTGGGAAAGAACATTTGCTTGTCGGGGCTGATCAAGGCGCTTTTGCTTTTCTAATTGTCTAGCTCCAGCGCCTAGCCCCTCGAGGTCAAATAACCTTTCTCAAATGAAGTCAAAGAGCGACTTCTTTATAGAAAAGCGGAGCCGACTGCTCTGGGGCGACAAGCATATGACAGACTGATGAAATGGCGTTTTTCAGCCATGCAGTCAGACTGGCATATGACCTCGAGCCCCAAAGAGGCGCAGCTAGACATTGGGAAAGAACATTTGCTTGTCGGGGCTGAACAAGGCGCTTTTGCTTTTCTTAGTTAAACACGGCATTGAGATCAGTGGAAAGAACATAGTATAATAATAAGAATGAAAGAAAAAGGCGACACTCCGGTTTCTTTGAAAGATAGGAAAGTGTAAATTTTTCGAGTTAGATAACTGTCTAGCTGCAGGTGCTGGCGCGTATGGCGGTTTCAGAATTTCTGCCGCAGTCAAAGAGCGACTCCATCAGAAACCTTCCAACCTCTTATCGCGCTGAACGAGCGCCTTCCGCTTTCGCTTTTCTTAATGCCGGAATCTGCCCGGAGGTGAAAAATTATGCAGCGTGTAACAAACTGTTTATTGTTAAAAGACGATGAAGTTCTGCTTCTGCAAAAGCCCCGGCGCAATTGGTGGGTCGCTCCGGGTGGGAAAATGGAGCCGGGAGAATCGATCCGCGATGCAGTCATCCGCGAATACCGGGAGGAAACTGGCATCTATTTGCGCCGTCCTGCTGTTAAAGGCATTTTCACATTCATTATTAAAGACGGGGATGACATTATTTCTGAGTGGATGATGTTCACTTTTTTCGCTAAGGAAAGTGATGGTGTGTCCATCAAAGAATGCGAAGAAGGCCAGCTGGAATGGCATCCTGTCGAAAAAATAAAAGAACTGCCGATGGCGGAAGGTGACCGCCACATTTTAGAATACATGGTGCATGGAACAGGTGTGATTTATGGTGCTTTTACGTATACACCTGATTTTAAGCTGCTTTCCTATCGGCTTGACCCGAATTAACAAAAAGTACTTGTTCAAAAAGGGGGACATGGACTTTTTGAACAATCGCAGATAGAGAAAGGGGAATGGGAATGAGCAACAACACGGGGAATGATATGCAGCTAGTCATTATCACTGGCATGTCTGGAGCTGGAAAAACGGTGGCGATTCAAAGTTTTGAAGATCTTGGTTTTTATTGTGTCGATAATTTGCCGCCGACTTTGCTTCCGAAGTTTTTAGAGCTGATGAAGGATTCTGGCAATCAAATGAACAAAGTGGCGGTCGTGATGGATATGCGTGGCCGTGAATTTTTTGATCATCTGTTTAAGTCGCTTGACGAAGCAGCTGAAATGTCTGCTGTCACACCTAAATTATTATTTTTGGATGCGGAAGACTCTGTGCTCGTCCGCCGCTACAAAGAAACGCGGCGTTCCCATCCGCTTTCGCCGACAGGGCTTCCGCTTGACGGCATTCAGCAGGAAAGAGAATTGTTAGAAGATTTAAAAGGACGCGCCCACATCATTTACAATACATCCGCAATGAAGCCAAAAAACTTGCGCGAGAAAATTTTAAGTGAGTTTTCTTTAAATAAAAAAGCGGTATTCACAGTCAATGTGATGTCTTTTGGCTTTAAACACGGTTTGCCGATTGATGCGGATCTCGTGTTCGATGTCCGCTTTTTGCCTAACCCTCATTATATCGATCATTTGCGGCCGCGCACTGGGCTTGAGGATGATGTATCAAGCTACGTGTTAAAGTGGAATGACACGCAAAAATTCCTTGAAAAGGTGACTGATTTGCTTTCATTTATGCTGCCGCACTATAAAATGGAAGGTAAGTCACAGCTTGTTATCGCCATCGGCTGTACCGGGGGCCAGCATCGATCTGTCGCTTTGGCAGAATATATCGGTAATTATTATGCCGGCGATTATCAAACGCGCATAACACACAGAGATATTACCAAAAGAAAGGTCCAGGCGACATGACGGAAAGACGAGAGCAGAAAGTCGTCATTATTGGCGGTGGTACCGGGCTGTCGGTCCTTCTACGTGGATTAAAAAAGCATCCGATCGACTTAACGGCCATTGTCACTGTTGCTGATGATGGCGGCAGCTCGGGACGTTTGCGGGATGAATTAAATATTCCTCCACCGGGGGATATCCGCAATGTGCTGGCCGCCCTGTCAGATGTTGAGCCGCTTGTAGAAACGTTGTTTCAACATCGGTTCAGCACGAAGAACGAACTCTCCGGCCATTCGCTCGGCAACTTAATGATCGCCGCTTTAACGTCTATTACCGGAGATTTCGTTCATGCCGTCCAGGAAATGAGCAAAGTGTTAAATGTGCGCGGAAAAGTTTTGCCGGCAGCCAATCAAAGTGTTGTACTCCATGCGGAAATGGAAGACGGCACGATTGTGTCAGGTGAATCGAAAATACCTTATTCCGGCAAGCGGATTAAGCGGGTGTTTTTATCCCCTGACAAAATTCAGCCTCTTCCGGAAACAATTCGGGCGATCCGGGAAGCTGACTTAATTATCGTTGGTCCTGGCAGCTTGTACACGAGTATTTTACCTAATTTACTCGTCCCGCAAATCGGAGAAGAAGTGTGCTTGTCAAATGCGAAGAAAGTATATATTTGCAATTTAATGACGCAAGCCGGTGAAACGCTCGATTTCACAGCGAGCGATCACGTGAAAGCCATCTATGATCATATGTCGTGCGCGTTTATGGATACGATTTTAGTGAACAATGAACCGATTCCGGAACATATTCAAGAAAAGTACAAAGAAGAAATGGCCAAGCCGGTCTTTTACGATGTCGATTTACTGAAGTCACTCGGGCTGAACGTGATTTTTGATGAAATCGTCATTCGAGAAGATGGCGTGGTCCGTCACGATACGAATAAAGTGGCTGATATCCTTTTTCAGCTCATTCAAGATAAAAAATAAATGGAAGAAGGTGGCATGATTGTCATTTGCTTCTGAAACAAAAAAAGAATTGACGACGCTCGAGGTGAAAGATTGCTGCGCTAAAGCTGAACTTTCAGCGCTCATTCGTATGAATGGCTCTCTTTCTTTTTCCAATCGACTTCTCGTCGTCAACATTCAGACAGAAAATGCAGCTATTGCGAGAAGAATATATGTGCTGCTGAAGAAGAATTACCAGGTAGAAGTGGAACTGCTCGTCCGCAAGAAAATGAGATTGAAAAAGAATAATGTGTATATCGTTCGCTTAAAAGAAAAAGCGCGCGATATCCTAGAGGACTTGGCTATTATTGAAACCTCTTTTTCTTTTGTTCATAATATATCGCCAGGGCTGATCGAGAAAAAGTGCTGCCGCCGTTCGTATTTGCGTGGAGCTTTTCTGGCGGGAGGATCTGTTAATAACCCGGAAACTTCTTCTTATCACTTGGAGATTTTTTCGCTTTATAAAGAGCACAACGACGCTTTATGCGAATTAATGAACCTTTTTGATTTGAACAGCAAAACGCTGGAGCGGAAAAAAGGGTTTATTACGTACTTAAAGGAAGCGGAAAAAATTACTGAGTTTTTAAATATCGTCGGAGCGCACAATGCCTTGCTTCGCTTTGAAGATATCCGCATTGTCCGGGATATGCGCAATTCTGTTAACCGGCTCGTCAATTGTGAAACAGCTAACTTAAACAAAACAATCGGCGCTGCCCTGCGCCAAGTGGAAAATATTCGCTTTATTGAATCGTCCGTCGGCTTGGAAGTACTGCCCGGAAAATTACGGGAAATTGCCGAGCTGCGCGTTGCTCACCAAGATGTCACGCTGAAAGAGCTCGGGGAAATGGTTTCGGGCGCAACCATTAGCAAATCTGGTATTAATCACCGCCTTCGCAAAATCGATGAAATTGCTGAAAAAATTAGAGCAAATGAACCGATTAATAAATAAGGAAAGAGGAGAGTCACATGATTGAAAAAACAACAGAAGTACAATTAAAGACGGGGTTGCAAGCACGCCCCGCTGCGTTGTTTGTCCAGGAGGCAAATCGCTTTGCTTCAGACATTCACCTTGAAAAAGAAGGGAAAAGAGTCAATGCCAAAAGCATCATGGGCATTATGAGCCTGGCAATTAACCGTGGATGCACGGTGACGTTATCTACAGAAGGCCGCGATGAAGAAGAAGCAATGCAGGCGCTCGTGGATTTTATCGAAAAAGAAGAAAATTACTAAAAAAGACACCTGATTGACGGGGATTTCAACCGTTATCAGGTGTTTTTTTGTTTAAAATAGTGACATATTGTTCCCGCGGTCATCATTATTTGGTGTATCGTTCTTGCCGTCAAAACCGGACAAGGGGGCAGCCGCATTAAAGTGGAGGAGGGAAAAACGGCAGAATGGATCGACCAGGAAGATGACCAGCACTGAAAGCTCGGACAAATCTATTTTAACCCGAAAGATCCGGCGCTTTTCATTGAAAAGCGGTTCGGCATCGGCTGGACGGTGAACTTCGCACGGCCAATGGCTTGGCTCGCCGTCTTACTTCCTTTAGTTGCAGCAGGGATCATCATTTGGGCCACGAAAGGATAAATAAAGAGAGACTGATAAATAGTTAACCCGGCTCAATCATCAACGATAAAAAAAGCAGCCCGGGAGTTCTGGGCTGCTTTCATTACCGCTCTTATTTTTCAGGCAGTTCGTTGCGTGTCAAAATTTTATCGATTAAGCCGTATTCGAGAGCACGTTCAGCTGTCATGAAGTTATCGCGATCTGTATCTTTAGAGATGATTTCAAGCGATTGACCTGTGCGATCGGCTAAGATTTGGTTTAATTTCTCGCGCAAGAAAAGGATACGCTTGGCGGCAATTTCAATTTCCGTTGCCTGGCCTTGTGCTCCTCCGAGCGGCTGGTGAATCATTACTTCACTGTTTGGCAGGGCATAGCGCTTGCCTTTCTTTCCAGCGGCAAGCAGGAAAGCTCCCATAGATGCCGCCATACCGATACAAATCGTTTGCACGTCCGGCTTAATAAATTGAATAGTATCATAGATGGCCATTCCGGCTGTGATGCTGCCGCCTGGGCTGTTAATATAAATGGAAATATCTTTTTCAGGATTTTCCGCTTCCAGGAATAACAACTGGGACACGATTGAGTTCGCCACGTTGTCATCAATTCCGCTTCCAAGCATAATGATGCGGTCTTTTAATAAACGGGAATAAATATCGTATGCACGTTCTCCGCGGTTTGTCTGTTCAATAACTGTAGGAATTAAATTCATTTTCTTTCCTCCTTAAAAAATGAAATAGTTGCTAATGCAGAAAATCTTATGTAATAGTATCATACAGTGATGGTCAATGAAGGTCAAACAATACGGCTTAGCTGGAAAATGATTCTTCTACATAGTTTTCTATTATACCCACAAGAATTCCTGCTAAACAAAAAAAGAAAAGCAGAACAAATTTGTTTTTATTTATAATATTTGAAAATAGTGATTGCATTTTAGCTGCTCTTCCGCTATAATTTTGTATTGTACTGATTAAGCCCTCGTGGTGCAACGGATAGCACGTGAGATTCCGGTTCTTAAGATGTGGGTTCGATTCCTGCCGAGGGCGTACAAAGATGTCATACTTCAATGTATGGCATCTTTTTTGTTTTTAATGTTGTGGATTAGACTATTTAAACAAGGAAAGACAGCCGCTTTTCTTTTCTATTTGCTTGTTATATGAAATAGCAGAGGAAAAATTCTAAATTTTCATTCTCAATTTTCTTTCCTGTTGTATAATAGAATAGGAAGGGGGAGGGGAATTTGAATATGCATTTGAAGCCTGGTCTTTGGCAACAGCAGACGATGAAGCTTGCGATGACGCAGGAATTGACGCAGGCGATTGCTTTGCTGCAGTACTCTGCCCAGGAGTTAACGGAGTTTTTGGAAGCGAAAACGATGGAAAACCCGTTTATTCAATTAGAAGTGCCTGAAATGAAAGCGCTTCATAGAAAGGAAAAGGCGGGAACACGCAAAGGGGTATCTGAAAAGAAAGACGACAAAAACTGGGTCGAGCACCTGGCCGATCAATCTCAGACGTTGATGGATTATTTAAGAATGCAGCTGTCGCTTATTCCACTGGACCTTAAACAAAGACGAATACTTGATTTTTTATTATATAATATGGATGGGAACG
Organism: Bacillus aerolatus; assembly: GCF_009183655.1. Taxonomy (GTDB): domain Bacteria; phylum Bacillota; class Bacilli; order Bacillales; family Domibacillaceae; genus Pseudobacillus; species Pseudobacillus aerolatus. The sequence goes on from NZ_WEIO01000017.1 coordinate 22,311, forward strand.
GCTATATGTCGATCACTGTGCAAGAAACAGCCGAAATGTGCCGCTGCCAAGAGGAAGAAGCAGAAAGAGTGCTCGGTATGATCCGCGATTTGGAGCCAGCTGGAGTTGGTGCTATGCATTTACAGGATTGCCTGTTGCTGCAACTCCACCGGATGGAAGGCGTGCCGCCGCTCGTTCTGGGCATTATTCAAGACCACTTCGTTGAATTTGCCGAGAAAAACTGGCGTCCGCTTGCCAAAAGGCTAAATATTGATGTAAAAGAAATTCAGGAAGCGGCTGACTTTATCCAAAAGCTGAATCCGAAGCCTGGTGCGCGTTTTCATTATGAACAGCCGACGTATGTCCGCCCGGATTTGACGGTCGTCTTAAAAAATGATTCGATTGAAGTGCACTTGCTGGAAGATGAAATGCCGAAAATTGTGTTTCAAAAAGAATATTTTAACGAGCTGGCAGACCACAAAGATGAGCATTTAAAAGAGTTCATGAAAGATAAACAAAAAGATTATCTTTGGCTGTTGAAAAGCCTCGAGCAGCGAAAAAGAACGATTCAGCGTGTCGGCTTGAAGATCGTAGAAAAACAAAAAGACTTTTTCTTCTGCGGGCCGAGCCGCCTGCAGCCGCTCACAATGAAGGAAATCGCCGATGAACTGGACATTCACGAGTCAACTGTCAGCCGGGCCGTGCGGGGGAAATATATGCAGACACCATACGGCACGTATGAATTGAAAACATTTTTCCCGGCTGGCCTGTCTGGAGGGACAGAAGAAACTGCCTCCGCCGCACAAGTGAAATCGAAAATGACCGAGCTGGTTACCGGAGAAGATAAGAAAAAGCCGCTTTCCGACCAGGAAATCAGCAACCGGTTGAAAGAAGAAGGCTGGCAAGTGTCAAGAAGAACCGTTGCCAAATATCGTGACCAGCTTTCGATTCCTTCTTCATCGAAAAGAAAAAGATACGACTGAAAGAAGAGGACTATACATGAAAGAAGTTTACTTTTATACACGGGCGCAATGTCCGCTTTGCGTAGAGGCGAAAACGGTTTTAGGACTTGTCCAGGAAGACGTGCCGTTTCAACTCCATGAAATAAATATTGACGAAAGCGATGAACTGACCGAAAAGTACGGGCTGATGATTCCCGTCATTGAATGCAATGGCGAAGTCATCCAGTTCGGAAATGTAGACTATCCAACCGTTAAATTAAAGTTAGAGTCTTAGGCTCGTTGAAACATTCAGTCAAATAAAAATCATATTCATTGCTTTCTGTTTTCCTCCCTGTTAAAATAATCATTGAAGCAGGGATTATTTTTTTTGGATAGAGTGGGACGCTGATTTTATAATAGGGACAATTTTTGACCCGATAAAGTGAGGAGCGGTTTATGCAAACAATCATTGATATTCAAAAAAAAATCGTACCGGACTTGCTGGATATTTTACAAAAAAGATATGAAATTTTGCAGTCGATCCGCTTGTCTCAGCCGGTAGGCAGAAGATTGCTGGCGCAGTCTCTCGGGTTCACGGAACGAACACTCCGGACAGAAGTAGAATTTTTAAAAAAACAGCATTTAATCGACTATCTTACATCCGGCATGGTGCTGACAGAAGACGGCGTCTCGGTTCTTGAAGAACTAGAGGAGTTGATCAGCAGCATTAAGGGTATACACAAGGTGGAAGAAAAACTGAAACAGCAGTTCGGGCTGGATGAAGTAAAAATCGTTCACGGGGACAGCGATCAGTCTTCCTGGGTGAAAAAAGAACTTGGCAAAGCTTGCGCAGGCAGTATAAAAAAACGTCTGTTAGAGAAGAATATCATCGCGGTGACAGGCGGGACAACGATGCTCGAGGCAGCAGAAGCGATGACAACTGATTTCGCCGGCGGGAAAGACATTATGTTTGTACCGGCCAGAGGAGGACTCGGGGAAGATATTTTAAACCAGGCGAACTCCATCGTGGCAAAAATGGCGGCGAACACTGGCAGCAAACATAAGTTGTTATACGCACCTGACCAGATCAGCCGTGAAACCCATGAGTCGATTTTGAAAGAACCGGCGATTAAAGAAGTGCTTCAGCTTATTAAGTCATCTGCGATTGTCCTTCACGGAATTGGAGAAGCTATGACAATGGCGAAGCGCCGGAATACCCCGGAAAAAGAGTTTCGCAAAATAGAAGCCGGGCACGCGACGGCCGAAGCGTTCGGCTATTACTTTAATGAAGAAGGGCACGTTGTTCATAAAGTGTCCACGATCGGCTTGCAGCTCGATGATCTGTCCGCAGCTCATGACGTCATTGCTGTTGCTGGAGGAGCATCGAAAGGCAAAGCGATCCGTTCTTATTTGCGAGGAGCACCAAAGGCTACTGTATTGATTACAGATGAAGCAGCCGCCGAGCAATTGTTAAACAAAGCTTGATTATACTTAGAATGAATTAGTAGCTGATGATTGTTTTGTCAGCTGTTAACTATAAAATATCCTTAAATTTTGAAGGAGGAATTATTCATATGGCAGTAAAAGTTGGAATTAACGGATTTGGGCGTATTGGACGTGTTGTGTTCCGTGCAGCTCTGAAAAACCCTAACATAGAAGTAGTGGCAGTAAATGATTTAACAGATGCGAATATGCTCGCTCATCTTTTAAAATATGATACTGTACACGGCACATTAGAAGAAGAAGTGACAGTGGACGGCGAATACATTGTCGTTAACGACAAAAAAATAAAAGTAGTAGCAGAACGTGACCCGGCACTTCTTCCATGGGGCGAACTCGGCGTGGAAGTCGTTGTTGAATCAACAGGCCGCTTCACTAAGCGCGAAGATGCAGCGAAGCACTTGGAAGCAGGAGCGAAAAAAGTGGTCATCTCTGCTCCGGCTAAAGATGAAGACATTACCGTCGTTATGGGTGTGAACCATGACAAATATGATCCAGCGAACCATCACGTCATTTCTAATGCTTCTTGTACAACAAACTGCCTGGCGCCGTTTGCGAAAGTATTGAATGATAAATTCGGCATTGTACGCGGCATGATGACGACTGTTCACTCTTACACGAACGACCAGCAAATTCTAGACTTGCCTCATAAAGATTACCGCCGTGCCCGTGCTGCGGCAGAAAACATGATCCCAACAACGACGGGGGCCGCGAAAGCTGTTTCACTCGTATTGCCTGAACTGGCGGGCAAATTAAACGGCATGGCGATGCGCGTGCCTACGCCAAACGTATCTGTCGTTGATTTAGTTGCTGAATTGAAAACGAACACGACTGCTGAAGAAATAAATGCAGTGTTAAAAGAAGCGGCTGAAGGTGACTTGAAAGGTATTCTCGCTTACACAGAAGAACCGCTCGTCTCAAGCGACTACAACGGCAGCACCGTTTCTTCCACGATCGATGCGTTGTCAACAATGGTTCTTGAAGACAACATGGTAAAAGTATTGTCCTGGTACGATAACGAATCCGGCTACTCTAACCGTGTCGTGGATCTCGTTGATTACATCGCTCAAAAAGGTTTTTAATTGTAAATAGTGTGATACTAATATGAAAATGTGTTATATTTTTTAACATCTTTGTTGGAAAATAATAACCCACCATCTATAATGTAAATGGGATGAAAGGGGAGCGGGGAAAGAAGATCCCCCTCCCTTTTGTTTATTTTTCTTTTTAATGAGGGAGGCCTTTTTTAAATGAACAAAAAGACGATTAAAGACTTGGATGTGAAAGGGAAGCGCGTGTTTTGCCGCGTTGACTTCAACGTCCCGATGAAAGATGGCAAAGTAACGGATGACACACGCATCCGGGCCGCGCTCCCGACCATTCAATATTTATCTGATCAAGGGGCGAAGGTGATTTTAGCGAGCCACCTTGGCCGTCCGAAAGGCGAAGTGAAAGAAGAGCTTCGCTTAACACCTGTAGCAGCCCGTCTGTCCGAGCTTTTCGGCAAAGAAGTGAAAAAAACGGATGAAGCATTCGGTGAAAAGGTTCAGACAGAAGTGGCCGCCATGAATAACGGCGATGTGCTTCTGCTTGAGAATGTTCGTTTTTATCCTGGTGAAGAAAAAAATGACGAAGAGCTGGCCAAGCAATTTGCTGCGCTTGCAGATACTTACGTCAACGATGCGTTCGGTGCTGCTCATCGTGCTCATGCATCCACTGAAGGCATTGCCCACTTTTTGCCGGCGGCAGCTGGTTTCTTAATGGAAAAAGAGCTGGATGTGCTCGGCAAAGCACTGTCTGATCCGGAGCGGCCATTTACAGCTATTATTGGCGGCGCGAAAGTAAAAGATAAAATCGGCGTCATTGACCACTTGCTTGATAAAGTGGACAATTTGATCATTGGCGGCGGGCTCGCGTATACGTTCATTAAAGCAAAAGGCTATGAAATTGGGCAGTCGCTGCTCGAAGAAGACAAAATCGACTTAGCGAAGCAATTTATGAAAAAAGCGGAAGAAAAAGGCGTCAACTTTTTAATGCCGGTCGATGGAGTTATTGCGAATGAGTTTTCCGAAGATGCCGAAGCGAAAATTGTCGACATTGATGACATTCCAGCTGACTGGCAGGCACTTGATATCGGGCCGAAAACGAGCGAGCTGTATAAAGAAACGATTCAAAATTCAAAGCTTGTAATTTGGAACGGACCGATGGGTGTGTTTGAGATGGATAAGTTCGCCGAAGGAACGAAAGCAGTTGCTGCAGCGCTTGCTGAAGCAGAAGGTACATATTCTGTCATTGGCGGTGGTGATTCCGCGGCGGCAGTGGAGAAATTCCAGCTGGCAGATAAAATGAGCCATATCTCAACAGGCGGCGGCGCTTCTCTTGAATTTATGGAAGGCAAACAGCTTCCAGGCGTTGTCGCGTTGAGTGATAAGTAAAAACAATTAAAACGTGGGAAAGGATGAAGCAATATGCGTAAGCCTATTATCGCGGGCAACTGGAAAATGCACAAAACATTGGTGGAGGCAAAAAGCTTCGCTGAAGAAGTGAAAAATCTTGTGCCTGATGCCGGAATAGTGGACAGTGTCATTTGTTCACCTGCTTTATTTTTAGAGCAGCTCGTTCAAACGGTAAAGGAGTCCGATGTGAAAATCGGAGCACAAACGATGCACTTTGAAGAAAGCGGAGCGTTTACCGGTGAAATCAGTCCGAAAGCATTGCAGGACATCGGGGCTGAATACGTTATTATCGGCCACTCTGAACGGCGCGAAATGTTTAATGAAAAGGATGAAACGGTGAATAAAAAAGCGCTCGCTGCTTTTAAATACGGCTTAACACCGATCGTGTGCTGCGGAGAAACGCTTGAACAGCGCGAAAATGGCGAGACGAACAGCTTCGTCGCCGGCCAGATTGAACAGGCACTCGCAGGTATGACAGAAGAACAGGCAGGACAAACAGTGATTGCCTATGAACCGATTTGGGCGATCGGCACAGGAAAATCTTCTACAGCCGCAGATGCGAATGAAGTGTGCGCTCATATTCGTCAAATTGTTGCGAAGCAATTTTCACAGGAAACAGCTGACAATGTGCGCATCCAATATGGCGGCAGCGTCAAGCCGAACAACATCGGTGAATATATGTCCCAGCCTGACATTGACGGGGCGCTTGTCGGCGGTGCCAGCCTTGAGCCCGCTTCTTTCCTGCAGTTATTGGAGGCAGTAAATAATGGCTAAAGCACCTGTTGCACTGATTATTCTGGACGGCTTTGCCTGCCGTGCCGAACAAGAAGGCAATGCAGTGGCGCAGGCGAAGAAGCCTCATTTTGACCGTTATTGGGAACAGTTTCCCCACTCGACTTTAATCGCAAGCGGAGAAGCAGTCGGCCTGCCGGAAGGCCAAATGGGAAACTCTGAAGTCGGTCACTTAAACATCGGTGCCGGCCGGATTGTGTACCAAAACTTAACGCGGATCAATATAGCTATTCGCGAAGGAGAATTTTTCAAAAATGAAGCGTTCCTGAAAGCCATTCATCATGCCAAGCAGAAAAGGACCGCTCTTCATTTATTCGGCCTGTTGTCAGATGGCGGTGTCCATAGCCACATTGAGCATTTGTTCGCACTTTTAAAGCTCGCTGCACAGGAAGGGCTTGAAAAAGTATATGTTCATGCTTTTTTGGATGGCCGTGACGTCGGACCGCAAACAGCAAAAGGCTACATTGAAGAAACGCTCGAGAAAATGAAAGAGTACGGTGTCGGCCAATTTGCGACGATTTCTGGCCGCTATTATGCGATGGACAGAGATAACCGATGGGAGCGTGTTGAAAAAACGTACCGCGCGATGGTTTGCAACGAAGCACCGTTTTTTGAAGACCCGCTTGAAGTCGTCGATGAATCATACGCAAACGGCATTAACGATGAATTTGTCGTGCCGGCCGTAATGACGGACGACTCTGGCCAGCCGGTGGCGAAAGTGAAAGATGAAGACGCGATCATTTTCTTCAATTTCCGTCCGGACCGGGCCATTCAGCTGTCGAATGTGTTTACAAACGTAGAATTTGAAGGATTCGACCGCAGTGACCAGCTGCCGAAACATATTCACTTTGTCTGCATGACTCCCTACAGCGTGACAGTAAAGGGGGATATTGCTTATCATAAAGTGGATTTGAGCAATACTGTAGGAGAAGTTTTATCGACTCACGGTTTAAATCAGCTGCGAATCGCAGAAACGGAAAAGTATCCTCACGTTACTTTTTTTATGAGCGGCGGGCGAGAAAGAGAGTTTCCGGGTGAAAAAAGAATTTTAATTAATTCTCCGAAAGTAGCGACATATGATTTGCAGCCGGAAATGAGCGCCTATGAAGTAACAGACGCGCTGATTGATGAAATTACTAACGACAGGCAGGACGCGATTATTTTAAACTTTGCGAATCCTGATATGGTCGGGCATTCAGGCCTTCTGCAGCCGACGATCAAAGCGGTGGAGACGGTGGATGAATGCCTTGGACGAATTGTGGATTTAATCGTTTCGAAAGGCGGGACGGCGATCATTACTGCGGACCATGGAAACGCCGATGAAGTCGTCACGCCAGAAGGTAATCCGATGACGGCCCATACGACGAACCCGGTGCCTGTGATCGTGACAAAACCCGGTGTCCAATTGCGTGAAGGCGGCATTCTTGGCGACTTAGCGCCGACGATGCTGGATTTGCTTCAAGTAGATAGGCCGGCAGAAATGACCGGAACAACTTTGATTAAAAAATAATTTTTTCAGGAAAAAGGAGAGATTTTACATGCCAATTATTACTGATATTTATGCACGCGAAGTACTAGATTCCCGCGGTAACCCAACTGTTGAAGTAGAAGTTTACACACAATCCGGCGCATTTGGACGGGCACTCGTGCCATCAGGTGCATCTACAGGGGAATATGAAGCAGTGGAGCTTCGCGATGGCGACAAAAGCCGTTATCTTGGTAAAGGTGTTCTAAAAGCGGTGGAAAACGTAAACGATGTGATTGCTCCTGAACTTGTCGGCAGCTTTGAAGTGCTCGATCAAATCGGCATCGACCGTGCGATGATTGAGCTTGATGGAACAGAGAATAAAGGCAAGCTCGGTGCAAACGCGATTCTCGGTGTTTCCATGGCCGCTGCCCACGCAGCCGCTGACTTCCACGGCATTCATTTGTATGAATACCTTGGCGGCATCAACTCGAAACAACTGCCTGTGCCGATGATGAACATCGTCAATGGCGGAGAGCATGCTGATAATAACGTCGATATTCAAGAATTCATGATCATGCCGGTCGGCGCGGAAAACTTCAAAGAAGCGCTTCGTATGGGAACGGAAATTTTCCACAGCTTGAAAGCAGTATTGAAAGAAAAAGGATTGAATACAGCAGTCGGAGATGAAGGCGGATTTGCTCCGAATTTGAAATCAAACGAAGAAGCATTGCAAACAATTATTGAAGCGATTGAAAAAGCAGGTTATACACCTGGCGACCAAATTAAATTGGCGATGGATGCCGCTTCTTCCGAATTCTACAACAAAGAAGATGGCAAATATCATTTAAGCGGTGAAGGCGTCGTGAAAACGGCTGCGGAAATGGTGGATTGGTATGAAGAGCTTGTCTCTAAATATCCGATCATCTCGATTGAAGACGGCTTAGATGAAAACGACTGGGAAGGCCATAAATTGCTCACTGAGCGCATCGGCAAAAAAGTACAGCTCGTTGGTGACGACTTGTTCGTAACGAATACAGCGAAGCTTGCCGAAGGAATCGAGCAAGGTGTCGGCAACTCGATCTTAATTAAAGTGAACCAAATCGGTACACTGACAGAGACGTTCGACGCGATTGAAATGGCGAAACGCGCAGGCTACACAGCTGTCATCTCCCACCGTTCCGGTGAAACAGAAGATGCAACAATCGCTGACATCGCTGTCGCAACAAACGCCGGCCAAATCAAAACAGGCGCACCGTCAAGAACAGACCGCGTCGCTAAATACAACCAGCTCCTTCGCATCGAAGACCAGCTCGGCGAACTCGCCCAATACCTTGGCGACAACACATTCTACAACCTGAAAAAATAACTTTAGCACTTTAAAGTGCCGGGGGTCAGTCCCCCATCGCGTTAACGCGATGAAGGGACTGACCCCTTTTTCATTGTTTAGTAAAATGTAATTTTTTTCTACTTAGTTTTGTTGTCTAGCACAAGCCGACTACCCTCTGGAGGTCACAAGCCAACCCACTCAGAAAGGTAAAGAATACCTTTCTGTGAGGTTCGTCTTGTGCTTGTCGGGGGTGAACAAGGCGCTTGTGCTTTTCTTCAATTGTTCACTTTTTTGCTTTTTTATGTTAAACTGGTTTCATTCTTACGTTCGTTTGTGGAGGTAGCGTTATGCATACTTTGTTAGTGACATTACTCGTAATTGTATCGATTGCGCTGATCGTTGTTGTGTTGCTGCAGTCAGGAAAGAGTGCCGGTTTGTCCGGAGCGATTTCCGGCGGAGCGGAACAGCTTTTTGGCAAGCAGAAAGCGCGCGGTATTGATTTAGTGCTGCACCGTTTGACTGTTGTATTAGCTGTGTTATTTTTTGTTTTGACGATTGCTGTATCATACTTTCAGCTATAATGAAAGAGGGCGTCTCAAAAGCCGAGCTTTTGAGACGCCCTCTTTTTTCAATATGCGGAAACAGTGAACAAAGCCATCGAAACGACGAACACCGCGCGGAAGTGGTGAACAAAGTCATCGGAGTGTCGAACAAAGCTCTTCTCCATTTCTCTAGATCAAGGCGGCTGTTCCCTAGATGCCTCACTCTTTACTTTTGAGACAGCTCCTTTTGCTAAAAACAATTCCACTGCCGGGACCTTCTGCTAGTTTCGGAAGGGAATTTTTCGTAAAATGATGATGAGAGTTTATTGAACGGTTCATACTAAGAAAAAGGAGTATTAAGCATTATGAGATTAAGTTTGCCAAAACCATTTACGTTTGAAGCTGGAAAGCGGGCGGTGCTGCTGCTTCACGGCTTCACTGGAAATTCAGCGGACGTCCGGATGCTCGGCCGCTTCCTTGAGAAGAAGGGGTATACATCCCATGCACCGCACTATAAAGGCCATGGCGTACCTCCGGAAGAGCTCGTCCATACGGGTCCTGAAGACTGGTGGCAAGATGTCATGGGTGGTTATGAGCATTTGAAAAGCCTCGGATATGATGAAATTGCTGTAGCCGGCTTGTCCCTTGGCGGGGTATTTTCCTTAAAGCTTGGCTATACTGTACCTGTAAAAGGTATTGTGACAATGTGTGCCCCGATGTACATTAAAAGTGAAGAAGTAATGTACAACGGCATCGTTGATTATGCCCGCGAATTTAAAAAGTTTGAAGGGAAATCAAATGAGGTAATTGAAGAAGAAATAGAAGAGTTTAAAAAAACGCCTATGAATACGTTAAAATCACTGCAAGGATTAATTTCTGATGTCCGCAGCAACGTAGATATGATTTATGCACCAACTTTTGTTGTTCAGGCACGTCATGACGCCATGATCAATCCGGAGAGTGCCAATATTATTTATGATGAAATTGAATCAACGATGAAAGAAATAAAATGGTATGAAAAGTCCGGCCATGTGATTACTCTTGATAAAGAAAAAGAGCAGTTGCATGAAGATATTTACGCCTTTTTAGAGCGGCTGGACTGGTCGGATTAAACTGCGTCTCCTCGGGCTCGAGATCAGATGCCAAATAGTTGCGGCGGCTGAGAAACTGCCCCTCGCTATTCGTCATATGCTTGTCGCGGCTGATCAGGCGCTTCCGCTTTTAAAGATATCCAGCTGCAGCGCCTAGCCGTCCGAGGTCATAAGTCGATTCGGCTGCATGGCTGAAAAGCGCCATTTCGCCAACTCGCCTTATGCTTGTCGCGGCTGATCGGGCGCTTCCGCTTTTAATAATATCCAGCTGCAGGCGCTAGCGCGTACGCTGATTTCGCTCCCTCTGTCGGAGTCACAGAACGCCTCCTTGTCGAGAGCTATAAATCCGCTGTCGCGCCGAACGGGCGCCTTCCGCTTTTAAAGAGAGATAGGAGGGATTAGTATGGACCAGCAATCAAACGATCTAGTTGATCGGCTGTTGACCTACATGAAAGAAGAATCTTACAAGCCGCTCACGGTAAAAGAGTTGGAAGAAACACTTCAAATTGAAGATTCCGCTGAATTTAAAGATTTTGTTAAAGCGCTTGTATATATGGAAGAAAAAGGGTTTGTTGTTCGCACGCGAGCGAATCGCTACGGCCTTCCGGAAAAAATGAATTTAATTCGCGGCAAAATTTCCGGTCATTCAAAAGGCTTTGCTTTTTTAATGCCGGAAGAGCAAGGAATGGACGATATTTTTATTCCGCCCCACGAAACGAATGGCGCCTTGAACGGTGACATTGCTCTTGTTCGGGTAACGACAGAAACGAGCGGGTCGCGCCGTGAAGGGACAGTCGTGCGCATCCTTGAGCGCGGAAAAACAGAAATTGTCGGCACGTACACAGACAGCAGGCATTTCGGGTTTGTTATACCTGATGACAAGAAGTTTGCCAGCGATATTTTTATTCCGAAAGAAGCGGCCCATGGTGCGATCGAAGGCCATAAAGTAGTTGTGAAAATTACTTCATATCCGGACGGACGCAAAAATGCCGAAGGAGAAGTTATTCAAATTCTCGGCCATAAAAACGATCCGGGTGTCGACATTATCTCGATCATTTATAAGCACGGTCTGCCGCAGGAATTTCCGGAAGAAGTGATGGCGCAGGCTAATGCAACGCCGGAAACGATCAGCGAAAAAGACAGAGAAGGCCGCCGGGATTTGCGCGATGAAACCATTGTGACGATTGACGGCGCAGATGCGAAAGATCTCGATGATGCTGTCACTGTTACGAAGCTCGACAACGGAAATTACAAGCTCGGTGTTCATATTGCTGATGTCAGTTATTACGTGACAGAAGGCTCAGCTATTGACAGTGAAGCGTATGAACGTGGAACGAGTGTCTACTTAGTTGATCGGGTCATCCCGATGATTCCGCACCGCCTCTCCAACGGCATTTGCTCGCTCAATCCACAAGTGGATCGGCTAGTACTGTCGTGTGAAATGGAAATCAATGCGTCCGGCGAAGTCGTCAAACAGGAAATCTTCCAAAGTGTGATAAAGACGACGGAGCGGATGACATACAGCGACGTTAACAGCATTCTCGTTGATAAAGATGAAGAGCTGCGGGCAAAATATGAGCCGCTCGTGCCATTATTTGAAAGCATGGAACAGCTGGCGGCTATTTTACGAAAAAAACGGCAAAAACGCGGCGCGATTGATTTTGACTTTAAAGAATCAAAAGTGATCGTTGATGAAGATGGAAAGCCGGTTGACGTTGTGCTGCGCGAACGTTCGGTCGCAGAACGGTTAATCGAAGAATTTATGCTTGTAGCCAATGAAACGGTGGCAGAACATTTCCATTGGATGGATGTACCGTTCATCTACCGGATTCACGAAGATCCAAAAGAAGATAAGCTGCAGCGGTTTTTTGAGTTTATCACGAATTTTGGACTGAACGTGAAAGGAACAGCGAATGCCGTTCATCCGCGCGCACTTCAGGAAGTGATTGAAGCCATCCAAGGTAAGCCGGAGGAAGTCGTTATCTCTACAGTAATGCTTCGCTCGATGCAGCAGGCAAAATACCATGAGGAAAGCTTAGGCCACTTCGGGTTGTCGACAGAGTTTTATACTCATTTCACTTCGCCGATCCGCCGCTACCCGGATTTAATCGTACACCGGCTCATCCGCACGTATTTAATTGAAGGGCGCATTGATCCGGCGACTCAGGCGAAATGGGATGCGCGTCTTGGAGAAATCGCTGAACATACGTCGAACATGGAGCGCCGGGCAGTAGATGCCGAGCGTGACACGGATGAACTGAAAAAAGCGGAATTCATGCTCGATAAAATTGGCGAAGAGTTTGATGGGATCATTAGTTCAGTCACGAACTTCGGCATGTTTGTGGAATTGGAAAATACGATCGAAGGTCTCGTTCATGTCTCTTACATGACGGATGACTATTATCGCTATGATGAACGCCACTTTGCTATGATCGGCGAACGAACAGGGAACGTCTTCCGAATCGGCGATGAAATTACCGTCCGGGTGACGAATGTGAACAAAGAAGAACAATCGATCGACTTTGAAATTGTTGGCATGAAGAAAACGAATAAGCGTCCTCAGGAACAGGCGAAAGTCATTAAAATGAACCAGTCGGATCGGAAAGAGCGCGGCCAGAAAGGCAACAATGAGAAAGAAGCGGGCGGTGAATGGTCCAATCAATCGCCGAACAAAAAGAAAAAACGCGGCAAATATTATGAAGGTGTGCCGAAAAAACAAGCAAAGAAAAGACGTCAGAATAAAGGCTGACACGAAGCCTGGCAGTCCCGAGACTGCCGGGCTTGACTGAAGAACGGAAGGTGAGAGGGAATGCCAAAGGGAGAAGGAAAAGTGCTGGCGCAAAATAAAAAAGCGCGCCACGATTTTTTTATTGAAGAAACATTTGAAGCGGGGATCGTGCTGCAAGGAACAGAAATAAAATCGATTCGCGCCGGCCGAGTAAATTTGAAAGATGCGTTTGCCCGCATTCAAAAAGGGGAACTATTTTTGTATAATATGCACGTCAGCCCTTATGAACAGGGAAACCGTTATAACCATGATCCACTTAGAACGAGAAAGCTGCTTTTGCACCGCAAGCAAATCGACAAGCTGATCGGGGAAACGAAAGAAGCGGGGTACTCGATCGTGCCGCTGAAAATGTATTTGAAAAACGGCTATGCTAAAGTGCTGATTGGTCTTGCCAAAGGGAAAAAGAAATACGACAAGCGGGAAGATCTTAAACAAAAAGAAGCGAAGCGCGACATCGAAAGAGCATTTAGAGATCGCCAAAAAATGTAAAAATTCAGCACCCCTATTGATTTTTACCGAACGTGTGTTATAATAACTTATGTAACATACGAAGTGCTCAAACATTCCGAGTACCCGTAATGATAACCCTAAGATGGGATATCCTTTTATCATGGGGACGCTACGGATTCGACAGGGATAGTTCGAGCTCAGGCTGCGAGTCGAGGGGATCGGCCTCGTAAAAACGTCAAAGCCAATAATAACTGGCAAACAAAACAACAACCTCGCTTTCGCTGCTTAATAACAGTCGATAGCGGTTCCTCCCTCCATCGCCCATGTGGTAGGGTAAGGGACTCACTCTTAGTGGGCTACGCCGGAAGTCCTCCGCCTGAGGATCAAGGAAGAGATTAACCAGGCTAGCGCTTCGGATGCCTGTTGATAGGCGGAAGAAGACGCGAAATACGAATATATCGACTACGCTCGTAGACGCTTGAGTGCCGTTATCTTTGGACGTGGGTTCGATTAGTAAATAGTCGCCTTGTATGGCAACATGCAAGTGAAAATTCGGCTTTATCGGTGAAACCTAAGTCGCGTTAACCGCGATAAGGCAATGCCGAGCGGTATGTGGAGCAATCTAACAGCCGTGTATCGACTTATAGGCTGCCACCGAGTGGTAGTACTAGGATGCGGAAAACTGCCTGATAAGTTCAGGTAAATCTACTTTTCGTATAATACGCCGAAGGACCTGTGTAGTACAGGTTCAAGATATAGTCAGTGCCATGACGAAAGCATGGAAAAGCACGTCCCACCGTCTCCACCAAATACATATTTGGTGGTTTTTTATTTGCCCTTTTTATATTTGAAAAAATGATTCCTCAAACAACAACTTCATTTTTAGCATCTCAGGAGTGTACTTTCCGTTTCGTGGTGTAACCCTTTCGTAATTTTCCAGTATCCATTTGGCGCGGTTTCTTTTTTTATTTATTCTTAGATAAGGGGAAATTTGCTGTAAAATTATTAAAACACTTTCTTTTTTCTAGGATCAAGGATAGATTAATCGCCCATCGCCATACGATTTTCCTGTCTTAAAAAATAAGAAAAAATAGATAAAAAACCATTGACACGTTAATTTTGGTTATGATATATTATAATATTTGCTTAAAATGAAAAGGTGTGATACGATAGAATATGTAAGTAAATTCGGAGGTGGATGTTTTGTTTCAAATAGGTGATAAAGTGTTTTATCCGATGTATGGGGCAGGTATTATTGAAGCCATCGAAGAAAAAGAAATTCTCGGGAAAAAACAGGAGTATTGTGTCATCACCATTCCGCTCAGTAAAATGGACGTGATGATCCCGACGAAGGCAGTAAAAAAATCACGGGTTCGACTCATTGTCGACAGAAAAGAAGCGACTGATATATTATTTGATTTTCACAACAATGAAGAGTCAGTTTGCTCACTCCCGTGGAAAGAAAGACTCAACAAGAACACGGAGAAAATGAAGACAGGCGAAATGCACGATACGGCTGAGGTCGTCCGTGATCTTCTCCATCATAAAAAAGTAAAGGCGCTTAATTCAAGTGAAAAACAAATGCTGGACCATGCTATGAAGTTTTTAATCAGTGAATTAATTTTGATCAAAGACATTACCGAAAATGAAGCAGCCGATTTGTTGAAACTATCCAGCTAAGTGAATCAAGTGCTGATGCCCTTCTCTTTTTATCCATCCAAAAAGAGAAAGGCGACGGCTATGATTTTTATTTCAATAAAACGTTAGCACTTATTAAGCAGTTGAAGCGCGGAATTCAAAGAAGGTGTAATTTCTTTATGTCCCGTTGCCTCAACAAGTCTGAAAATAGGCATATTTCCGTCTGCGTATTCGCACTCCCCTTAAGTTTCATGATAAATCTCCATAGCCCTACAATTCTTTTCGTTTCCTTTTCGTCTCTACACACCATACTAGTCATCCGTTTTAATCCAATGTAATGAGCCAAAACTGGGCATCTGCTTAGTCTAATAAGTTTCGTTCATCACTATTGAGAAGAAAGAAAATAATGAATGTTAAAAAGTAATTTAAATAATCAATTTCTCTTGTTAAAATTAGGGAGTAAGCCAATAGCTTTGAACTTTTTTACGGAGAGGGAGATTACATGTTTAAAAAGATTGCGTCTGATGCGCTCGGTTTATCTGATATTGGGACGATTATTTCGCCTGCTGATTATGATAAAACGGATGCGGACGATTATGTCATGCATGAAGATGATGAGAAAATTTATTTCCTAATTAAAACAAAAGCGGATGAGTATTGCTTTACGAATTTGGCGGTTATTCATGTGGACGGAGAAAGTGCCATTTCTTCTAAGAGAACATTGAAGCGCTACCCGTATTCCCAGCATAAAATTTCCGGAGTTGTGCTTGAAACGGCTGGGAAAATCGACATGGATGTGGAAATTAAATTTCAATTAGGCGGCCAGAAGTTTGATATCGACGTCAGAAAAGACCAAATCGAACAGCTGAAAGACTTGTATAAATCATTGCTGCGCATTTCTGAAATTACCCATGAAAACAATATTTACATCGATATGGCTTCACAAAGCCTTGATAAAGCCGTAAATATTTTGCAAAACTCCCGAACAGACGATCAAAAATTGGGCGATACATACCGGGAGCTCACAGACTTCGGATTTACGTGGATGACATCTGTCCGTGAGCAGTACCATGTAAAAGATTTTGGCGAAGTATTTGAGAAGTATATTAATAATTAATTGCTGCGTAAATGAACTCATCTGACAGATGGGTTCATTTTTTTTGAATTGGCTGTTAAAAAATTAATCGTAAGTTGCACAAAATCGGCGATGTGAGCATGAAAACTGCTGGAACATGAACGCCGCCCGCTAGTAAAAGAAATCATAAAAAAATATTTGAAACAATTCTGAAATTTTTGTTGACGTTTTATATGAAAGGCAATAGAATAAGGATTAGCAAAATGATAATAATTCTCATTATCAAATAATAAATGAAAAGGCAGGAATACATAATGAATGTGAAAAAATTATTCAAGCCAATGCTTGCAAGTGCAGTGCTTGCGATTGGCCTAGCCGGCTGTGGAGCCAATGAGAAAGAAGCGGAACCGGAAAAAGCAACACCGGCACCGGAGAAAAAAGAAGAGCAAGTAGTCAATGTTTACACAGCGAGACATTATGAAGCAGATGATGAAGTATTTAAGAAGTTCACAGAGGAAACAGATATTAAAGTAAATGTCGTAAAAGGAGAAGCGGAAGAGCTGATCGAGCGCTTGAAGCGTGAAGGAAAAAGCACAGAAGCTGACTTATTCATCACAGTGGATGGCGGAGTTCTCGCCAATGCGAAGAATAATGATATTCTGCAGCCGGTAAAATCAGAAACAATTGACAAAAATGTCCCTGAGAAATTCCGTGATAAGGATAACAACTGGATCGGCATGTCCACAAGAGCACGCGTTATTGTGTATGCGAAGGATAGAGTAAAGCCGGAAGATTTATCTACTTATGAAGACTTAACTAGCGACAAGTGGAAAGGGAAAGTATTAGCCCGTTCGTCCACGAATATGTACAACCAGTCACTGCTTGCTTCTTTCATTGAGTTAAATGGAGAAAAGGAAGCGGAGAAATGGTCTGAAGGCATCGTGAAAAACTTTGCGCGCCAGCCGGATGGCGGCGACCGTGATCAGGCGAAAGCTATTGCAGCCGGCACAGGTGATGTAGCAATTATGAACACGTATTATGTAGGGTTGATGGCGAATTCGGCAGAACCCGAAGAGGTAAAAGTAGCGGAAGGGCTCGGCGTTTTCTTCCCGAACCAAGAAACGAACGGAACGCACGTGAACATTAGTGGAATTGGTTTAACGAAGCACAGCAAACATCCTCAAAACGCAACAAAGTTGATTGAATACATTACTGGCAAAGAAGCACAAGAATTTTTATCAGCGAACAACTACGAGTTCCCAGTGAACGCGGAAGCGGAAATGCCTGAATTGCTTAAGTCATGGGGCGAATTTAAAATGCAGGAGTTAAACTTTGATACGTTAGGCGAGCACAATCAAAAAGCAATTGAAATCTTTAATAAAACAGGCTGGAAGTAAAATTGAAGAAAAAACTGATAAGACGTTCGATTCGAAAAGAATTTAACGGCTGGTGGGCAATCAGTCTAATTGGGGCGACAGTGATACTGTTGCCCATTCTCTTTGTTTTCTCATCTTTGTTTTTTAAGCCTAATGAAAACTGGTTTCACATTCGCGAATATTTGTTGGGGACGTATGTAAAAGAAACGCTGCTGCTTGTCTTTTCGACAGGGGTGTTGACAGCCGTTTTAGGAGTGACGCTCGCGTGGCTTGTGACAGCGTACGACTTTCCACTTAAACGTTTTTTTCGCTGGGGTTTGATTTTGCCACTGGCGATCCCGCCTTATATTGCTGCATATACATACCGGACGATGCTCAGTTACACGGGGATTGTGCAGGCAACGCTGCGGAATGAATTTGATTACCAAATGAATCCCGAATGGTTAAATATTTCATCGCTGCGCGGCGCCATATTTATTTTCACATTATTTTTGTATCCGTATGTTTTTCTGATTACGAGAGCGTTTTTGGAGCACCAAAGTGCATCATTTTTTGAAAATGCGAGGCTGCTCGGAAGAAAGCCGTTTTCTATCTTTATAAAAGTTGTGCTTCCACTCTCGCGGCCTGCTATTGTGGGCGGCGTTGTACTCGTTATATACGAAGTGCTGAGTGACTACGGGGTAACGAGTTATTTCGGTATTCATACGATTACAACGGCTATTTTTCAAACATGGTTTGGCATGTATGACGTCAATACAGCGATGCGGCTTGCCGCCTGGCTCATGCTCATCGTTGTCGGCATGTTTATTATTGAAAGACTGCTCAGAAGCCGGCAGCGGTATCATTTGCCGGCTAAGTCAAGGCCGCTGGCGGCAATGAAGCTGAAACGCTTTAGCGCAGCAGCTGCCTTTACTTATTGCTTTGCTGTGTTTTCAGTTGGCTTTCTTATCCCGTTCGTTCAGCTGATCGCCTGGACAGCCTTAACGTTTGATGAGGTGTGGAACGACACCTTTTTCACGTTAGTTTATCAAACACTTTATGTGGCTTTCATCTCTACTTTGCTCATCATGATTCTGGCGGTGATCGTGGCGAATGTATGCCGGAAGCAATCGGCTTTTTCCTATTTTTTAGCGAAATGGGTGACGACGGGCTATTCGATCCCGGGCGCCATCGTTGCGATCGGCGTGCTTGCGCTATTTATTGGGCTGGATGAACGGCTCGCACCGCTGTATGCGATGATGGGGATGGAAGATGCCCCGCTCATTTTAAGTTTATCCATTGTCATGTTAATTGTCGGTTACGTCATTCGTTTTATGGCAACTGGATATAATGCCATTGAAGTCGGATTTGAGAAAATCGGAACGAAATATACAGAAGCGTCGCGAGTGCTTGGACAGGGCGTAACGAAAACGTTTTTTAAAGTGGATCTGCCATTGGTTAAAGGAGCGATCTTCAGCGGTTTTATTTTAACGTTCGTTGAAATATGTAAAGAGCTGCCGCTTGCTCTATTGCTGCGGCCGTTTAACTTTGAAACGTTATCGACAAAAACGTACCAATTTGCGAAAGATGAACGAATTCATGAAGCATCTGTTTCATCGCTCATCATTATTGCTATTAGTATGCTGTCTATTATCGTTCTGCAAATGATCAATAAGAAGGTGAAGGAATGAAAATTGTAGACATTCAAAATCTTGTTTTTTCGTTTTCTTCTACAAGTGAACCAGTCATTAACGGCGTTTCGTTATCCATTATGAAAGATGAAATCGTTGGGATTCTCGGACCGAGCGGCAGCGGAAAAAGCACCTTGCTCCGCTTAATCGCCGGATTGGAAATGCCGTGGCAAGGCTCGATCCACGTTGCAGAAAAACCTGTCGTGAGCGAAAAACTGTTTATCCAGCCGGAAGACAGGGGAGTGGGCATGGTGTTTCAAGATTACGCACTTTTCCCGCACATGACGGTGAATGAGAATATTATGTTCGGTTTATCACGTTTGCCAAGAAAAGAGCGCAAACCGCGGGTGATGGAAATGTTAGAACTTGTGAAAATGGAAGAGTTTTCCGAACGCTATCCCCACGAGTTGAGCGGCGGCCAGCAGCAACGGGTGTCTTTAGCTAGAGCGCTTGCGCCAAAACCAAACGTCTTGTTAATGGACGAGCCGTTCAGCAACTTGGACGCTGATTTAAAAGCAGAAATTAGAGAAGACTTGCGCGTCATTTTGAAAAAGGCGAATATTACTTGCATCATCGTCACGCACGATCGTCAAGACGTAGAGTCTATTTGTGACCGCAGCATTGTTTTTGGCCAGAGAGAAGAAGTTATGAACTAAGAAAGAAAAAAGCTGTCCCGAAGCTGATGAATACCAGCTTTTGAGACAGCTTTTTTTGTATTTAGCGAAGCGGCGCTGCATTGTGCACCGTTTTTCGATATTTATACGCGGACCGCCGGGCATTGTGCGCAGCTAACCATCGTTTATGCGCGAAAATAATCGAAATGTGCGCGCCGCTTCATAATATTATTTCTCGACTTCTATTTGATGTTCCTCATGTTCATGCAGCCCATCCTTATTTTCAACATGAATTTGCACGTTGAATGTACCGGCTTCTGTGAATGTATAGGCAGCCGTATATTCTCCAGGGCTGGATTCTTCCGCATCGATCCATTCGTGCTTGTCAGAAATATCATCGTTCCAAATTTCATAGCGGACTTGTGCTTTCTCTAAAGGTGCCTCATCCATTTGTAACTGTACGGTCATCGTAGTGTCTGTTCCGGCCTTCGCATTGTCTGGTTTCACGAAATGCATGCCAAACCCTTGAGCATGTTCTCCGTGGCCATGATCGTGATGCTCTTCTCCGTGTTCATGCTCCGTTTCTTTTTGAGCAGCACCTGCTCCAACAGTCACTGACTTTTTCGGCATAGTGTGCAGTCCTCTGGCTGTTACATGTACTTGCACAGTAAAAACGCCATCATGGTCAAAGGTGGTTTCCGCTTCGTACGTGCCATCTTTATTATTTTTCGCTTTAATCATTTTGCTTTCAGCTTCTTTTCCTTCTTCCCACACTTCAAATTCCACTTTATCCGCATCTGCCACATTTTCGTCGCCTTGTGTAACAGTCGCTTTCATTTCTACTTTTCCATTCACGTCAGCCGTTTCGGGAACCTCAAGCTGTGCTTCAAGCATCTGAGGCACTTTTGGCTCTTCTACTTTCTTTTCCGCTTTCTCCGTTTCTCCATTGCACGCAGACAACGCAGCAAACAAGAAGACGAATAGAACCATCCACCCTATTTTTTTCATATGTATTCCTCCACTCTCATTTATATTTATGAATCCACACATTCTATTAATTTGAGGCTAACTGCTTCACATCTTTAATGATTTCGTCGTTATGAGCTCCAAGAGTGAAACTATATTCCTTCACAATTTCTCCATTCTGATTAATTAAATAAAAATTAGTGCTGTGGATGACTTGATCCGAAGAGGTTGGTTTTTGAATAAGCGTTTGGAATTCTTCTCTCGCAAACACCTCGATTTCTTCCTGAGAATAACCTGTGAGCATATTCCAGTTTGATTCATCTTCAGTGAATTTCCCGATGTACGCTTTTAACTTTTCAGGAGTATCCACAGTGGGATCGACGCTGATCGATACAAGCTCGATGTGAATGTCCTCTTCTTTAAATTTTCTCTGCAGTGCAGCCATATTCGCTGTCATCGGGGGACAGACGGTATCACAGCTCGTGAAGATAAAATCAGCCATCCATACTTTTCCTTTGAGGTTTTCGATCTCAAACGCCTTGCCATTTTGGTTAGTAAACGTGAACGATGCCATTTCATATGGTTTTGTTTCGTTTAAACTGCAAGCCGAAAGAATGGCAAATGAAACAGAAAGTAAAAGCAGCCATATTTTTTTCACCTTGCACCTCTTTTCTATATTACTTTCGCCATCGGGAGAAAAAGAATGTGTACTACAAGAATAACCGACGAATGTGAAGTTTCTGTGAGTAATCTTTAGCAACTTTTAAACAAAAAAGCTGGTTTGTCAAACGAGAAGAGGCAATTGAATGGTGACTGTGGTACCTTCAACCGCACGGCTCTTTAAAGAGAACGTTCCGCCATGCAGCCTGACAATTTCTTTTACGATGGATAAGCCTAGACCCGTCCCGCCTGTCGACCGGCTTCTCGCTTTGTCTGTTCGAAAAAAACGCTCCCCGATGCGGTAAATATCTTCTTCACTTATTCCGATGCCTTTGTTCGTCACTTGCAAGAGCAGGTTTTTGTTATCTTGCATTAAGTTGATATTAATCACGCTATTAGCAGAAGAATACTTAATGGCATTATCTAACACGTTGTAAATGACTTGCTGAATCCGCTTCGGATCGCCATTAACAATCAAGTCTTCTTGAAAATTCAAGTCAGTTGTTACCTTTTTTTCGCTTAAATGAATGTGAAAAAGATCGAGTGTATCTAGCAGCAGCTGGGCGATAGCGATCGGTTCTTTATCGAGTACGTACAATTCTGTTTGAAGGTGATCCAGGTCGACTAAATCGTGGATGAGTTTTTTCATGCGCTCCGTTTCATTTTCAATGGTCTGCAAGTAATGCTGCGCTTCTTCTGGAGACGTATACAGTTGTTGTTTCAAGGCTTGCGTATAGCCGCCAATATACGTCAGAGGTGTTCTTAGCTCATGGACAACATTCGATAAAAATTCTTTTTTCCGAATATCTTGTTTCTCTAGCGATGAACTCATCGAATTAAATGCTTGGGCCAAATGACCAATCTCATCGTTCGTCTGGAGCTGTAAGCGGTTCGAATAATTGCCTTTAGACACCTCTTTAGAAAATTGCTCAATATGTGTAAGCGGCTGAAACATGGAACGTCGGATTCGATTGACGACAAGAAAGAGAATAAGAAAAAACAGTGTACCCGTCACAATTAAGATCGGAAAACTTCCTTGGAACACTTCTTGAAGAGCCGCTAGAGGCACGTAAATGTAAATAAATCCGATGAGTCCTGTTTCACTCATAATAGGGAAGACGGCACCAACAATTTCTCGATTAAATTCCTTTACATAGCCGTCTTTCATTACATAATTTCCTTTTTCTAATTGTTTGCGGTCATGTTCATTCACTAGAGCTTCATAATTAATTTCATATGGAAAGTATGTGGACAGTTCTTCTAAATTATCGACAACAATAATTTCATATTCAGAAACGACATTATACCAATGAATTTTTTCAATGATCTCATCACTCAACGAGCCGTAATGGTAATGAGAAGCTGTTCTTTCTCCTTGATAAATGACTGATTCTCTAATGCTGTTCAAATATAAATCTTTATATAAAAAGTGAAGAAAAAAGAAAGCGAAAGCAATAGTAAATACGATGCTGATTAAAATAAGAAACAACACTTTTTGACTTAACGTAAGGTTCTTCTTTTTCAATATTACACCTCAAATTTGTATCCGATTCCCCAAACGGTTTTGATGAGCGGGGCATGCTCCTTTAATTTTAACCTTAACGTTTTAATATGTGTGTCAACCGTTCTTTCACTGCCGTTATAATCTTCTCCCCAAACGGATTGCAGGAGCTGTTCTCTGGAAAAAACCTTTCCTGTATTTCGGGCCAGCAGAGAAAGCAGCTCGTACTCTTTTAATGTTAATGAGAGAGAGACTCCGTCCACCACAGCTTTATAAGAATGAATATCGAGAGTAAGCGGGCCGATCGTATAGCGCTCTGCCCGCTGTGAAACATGATTCGCCCTCCTTAAGACCGATTCAATTCTCGCTAATAATTCACCTGGATGAAAAGGTTTAACAATATAATCATCGCCCCCAAGCTTCAACCCGTGAATCTTATCCCATTCTTCTCCTTTCGCTGATAAAAATATGAGAGGAAGATCATATTTGCTTTTCACCTTTTTCGTAAACGAAAATCCATCCATATACGGCATCATCACATCAACAATTAAAAGGTCGGGCACCTTTTTATCAATCATGAAAAGAGCATCCATTCCGTTAGAAGCTTCGACGACAGTATACCCTTCTTTCTCTAAAAATGTTTTCACTAATTCCCGCATCGTTTTCTCATCATCAATGACCATCACTGTTAATCCATTCATAATTAACCCTCACTTTAGCAGAAGTTCCTTAGTAAAGTATAATTCTTATTTTAGCCATCATTTGTGAAGTTTTTGTGAGCTTAGCATCACAGGACGCCCTCCTTTTTTTGAAAAGATCAGCCGAGAAAAGGAAGGGTTTTATATTTCCAAGACTACGCGGAGTATGAATAATGGGTTTTGAAACCCAATATACTGTGTGAAAATAATTATAAAAAGGCTGCCGAGACTTTTTTTGCTTTTCTTATCAAGCAGGTGAACCCTACCCTCAATCAAATTGACCGACTGCCCTGTATAGAAAACTATCTGTTGTTTAAAGAGTCGCACGACAGAGAAATTTGTGAAAGGAGAGAATTTATTGTAGGAACCTAAACGAAGAAATATATGAATGGGATGGATAATCATAATGAAGTAGCGAGTTCACCTGTCTTGCAGGCTGTTTTTTTGTAGAAAAATCACAAAAAGTAATAATGAATCCAAATAAAAGGGCGTTTCAATTTTGGTGAATAATTTTCTTTTGAAATTTTGTTGACTTTATATTTTAGAACATGTTATATTGTTATTCGGCCGTTAAAACAGCGGTTTTGAAAAAAAGATATTAAAAAGTTATTGACTTTTTATCTTTTTAAATGTTATTATTGATTCCTGTCATTAAAGATGACGGATGCAATTGATCTTTGAAAACTGAACAAAATACATGCCAGTAAGTTAATTCTTATTTTTAAACATGAGCTATGCAAACAATCTTTTTGGAGAGTTTGATCCTGGCTCAGGACGAACGCTGGCGGCGTGCCTAATACATGCAAGTCGAGCGGACTTGACTGGAGCTTGCTCCAGTTCAAGTTAGCGGCGGACGGGTGAG
>NZ_WEIO01000018.1 GCF_009183655.1 Bacillus aerolatus
CTCACCCGTCCGCCGCTAACTTGAACTGGAGCAAGCTCCAGTCAAGTCCGCTCGACTTGCATGTATTAGGCACGCCGCCAGCGTTCGTCCTGAGCCAGGATCAAACTCTCCAAAAAGATGTTTGACTTGCTCATGTTTTAAAAATAAGAATTAACTTACTGGCATGTATTTTGTTCAGTTTTCAAAGATCAATTATTTCTTCCCGCCTTAACAGCGACTTTATTAATTTAACACAACACAACTTGTTTGTCAAATAGTTTTTTAACTTTTTTTCGAAAAGTTGTGCGCCGCTGTTTGTTGTTTTCATCAGCGACGCTTATTAATATACCAAGTCTTTCAAGAAACGTCAACACTTTTTTAAAAAAAGTGTTAATCATTTATAATTTGATAATGCCTATGGTAAATCCCCTGCCCTTTCGTTTCCATCCGCCGCTCTTCCACAAAGGATTTTTCAATTAAATATTCCAGCAGCACACCTAAATCGACTGCATAATAATTAATCTCGGGATGATTTAAAAGTTTCTGGAATGTCCACGAATCTTTTTCCCTCAATATAGAAAGCAAGTGAGCCGCCCCATTTTCTGTTCTTGAATGAATTAAAAAGTCACTCGCAATGAAAAGAAGTTCTAAACGCTTTTCTAAATCTTCATCACTCGTTAATAACTCTTCATATAATTTGTAGATTTCAGGTTCTATTTGTTTCACTTGGAGCCAGACAGTCACTTCAGGATAAAACCCATTTTCAATTACTGCGAGACGAGCGAGGTGGTGCAGAGAATGCATCACGTGATTATAAGCATCTAAATAATGTCCGTTATTAAAGAAAGCACGTCCGTCTGTACATCTTCTGATTAGTTTGGAAAACTCGATTGCCATTTTTATTTTTCGGCCAAAGAAGGGAAACTCCCTCATCTCCTGCTTCATTTCGTGTACGTACTCATTTCGGTCAAACAACACCCGGCCATGGTAAAGCCATTCGATAAACTTTCTATTGCTGCCGAGCAGCAGCCATTCCTTTATCTGTGCTTCTGTGACTATGTAAAGCGCCGCCTTTTCCTCTCCATATACATAATGCTTTACAAAAACGGAGGGTTCCGCTTCTTTTACTATAATGAGCAATATCACATCAAAACTTTCAGTAAAAGATATGTCATTTTCCTTTTTCTCTATTGCAATAACACCGATTGTATTTTGCTGGCTTGTCCGTTCTTGATAAAGTGGACGAAGGATATCTTCCATATTAATTCCTCCAAGCACAAGTTTGTTCTATATTGTTCTATCCCCATTATTTCGACAAAAAAAGAAAAAACCCCTTTAAAACTTTTAAATTTGAAATACTTCTACTGCTTTTTTCATTATAAATTATGATATAGTCTATTGTTGGGAGGTTAAAGAATATGGCTAAAAGTTACTCAAGCAAAATTAACCGAATTCGCACATTTGCGCTTAGTTTAATTTTTATTGGTTTCATTATAATGTATGCAGGGATTTTCTTCAGACAATCTGCCTTTTTAATGACGCTGTTTATGCTGCTTGGCCTGCTGTCGATTATCGCTAGTACAGTCGTTTATTTTTGGATCGGTATGCTTTCCACTAAAGCCGTTCAAGTCGTCTGTCCGAGCTGCGGAAAACCGACTAAAATGCTCGGCCGGGTAGATATGTGCATGTACTGTAAGGAACCTCTTACACTCGATCAAAATCTAGAAGGCAAAGAATTTGATGAAAAATACAATCAAAAGAAAAAATAAAAAAAAGAATTGTTCGTTTAACGAACAATTCTTTTTTAATGAACTTCTTTATTAATCGTACATTCCGGACAAGTTCCGTATACTTCCATCCGGTGATGGCTGACTTTAAATCCAGTCACATGCGATGCTAGTTGTTCTACTTCATCTAAGCCCGGGTAATGAAAATCAACAATTTTTCCGCAGTCTTCACAAATAGCGTGATAGTGCTCTGTCGTCACAAAGTCAAATCGGCTGGACGCATCACCGTACGTCAGCTCTTTTACAAGCCCGACTTCACGGAACACTCGCAAATTGTTGTAAACGGTTGCTACACTCATATTGGGAAATTTCCCTTCGAGTGCTTTGTATATATCGTCTGCTGTTGGATGGGTCATAGATTGAATTAAAAATTCAAGTATCGCATGACGCTGAGGAGTAATCCGGACTCCGGTTTCCTTTAACGTATCCAGCGCTTCCTGTAAATGATTATGCTCATGAGACACCGTCATGCACCTCTTTTCTTTCTAAAAAATATTATTACATTGTAATCTTTATAATTAGTGTACTAACTTTATATACGTTTTGTCAATGAAAAAGAAAACCTTTATAGGTCAATTGTCTATAAAAGTTTTCTTTCTCTGTTAGATATTAATATCCCTTATCCAAATCCACTTTATTCTCGTAATCAGAACCATTCTCTTTATACACTTGCAAGTTATGTGCAAATATTTTCATTGCACGCGGCAAGTATTCGCTCGTCACACTAGAAATGTGGGGAGTTATTGTCAGTCTTTCCTGGCTCCAAAGCGGGTGTTCCGCAGGCAGCGGTTCTTCTAAAAAGACATCAAGATAAGCATGGGCGATTTCATTGCTATTTAACGCGTCTATCAGGATCGATTCTTCCAGCAAATCACCGCGGCCGATATTAATGAAGACGGCTGTTTCTTTCATCACTTGGAAATGCTCTTCCTTCAGTAAAAATCTTGTTTCTTCTGTACTCGGCAAGATGGAAACGATAAAATCTGCATCAGGAAGTACCATAAGCAGCTCATCCATTTTATTTATTTCATCAAAATGATCATTTTTATGCCCGTTCCGGTTCACTCCAACTGTCTCCATTCGGAAAGCTTTAGCGAGTCGGGCGATCTCTGTTCCGATCGCACCTGTCCCAAGCACGAGCAGGCGTTTGTCTGCAAGTTCACCGATTAACAGCCGCTTGTTCCACGTTTCTTCTTTTTGAAAATCCAGCAACTCAGGGAAGCGTTTCACATGGTTTAACATGTAGCCAATTGTAAATTCGGCCATCGGAATTTTATGTATGCCTCTTGCATTCGTTACTAAAATGTCTTTTTCTTTGATTGTCTCGAACGGCATTTTTTCCATGCCGGCGGATGCCACCATGATCCATTTCAATTTCGGGCAGTTTTCAATATGTTTCTCTGTTAAATCTTCACCGAAAGTGACAACGATTTCGGCTTCACTGAGCTTATCCGCTTCTTCCACTGATTTAAAGTAGTTGAACTCGTTTTCAGGAAATGCTTCGCTTAATTGCGCCTGCAATGCCCGCGGCGGTCGAAAAGTAAAAACGATTTTCAATTCTCTTCCCCTCCCCTTTTCTTCTTTAAGATAATTCTTCTTTTATGAATTGCAGCGCTTCTTCCACATGGCCTTTTACTTTCACTTTTCTCCACTCTTTCACAAGCTTGCCTTTTGGATCAATGACAAATGTGGAGCGTTCAATGCCCATGTATTCTTTGCCAAAGTTCTTTTTCAGCTTCCAGACGCCGTAAAGCTCGCACACTTCATGCTCTTCATCTGCCAACAGCAAAAAAGGCAAATCATATTTTTCTATAAATTTCTCGTGGCGGGCAACCGGGTCTATACTTACCCCCAATATGACCGTGTTCGTATCGCTGAATTGAGCGTGCCGATCACGAAAATCGCACGCCTGGGTTGTACATCCCGGCGTCATATCTTTCGGATAAAAATAGAGCACAATATTTTTCCCTTTGTAATCGGATAACCTCACTTCTTCTCCATTGTTCGCCGTCAGTTTAAAGTCAGGTGCAGTTTCTCCTATTGTTATAGTCATTTTTTTCTCTCCTCTACTTTAAATTAAGATAATAACAAGAGTTCATTCGTCTGAATTATCTTACTAATAGCGTAGCGGATTCGAAAAAATATGGCAAACAATAATCAGCCTGCTTCCTTTTCCAGCATCGTGCGAACAACAAAGGCAGTCGGAATCGTATAGCCTGCCCATGCTTCGACAAGCGCCACCCAGCGCCCCGCTCCCTCAGGTACAATGTCTCCATACCCGACAGAAAAGAGCGTGATGCCACTGAAATATAACGAAGTAAAGAACCTGTCCCAAAAAGAGAGGTAGCTATCACCCTCTCCCGCCCAAACAGCATGTCCGTTTATTTGTAAAAGCATATAGATAAGAGCAAAACCGATCATCATCGTTAAATATAAACATCCAAAATACAAAAAGTAATGCAGTGACAAGTAACGGTGCCGTGGCTGACCCGGGACAAACATTCCTTTCATGCTCATCGTTAAACAAAACACTACCGCACTAAAGATCATAGCAGTCATTTCCCCGCCTCCCCACCGCCGTTCGTTTTTATTCATTTATACGCGGACGCTCATCTGTTTATGATTGATAGCCTTCCATTGATTAAACGGCATGGCAAGTCTAAAATGTAAATGTACTTATCACAAGGAGGCATATACATGCAACATACTAACTCTGAGCGTTTACACGAAGAAGCGCTGACCCATATTGTCGGAGGTGTCAACAGTCCTTCACGTTCTTATAAAGCAGTCGGCGGCGGCTCGCCCGTTGCCATGGAAAGAGGAATGGGAGCTTATTTCTGGGATGTAGACGGCAACAAATACATCGATTATCTTGCTGCATACGGGCCAATCATTACAGGTCATGCACACCCGCATATTACAGAAGCTATCAAAAAAGCGGCCGAAAACGGAGTACTGTACGGCACCCCGACGTCTTATGAAGTAACATTTGCTAAAATGCTGAAAGATGCCGTACCAGGAATGGAAAAAGTCCGTTTCGTCAACAGTGGTACAGAAGCTGTGATGACGACGATTCGTGTGGCGCGCGCTTACACGGGACGCGACAAAATCATTAAATTCGCCGGCTGCTATCACGGGCATTCCGATTTAGTGCTCGTAGCTGCAGGGTCCGGGCCATCTACACTCGGCACACCTGATTCTGCCGGCGTGCCAAGAAGCATCGCCCAGGAAGTGATTACGGTGCCTTTTAATGAAACGGAACCACTGAAAGAAGCACTTGAAAAATGGGGAGATGAAATTGCCGCTGTCCTGATTGAGCCAATTGTCGGCAACTTCGGCATCGTTGAACCGAAAGCAAGCTTTTTGGATGAAGTAAAAAAATTAACGAACGAAGCAGGCGCACTGCTCATTTTTGATGAGGTTATCACTGGCTTCCGCTTTATGTACGGGGGCGCCCAGGACTTGTTAGGCATCACTCCCGATTTAACAGCAATGGGGAAAATTATTGGGGGCGGCCTGCCGATCGGTGCTTACGGCGGACGTAAAGAGATTATGGAAGAAGTGGCTCCGCTCGGCCCTGCTTATCAGGCCGGAACGATGGCGGGAAATCCGGCGTCTATGCTTGCGGGAATAGCATGTCTTGAAGTCCTGCAAAAAGAAGGTATATACGAAGAACTTGATCGCCTTGGTGCTATTCTCGAAGAAGGCATTTTACAATCAGCCAAGAAATATAATACACCTATTACGGTCAATCGTTTAAAAGGAGCGTTGACGATTTACTTCACGAAAGAAACCGTCGTTAATTATGAACAAGCGGAAGCAACAGACGGCGAAATGTTCGGCCGCTTCTTTAAACTAATGCTCTCTCAAGGAATACACCTCGCTCCTTCAAAATATGAAGCATGGTTTTTAACAACAGAGCATACAGATGAAGATGTCGAGAAAACTTTGCGGGCAGTGGATTACGCTTTTTCTCAATTGAGTTAAGTGGTATAATTTTCGTTTAATAGACTTTAAATGAGAAGGGAAACATTTTACTTATGAAGCTAGGCGCGCGAATTTTTAAAACTGGCATAGCCATTGTGCTTGCTTTATTCGTTTCTACCTTGCTTGGCCTGCCCACTCCGGTGTTCGCAGGCATTGCCGCGGTATTCGCAATCCAGCCCACTATTTATCGTTCCTATTTAACGTTTATCCAGCATTTGCAGGCAAATGTCATCGGGGCTGTTGTGGCCATTTCATTTGTACTTTTGTTCGGAAACCATATTTTAATTGTCGGTCTGGCAGCTATCGTTGCGATCATCTTAATGCTCTACTTACGTCTGGAACAGTCAATCGGTCTCGCTCTTGTTACCTTAATGGTCATCATGGAAGTCCAAAACGAACACTTTATCCAATTTGCCTCCATCCGTTTTTTAACCGTTATGATCGGTGTGTTGTCGGCATCCATTGTGAACCTTATTTTCCTGCCTCCAAAGTATGAAACGAAGCTTTTCGGACAAATCAATCATGTGACCGAGGATACGTTAAAATGGATTCGCTTAAGCTTGCGAAACGGAACGGATTACCACGTTTTGAAAAAAGACATCAGCAAAATTCGCGAGCGGCTCATTAACATTGATAACCTTTACTTAATGTATAAAGAAGAACGCAGCACGCTGAAAAGAAACATTACGTCTAAAAAACGAAAGATGGTCTTGTACCGCAAAATGATTTTATCCACTCGCCGCAGCTACGATATTTTGCGGAGAATGAATCAGTTTGAAAACGAACTGTCTCACTTAACACCTGAACTTCAAAAGACTCTCGTTGATTATCTTGATTCATTAATGAGCTTCCACGAACATTTACTTCTGCGGTTCATAGGCAAAGTAAAATCAACTACGGAAATGGAGGAGGTATTCGAGCTTTGGGTCGACCGGGAAGAATTCATGTCTTTATTTACCGCTGAAATCAAATCCGGTACGTCAGATGAAGCCACTTCCTCTATTCATTTGCTTCATATTCTTTCCTCCGTATTGGAATACGGCGAAAACTTGGAGCACCTTGATCAATTGATTACAAGCTTTTCGAAATTCCATCCTGAAGATGAGCTTCCTGAATTTCAGGAAGACGAATAAGGGAAGCCCACAAGTCGGTGAATAACTGACTTGTGGGCTTTCCTCTTTTTCTAAATACGCACGAAAAACTGACTTATGCACCGGCCGCTAGACATCGTGCACGAGCTGAATGTACTTCTACAAGCCCGCGCCCAGTTTATGCGTGATTGCCGCCGCAATGTGCACGTCTCCCGATAATACAACAAATTTTGAGATAAGTTTTCTTATTTGTGGCGATCAGCTTTTCATCCGTGGATCAAGCGCATCCCGCAAGCCGTCCCCCATTAAGTTAAAACCGAGCACCGTCAGCATAATCGCAATACCCGGGAAAAAGACTGTCCAGGGCGCCTGCATAATAAAGTCTTTCGAGTCCGCAAGCATTTTGCCCCATTCCGGCGTCGGCGGCTGAGCCCCCATCCCAAGGAATCCGAGTGCCGCCGCTTCAATAATCGCCGTGGCAATAGCTAAAGTGCCTTGAACGATTATAGGTGCAAGACTGTTCGGCAAAATGTGATGAAGCAAGATCCGGCCATCTTTCATGCCGATGGCTTTGGCAGCTGTAATATATTCTTCTTCCTTAATCGTCAGCACTTTGGAACGTACGAGCCGGCCAAATGTTGGCACGTTAATGATGGCAATCGCGATTAACGCATTTTGCAAAGACGGTCCAAGCATGGCTACGACAGCGATTGCTAGTAGAATGCTTGGAAACGCAAGCAAAATATCAAAGAGACGGGAAATGATCGTATCGACCCACCTGCCGTAATAACCGGCAATAATACCGAGACCCGAGCCGACAATAACCGAACCGGCTACCGAAACAAATCCTACCCACAATGAAATGCGGGCACCATAGACGACACGGCTGAAGATGTCGCGGCCGAATTCATCAGTTCCGAACCAGTGCTTAGACGAAGGCGGCAAGTGCTTGTCCGACAACACTGTTTCTTTAAAGCCGTACGGAGCAATAAAATCAGCAAAAATGGCTAATAGGATAAAGAAAGAAACAAGACCGGCGCCAAATAAAGCGGCTTTATTTTTGCGAAATCTTCGCCACACATCCACCCAAGGTGAAATGATTTTTTCTTCCTCGTTCAAATTAAATTCAGGTCCGGCAGGAGGCAACTGAGTTTGCTCTGCAATTTCTGCCATATAAACGTCCTCCTTTAACGATATTTAATCCGTGGATCAATTGCAGCATACAACAGATCCACGATGAGATTGATACAAACAAAAATGGCGGCAACAATGAGAATGCCTGACTGAA
Organism: Bacillus aerolatus; assembly: GCF_009183655.1. GTDB lineage: Bacteria > Bacillota > Bacilli > Bacillales > Domibacillaceae > Pseudobacillus > Pseudobacillus aerolatus. The sequence continues at coordinate 8,133 of NZ_WEIO01000018.1, forward strand.
TCACCGGATAATCACGGAATTGGATGGCGCCATAAATGTAGTTGCCGATTCCCGGCCAGCCAAAGATCGTTTCAGTTAAAATGGCGCCGCCTAACAGCAGGCCCATTTGCAAACCGATGATCGTTAAAATAGGAATGAACGCATTTCTTAAAGAATGCTTGTACACTACTTTCAACATGCCCATGCCTTTTGCTCTCGCTGTTCGAATGTAATCAGAACGCATCACTTCGAGCATGCTGGAGCGGGTAATTCTGGCGATGATCGCCATTGGAATCGTAGCGAGGGCCACCCCTGGCAAAATTAAATGCCTAATCACTTCAATAAACTGATCGAACCTTCCTTGCATGAGAGTATCAAGTAAGTATAAATGAGTGATGGCTGTTACTGGATCCCGGATGTTGTCACGTCCAGTCGTCGGCAGCAAATCAAGTTTAATAGAAAAAATATACTGCTCCATTAAACCGAGCCAAAAAATCGGCATGGATACACCAATTAAAGCTGCGACCATCAATAAATAATCAAACCAGGAGTTTTGAAACCACGCGGAGAGAATGCCTGCATTTACTCCAATAAATACAGCGATCACCATCGCAAACAGGGCGAGTTCAATGGTGGCAGCCAAATAGGGCCAAACTTCTTCAGTAATCGGACTTCTCGTTCTTAATGAATCACCGAGATCACCCGTTACCAGACTTTTTAAGTACTCAACAAATTGAATGTATAATGGCTGATCCAGGCCCATTTCTTTCGTAAGAGCAGCTACCGCTTCCGGTGAAGCCTGCTGTCCAAGTAAAATTTGCGCCGGGTTGCCGGGGATCGCATGTATGAGTGAAAAGACAATCAGTGCCATGCCCAGTAAAACCGGAATGAGCATCGACAGACGCCGGATCGTGTAAGCAAACATATGCTCACCTGCTTTCTGTAATTAGTTTCGTTGAATAAGTTGCTTTTCAGCCGAAATATAAGGGGGAGCTTTGCCCGCTCCCCCTCCATACATTATTTAATCGAAACGTCACCCATTGGCTGTGAACCTGTCGGATGCGGGAAAAAGCCTTCAATTGTACTTTTACCTGCCAGCAATGGCGTGGAGTGGGCCAGTGGAACCCAAGGAGCGTCCACATGGATAATTTCTTGTGCTTTTTTATACAATTCTGCACGCTTCGCTTCATCTGTTTCTGATTGAGCCTCTAATAGAAGCTTATGCACTTCTTCGTTTGCATAGCGGGAGTAGTTGTTGGAACCAATCGCGTCTTTGTCAAGAAGCGTGTACAGGAAGTTATCAGCATCTCCATTGTCACCTGTCCACCCAAGCATGAACAGCGCAGATTCACCTGCCTGTACCTTTTCAAGGTAAGTCGCCCATTCCATTGTCACAATGTTCGCTTCTACACCGATTTTTTCGAAATCAGCCTGCATTGCTTCCGCCACTTTTTGTCCGTTTGGCATGTATGGACGCGGTACTGGCATTGCCCATAGATCTACTTTAAACCCATCTTTGTAGCCGGCTTCTGCTAACAGTTTTTTCGCTTTTTCAAGATCAAATTCATAATCTTTCACTTCATCATTGTAGCCGTTAAGAGTCGGCGGCATTGGATTTTTCGCCGGTTTTGCTGTACCTTCGTAGAAGTTTTCAATTAAAGCTTCTTTATTCACTGCGTGATTTAATGCCTGGCGGACTTTCGGATTGTTGAACGGCTCTTTTTCTACGTTAAAGCCAAGATAGCCAACGTTCATAGAAGGTCGTTCGAACAACTGCAGATTTTTGTCACCTTTTACTTTGGCAGCATCACTCGGATTTAAACCGTCAATTAAATCAACTTCTCCTTTAATTAATGCATTTAAACGGGCGGAGTTATCCGCGATTACTTTAAAAATCAGTTTATCGACTTTCGGTTCGTCTTTTTGTCGATATTCTTCATTTTTTACTAGAGTGATAGTATCGTTGCGTTTCCAGCTTTCAAACTTAAATGGACCTGTTCCAACCGGATTTTCACCGTATTTGTCCCCATGTTTTTCAATCGCTGCCGGGCTGGAAATAGCGAATGGCGACATCGCCAAGTTCTTTAAAAATGGAGCTTGCGGTTTGTTAAGTGTAAAGACAACTTTATTTTCTCCATCAGCTTTTACTTCTTTAATGATCGCGGTTTCACTGCCTTTAAAGCCGCCGAATTGAGAAGCAAAGTAAGCAAATGTTGCTTCATCATTGCTCGTCAGCCATCTTTCTACATTTTTAACAACTGCTTCTGCATTGAAATCCGTGCCGTCATGGAACTTGACACCTTCTTCAAGTTCAAAAGTATAAGTTAAACCATCTTCAGAAATGTCCCATTTCTTCGCAAGGCCCGGGACAATATCCGTCGTTTCTTTATCAAAGTTTACGAGAGTTTCAAACACTTGTTCAGCTATAATTAATGATTCCCCATCTGTAACAACAGCTGGATCAAGCTTGACTGCATCTCCACCGCGGCCATAAATCAATGTTCCGCCGCCCTCTGAGTTACCGCCTCCTCCATTCGTTGAGTTTGATGAACAGCCAATCAGCGCCATAGACAGCACTAACAGAAGTGACAACATGCCCAGAATCCTTTTCTTCATTTCCCTTCCCCCTCATATCTCTAAATTTATAATTACGGCTGTCAGTCATATAAATGACAAGCAGCGTAATGACCTCGTTCCACTTCCTTAAAGGCCGGCCGGACAGAAGCACATACTTCCATTCCTTTCGGGCAGCGCGCATGGAACGGACAGCCTGCCGGCGCGTTCGCCGGACTCGGCACGTCTCCTTTAAGAACGATCCTTTCTTGTTTAGAATCAACATCCGGGATCGGCACAGCTGACAGCAACGCCTCCGTATACGGATGTTTCGGTGATTCATACAGAGATTCACTGTCCGCAAGCTCCATCATTTGCCCTAAATACATGACACCGACGCGGTCGCTAATATGGCGCACAACACCCAGGTCATGGGCAATGAATAAATAAGTGAGCCCGAATTCTTTTTGCAAATCCTGCAGCAGATTTAATACTTGTGCTTGAATCGATACATCAAGAGCAGAGACGGGTTCATCGGCGATGATCAGCTTCGGATGGACCGCAAGCGCCCTCGCAATGCCGATGCGCTGCCGCTGTCCGCCCGAAAACTGATGCGGATAGCGCTTCGCATGCCAGCTGTTCAATCCGACTGTTTCCAGCAGTTCGCGGACGCGCTTTTTACGTACCCCTTTATCCTTCACTCCATGAACAATAAGCGGCTCTTCAAGGATTTTCTCCACTGTATGCCGTGGATTCAGCGAAGCAAATGGATCCTGGAATACCATTTGGATTTCTTTGCGCATCTTTCTCATCGCTTCCTTTGACAGCTTCGTCAAGTCCTGTCCATCGAAATGGATTGTTCCTTCCGTCGGTTCAAGCAGCCGGAGAAGCATGCGGCCGGTCGTTGATTTGCCACAGCCACTTTCACCAACAAGACCGAGTGTTTCACCTTTTTTTATAAAAAAAGAAATATCGTCCACAGCTTTCACTTCGCCTACTTGGCGTCCAAACAAACCGCCGTGGATTGGAAAAGATTTTTTTAAGTTTTCCACCTTTAATAAAGCCTCTGTCATACGATAGACTCCTTTTCATCTTCATACAGCCAGCAGCGGACTTTTTGTTCAATTGACAGCGCTTTCAAATATGGCGTTTCTTTCAGACATTTCTCATGGGCGTAGCTGCAGCGCGGAGCAAATTGGCAGCCGATAGGCAAACTCCCCGGCTTTGGCACATTGCCCGGTATCGAAAACAGCCGCTCTTTTTTCTGGCGCATGTCCGGAACGGATTGAATCAAGCCTTTCGTGTAAGGATGGGACGGTTTTTTAAAAATAGATTCCACCGTGCCTTCTTCTACTACTTTTCCGGCATACATAACGACAACCCGCTGACAAATTTCAGCTACAACACCGAGGTCATGAGTAATCATTAAAATCGCTGTATCTGTTTCTTCATTCAATTTCTTCATTAATTCCAAAATTTGTGCCTGAATCGTTACATCCAAAGCAGTTGTCGGCTCGTCCGCAATCAGTATTTGCGGGTTACAAATCATCGCCATCGCAATCATGACGCGCTGCCTCATCCCTCCCGATAATTGATGCGGATATTCGTTTATGAGCTCATCTGCACGAGGCAGCCCGACTTTTTTCAACATGGTAACAGCTTGCTGTTTTGCCTCTTTTTTGGATAATTTTTTATTATGCAAGCGAATGGCTTCCATTAGTTGGCTGCCTATTGTAAATAATGGATTCAAACTCGTCATCGGCTCCTGGAAGATCATCGCGATTTCATTGCCGCGCACTTGGCGCATCCGCTTTTCGGAAGCTTGAGCCAAGTTCTCCCCTTTGTATAAAATCTCCCCTTCTACCTTGCTTGTTAAAGCAGGCACGAGACCCATAACCGATAAAGAGGTGACGCTTTTTCCGCATCCTGATTCACCGACTATGCCAAGAACCTCCCCCGCATTTATGTGGAAACTTACTTCATTCACTACTGTCAGCAGTCCATCATCAGTAAAAAATGAAGTTTTTAACTTTTTTACATCCAGCACAGGAGTAACCATACCTTATCCCCCTTCCAACCCTATGTTGATTATCACACTTTTTATTTACCTAATTTTAAAAATATTGTAACAATTTATAAATTGAATGTCTATTCAATTTTTCAGAAAATATTATTTAAATATAAAAAAGCCTGAAGAATAGGCCTTCAGGCTTCACTTAATTATCTAGTTGCTGCACTTGGAAAAGACGGTGATATCCACCTTTTTTGTTCATTAATTCATCATGCGTGCCGCTTTCCACTATTTGACCATGCTCAATTAAGACAATGCGATCGGCATGAGTAATCGTAGATAAACGATGCGCTACAATAAAAGTGGTCCGGTCTTTCGCCAGTTTTTCCATTGCTCCTTGAATTAAGTGTTCGCTCTCCAAATCCAAAGCAGACGTAGCTTCATCCAATATGAGAATCGGCGGATTTTTTAAAAACACCCGGGCGATCGCTACCCGCTGCTTCTGGCCGCCGGACAGCTTCACGCCTCTTTCGCCCACCTTCGTATCGTACCCTTGAGGAAGATTCATGATAAAATCATGGGCATTCGCTGCTTTTGCAGCTGCGATCACTTCTTCTTCCGTTGCATTCGGCTTTCCGAGTAAAATATTCATCTTAACCGATTCACTAAATAATATATTGTCCTGAAGCACCATCCCGATTTGATCTCTTAAACTGCGAACCTTAAATTCGCGAATATCCGTACCATCCAGTAAAATCCGGCCGGCTGTTACATCATAAAAACGCGGAATCAAGCCGACAAGCGAAGATTTACCACCGCCGCTCATGCCAACAAGCGCCACTGTCTCTCCTGCTTTCACGTCAAGCTGAATATCACGGAGCACTTCTTCTTCCTTGTTATCATAAGCGAAACTGATGCGATCAAATAATATATGCCCTTTCACTTCCTTAATGCCAATAGCGCCTTTTTTATCTGTCACATCGTATGATTCATCGAGCAGTTCGAACACCCGGTCCATAGAGGCGATCGCCTGCGTCATCGTCGTCGAAGAGTTGACAAGTCTGCGCAACGGACTGTATAACCGGTCAATATAAGCAATAAAAGCCGCCATCGTTCCAACTGTTAATTGGCCGTGGATGACTTGATACCCGGCATACCCAATTACGAGAAGCGGAGCAATGTCTGTAATCGTATTCACAACTGCAAACGCTTTTGCGTTCCACCTCGTGTGGTCGAGCGCTTTCGTTAAAAAGTTTATATTTTGCGCTTCAAATTGAGTCTGTTCATAGTCTTCAATCGCAAAGCTTTTAATGACAGACATCCCCTGTACTCGCTCATGCAAATAGCTCTGCACTTCTGCGAGCGCCTGGGAACGGACTCTCGTCAACTTGCGCAAATTGCCAAAAAAATAGCGGACAGACAATGCATAAAAAGGAAAAACAATGAGCGACACGATCGTTAATTTCACATCCATCGTCGACATGATAATAACCGCAATAACGATGGTCGCACCGTCAAGCCAGACGTTCATCAGCCCGGTGATTACGAAGTTTTTCGTTTGTTCCACATCATTAATAATTCGCGAGATAATTTCCCCGGCCCGTGTATTTGCATAATATTTAAAGCTGAGCTTTTGAATATGAGAAAATAAACGGTCACGTATATCATAAAGAATTTTGCTGCCGGTCCATTGAGCAAAATATTGCCGATAATATTCAATCGGCGGACGCAAAACGGCAAACAAAACGAGCATGCCGCCAATAACGATGAGCAGCTTTTCTTGTTTTTGCGCCGTTGTCATCACGCCGCTTCCGATGATGTCATCAATGACATACTTAATTAAAATAGGAATCAACAGCGGAATGCCAAATTTTATAATGCCGATCATCAGCGTACCAATAATTTGCCACCTGTACGGTTTAACAAATTCCATATAGCGTTTTATTACATTCAATCTGCTTCCCCCTTTTGTTTTAAATAAGAAAAAACCTGTTGAAAACTCAACAGGCGCCGTCTCTTTCTATCGAGATGTCAGCGTCGGTGCGTCAAATACTTTCCATACCATTTATCAATAAAATTTGGCGAAAACGGCCCTTGCCGCTGGCGGATTAAATGAATCAAATGATCAACATTTCGCCTTAAAATTTTATCGATAACTTCCGGGTAGTTCATTCTTCTGCTGTGCTGTTCATACTCATCCTCATCCAGCAAAATATAAGACATATCCGGAAACACTTTCACATCGAGATCATAGTCAATATATTTGAGCGCTTCCTGATCATATACGAATGGAGAACTAATATTACAATAATAATAGATGCCATCTGTTCTCAGCATGCCAATCACATTAAACCACTGCCTAGCGTGGAAATAACAGATAGCCGGCTCCCTTGTAACCCATGTCCGTCCATCCGATTCTGTGACAATCGTGTGGTCGTTGCCGCCGATCACAAGGTTATTCGTTCCTTTCAAGACTATGGTCTCTTCCCAAACACGATGAATATGCCCATCATGCTTGTAACTATGGATTTGGATGGATTCACCTTCTGTGGGAATCGCCATAATTTCCCCCTACTTTCATTCCAAGCTATTTGCCTTTACTTTTTCCTATATGAATACAAATAAAACGTTTATATTCCACTATTATAACGATTTAAACTTGAAATTGAAACAAAAGAGATGGGAGAGAAGAAAAGAGCGAAGATGCTGCCGGCATCCCAGACACATGGCGAACGTTGAGCATATAGGAAATAAGAAAAGAGGCTGTCATCCGCGACAGCCTCTTCCTTTGTGTTGGCAATTGTTGAAACGAGAGCCTTAGCTGTTTCTGGAAGCCTTGTTTTTACGAGCTTCAGCTTGAGCGTTTTGTTGTCTTACTTGCTGGGCATCTGTTTCAGCCCCAAACTCCGTACCAAAAGCAGCATTTTGCTGTGCGCCTTGTCCCGCAGCAGAAGCAGCGTTACGTTGTCTTACTTCATTTACATCAGTACCTGCAGCTGTTTTTTGTTTGTTGTTTGGTTGATTTCTCATCATTATCACCTCCACAAGAACTAATTTGCCCCGGGAGGAAAAAAATTATCCCGCCTTTTGAAAATTTTCAAACTAACAGCGAGCGTCCGCCATCAACGATGATCGTTTGGCCCCGAATCATGTAAGCACCTTCTGAAATTAAAAACATCACTGTATGTACGATGTCTTCTATGTGGACAATCCTTCCTGCAGGTGTATTCACTCTCGCATCTTCCAATATTTCCTCGCGGTTAGGAAAGTGTTTCAGTGCTTCCGTATCAATCGCTCCGCCTGAAACGGCATTGACTACAATGTTTTTTTCAGCAAGTTCTACCGACAAATATCTTGTCAGCGCTTCAACGGCCGCTTTAGACACACCAACTGCCGTGTAATTTTTCAAATAGCGGATCGCACCTAATGAACTGATGCTGACGATGCTGCCGCCGCCTGTTTTTGCCATGAGCCGGGCTGCCTCTTGAGAACAAAACAATAGGGCTTTGCTGTTAATGTCCATCGTCCAGTCCCAATGCTTTTCTTCCAGCTCCATAATCGGCCGTTGCACACCGGAAGCAGCGTTATTAATTAAAACATCGAGCCGTCCAAATGTTTCCTTTATTTCCGCAAACATCGCTCTCACTTTTTCCACGTCACCGACGTTAGCCTTAACTACTAGTGCTTTTCGGCCCAATTGCTTGATTTCTTCTGCTGTTTCAAGCGCAGCTGTTTTACTCCGCGCATAATTGATTACGATGTCATACCCGTTCTTAGCCAGTTCGAGGGCAATTTGCTTGCCAACGCCGCGGCTGCTGCCGGTTACTAATGCCACTTTTTGTTCCATTCATATTTCCCCTTTCGTATTGTTCAATTAAATTGTACTTTCTCTTCAATGAACAAACAATAAACGAATAAAAGGTATTACTTTTTCCCACCTCTCGCTTTTTTCCAGATCTTCTGATGGGAAACGGAAAAGGCGTACTCCTCTACCTCCCCCGCTTGCACGAGCAGGCTTCTTTCTTTTTGGGGCCTGTCAGCGGGTATGCTTCCTTTATACACATCAATGTCCCACGTTAAATGAGAAAACACGTGCTGGATTTTTGCGAATGACTCGGGCTCTAAACTGACATCAAGTCCGTATTCATTCTTTAAAAAAAGCTCCAATTCGACTTTAGGGTTTCCCATGCCGCTTAGCTCTGTATTCGGAAATTCCCAAAGGTTCGCAAGCAATCCGCTTTCCGGCCGCTTTTGAATGATGACTTCATCTTTCTCTGTTGTAAGAACAGCTGCTGCCAAATGAACATGCCGCATATTTTTCTTTTTCGTTTTGACCGGCAGTTCAAGTACGGCTCCTTCATGAAAAGCGCCGCAATGCTCCCGCACCGGGCACAGAAGGCAAGACGGCGAAGTGGGCGTGCAAATTAAAGCGCCTAGTTCCATTAACGCCTGGTTGAATGAGGAAGGATCTTCTTTTGAAATCATTTGCCGGATGGCTTCTTCAAAAACTTTTCTAGAAGAAGCTTTTGCGATATCTTCCCAAATAGAAAGAATGCGGGAGATTACGCGCATTACATTGCCGTCAACAGCTGGCTCGGCAATCCCGTAAGCAATGCTTAAGATGGCACCGCTCGTATAGGGTCCCACTCCTTTTAAAGAAGAAATTTCCTCTTTCGTATTTGGCACTTGCCCGCCATACTGTTCATGTACTTCGCGGACAGCTGCCTGTAAATTGCGCACCCGCGAATAATACCCAAGACCTTCCCACGCTTTCAGCACAGCTTCCTCTTCTGCTTCTGCCAGCGTTTCGATCGTTGGAAACTGATCAATAAAGCGTTCAAAATACGGGATGACTGTATCTACCCTCGTTTGCTGCAGCATGATTTCCGACACCCATATTTTATAGGGATCTTGATCTTTTCTCCACGGTAAATCACGCTTTTCTTCTTCGTACCAGTTAAGTAAATCACGTTGAAATTGCGCTGTGTTTACTTTTTCTATGTTATTAAGCGATGGAAAATTCACATCATACCTCCGTTAATGTTAAAATTAAAGCCAGACAGGGAATAATAAAAAGTAGAACTAAAACGACTGCCATCCACATCCTGTAAAAGGAGGTACGCATTTGGATACTGGAACTCATATTGTAATGGGATTTGCGCTGGGAGGACTGGCGACGCTTGATCCTGCCGTTGCCGCGGAGCCAATGACAAAATATGCAGTTATGTCTGCGGTTGTCATCGGTTCGCAAGCCCCTGACATAGATACAATTTTAAAGCTTCGGAACAATGCTGTCTATATACGCAATCATCGGGGAGCGACACACTCTATACCAGCCGTCCTTTTATGGCCTTTGCTCATTACTGGTGTGATTTACTTGTTATTCCCGGGAAGCAATTTGCTTCATTTATGGCTGTGGACACAGTTTGCCGTGTTCCTCCATGTATTCGTTGATATTTTTAACGCATACGGCACCCAGGCGCTTCGCCCTTTTTCATCCAGGTGGGTTGCTCTTGGAGTGATTAATACATTCGATCCGTTCATTTTCTTTATGCATGCGGTCGGACTTGTGCTATGGATTATGGATTTCCATCCCGGCTACACCTTTATCGTCATATACTTAATTTTAATTGGGTACTATATACTGCGTTTTCAAATGCAAGGTGCAATTAGAAACTCTGTTAGAAGACTGATACCGGATTCAGAAGAAATTATTATTGCGCCTACGATGCGATTCCACTTGTGGAGAATTGCCGTTAAATCGCCAACTCACTTTTACGTTGCCCGCGGCTACAAGCGCTCAGTGACGATTCTTGATAAATACAAACGGGTAAAAGTACCCGATACGGATCTGTTTCAGGCAGCGAAAAAAAATGCCAACCTGGCAGCCTTTCTTCACTTTTCCCCTGTGTACCGGTGGGAATTGGCTGAGTATAACGACTGTTTTGAAGTAAAATTTATTGACCTTCGCTACCGCAACAACGGTTATTACCCTTTTGTTGCCGTTGTCCAGCTCGATCTTGACTACAACATAATCGGCTCATACACCGGCTGGATCTTCAGTGAAGAAAAGCTGCGAAAAAAACTCACATTTGTCCCTGAATCTAATTAAAAACAAAAACCCGCCGATCGGCGGGCTTTATTAATGGGTCAAATCATTTTCATCATTGAGCAGGTGACTGTATTTCGGGTTGCGGCCGGCAAATTCATGGAGCCGGCTTCCGTAGTTTTCGAGCCATTGCCGGACGACTTTTTCAGTCATTGCTTTGCCTTGATAGTCATAGCCGGCTTTTGCGTAAGTCGCTTCGAAATCTTCCCACAAAAGCTCGACCCACGTTCGGGCCCGAGCATGCGATAAACTTTCATTTTTGCTTAGTAAAAGGTTTGTCAGCCGTTCAAAGGTTTCTTCCATCGTATCCGCCCTTTTTCATTTATTTATGATTAAAGTTGCAGCATTGAAATTGGCAATCCTTCTTCTTTGCCATCGCCGTCAATTCGGCAGCCCCAGGCAAAGACACCGTTCATATAATCAATCTTAAAATACGTGCCGGGATCTCCTTTAATCTCATACATTTTTCCGGGAGTAAAATCATCAGGATTCATTAAATACGCTTCTGCCATTAAGGCTTTTCTTTCTAAAACGGCAAATTCATTTACGATGCCGAGCTGTTCTGCTTTACGTGCTTTTTCTTTCAGCCTTCCGATTTCCTGCTGCAATTCAAACTCTGTCATGTCACTGTAGCGCTTCTCTGTTTCCAATAGTTGCACACCCTTTTTTCCTTCAGTATAGTGAAATAGCATCGAATAAGAAAGCAGAAAGGATGGTTCCCTTGAAAAATTGTTTAATTACTGGCGGTGCTTCCGGACTCGGAAAAGAACTCGCTAACATTTATAGCCAAAAAGGTTTCCATATTCACTTAATCGGCCGCAATGCTGACAAGTTGACTGAAGCCAGAAGAGACATTGAAGCAGCTGGCGGTGAAGCAACAATTTACCCGCTTGATCTACAGCAGGCAGATGCTGCGGATAAATTAGCTGATAAGTTTCAGGCAGACGAAAAAAAAATTGACCTTTTAATTAATAACGCCGGAGTAGGAATTTTCGGTCCCTTTCCTGCTGTCAGCCTGGCAGACATCGAAACGACATTTGCCACGAACGTCTATGCTCCCATTTTAATGACGAAAGCTTTTCTGCCGCTGTTGAAAGAATCCGGCATGGTGATCAACATTATCTCTACAGCCGGACTGCGCGGGAAGAAGCACGAAGCCATTTATTGCGCCAGTAAATTTGCATTGCGCGGTTTTACAGAAAGCCTTCAAAAAGAATTTGAAGACAGCAGTCTGCGCTTTGTGGCCGCTTATATGGGCGGTATGAATACTCCTTTTTGGGACGACTCTGATTACGTAAAAGATCCGTCGGGACTGCCGCTTCCTATAAAAATCGCTGAAAAAATCGTTGAGGAAGCAGAAGAAAAATTAGAAATTATTATTGAAACGTAATGACTACTCTTCCTGCAGCTTCTCTATTGCCCGTTCAATATCGCTGATCGAAAAGCCTTTTCGGTAAAGCGTCTGCTTCATCTTTTGTTTATATTCACCGCCGGAAAACTTACTGTACCGGCGGTGCGCTTTTTCTGCCTGATGCATGAGAGCTTCCAATTGTTCTTCTTCATCTTCTTCCGGCTTTGATTCAGCCAGCGCTTCCTGAATCACACTCCAGCCATAACCTTTTCTTGCTAGCGCCTGCTCTATTTTCTGCTTCTGAATAACGGCTGATTCCTTGCTATATTTCTTCCTATATTTCTCCGCAAGCTTTGAGGCCTTTTCAAATTGAAGGCTGAGATCGAACTCTCCCATCGTCTCTTCTATTATCGACTCATTGATCCCTTTGTCTTTCAATTCTCGCTCAATCACTTTCGGACCTTTATCTGATGTGTTGATTTGAGTTTTCGTATACGCTTCGGCAAACTGGGTATCATCTAAATAACTCAGCCGGTAAAGGGAGTGGATAATTTCTTCGATGGCTTCCGTTTCCGTTTCTTTCTTGGCCAGATAATCTCTCACCTCTTTTTCAGCTCTCATCCGAATTGATAAAAATTGAATCGCTGCATTCAACCCTTTACGGACGGCATCCTGTTGAACAATAGCGTCCGCCTCTTTTTCTGTCAGTTCCATTCCTTTTTTCAAACCGGATTGAATGAGTACTGACTCGTCCACACTGAAAGCATACTGCTCATCTATAAAGATGTTATAACGATCCTTCAATTTTTGCTGAAGGGAGATTTTTGTAATGACTCCCACGTGTATCACCTCTCTTGCTTTACTTTATCATATGAAAGTATTTTGTTTCTCCCTGGAGAAGGTACTGTATTAAAAAGCCATTATTCCACGGAGGAGATAAAGGAAAAAGTCCGTTTTTTCAAATTCTGAATATTAAATAAGGTTTAAAAGACATTTATCTATAGTTGTGCACAATAATATCCACAAGTTGTGGATAATGTGGATATTTTAAATAAACTTTTATTTTTTCAATATATTTTTTATCGTAACATGTGGAAAATGTTATCCACAGGTTGTGAATAAACTGTGGAAAGAGTTCTTTTCTTATTTTTCATGCAATCCGGCTTTATTGTACTGTTCCCATTTAACAGATAGCTCCAGGACGATCGACAACAGAACCCCCATGATTAATCCATTAGAAAGAAGCGGCTGTATGTAAATAGGCAGCTGGCTGAAAATAGCGGGATCAACCGTCATTAAGCTGATGCCAGCAAGAACTGGCAAAGCGATTCGGAAAATCGTATCTGAATTAAATAACGTTCCTTGAATGGACTGCAGTGCCGTCCCAAATAGCTGTAGATACGCAACAAATAAAACAGCGTTACCGACTGTGACAGGCATCGTTGCAAAAAAAGAGCCGGCAGCCGGAATGAGTCCAAGCACACTAAACAGGGCGCCTCCAATTAAAAATGGAATTCGGTCGAGAATGCGCGTGCTTTCAAGAAAGCCGATCGTGGAAGTAAAAGGCGCATACGGCACGAGACCTAGAAAAGCAGCGGCAGCTGTATACAAGCCAGTCAGCGAAAGCGAGCGGTTAAACCGGTCCGCTGCCGGCTCTTCCTTAAATAAACGCGCCGCAGCTTGAATAGAAGCAATGGTATTGCTCATGTTCAGTACGCCGGCGATAAAGGTAGTTAAAATAATGCCCCATTGTAAATTCGGTGCTCCTAAAGGAAAAAAGGAGAATGAATGGCTGCTGGCAGTAAGGGCTGTATCCGCTGGAAAAAGAAGACTGTATATTCCCCAGCCGGTTACAATACCGATCAAAATAGAAAAATTGCTGACCGCTCCCTTCCCTTTAATCTTCAGCACGGTGACGAGCAAAACAATACCGACGGATAGCAAGCTGACCGGCACATTTACTGTTCCTGCCGGCGTTAGCTTCAGCATGCCGGTAAAAAAAATAAAAATAAGCTGCACTGAAAGCAAAAATAAGTACACACTCATGACCATTGGCGTAAATATCTTCGTCACCCATTTAGCTAATCCGAATAAACCAACAATCAGCATCAATGCCCCCGAAGCCAAAATGCCGGAAGCAATGCCGCCGCCAATCGTCTGGAAGTCCATACCGAGCGCAGAGGCTGATGCACTTAAATTCAGAAGCAATCCCCACATTAGCCCTGAATGTCCTTCCATTAACGGATATCGATGCCCCCACAGCCCTTGCAATACACAGGCAATGCCTGTGAAAATGAGTGAGCTGCGAAGTGTCATCGCCACTTCCGCTGCGGACAAATCGAAGGCCATACCAATTGAAACCGGCACGACAATCGTATTGGCAAAAATAAAAAAGACCCATTGCACGGCTGCCACTCCAGCCGGAAATGCTTTTACCGCTTTCATTTTATCCCCATCTTTCCTTTGTCTTTTTAATTTTGAAACATAAAAAGGGGACCATCCCCCAAAAAAAACAGGCACTCATGGGACAGCCTCTTGTACTTTATTTTTTGAAGAGCAATTTTCGAGCCGAAAACGAGCTGACATTTATTATAGCAAAAAATAACATAAAAAAATCCTTCCACATTCGTCTTTCGTGGAAGGAGCGATAAGTTTATACTTTATACGTTTTAATAAATGATAGTTATTTGATTTCTTTTTTCAAAAGCCCCACTGTAAAAGCTGTCACGAGCGCGCCGATGATCACGGCGAGCAAGTAAAGAAGCGCACTGCCCTGGACAATCGGGAAGACGAAAAGCCCTCCATGCGGAGCCGGCAAGCCGATGCCAAACATCATCGTGAGTGCGCCGGCTACAGCTGAACCCGCGACAGCGGCTGGAATGACGCGGCCAGGGTCGGCTGCTGCGAATGGAATCGCTCCCTCTGTAATAAAGGACGCTCCCATCACGTAACAAGTTTTTCCCGCTTCCCGTTCTTGCTGGGTGAATTTCTTTTTGAAGATCGTTGTGGCAAGAGCAAGCCCGAGCGGCGGCACCATTCCGCCGGCCATAATAGCTGCATGCGGGGCAAAATTACCAGCATCAATCATCGCGATGCCAAATGTAAAAGCTGCTTTATTGATCGGCCCCCCCATATCAACCGCCATCATGCCGCCGAGCAAGAGCCCAAGAAGAACGAGATTGCCAGTTCCCATACCAGAAAGAAAGCTCGTGATTCCTGTATTCAATGCTTTCACTGGTTCAATAACGATAAACATCATGATCAAACCGGTAATGAGAATACCAAACACCGGGTAAAGCAACACCGGTTTCAAACCTTCAAGTGACTGCGGCAAATGACTGAGCACTTTTTTCACGCCCAATACAATGTAACCAGCAAGAAACCCTGCGATTAATCCGCCGAGAAAGCCAGCATCCCCATTAGCTGCCATCAAACCGCCGACCATACCCGGAGCAAAGCCCGGACGGTCCGCGATACTCATCGCAATAAAACCTGCGAGGACAGGAATCATTAAAGCAAAGGCGCTGCCACCGCCAATATCCATTAACGCTTTTGCAACTGGATTGTAAGTCGCGTGTTCGGGATCAGCCGCATGTATACCAAAGATAAACGAAAGGGCAATCAAAATCCCGCCGCCGACGACAAACGGAAGCATATTGGATACACCGCTCATTAAATGTTTGTAAAAGCCGCCTATGCGTTCTTTCTTTTCTGTACCGCCCGGTTCGCTGCTGCTTGAACTGTCGCCTTTAAAAACAGGCGCGTCCTGATTGACAGCTTTTGTAATCAATTGCTCAGAATTACGAATTCCCTGTGCAACAGGCACTTGAATCACATGTTTGCCTTTGAAGCGGTTCATTTCTACTTGTTTATCGGCAGCGACGATAATGGCAGCTGCTTCTTCAATATCCTGTGCAGTCAGCCCATTTTTCACACCACTTGACCCATTCGTTTCAACTTTAATATCGACGCCCATTTCTTTCGCTTTTGCTTTTAGCGCGTCAGCCGCCATATACGTATGGGCAATGCCTGTCGGACAGGCGGTGACAGCGAGCACTTTGCCTTTTGACGAAGCTGCTTCTGCTCCAGGTGCGCTTTCCTCTTCTTCTCCTCCGCGCTCCATTTCATTGATGGCAGCAAGAACATCTTCCTCTATCTGCGCTGCATCCAGCTTTTGGCGAAAGCCCGGGTCCATCAAGAAAGAGGACAAACGGGATAACGTTTCCAAATGGGTATCATTTGCTCCCTCTGGCGCGGCAATCATAAAGAAAAGATGACTCGGCTGTCCGTCCAGCGCTTCATAGTCAATGCCTGCCTTTGAACGGCCGAAAGCAATCGCCGGCGTTTTCACT
The DNA here is from genome assembly GCF_009183655.1 of Bacillus aerolatus. Taxonomy (GTDB): domain Bacteria; phylum Bacillota; class Bacilli; order Bacillales; family Domibacillaceae; genus Pseudobacillus; species Pseudobacillus aerolatus. The sequence continues at coordinate 24,488 of NZ_WEIO01000018.1, forward strand.
GCGCCTGTTTTTGCATGGGGAATCGCAATCCCTTCACCAATTCCCGTTGTGCTTTGAGCTTCGCGCGCTAAAATGGCTTCTTTATATTGTTGTTTATCATTTAATCGGCCTGCTTGAGCTAGTTTTTCAACGAGTTCGTCAATGACAGAAGCCTTATCAGTCGATTGAAGGTCAATGATCATCGTCTCTTTCGTCAGTAAATCTGTAATATTCATCATAATTCCCCTCCTATTCCATTGTTAAAATTTGAACTTGGGAAGATAGCTGTTCTGCTTTATCTTTCGTACACAAATCCTCAGAAAAGGCGGTCGCACTTCCGGCAGCCACACTGTAGCGGAAAGCTTCTTCTAAAGAATCTCCATTTGCATACCGCGCTAAAAACCCTGCCACCATTGAATCCCCTGCGCCAACCGAGTTTTTTACTTCACCTTTTGGCGGTTTGGCCGCTAAAACCATATCCTCACTTACTAACAAAGCGCCTTCACCAGCCATCGACACGATCACATTTTCAATCCCTTCGGCTACTAACTTTTTCGCCAGCTTGACAGCTTGTTCTTTTGAGTCGACAGTCGTTTGAAATAGTTCGCCTAATTCATGGTGATTCGGCTTAATGAAAAACGGCTTGTAGTCAAGCAGCTTCTTCAGCATCGGACCGCTCGTATCAACAGCTGTTTTTACACCGCGGTCTTTCGCTATCTCCATCAGCTGTACGTAATAATCTTCAGATAAAGAAGAAAGGACGCTTCCTGCCAGCAGAAGCACATCCCCTTCATTTAACTGCTCGATTAACGCAGTAAACCGGTCTGCTTCCTCCTGTGTAATGGCCGGTCCTTGTCCGTTTATTTCTGTTTCTGTTCCTGCTTTTAATTTCACATTAATCCGTGTGTCTTCTGCCACTCGAATAAATTGATGCCGAATGCCTTCTTGATCAAGTTCATTCAAAATAAAGTCACCTGTAAAGCCGCCAAGAAAGCCGAGTGCTGTATTTTCTGCCCCGAGACGAGTGAGCACTCTTGAAACATTAATGCCTTTTCCGCCTGCAAATTTGGCCGTGTCCACAGCCCGGTTCAATCCTCCCGGCTCAAAGTGGTCAAGTTTGACAATATAATCAATCGCCGGATTTAACGTACACGTATAAATCATGCTCTCACTTCCTTCACTCTTGTTATTTTGCTATACGAATGAAGAACTTCTTCTTCCACACAGTTCGTTATAATCACGGCTTTATTCAACTCTGCAATTTGTGCAAATGCCGTTTCATTAAATTTGGATTGATCAGCTATTACGAATGATTCTTGTGACTGGTTTATCGCTGTCCTCTTGATCAGTGCTTCTTCCGGATCAGGTGTGGTAAATCCAAAGTCCAGGTGAATACCATTCACACCAATAAAGCTTTTATCGAAGCTGTATTGCCTCAATCCGTGAAGAGCACCCTGGCCGATCAGCGCTCTTGTATTCGCTTTCAAAAAGCCGCCCGTAACAAATGTTTGTATTCCTCTTTCACCTAACGCGTCCACATGAGTCATGCCATTTGTAACAACCGTTATCTCTTTTCCTTCTAAAAAAGGAATCATTTCCAGCGTCGTCGTCCCAGCGTCCAAATAAATGCAATCACCTTTTCGGATCAGGCTCGCTGCATACTCCGCAATATGCTTTTTTTCCTCTGCGTACTGCAGCGATTTTTCAGTCATGCTCGGTTCCAATCGCTTTTGCTTCACGAGCGACGCTCCGCCATGCACCCTGATCAGCTTTTTTCCCTCTTCCAGTTGGCTCAAGTCTCTTCTAATCGTTGATTCAGAAGAACCGGTCGCTTCCACAAACTCCTGAAGCTTCCTTACTTCTTTCTCCTGCAGCAGCTGCAAAATGAGTTGATGCCTCTCTTCCGTTAACAATCTTCGTTCACCTCTTTGAGCAACATCGTTTTATATTTTTATAATAGGATAAAACAAAAGCAAAATCAATTATTTTCAATCATAAACAATCATCTTCATTCAAAATCGATCAATAAACGTTCATAAAAAGAAAACCGCCGGGAGTTGGCGGTTTTTCTTTTTGTGGCTATGAATTCAGAATTGAAATGTAACATGATTTCTCAAATAAATTCCTTTTGTTCCGCCATTCAATTATAATAAAGTTGTTTTTTATATAAAGGAGATTCGCCTATATGTCTAAACTAGGAGAAATAGATGTTTTCTGCACATAATTTTATCAATAAACATTTTAACAGAACTGATGGATTATCATTGGTTCTTACTGCCCTATTGACTGCTATCGCTAGCGAAATTAAAGTGATTCCTTTCAATGGGGAGGCTTTCCGCTTCGGATTAGGAAGTATCACTTTTTTTCTGCTTATTCTCATTCGGCCTCCAGCGTCTTTTTTCCGAACAGGATTCATCACTGGTATGACAGTCGTTTGTTTTCGCTTGTTTGGAGATATGATGATCGATGCCATTCCTTTTTGGACAAGCTTAAAAAATCATCTGCCTGCTTTTCTATTTTATTTTTTGTTTTCACTTGGATTTAGTGTCATAAAAATCGAAAAGTATAAAACCTTTCCATTTATTTTAGGAGCTTTCGCTGCCGGGTTAGAATTTATAGGGAACGGTACGGAGCACCTTTTGCGCTATTGGCTGTTAAATCATGCTAACTTAGGCTTTCAAGAATGGGCATTATTATGCGGAGTGGCTTTATTCCGCAGCTACTTTGTCGTAGGTCTATACAGTTCGATTACCATTTCAGAACAAAAGAAACAGATGCAAGAAATGCTGAGTGTTGGATCCGAATTATATGCGGAAACCCTCTATTTGCAGAAATCAATGGACCATATTGAACAAATCACGGCTTCCAGCCATGATTTATATCGAAAATTAAAAAAGAAAAACCTTCAGGATTTGAGCGTTCAAGCCTTACTCATCTCACAAGAAATACACGAGGTGAAAAAGGATTCACAGCGGATTCTTTCAGGACTCTCTAAAATATCTATACAAAAAAGAAATGATGTTATCTTGCTTTCTAATGTAATTGACTTAGTGATTACAGCGAATGAAAAGTATAGTGAGCTGCTAAGGAAAAAAATCACCTTTGACCTGTCGATGTCTATTGATTTCGAAACGGATCAACAAATCCCTCTACTTGCCCTGTTGAATAATCTCGCGGCTAATGCTGTTGAAGCCATTGCAAATAAAGGCGATATTGAATTAGACGTCTTCGAGGAATCAGCACATACATGCTTCATTGTACGAGATTCTGGCAAAGGAATTCCAAGGGAGGATTTATCAATCATTTTTGAACCGGGCTATACGACAAAATATAGCGATCATGGAGTAGCTGCGACAGGGATCGGCCTATCTCACGTACAAGACATTGTTCTTACTCTCGGAGGCCAAGTCCAAGTAGAATCACTAAGCGAAAGGACTATTTTTCGAATCCAAATTCCAACCAATAACATTAGAAAGTGAGTTGAATAAAGCTGCGTTATTTTATTGTAGATGATGATACAGCAAGCCGTAGAATGCTAGAAAAAATCATAACTGAAGGTGAACTTGGCGTGGTAATAGGCGAAGCAGAAAGCGGAGCAAAGTCCCTCCCGCTCATCCTTTCCACTCGCCCTGATTTTGTCTTGATTGATTTATTAATGCCTGAACTGGACGGGATCGAAACGATAGAACAGCTTAGGTTGCAAGGATTTCACGGGCAGTTCATCATGATTTCTCAAATAGTGAATAAAGAAATGGTAGGAGAAGCTTATGAAAAAGGCGTCGAGTTCTTTATACATAAGCCGATCAATCGTGTTGAAGTACACAGCATTTTGAAAAAAGTGACAGAGCAATATCGTCTAAAGCATTCGTTAATAGCAATCAGGGATTCATTAGCCCACATCGAATCAGCCAAAATTACGCAAAGACAGCAAAGTGTGAAAGAAATCGTGTTGGCGATATTAAATGATATAGGAATTATAGGAGAAGCAGGAAGCGGGGATATGGTTTTGATGATGGAATTTCTAATTAATCGAAGAGACTCTGCCACTTTACTGCCTCCTTTAAAGGATTTATATGAAGCCGTCGCCGCTTCTAATAAAACAGACATCGTAGATATAAAAAAAGAAAGTAAATCGATTGAGCAGCGTATCCGTAGAGCCATTATAGCAGCGCTCAATCATTTGGCTTCATTAGGTGCAATTGATTACACCAACCCTAAGTTTGAATATTATGCACCACGCTTTTTTGAACTTCAAGAAGTAAGGATACGCATGAAAGAGATTGATAAGGACAGCAGTGAAACGATGAAAGTAAAAATTAACATCAAAAAGTTCCTTCAGGTTTTGTATCTTGAAACAATAGAAAAGTTTAACCAATTTTCATGAAATGCTGGTCATTACTATTTCCAATATAGACGATACCAAGAAAACTAAAAACGATCTATTCACAAGAAATAAAGATACCTTTTCCAAGTGTGCCACATATTTATATTCCTTTCTTATTCAGTAAGACCCCGCCTTTTAGCGAAGAGGCGGGGTCTTACTGCTTATCACAGTGGAATAAAAATTCAACAAAAACATGTCGGATTTTGTAGGATTTAATAACTTCCCCATATAATGATTTCAATGTTTGATTTAACTATTAAGCAAGCGTTTTCAATACACAAGGAGAGGTGACTTAATGAAAAAGTTTAAATTTAGTCTAGCTTATCAAATTCTTGTTGGATTAACTTTGGGGATTATTGTCGGAGCTGTTTTTTACGGAAACCCTGCAGTAGCTACTTATTTACAGCCAATTGGTGATATCTTTATTCGACTAATTAAAATGATTGTTGTGCCAATTGTTATTTCCACTTTAATTCTTGGTGTCGCTGGAACCGGTGATATGAAGAAGTTAGGAAGACTTGGCGGAAAAACAATTTTATACTTTGAAATTGTAACAACGATCGCCATTATCGTCGGTTTACTCGCGGCAAATATTATCCAGCCTGGTGCTGGTATAGATATGTCCAAGCTCGCTAAAGGCGATATTCAACAATATGTTGATACAACTGAAGAAGTATCAAGTCACAGTTTAGCAGATACATTTGTCAATATTGTGCCAAGCAATATTATCCAATCTTTGGCAGAGGGAGATATGCTTGCTATCATTTTCTTTGCGGTTATGTTCGGATTAGGAATTGCCGCAATTGGTGAAAAAGGAAAACCAGTACTCGCTTTCTTCCAGGGTACAGCGGATGCCATGTTCTGGGTAACGAACCAAATTATGAAATTTGCTCCATTTGGCGTTTTTGCTTTAATTGGTGTAACTGTATCGAGATTTGGTGTCGAGTCATTAATTCCACTTGGAAAATTACTTATTTGTGTGTATGCTACAATGATCTTTTTTGTTTTTGCCGTACTTGGTGTTATTGCAAAGATGTGTGGTACAAGCGTTCTTCACCTTATCAAGATTTTAAAGGACGAGCTCATCTTAGCTTATTCAACATCAAGTTCAGAAACAGTGCTGCCAAAAGTGATGGAAAAAATGGAAAAATACGGATGCCCGAAAGACGTTGTCTCCTTTGTTATTCCAACCGGTTATTCATTTAACTTAGACGGATCTACTCTCTATCAAGCACTTGCGGCGATCTTCATTGCCCAAATGTATGGGATTGAATTAAGTATTATGCAACAAATTACATTAATGTTAGTATTAATGGTTACATCAAAAGGAATTGCTGGTGTACCGGGAGTATCCTTCGTTGTTCTATTAGCAACTTTAGGATCCGTAGGTATTCCACTCGAAGGGCTCGCCTTCATCGCTGGTATCGACCGAATTCTAGATATGGCGCGCACAGTTGTTAATGTTATCGGTAACTCTTTAGCGGCAGTCGTTATGTCTAAATGGGAAGGCCGATTCGACTCAATTAAAGGCCAAAAATACCTTAACTCCATTCAAAAAGCAGCTTAAGATGATGCCAGGCACTCTAGAAAGACATCACGTCTGATTAATTTCATGCGGAATGGGCGTCGTTCTTTACGATAGACAAAAAAGCAGGCAGTTTTATAACCTTTTACAGGTTATTGAAACTGCCTGCTTTTATATTTGCTTAAAGCCTGTAAACATATCATTATATTCCCCAATAACGGGCAGCAATCGCATCATTTAGGTCGGTAGTTTTTTACTCCCATTTTCCCGATCATGGATCAGACAGACTTCGGGGTCATACTTTTGAAAATTTAGGGGAAAGTAATGGCGTGAGTTTATTTTTTGATGAATGGAGGGTATTTACGATGGCAAAAATCGCAGTGGAACAACCATTTGAAGACGTGAAGAAAGCTTTGGAAGCAAAAGGACATGAAGTGACGATGTTCAATACCGATGAAGATGCTTCTGGATATGATTTAGGGGTGGTAAGGGCAATTAATGAAGGGTATAATGACGAGTTCGATTTTCCGGTTGTGAGCATGAAAGGCATGTCCATCGACAATGTCGTGGAATCCGTTGAAAATCGACTAAACCAGTTTGGAGTATAGTCAACTACATTACCCCTGGAATGAATAATAAATGCCTGTCCTCAGATTATGAGTGACAGGCATTTTGTTTATTCACGCAAATAATATTAAAACGCGATTATGCGAGAGCCAGTCATTGGTCACTATACGTTTTGCAAATCTACACTTTCAACGCCAACAATGTCACTGATTCAACGTGCGCCGTCTGTGGGAACATGTCGACTGGCTGGATGTATTCAATATTGTAAAGGTGGCCCAACTGGTTAATGTCCTTAGCAAGTGTTGATGGGTTGCAGGAAACGTAAATAAAGCGTTTTGGTTTCACTTGTTTGATCGTCTCAAGCAATTTTTGGTCACAGCCTGTCCGCGGCGGGTCAACGATGACGACATCAGGCTTCCATCCTTCTTTCATCCATTTAGGAAGCCATTCTTCAGCTGTTCCAACTTCATAAACAGCATCTATGCCAAACTTCTTTGCATTTTTTCTTGCGTCTTTAATCGATTCAGCAATCACATCCATGCCGCGTATTTCCGCTGCTTCTTTGCCGACCCAAAGGCCGATTGTGCCCGAGCCACAATACGCATCAACGACTTTTTCCTCCCCTGTTAACTGCGCTGCTTTTTTCACTTCATTATAAAGCTTCACTGTTTGCACCGGATTCAATTGAAAAAACGCCCGCGCCGATAATTCATACGTATAGTCTTCAAGCTGCTCTTCAATCGTTTCCGATCCTGCTAAAGGCAACGTTTTATCACCAAAAATCAATGATGTTTTTTTCGGGTTAATATTTTGGATAATTGATTTAACCTGCGGCAGGCGTTTCTGTATTTCCGCTACCACGAGCTGCTTTTTAGGAAGCTCATTTGTGGCGGTAACGATGACGACTTGAATATGGCCGGTAGCAATACCGACACGAGTAACAACCGTTTTAACTGATCCTTTGTTTTTCTTTTCATCATAGAGCGAAATGTTAAAGTCCTGCAGTATTTGCTTAACAGTCGTGAGCACTTGATTGATCGCCGGCTGCTGTACGGCACAGTCAGGAATGTCAATCAATCTGTGGGAATTTAAGCTGTACAATCCCGCAATGACTTTCCCCTCTTTTTTTCCGACTTGAAACTGGCTTTTATTGCGATAATTCCATGGGTCATCCATACCGATTGTCGCGCGAATATCAAGCGAATCGATGGAAAGCTTCGTGTGCCGTTCAAGCGACTGAATTAAAATGTCCCGCTTTTCATTCAGCTGTTGATCATACTTTAAATGCTGAAGCTGACAGCCGCCGCACTGCTCGTAAACAGGACATAGCGGTGTTGTCCGATGCGGTGATGCTTTGCGAATTTTTTTGATTCTTCCTTCCGCAAACTTCGGGTGGACTTTTGTTGCTTCAACGACCACTTCTTCTCCTGGCAGAGCTCCCGGAACAAAGACAACTTGCCGTTTAAAATAACCGACTCCTTCTCCGTTAATCCCGATTCTTTTAATTGTCAGCGGAAACGTCTGCTTTACATTTATTTTCACTTTATTTTCTTGTTTCATGTTTGTCACGTCCTCATTTTCTTGCCTTCAAATTCACTTCTACCCTTTAGTATAACGAAAAAGCGAATAAAAAACAGGACTGCAGGCGCAGTCCTATGAAGAAGCTCGTTTTTGTTTTTTACGGTAATCATCCAGGCTTTCAAAACGGTATCCTTGTTTTTTCAAGTCTTTAATCACTTTTGGCAACGCCTCAGCATTATCTTTTGAAACGGTGTGGAGAAGGAGCACAGCCCCCGGGTGAATTTGCGCCATAATATTGTCATATGAATATTTCCAGCCTTTTTGATTGTTCGTATGCCAATCGACAAAAGCAAGCGACCACATTACATGCGTATAACCTTCTTCTTTTGCCAGCTTCAGCGTTCTTTCGCTGAAAATGCCGCGCGGGGGACGAAGATACTTCATTTCTTTTTGTTTCGTCAGCCGGGCCGTTTCCTTCTTTACAAGCGCCAGTTCTTCTTTAAATTTCTCATCACTCACTTGTGTTAAATCGGGATGATGCCATGAGTGGTTGCCGATAATATGCCCTTCCTTATTCATTCTTTTTACAAGGTCGGGAGCACTTTCCAAATAATGCCCTGTAATAAAAAAAGCACCGGGCACTTTTTCTTTTTTTAGCGTATCTAAAACGCTCGCTGTATAGCCATTTTCATATCCATTATCGAAAGTTAAATACAACACCTTTTCTTTCGAACTGCCTTTATAAAAAGCCCCATTTTCAGCTAGCAATTTGTCGAGTTCCTGCCCAGCTTCCGCTCGTTGGCCTTCTGATCCTTTTTTAAAGCCCCAATGAATGGCTTGATTCGAAGCCGACATCGCAGGATAGGCGAAACTAAAGAAAAGAAGGGAAGCAAACAGTCCATACAAGATCCATTTCATAACCATCTTCCTTTGCTCTTTTCTTTAGTTTCAGTTTTAGCAAAGAAAATATCCGCTATTTATATAAAATAACTAATAAACAATCCAACGGATAACAGAAAACCAAAAAATGTATTCGTCTGGGCGGTTGCCTTCATGGCTAAACCTGTTCGCTTAGGGACCTTGTCTCCCATAAATCCTCTGATCGCTTGAACAGGTTTAGGAATACTTAAGAAAATCAGGAAAAGCCATGGACTAATATTGTCTAATATCACCAACCCAATCACCCATGCGTAAGCAACGGCAAACAAGAACCCTAAAAAGTAAACAGCCTTTTTATGCCCCAGCAAAATGGCCAAAGTTTTTCGGCCGCCCTTTTTATCTTCTTCAATATCACGAATATTGTTGGAAAGGTTTATTGCCCCTACAAGGATTGCAATCGGAATCGAAATCAATATGCTTTGTGTGCTCACCATACCCGTCTGGATAAAGAAAGAAATTAATATGAAAAAAGACCCCATGCATAAACCGGAAAAGAGCTCTCCGAATGGTGTATAGGCAATGGGAAGCGGGCCGCCTGTATACAAGTAGCCAACCATCATCCCGCCAAGCCCAATTAACGCTAACCACCAACTGCTGTTCATGCATATATATACTCCTAATATAAGTGCTAAAGCATATGAACCTAATGCCAGACGCAAAACCGTTTGGGGCTGCATTCCATGTCTGACAATTGCTCCCCCAATGCCTACCGACTCTTCCGTATCTAATCCACGTTTAAAGTCATAATACTCATTAAATAAATTCGTCGCAATTTGAATCCATAGACAGGAAAAGAGCATAGCCATAAACAGCCAAACATCGATATCGACATAAAACATCGCTAATACAGTGCCAATTAATACAGGTACAAAAGAAGCCGTCAATGTATGCGGGCGGGTTAATTGCCACAATATTGCTCCCATACTTTGTTTTTCCACAGCTTTAGGATTTATTGCTTTATTCTCTTGATTCATTCCCCTCTTCCTTTCAATTCCGGTAAAAACTCAATATAAAGAACAAAAGCGTAAGCGCCTTGATCAGCCCCGACAAGCAAATGTTCTTTCCTCAAAGAAGTCCGCTTTTTGACTTCATTGAGGAAAGGTTATTTGACCTCGAGGGGCTAGGCGTTGGAGCTGAACGCCGACCCAAAATTCTCAAAGTTATCCACACCTTGCAAATCTATAATTTCCTATAGGACAAATACCATTATAACCGAAAAAGCTGACTCTAGGGTCAGCTTTTTCGGTGTAACCATATTTTACTGTTCAGTTTTAATTATCCCTAATTTCTAAATGATTAACTAAATACCGGCTCTTTAAATTGGGACAGCTTCTCTAAAGAAGATTTATCTACATGTTCATGCAAACTGTTGCCATGTGAATCCATTGTTACAACCGCTGTAAAGTCTTCCACTTGCAAGTGCCACATCGCTTCTGGAATACCGAATTCCATTAAGTCGACGCCTTCAACTGACTTGATGCAGTCCGCGTAATATTGAGCCGCGCCGCCGATCGCATTCAAATACACGCCGCCATGTTCTTGAAGCGCCGCCAACGTTTTTGGACCCATTCCACCTTTGCCGATGACCGCACGGATACCGAACTTTTTCATAATATCCCCTTGGTAAGGCTCTTCGCGAATAGAAGTTGTCGGGCCTGCTGCTTTCACGTGCCACTGACCTTGTTCATCTTTCAGCATAACTGGTCCGCAATGATAAATAACTTGACCATTTAAATCAACTGGTGCGTCGTGGTCCGTTAAATATTTATGAATGGCGTCGCGGCCTGTATACATTTTGCCGCTGATTTTAACAACATCGCCCACTTTCAGCTCACGAATCTGTTCTTCAGTAATCGGCGCCTTTAACGTAACTGTGCGGCTTTCTGACTGTACTTCCACTGCTTTTTGGCTGGACTGATCAAACGTAATTTTCTCGCCGTCTTGATAAAACCATTCTTGAATTTCGCCCGTATTGATATCAATTTGCACACCTAGGCGGCGGAACGCCCAACAGTTATAAGCAACGGATACGAAAAAGCTTGCCGGCAGACGGTTGATGACGCCCACTTTACATCCAAGCAGTGTCGTTTCACCGCCGAATCCCATCGTGCCGATTCCCAGCTCGTTTGCGTGCTTCATGACATACTCCTCCAACTGGCGAAGATCATCAATCGGATTCACATCATCGACACGGCGGAAAAGCTGTTCTTTTGCGAGCTCATATCCTGTCGTGCGGTCGCCGCCGATTCCGACGCCGATAAATCCGGCGCTGCAGCCTTGCCCTTGCGCCTGGTAGACAGAATGCATGACACATTTACGGATGCCGTCAAGATCGCGTCCTGCTTTTCCAAGACCTTCGAGTTCACATGGAAGACTGTATTGAATGTTTTTGTTTTCACAGCCGCCGCCTTTTAAAATTAAGCGGGCATCGATATAATCTTTTTCCCATTGTTCAAACTTAATGACCGGTGTGCCTGCTCCGAGGTTATTGCCGCTGTTTTCACCTGTGAGTGAATCAACGGAGTTCGGACGCAGTTTCCCGTTTTTTGTTGCTTCGATCATCGCTTCATAAATCGCTTCTTTAATTTGCAGCTGATTGACGCCGACTGGTGTTTTTACTTTAAATGTCGGCATGCCTGTATCCTGGCAAATAGGAGAAATATTTTCATCCGCCATTTGAATGTTATTCGTAATCGTATCAAGGCTCATCGCAGCGCTCGTACCCGCGTTTTCGCGAACAGCTGCCGCTTTCACTGCCCGGCGTACGTCCTTCGGCAAGTTGGTGGATGTCTCCACAATTAATTCATACATGCTTTGCTGAAACTTTTCCAAATTCATTTTCTTTCCCCTTCCCACTCACTCTTTATGTATCTCTTTGCCTTGCAATACTATTTATTATACCGCTGAATTTTATCGTTTGAAAGGAGAACTTAAACGCGAAAAAAAGCCAGCTGTTCAGCCGCCTTTTCGTTTATCTGCTTTTAAACTGTTCACACTTTTCTTCAATGTCGTCGATCATTTTCAACAGACGGTCGACATCTTCCAGCTCTGTCTCTTCCGGATCAATCGCATCCAGCACTTCCATAAATATATTTAACCGTTCCTTTAAATAACTAATTTGTGATTCTTTGTCGTTGATGGGCTTCATGTTCGCCTGACACTCCTGTCTTTTTCACTTTTGACGCCTCCAAAAAGGCTGCTTCCATCGTAAAGGATTTGACCTCTCAATTCAATCATTTTTCCTTGAGAAAAGCGCAAGCGCCTTGTCCATTAAGGAACGCAGACTAAACTCGCCACTTCCTGTGGCAACGTCTGCATGACCCGCTTCCTGCGGGCCTCAAGCACAAGACGGGCCTTATGGAAAGTTGTTCTCTACCTTTTTAATAGATTGGCTTGTGATTGGCAGCAAAAAAGAGACTGCCGCATGCAGCCTCTCCGTTTACAGCTGTCCTACTGATTTATAGCTGAATGAGACACGGTTTTTAATGGGAATCCATGCGCTAATTGGTTTTGAATTTACGTTTTTAACAACGATGGCACGTTTCCACCCTGATACGACGAGGTACACCTCACCGTAAGTGACTGCCCCTATTTCATGGACAGCTGGGGCAAAACCATATAAATATCCGGCTGTTTTAGGCGGCACGTTGTACACTTCACTTTGCTTCGTTCCCGTACCAACGGCAACTGTATAAGCTAACGGCCAGCCGGTTTTGTCCAGTGCTGTCTTTAAAATCATTTGCTGGACTTCTTCTGATCTTGGCAGCTTAGCAGATAGACCGCCTTTTACCACTTTGTGGGCTTCTTGGACGTAATGGATTTGGTAATTTTTCTTACCGGCCCGATTATCAAAAAAGTTCGTATTAATTTTTTGGTATTCCCAATTGGCATTTGTTTCTTTCGAATGATAGGCAAGCGGCCATTCACCAAGAAACACGGACACTCTCGCTCCGAAAGAGAAAGGAGACTTTTTAATCACTGATTCATTTAACATTCTAATCAACACGGGATTCGTAATCTTTGTTGAAGAAGTACTCAGCAGCTCTTTCGTCAATTCACTCGGCTGCAATTCCGATAACTCTTCTTCTTCGTTTAGAAAGGTGTTTTCACGCGCAATGTCTTTTACTGAAGCCGGCATTTTCTGAATCGTCGTTTTTTCTTCCTTGTTTTTCGCCGATGCATATTGCGGCTGACCGGAATATATAAGAGCAATGAGTATGCATAAAAGCAAACGCATTAATTTCATAAAACTCTATCCCCCTCGCTTCTTTTGCTTAGTTTGCTCCTGACTTTTCAACTTATCCATGCAACCATAAAAAAGCTGCGACAAGCGGATCACTTGTGCAGCTTCTCTTTGAATTGATAAGTAAGTATGTTAGAGAACTTGCTGGCGGCTCGATAGGCGCTTGCGCTTTTCTTACTGTCCAGCTCCAGCGCCTACCCCCTCGAGGTCACAAGCCAATCCCCCAGAAAGGCAAAGAACACCTTTCCGTGTGGCTCGTCTTGTGCTTGTCGGGGATGAGCAAGGCGCTTGCGCTTTTCTTATAACAAGTAAAAGCCAATCCCCATGATGACATAGGCAGCGAGCAGCGTTAAGCCTTCAAACCAGTTCGTTTCTCCGTCGTTAGAAATAATCACTGCAAGAAAAACAGCGGTCACCATCGACACGAGTTCCGGTATCGTAAAAACGAGCGGCATCGGCTCAGCGAACGTTAACGACAGCAAAACGAGCACCGGCGCAACAAACATCGCAATTTGCAGTGTTGAACCAACCGCAATTTCCACAGCGACATCCATTTTGTTTTTCATCGCCATTAATATAGCGGATGCGTGTTCTGCGGCATTCCCGACAATGGCCACGATGATCACCCCAATAAACAAATCTGTCCAGCCAAAGCTCTCTCCAACGGCTTCAAATGTATGCACAAGACTTTCAGATACGTACGCAACGGCAAGTGTAGCCAAAAGAAGCACACCAATGGCTTTTCCTTTCGACCACTCCGGTTCTTCATGATGCTCTGTTTCTTCATTCTCATTTTGAGCAGCATATACGCCGCGATGCGTCACGAGCTTAAAGAACAAAGCAGCTAAATATAGAGCGATCATTATAATGGAAATCCCGATGCTTAAAGAAAGGGTTTTCGATTCATTCATGCCCATCGAAAAAATCTCAGGAACCACAAATGCCACAATAACAGCAAACATTAATAACCCTGAATTGTGGCGGGCATCATGCACATTAAACGTTTGACGCTTAAATTTGATGCCTCCCAAGAAAAAGGAAAGTCCGGCGACAAGCAGCAAGTTGCCAAGTACGGAACCAGTTAAAGAAGCAAGAACCACTTCAATCAGCCCTGCCTTTAAAGCAAAAATAGAAATAATTAGTTCCACTGCGTTTCCAAATGTAGCATTCAGCAAACCGCCGATCCTCGGACCAGCAACGATAGCCAGACTTTCCGTGGCTCTGCCCATAAAACTTGATAAAGCGATAATCGTTAAACAATAAATGCCGAACATCATTAACGTCGGCCAGTGCATAAGCGATCCGGCTACAGACAGCGGAACACCGATCAGCACCAAAATTCCAAATATTTTGCCCATAAGCTGACCCCTTTTCCCGTTAAAAAATAAATATGCGGCTTTTTATCAACATACCCCACTTTTTTATTTTTTAACGCGCAAACAGGCTTTTGTTAGGCTGGGATTATTTCGAAGGTTTCGACTACTTCAATGGCAGGAATCACCGATTGTACCATGGAACAGTTTTTCTTCGTCAGCTCCATCGCTTTATGTATTTTTTCTTCTGTGAGGCCTGCCCCTTTGATCGTAAAATGAATTTCAACTTTTTCCACACGGTTCGCTTCTTGTTCATTACGGTGGACGTTCGCATCGATTTGAATATCTTCCACATTCAGCCGCTTCTTTTCAAGTATCTTGCGCAGGACTCCCCCGCTGCAAACAGCGATCGATGCAGTCAGCAACTGATACGGTCGGAACCCATACTCTTCGTCTCCGGAAATATCAAGCCTGCCGTACGGAAAATCGGTTGTAAATCCGCCTTCTTTCATTAAAAATTTCATGTCCTCTTCACCTCTCTCGTTTAGTCCATTTTATTGTAAAACATTTAAAGTGAAACATCCATCTCATCGTCATATCAGTGCTTTAAATGATTCAGTTAAATGATTCAGCCATATTATTCTTTCCTTTTCTTTGAAGCTGTGTTACTATATCTTTAATTAGAATTATTTTAAATTGATAATTAAGCTTTTTAAGTTGATGAAGGCTGATTTTGCTGATAATGAAAATGATTTTCAATAACATTTTTTGTTTTGGTGTTGATTATTATTCTCAATTAAAAGCGTCGAATATCAATTAAGGGGGAATAGTATATGGATGCGCAAGCAAAATTATTACAAGTCGATCATCCAAAAGAAACGAATGGGATCGCTGCAATAAAATCACATGCAGAACTTATAGCTGCCATCTTCAGCGGATTATTGATTTTGGCCGGATGGCTTTTGGATAAAAACGGCGCTCAAACAGCATCAATTGCCAGCTATGTGCTAGCTTTCGCAATCGGAGGTTTCGCCAAAGCGAAAGAAGGAATCGAAGAAACGATAGCTGACAAAGAATTAAACGTTGAAATGCTGATGGTATTCGCCGCCATCGGTTCAGCGATCATTGGCTATTGGACGGAAGGCGCTATTTTAATTTTTATTTTCGCCGTCAGTGGTGCACTGGAAACTTACACTATGAATAAGAGCCACAAAGAAATCTCTTCATTGATGGACATTCAGCCCGAAGAAGCCTGGCTCGTCAAAAGCGGAGCGGAAGAAAGGGTCCACGTATCCACTCTTTCTGTCGGGGATTTCATTCTCGTCAAACCCGGTGAACGCATCCCTGCCGATGGCACAATTTCAAAAGGACAAACGACCATTGATGAAGCTGCGATAACAGGTGAATCACTTCCCGTCTCAAAACAAGTGGACGCAGAAGTTTTTGCGGGCACAGTGAATATTACAGGCTCTGTCTATGTGGAAGTTACGAAACCGTCCAGCGAAACGTTGTTTCAAAAAATTATCGACCTCGTCCAATCCGCTCAAAGTGAAAAATCACCTTCACAGTTATTTATCGAGAAATTTGAAGGTACGTATGTGAAATTCGTGCTCACGGCCGTTGCTGTCATGATGTTTCTGCCTCATTTCGCACTCGGCTGGAGCTGGACGGAAACATTTTACCGGGCAATGGTGCTGCTTGTTGTCGCTTCTCCTTGCGCGCTCGTAGCCTCCATCATGCCTGCAACCCTATCAGCCATTTCTAATGGAGCTCGCCATGGCATTTTATTTAAAGGCGGGATTCACTTAGAAAATTTAAGCAATCTACAAGCGATCGCTTTTGATAAGACGGGAACATTGACACAAGGAAAGCCTGAAGTAACAGATGTGATTGTCCGTGATGGCCTTTCAACTAGTGAATTGCTGAGCACGGCCGCTTCTATTGAAAGCCAGTCCAACCATCCGCTGGCCCAGGCCATCGTCCGTTATACCAAAGGAAAAAACGTCCCTTACTCTGCTCCCGATCAGCTGGAAGACGTTTCCGGCCGGGGAGTGAGAGGCATAGCAAACGGAAAACAGTGGCAAATAGGCAATGCCGATTTTGTCGGCCAGGAAGCTGCCCACGCCTTTGCAGGAGGCAAAGCTAGAGAGCTCGCCACTTCCGGAAAAACAACTGTTTTTGTGAAAGACGAATATGGAATCGCTGCTGTGATCGCCTTAAAAGACTTAATTCGCGAAGATACGAAAAAAGCGCTGGAACTGCTTCATCAAGAGGGCATCTATACAATCATGCTGACCGGCGATAATGAAACAACGGCAAAAGCGATTGCAGAAGAAGTTCATCTTGATACTTTTATCGCCGAATGTCTGCCGGAACATAAAGTAGATCACTTAAAAAAACTAATTGGCGTCCATCAAACAGTAGCGATGGTTGGCGATGGAATTAACGATGCACCGGCGCTTGCCACCGCTAATATCGGGATTGCCATGGGAGAAGGATCAGATGTAGCTTTGGAAACAGCTGATATTATTTTAATGAAAAATGACCTTCCTAAAATTGCCGAAGCCATCCGCCTGTCTAAAAAAATGAAGCGGATCGTCAAACAAAATGTCATCTTTTCCATTACCGTTATTATGCTGCTGATCATTTCTAACTTTTTCCAAGTAATTGACTTGCCGTTCGGCGTTATCGGGCATGAAGGAAGTACGATACTCGTCATTTTAAACGGCCTGCGGCTGTTAAAATCTTAACAAAGAGCCAGACAATAAAAAAAAACGTGCCGGGAACTTTTTCCCGGCACGTTTTTTTATTAACAGCTGTCTTTTAAGTCATTTTTTAACGCATTGATTTCCCCGCCTATAAGAATGATCATCGCAGAAAGATAAAACCAAATCATCAAGACGATAATTCCGCCGATGCTGCCATAGGTGGCTGTGTAATTGCCAAAGTTATTGACATAGAAGGAAAATCCGAGCGAGACGATAATCCAGCCGACAGCAGCAAAAATCGCCCCTGGTATAACAGTCACGCACTTAATACTAAGGTTAGGCGCCAAATAATACAAACCGACAAACACCCCAAAAATCAATAAAGGTGATATGAGCCAGCGCAGCCAGTTCCAAAGGGATAAAAATTGATCAGATACCCCTAAATAATCAGAAGCAAACACGCCGATCTGCTTACCGAAAACTTGCAAAATCAAAGCCGCTGCCATGATGAAAATCAAGCCGAACGTCAACAGGACAGACAACCCTCTTACATGATAAAACGGCCTCGCTTCATCAATATTATATGCATGGTTGAGCCCTTTAATCACAGCGTTCATGCCGTTGGAAGCTGACCAAATTGTAGCGATTACACCAAAAGAAAGCAGGCCGCCATTGCGATTGGATAACACTTCATTTAGCGTGTTTTCAATCGTATTTATCGTATCGCCCGGGGCAAAATCGCGGATAAGATCGAACATGTCCTGCTGATTAATCGGCAAGTAGGCTAACAATGTCACTGCAAAAATTAATAACGGAAACAGCGACAGCAGAAAAAAGTACGACATTTGCGCAGCGGTGTCTGGCACATCAGAGTCCTTTATCCTCCTCAGCAAATGCTTAAAAAACACTCTTATCTCTGTCTTTTTATCAGACAAGCAATCCCCTCCTATTATTTCACTGAAGTTTGGTCTGTTGCACTTGCCGTGTTTTCTTCACCGGGGAGGAATGTGCTTTTCGTTTCATCTACAAGCTCTTTCACATTAGGCGTTAAATCTTTTAGGCTATCTACCTTTTCACGGATATAGCTGACATCTTCGGTAATTTGCTGGGCTGTATCTTTTGCACGGTTTATAATTTCTTTCGATGAAGCAGATAAACCTTCAGGATCTTTCGCCATCTCAAATAAATAAACTGCCCATTCTTTCATTTCTGCTCTCGTTTGACGGTCAGTTAAAGCAATCGCTCCTCCAACCGCTGCGCCAATGGCCATTTTCGTAAAGAACTTACACTTACCCATTTTCATCATCCTTTCTTCCATTTAATTGCATCAGCAACATAGATGCTGATGGTTACTTTGAACTAGTCCTCTGCTTACCTAAAGATTCAGCTGACTTCAAGAGAAAGCTGTCATTTTTAAGTATTTAACTGTTTGCAGAATCCGCATTATTCACATGCTTTTTCATTTCCCCCTTTCCGAAATCATAAAACATTCCATAGCGGAAAGCACAGAAAACCTCCTGCAACAGCGAAGCAGTCAAAACTATTGTTCGCCTTTATATATAAGAATAACATTAACATTATTCTTTAATAGACAAGTCATTTCCTTCTTTTCTATGGTTATGCATGTGTTTTTGATGTTTTATCCTTAACTGGTATTTAATTGAATCGCTTTCATTTGTGAATTTTAACAAAAATGAATATTTTGAATACTTTTCTTTAAATACCATCTACCCTTTTCTGAATATTCTTATATAATGATAAAAAAGGAGGGGAAAGTATGAATCAGGAGAAATTGCTTGAAATGATGAATAACATCAGCGGGTTTATTTGGGGACCGCCTTTGCTTGTTCTTTTAGTAGGGACAGGTATTTATTTAACAATTCGGCTTGGCTTTTTGCAATTAAGATTGCTTCCTTATTCTCTTAAGCTTGCATTCAGTAAAAGTCAGGATAAAAAATCAGAAGGGGACATTTCTCACTTCCAAGCCCTAATGACAGCGCTTGCAGCAACAGTTGGCACCGGGAATATTGTCGGGGTAGCCACTGCCGTATTAATCGGGGGACCCGGGGCTATTTTCTGGATGTGGACTAGTGCATTTTTCGGTATGGCCACCAAATACGCAGAAGCTGTGCTCGCTGTAAAATACCGTGTTCAAGATGAAGACGGGGAAATGTCCGGTGGGCCAATGTATTATCTCGAACGCGGATTAAAGCAAAAATGGCTTGGTGTTATGTTTGCTCTTTTTGGTGCGATTGCCGCTTTTGGCATCGGGAACCTTGTACAAGCAAACGCTGTTGCTGGTGTTGTTAAAAACACGTTTAACGTACCGGCTTATGTCACAGGAATCATCTTATTAATTTTTACTGCCCTTGTTGTATTAGGAGGCATCAAAAGCATCGGTAAAGTTACTGCGTTTTTCGTTCCAGTCATGGCTGCCTTTTATTTACTTGCAGGTCTTATAATTTTATGCATGAACTTTAGCGAAATCCCTGCAGCATTTGCTATCATTTTCTCAGATGCGTTTACAGGTAATGCTGTAGCAGGCGGCGCGATCGGTGTGGTGATCCGTTACGGAGTTGCGCGTGGAGTATTCTCCAATGAAGCCGGGCTTGGTTCGGCGCCAATTGCGGCGGCCGCTGCTAAAACAGATATGCCCGCCCGTCAGGCTCTCGTATCTATGACTCAAGTCTTCATCGATACAATTTTAATTTGTTCTATTACTGGATTGACAATTGTTATGGCTGGCCAATACGATAAAGGACTTGAAGGCAGTGAGTTAACTACTGCATCTTTTGAAGCTTTCCTTGGTCCTGTTGGTTCATACGTTGTTGCTCTTGGGCTGTTGTTCTTTGCTTCTTCTACAATTATCGGCTGGTCTTACTATGGGGAAAAATGCTTCTCGTACTTGTTCAGCAAAAAAGTGGTAAAATATTATCGTCTAGTCTTTGTTGCCGCTGTCTTTATTGGCGCAGTAACAAGCCTGGAAATAGTTTGGACATTTGCTGACATTATGAACGGATTAATGGCCTTCCCTAACTTAATCGGTCTCATCGGCTTGTCCGGTGTCGTCATCCATGAAACGAAAAATGTATTGAAAGCCATTAAAGAAGAAAAAAATAAAAAGATGGCTGCGTAATAAACTGAAAAGTCCAGATTGAATGAATCAGCATTTTTTAACGATTTAGCTTCCATTTTACAATAGTAAAGAGAAGCCCATGGATCTTTAAAGGGACTGACCCCATAGAGTGAGACAAATAAAAACACCTTTAAGTTGAAAAACGGGTATGGAATACCTAAAACCAACTTGGAGGTGTTTTTTCTATGGGGACAAGAGTGAGTTATCCGGC
>NZ_WEIO01000019.1 GCF_009183655.1 Bacillus aerolatus
CTCACCCGTCCGCCGCTAACTTGAACTGGAGCAAGCTCCAGTCAAGTCCGCTCGACTTGCATGTATTAGGCACGCCGCCAGCGTTCGTCCTGAGCCAGGATCAAACTCTCCAAAAAGATGTTTGCATAGCTCATGTTTTAAAAATTAGAATTAACTTACTGGCATGTATTTTGTTCAGTTTTCAAAGATCAATTTTTGTCGACTGTCGTTAACAGCGACTTATATATCATATCATTTCACCTTAACGAAAGTCAACCGTTTTTCAAAAAAGTTTTTCCAAAACCGCTGTTATCAACGGCAGATAACTAATGTAACACACTCTAAAGTATAAAGTCAATAAGGTTTACAAGAAATTCATTTCTTAAAATCTAATATCATTTTAGAAGATTTTCTTGTTTAACAAAGCGGCATATCATATTTTCAACACAGCTAAAGAACCAGTACGCTGAAGTACCTTCCCCTGGCAGGTATCCTGATATTTCAGAAACGAGAGAACCGATTCCCGGATGGCTTTTTTAGCGGCCTAGAATCACAACTCAAAAAGCTCTAGGTTATTCAATTAATGGGGTAGTTTATTTGAACAAGGGGATTGAAACAGTTCATTCATTATTGTACGTTTGTTGAAGAATAGAAGTTACTATCCATGTCTATTCCAAGGGAAAAGTGTTACCTTCTAATAAGTAAAAAGGAGGGAATTTTTTTGATTAAAGCTGTTATTTTCGACTTTGATGGTTTAATTTTAGACACAGAGACGGCCTGGTATGAGGCTTACAAAGAAACGATGGGTTTTTATAAATCCGATTTGCCCCTTGAACATTTTGTTAAATGTATCGGAACAGATGATACTGAACTTCATAAATTTTTCAAAGAACAACTGGGGGAAAGTTGTAGCATTGAAGAAATTGAAGCCAGAGCAAAAAGCATACATAAAGTAAAGATGAAAACATCCGAGGCACGTGAAGGTGTAAAGGATTATTTAGAAGAAGCAAAAAAAGTTGGATATAAAATTGCCCTTGCTTCAAGTTCCACAAAAGAGTGGGTCACTCATTATTTGGGTGAGCTCGGCCTGTTAAACTATTTTGAAGTGATTATTACAGGGGATACTGTTGATAAAGTAAAACCAGCGCCTGATTTGTATTTAAAGGCAATCGAAGTCTTAAACATTCATCCCACAGAAGCCGTAGCATTTGAAGATTCGTTAAATGGTCTGCAAGCGGCTCTAGCTGCTGGATTAAAGTGTGTAATCGTGCCAAACCCCGTGACTGAAGCTTTAGCTTTTGAAAATCACCATTTACGACTTAAATCTATGGTGGAGAAGAGCTTGACTGATGTTATAAAAATTATTGAGCAATAGAGTGTTCGAAAATAACCCCCGCCCTATTGTTTATATGATTTATGGTGAGTTTTCATAGTAAATCAGTATAGTTAGGATGGAACACCGTTCAACGAGTGGCTTTAGTAAAATAACTGGGGAGCCATTTTTACAGCTCTTTCGCATTTTTCAATATTCCGCAATCGGGCGCGCACGGTTATGAAATAACGAAAGCCCAATTTCTCATAATAACACTGGGAGATCGGGCTTCTAATAGCTAGGTATTTTCTCGAATGACTTCTTCAAGCGTGAACGGCTTCCTCTTTATTCTGTATCAAAATCCGGAGCAACGGCTTTTTTGATAAATAAAGCGATAAAGAAAGCAACTATACACAAACTTAATGCAAACCAATAAGCATGGTGAACACCGACAGTCATCGCTTCGTTCATTAATTGCTCTGTTACAGGAACTGATTGTTCTTCAATATGACTTTTACTGCCTTGAGTCATGATACTTACAAAGATCGAAACTCCGAGTGCCCCCGCAATAGGCTGCAATGTGTTCGAAATGGCTGTGCCATGCGGATATAAATGCTTTGGCAATTCATTTAACGCGTTCGTTTGAGCTGGCATCATGATCGCTGAGATGGATAGCATCAATACAATATAGACAATAATGAAAGACCATATCGGCATCGAAGGATTGATATTACTAAAGAAGATCATTACTCCAACTAACACGATCGTACCAGGGATGATTAATTTCCTAGGACCATACTTATCAAATAAAGTCCCCATCACTGGTGACATTAGGCCATTTAATAACGCGCCCGGCAACAGCAATAATCCAGCCACCTTTGCAGTATAACCGAGAGGTCCTTGTAAATACATTGGCATCACAATTTCAGAAGCAAACATTGCCATAATAACAATGACAAAAAGGCTGACTCCCCGTGCATAACTTTTATATTTAAATACACGAACATCTAACAAAGGTTCGTTTAACTTTAATTGACGCAGTGTAAATAAAAGCAGGCTGATGAGGCTGGTTAAGATAATAGAAATAATCGTTGCTGATAAAAACCCTTTTGGATTTTCCCCAGCACTGCTAAATCCATACACAATTCCCCCTATTCCAATTGAAGAAAGGACAATAGATAGAACATCTACTTTAGGACGTGTGATCTCACCAACATTTTGTAAATACTTTAACGCAAATAAAATTGAAAATAGTGTAAACGGAATAACAGATATGAATAACCAGCGCCAACCTAACAAGTCAACGATGACTCCTGACAAAGTAGGCCCCAGTGCTGGAGCAAACATAATCACTAATCCAAAAGTCCCCATAATTTTCCCGCGAACTTCCGGAGGATAAAGTAAGAGCAACGCATTCATTATAACGGGTATTAACAGCCCGGTACCGACAGCTTGTATCATGCGGCCAGTTAACAGCATAGGAAAATTTACTGCACAAGCAGCAATAATAGTCCCGATTAAAAAAACAGTCATGACACCAATAAACATTTGTCTTGTGGTGAACCATTGAATCAGTAAGGCAGATATAGGCATTAAAACGCCCATAACAAGCATAAATCCAGTTGCTAACCACTGGACAGTTGGCGCATCGACGTGAAATACAACCATTAATTTTGTTAAGGCAATATTAAGCAGCGTTTCGTTTAATATGGCAAAAAATGCACCAATCATGAAGGTAATTAATATCACTTTCGTATTTACTTTAGGTTTCATATATTCCTCCAAGTAATAGATTCATCCTTAATAAGTGGAACAAAACTTCATTATTAATTTTTCATAAAAACAAAAAACCTCCTATTCATTTTTATGAATAGGAGGCAATGGGTATAGAGCAAAAGAAATGTAAAAACCATCACCAAAGTTTCTTATTGTCTATATAAGCACATTACTAATCCTATTCAGAAAAGGCATCGTTAAAAAAGAAGGTTTTCTGAACAGGAAAAGGCTATACTGCACTCATCCATTTTTAGGGCTTGGCATTAGTAAAAAAGCACAGACTTATCCCGTTCAGAAAATCAGTTCGTAAATATTAACGAATGTTTTTTTCTCGCAACAGGATTATAAAATCATGTACTTTTTCCACCCTTCCGTTTTTTGTTATCTTTATTTAAACAAGTATTTCTTCATAAGTCAAATCTAGGAAACAAGCTATTAGTCAAGCCGAGGTGCTTTTAATAATCGTAATCGATACGTATTCATCGCTGTTTCTCCGAGATGATCGAGGAGATTATAGTTTGCATATGCCCCTACAACTGCTCCAATGCCTGGAATTAATTGAAACATTTTGACTAAATCAATATAGTTCCGATATTCCTGCTGGAACTCCCGCCAGTCCATATCGGCAAGTATCTTCGATTGTTCTTCCCAATTTTCAATAATATGCAACGCTTCCTTTCGTTTTTCATCACTTGAAAAAGCAAGCTGAAATACATGAAGAATGAATAAACGCTCCTCATATTCATTCGTATTAAACCCGTAAACAGCAGCCGCTTCAAATAAAAATTTCATTTTAATGGATAAAAGCAACGGAAAATCAGCAAGACCAAGCAAAATACCACCTGCACCTGTTCCTGCTCCTTCAATAACTGCCGTTTTTCGATAAGATGATAACTTTTCCTTAAGAAGCTCATCCCGTTCATACAGACTCATTCCAGCTGCTTGCTGTTTGTTAGTCGTTATATTTGAACCGACAAGCGTCGCCTTTACCATGCCTTTAATACTCTCTGTCATAATTTTATGGACTTTCTCCGGAATTAGCTCGTTTACTTTCGTTTGTGCTTTCTTCGATAGTTGATTGATTAGGCTTGACCGCTTGATTATTTTTTTCTGCCAAGCTTGCAGCTCATCATATACCTTCAGATTGTAATCAGTCATTTTCCTACCATCCTTCACCCTTTCATTATAGGGCTTTATTAATTATCATTAAGCATACAAAAAGATGTGTATCCGTTAACCTAACTGCAGCCTAATAACCGACTAAGGCTTAAGTCTGATTTTATTATTCTATCCTCTTCCACAAAAACACCTCCCGGATCTTCGAGAGATGCTTCTTTTTTACTTATTCACAATGTTATTATACGTATTAACCGTCAATATATAATATCCAAGCATTGTTCAATCTTACAACTTTGTCACGGCGATGCAAAAAATTTCTTTTCAAATACACTTTGTATACTGTGTGACTTTAATTTTAATAGGAAGAGGCTCGATTCCAGTTTGGAAACGAGCCTCTTTGTATTTATCCTGCTGCTTTTTCAGAGAACTGACTATTATAAAGATCTGCGTAAAAACCATTTTCCTTTAAGAGTTCTGAATGCGTGCCTTGCTCAATCACTTTTCCTTGGTCCATCACAAGAATCAAATCAGCATCCTTAATGGTTGAAAGACGATGAGCAATGACGAAGCTAGTCCGTCCTTCCATCAACCGGTTCATTGCCTGCTGGATAAAGACTTCGGTCCGCGTATCTACGCTTGACGTCGCTTCATCCAGGATCATGATTGGCGGATCTGCGAGGACAGCCCGCGCGATTGTCAGAAGCTGCTTTTGTCCTTGTGAGATGTTCGATGCTTCTTCGTTTAAAACTGTTTCATAACCGTCTGGCAGCGTTCGAATGAAATGATCAGCATGAGCCGTGCGGGCTGCTGCGAAAATTTCTTCATCTGTTGCGCCGCTTTTTCCATAAGCTAGATTGTCTTTAATCGTTCCATTAAAGAGCCAAGTGTCTTGAAGCACCATCCCAAAGTTCTTGCGAAGATCACTCCGGGACATATTCCGTACATCAAGGCCATCAATCTTAATCTTTCCGCCATTCAGTTCGTAAAAACGCATCAAGAGATTAATCATCGTCGTTTTTCCAGCACCGGTCGGTCCAACGATCGCGACCGTCTGTCCAGGCGAGACTTCGATGTTCATATCTTTAATTAACAAGTCTTCGCCATATCCGAAGTCTACATGTTCGAAAGTAACAGCACCTTGCGCTCTCGTTAAACTAGCTGTCGTTATTTCCTTCGTTTCTTCTTCTTCATCGAGCAGTTCAAAGACACGCTCAGCCGCTGCGACCGTTGACTGAATAATGTTTGCGATGTTGGCTGTTTGTGTGACTGGCTGTGTGAACTGCTTGGAGTAGGTGATAAATGCTTGAATATCACCTATTGAAATGGCGCGTTGTGTCACTAAAACCCCACCGACCACACTGATCAAGACATAGCTTAAATTCCCGATGAAGAACATCATTGGCATGATAATACCCGATATGAACTGAGCTTTGCGTCCCGCTTCATACAATTCTTCATTGACCATATCAAACTGATCACCAGCCTTTTTCTCATGTCCGAATGCTTTAACGACTTGATGGCCGGTATACATCTCTTCAATGTGTCCATTTAATTGGCCAAGTGTGCGCTGTTGATCAGCAAAGTGTTTTTGAGACCTTTTTAAAATGGGACGGATGACAAAAATTGAAATCGGTAAGCTGACAATTGAGATTAACGTCAGTATCGGACTGATTGAAAGCATCATAATGATAATCCCAAAAATCGTAACAATGGAAGTGATAAACTGAGTCAAACTTTGTTGAAGCGTGCTGCCGATCGTATCAATGTCATTTGTCACGCGGCTGAGTGTTTCTCCGTTCGAACGTCCATCGAAGTATTTAAGCGGAAGCTTCTCAAGCTTTTTATTGACGTCTTCCCGAAGGTCGTACACCGTTTTTTGGGCCACACTGGACATAATGTACTGTTGGATATAGTTGAACAGACTGCTGAAGACATACAGTCCGGCCAGCATGAGAAGGATCTGGCTGATTTTATCAAAGTTAATGGCGGCTCCCGGTATTCCTTGGAACTTCCCATATGCGCCTTCAAATAACTCTGTAATCGCCGTCCCCATGATTTTCGGGCCGACAATCATAAAAACCGTGCTCAAGATGGCAGCGAAGAAAACGGCAATCAATTGGTTGCGGCGCGGTTGTAAATAGGCTAAAAGACGTCTCAGCGTCCCCTTAAAATCTTTTGCTTTTTGTCCCATCATCATCATGTTGCCGCCGCCTGGACCATGCCCCATCGGCCCACCGCCTTGAGGTCTTTTTTGATTACTCATGCGATTTCCTCCTCTGAGAGCTG
This sequence comes from Bacillus aerolatus, assembly GCF_009183655.1. Classification (GTDB taxonomy): domain Bacteria; phylum Bacillota; class Bacilli; order Bacillales; family Domibacillaceae; genus Pseudobacillus; species Pseudobacillus aerolatus. The sequence goes on from NZ_WEIO01000019.1 coordinate 6,473, forward strand.
GGACTCGACGATTTCACGGTAGACGTCATTTGTCTTAAGCAACTCTTCGTGTGTGCCCATGCCTGCAATGTGTCCTTTGTCTAACACGATGATTCGGTCAGCGTCGATGACTGTACTTACACGCTGGGCAACGAGTAACACCGTTGCATCTTTTGTTTCCTCTTTCAGCGCGGCGCGAAGTTTAGCATCTGTCTTGAAATCAAGGGCAGAAAAGCTATCATCGAATATATAAAGATCTGGCTTTCGAATGAGGGCCCGCGCAATCGACAGCCGCTGTTTTTGTCCTCCCGATAAATTCGAGCCGCCTTGTTCGATTTCTGCATTATAACCGTCTTTCATTTTACTAATAAAGTCTTCCGCTTGCGCAACACGAGCCGCCTGTTCGACTTCATCTTGCGTTGCGTTTTGTTTTCCAAAACGAATGTTGTCAGCAATCGTACCTGTAAAGAGCGTGGCTTTTTGTGGCACGAAGCCAATTTTCGAACGGACTTCCTCTTGTGATGCCGCACGTATGTCCACACCATTGACGCGAATGGCTCCACTCGAAATGTCATAAAATCGGGGAATCAAATGGACGAGCGTTGATTTTCCTGAACCTGTTCCACCGATGATGGCGGTGACTTCACCGGGACGCGCCGTAAAACTAATATCTGATAATGCCGGTTCTTCTGCTCCCGGGTAACTGAACGTCACATGGTCAAATTCAAGCGTACCGCGTTCACGATCCGCCTTTGCTGTCCCTTCATCTTGAAATACCGGTTCCATATCAAGGACCTCATTAATCCGTTTTGCCGACACGGCAGCGCGCGGCACCATCACAAACATCATAGAAGCCATGACAAGCGCAAACATTATTTGCATCACATATTGGATAAACGCCATCAAGTCCCCAATCTGCATGCCGCCGTTATCGATGCGAATCCCGCCGAACCAGATAACACCGACAACCGTCAAATTCATGACGAGCATCATCACAGGCATCATGAACGCCATGATTTTATTTACTTTAATCGAGACATCTGTTAACTCTTTATTCGCTTGCTGAAGACGTACTTTCTCTTCGGTTTCACGATTAAAAGCACGAATAACACGAATCCCCGTTAGATTTTCCCGTAAGACAAGGTTCAGCCGGTCCAATCGTTTTTGCACCGTTTGAAAAAGAGGCACCCCTTTACGAACAATAAGCAGGATCGCCCCAATCAACACGGGCATAGCAATGACAATAACAAGTGATAATTTAGCATCCTTTGAAACAGCCATAATGATTCCGCCGACTAACATAATAGGTGCACTAATCACCATGCGAAGCATCATAATAACCACTTGCTGGACTTGTGTGATGTCATTAGTCGTCCGTGTAATGAGTGACGCAGTTCCCACTTCGTCAAATTCTTGCAGGGAAAACTTTTCAACGTGGTTAAAGACTTTCCGGCGCACATCGCGCCCTAGTCCCATCGCTGCTTTAGATGAATAATAGCTTGCTATAACGGAGGCAGCAGCGCCTAGTGCTGAAACTAATAACATCAATCCACCAATTTTCCAAATGTAAGGAGCATCTCCTACGACGACTCCTTTATCGATAATGTCCGCCATTAATGTAGGCAAAAAGAGGTCCGACATCGACTGAACAAACACAAGCACGAAAACCGCTAAAACAATCCACTTATAAACGGATAAGTTTTTCAGTAATTTAATCACTTTGTCCCCTCTCCTTGTCCTGCTCCTTGCGCTTCTAAATAAGCGGCAATTCGCTGATGCGTTTCAAGCAGCTCGTCACACTGCTTTTCAGTCAACGATTCAACTGCTGATCGGAACACTTGGTGAATGCTGCCTTCTTGCAAATGAATTGTTTTAATAAAAGCTTCTCCCTTTTCACTGAGCGACAACTGCATCTCCCGCCGGTTACCTTCCACTTGCTGGCGATTGAGCCAACCCGCCTGAACGAGTCCGTCAACTGCTTGGCTGAGTGTGCTTTTCGGAAGAAATGTTTTCTCTCCAAGACTCTTTTGCAACATTTCTTTATGAGGAGCAATGGTCATCAAAATGGAATATTGCGGAACGGATAAATCATTTTCTACTGCGGTTTTTTGAACGAATCGCATCAAATTCTTCTGCACGTTCCAAAATGAACGCAACAGTTGTGTTGAACGCATTAATTTTTGATTTTCACTCCCCATTTAAACATCACCATTCTTCTGATTTAAAACTGTTCAAAAATGAACAGTTCTTTTTTGATAAGTTTTGATTTTATGCCTTTTCTTTTGCATAGTCAAGCTGCATGAACTGGGTCAGGTAACAAAAAAATATCCATGTTATCTAGTAACATGGATAGGTAAGATTCATTTTTATTAATAAATTAAGTGCCCGACCCTTCGACATAGTTTAACAAAACCCGGGTGGTGACAGGTACCTAAAAGTAAACGATATAAATGACAATCACTAATACAATTCGGTAAATGGCAAATGGAACGAGTTTGATTTTGTTAATAAGTTTCAAGAAAAATCGGATGGATATTAACGCAAACACAAAAGCACTAATAAAGCCGACGATGAAAAACGGCATGGCATCGAGCGTAAAGTATTGCCAGTTTTTTAGTAATGATAGACCACTGGCTCCAGCCATGATTGGAACGGCCATTATAAAAGTAAAGTCGGCAGCTGCACGGTGGCTCATCCCTATTAAAACACCGCCAGATATAGTCGATCCAGATCTGGAGAATCCCGGCCAGAGAGAAAGACATTGAATAAACCCGACTGTCAGCGCTTGTTTATAAGTGATTTGGTCTACTGTTTCGACCTTTGGATTTTTAGAACCGAATAGATCAGCAACAATCATCAATATCGCCCCAACGACTAAGCCGACTAACACGGTTGTAATGGAAAATAAATGTTCATCAATATAATCCTCAAACAGCACGCCCAATATCCCGGCAGGAATCAATCCAACAATCACCTGGGACAACTTTAGCCGTTTTGATTGGTTGATCGCTTTTTTGTTCAATCTGCCAAGTCCAAGCAGATCAATAAAACGATCTTTAAAAACGACAACAACAGCTAAAATAGAACCGAGCTGAATGACAATTTTAAACGTATTTGCTACATATTTCGTTAAAAACTGTTCAGATTGCAGCCACATGTCATCCACAATTATCATATGCCCTGTTGATGAAACAGGCGCAAACTCTGTTAATCCTTCGACCATTCCCAATATAATCGCTTTTAAAAGCGTAATAAATTCCATCGTTTTAACTCCTTAATTTAAATTCCTTTTTTTAATGATAAATATACTCAGTGAAGCGACTAGTCCAAACCCGATCAATACATAAATAATATTTGAATAAATATCCATAAAGTGGACGATATCTTCCCACGATTCTCCAAATGCTGCACCAACCGAGACTAAAACAATGTTCCATATTAAAGTTCCAATTGTAGTAAACAGAAGAAAAACCCAAAACTTCATTCTTGACATGCCTGCTGGGACAGAAATCAGACTCCTAATTAACGGAATGATCCTACAAACGAGAACTGTCCAATAACCATATCTATCAAACCAGCGATTCGCCTTATAAATATCCTCCCTTTTCAATCGGAGAATATATCCCCACCGATCAACAATTTTCTCAAGTCTTTCTATGTCCAGCAGGTTACCAATCTTGTATAAGATAGCCGCACCTACTAGTGATCCAGCTGTAGCAGACAAGATAACACCTGTAACGGTTAGATTTGAAAAAGTAGTCATCATTCCCCCAAATGTAAGGATAACCTCAGATGGAATGGGCGGGAAGACATTTTCAAGCGCAATCATAATAAATATACCTGCATAACCAAATTGTTCAATAATATCCGTAATCCAATTTTGCATTGGTGCCTCCTAAGTTAAGCTAATTTAGATCAATGCTTTTTTCAAGTTCCGTAAATAATGGTAACGGATGAAGAAGAAATAAATGAGTTGTGCGATGAGGAAGCCAGCCCCAATTAGTAACGCAACGAACAACATCATTTTGAACATACTCATTTGATTATAGTGTAACGTGCCACTAACCGTCATGGCATATGAACTGCCTTTAGAAGGAATAAGTCCCGACAATCGTCATATCTATTACTGGCAACATCCGAAACATCAGCATCCGCATCGTCTCAGCCGCCGCTAAATAATAGCTTACAATAAGCAAAACAGCGGAAACAAGTGATAAAAAGACCGACACTTTTGGTTCTTTTTTCGGTTTTCCCCCTGCTTGAAATAAATCAATTAATTTATTAACCTCCACGAGAATAGTTGTGAATAAGGAAATACAAAGAGAAGAAGCAAAAAAGCATAAATGGTAAGTAACAAGGCTTTTACCGATAAAATGTAAAAGCCGGTTTCCTCTAAATAGGAGGAAACCGGCTTTAGCTTGTCGTCAAATTTTATTGTGCTTCAGCGGCAGTTAATCTTTGAACACGGACAATCGTTCCCGTAATCAGGATCACAACTAGAACCGGCAACAACCAGCCGAGCCCTTGGCTGTATAGCGGCAGTATTTGTTCATAAAATGACACAATCAATTCCATCCAGTTGAAATAGGCGATACCAAATGAATCACAAAACGTTTTAAGTCCGTCAATCGTACTAATCATCAATGCCACTACTGTCGCTGCCACATAGACAACACGTGAATGATTGAATAGCGGTGACAAAAACGTTAAGAGCATTAAGGTAATGGCAAGCGGGTAAAGGAACATTAAGACTGGGATTGAGTACATAATAATGTTCGATAATCCGAAGTTTGCGATGACGAATGAAAATACTGAAAAGAAAACAACAAACTTTTTATAACTTACTTTCGGCAATAAAGTGTGGAAGTATTCACCACAAGCCGTAATCAATCCGATACTTGTCGTTAAGCATGCGAGTGTGATAATAACTGATAGCATAATCGTTCCGAAGCTTCCGAAATAATAAGATGCTGCACTGTTAAGGACAAGCCCGCCTGTTTCAAAAATGCCGAATCTTTCTGTGCTTGTCGCACCTAAATAAGCGATTCCGACATAGATAATGGCAAGTAATGCAATCGCAACGGTGCCTGCCCTTACTGTTGCAGATAAAACTTCACGTTTGGACGTTACACCCATCGCACGGATTGCATTGATAACGATAATTCCGAACACGAGTGAAGCGAGCGCGTCCATTGTGTTATACCCTTCTAAAAAGCCTTTTACGAATGCGCCGCTTGTATATACTTCTTGTGGTGCTTCGATCGATCCCATCGGTTTGACAATTACCGTAATTAATAATACGAAGAGAAGAATAATCAGTGCAGGTGACAGGATTTTCCCGACCCGGTCAACAATTTTCGATGGGTTTAATGAAAGCCACATCGTAACACCAAAGAACACTAGTGTGAAAATCAACAACCCGAGTTGTGCAGACCCTTCACCTACAAACGGTGCGATACCAATATCATATGCAACTGTACCTGTACGTGGAGTGGCAAAAAATGGCCCAATCGTCAAGTAAAGAAGTGAAGTAAAAACGACTGCATAGACTGGATGGATCCGGCCTGCTAGTTCCTGGAGATTAGAGCTTCCTGAAAAACCCATCGCCAAAATTCCAATGAATGGCAACCCAACCCCTGTAATTAAAAAGCCAATCACTGCAGACCAAACGTTTGTACCGGCATTTTGACCAAGCTGCGCCGGAAAAATGAGATTTCCCGCTCCAAAAAAGAGAGCAAATAACATGACGCCTATTGCAGAATAAGCCGAAAATGATAATTTCGTCTTCATATAAAACCGTTCCTTCCTAAGATGTGAAGTCTATTTTCGCTCAATAAAGATCCTATGAGAAGTATGCAATATATCGCTAGAACTATCTTACTTCTATTATGTCTTAATTTCAATATATTATTGTAAAATATTTTGAAGATTTAAAATGAAAAAAAGCTCGTCTGCAAAACGAGCTTTTCAATCATCATTTATTGCCAATCCAGAGGATTTCCCTTCTAAAACAAGAAAATACTAGAAAACGGGAGATTATTATTTCACAGAAATAAACGCAGGACCACGTGATGAACGTTTCCTACGTTTTTTAAAATAGTATCTCCCTTTAGGAACGGATGATTAGCATCCTTCTTCCCCTAGTTCACCACAAGAATCAAATCGTCATCCTTATTTAACTTAGCGAAGACGGGACTACATACTAACCGCTATTCCGCCGAATCAAGAACCCCTGGCTTCGTTTCCATTTTCATATTGTATAATGGCAAAATGAATAACATACCAATAATAAACAAGATTGCCGCTGATTCAAATATAGCGACCAATGAAAACTGTTCTTTTAAGATCCCTGCAGCACTCATCGTTAACACCATCGAACCAGTAAACAATGGACTTAAAATACCATTTACCCTGCCAATGAATGCTCCTTCTGTTCTTTGCAAAATCATCGTGTTAATGCCGATTTGAATACAAGGCAGCATTAACCCATTAAAAAACTCAGCTGTTAGTGTAATCCAAAGGTTTGTTGATAATCCCATGACAGCCAGGCCAATAGCATTCACAAGCATTCCAAAGGCAAGCAGCTTTTGTGGAGCCACTGTTTTGGCAAAAACCATTACCCCTGCTCCGCCTATGATCATTCCAATGCCATTTACCATAAACAGCCATTGAAGATTTTCCTTTGGCAAGCCTAATTGTTCGGTTACAAGGAAAAAATAAAAATTGGAGCAAAGTTCCGTACCCATATTCCTATTTGTAAAAACAACCCAAAAATGACAATTGCCTGAAAAACACGGTTGCGAAATAAATTGTGTGACAAGGCAGCTCCATTCTTATTACTTGCCTCTTCTGAAAAGTTTTTTTCCAAAATAAAAAACCTCCTGCAAAATTTCTGGACAGGAGGCGGCACAATACAACATCAAAAAGCACAATACCCCTAACGGAAGGGCCACAATGATCTTTATTGGTTTGTATATAAATGTACAGACTAATCCTATCCAGAAAAAAAGGCCGTATTTTTAACGAATTTTTTCTTAAAAATAGGATTAATTGATCATTGTCCCAAGGTCACCCTTCCGTTTTTTGTTAATTATATATTAAATGATACTATATGATAAATCAAGACTTTTAAGGTAGATACAAATGCTGGTGCATAGTAATCATGAACGGGAAGTAACTATGACGAAACATAGTAAAATAGCCCAAAATATAGTGCGTTAGAAGTTTATACGAATATCAAAAGCCATTTATCTTTGGTGTTGTAAAACCATGTGCACGCCCAGGCCAAAGTAGACAAAACCGACAACTTTCCCTTGCCAGCGTGCGATGGCTTGTTTTTCTGAAAGCCATTGGCTCAATGAACCCGCGACTAGGGCTATAAGTGTAGTGTACATAATACTTAACGCGACAAATGTAAGGCCGAGAACGGACAATTGGATGACAACTGAACCGTCTTCTGGACGCACAAATTGAGGCAAGAAGGCAAGAAAGAACAATGCTGTTTTCGGATTTAGTACTTCAGTCAAAACCGCCTGATTAAATGTGCGGCTTGAATTGGCGGGTTTAACCGACTGGACAGTGAAGCCCGATGATTTTTCCAAAAAAGCACGTACTCCTAAATAAAATAAATAGGCTGCACCTAAGTACTTTATGATCTCGAAAGCAAGTGACGACGTCATTAAAATAGCAGAGAGGCCGAGCACTAAAGCGATTGTGTGAATCAAATCACCAACAGCGATGCCAATACCCGTAAAAATACCATTCCTTCTTCCTCCACTTACACTTTGAGCGAGAGTCAGCATCACGGCTGGTCCAGGTATAAGGAATAAAGTCAACACAACTAATACAAATGCAATCATTTTCTTCCCCCTTATTTTCCGCAAGCTTGCTATGTAGAAACTTTTCCTGCTAAATTTTAACTTGAATCATTGCTATTGTTTCTTCATCAAAGAACTCCTTAAATACACATTAAACCAAAAACACCGATATGTGAATATACCTTCACATACCGGTCCTGTTTTTTCTATGCAGATGTTGAGTGGATACTGCATGTTGTTCCCATCTAAAACTTCCTAACAGATCAAATAAACAAGAAGCAGCTATTTAAATAGTTCATATTATTGTATAACGTATTTAACAAGAACATATATCGATCAATTGAAATCGAACTCTTATTATGTTGACAGACTATATGGTGATATTTGTGAATGGAATGACCTCGTTGCGGCATTGAAATGTTCGCCAAATGTTTAAAAGACGGCCTTGCAACTACATCTGTCAAATAAGCTGACTGGCTGGCCCCCGGTCTTCTCTCTTTGTTCAGAGCATCAATCATTTGTTCAGCTGTCTTTATCCCTATTCCATGTCCAAAGTATGTGCCGTCTCCAAGAACAACAGCATTTTCTCCTCTCCACTGAGAGGCTTGCGGATTAAAATCCGGGTTCTTAAAATACACAACATCTCCGGGTAAAATGTGGTTAGTATAATTTGATCTTACTCCGAGGTCAGTATCAACATGCCAGCTGTATAGATAGATGGTTGGGAATATTTGATTAAAAGAATATTCACCAATTACGTTTAGGACAGCATGATAATAGATTATGATTATCGACGTTGCACATTCAAACCCATATTGTGAGCTATTCATGTAAATGTCTTGAATAGCATCAGATGGCTTTACACCATACCGCAATAGGAATCCTCCACTGCTCGTCAAATGCCAGTACTCAGGATTACAATAAGACTTTGCGAACACTTCAAACCGCACCTTGCTTCTATTCAATTCTCTTGCGCTTAATATAATATTTTTTCGCAGCTTAAGCTCAAACGATAATTCATCTATGGATCGATAGGAATAAACGACCGGATCTTCACTCATCCGCTGAACAATCATCCTTTCAATGCTGCCAGACGGCCACGTGCCGCTTTGTTGAAAAGGTACCCCCGATAGCTGAATCATAATATCCCCCTTTCCCCAATCCAGGTATTACTCCATATTATTAACTAGCATAATGGGATAGACCTGATTGGCCGCGGCTCCTTCGCTTGTTAATCCATTTGAACATCAGCTCAATTGCTTATAAAAAAGGACCGTCTTCGTTTTGGAAGCGGTCCTGACCTGCTTATATCGCTGTTTTTTGTATTGTATTTTTCGGTATCGACTGTCAACTAACAATTAGTTTTTTGCAAGGGTTACTTGCCAAGAGACGCCATATTTATCTGCAACCCAACCGAACTTTTCACTAAATGGATAAGCAGCTAATGGCATAAGAACTTCTCCACCTTGAGACAACTTCCCAAACACTTCATCAATTTCTTCCTCTGTATCACACGTCACATACAATGATATGGCAGGTGTAAATGTAAACTCATGCTTAATATTGCTGTCTATACACATAAACACTTGTCCCTTTAACGAAAATTCAGCACGCAGCACTGTTCCCTCTTTACCCGCTTGATTCGCTCCATAACGCATAATACTAATTATTTCTGACTCTTCAAATAAAGACGTATAAAAGTTCATTGCTTCTTCTGCTTGGCCATCGAACATTAAAAACGTAGTAATTTTTTGATTTGAATTCCCCACTTAAAACTCACTCCTTTTATCAAATACGAGTACAATGGAAAAGGTCAGCTCGACAAATAATCCGAACATACATTCCTATATATACATTTTCTCCAAGGAGCTTCACATTGTCAACCGTTATCATTTTATCTTTTTAAATGAAGGCTATTTTCGTAAGCTTTGTTGCTATTAGAAAAGGGTTGGTTTCCACTCCAGGATGCTCGCTTTCCGCGGGGCGGGCGGTGAGCCTCCTCGTCGCTTTGCTCCTGCGGCGTCTCACCTGTCCCGCTAATCCCGCAGGAGTCTCGCACCTTCCGCTCCAATCAACCCTTTTGCTACACTTTTTGTCATAAGAATACACTACAAAAACAACGATCTTTTAGAAAACAGCCTAAAAGAAAGTTGTTCCTGTTGTGATTGGATAAAGGTTTCCACTAAAGGCAAATGAAATTTTGCCTGTTTCCTCAGAAACAACTAGCACAAGAGCATCACTTCGTTCAGATAAACCTAGCGCCGCTCTATGGCGTGTCCCCAATGTTTGATCACTAGCGGCCGTGTCTGAAAGCGGAAGAACATTTGCCGCAGAAACGATCTGGTTATTGCTGACCATTACAGCACCGTCGTGAAGTGGATTTCCCGGAAAGAAGATGGATTCCAATAAAGAATGAGTGAGTTCAGCTCTGATCAAAACGCCGGGTTGAATCAAAGAGTCAAGAGCATCTTTGCGTTGAATCACAATTAAACCACCGTGTCTTCGAATCGACATATTTTGGACACAGAGCGACAATTCTAAATATTTATCCGTAAACGGAGATAAATAACAGTTTAAATAAAAAGTAGCAGCTGTCATTTCAATGTGTACAAATTTTTCTTTAATTTTTTCAAAATTCCCTAAAAGACAATCACTTTCATCATCCATTGCGTCTAAGTTATTCTGAAGTGCCATTATTACTTGCTGAATATCTTCTTTTAATGTTTGTTTCATTGGTGAAAGATCACAATCCCCTTGATTCACAGAAACACCTCCCTTTGATTAACCCCTATATTTACTTTTAGTTTCTCTGCATGAGTATGATTTATTCTAGTGTTGTCTGTTCCAGTGGGACAAATGTAAAATCTCTTTTAATTGATTCTCAACCTCTTTTATTATCCCTCATATTTTGCGTACCAATCGCACCTATTATTAAAATGATAAAAACAAAACCCCGTTCTACAAGAACAGGGTTTTTAAGCGGGATAATATATGGTCATACTTAATCGAGTTAATGTTTCTCCTGAATTATGATAGGCATGGGGTCTGTCAGACTTAAACCTGATAGAATCACCACTTCTCACTGTATATTCAATGTTATTTACACTGACAGTTAATTCTCCATCAAAAACAGTTAAAAATTCCTCAGTTCCCTCTCCGTGCGAATCTGCACTAAGAAACCCGCCTTTTTCTATCTCGACTGTATACACTTCGAAGCGTCTATCATCTTGGAAAGGAAAGTAGGGATACACTCGATATTTTCCGTTATCTTCAGATAATGCTTGAACGTCACTTTTTAAAATAACTTTAGTATCTGGCTGTGGATTATTTATTAGAGAAGTAAAAGAGATCTTTAAGCCGTTGGCAATTTTCCAGATCGTTGTAATCGTGGGGCTCGATTCGCCTCTTTCAATTTGACCAATCATTGTTTTACTTACTCCAGTCAGCTCTGCGACCTTCTCAAGGCTTAATTTTTTACCTTCTCTCAAGGCTCTTAAGTTTTTTGCAATTATAAGGTTTATTTCCTCCATAAATACACTCCCTATTTACAATATAACGTCCATATTGTACGATAAAAAGCAAATCGTTATAACGTTTATTTTGATCATCATAGCATACAACTTAGAGGAGGGCCAATATGCCTTTATTGTCGTTTTTGCTATATGTTTTTGTTACTAGTTTTACTCCAGGTCCTAATAATATTATGGCCATGTTATTTGCTAATAAGTACGGCTTTAAAAAGACACTTAAGTTTTGTTTAGGGGTAGGAGCAGGTTTCTTTGTCATCATGCTATTATCTAGTTATTTTAATCTTTTGCTTAAAAACTTCATTCCAAAAATTGAATTTGCTATGACAATCCTAGCTGCAATCTATATGTTGTATTTGGCGATAAAAATAATGGGCAGTAAAAATAATGATAAAGACGATGATGGGGATAAAAACAACGGATTTTTTACAGGTATGCTTTTACAATTCGTAAACCCGAAAGGTATTTTATACGGCATAACGGCAGTATCAACCTTTATCGTTCCATATTACACTTCGAATTTCAGCTTACTCTTTTTTTCATTATTTCTAGCTTTTGTTGGTTTTCTTAGTACGATGAGTTGGAGTGTGTTCGGTTCACTGTTTCAAAGATTCCTAGCAAAGTATAGAAGTCAGTTTAATATGGTTATGGCTTTATTATTAGTGTATAGTGCCGTATCGATTCTTGTAGAATAAAACAAATTTCTTCTTCAGCTAACTAGGGCGGCACATATTGTACTAATATGCGCCGCTCTTTATATGAAAAGTTTTATTTCTTTTGTTGATAACATTCTGTTGCAATTAAAACCGCATTTATGCCTTTTTAACAAATTCAGACTTTAATTTCATCGCTCCAAAACCATCAATTTTGCAATCAATATCATGATCTCCATCAACTAAACGTATACTTTTTACTTTTGTACCTATTTTTACGACTAATGAGCTTCCTTTTACTTTAAGGTCTTTGATTACTGTGACAGAATCACCATCGTTTAAGATATTTCCATTTGCATCTTTAACAATCTTTTTATCTTCACTATTTTCAGCTTCTAACTCTAAAGTCCACTCATGACCACATTCCGGGCAAACAAAAAGACTTCCATCTTCGTAAGTGTATTCTGAATTACATTTTGGGCAATTTGGCAAATCAACCATAACTTCATTTCCTCCATTCGGTATTGTTCATTCTAATATGTAAGAATTATTTTCAATTTCCTTTTTACAACTTCGTAAGAATAGCCGTTACGAACTTGAAATTCACAAAAAAACATATAGGGGGTTCCCCTATATGCTTATATACTGCCATAGTCTTCTCATATTGACAAACCTTCCTCCAAGCTTTCCTTGAAGTTCCTTTTCCAAGTATATAGTCTGTTCTGACAGTACAGGAGAATGCAAAATGTTAGCGATACCCCTTACAATATAAATTCCATTCCTTCACGTGCCGCTTTGAAACCTCGTTTGACGAGATCTTTGTATTCAGGACTTTCTGAATTTATTATTGGATTTGTATGATTAAAGTGCAAAAAATACACGTCACATTTCTTCTGATCCACCACTTCCTGCAATAAATCCATCGTCTCTTCTATGTATGGATGCGGAATTTCTTTGTAGTTTCTTCCCAATCGTTTTAATTCATCGGATGAATAAAAAGTAGCATCCAGCAAACAGTAGTCAACATTTGAAGCCATTTCGGCGATGCTGTGTTCCCAGTCTTCCCACCGATCAATATCCGGAATATATAGCACTTTTTTGTTGGGACCGCTAATGATAAACCCGAATGTCTCTGACAATTCATTTCTATGAGGCACACTTATAGGCGTGATCTCAAAATCGACATTTAATGTTGGGTGTTGATTTGGCAATAATGGGTGTATCTCAATATTATTCAGTTCAATTAATTGATTCCACGGCGCATTTTCTTTTAACATGCGGTGCATCTTTTCACCGGTAAAGACCGGCAGCGATTGAGCGGACATTGCTTCTTTTCCTAGAAAGATTAAACCTGGATAGTGGCCAATATGCGCATGGGTTAAAAAGATGCCGCTTAACTCCTGCGGTTCATGATGTTCGGCGTTGATCATATTCAACTGATCTTTAAAGTCGGGTGTCGCGTCAATTAAGTACCACTTCTTCAGTTCAGGTAAAAGAATGCCGAGCGATGCAGCCAATCTTTTTTTGAGTGGGTTCTTTAAGGCATCCTTGCAGTTAGAACAGAAACAGTTAGGCTGAGGAACTCCCCCATCCTGTGCTGTTCCCAATACTTTGATAATCGTTTCTGATCGTACCACTTGCTTTCAGCTCCCTAATTTGTCCATTGGATTTTCAGATTCATTTGTAATAGGTTCATATTTTGCTATTCCATAGTCTTTTTTCGCGATTGAAATCCCTGTATACCCGTAAAGGACATTAATAATTAGCACAAGGTAAGCAAAGAAAATGTAAGGGATAAAAGCAAATGGGCTAACACCCAGTACATCCGCGGCAAAGATAGCAGGAACGCTCCATGGAACAAGGTTAATACCTACTGTGCCAGCAGCTTCAACACTTCTAGATAAATTTTTTGTATCGAGTCCGCGCTCTTTATACACATTTAAAAAGGCTCGCGCTGGCAGGATAATTGCAAGAAATTGCGCGCCGCTCGCAAAGCCAATGACGAGTGAAGAAACAAGTGTGGATAAAATAAGAGATCCTGTGCTGCGAGCTTTCGTCAGCATCGCACTGATGATCCGTTTAAAAATACCCGTTCCTTCTAAAATCCCGCCGAGTGCAGTCGCAATAATAACCAGTCCAATGGTATTGAGCATGGACGTAATACCGCCTCTGCTGAGCAGTGAATCGATCGTTGCATTGCCTGTATCAGCTTGATATCCACTAGTCATCACATTGATCACTTCAGACAAACTGTTTCCTTGAACAGTCAAAGCAATGACACCGCCCAGCAAACTAACAATGACAAGTGAAGGAACGGCAGGATAGCGCTTTAACATTAAAAAGATCGTAAAGACAGGCATTAACAGAAGAAGAGGATGAATGACAAATGTATCTTGTAAACCGGTCATAATCGTTTGAATACCTTCTGCTGCAGCTAAATCTCTCGAGTGGCCAAATCCAATAAAAAAGAAAATAACTAGTGTAATAAAAAAGGCGGGAATGGTATCCCAAAGCATATGACGGACATGCGAAAATAAGTCTGATTCGACCATGGCAGGTGCCACATTCGTCGTATCTGATAGCGGGGAAAGTTTGTCTCCGAAATAAGCACCTGAGATGATTCCGCCGGCAATGACAGCAGGAGAAAACCCCATACTTTGGCCAATTGCCATAAACGCCAGGCCAATTGTGGCGATTGACGTAAAAGAACTGCCCAGTGTAATAGCGACAATGCCAGTCGTAAGCACAACAGTAGGCAAAAAGATTCTCGGATCAATGATACCTAGTCCATAATAAATTAACGCTGGAATAACGCCGCTTACAATCCAAGTGCCGACAATAGTCCCGATAATAAAAAGAATAAATACTGCCGGCAGTGCCTTCGAAACACCGCCTGCCATGAAACCTTCTAAATCTTTCCACTTAAATCCAATGATTAATCCAACAATCGCTGTCGCTGTAATTCCCGCGAACAGTGGTACTAGCATGCCTGCTTTCCAGAAAAAAATAGAAGACGCTGCAGCAGCCATCAAAACAAATAGTGGAAAGACAGCTAACAACATATTAAGATTTTTTGTCATCAACTTTCTCCCCCTGCACCTTTTGCAAGCGGCATACGTAAATCATAAGAAAAACCCGCTCCTAATAATAACGCTTTTTTTCCCAAAACATTTTCCTCCCGTTTCTTGCAAATCTTTATTAATACTATACCAATTATAACTCTATTCTGAATATAAAATCTAAATAGATTAATTTATTATTCATTTAATTCTTCTTCAACTAACGCGCCACTTATTTAATAATGAAGTGATAATTCATCAAATTTTTAAATCGTACGAGCGTACAGGCAGTCGAAACGTTGAACAGTTTTATACTCAATTCAACAAAATTATTATATGATAAAGTAAACATTTTGAAAGTGAGCTGAAAGCTTATGATGTGGTCACCACTATTTGAAAATGATGTACCTGTAGTTATTCTCCCTTAACGGCAGAGTAGCTGCATCTCCGTTAAGGACAAGAATTGTCTAGAGAAAACGGAGGGTACAAAATGAAAAACACCTTATTAGGTTCTTTCTATTTATCACTCGCTGCTAGTATTTGGGGCGGGATGTATGTTGTGGTAAAAGTTGTGGTAGACGTTGTACCACCACTTGAATTAGTATGGTTTCGCTATGTAATTGCGATTTTTGCCTTGCTAATTATTGGCGTTATAACAAAACAATCATGGCGGATTGAAAAGCAAGATTGGCTATTAATTTTCATTATTGGGCTTATTGGAAATACAATTTCTATCGTAACCCAAGAAGTTGGTACGTTGCTTTCTACTGCACAAATGGGTGCCATTATTACTTCAACGACACCTGCCTTTATGGTGCTATTTGCGCGCATCATTTTAAAAGAAAAAATTACGTTTAAAAAAGCAATTTCTATTATTTTAGCAACAATCGGTGTCTATATTATTGTTGGAAATGCCCATATCGATTCATCTCAACAACTTGGCGGCGTAACATTGCTTATTGCAGCGCTGACATGGTCACTTATGTCTGTTCTTATTAAGCGTGTACCAGAGCAATATTCACAAATTGTCATCACGAGTTATGCTATTCTTGTGGCAATTGCCTTACTAACGCCTTTTACAATTAGTCGATTAGCTGAGCTCGACTTTCAAGTCATGATGCATCCATCTATTTGGGGCGGTCTTTTATACTTGGGAGTTATTTCAACAGCATGCGGCTTTTTACTGTGGAATCGTGGACTGCAAATGCTTAACGCTTCAAGCGGCGGATTATTTTTCTTTTTCCAACCTATAGTCGGTACTTTTTTAGGGTGGTTATTACTAGGTGAACAAATCGGCATGTCTTTTTGGATAGGTACTATATTCATCTTTATTGGTGTACTATTAGTCATTCGAGAAGAATAAGCATCAGGAAAAAGCTGATCGGTATTATTTGTCGATCAGCTTTTTATATAACTAATTCTTCTGCCCTTTAGTTTCATAAATTTAAAGCACCTTATTGTAAATGTAACAATTTTATTAATCGTTAAGATTACAAATGTAGCTTTGAAATAAAGTTTGATCATTTTCTGCCTTTCGATGTATTTAATGTTTCTCTCATTATCAATTTGTAAAATAAACAGATTTTATGATCTTATCTGTTAGAACAATATTGCGATTTGTTAAAAATAAACGATAAAATTTGTTTAGATTACATTGAACACGTCCAAGTTACTATAGGTAATCTAATGTCATCAAACCCTAATACATCCCATTAAAATTCTGACCTTTTTTAATCTGAGAACCAAAAAGTGTCACCAAAACAGCCCCTTTAGGTTATCCATGGGGCTATTTTTTATTCATGAAAAAAATAATGATTTATTGTTGACCCTCTGTGTAAATTTGAAAGGTTACACCGAACTTGTCCGTTACAATCCCATAAGCAGGGCTAAAAAAGGTTTCCTGCAGTGGCATTTTTACTTAGCCGTCTTGCTGCAAGGATTCAAAAATTTGGTTCGATTTTTCGATGTCGTTAATTGTAATCTAAAACAAAGAACGTAGTTACTTAAACTACATTTCGGGGTGGTATCTCGTTATGAGCTCCATGCAAACAGGATCCCGCGACCAGAACGTGGCCCCTGGCGTTCTGCCCCCCATGTCGAGTTATTTGGCAATCTCATGGGGTCTACAACTGCTGGGGGCGGAGACCAATGGAGCAAATGTTGGATAATTAGAAGACAAACCCTCTACCAGCACATCTTCGCCCCTCCCGGAACTGATAATAGGAAAAAAATCGGTGAAAATGTCGAAGGCCAGCGGCTTATTTTTCTAGAGGGCTCTAATAAATTTAAGGAACACCGACTGCCTGGGTCTCAACCGATGCCACCGGTGGTCCTCAACCAAATCTTCCCTGGTATTAGCATTTGGGCAGAATTGGAGGTCCGCTTTGACATACAGCTCGAAGGAGGCAGCACTCTATGGATACATCCTAACGACATCGTGGCACGGAAGTTTCAATGGCCACTCGAGCCAATAGGTCCTTAAGTAGATATTCAGATTAATCCCATTTTTATTAAAACAGCCTTTGTCAATAGGATTTGACAAAGGCAGTACTGTTGCTCTGATAGAAAAAACCACAGAAATCCGTGTAACGCCCTCTGTTACAGTTTAGAGGTGTAATATCATTTTCAATAGTCCGCCCATCATTATCTGTGTGTCTAGCTAGTCCGTCTCCTTGTTTGTGGGCCCACAACCAACGAGGCCCATCCGAGACAAGCCGATAAAAGTGAAAATCATGGCCTGGAAATATAAAGCATGCAATAATCAATACCTTCGATGCGTTCGGCCAGCAACCATGATGAGTCCAACCATCGGCGTAAAGACCGCCTTGTACGTCACTACAATTGAATTCCCTTGCTGGACGTCCTCCGTGTAGGCCAGGATGAGCCCAGCGACCACCCCCAATATGATTGCTAGCGAAGGCATAGCAATTATTCTGAGAGATATTTTGAGGCTGATTGAAAGTAGATGCATTACTATAAAATAAATTGGAATGGCAAGTCTCCCATCTTACTGATCGGGAGACTTTATTCCCTTCACTACTAGTGGTCAGATCAACAACTTCACGAGACGTTGGTATTAATACGACACCTTCTGCAACCACTTCACGTAGTTCGCCCGTTACTTTACTGCATTTCTTTTCTGATGTTTGCAAAAGCCACTCAGCAGCGACGGCTTGCTTACCTGGTTTACTCCCAACACGGAACGCCCAAGGGAGTGGGCTTTCTAATATCCGATTAGTCCTGTTCCAAATGCCGTCATCCGACTTAATCTCCCGGACAATCAATCCACGATAGCCAAGGCCAAACTTCTCCTCAGGGGTATGCACTGGTGAAATTTGTGTCGGATCAGAAGTTATAATTTCGAGCAATTCCTTCTCTTCTGCCTCGGACAAAATCCATTTAGGATTAGACATCCCCGAAAAGATATCCAGCTCTACTTCTAGCATGATGAATGACCTCCAAAAATATATTTTGGTTTATATAGGTAAATATCTTTATATTTTGGTTCATACTGCAACCTGCATTATCTTTTTATATATTGTCAGGGTTCTAACTCATTTATACATAGTTCGTAACATTTTAAAAAAATATTTGATCGCTAAACACCATCACCTGCTTTCGATACTGATCCCCGTTTGCTGAACAAGAAAAAATCCCGCATATCAATACAGGATTTTTGATCAAACTCTGCTTATCTTCATACTTTAGTAAAAATAGGTAGTAGTAATCCGCTTCTAATAATGGATCTTCAGTTGTAGGATTAAGTAAAATCTCTAACCTTTCATGTAGTGTTGGTTCATTACTGAAATTTAACCTTCCTCTCAACCAACCCCTATATTCATTCGGTGTATTATTAATAATTGATTCAATTTTTGCTTTATGCTTATCTTTAGGCATAACTTCATTTATTCCTGTCAATCTATGATAAACTTCTAGTGCTTGTATTAGGTTTAAAAAGTGACGTTCTAAAGATATTTTTTGAATTGAATTTCTATATAACTAGATGTTTTCATAGTTTTTTTATTAGGCGATTTCGAATTATAGCTTGTACCTGTATTGTACCTTACACTAATTATATAATTCTCTAATTGGGCTACTATTGGACCTAGTTGTAGAGGCTTATCACTATAAAGGTTTAATATATATTCTTTGGTGTCATTATTTATTTCCAGGAATCCACTTAAAGTAATATCAGTTTCACTTACATGCCATTCTCCAAAATATTTTTCAATCATTGCCTACGCCACCATTTTGGTTTTCTGAAAATAAAAAACAACCTCTTACGGATATCGTACCTTAAGAGGTTGTTTTTTATCAAAATTTATTATAAATTATCAATCTTTTTTATAAATAATCGAACTTTATTTAAAATCAACAAAAGCTAAAAACAAGCTTTATTACTTATTCCACCGTCACGCTCTTAGCCAGGTTGCGCGGCTTATCAACGTCGCAGTCACGATGTAAAGCGGCATAGTAAGCGATGAGCTGCGTCGGAATGACAGCAACGAGCGGTGTGAAGAGTTCATGAACAGCCGGGATGACGAAGCGGTCGTCTTCACTTTCTAAGCCTTTCATGGAAATGATGCACGGATTGGCACCGCGGGCAGTGACTTCTTTCACATTGCCGCGAATACTTAAATTCACATTTTCTTGAGTAGCTAGGGCAATGACTGGTGTGCCCTCTTCGATTAAAGCGATCGTGCCGTGCTTCAGTTCTCCTCCGGCAAAGCCTTCCGCTTGAATATAAGAGATTTCTTTCAGCTTCAATGCTCCTTCAAGACCTACGTAATAGTCAATGGAACGGCCGATAAAGAAACAATTACGTGTTGTAGACAAGTAGTCTCTAGCAATTTGTTCGAATTCGTCTTTCGTATCGCAAAGCACTTCCATCGCATTGGCGACGATGCCGAGTTCATGAATAAGATCAAATTCCGGCTTTATGCCGCGTGTCTCCGCTGTTGCATTAGCGAGAATCGAAAGAACGGAAATTTGAGCTGTATAAGCTTTCGTGGAAGCAACGGCGATTTCCGGTCCAGCATGAAGCAGAAGCGTATAGTCAGCTTCACGAGATAACGTCGACCCTTGAACGTTTGTAATCGTCAATGCTTGATAACCGAGCTCTTTAACTTTAACAAGCACAGCCCTGCTGTCTGCTGTTTCACCGCTTTGGGAAATAAAAACAAATAACGGCTTTTCAGACAAGAGCGGCATATTGTAAACAAATTCACTCGCTACGTGAACCTCTGTTGGAATTTTGGCGATCGTTTCCAAGTACTGCTTACCGACAAGTCCGGCATGATAGCTCGTTCCACATGCAACAATGTACAAGCGGTCTGCTTCCTGTAGAGCTTGAACGATGTTTTCATCTACTGTCAATTTTCCTTGATCGTTCTGGTAAGCCTGAATGATTTTTCTCATTACGAGCGGCTGCTCGTCAATTTCTTTCAGCATATAATGCGGATACGTGCCTTTTTCGATGTCGCCGGCATCCAGTTCCGCTGTGTAAGGAGCGCGCTCAATTTCTTCATCATTGAGGCTTTTAATCGTCACTTTTTCTTTTGTCACGATCACCATCTCTTTGTCCATTAATTCCACGAATTGATCCGTAACTTGAATCATAGCCATCGCATCGGAGGCAATAACATTAAATCCGTTTCCAAGGCCAATGAGAAGCGGACTTTTATTTTTTGCGACGAAAATCGTTTCTGCTTTTTCTTTATCCAAAAGACCAAGTGCATAAGAACCTTTTAACAAATGCAGCGTTTTGCGAAAGGCTGCTTCCGTATCGAGGCCTTCATTTACGAAGATTTCTATCAGCTGGACAATCACTTCCGTGTCAGTATCACTTTTGAGCGGCACATCTAGCAAGTATTCTTTTTTTAGTTGTTCATAATTTTCGATGACACCATTATGAACAAGTGTGAAGCGTCCGGACAGACTTTGATGGGGATGGGCATTTTCCGTGCTTGGCACACCGTGTGTGGCCCAGCGCGTATGGCCGATTCCTGTAGCAGCATTTATATGAGTATCCACGATTTTCCGAAGATCAGCAATCCGTCCTTTTTCTTTAAAAACGTGTACGTCTTTTTCATTTCTAATAGCAATACCGGCTGAGTCGTAGCCCCGGTACTCCAACTTTTCCAATCCATTCAATAAAATTTCTTTCGCATCTTTAAAACCGATATAACCAACAATTCCGCACATAACACGTTCCTCCTAACAAAGAAGGCAGGCAAAAGCAGAGGGCTTATTTGCCGCTCTTCTTTTATATTCTCTTATCCGCATTTCCATTCCCTTTGTCCGCAAGGTTACCCTTACGATTTAAAGAAGGACTGACGATTGTGCAGAAATCAACCGGGAGGCATCCGCCGAACATTTCGATAAACCTCCACCTCGTCAACTAGCCAGGCTCTCTCCTGCTAGTTCAGGCGCTTTATAAAACGAATGATCAATGATTGTCCCTTCTCCTTCCCTTAGTTTTTGTAAAGCAGGATTATCATACACTAATCGATTTCCTTCAGTCAACTGTATTTACTTTTTTACTTAAACAAATGTTATTACATTTATATGAAAAAGAGGCGCAATGGTGCGCCCCTTTTTTACTATAGTTCCTCATACTATACAATTAAATCTTAATCTTTATTCAGTAAGTCCCATTTCCGTTTTTACGACAGCGGCAATTCGCTCTACGTAAGCTTTGCACTGTTCTTCTGTCTGGGCTTCCACCATGACACGCACGAGCGGCTCTGTCCCTGATGGGCGAACGAGCACGCGGCCGTTTCCATTCATTTCTGCTTCTACTTCAGAAATAACAGTTTTCACTTTTTCATTTTCTGTTACTTTATATTTGTCGGTTACCCGCACATTTTCAAGAATTTGTGGATACTTTTTCATTTCCGCTGCTAGCTCTGACAAAGGTTTTTTTGTCATTTTCATAATGTTGACGAGCTGCAGGCCGGTTAATAACCCGTCGCCAGTCGTATTGTAATCTAGAAAAATGATGTGGCCGGACTGTTCTCCACCAAGGTTGTATTGATTCTTTTTCATCGCCTCAACGACATAGCGGTCGCCGACTGCCGTTTGTACGCTTTGAATGCCAAGTACTTCCAGGCCTTTATAAAAGCCAAGATTGCTCATGACGGTCGAAACGACAACAGATTGATTTAACTGGCCTTGTTCGTGCATATATTTTGCACAAATAAACATAATCTGATCGCCGTCTACGATCTTTCCTTTTTCATCAACCGCAATTAAACGGTCGCCATCGCCATCAAAAGATAAACCAATATCCGCTCCTTTTTCCAATAAGAAAGCAGCGAGTGCTTCTGGATGAGTAGAGCCGACGCCGTCATTAATGTTCAAACCGTTCGGCGAGGTGCCCATCGTTGAAATATCTGCCTCTAAATCTGCATACAAGTGAGTGGCCAATGAAGAAGTGGCGCCATGAGCGCAGTCCAGAGCAATGTGGATGCCGGAAAAATCTTCGTCCACTGATTGTTTTAAGTACTGAATGTATTTTTGTCCGCCTTCAAAGTAATCACTGACCTGTCCAAGATCAGCACCAGTCGGCCGCGGCAAGTTATCTATTTCTTGATCAAGCAGTGCTTCGATTTCGTCCTCTTGCTCATCCGTCAATTTGAATCCATCCGGACCAAAAAACTTAATGCCATTGTCAGCTACTGGATTATGAGAAGCTGAGATCATGACGCCTGTCTGGGCATCCATCACTTTCGTTAAATAAGCTACGCCAGGGGTAGAAATAACACCGAGGCGCATCACTTCTGCTCCAATAGATAAAAGGCCGGCAACGAGGGCGCCTTCAAGCATATGACCGGAGATACGTGTATCTCTGCCCACGACAACTTTTGGACGCTCTGCGTTTTTCGTTAAAACATATCCCCCGAATCTACCTAACTTAAAGGCCAGCTCCGGTGTTAATTCCGTATTCGCCACACCTCTTACTCCATCAGTTCCAAAATACTTTCCCATGTATCGATTCTCTCCTTTACTTTACCTTCTGTTCAAACGGCTTTATTCCCCGTTTTCTGGTTCACTTTCCGAACTTTCTTCGGCTGTCACTTTCACTTTCACCGTTTGCGGTGAAACAAAGTTTAAACCTTCGCCAATTTCAATCGGTACAGTAAGTATTGTATCTTTTTTCACGCCATCAACCTCGACTGGAATAACTAGCTCTTCCATTTCTTTTAAAATGGATTCTTTGCCGTAAATTGTGAGCTCTTCTGTTTCGGGTTTAATGGAAGTGATTTTCACTCCCTTTGGCGGTGTGCCTTTCGGAAATACTTTGAGTGCTATTTTTTTGCTCGGGTTTTTTACAGAAATGGACACTTGGACCGTTTCCGGTTCTACTTTGACGTCGAGCTTATTCAATTCACCGTCCAGCACTTGAACTTTCGCTGTACCGGTTGTTTCTTTATCTACTTTTTCTTTCACATCAAGCGTAGCTTTCACATAAACAATTCTATTAAGTGCGGCTTTAGACCCAGTCACTTTCACCCGTTTTGGATCGACAGAAACAGCTTCCTCTTGGTAGCCTTCCGCCAGCATATTGTCATTAAATTCAGGGCTGACGACAAAGTTATCGGACACTTTTTCTTCAATCAATACGTTCACCGCTTCCGGATGCACCGTCACTTTGAGTTTGTCAGAAAACTGTTTATGCTTAATGGGCACGCGGTGTTCACCAATACTCACGTTCGTTAAATCAATAAAAAGCTCAAAGTCTCTCAGCCGCTTCGTTGATTCAATAATGCTTTTCGGCCCTTCAACCTCTACTTTCACTTTATCAGGAACGCCAGAAACGAATAAATTCTCTGTATCATAATATGCCTGAATCGGCACATCGGTAATGATTTCACTGTTTTCTTGAGCGGAGTTATCAGCTTTTTTATTAAGCTGAAAATCACTAAAGTTCACAGATGTATAAACTAAAACGGCCAGCAGCAAAGCAACGATACGCACAAACCAGGAACTTTCCACAAATTTATCCATTGCTTTTTCTCCCCCTCCAGCTCCACCGGTTAGAGGAATCATTTTCTATCCTAAGTAATTCGTGTTCCAACAGCTTTTCAAAGTCCTCGGAAGATAAGTCTCGAAATAATTCTCCATTTTTCGAGACAGAAACGGCACCCGTTTCTTCAGAGACGATAATCGTAATACTATCAGTTACTTCACTAATACCTAAAGCAGCCCTATGCCTCGTCCCGAGTTCTTTTGAGATAAATGGGCTTTCCGAAAGCGGCAAATAACAGGCCGCTGCAGCAATTTCATTTTTTTGAATAATGACCGCCCCGTCATGAAGCGGCGTATTTGGAATGAAGATATTAATCAGCAATTCAGAAGTAATAGATGAATGCAGTGGAATGCCTGTTTCAATATAATCATTCATTCCTGTTTCTTTTTCTATTGAAATAAGTGCGCCAATTCGCCTTTTTGCCATATAGCTGACTGACTTTATCAGTGCTTCTATTAACTCGCGCTGCTCTTTGTCTTCCTGAATGACATTTCTTGAAAACAGCCTGCCCCGGCCGAGCTGTTCAAGAGCCCGGCGTACTTCCGGCTGGAAAATAATAATAACCGCCAGAAACCCCCATGTTAATGCTTGTTCCATTATCCAACTTAACGTATCAAGTCCAAGCAGCCCGCTTAAACTCCGTACGACTACAATAACAAAAATTCCTTTAACGAGCTGAACGGCTTTCGTACCGCGTATAACCATTAAAAGTTTATAAACAACAAACCAAACAAGTAATATATCCAGCGCATTAGACAAATAATCCAATGCCGTAAAATGTTCGAAGTAATTTGAAAACGGCATATTACATCCTCCAATAATGTAATGACTGTAGCCGTACAGAGGCTTTATTTTTTTACTTAACCAGCTCATTATAACACAGTCTGGCGAAAAGTCAGAATTGAAAAAGAAGCAGGCATTCGCTGCTTCAGAACAAAAAGAGTACTTTCAGCCGTTAATCGAACACTCCTGCCGCTGTTTTTTTCAATTTAAACCACATCCAGCCGAAGGCCTCGTCGATCTCTTCAATGTCTCCAGTGACGTTTCCCGCTGAAGCCATATACTGTTCACCGTTAATGACGGTTACGTTCCCCTGCACTTCTCCCTCAATTCGGATATTTCCGTTTTCGACAACGATATCCCCTTTCACTTTTTCTCCAGCGGGAATAATGACTGTGTCATTTTCTACTTGCAGGTTCTCATGCTTCGTAAAAGCAAAGTTTTCAGTTTCCTGCTGCCATAATGAGAAAAAGCCGCCTGTCATCAAAGTCAGGAACAAAGAAGCCGCCACAAAAAATGGATGTTTCCGTATCCAGCGCTGCATGCCGATTGTTTTCACTTCTTTCGGCAAGGAGAGTAAGACATTTTCAGTAAATCCCTCCGGTGCCTGAAGATGGGATGCACTTTGTACGAAGGCGATTGTTTTTTTTAACTCCAAAAAGTGCTGCTGGCAATTGTCGCAGCTTTCCAAATGTGCTTTTAGTTTTCGTTTCTCCCCGGAAACAAGCTCCCCATCTAAATATCTGTGCATCAACCGAACAATCTCTTTTTGACAAGAAGCCATGATTCCACACATCCCTTCTTTACACATTCCGCAAATATTTCCGAAGTGCTTCGCGCCCTCTATGTACGCGCGTTTTCACCGTACCTAGGGGCAATTCCAAAATTTCCGCAATTTCCTGCAACTGCAGCTCTTCGATATATTTTAAGACGATGACTGACCTGTATTTTTCGGGAAGCTTAAAGATAGCTGCCTGAATCGTTTCCTTCAGCTCTAAGTTCTCTACAGCTTCTTCCGGAAGTTTCTCGGCCGAAGCGACTTGCGAATACATATTCAGACCTTCTGTTCCAGCAACTTCAGCATCAAGGTGATAATCCGGCTTTTTTTTGCGAATACGGTCTATGCAAAGATTCGTAGCAATTCTATATAACCACGTCGCAAATTTTTTTCCGGGATCATACGTGTGAATATTGATAAACGCTTTAATAAATGTTTCCTGAGCCGCGTCTTCCGCCTCATAACGGTCCCATAGCATCCGGTAACAGATTTGGTACACTTTATCTTTATAAAGCTCCACGATCTCGCCAAATGCATTCTGGTCCCCTTTTAAGACTTGTTTAATCCTTCTTTGGACAATTAACTCCATCACTTTTACCTCCTGCCCTCGCAGGTATCTTTTAATACGATCATCAATCAAAAAGGTTTCAAAAAAAAAGACATAACTCTATCATAACAAATTAAAGAAAAAAGTTTACATTTTTTTGTAAAAGGGTATTATAAATATAACAAAATGACAGCGGGAGTTGAAAAATGATGACGGCTGCAATAGATATACTAGATAAAATTGAGGATTGCCGGAATAATATGGTGATGTTAGCGATGCAAACATCATTTACCGATAAAAGAGTCGTAGAAATTAGTGTCGAGCTCGATCAGCTGTTGAATCAACTTGAACAATCAAAATAACCGGAAGCTGGCCTTGTGCCAGAACTTCCGGTTATTTTTTTACAGCAGTTTGTCTCCAAATAAAGAGCCCATTAAGGCAACAGCTACTGAAGCCGTTTTATTTTTTTCATCGAGAATCGGATTTACTTCTACAAACTCAGCAGAAGTAATCAATCCACTTTCCTCCAGCATTTCCATGGCTAAATGGCTTTCTCTATAGCTGATGCCGCCATTTACCGGCGTTCCGACACCTGGTGCATCATTTGGATCTAATCCGTCCAGATCGAGCGAGAGGTGAACTCCATCTGTTTTTTCTTTTAAATACTCAATCGCTTCTTCAATGACCTTCGTCATTCCAAGACGATCGACTTCATGCATCGTGTATACTTTGATTCCTTTTTCCTTAATGAGAACTTTTTCGCCTTCATCGAGTGAACGAGCGCCGATAATTACAATGTGTTCCGGCTTTACTTTTGGCGCGTCGCCATAAATGCCGGTGAGCTCTTCGTGCCCGACGCCGATACTAACGGCTAATGGCATACCGTGTATGTTGCCTGAAGGAGAAGTTTCCGCGGTATTTAAGTCGCCATGGGCATCGTACCAAATGACACCAAGGTTTTTGTAGTGCCTAGTCGTACCTGCAAGCGTGCCGATTGCAATGCTGTGGTCCCCGCCCAGCACGAGCGGAATGCTGCCAGATTGAATCACTTCATCTACTTTTTTTGCCAGCCTTGTGTTTGCTTCAACAACCGCTTTCAAATTCTTTAAATTTGTATCTTCACTATGAACAGCATGATTTCTGCTGATTTCAATATCTCCGCAATCTTCCACTTCATATTGTAAAGCTTCAAGACGCTCAGTTATCCCTGCATAACGGATTGCACTGGGTCCCATATCCACCCCTCTGCGCAATTGGCCTAAATCCATCGGCACTCCGATAATTGATACTTTTTTCTGTTTAGTCATAAAAAATCTCCTCTCCCCATGCTCGCTTTATTTTACTAGGAAACGGCTCCTTGACTCAACTTGACATTTTTCTGAATAATTATTCAAATTTTGCAAACAGAAAAAAGCTGCTTGACCAAAGTGAATTAATCACCTTGATCAAGCAGCTTTTTTTAAAGAAGTGAGCCATGAAGGACTCGAACCTTCGACCCTCTGATTAAAAGTCAGATGCTCTACCAACTGAGCTAATGGCTCGTTGTGGCTGGGCTAGCTGGATTCGAACCAGCGCATGACGGAGTCAAAGTCCGTTGCCTTACCGCTTGGCTATAGCCCAATTATTATGTACCGAAACAAAAAGGACATTCTAAGTATGTCCAAGTTTCATGTATTCATAAAACTGGTGGAGGGGGGCAGATTCGAACTGCCGAACCCGAAGGAGCGGATTTACAGTCCGCCGCGTTTAGCCACTTCGCTACCCCTCCACAAAAAACGTGGTGCCGGCAAGAGGACTTGAACCCCCAACCTACTGATTACAAGTCAGTTGCTCTACCAATTGAGCTACACCGGCATGTGTACGTTAAAAGAGATGGTGGAGGATGACGGGATCGAACCGCCGACCCTCTGCTTGTAAGGCAGATGCTCTCCCAGCTGAGCTAATCCTCCATAAATGGTGACCCCTACGGGATTCGAACCCGTGTTACCGCCGTGAAAGGGCGGTGTCTTAACCGCTTGACCAAGGGGCCATCTCTAAAAAACAAAATAGTAAGCTTCCAACCGGGCTCGAACCGGTGACCTCTTCCTTACCATGGAAGCACTCTACCTGCTGAGCTATGGAAGCATGGCTCCGCAGGCAAGATTCGAACTTGCGACCGATCGGTTAACAGCCGATTGCTCTACCACTGAGCTACTGCGGAATGTATAATTCAATTGAAAGCACCAACAACTCGGATACTTTGAGGTGTCAAGGTGCTTTCACTTTTCTATTGTCCAGCTACAGCGGCCAGCCTCTCGGTCATAAGCCGCCTCACCTGTGTGGCAAAGAGCGCCACTTCGGCAATACGTCTTATATCTGCCGAGTCTGATCGGCCGCTTTCACTTTTCTATTTGCCTGGCAACGTCCTACTCTCACAGGGGGAATCCCCCAACTACCATCGGCGCTGAAGAGCTTAACTTCCGTGTTCGGGATGGGAACGGGTGTGGCCTCTTCGCTATCGCCACCAGACTGTTGAAGACATTTCTTATTATAACAAAAAATTCTTATTTGGCAAGACTTTTTTGTTCTTTCAAAACTGGATAATATGTTGTATAAGTAACCGGCAATACCGTGCCATTTGGTGTTATTCGTTTGTCCCGTTCAGGCATGTTCAGTGCCTGAACGTTTCGTTTTGGTTAAGTCCTCGATCGATTAGTATTCGTCAGCTCCACGTGTCGCCACGCTTCCACCCCGAACCTATCTACCTGATCATCTTTCAGGGATCTTACTAGCTTGCGCTAAGGGAAATCTCATCT
>NZ_WEIO01000020.1 GCF_009183655.1 Bacillus aerolatus
GAGTGGATTAAACGTATGGAAAGTTTCGGCTTCCAAACATCTGGGTATGTAGATCGTCACTTTTTTGAGTCTTTGTACGCAAGAGTTGCGCCACAAATTTTATTTGAGTTTGCAACAGACGGTCCGGGATTTATGGGAGATGAACCTTATGAAACACTTGGAGAAAAATTATCTTTACCTCCATTCTTAGAACCAAAACGTGAAGAAATTGAACAATCAGTTCGCCCGATTGATACAGTAAGAAGCACAAAAGAATTCATTAAAGAATAAATGAATTCTTTTGTATTCTCTGTCCTTCAAGTTCTCAGAAAACCAAATAATTTTGACAACCATCACCCTAACGATAGAGGTTGTAAAGAGAAGTGTTAGCGCACTTCTCTTTTTATTACACATTTTTCCGTTGCCCATGAAAATATTTCTGACTGAAGGAGAGTTAGTGCCTTAAGAACAGGGGCTTAGTAGAGAACCTAGTATAATAAACAGTTCTCTTTAACTAAATTCATTTCAGATTTCGCTTACAGGATAAATAATTTAGATGGTTTAGGCTTATTCTTTTTCCTTCTTTATGTAGCGTTTAGCGATAATGGCCGTGTGAAGCTGGGAGACGAAGGAGAAAAGCCGGAATTTAAAACATTTTCCTGGGCTGCGATGTTATTCTGTGCTGGGATCGGCTCCAGTATTTTGTATTGGGGCACGATTGAATGGGCGTATTACTACCAAACACCACCATTCGGGATCGAGGCTGGAACAGAGGAAGCTATTCAATGGGCAAGCACGTATGGAATTTTTCACTGGGGACCGATCGCATGGGCGATTTATACATTGCCAGCATTGCCGATGGCTTATTTTTATTATGTAAGGAAAAAGCCTATCTTAAAAATCAGTGAGGCATGCCGTCCATTAATAGGTAGGTACGCAGATGGAATCATTGGGAAAATTATAGACATTTTGTTCATGTTTGGTCTTATGGGCGGCGCTGGTACAACCTTAGCGCTTGGGACACCGATGATCGCTCAAGGGGTTTCAAGCCTTACGGGTATTAGTCCAACCATGACAGTAAAAGTCATTATATTAATCGTTTGTACAACCATTTTTGCTATAAGTGCTTATTCGGGATTGCGTAAAGGCATTAAAGTATTGAGTGACTGGAATTTATGGCTTGCCATCTTTCTGTTGGCATTTGTCTTTATTTTTGGGCCGACAAGGTTTATTACTGAAACAACTACAAATAGTATTGGTTTAATTTTAGATAACTTCTTTCACATGAGTACATGGACAGAGCCGTATAACAACCTAGGGCCATTTGAGCAAACTGGCTTCCCAGAGAGTTGGACCGTTTTCTATTGGGCATGGTGGCTTGTTTATGCACCATTTGTCGGTTTGTTCGTAGCCAAGATCTCCAGAGGGCGTACCATTAAGCAAATGATTTTGGGGACGGTTATATACGGTTCGATCGGTAGTTTATTGTTCTTTGGCATTATCGGGAATTTCGCGCTTCATATGCAACTAACTGGCCAGCTTGATGTTATTGATATATTAAATAACCAAGGGGCTCCAGTAGCCATTATTAGTGTATTCAATCAACTGCCGTGGGCACCATTTATCATTTTTATTTTCACTATCCTGGCGGTCATTTTCTTGGCGACTACTTTTGATTCCAGTTCCTACATTTTAGCTTCTGTAGTCCAATCGGAAGTAGAAGATGAACCACTTCGTTGGAATCGCCTATTCTGGGCGTTCGCACTATGTATTATGCCACTCACTTTGATGTTTATTGGAGGTTTATCCACCTTACAAACGGCAAGTATTGTTGGAGGCTTTCCATTGCTTTTCATTATGATTATGTTGGCATGGCCTTTTATGAAGGCATCTACAAGTGATATCAAGGCATCAGACCAATATGAGCCAAAAATAATCAATTTGGACTCTAAAAAGATTTTGCAGCGTTTAAGGAAAAAGCGAAAGAGAGTGAAAGCGGAACCGAAGGAAACTTAATTCCATCCAGGCTGGCTGACAGTGTAAAATGCTGCCAAGTACTCATTCTAGAACTGCGTATTCGAAATGATCATTTCATGCACTAAAAGTGGGACTCTCCCAAAAGTCGGTGATTGACAGGCTTTTGGAAGAGCCCTTTTTTAAATAAACAAAGTGAAGCGGCGCTGCCTAGCTTATGCACAAGTCATTGACATTTACGCACGGGAATCGTTGAATTGTACACAGCAAATAAACTTATGCACCGGTCACCCGGCTTTGTGCACGAGTTGTACAATTTTCTGCATGTCCAAAGCCTATTTATGCGCAGGAACCGCCAGAATATGCACGTTGCCTAATGATAAAATAAAAGTTACGATGATCACATTACATTTGCTTCATTCGACAGGAGATTTATTATCTGAGGAAGCTTTTTACACTTAATACTTTTTTGATGTTGGATGTAAACTTTTAGCTTGTTGTAGTGAAAAGGAACAGGAATTAGAGAAAAAGAAAAAAGAAGAAGAGAAAGAAGCACAGCCTGCCAGCACTCTTCCTGCTGGAGTGATTGCTGCTACTGTTACCCGCGTTGTAGATGGTGACACTATTAAAGTTCGTATGAATGGAAAAGAAGAAACGATTCGGCTGATTTTAGTCGATACTCGGAAAAATACCTGCATTTGTAACAGCGGCAATCTCTTTATACGCATAATAATTTGTGCTCACATCAATAAAATTCGGGTTTTGTACATGTCTTTCGTTAAATCCATTCTTACTTTTATAACAGCAAAATCAGGCTCTGCATTGTTTTGTTCGAAATTTCTTTTACAAAGTCTTTTAATTTTCTTCGAACACAAATACAGGACAGAAAAGGGTGTCACAGTGGTCTCCCCCTTCCCTGTCCTTTTACACAAGAGTTTAACTTTATAATCAATTAAGCGCGCTCCCTCAAAACCGTCATTCTCTATCTATATTCAAAACAATCAAAGCATTCTATGTTACCAATCTTTTTATATTTCTTTCACTTTTACATCCACATTTTATTAATACACATAAGACATAGAGGCGAGTAATGTATTCTTAATTTTTAAAAAATTTAATTCGCACTTTAATAAAATTTTCTAAAAAAGCAGATGCATGAAAAGTGCAACAATAGGCATTGCAATTAACGTGCGCTGCATGAAACATACAATTAGTTCCCAAAACTTAACTGGCATCCTCGTAGCCATCATCACCACAATCGTTTCTGAAAGAAAAATAATTTGCACCATCGACATCACTGTAATAAAGTATCTTGCCCCGATCTCTATCATATCTACCTGATCAGCAATTAGAAGAACTGGTAAAAACATTTCAGCAAACCCGACCGGAATGGAGGGAGCAATTTCTTGCGCACTAGGCACCCCTAGTATTTGCAGCAATGGAACAAAAACTTGTCCAATCCACTGGAAAAATGGTGTATATTCGGCAACAATCAAACCTGAAATTCCAGCAGCGGCTAATAAAGTAAGAACTTTCGGAATGACGAAAAATCCGTCTTTTAAGCTCAAAAAGATTTCCTTAAATATGCTTTCTGCTGTATAGGCGCGTTTCGCTGCACGATCTAGTCCTCTTTTGACAATTCCACGCTCAAACTTTGCTTCTCCGGCCCGCTCTTCATCGGTTTGGACTTTGCCGCTTGAATAAACATTCGGCTTTTTAGAAAGAGGCGGGATTCTAACCATAATGATCGAAATGATGAATGTAATTAACAGAGCTGAAAAGTACGTTTTTAAAAAATGATCACCTAAGCCCGCCGTATTAATAACTAATAAAGCAAACCCTACACTGACAGCACTAAAGGAGGTAGCGATGGTGGCCGCTTCTCTTTTCGTGTAGACATTCATTCGGTATAGTTTGCTTGTAATGATGACAGCCATAGACGAGGAGGTGACGAATGAAGCAATCGCATCAATCGCACTTTTTCCAGGCACTTTAAAAACAGGTCTCATGATCGGCTCTAAAATTGAGCCCACAAAATCAATTCCTCCATAATTCAGAAGGAAAGGCATAAAGAAAGCACCGACGATAATAATCCAAAGTACCCCAAGAACAATACTAGGAATAACAGTTCCTCCCGTACCACTCCCTACAATCCATTCTGGGCCTGTAAATTGAGCAACGTTTACATGAAGGGTGTAAATAACAGTATAGAATGTTCCTAAAAGATACAAAAAAGGGTGAAGAACGGAGTCGTGACCGTAATAATCATGAAAGAAAGAATCCTTACCAGCCACGTATTTCCCATAAAAACTTCCTAGAGTATTACCTATCATTAATAACATTACAATCCACAAACCAAAATTTCCAAACAAGTTAACGAAGTAATTATAAATATAACCAAATAATATATCGTTTTTTCCATTAATACTTAACGGAACGAAAAAAACTAGTACGGCTATCGCTGTAAAAAAGATAGATTTAAGCAGACCGATTTTGTACTGTTCCTTAGTTAAGGTAATGTAATCAACATAGCTTGGATCATCTCGATCCGGCATCTCTGTCCTTACCATCTCAATATCGGGATTTACCTTACTCTCATCTACTCGGACTGTGCCTCCATTCATATAATCACCTCCAAGATTTTTAGCATTTAATAAAAAGATTTATATAGAAATACATATTTCTATATAAATCTTTCTCTTCAAATACCAGTTGCTTTTTCATAGACTACGAGAGAATTTCTTCTTTTTCCATACCGCTTTCTTCTGCATTCTCTTTTTCTTTTAAAACAAAACTGAGTAAATCCAATGAAAGCCGTGCTGCCACTTGTCCTGTTATACCTGCATGATCATATGGAGGGGCTACTTCGACCATATCAAAGCCAATGACTTGTCCCCTTTTCGCAATGCCTTCCAACAATTCATTGACCTCATCATAAAGCAGGCCGCCAGGAGAAGGTGTTCCTGTTGCAGGAGCGATGGATGGATCTAAACCATCAATATCCATCGTAATATAATATTTTTCGCCAGCTGGAATTTGTTCCAATACTTGTTCAATGCCCATCTTTCTCATTTGGCGCGGAGATAAAATGACGCTTCCATATTCTCTTGCAGCATCGACATCTTCTTTCTTACTGCTGCTAATGCCGCGAATACCAAACTGGAAAATCTTCTGAACGTGATCCATCTCAGATAGGCGGCGTATGCAACTTCCGTGGCCATATCGCATTCCCGAGCGATGATCTGCCCAGTCTAAATGCGCATCAATTTGAATGACATGGAAAGGCCCTAATTCTTCTAACCCTTTTCCAACTGCAGCCGTAATTGAGTGATCGCCGCCTAGAATAATCGGCATTGCCCCTTTAGAAACAATTTTTCGAATCGCCTCTTCCGTGTTGTCATGGCACTGCATAATATCTCCATGAACCATGTCTACATCGCCACAATCAACTACTTTCCATTTAGGACCTAAATACATCATATCTTTTTCAATATCATAGGCACCTTCTAATCCAAAGCTATATAGTGTGGAACCTTCACGTATCCCCCTTGGCCCCATTCTTGCGCCTGACTTCCACTGAGTTCCCATATCGTTTGGAACGCCAATGACTGCTACGTCTGCATCAAGCTGGTCAAGATCAGCACAAATAGGATATTTTCCAAAAGTGCAGATTCCCGTAAAAGGCAGATTAAGAAATTGTTTTTCATTAGGATTTGACATGAATATTGCCTCCTTAGTATGTTTTTGTTCTCACTCCTATAAATGCAAACTTCATGCCAACCTAAAATAAGACGATAACAAAGGTTTTGTAGTCACTATTGACTAACGTTCCTCTACGTATTTCTGAATTTTTCGATTAGCAGTTGATTGGCTGATGCCTAGTTTTTCACCAAGTTTAATGCTGCTGGGATATTTCTGGTACATACGTGTAATGAACTCTTTTTCGATCATTTCCATATACTCTTGCAAAGTCATTTCTTCTACCGACTCTTTGGGCCGCTCTTTATTTGTTGGATCATCACTGATTTGGAAATCAATTTCATTTTCACTTGTTGTTACAATCGTTTTTTCAATGAAGTTCCGCAATTCTCTCACATTTCCCGGCCACTCTTGTTGACTGAGCCAAGCAATCATAGCCGGGGTAAAATGTTTATTCATCCCATACTTTGTGTTCATTTCCTCAGTAATTTCGAAAATTAAAGAAATAATTTCTTCTCTTCGCTCTCTAAGAGGAGGGATCACAATCTTGACTACATTGATTCGATAATAAAGGTCTTCTCTAAATTGCTTATGTTTGATCATTTCTTCTAAGTTTTGATTAGTAGCACAAATGATTCTGCATTTCATTTCAATTCTTTTACTCCCGCCAACTCTCATAAAGGATTGGTTTTGCAAAACGGATAATAATTTCACTTGAAGATTCATTGGCAGCTCACCAATTTCATCGAGAAATAACGTTCCTTCCATTGCCGTTTCAAAATATCCTTTTTTCCCTCCCTTTCTTGCACCCGTAAACGCACCTTCCTCGTACCCAAATAGTTCTGACTCAATTAATGATTCGGGTATGGCGCCGCAGTTCACTTCAATGAAAGGATGATTTTTTCTTAGTGATATTTGATGAATCATTTGAGCGATTCGGTTTTTACCGACGCCGGACTCACCTTCTAGTAATACGGTAACTCCCAAACCGGCTACTTTAGACACGATATCAAGCACTTTTTCCATTTTCCCACTCTTTAAGTAAAATGGCTGAGCAGCCTGGCTTTTTAATGTTGCGATTTCTTCTTGATATAACTGCATTGCTTTTGCGACCTGCTCATTTTCTTTTTTTAAATACTCAAATTCCGTGATATCTCTAGAAAAACTAAGCGCTCCTATTAAAACTCCTTTTTCATCAAAAATGGGATAGCCAGAGATAATTAATTTCCTATTGTACATAGTTTCTTGAATAAGAGTTTCTTCTTTTTTATTTCTTAACACATTTGCAGTGACAGAGGGAGAAAAAACTCCTTCCTTTTCCAAATGGAAAATATTTTGATGGATGATTTCCCCAAATGGCAGACCAAACATTTTTTCCGTAGATTTACTCGTGTATAAAATATTCCCCAAAGAGTCAGCAATAAAGATTTCATCAAAAGAATGTTCTAAAATATGCTTAAAAAGTATAGAAGCGTCTCTTTTTAAATTCATGTTTTACCCCCTATTCACTATTGACTATATACTATTCAAAAATGACTGAAAATACAAACTATTTTATCAACAAGTAGGAATCGAAAAAAATTTCAAGACAGATCCGTAATAATCTCAGATAAATTATTTAAAAAAGAATTGGATTGTAGTTCAAAAACTTCAAATTCTTGAATGTACAGCAGTGGGATCAAAAAACATTAGCGGACATAACGAAGAAAGCCCTCCATTTTAGGAAGACCTCTTTGATTTTATAAATAAATTATCATGGTTTCATTTAAATATTTTCTCCATATATCCTTCTGCAATGAGCTGCTGGTACGCCTGCTCGATTGTATTTTTGCTTACTCCTAAGTATTGAGACAGCTGACGGATGGTAGGTAATTTTGTACCCGCTGTTAAATGGTGGAAGTCAATTTCCTTTTTAATATAATTAATAAAAAAAGAAAAAAGCTCGTTTCTCAATTAACGAGCTGAGCTTTTTTTATTCATGGGCTGTTAAAAAGTTGATTAATTCCTTTCCTTGTGAATATATCGGTGTATATTCCAGCGGTTGTTAATACGTCATAATTAAAGAAAAACTCTATTCCTCTTTTTTCTTACTATCTATTCCAAAAATACACTCATTCCCGAAGCTTCATTTTATACTTTCTAACGCGTCTCATCAGTAACGATTGTGTTATTCCCAGCTCTTCTGCCGTTTTTCTCGTTGTCTTGAATTCAGAATAGGCTTCTTCGATGATTTCTCGTTCAATTGTTTCTAGAATATCGGTTAATGATTTCCCCTTTTCATACTTGTTGAGATTAAATACTAGTTTCTCTTGTGTTTGTAGATGAGAAGGTAAATCCTCCAAACGAATTTCATCATGTGCTGCAATAATCACCAGCCGCTCCACGAGGTTTTCCAATTCACGAATATTTCCTGGCCAGTCGTAGCTTTGTAAACGATTCATTACGTCGGAAGATAACCTGCAGTGCCGCTTATGCTTTTTATTGTATTTCTCTAAGTTAAACTGCAACAAATCAATAATATCCATTTTTCTTTCTTTAACTGAGGGTACCCTGATTGGCAATACGTTTAGTCTATAAAACAAATCGGAACGGAACTTCCCTTCTTGGACTTGCTGCAGCAAGTCATTGTTGGTAGCGGCAATAATTCTTACATTGGCCATTTGATGCTCTGTTCCTCCAATAGGAAGAAATTTTTTATGTTGTATGAATTGCAGTAACTTTGCTTGCAAATGAATCGGAAGCTCTCCAATTTCATCGAGAAATAAAGTGCCTTTGTCAGCCATTTTGATTAATCCGGCTTTCCCTCCCGAATTTGCTCCGGTAAATGCCCCTTTTTTATAGCCAAACAGTTCTGATTCTATTAGTGTTTCTGGTATTGCTCCACAGTTAATTTCAACAAATGGTTCGTGACTGCGCTCGCTTAATTGATGAATTCGATTGGCAATTACGTTTTTACCGACACCCGTTTCTCCAGTAATAAGAACCGTTGTTTCCGTTGAAGCAATTTTATCTACCATGTTTATTAATGTTAAATAGGCTGGACTTTTTCCCATAAAAAAATGTTCAGACGCAGCAAGGTCATTTTCATACCGGATCTTCATTATTTCTTGTGTATATCTTTTTAGCAGTGCCTGCGCTTCTTCCAGCTGTGAATTAGTACGGACGATTTCTGTGATATCTCGTGCGTGAGCGACGATTAATTCAATTTTTCCTTGTTCATTTTTGATCGGATGGCCTGAAGTAATATACTTGCGGTTTTGATCTGTTAACTGCACTGTACTTACCGTATTTTGTTTATTTAATACCATCTTGGTCACAGACGGCATAAAAACCCCCTGCTTCTCCAAAATATCAGCAGTTTGCCCGATCACTTTTGAGCGTGAAGTGTTAGCCAGGTTTTCACATGCCCTATTCAGCCAAAGCACTTCTCCTTTTCCATCAGCGATTAAAATACCGTCTGAAATCGCGTTAAGAATATTAGTAAAATACGCGTTATCGAATATTTTTTTCATCTTTTCCATTTTAAATCACCTTTTTAACTTTAATATTTTTAATTTTTATAATATTTTAACACATCTTCGAGTCTATATCGAATCAAGACTTAAAAGAAAGAAAATACATTATAGTTGAAAGGGTTTTTTGAGTCTAATTCGAATTAAACTTATATTCTTTTGAGTCGCTTTCATTATAAAAAAGTAACTTATGGACAAAAAATAGCTTTAAACCTACTGATACTAATAAAAAACGGAAAAAAAATTGGCACGAAAAATGCTAATAAAAAGTATCATTGAAAAGGAGCTGCTAAGTTATATGACGGAACAAACTCTGTTTATTAATATTGAACGGCTTATGAGCACGATCGAAGAAAGTGCGAAAATTGGTCAGCTTGACGGCGGCGGAATTTGCCGGCTTGCGCTCACCGATGAAGATAAAAACATGCGTGATTTGTACATTCAATGGCTGGAAAGTGCAGGTTTGAATGTTAGAGTGGATGATTTCGGCAATATTTACGGAAGAAAAGAAGGGAAAAATCTCGATGCCTCCGCTGTTCTGATTGGTTCTCACCTCGACACTCAGCCTGAGGGCGGACGGTATGATGGAATACTCGGGGTTTTATCAGGGCTGGAAGTGCTTAAGGTTCTAAATGAAAATCAAATGGAATTAGAAAGACCTATCGAACTCGTTTGTTTTACAAATGAAGAAGGTGCACGCTTTGAACCTCCTATTCTAGGAGCCGGAGGCCTGACTGGCGTTTTTAGTGAAGACTTTATTTTTACCCGCCAAGACAAATATGGAGAACTTTTCTTAGATGAACTGAAACGCATCGGTTATCATGGATCTAAAGATAATCGCGCGGCAAATATTCACAGCTTTCTTGAACTTCACATTGAACAAGGGCCTGTACTTGAACGCAAAGAGTTGGATATTGGTGTAGTCACAGGAATCCAAGGAATGAACTGGCTTGAAGTGAAGGTCACTGGACAAGCCGATCATGCAGGTCCAACACCGATGACTATGCGCAAAGATGCTCTTATGGCTGCCGCTAAAATGATGATTGAAATTCAAGAAACAATTAAAAACCATGATAATGAAGCCACCGCTACTGTCGGTCGTGTAGATTTATCGCCACATTCGATTAATTGTGTTCCGGGGGAAGTTGTTTTCTCTATCGACATTCGACATTCGGTTGATGCCGTGAGAGAACAATTACTTGAATTAGTGCAACAAAAAATTAGTATTATTGCCGTTACAGAACAAGTTCATATCGAAATCAATCAAATTTGGGAAACGCCGGCCAGCCATTTTTCTTCTGAGCTTATCCATTTAATTTCAGAGAGTGCGGAACAATTAAGCTACAGTCATCAAAAAATGATTAGCGGCGCAGGTCATGACGCCAAATATATGAATGAAATTGCTCCAACTGCGATGATTTTCGTCCCTAGCGTCGACGGAAAAAGCCATTGTCAGGAAGAGTTTACGAAACAGGAAGCTATCGAAAAAGGAGCCAATGTACTTTTACACGTTGTGAGTAAATTAGCAGCAGAAAAAGTGCATGCTCATTAAAAAGTGAAGAATGAACGTATTAAATACACAGGAACTTTTAATTAAAGGAGGAAAACATGTACGCTGATCTTATTCTCTACAACGCCACCATTTACACTATGGATGAAACACAGCCTACTGCATCGAAACTGGCGATAAAAAATGGAAAAATCGTCGCGTTCGACGAAGAAGCCGACCAGTATGGCGGTCCACAGACAAACATGCTCGATATTAAAGGGAAAGCCATTTTGCCAGGATTAGTTGAAAGCCATGCGCACCCTCTGCATTATGCCGCCAATTTGCTGGAACTTGATTTGCGCGCTGAAGTTACTCCGACCATTGATAGTATACTAGCAGCTGTGAGAAAAAAAGCAGAAGAATTACCGGAGGGTGAATGGATTCTCGGCATGGGCTGGGATGATAGTAAGTTAAAGGAAAAAAGGTTTCCTACTATTGAAGAATTAAGCGCAGCTGCTCCTAATCACCCCGTTTTTCTTAAGCGAACATGCGTCCATAACGCCGTAGTGAACCGAAAGGCTTTTGAGAAAAGCGGACTCTCTGAAAACCCGGTTGATCCAGACGGAGGTCATTTTCACAAAAACCATGAGACTGGTCAGCTGAGCGGACTTATTCAGGAAAATGCTATGTCGGAATTCACCATACCGACGTTAACGATCGATCAGCTGAAGCAAGCAATGATGCAAGCTCAACAACATTTTTACGAATGGGGTATTACGACTGTCCACGAAATGGCTGTTAAAAAAGAAGAAATGATTGTGTATCAACAACTGCAAAAGGAAGAAAACTTTCGGCTAAAAGTCCGGCTTTGGCTTTGGGCAATCAGCCAGATGGGGTGGAACGGTATTGAAGACGAAGTATTAGCGCTCGGGATTGAAAGCGGTTACGGTAATGACCGGCTGAACATACAGGGGTTAAAATATATGCTGGATGGCAGTGTCGGTGGAAGAACGGCTGCTGTATCAGAACCTTACGTCAATGATGGAGAAAATCGGGGCATTTTATATATGTCACATGAGAGACTAAATGAGCATATTATTCGAGCCGTGAAAAATAACCTGCGTGTCTCTATTCATGGTATTGGCGAGCGCGCGATTAATATGGCGCTTGAAGCGATCAAACAAGCTGGGACGCCCGAAACGAACAAACTTATGCGGCACCGAATTGAACATTGCGCATTAGCGACTGAAAATCATTTAACACAGCTTGCTTCTCATGGCATTATTGCCGCTTCTTCTATTGGATTTATCTACTCCATCGGCGATAGCTATTTAAACAATTTAGGTGAAGAACGGGCGGAAAGAGTTTTTCCTCATGCCTCCTTTAAAAAACATGGCATTAAAGCGCCAGGCAATTCCGATATGCCGGTATGTTACGGCAACCCATTTTTCGGAATTTATGCCGCTGTCACACGGAAGACAATAGGTGGGCAACAACTCGGAACGAAAGAAGCTATTCCAGTAGCAGATGCTATTAAATCTTATACGGTGGATGCTGCTTACAGTGGATTTGACGAACAAATTATAGGGTCACTTTCTATCGGCAAATATGCAGACTTAATTGTGCTCGACCAGGATCCTTTTGCTATAGATGCTGAAAAAATCAAGGACGTTCAAGTTTTACTTACTATGATCGAAGGAGAAACGGTTTTTAAAAGAACGAGAGAGGAGAGATATTTCTATGTTTGATCCAAATATTAAGTCCATCATTTTAATAGCGGTTTTTCTTTATTCTCTTGCTATTCTTGCCCACTCATTCTATTTTTTTAAGGGAGTAAAAACATCCGATGACTACAACGTAGCCGGACGCTCGATCCCTACATTCCCCATGATTCTATCTATTGTCGGTACGGCAACTGGAGGAGCAAGTCTGCTTGGGTTTATGGGTGACGCTTATAGCGGAGGGCTTGGCATGCTTTGGCTCGTTTTCCCTGTATACATTGTAAGTGCTATATGGATCGTTTTCTTTTTAAAGCCGATTCGCAGTCTAGGAACAAAATACAAACTAGTCACTCTCCCAGACTATATTGCCCTTCGTTACGGAGAAAAAGCACGCATGCCTGCGCTATTATGCATATTGGTCGCTTACGCCTCTATTACTGGGTTACAATTTATCGCTATCGCTACTTTTTTAAATTTAATGTTTGGCTTAAATACAACAGCAGGCATTATTATCGGATGCTTATTCCTTACTTTAAAAACCTATATCGGCGGATTAAAAGCGGTTATTTGGGCCGATTCTATTCAAGGCACAATTCAGACGCTAGGCATCATCATCCTATTTGTCACCGTCTATTCTCTTTCAGGTGGTTGGAATACAGTTAAAGAAAATGCCATGGCGATCAACCAGCCACAGTTAGTTGATGTATTCGGCATTTCAACCGTTAGTATTTTGGTATTTATTTTTACACTAGGTGCCTACCAATTCGTTCGTCAAGATAACTGGCAGCGTGTTTGGGCAGCCAAAACAGATAAAGTTGCTGTTAATAGTAACTGGCTTGCACTAATTATCGGTCTTGTAACCGGTGTGTTCATTGTTTTGACTGGCGTCTTCTCGTCCTTAGGATTAAACATTCAAACAGAGCAGCCAGCCCTAATTTTCTACCAAGTAGTTAGCCAAACGATGCCAGTACCTATGATCGTTATTATGGTCATTGCACTCGTTGCCACAATCGTTTCTTGTGCCGATTCCTTTTTCATGGCTGGAGCTTCCAGTATTGCGAACGATATCATTAAACCTTATTTCAAAGTAACAAATGACCAAAAAATGCTTCAATACAGCCGCTTATCCGTTATCATACTTTCTGTCATTGCTCTAGTGATGTCACTGGCCATACCTCAGCTCGTTCCATTATGGGTAGCCGGTACGGCAATGCTTACGTCGGGTTTACTCGTTCCTTTTATCGCTGGTATGTTATTTAAAAGAGTCAGCGAAACAGCGGGTACTTGGTCCATATGGGCAGGCCTACTAACAACGGTTATTTGGCAAATCGCCGGACAGCCGTTTGGCGTTCATCAAGTATTTCCGGGATTACTCATATCTACGCTGACTATTATCGTTGCAACCCTTGTCACTCAGCCGCAAAACACGAAACTTATTGAAGATATGTCATACGGTAATAACCTTGGTTCAAGCGATGAACTTTACGAGCAAAGCATTCTTAAAGACAAGACAAGTATAAAAAACGTGTAATTTAATGTAAATAAAACATTAAACCCGTCCAGTGAGTAAACTCATGGGATGGGTTTTTCCCTATTTTGCTGTACTTATATTAGAATAGCTCTTTGCATTGTTTTAATTCTTTTTAAAGGAGTTGGGTAAGCATTCCTACTCCTTTTTGGATGTTATTACGATTGACAAATAAATAGCAAAAT
The DNA here is from genome assembly GCF_009183655.1 of Bacillus aerolatus. Classification (GTDB taxonomy): domain Bacteria; phylum Bacillota; class Bacilli; order Bacillales; family Domibacillaceae; genus Pseudobacillus; species Pseudobacillus aerolatus. Next base: position 14,088 of record NZ_WEIO01000020.1, read on the forward strand.
AGCCTGCTCTTTTTGTTCATCTTCTTTATTAAATACATTCAACTCAATGCGTATGTTGCCTGTTCCTGGCTTACTTACTCATGCTTGCCTTCCTCTTAAAAAAAACACCACTTCAATTAAGAAGTAGTGTATGCATCATTTCTTATTCATCTTAAATTGTTTTGGCGTTTTTTGTATTTTTGTTTTTTAAATCGTTCATTTCTTTCCCCGCCATCCGCAAGCTCTTCTGCGAATTCCACGTTCTGCCAATTATCAACCCTCATTGCGCTTTGTATTTCGGTAGATGTCAAGTTATTATTAGGTGCTGCTTCTTCATTCCATTTTCCCATATCATTTCCCACCCTTTAGTTTTAAATTCAAAAGAAAAGTTATGTTAAACAATACTGTTGGTACAGAAAAACTCCTACACGCCTATGAATCCGGCGATAGCAATACACATGACGATAAAAGAAAACAGCCTTTTTTAGGCTGCTTCCTTATTAGCTATATTCTTTTTCCATAAAATCATACGGTGTTATATTTTCCATACCAAGAAGATGGTGAAACAACAAAATTAACCATTGAAGATGCACCATTCAACGGGGGGGTTCTTTGCAATCCTTGGAGTCTTCATGGCAGCGGGCTTCTCATTTCAAGGTACAGAATTACTGGGAATAGCTGCTGGTGAGAGCGAACATCCAGAAAAGACGATCCCAAAAGCGATTAACTCTGTATTTTGGCGAATCCTTCTTTTTTATATTTTGACAATTTTTGTTATTATGAGGAATTCTTTAAAAAAATGATGCTCGCTTTGTCAGCTCATCTTAGAAGCCGAACTCTCACTTTTTTATTTGTTAATCTGTTGAGCCGACAGAATCCGTCCTGTTACCTCACCGAAACCAATTCTGAACCCGTCCCCTTGGCCCCAGCCGGTCATAGCCAGTTCGTCTCCGTCCTCCAGCCACACTCGCCGTTCTCCATCTCGAAGTTGGATTGGTTCCGCCCCACGCCATGCCAGCTCCATCATGCTGCCGCGTTCTTCTTTTTCCGGGCCGCTGATCGTTCCTGAAGCAAGCAAATCTCCCGCATTTAAATTGCACCCTGTAATCGTATGATGGGCAATTTGCTGGGCAATGCTCCAGTAAAGATAACGATAATTGCTCGCTGATAAGCGCTGGGCTTCTTGCATGTTTTTCCCTTTTAAGTACACTTCCAAGTTGATGTTAAAGGAACCGGGTTTGTCAGTTCGGAGATAAGGCAGCGGCTTCGGATTCTGTTCGGGCCCTGATACACGGAACGGCTCCAATGCTTCAAAAGGAATGACCCATGGTGAAATCGATGTAGCAAAATTTTTAGCAAGAAACGGGCCAAGAGGCTGGTATTCCCAAGCCTGAATGTCACGAGCGCTCCAGTCATTGACTAGCACCATGCCAAAAGCGTGCTCTTCTGCTTGATCAACAGGAATCGGCTGCCCAAGCTGATTGCCGGAACCAATAAAGCAGCCCATTTCCAATTCAAAATCTAATTGACGGCACGCTGAAAACATCGGTGCTGATGCATCAGGAGGCTTAATTTGGCCTTGAGGACGATAAATATCCGTGCCGCTCACGACAACTGAACTAGCGCGGCCATGGTAGCCAACAGGCAAATGACTCCAATTCGGCATTAACGCATTGTCTTTACCACGAAACATGATTCCTACATTCGTGGCATGTTCTTTGGAAGCGTAAAAATCCGTATAATCTCCAATTTCAACTGGCAGGAACATGTTCACTTCTTTTTGAAGGAAAAAAGCTCGATCACGAAGTGGAGGATTATCGCGAAGAACTGGCTCATCTTCCCTCAGCAAACGCTGGATCACTTCACGGACTGCTTTCCACGTTTCTCTTCCCATTTTCATAAAAGAATTTAAAGAACTTTGATGAAAAACTTTTGTCTGATGGACAGCGGTGCTGCTAAAATGCCCCGCGTCATCTAAAGCTGATAAATCTAGAACATATTCGCCGATCGCCACGCCTACGCGCGGCTCTTCATTCTTTTCTGTAGGCTTGAAAACACCATACGGAAGATTTTGTATCGGAAAGTGAGATTCAGAATCCACTTCAATAAATGAACGTATCAATGTGCTGCCTCCTTATTTATAAAAATGAAAAACCAAAAACCAGCAGCAAAGAAAGTTGCAAAGAAACGAAAAAATCTGTTTCTCAGAACTTACCTTACTACTGGTTCTTAGCCTACTTTTTTGAGATCGGGCTTAAATCCCTTCCTCATAGGTTATCCAGTGAGTATTATGGAATGGTTGCAAATTCATTATATAATAAATATTCTAATAATTGCAACCGTTTTCATTAAAAAATTAAAATATCCTTATTATTTATTTTACCAATACTTTTTTGCTTCAAGATACCGATTATAAGCAGCAATAATTGCTTAGATCACTGCTTTTTGGTTACGACAAACAAAAAAGGCGGCTCAAGAAAAAGAGACGCCTTTCATGACAAAATATATATTCAGTTACTGACCGCTTACTTCGATCATAATGGCACAGCCTATTTTGCAGCTGCAAGTTCCGGAGCCACTGTAAAATTTGCTGCTGTTTTTTCTTTCACTTCTTCTATTGTCACGCCTTCTTGTGTATCGACAAGCACCATGCCTTCTGGCGTAAAATCAAATACAGCAAGATCAGTAATTAACCGATGCACCACTCTTTGTCCGGTAAGCGGCAGCGTACAGTCTTTTTTTATTTTCGATTCACCATGTTTGTTCACATGATCCATAATGACGACAACCCGTTTTGCTCCATTGACAAGGTCCATTGCGCCGCCCATTCCTTTCACCATTTTCCCAGGAATCATCCAGTTGGCAAGATCACCGCGTTCAGATACTTCCATACCGCCGAGAATCGCCAGGTCAATATGACCGCCGCGGATCATCGCGAATGATTCCGCGCTGTCAAAAAAAGAAGAACCTGGAACAGTCGTAATTGTTTCTTTTCCAGCATTAATTAAATCAGGATCTTCTTCACCATCGACCGGATAGGGACCGATGCCAAGCAAACCGTTTTCTGACTGAAGCAGGACATTAAAGCTTGCGGGGATTTCATTCGCAACGAGTGTCGGCATCCCAATGCCAAGGTTGACATTCATACCATCTTCAATTTCTTGAACCGCTCTTTTTACAATTACAAGACGCGTGTCTTTCATCTTAAACCACTCCATTCTTTTTAGTTATGCTTGTACAACTGTCCGGCGCTCAATTCGTTTTTGATAATTCGTTCCGAGCAGCAGCCGCTGCACGTAAATGCCCGGTGTATGAATTTCATCAGGATTTAGTTCGCCCGGTTCCACAATTTCTTCGACTTCCGCAATGGTAATTTTCCCTGCTGCTGCTGCAAGTGGATTAAAGTTGCGGGACGTTTTTCGGTACACTAGGTTGCCGAGTGTATCCGCTTTCCACGCTTTGACAAGGGCGAAATCCCCGACAATGCCGCGTTCCAAAAGATATGTTTTCCCATCAAACTCCTTCGTTTCTTTTCCTTCCGCGATTGGCGTGCCGACACCTGTCATTGTATAAAATCCCGGGATACCTGCGCCGCCAGCCCGGATCCGTTCGGCAAGTGTGCCTTGAGGTGTCAATTCCACTTCTAGTTCACCGTTCAAATATTGTTGTTCAAATATTTTATTTTCACCAACATACGAAGACACCATTTTTTTTATTTGACGGTTCGCTAACAGCAGACCAAGTCCCCAGTCATCCACTCCGCAGTTATTGCTGACGACTGTTAAATTTTTCGTCCCCTGCTCTTGAAGCGCTTGAATGGCCAGTTCAGGAATACCACAAAGGCCGAATCCGCCGACAATTAGTGTAGAGCCATCCTTAATATCTTGAACCGCCTCGTTGAATGAGGTCATTACTTTACTTTTTTTCATAAAAATCCTCCTTTTAGTAATTCCAAAATTCTGATTTTTGTTCTTATAAAAAGTTTACAGTTTCCTATTTTATAAGTAAAATACATAAAAAGAATACACTTTATAAAAATAAAGAATAAATAGGAGCAGATCATGGAATTACGGGACTTAAAATCATTTATCAAAGTAGCCGATTATCAAAGTTTCACGAAAGCTGCCGCCCATTCTTACTTGTCACAGCCTTCTTTAAGTAAAGCTGTCAAAAAACTCGAAGAAGAACTGCACGTTGAACTGTTTGACCGCTCAACACGACACTTGCACTTGACTGATGCCGGGAAAATCGTCTACCAACAAGGTCAAAAAGCGCTCGCCTCATTATCTGAGTTAAATATTCTTTTAGATGAACTCATGAACATTGCCGCTGGAGAAATAAAGATCGGCATCCCTCCACTCATTGGCACGCTGTTTTTTCCGGATATTGCCCGCCATTTCCACAATCAATATCCCAACGTGTCACTCGAACTAGTTGAACTCGGCGCGAAGCTGATTGGCAAGCTTGTTGAAAACGGACAAATAGATCTTGGTATTGTCGTCCTGCCAGCTAGTCAAGTAAAATTTAATATTTATCCTTTTATTGAAGATGAATTTGTTTTATACGTTCATGAAGACCATACACTGTCTAAAAAAAAGGCCGTGTCTTTAAGCGAACTACAAGATGAAAAATTCATCCTGTTTTCAGAAGACTTTACCTTGCATGACTATGTTATCAAGGCATGCGAAGAAGTGGGCTTTCACCCGATTGTTTCCTATCAAAGTTCACAATGGGATTTGATCATTGAGCTCGTTTCATCTAACCTTGGCGTCACCCTTTTGCCTAAATCCATTTATTCTAAACAAACAAATAGCAATGTTAAAATTGTTCCGATCAAAAACTCCACCCTCCTTTGGAAACTCGGCATCATCACAAAAAAAGACGCCTACCACTCTTTCGCATTAAAAGAACTATTGAACATGCTTGAAAGGGAAAAGTGATTTCGAAAATTGTGATTCAGTCTGGTGTACCGGTGTTAATTAGTTTGATTATGATTGAAAGCATTTTATTTTTCAAAGATTCACTGCCTTGGCAGGAAAGCCATCAACGCGTGATGATAATGACAAATAACCGAGGTAGAGGATAAAGTGAACATCCTATAAGGGATTGAACGGCTGCCCTCTTGATTACAGCAATCTCCTTAATAGAAAAGGGAAAGAAGGCCCGTATCGCAAGCTTTCTTTCCCTTTCTGTAAAACCTATGCCATTATTTATTCACTTTTCTCATTCTTAAACGATTCGTTTTTCTTCAACTACTCTCCTCGAAAAATCGGCTTACGCTTTTCTGTGAATGCTTGTATTCCTTCCGCTGCATCTTTCGTTTCAAAGCACGTTTTAATAGCTGTCAACTCATGTTTCAATGATGTTTCCAAATCGGAATCCGAGCTTGCGGCCAACAATCGTTTGGAAAGTGTGAGGGCAATCGGCGGACCCTCAGCCAGATCCTTAGCAAATGTCAACACTCGATCATGTAATTCAGCGGCAGGAAACACACCGTTAACGAGCCCGATTCGTTCGGCTTCATCAGACGTTATCTCTCGGCCTGTAAAAATGATTTCGGCTGCTTTTGCCTGTCCGACAAGTCTTGGCAAGAAATAACTCATTCCACCGTCCGGGCTCAATGCGCGGCGAATATACCCTGCAGTTACTCGCGCCTCTTCACTCATAAAGCGCAGATCGCATGCTAAAGCCAGTGAAAGGCCTGCGCCGGCTGCTATTCCGTTTATAGCGGCAATAACCGGTTTATCACACTGAACAATTCCCAGTGCCTGACGGCCAACCCACCGCAGCTCATCTAACCGTTCGTACCGGGTGACTGGCGTTGACTCTTCGCTTTTCCCTTTCATCAAATCAAGACCTGAACAAAAACCGCGCCCTGCCCCGGTAATTACGACGACACGCACTTCATCATCCATAGATGCTTCTGTCAAAGCACGTTCTACTTGCAAACTAAGTGCAGGATTTATCGCGTTTAGCCTCTCAGGACGGTTTAATGTCAACATTCTAACCCCGTTCTGTGTATCAATGTTAAGCTCCCCCATGTCCTTCCTCCTCAATTGTCATTATCGTTATCCGCTGCTTTACAAAAAAACGAAATTTCAACTCCTATGTAAGCTTTATGTGGAATCACCTTCATTTAATAACAAACCTTTTAACATCATGCTTTCTGTATCAATGTTTCTCATTATCTATTTATCTCCCTGCAACTAGCATGCCAATAATTAAACTGGGAAAACTGCTGTGTTTTGCTCTAGTTCACAGTCAATTGATTCGTTTATGAATCATTTCTTCCCCCTATTAAGTTCCATCGCGATTCAAATTTTAATCATTAATTTAATTATGAATAATTTCCATAAAAAAAGAGAAGCTGTTGTCTCAAACGGCTTCTTTGTTTGTTCATTAAGCGGTGTGCATATTTTGGTCGTTTTCGTGCAGAAACTCGTATAACTCGTGCACAAAGCTCGGTGACCGGCGCATAATTTTATTTGCTGTGCGTATTTCAACGATTCCCGTGCATAAAGTCGTCCTATCCGTGCGTAAATGCTAAGAACCTGTGCACAACTCCGTTTGCAATCAATCATTCACGATTTGCAGTCAGTTATCAGTATTTTATAGTCAGATAACCCACACTTACAGTCCGTCAAAACAAAATTACAGTCGGCTTACGCCGATTTGCAGACATTTCTCAGTTGCTGTAACGAAAATAGCCAGCCGATAATGGCTGGCTAAAGAAGCTGTTTTCTGCTCAAGTGTTTTCAGTTCTTTCACTTGAAGCTTTCATGCGTTCCTGAGGATGTGTATTGGTTGTACCGTCTGCCCGCTTGGAAGCATACTTAGCTTTAGCCCGTGCTTCTCCAGCTTCATCATTCATATTATTAGGCGCGAAACCTTTCGCTTTATTTCTCATTTTATTCCTCCAGACACGTAGTAGAAGTGCACGTTTCCGCGTATTTCTAGTATGAGTAAAAGAAACAAAAGTATGATGATTTTTAAGTGCTTACGGTTTGCGCTGGTACATCCAAACGCGATTGTGATTTGTTGTCTCAGGGAACTTATCTCCTGCTTCTAGCTTCACTTTCTTTGGATTGTTTACCGTGCTTCCAGTTTCGCCAATTTCCACATAGGCTCCATTGTTCGGCGCCTTTTGTCCAGGTTTAAATTGATGGCTTTGCCCCACAGTGCTCACCCCTTTTTGATGGTTGCTTTTTTATTCTTTCCGATTTCAATCCAGTTTATGAATGGTTTTTCGTTGCTTACCTTTTTATTTTGACATACAAAAAAGCAAGAAGAAGAGGTCTCCGATTTTCAGAAGAAATAAGCATAAAAACCTCTCCCTTGGAAACTTTAAAGAGGGAGGTGATAAGAATGGGAAAAGATCGACAAGAAAAAAAACTTAAAAGCAAGAAAAAAGTGGAGTCAGACCGCGATCAATCTCTACATTACCCAGGAGCGGCAAGGTTTGAAAAAGAAGGAGAAGCAGGTAAGAGCATAGATGAATAATACAAATGCCGGTTGACTTCTTAAAATAAAAGAACTATTCATTTCAGCTGCGTATGAAAAACTGGTATTTCCTCGTAAAAAACGGGAAGTAAAAAAGCCTTCCCGTTTCACCTATTACATGAAAATTAAGCAATGATTCCACGTTTATTTTCAAACTGTTTGTACTGTTGTTCCGCCATAATTTTTTTCAATAATTGAACGGATTTCCATACATCTTCATACGAATTATAAAGGGCAACTGGAGCAAGACGAATGCCGTTTGGCGCCCGAAAATCAGGAATAACTCCATTTACTTTTAATGCCTTGCAAATACGTGCTGCTTCTTCATGTTCTAAATAAATATGTCCGCCGCGTCTGCTGTCATCGGTTGGGTTTCCGAGTGTAAAGCCCATATCCTTCAGCTCATGTGTAATGAGGTCCATCATATATCGTGTCATATGCAATGATTTTTTGCGGAGATTCTCCATGCCGGCCTCGGCGAATATTTCAAGCGAGCCGATTAACGGTGCTATACTTAATACGTGCGGTGTTCCAATTTGGTAAGCTCCTGCATTTTCTGCAGGTGTTAATGTATGTTCCATGTCGAATTGTTTTTCTTTTTTGGAACTAAACCAGCCCGCCAGACCTGGCCGCCGGCCGAAATGTTTTTTATTCACATATAAGCCGCCAACACTCCCTGGTCCGGCATTCAAATATTTATAATTACACCACACCGCAAAGTCAATGTTCCATTCTGCAAAATGATGCGTCATGGCGCCGATTGAATGACAAAGATCAAAGCCAATTAAAATACCGCGTTTATGAGCTTCTTCTGTTAGGCGCTTCATATTAAGAATTTGACCGCTGCGGTACAAAACGCTCGGCAAGACGATTAAAGCAATCTCCTCTGTCATCGTATCAATAATATCGCTCTCTTCAATCGTGCGCCCATCTCGGCTTTTTACTTGGACTAAATGAGTGTCCGGATCATAGCCTTTTACTTTAATCTGACTTTGCAGTGCATAAATATCCGAAGGAAATGTAAGCTCATCAGCAAGGATTTTTGTCTTTTTACCTTTTGGCTCGTAAAATGTGGCGGCCATCTGATGAAGATTAGTTGTAGTGGAACCGGTCACTATGACTTCTTCAGGGGATGCACCGATCAGCGGGGCCAGCATGCCTCCCAATCGTTCAGATAAGTCATACCAAGGATAATTCCCTTCTATCCACCCATCAATACCAAACTGCTTCCATGCATCCAGCAATTCCAATAACGATTTTTCTGCCCGCTTTGATAATAAACCTAATGAATTCCCATCAAGATAAATGATGTCCTCTTTCATATAAAATTCATTTCGAAAAGAGGCTAATTCATCTTTTTTATCTAATTGACAAGCATAATCATAAGAAGAATCAAATGTGTTTTCTTGCATTTGGTCATCTCCTCCGCTCTGATTTCCTTTACGCTAAATCAATAAATACACTAATGGCGTCGCGATGATTAATGTGAGAATGACCCTTTCAATCCATATAATGATCAAGGTTGGAATGGAAAGAGGAATTTCAGTTGACACAATACACGGGACGAGTGCTGAGAAGAAGACAATCGCTGAGACAGAAACAATAGCAACAATGATCTTCACTTCAAGAACAGCTTTTGTCACCAAAAGAGCGGGCAGAAACATTTCAGCAATGCTGAGCGCACTAGCTTTTGCTACAAGCATCGGTTCAGGCAACTGCAGAGCCGCTGTAAAAGGATAGAAAATGTAGCCGATCCAGTCGAATACGGGTGTATATTCGGCCAACACCAATCCTAATAACCCGATTGATAATATAGATGGAAGAATAGCCATGGCCATAAGCAAACCGTCTTTAATATTTAACCAAATGTTATCAAGAAGCCGCGGAGAGTTAGCTGCTGTTTCTTTCGCTTCTTCCCAAGCTGCCGCCAACAAATTTCCTTTCACTTCTGCTTCTGGCTGCGGGGTAGAACCTTCATAATACTCTTCTTTAATTTTAGATAATGGCCAAATGCGCACAGTTATAGCGGTGACAAGAAAAGTAACAAAGAAAGTCAGCCAAAAATAAGTATTCCACATATCCATTAGTCCTAATGTTTTCGCGACAATCACCATAAATGTCGCTGAAACAGTAGAAAATCCAGTTGCAATGATGCTAGCTTCTTTCGCGTTATATTTTCCTTCTTTATAAATCCGGTTGGTGATTAATAGACCGACAGAATAGCTTCCGACAAATGAGGCGACCGCATCAATAGCCGAGCGGCCCGGAGTCTTCCAGATGGGACGCATAATCGGCCTCGTCAAAACGCCAATATATTCAAGCAAACCGTATCCTACGAGCAACGCAAGAAACACTGCGCCAATCGGCACAAGCAGCCCAACAGGGATAACGAGCTTGTTAAACAAAAACGGGCCCATGTTCGGATCAAACAACCAGGCAGGCCCTCTATTAAAAACGAGCATCACCCCGACCGCTAAACCAAGTACTTTGAAAATTGAAAAAATAATATTTACAGTTGATTGCTTCCATATTCCTGATACAAATGGGTAAAGAGCGCCGGCCGCAATGATCAACAAGGCATAGTAAGGCAAAAATGGCCCTGCGTATAATTGAATATAGGACACAATATGATCAAGGATAATCGATTTTTTGTCTCCAACCGTGATCGGTACGAAAAAAATGAAACCACCAATAAAGCTGTAAACGAAAAACTTCCACATTTGTGATGGAACTGCTTTTCTATCAGGTGCCGACTTCTCTTGTATATGTTGTTTTGCCTCCATCCTATCCTCTTCCTTTCTTTTCTGAAAGTAAAAATAAATCCTCCATCTCTCCGCTAACAATAAATTGCAGCCATATACGCATCCCACTTTTTACTATTTTAGCTACATGAGAAACTAAGAGAGAACAATCTTGCCGTTTGTAAACGCCTTCATTTTTTTATCCTTTCAAGTTGTTATATTCATTTTATAAGCAAAATTAAAAATATTTAATTATTATTTAGTGATAATTTTATGTTTAATTTAGAATTATTTTTCTTTTTTATATATTATTATAAATAGTCCCATTGTTTTATCGTTTTTTAAAATAAATGATACTATTTTGTATAACTTTTTGTCATCATTCAAGGCGATGTGCATATTTCGGTGATTTCCGTTCAAAAAGCTATTGCAGACGTGCATAAACTTCAATACAATACGTCTCATTTACATTCAGTTAAACCAAAATTACAGTCGGTTGGTGCTGGTTTATAGACATTTCTCAGTTGTTGAAACGAAAGCCGCCAGCTTAATCACGTTAAGTTTGGCGGCTTTATAGCGATACCTGTTACTCCACTTTCTGTTGAGGTACTGAAGCTTCTTGATTCTGTTTAAACTCATTCACCCAATAATCGGCATTTTTTATCCCCAATGCTTCAGGATCGAATATCGGATCGAGTCCTTGTTTCTTCTGTGCTTCGTAGTCTTTCAAAGCGATTAATGCCGGTTTCGCTAGAAGCAGGATGGCTACAATGTTGATCCATACCGTCACACCGAGCCCGACATCCCCTAGCGCCCATGCTAATGTGGATTCGTTGGTCGCGCCGTAAAATGTGGCAGCTAGAAGGCCGATCTTCAATAAAAGCACGGCCCACGGTCTCCGTTTATAGCGGGTTAAGTAAGCGATATTTGTTTCTGCAATGTAGTAGTACGCCATGATCGTTGTAATAGCGAAGAAGAAAAGAGCAATTGCCACAAATCCCGAACCGAAACCTGGGAACACACTGTCAATGGCCGCCTGCGTGTATCCAGGTCCTGCTTCGACCCCTTTTAAATTATTGACGATAAATGTACCGTCTGCCGCCACTGTGTTGTACATGCCCGTGATCAAAATCATGAACGCTGTAGCAGAACAAACAAATAATGTATCAATGTAGACGGAGAATGCCTGAACTAATCCCTGCTTAGCCGGATGAGTGACTTCTGCGGCCGCCGCAGAATGGGCACCTGTTCCTTGTCCTGCTTCATTGGAATACATGCCGCGTTTTACTCCCCAGGAAATAGCCATCCCGATGATCCCGCCAAAAGCCGAATCCATGGCAAATGCGCTGCGGAAAATAAGAGACAGCACGACCGGAAGTTCTGAAAGATTCATAGCTATAATGACAAGCGACAAAAGAATGTATCCTAATGCCATAAAAGGAACAACGATCATTGCCGCGTTGGCAATCCGCTTTGTGCCGCCAAAAATAACAAACCCAAGCATAAGAATAATTCCCAAACCAATAAGAGCCTTATCAATGCCAAACGCATTGTTTAACCCGAGTGCAATTGAATTTGACTGCACGCCTGGCATCAAAATCGCGATACCAATAATAGCCGCAAATGCATACAACACCGCAAACCATTTCCATCCGAGTCCTTTTTCAATGTAATACGCCGGGCCGCCTCGATATTGGCCGTCCTGTTTCACTTTGTAAATTTGAGCAAGTGTTGATTCGATAAACGCGCTGGATGCACCGATAAAAGCGATGACCCACATCCAGAAAACAGCGCCCGGACCACCGAATGCGATTGCTGTCGCTACACCTGCGATATTCCCGGTTCCCACGCGGCCGGAAAGCGCCATCGATAAAGCCTGGAAGGAAGAAACCCCCGCGTCTGAACTTCTCCCCTGAAATAAAAGCGAGATCATTTCTTTAAAGTGCCTGACTTGTAAGAAACGGGTCATTACCGTAAATAAAACACTGACACCTAACAAGATATAAATAATTGGGTTACTCCATAAAATACCATTCAAAAACGAAACGAACTGTTCCAAAAAACCCCTCCTCAAACATTATAGAAAACTTAATCATAACAACTACCCTATAATTGGATGCGCTTTCAATTTAGTGCAAAAAAAGTGAAAAGATGAGGCAGAATAATTCCTACCTCTAACTTTCTTCCCTGCCCCATACTAGTGTAAATATGGCTATGTCTAGCACGCTTCTTACTGCTTACCTATTGTAACAGCTTGCAACTCTTTGCTCCACATCTCTTTTTTTATCGCGCCGGCCAAGTTTTCAATATCTTCTGAGAAGATCCGGTCTTCTGTAATCACTGGTACAGATGCTCTGATGCGCTTATGAAGATTTTTTGAAAAAGGAGATAACTTCTCTGTTCCCCGGATATCAGCTGCCTGAGCTGAGCAGATTGCTTCGATTGCCAGCACGCGGCGTGTATTTTGAACAATATCATATGCGTGGCGCGCAGCTGTTGTTCCCATGCTGACGTGGTCTTCCTGATTTGCAGAAGATGGAATCGAGTCAACGCTTGATGGATGGGCCAGCGTTTTGTTTTCTGACACTAGCGAAGCTGCTACATATTGGATGATCATCAATCCTGATTCAAGTCCTGGATTCGGGCTTAAGAACGCCGGCAGATCATTTAGCTGCGGATTGACTAAACGCTCGATCCGTCTTTCCGAGATGCTGGCAACTTCTGCTACTGCGATGCCAAGGAAGTCCATCGCAAAAGCAATGGGCTGCCCATGGAAATTCCCGCCTGAAATCACTTTGCCGCTATCCGAGAAAATCAGCGGATTATCTGTCGCTGAGTTGATTTCAATCAACAGCTTTTCTCTCACATAATTCAATACTTGCTGAACAGCTCCGTGTACTTGTGGAATGCAGCGGAGAGAATATGCATCCTGAACACGAATATCCCCTTGAGTTGTTGTCAGCTGGCTGCCTTCCACATAAGAAAGGATGCGGCCCGCTACTTGCTGCTGTTCAGGATATGGTCTCACTTGATGGGATTCTGGCATAAATGCATCTATAATCCCTTGAAGCCCTTCAAGTGTCATAGCAGCAACACCATCCGCGAGATCCGCTAAATCTTGTGCTTCCAAGTATGAGATGACGCCGACAGCTGTCATTGCTTGTGTGCCATTGATCAAGGCAAGGCCTTCTTTTGCTTGTAACCGGATCGGCTGCAGACCCGCACGCTTCAACGCTTCGGCTCCCGTCATTTTTTCTCCTTTATAGATGGCATGACCTTCTCCAACGAGGACAAGCGCTAAATGAGCGAGCGGGGCCAAGTCTCCGCTGGCGCCAAGCGACCCCTGACTCGGGATAACTGGATGGATGCCGTTATTTAAACAGTCCACGAGCAATTGCAGCGTTTCTTCACGAACGCCGGAGTACCCTTTTGCGAGCGCATTTGCTCTTAGAAGAAGCATGACCCGGCCAACACTTTCAGGGAACGCTTCACCTGTCGCACACGCATGGCTGCGAATTAAATTGATTTGTAGTTTTTCCACATCTTCAGGTGAGATTAACGTGTCACTGAATTTACCAAAACCCGTATTCACTCCGTATATCACATTGCCTTCCGCCATAAGCTTTTCAATGACCGCTCTGCTTTCTTCCACTTTTCTCCATGACTCTTTTCTGATTTCTACCGAAGCTTCCTCGTAAAGAATTTGACCAATTTCCTCAAGTGTTAATGTGTTGCCGTCTAATGTAATAACCATGATTTTCTCTCCCTTTTTCAAAAATTGTATTAAATATATTTTCTAGGTAAAAATAACCAAAATAAAAGAGGGCTGCACAAAGAAAGGTTCTTTATGCAGCCCCCTATCGACTAATAAACTCTGGGCTTATTATGATTCAATTAATTAATTAAAATAAACAATCTGCTAATTTATGCACTAATCTCTAATAATCCACTAATAACTAAAAAGATACGCCTAGCGTTTCCTTGTTAAAACTCATTCAAAAGTCTTTCTTTATTCCACGGCCACGCGGGTGCCTGAAGCCACTGACCCGTCAAGTTGACTCACGACCTGAACGCCTTTTTTCCACACGGAATGAACGTGATTCACACCAAATAAATATTGCAATTCCTGATAGTTTTTCACGTCCCATAATACAATGTCTGCTTGTTTGCCGACTTCCAACGATCCCACTTTGTCCTGACGGTTGACCGCACAAGCCGCATTGTATGTTGCGGCGGTTAACGCTTCTGCTGGTGTTAACCTCATAGAGATACAAGCTAGATTCATGACGAGCGGCATCGATGTCGTTGGCGATGAGCCCGGGTTGCAGTCCGTTGAAATGGCTACAGGCACACCTGCATCAATCATTTTTCTTCCCTGTGCTGCTTCTTCACGTAAATACAGGGCTGTCGCTGGAAGCAGGCAAGCAATCGTTCCTGCTTTCGCCATCGCTTGAATGCCTTCGTCGGAAGCTTTCAATAAATGCTCGGCTGAAATAGCTCCCGTTTTGGCTGCCAGTTCTGCTCCGCCGTAAGGTTCAATCTCGTCGGCATGAATTTTAGGAATCAATCCGTACTCTTTTCCTGCTTCTAAAATTCTCTCGGACTGTTCCGGTGTAAACACGCCTTTTTCACAAAAAACATCATTAAATTCCGCTAACTTTTCTTTAGCAACGACTGGCAGCATGTCATGAATTAAATGATCAACAAATTCATCTTCCCGTCCCTTGAATTCCGGCGGGACGGCGTGAGCACCCATGAAAGTAGGAACAAGATCAATGGCGTGTTGATGTTGCAGCTCTTTCATCACCCGCAATTGTCTCAGTTCAGTTTCTAGATTCATGCCATAGCCGCTTTTTCCTTCTACCGTTGTCACACCGTGGGCTAAAAATGAATCGAGGCGGCGAGTCGTTTGTTCGATCAACTCTTCATCTGTTGCCTCCCGCGTCATGCGGGTGGTGGCATGAATGCCACCGCCTCCGTTCATAATATCCATGTACGTCGCACCTTCAAGACGCATTTCAAATTCACGTTCACGGCTTCCCCCGTAGACAACATGCGTATGAGGATCCACAAGGCCCGGTGTGACTAAATGACCAGAAGCATCGATCACTTCTGCTTGATCCAATTTTTCGGCATAACGCTTTTCTAACTCTTTCGTTGTACCAACAGCTTGAATCTTTCCGTCCTCTATCCACAAGCTGCCGTCTTCAATCAAGCCAAGCTCAGACGCCGCTTCTTTAGAACGGGGCCCTTTTGTCTCCGCAGCTAATGTCGCCAGCTGGGCTGCATGTTTGATCCAAATTGGTTT
>NZ_WEIO01000021.1 GCF_009183655.1 Bacillus aerolatus
TCGGCTGTCGATGATATTTGGGTTTGCATTGAAGGGGAGGGAACGTACTTCCCAGACTTAGAGAATGAAATCCCGATCAGAAAGGGAATGGTATGCCTGGCCAAGCCTAACCAAATTCATGGAATGCGTAATACAGGAAGTGGCAGATTTATGTTTGTGGGCTTTGCTGCTGGTCAATCGCCGGCGAATATGGATATAACAAGATACTAGATTATTAAATAATGAAAAATAAAGAAGCGATTGTAATGAAGACAGTCGCTTCGTTTAAGTGTTGCTAAACGCTTTTGGGAGGTTGTTAATCAAATCCCAGGGTTCGGAGAAAAAGACGCAAAAACAAAAACTGTTGCTACTCAACCTGTAGTTTTAAAAGCAATTGCCAAATTAACATACGATTTTGCATTTGGCCGTCAAAATGATGAGCAGCTGTTAAATAAGTTGTTAGATGACGTTACAGATATAAATTTCAGTCATGAGAATCTCATGTGGCGTTACTACCACTTAACTCCAGAAGAAATTGAACAACATGGTTTCGTCGGTTTAAAAGATTATCTACCAGATAACTCAACTGGTAATAGAGATATTGGTAATTACGATCAAGATACTGGATGGATGCGCTTCGGAAGCAAACACAATGATATTTTCCCAATTATAGGAGATATGATTCGTTGGAAGCTTAATCTTCCTAGTAGGCATAAATCATAAAAATAATTTGAAAAGCTCTGGACTAATAAAAATCTAGGGCTTTTATTTAGATAAAAAATTGTGGAGTTTTAGACAACTTAAAGAGCTGCAACAAAAGTGGCTTGATGAATGAGATTGTACGGACGATATTAACAGCAAAGGAATTAATAAAAAAGATAAGGATTAACCGGAGAGGGCGGCTGTTCCTACCGATCAAAAGGAGAGAATCATTATGAAAGTTTCTGAAATACCTAAATATAAAGGGCAGATATTTGCATTGTTAAAGTTTACAAAGTATATAGAAAGTCTGTAAAATGGCGACCTTTACATGAATAATTTTGAATACTACATTAACTTGGAAAAAGAGTCAGGGAAGAAAGGTGTAGGCGATAAATTTGAAGCTACACAAGTTTTTACAGAAATAGGTATTAAAATTTATGATAAAGAAACTGATAAACTTTTTTTAAAAGGAACTAGTGCAGGTATGCAGTTTAGAATGAATGGTGATGAGAAAAGGCCAGTCTATTGCTTATTCGCACTGGGTGGTGATAGCTGAAAAATAGTTGGGGAGAATGAAGAATATTACATTGCGGAAATAAATCTCCCTGATGAGCAAGTAAAAAAAATGATTAAAGAGTTCGGGGAGCAAATGTTATTTATTAATCCACCTGTTTTTCTTGAACGGGTAAGTAAAGCATTTAATGAAAGGGGATACTCTTTCAAAGCAGCGCCTGTTTTTTATGATGATTATAGTGTGAATTCATCCAAAAGATTAGAATCATATATGAAAATGGATAATGATATACATTTTTGGAAAGATAAATTTTACGAGAATCAGAAAGAGTTTAGAATCGTAATCACTGATTTGGAAATTGGTGAACCCTTAGTAATTAATATAGGAGATATTGCAGATATAAGTAAGCAATTTAAGGCTAGTGAATTTTTTAGTGATAGGTTTCAACTCCACTTAAGAAAATAAGCTATTTAGCATTCTTACGGGTGCTTTTTTATTGGCTAAAATAATGATGAAATATAAGTAAAAGGTAGGCCGATTTTTTTGAGGGGGGTGGTGGTGAATGGGTGGTGAACTTCAGCATTTAGAAAAAGAAGAGAACAGACTAGAACGGATATTCGATAAAGAAAAGCTAATTATAAAGGCTTTTTCAGATTGAAACTGTTGCAATCAAACGAACATATCCACCTTGACAGGGCAGAGGTCGCTGATTCGAACCCAGTAGGAATCATACTTACAGAGAAGCCGCAAGCCTTGATCTAAAGGGTTGTGGCTTTTTTATTTATCTCACTTTCAATAATTTGTCTCTCCAAATACCTTTTGGTCAATTGTAAATTTATTTTATGATTTCATTCAATTTTCGAACTACTTCTTTTTGCATTGTAGAAAGGACATTTGAATACGTATGAAGAGTAACATTAATATTACTGTGTCCTAGTCATTCGGAGATAACTTTAACATTGGGTTAAATAGAAGTGGATAAATGAGAATTTGACTATGAAGAATGCCTGTAAAATGTGATCAGGCACTCTTTAAGATAGCTGTAGCGGCGTCAGGCACCTTTTTTTGAAAATATGTAAATAATTTTAATTTAAATTCGGTGCTAGAAATATGCCTATTTGACTTGTTTTTACGGCAAAATTTTATTTTTAACGGAATATTTACATAATTTGAATTTTCAAACGTTTCAACTAAAGACCTCCCGGGTAGACATGCTATGTATGTGGATGTAATTCATTTTCCACATGTAGTATATTTTGGGAGGAGTGATAGAATGAGTATGGAAAAAAGAATCGTTGGAAGCTTTAATTCGGAGCAAGAAGTTTTGTACGCGATTGAAGGATTGAAACGTCAAGGGCATCGTGAAACAGATATGATGGTGGTGGCAGAAAATAGAAGTGCCATTCCATTAGTCACTTCTCGCACTGGAGTCATGGTAGAAGCGGATCCACAAGTGAGTACCTTAGCAGGTGTTATGATGGACAGCTTTTTTACCATGATGACGGCAGGAATGGGTGGAATACAGACAAATGCTCTATCCAGCAGGCTTATTGAAAGGGGCCTGCCAAGATTTACGGCAAAACAGTGTGAAGCGGAAATAAATAAGGGGAAAATAATTTTGCTAGTTGATACGAATAGAACCTACGACACCCCTGTTTATAAAACGCAATATGAAACTGAAAAACCAAGAGAAGTCCGACTACGTGAAGAACAGCTTGATATTACAAAAGAGCGTGTCCAAGTCGGGGAATTACAGCTCCATAAAGAAGTAGTTGAAGAACACCGAACCGTTCATGTTCCACTCATGAGAGAAGAGGTATATGTAGAGCGCCGTCCTGTCTTAGATGGAGAGTATGATGGCAGCCCGTTTACAGCGGATGAAATTTATCGTATCCCCATTACGGAGGAACGAATTGAAGTAACGAAAAGACCGGTAGTCGTTGAAGAAGTGATTATAGGTAAGCGAGAAATTCAAGAAACAAAGCAGGTACAGGATATCATTAGAAAAGAAGAAGCGCGGATTGAGCGTTCTGTCCCTTCTGCAATGGAAGCAGGGAAACTGGACACCCAATTGACCGATGTAGGGCAAGAAGAAGTTATTACGGAAAGCCCCAATATTTTGATCGTGGAAGGAAATCCCGATATTGCAAGCATAATGGCAGAGGATAAA
The DNA here is from genome assembly GCF_009183655.1 of Bacillus aerolatus. GTDB lineage: Bacteria > Bacillota > Bacilli > Bacillales > Domibacillaceae > Pseudobacillus > Pseudobacillus aerolatus. The sequence goes on from NZ_WEIO01000021.1 coordinate 3,366, forward strand.
AAAGAAGAAACCCGCGGAAAACGCACAGGCTCCCTCGTTGTACAAGGAGAGAAAAATAAACCAGAATCATCTGTCAGTAAAAAGGACGAAGCGAGCGGGACGCTAACAGATTCTCCTGTTATTAAGGAAAATAAAAGTGAAAGTTACGTACCGGTTTCAGCAGCTACTGCGAAAGAAGATGTAACCCACAGTAACGAAAATTCCTCCATAGGTGAGGAAAATAAGAATAATAAAAGTCAAATGAAAAAAAAGAAAAAACAATAATTCTCAGTTGACAACAGACTCACTCTCAACAGTTCAACAAAATTGTTTATAATGATATTTAGAGAAAGAGTATGCAGCCACTCCGTTATCGTGAGTGGCTAGTTTAAATTTCTTGTATTTAACATTTAGAGGGGGGTTATTGTGGTGCCGCTTTTGGTACCGAAACGGTGCCCTTCGATTTAGCGGGTAAAACCTGTACTATTAAAAATCCATAAAACTTGCTAAGTCAGCGTTTTGTGAATGATTCAGATATTTTATAATCTAAAAAGATAAAGTTAATGGGGTGGATACGGAGGTTTGGAAAATGTAGAATTAAGTTTTGAAGTAATTATCTAATCATCGCCAATACGCTTAAAGATACAGTTGAAGAAGAGTTATCTTGGTGTACTGTCAAACTCGAGGATAATATTCTATCTAATCACCCCATTGATGTTAATGCAGGTTCTTTTTCGCCATGCTGATCAGTTCCCGGACCATGGAGCCTCCCAGTCGGCAGCCAACCTGACCAGCCTATCCCCATTGTATCCTTTTTCCAGCGGAACCCTCATTTCCTTAACGGATTCCAATTTAGCAGCTGCTCGGTCGCCGGCATGCACTACTTCTGCTTTCAGTTTGTTTAGCTTCTGTCCTTTGCTTCTAGGATTGAAAATTTGTTCCTTCCCGCCATAATTCCCTCTCCCTTGCAACCGTTCAATAAGTAATATGTCTAATGAACCATAATTATAAGGGCTAGTGTGCGGCTTATGGGTCATACTAACTGAAAACGGGAAGGAGATCAGAGTATGGGTGCGATTGAACGAAATGGCTACCGGTTTGTGTCGGAATATAGTGTGATTAAACAGAACGGGGCCATCCACGTCTACCGGGAAGGCGAGTTCGTGGAGGAGATCACCTTTGATTTTTCAGGAGACTTTGCCGAGCATGATCAAATAGAGGAATTGGTCAACTATTATTGTGAACAGCATAATATTTAAAAATTGAGTGGTGTGGCCTGTTATCGCTCTTTTTTCTGAGACAAAACGCGGAAAAATAATAAAGCCAAAGACACTATCTTTGGAGTTGTACAGACTTCACAGGCGCAAACAATACAGCGAACAGTACCAGACACTGTTCGCTATTTGATATTTCAGCAAACCTTGATATATCAAGGTTTTTCGTATAAGTAAGGTTATGACTATCATATTTGAAATTGAGAAAAGCCCTTTTTTCGATTTAGCAGATTAGAGGTCGCTGGTTCGAATCCAGTAGGAGTCATACTCTAGTTATATCAACGGTTTAGCCCATTCTTACATTTTTAATGTAAGGTGGTTATAGTGATATAACTTCAATCGAAAAGGCATTTCACTGTCAAAGTGAGATGGCTTTTTTGTCACTTCTAGCATTAGTAAGGGTTTATGAGTTCGCTAATAATGATCACGAACTAATACACAACTCTGAAATGTTCGGAAGCACATCCATGGCATGTTCTGTATTATTTTTTTCTCGAGTGAATGGTTTTTAAAAAGATGTTTATTACCGTATTTTCTTTCTATCACTCGTATTGGTGATGCGCTGTTAAGTCTGATAATTATAAGAGTATGAACTGCTTTGTCCGAGATAAGTATATTGAAAAAACTTGCTCCATTCTAAAAATTAAAACACTTTACTAACGTGATAAAGTAAGATTATATGAATATTGCTATTTGACATGGGGGAATTATATGGACAAGCCAGCTTACTTTTATCAATTTCTTGAACCAATTTCTAAAGAACTTGCTTTTGTTGCGCGTGAACTTGAAAACAGTATTTTTACGGGTCCGCGTACGATGCTGACACATGCAAGAATATTTGTTGAGAATATTTTGCAGCAGGTGATCCAAGCAGAAGGGTTATCGGATGATCAATGGACAAACTTGAAAGAAAGAATTGATTTGCTCAATGAGAACGGTTATTTGACGCCTGAAATTCGTGATGCGCTTCATCATGTCCGCCAAATTGGTAACCAAGCCGCGCACGATTCCCGGATGTTCCGCTATTCTGAAGCGCTGCTGTCATGGGAAGCTGTGTATAAAATTGTTAAATGGTATGTTGAAGTGTACGGACCGGTAGATTTGACAGTTCCCGGTTATCAGGATCCATCACCTCAGACAGAGCAAGCGTATGATACTACTGAAATCGAAGAGCGGCTCAAGGCTTTGGAGGAATTGCTGGTCGCATCCATGAAAAAGCCAAAAGAAAAACCAGAGACGAAGGAAACAAATGAACCTGCTGTGCCCGCACTGCCAGAACCGGAACGCCCAGGTTTTACAACGATTCGGACCATTACATACAAAGATCAAAAACTCGAAGTTCCATATTTCCTGCGCGATGCATTTCTATTGCCCCAGCGTTTTTCTAAGTCTGAAACATTCCTTATTAGGCTGGGAGCTGAGCAGCAAGCGCGCATCATGAGTGAATTGCCGAACAACTTTGAAGGGCTGCACAAACATGTGAAACGCTACAACGAAAAGAACGATGAAAATTTCTTTGAAGAATTAAAATTATTTATTGAAGAAGAGAAAACCCGCAGACAACTGACACTCGAACGTCCAGGAGAGCTGTTCTTCTTTTATAAAGCTGAACACATCATCGTGACAGAGGAATTGTCAAAAATACCTCTTACCGCAAATGAATTCACAGGAATTCCGAGTCTCATTAGACAGCTAAACGAAGATCAAATTGAAATGGTCGGAAGGCTGCCGCAAGAGCTTGTCATTTTGGCTAAGTATGCAAATGTTGGAGTTGGGACAGTGGAAAAATTGTTTGAGCAGTTGAAGGAAAAACAACAAAGGAGTAGTGAACCTGCGCCCGTTGGATCACGGTCATAAAAGTTATTAAAAACGGAGGGGAAATGTATGGCAGAAATCAAATACGAAAGTCAACTACCCACCACTTACCTAACGGTTGAAGTGGGGGCTTGTAAGAGCCTTTAGTTGTCTAGCCTAAGTTTTTGATAACTACGTTGGTTCGGTGATCACACCCTCGGATGATGCCCTAGTCCGTTGCTCTGTGCAGGCTCTGTAATAGTTCTGAATGGGTAGGAACGGTCAACCTGATTGGACGGTTTTACCGCGAAGCCTTACCAACATTGGCGAAGGGTAACCAACTCTTAGGAGGGAATACGTTATGGTCGTATTCATCAAAAATAAGCATGGAGAGCCACTCATGCCATGCAGTCACCGAAAAGCACGTTTACTGCTGAAAGAAAAGAAAGCGAAAGTTCTCACATACAAACCATTTACGATTCAATTGTTATATGGAAGCTATGGATACAAACAGAAAGTCTATGTAGGTGTAGATTTAGGTGCGAAACATCTGGGTCTTGCCATAACGAGTGAAGATAAAGTGCTCATCAAAGGGGAGATTGAGCTTCGCCAGGATGTAAAAAGCTTACTTGACACAAGACGGATATACAGGTGTTCAAGACGAAACCGAAAAAACCGTTATCGGAAACCGCGTTTTCAGAATCGTACACGACCAGAAGGGTGGCTTCCGCCGAGTATCCAAAGCCGTATAGAAAATACGTTCTTTTGGATTGATAAATTTTGCTCGCTTGTGCCTAATCCAAAACTGACAATTGAAGTGGGTAAATTTGATAGTCAAAAGATGCTGAATCCCGACATACAGGGAGTGGAGTATCAACAAGGGCAAACACACGGCTATTATGATGTGAGGTATTTTGTGCTTGCGAGAGATAACTATACGTGTCAAGTATGCAGAAAAAAGAACAAAATCTTCAACACACATCATATTGTCTACCGCTCGCATGGCGGAACAGACCGGGCGGATAATTTGATTACGGTTTGTATGGATTGCCATACGTACGAAAATCATCAAAAAGGCAGCATTCTGTACAAGTGGATGATGGAAGGAAAGAAACTGCCGCGCTACAAAGAAGGAGCGTTCATGAATATAGTTCGCAGGCGAGTATTCACCAACTATTCTCATGCGAAGTTCACGTACGGTTCAACCACCACACCTAAACGAAAAGAATTGGGTTTAGAAAAAAGCCATGCCAACGATGCCATTGCGATCAGCGGAATATCTACTATTAATAAACATACCTGCTCTATGTTTAAGATCAAACAGTTTCGTAAAAAGAAGCGTTCCTTGCATGAAGCAACCGCAAGGAAAGGTCGTAAAACCAAGAATATCACTAGTAAGCGAAACGAGAAGAATACGAAACAACTCAAAAGCTTTTCGCTGAATGATAAAGTAAGAGCATTTAGACGCATTGGTTTCATTACGGGGTTTACAGGAACGAGCGGAGCTTATGTCAAAATGATTGACGGTGAATATATCACGATGCCAAACAAGAACTATAAGCAGATCCATCTAAATCAACTAGAACGCATTTGCCGAAACAATAATTGGCAGTTTATTCAAAGCCTTCAGGATAACGCCTGACCGACATTCATCCCCACTGGGCTACGCCCTTCACATACCTTGAGGAAAGGAACTTCTTTGGGGAAATACGTTAAATGATATGAAATTATAAAATACTTTAGGCTGAAGGAATAAACTCCAGCCTGTTCTATTGTTTGTAAAAGCAGAGAGCGGAAATGAAGATCAATATAGAGGGGAGGAGGACAGATCAAATTCTTCTTCCTTTAGAAGGTGAGCAGGTAGCGTATTTTAGAGATATGTTTATTAAGGTAGCCCTCTCTGTCTGCTAATTACCTATGATAAAATCCGGGTTTTTGATGTACTTAATTTTTATCTGAAGTCTATTCGAGCCTGTCCCAAAAGCTTAGTCTTTTGGACAGGCTCTGTTTTATTTTAAAGTAGTACTGCATTGTGCATTGTTTTTTAGAATTTATGCACGGTTATACTCGATTTGTGCACAGGAATCACTAAAATATGCATATCGCTCGATGATTAGATGATCAAATAAAACATTGCCTAGACTTTTGAGACAGCTTATAGAAAAAGAACACTCCATGTTCATTGCCCAAAAAACTGTTCAAACCACTCGTTTGTTTGTCCAAGAGGATATTTTCTTTTATAGGCCAATTGCAGGGCACCTGTATTATCAATAACTCCATTTCCGTAGTATATGTTGGGGACGGCTTGCCCAACTTTTTGTGTAGTTTGTGTCATGGTCTCAACCACTTCTGTGCTCTTCATATCAGGATCAAGAGAACGGATCAGCCCGGCTAAAGCACTTACGTGAGGAGCGGCCATTGATGTACCGGAAAGGCTGGCATATTGTCCATTGGAAAATGTGCTGGCAATATAGACACCAGGTGCCGCTATGTCAATATAGTCCCCGTAGTTAGAAAACGGAGCCCGCTTACCTTCCCAGTCTACCGCTGCTACACTGAGTACTCCCGGATAGGCAGCAGGGAAGCTTGGCTGGCTCGAGTTATCATTTCCAGCTGCGGAGATAACGACGACGTCTTTTTCCATTGCATACCGAATGGCTTCTTCCATTACAGAAGAAGGCTGGTAATTCCCGAGACTTAAGTTAATAACATCAGCGCCATGATCAACTGCCCAGAGGATACCTTTAGCTACATCAAAGGAACCGCCAATCCCTTGGGAATTCATCACTTTTACCGGTATAATCGGGTTATACCATGTAATCCCCGCAACTCCCTCGCCGTTATTCGTTACCGAGGCGATAATCCCCGCTACATGTGTACCGTGTCCGTTATCATCATCAGGATTGTTATTATTGGCAAGGACATTATAGCCCTTTATCAATCGATGAGACAGATCGGGATGGTCAAGATCAACACCGGTGTCTACTACCGCAATTTTTACATCTTTTGAGCCGCGTGTGACGTTCCATCCTGTTTCTGTACCGATGGCTGGCAGATTCCATTGATAGTTCTGGTAATAAGTATCATTTACTTCATTTTGCAGAAGAATGTAGTGGGGTTCAGCGTACGTAACATTATCATTTTGGTTAAAATATTTCATTAGTTCGGCGGTCGTTTTACTGTTTGATTTAAAAATATAAACTGAATCAAGTTTTTCTTTAAGCTCTCCGTCAATCTCACGGACCATTTTATTTAGGCTGACTTCGCTTGGAGAAACTTTAAAATTCACAACGACTTCCTTGTCGTAGTAATGGCTTTTGTCCTGTTTGTTATGGTGAATAAGCTTAATAGAGGGATTGTTATTCAACTTTCGTTTTGCCGTGTTGTTTGCATGCAGCATGTCCACTTGCTGGATTTGTGTATTTTCTTGTTGTAAGTTCCGTACTTGCATTTCCCTGACACTGCTTTCATTGTTGGAGCGAATGGGCTGCTCTCCTGCTTGTCTGTCAAGGTTCATCGTCACTATAGCTACGATACCTAAAATCAAGACCGAAATTCCAATAACTGCTTTTTTCCGCATGCCTGCACCTCAAGTTGTATTTTTCTTTTTTCGAATGGGAGCAACTCAAAATAACTCTTTAGATAGGTTTAATAACGTCTCTTCCATAATCGTTCTTTCTCATTGACTCTTCTTTTTCTTACGGTTGTCATTCCTCACACTTAACCTAAACTACCGATTATTCTTCCCAAAATTAAATATTTTATTATGAACTGGAATGCCCTGTTCATTCTTTTCATTATTGTATATTTGGCAAAAATTGAATTAGGTGTCCAGCCCCTCCTGGAATAATCTTGTTTCACAAAATTATTCCATAGGAGATGAGGTCAAGTTCACCGAGCTCTTCTAGTAATACAAAAAGGAAGCTATGTGGAGAGCGTGTTCTTTGTTCTAAACGAAGGAATCAACCCCCTGCTATCAACAAAAATTGATAGTAGGGGCTTTTTCTTAAAATGTTTTTTTAGATTAATAAGAATTTTCAACTTATCGATTCGATATCATCTTGCATGATAACCGAAATTGCGATAAAATTCATTTTATTGTTTAATTAGTTAATTGACTAAAGGATTTTAGATAATTTAGTATACTGTCGATACTGAAGAAAAATAGGGAACAAGTATGCACTGTTTTTCCACTATTTTTTGTTTTTCAAATTAATCATTCGATCTTTCTTGTTATAGCAATGCTTGGTTATCCTTTAAAAACGAAAGTAGTATACAGAATTAATCATAAATAAGGGAGGATTATTCGTATGACTAGGGAGTTATGGCGTAGCAACGTAACACAGTTAAAACCTTATATCCCTGGCAAGGCCATTGAAGAGGTGAAACGGGAATTAGGACTAGAAGATGTCATTCGTCTAGCTTCTAATGAAAATCCGTATGGACCATCGCCAAAAGCAGTAGAGGCTATGCAAAAAGCTTTACTAGAAAGTCAATTGTATCCGGAAGCAACAAGCGGGGAGCTTCGAGAAAAGCTTGGAGCTTTATATAATCTGGGTACCGATCAATTTTTAGTAGCGAATGGTGCAGATAATATCATTACATTAGTTGGAACGGCGTACATCAATCCTAGTGATGAAATTATTTACTGCACCCCGACGTTTGCTGCCTACGAAACTATTACACTTCTAATGGGAGGAATTCCAGTAGCGGTGCCTCTTAATGAGGATTATACGTATAATCTTGAAGGCATTCTGGCATCAACCAATGAAAAGACGAAACTTATTTTTATTTGTAATCCGAATAATCCTACCGGCACCATTGTTGAAGATGACAAGCTTGAAGCATTTCTGAAGCAAGTACCACCACATGTTATCGTGGTATTGGATGAAGCATATGTAGAATTTATTGGGCGTGAAGAATACCGTACGGGAGTTGACTTTGTAAAGGCAGGTTATCAAGTTATGTTTATTCGTACGTTTTCAAAATTGTACGGATTAGCTGGAACTAGAATTGGGTATGTGGCTGCACGTAAAGAGTACATTGAGCCTGTACAAGCAGTAAGAGAACCGTTTGCTGCAAATCGAATGGCGCATGCAGGTGCTCTAGCCGCCCTTGATGATGAAGCATATAAAAATAAAAGTCTACAGGAAAATAAGCGTGAGATGGCAAAGCTGATGAAGGAATTTCAATCTTTTGGTTATCACGTGACGGAATCGTACGCTAATTTTTTGTTTGTTGATATGAAAGAAGACGTTATCCAGCTTTCTCAAGCGTTAATGCAAGAGGGAATATTAATTCGTCCTTGTGCAGCATGGGGGCTGAAAACGCATGCTCGCATTACCGTGGGGACACCACAGCAAAATGAACGCCTGATTGAAGCGTTACAGAAAGTCAACCAGAAACTAACAACAACATAAGGAAACACAAAAAGAGGAGGAGATAGAGTGAAAGATGGGCGGCATTTGGTTTGGATTTTAGATGATGAATGGAATAGCCATGAGTTAGAAAAAAGTATGTACAATCAACATGGCTTTGAAGTCAAGGTAACACGGTCGGACAAGTTGGAAGATGATATGCCACTTTATGCACCATGTGCGGATGGGGTAGTAGCCCAAGTAGGATTTCAATGCAGGGCCGATGTGATTGATAAGTTACAATCATGTAAAGTCATATCTGTGTCGGGAGCTGGCTATAACCATGTAGATATAGAGGCAGCTACCCAAAAAGGAATTATGGTTTCGAATGTGCCGGACTATTGTGCGGAGGAGGTTTCCAATCATACACTTGCCCTCATACTGACGGTCACTCGTCGCTTAGCTTCCTATAACCGCAAAGTAAGGGAAGGGAAATGGGATCCTCTCGATACGATGCCTATTCATCGTCTCAGTGAAAATACAGTAGGTTTACTTGGCTTTGGACGTATTGCTCGTATGGTTGCCGCGAAGCTTAAGCCATTTGGCGTTCGTATTTTAGTGCATGATGATTTTGTTACAGAGGAAACCTTCAATGTGCATGGAGTGGAGCCTGTATCGTTAAATGATCTGCTGCAACAATCGAATATTCTTAGTCTGCATGTTCCTCTGACAACAGAGACAAATAATCTAATCAATTATGAGCGACTTAAAATGATGCCTAGGGGTGCTTTTGTTATTAACACATGCCGTGGTGGTGTAATCAATGAGGCTGATTTAGAGACGGCAATTAAAGAAGGACACATATCTGGAGCGGGTCTTGATGTTCTAGAAATAGAGCCTCCTTCCCCAGATCATCCATTGCTAAAGATGGATGAAGTATTCATTACACCGCACTCTTCATATTTGTCGGAGGAATCAATAGATGAGCTCAGAACAAGGACGACCCAGGCTGTGATAGATGGAGTTCATGGGAAGCACTTGCCTTATGCACTGAATCAGGTAAAGACAGAAACAAAAATATAGACAATCTTTTCTTATATTTAGAGGTTATGATCTTTAATTATTTGGTCGGACCTCGTGAAAAAACTGAACAAAGGGAGTTCTAATTACATGAAGCTAATGGGGGATTTTTTATGGCTTGGGTAGTGGTTGTGTCTGTTCTGATTTTGATAGTTTTAAGCCTTCTGAGAGTAAATGTCATCTTTGGAATTTTAATCGCTGCCGGAGCGGCGGGTCTGATGTCAGGGTTATCATTAACTGAAACGACGAACTTACTCGTTTCCGGTATGGGAGGGCTGGCAAGTACCGCTTTAAGTTACGTTTTGCTTGGTATATTTGCTGCTATGATCGCTTACTCAGGAATTATCAGTTTTCTCGTTAAACGGCTGATCAAATTGATGCAGGGAAAGCGTTACAAGTTATTGCTTGTGATTGCCGGTGTTTCTTGCCTTTCACAAAATGTGATTCCTGTTCATATCGCATTCATTCCAGTTTTGATTCCACCATTGTTACATCTGTTTGATAAAATGAAAATTGACCGCCGGGGAATTGCGGCAGCGCTGACATTTGGCTTGAAAGCCCCATCTAATAGTATTCCGTTAGGATTCGGTCTCATTTTCCAAACTATTCTTGTTAAAGAAATGACCGCCAATGGAATGGCAATCGAGCTGACGTCTGTGACGAAGGCGATGATCATTCCAGGAATCGGGATGCTTATTGGATTATTATTCGCTGTGTTTATTTCTTATAGAAAGGATCGTGAACTAGTACAGGTTGATCCGGTCATGTCTGTAAAAGAAGAAATCGCAGCAGGTGCTGAGAATGGAAAACTGACTTTTACAAAGCAGCATTTATTTACGTTAATGGCTATTATATGTGCACTTATCGTTCAAATTATGACAGATGAGCTCCTTTTGGGAGCGCTAGCCGGAATTTTTCTTATGGTGGCTTTCGTTGTTGTTCCATTTAGAAAAGGTGATCATTTTGTAGATGAAGGTATTAAAATGATGGGGATGATTGCATTTATTATGCTAATTGCCTCAGGCTATTCACATGTTTTAGAAGAGACTGGTAGTATCGACGCTCTCGTTTCATCAACAACTAACATACTTGGGGATAATCGGCTATTGATTGCGGTTGTCATTTTGCTTATCGGGTTATTAGTTGTAATGGGAACCGGAACTTCTTTTGGAACAGTACCAATTATCGCCGCTTTGTATGTTCCGGTTTGTGCAGCTGCTGGCTTTTCACCTATGGCAACAGCAGCGTTAATCGGTACGGCTTGTGCCCTCGGTGATGCAGGTTCACCAGCCTCAGACATGACGCTTGGCCCAACTGCCGGGTTAAATGCGGATGGTAAGCATGATCATATTTGGGATACATGTGTACCAACTTTCTTACATTTTAACATTCCGTTGTTCATTACGGGGCTTATTGCTGCCTTGATTTTATAGGGTGCCTGACCCTCCGAAAACAACCTTGGGCAGCGGGGTCAGACGCCTATTCCTTTAAAGCGCGAAAGTGTTAGGTAGAAGGCAAGCTCTGTGGAGAGAAGCTTGAATTCCTTGTTTATCAAGGGGATCAAGCTTTTTTTGTTTGAATAGCAATTGTATAATAGTGCTTTGCAATTTTAGGAGGTGCAGACAAATTGCGCTTTTAGCTAATTATATGTGGTCGTTTATGGAAGAGTAAGAGTGCAGACTCACACGACGGTTTTGTGCAGAGTTTCGCACTTTTTTTCTGCGATTTTACTTAGTGGTCTTTTTCTTTATTGAAAGTGAGTTCCTAGTTATACTGATTCATAAACAAGGGATATGTGGGAACATAATTGAAGGAGTCTTGCAGTTAAAGTAACTTGCTGTGACAGGGTATAATGGCATTAGAGGAAAACCTTGTAGAGACAACAAATAAACTACATACTTAATATCATCTAGAAAAAAATCAAAGGAATAGGAGGTTTTTTTATGGATTTACAATTACAAGGAAAAAACGTACTTATTACCGGTGGTTCGATGGGGATAGGGAAGGCTATTGCTCAGGTGTTTATCTCAGAGGGAGCGAATGTTTCCATAGCTGCCCGTGGTATCGACGCTTTAAAAAAGGCGAAAGAGAATCTTGGCGGTCACGTATCCATTTTTCAAGCAGATATTTCAACTGCTGATGAGCGGGAAAAGTTGATCCAGTCTTTTATTGAGCAAAATGGAAAGATAGATGTTTTAATCAATAATGCTGGCGGCAGCAATGGGAGAAAAGCGACAGAAACGGAGATGGATTTATTTTATGAAGCGCTGGAGCTGAATTATTTTTCAGCTGTTCATTTAAGTAAATTAGCAGTCCAGTATATGAAAGAATCTGGCACAGGATCGATTATTAATATTACGTCTATATTCGGAAGAGAGAGCGGGGGCAAAGTTACATATAATAATGCAAAGTCTGCTCTTATTAGCTTCACTAAGTCTTTGGCAGATGAGGTGATTTCTTCTGGAGTTCGCGTGAACAGTGTTGCGCCCGGGAGTATTCTGCATGAAACAGGGAATTGGAAAAAGCGCCTTGAAGAAAATCCTGAATACATTAAAGAATTCGTGAAGAATGAAATTCCGGCCGGACGTTTCGGTACTCCTGAAGAAGTAGCCAATGTTGTTGCTTTTCTTGCTTCTGACAAGGCTTCCTGGGTTGTAGGAGCAAGTATAAACGTAGATGGTGGACAATCTAGGATGAATTTTTAAAACAGATGAAGGGCCGTAAGCTTTTTGTTTTGAGTAAACAATTGAAAAATCCTAACATATAGTTTATTGTTGCATTAACTAAAAAAAATGGAAGGGCGAACCAATTAGATGAAGTACTAATCCTATTTTCGAAAGCGATCAATTGAAGGCCATTTTGTTCGGCAGATGACTGTTTCTGCTCTTTTTGATGGTGCCTTCAATCGTCGTTTTCAGAATAGGTTTGGCTTTTTATTGGGGAACCCAAAAGGAGCAGTCTCTTTTTGGGCGTGCACCTATGCCTCCTATTCTGAATGTAGATAGGAGGCATTTTTTTGTCTCCACAACATGGTGGAAATGGGAATGATGATAGGATGTTATTGGAAGCCAATAATTTAAAGCTATATGTAAATGACCGTTTATTAGTAGATGCAGATCAATTACAAATTCAAAAAAACGACCGGATCGGCTTAGTCGGTAGAAATGGAAGCGGAAAAACTACTCTCGTGAAAAAAATCATTCATCAAGATGAGGGGATAACCGTTTCTCCATCTATGAAAATCGGCTATTTTAGTCAAAACTTAAATATATTAGATATCGAAAAATCGATTTTAGATAATGTCCGCTCCACCTCAAAGCAAGATGAAACACTCATTCGAACTGTGCTTGCAAGGCTGCACTTTTTCAGAGAGGATGTTTATAAGCGGATAGAAGTTTTGAGCGGCGGCGAGCGAGTCAAAGTAGCATTGGCAAAATTATTTGTCAGCGATATTAATACGTTAATTTTAAAAGAAACGGCAGAATGAACCTGCCGTTTTTTAATGTAAAATGCTAACGTTAATTGGAAAAGAGGTTTTAATAGACCTCTTTCATGCTCGGATACAGTTTCAGATATTGTTTGTATCCTTTTTGATAGATCTTCCTGTTTTGCCCGTCCGGCCAGTATATGTTTGCCAGCTGGCTGGTGATGTGCCGGTTAATAAAGTCTTCATAATCTTTTGTCCATCCAAGATAATGAAAAGCGGTAGCTGCTATACCGACTGCCGGCAAATATTCGCTGTTTGCTGGAACGCAAACTTTTTTGTTTGTGATGTCCGCAAGCGCTTGGCACCAAGACCCGCTTCTTGCACCGCCGCCGATTAAGGTGATTTCACCATCTTTTTCACCAATTAGTGTACTGGCAATGTGGTGGAGTGAGTAACAAATTCCCTCGATAGCCGCTCTCATAAAATCGACTTGTTTTGTATGCGAACTGATGCCCCAGAATACTCCTTTTGCATCGCCATCTTTCACCGGGCATCGTTCCCCGTGCAGATACGGTAAAAAGAGAAGGCCGCCAGCACCCGGTTCGGACAGCGAAATAGCTTCTTCGAATGCGTCATAGCTGTCGTTTGCCATAAAAGTGTTTTTCGTCCATTCGTATACGTTGCCTGCGTTCAGCAGTGGTGCGATGGAAATGTTCAAATCCTTGGTCACATGTGCCAGCGTAAAAACACCAGAGGTTTTTGGCGAATGATCTTTTGTTGGAACAGCCGCCCAGCCAGTCGTTCCGATGTAAAAATAGCTGTCACCTTCATGGATTGCTCCCGCTCCCATTGTGCTTGCGCCCGCATCACCCGCGCCGCAAAGAACCGGAGTCTGTTCTTTGAAGCCGCCGCTGCCGCCATTAAGTACATATCCAGCCGCATCATCAGGAGACAATAATTCTGGAAGCTTGAACTGATCACACCTTATTGATTCCAGCACACTGGAATGCCAGGTTCTTGTGCGGATGTCCATAGCGCCAGTCGTCGCAGCAGTCACACTGTCTGTTACCACTGCCCCGGTTAATTTATAAATAAGATAATCTTTCGCGCTGAAAACAACTGAAGCCGGCTCTTCTCCTTTTCTCACCAGCCAGAGAAGTTTCGCAAGCGGCGTCGATGCCGAAACTGTATTAGCTGTAATGGCTGACAGATCCGGGCACTGCTGCTGAATCAAAACAGCTTCCTCTTCCGCTCTCATATCAGAATATAAAATAGCGCGCTCCGTGTTTTTTCCTTCTCGTATTAAAATGACATCTTCCATTTGCCCGCTAAATGTAATAGCTTTAACCGATTCGGGATCTATATGCTTTTCATTAAACCATTCGGCTGTAATAGCTTGCATTCCTTTCCACCAATCTTCTGGATTTTGCTCTTTTTCTCCGTGCTTTCCTTTAAAAGTTTGGATATGTATAGAATGCTCGGCGAAAATTTGACCATCCTTTTGCATTAATAGCCCTTTGATCGCTGATGTGCCCACATCAAAAACTGCAATAAACTCCATGTTGACTCCCCTTGTCTTCCATCCAGTTTATATTTTGGACGAGATTCCTCTTTTACTTATATAATTAATGAGAATAAAGAAAAGCTGTTGAGTTTTCAACAGCTAATGAAATTTAGGAGCGTTGGATCGTAGATGTAGAATAATTTTTAATCATTTTTTGTAAATTTCTATGTCCATCTCTTACCTTAATGGTTTCTTCAATAATTTTTTGGAAGCCTTCCAAATCTTTATCGGATGCATTTAATACGGATTTAGTAACACTTTCGGCGATTTGTTGTAAGGATAGATCCGAGCTCATAAACCACGACCACCTTTCCACTTATTTGTTGGGAGGTATTTTTTTCTCTCTTTAAAACTATTTAGCAAGGAGAACGTATTTTCCTGCAAAAAGTATCATAAATTTCTCAACAATTATCAACAGATTTCACAAACTTAAGTGGAATTTCAAAGTGATTAGCGAAGGTTATCCGTTGTCCGGCGATCAGATTTGATGTGAGGAAGAGGTTGTTTTTTATGTTTGAACATATAGCAACAAGGTGAATGAGCACAAAGAAATGCAGATTTTGCTTGCGGGAAAAGTCTTCAAGAGGTATATTCCTTAATGTATTTACATCTTGCAAATATAAACAGGCAGGTGGCAAAAATAAAATGACAGGTGTTAAACCATATAGAATATTGTTGTATTACATGTATGTGCCTATTGAAAATCCTGAAGTATTCGCCGTGCGGCATTTAAAGTTTTGTAAAGAGCTTGGTCTTAAAGGGCGGATTCTTGTCGGGGAAGAAGGGATCAACGGAACGGTATCCGGCACGATCGAACAAACAGACCGATATATGCAAACAATGAAAGAAGATCCCCGTTTTGCGGAAATGGTGTTTAAAGTGGACGAAGCAGATGGCCATGCTTTTAAAAAAATGCATGTCCGGCCAAGAAAGGAAATTGTTACTCTTCAACTGGATAAAGACATTAACCCGCAGGAACTAACCGGCAACTATTTAAGCCCGAAAGAATTTTTTGAAGCGATGCAAGAAGAAGATACCGTCGTAATAGATGCCAGAAACGATTATGAATATGATTTAGGTCATTTTAGGGGAGCGATCCGGCCTGATATTCAAGCGTTCCGTGAACTTCCCGAGTGGGTACGGGAACATAAAGAAGAATTACAAGGCAAAAAAATTCTAACCTATTGTACGGGCGGCATTCGTTGCGAAAAGTTTTCAGGGTGGTTAAAGAAAGAAGGATTTGAAGACGTTAACCAACTCCACGGGGGAATTGTCACGTACGGAAAAGACCCTGAAGTGCAAGGCAAGCTGTGGAACGGGCAATGCTATGTATTTGATGATCGAATCAGCGTTCCGATTAACCATACAGAACATGTCATTGTAGGACGGGATCATTTTACCGGTGAACCGTGTGAACGCTACGTAAATTGTGCAAACCCTGACTGTGACAAACGAATTTTGTGCTCGGAAGAAAATGAACATAAATATTTGCGTGGATGTACACACGAGTGCAGAGTACATCCGGGCAACCTTTATGTAAAAGAACATGAACTGACAGGAGAAGAAGTCACCATAAGGGTAAGGCAAATAGGAGAAGAAATACACTAAAACTAAGATAAATGGAAGGATGATCCTTCCTATGTTGAGGACACTTTCTGATGGTTCATTTATTCCGTGAATCCAGAAAGTGTTTTTTTGATATTAGAAAAGTATTTAGCCCATACTATTAAGGGTGATGAATATGCCATGTCAATCAAGTGAAGAATTAAAGGCATTAGTTGAGGAAGCAAGAAAATGTACAAAGAATGGCAGGGTGGCTGACTATATTCCCGCACTTGGAAAAGCAAATCCAAACGAGTTGTCCATTGCCATTTACTATCCAGATGGACGATGTATCTCAGCGGGAGATATCGAAGAAAAGATTACACTTCAAAGTATTTCAAAAGTAATTAGTCTGGCTCTCGTTTTGATGGATAGAGGACCGGACTATGTGTTTGAACGGGTTGGAATGGAACCGACCGGAGATCCTTTCAATTCGATTGCTAAATTAGAAACGACGACTCCTGCCAAACCGTTAAATCCTATGATCAATGCGGGAGCGCTTGTTGTGACCCATATGATCAAAGGGAATACGGTTGAAGAGAGGTTTCAACGGCTTTTAAGCTTTGTCCAGGAAATGGCAAACGATTCAACAGTCAGTTATTGTGAGGAAGTAGCACGATCCGAATTCGAAACGGCTAATTTAAACCGGGCATTATGTTACTTTTTAAAAGAGCATAAAATTATCAATGAAGATGTAGAACAGCTGCTGGACTTATATACGAAGCAATGTGCCATTGAAATGAACTGTTTGTCTTTGGCTAGAATCGGAATGGTGATTGGGATGGATGGAGTCGATCCTCTAACGGGGAAACAAGTCCTGCCTACAGATATAGCCCGTATTTGTAAAACATTTATGGTGACATGTGGGATGTACAATGCCTCTGGAGAATTTGCCATCGAAATTGGAATTCCGGCGAAAAGTGGTGTGTCAGGCGGTATTATGGGGGCCGTTCCGGGAAGGTTCGGCATTGGAATTTTCGGCCCTGCTTTAGATGAAAAAGGAAATAGTATTGCAGGAATAAAATTATTGGAGTTGTTATCAAAGAATTATAAGTTGAGCATGTTTTAAAATGAATGAAAGTTTCACTCCTGGACAATATATGGACGAAAGGAGTGTAGAACATGAAAAAACAAAAGCGTACTGAGGAACCCACACTTGCTGAAGGAATCGACACTGAAGACGAACTAAAAAGGGACGCAACTCCAGAAGAGATTTCTAAAGGGGAGTACACTGAAGTAACTGCTTTATCTTTAGACGAAAACGACCCGAGTTAACTTTCAGCACCGTTCTGACACGGTGTTTTTATTATGGATTTAAAGCAGGTGCTGGAAGAGTTGAATAGCTGACGAATAAATATTTACCTTTTTAATTATCATGTTAGGTTTCATTAAGCAAAAATTACCTGTTATTTGACTTGGATTTCTATCCATCCTATAGAAAGGAGGTGGGAATTATGTCAAGAGGGAACCAGGATGAATACAGAACTCAGATTGAATATGGAAATTTGGATCAAAGAGGTAACCTTACGGGTCCTGACGATTCGGAGAAGGCTAATTATCCGAAGCGTCCACAACATGTATCTATTGAGGAAAAGCAATCTCATGAAATTAGAGGAAGAAGACAGTAATGTTGTAAAGCCGGGTTTTAGCGCAAAAGTAGTGTGAAGTGAACAAATATATATATGAAAAGACCGGAAAAGTTCGGTCTTTTTT
The DNA here is from genome assembly GCF_009183655.1 of Bacillus aerolatus. GTDB lineage: Bacteria > Bacillota > Bacilli > Bacillales > Domibacillaceae > Pseudobacillus > Pseudobacillus aerolatus. Next base: position 21,156 of record NZ_WEIO01000021.1, read on the forward strand.
TATGTGTGAAAATCATAATAAAATTCATTTAAATCTAGTCAGAAGGGGGATTGTGTTTCCTACGAACACCAGTGTATCCACCAGTTATTAAGCAGGAGATCCCCGCGGTTAGGTCGTGCAAACGGCTGATGCCTCCGACAATGCATATACCTAGCGCTTCATTTTTAAGATTGATTGCTGCATTCTGAAAATCTGATAAAATAACTGATATGAATGAAAGGGAGTTAGAGACAGAGTGGATTTAGGCATTCGTAAATATAATTTTTTTGAAAACTAGTTGACTTAATTAATTAAAAGATGGTATATTAGTTTTCTGCTGATAAACACAGCTGTTTTGAAAAAAGAAATTAAAAAACTATTGACTTTTGTAGTGAATGAATGATAAAATAGTGGAGTTGTCGCCAAAGGCGGCGGATGAAATTGATCTTTGAAAACTGAACAAAATACATGCCAGTAATAACGAAAAGCGGAAGCAGCCGATTAGACTCGGCAGGCATAAGACGGACCGCCGAAGTGGTGTTCTTTACCACACAGGCGTGACGGCTTATGACCGAGAGTCTGGCTGCTGAAGCTGGACAACAAATAATTGAGCTATGCAAACATCTTTTTGGAGAGTTTGATCCTGGCTCAGGACGAACGCTGGCGGCGTGCCTAATACATGCAAGTCGAGCGGACTTGACTGGAGCTTGCTCCAGTTCAAGTTAGCGGCGGACGGGTGAG
>NZ_WEIO01000022.1 GCF_009183655.1 Bacillus aerolatus
CTCACCCGTCCGCCGCTAACTTGAACTGGAGCAAGCTCCAGTCAAGTCCGCTCGACTTGCATGTATTAGGCACGCCGCCAGCGTTCGTCCTGAGCCAGGATCAAACTCTCCAAAAAGATGTTTGCATAGCTCATGTTTTAAAAATAAGAATTAACTTACTGGCATGTTGTATTCTGTTCAGTTTTCAATGTTCAATCTGTCATTGTCGCAATCAAGCGACTTTATTATCTTACCAAGTTGCGATATAAAAGTCAACAACTTTTTTTATTTTTTGTTAGCCGCTTAATTTTCTTTAGCAGCAACGTTTTCTAATATACCAAGTTTATAAGATACCGTCAACACTTTTTTTAAATTAAAAGCTGCATAAAACAAAAACTTATTATTTATAAGACTTTGACACTCTGATCATTTAATTTCTCATAATGAAAACATCTGCTTTTTTCGGCAATTTTATAAGACAACATAAAAAAAGCAGCTCGGCTTCAACCGTAGCTGCTTCATCCAATGAGCCAAAGCTGTATGACAGCAAGAGCTGCTACGCCTGCCACGCCAAGGATGCCCGCGACGGCAGAGGTAACGAAATTGATCGGCACGTGCAGCCCATAATCTCCACTGAATGAATTCAGCAAGAAGAGGAATAAGGCGCCTGTCGCCAATTTAACGAAAAGAATCCCTGTAAATTTCAGCGGCGATGCCGGTGCAGTAATACTTGCCATCAGACTGATCAGCAAAATAAAAAGAATAACGCCCCCAGCTAGATACAAATGGCTTCTCTCCTATTCTCTCAATGAAGTTTGTCCACATTTCAAGAATATGAAAAAAGTTAATGCTTTATGCTGATATTTCTTTTTCTCGCTTCTCTAAATAAAAAGAAGTATCTGGCTTCGTGCATTTTAGTTTGGGCAGCTAATTCTTCATTTGGTTCAAAGCTCAGGCGCAGCAGCTCGCGGTATTTAAACCAGTCTTGTCTCGATTGTTCCAACAGCTGAATTAATTGTTGATTATAAAAAGCATTCAGCTTGGCTTTTTTTCGAAAAAACATGTTGCTTAAACTTCCCTTCTGCCTTCGAGTGCTTTTGACAAAGTGACTTCATCAGCATACTCTAAATCACCGCCGACGGGCAGGCCATGAGCGATACGGGTGACACGGATACCGGATGGTTTTAAAAGGCGGGAGATGTACATAGCTGTTGCTTCTCCCTCAATGTTTGGATTTGTAGCCAGTATCACTTCATCAATTGTTTCGTCCTGCAGCCTTTTTAAAAGGTCGGGCACATTAATGTCTTCCGGTCCAATCCCCTCCATTGGGGAAATAGCTCCGTGAAGCACGTGATATAATCCATTGAATTCTTTCATTTTTTCCATAGCGATGACGTCTTTCGGATCTTGGACAACACAAACGACGCTGCGGTCTCGCCGTTCATCTTCACAAATGGCACAAGGATCCTTATCGGTAATATGCCCGCATACAGAGCAATACGTGAGATCTCTTTTTGCATTCACCAGTGCCTTGGCAAAGTCGAGGACATCTTCTTCTTTCATATCAAGAACAAAAAACGCCAGACGGGCAGCTGTTTTCGGCCCGATGCCTGGCAGTTTCATAAAGCTGTCGATTAGCTTGGTTATTGGTTCAGGATAATACATTGCTTATAAAACCTCCTAGAAAGGCAGGTTCATCCCTTTTGTAAATTGCCCCATCGTCTGATTTGTTTCCTCATCTACTTTTTTCAGGGCATCATTTGTTGCTGCCAAGACTAAATCCTGGAGCATTTCCACGTCATCGGGATCCACTGCTTCTTCTTTAATAACAACATCCAATACTTCTTTTTGGCCTGACATTTTAATCGTGACCATACCGCCGCCTGCTGTTCCTTCAAATTCTTTTGCAGAAAGCTCTTCTTGTGCTTCCGCCATTTTCTTTTGCATTTTCTGCATTTGTTTCATCATGTTTTGCATATTTCCCATTCCACGCATTCCAATCATCCTCCAATTATTAGTCTTTTATTTCGAGCAATTCTTCCCCCACTAGTTTTAAAGCTTCTGCAATAAGGGGATCTTCCTCTTGTTCATTGTCCTGTTCGGTACTCTCTGTTTTTTGCGTTTTTATGAAATTCTGCCTGATCGCAAGCCATGAATCCTCCGGTACACAGACAACCTGGTATAAGTTCTCTGTCAACTCTTGAAGTATGGAAGAAATCGAATCCATAAACTGTTTATTTTCAGTCGCCATCTGGCAGTGAATTTCATATTTAAACTTTAACACGAAAGCTTCCTTAGAAGCAGCTACAGGCTCTGCATCATTTAACAAAGCTGCCTGTGAGCGCATTTGCCGCTGATTGAGGAAATCCAGCATTTCACCCCAGCGGCTTTTAATGAGCTGAACATCTTGCTTAGTCGCTTCTGCCAGCACCTTTTCGATTTTTGGCACGGGTGCTTTAAATCCTCTTGAAGAGCGATTTGGCCGCTTGGCGGCTGTCTGGGCTTCTGCTTGTTCAGAAGGCTGAGCCGGCTGACTTCTGAGCTTCTGCAGTTCTTTTTCAAGCGTCTGAATTCGTCCAATTAATTGCTGGACCTCCGGCATACTTGCTGCCGGCTTGGTATGAGGCTGGCATAGCTTGACGAGAGCCACTTCCAAGTAGATTCTGGCGTGGTTGCTAAATTTCATTTCCTGCTGGGTTTGATTCAACATATGAATATACTCATATAGTCGTTCAAGCTCCATTTTCCCTGCCACAGTCACGAACGCCTCATCAATCATCACTCGTTCAAGCGATTCTTCAAGATTAGGTGCTGTCTTGTGAAGAAGCATGTCGCGAAAATATAAAACAAAATCTTCCGCAAAACGAGCTGGATCTTTCCCCTGCATTAACAATTTTTCCAAAATAGCGAGAGCAGATGCGGCATTTTTCTCCAACACCGCTTCTGCCAGTTGGTTAAGCATTTCTTGGCCGACCGCTCCGGTGACTGTTAACGCATCTTCTTCCGTTAAATGACCTTCGCTGTAGGAAACCGCCTGATCAAGAAGGCTGAGCGCATCGCGCATGCCTCCTTCAGCTGCCCGGGCAATAATCGGCAGTGCTTTTTCATCATGGACCAAATCGCTTTCTTTCATAATAAGTTCCATGCGGCCTACAATTGCCTGCGACGTGATTCGTTTAAAATCAAACCGTTGGCACCTGGAAATGATCGTCAAAGGTATTTTATGAGGCTCTGTCGTCGCCAATATGAAAATAACGTGCTTCGGCGGTTCTTCCAATGTTTTTAACAATGCATTGAAGGCTCCTGTCGAAAGCATATGAACTTCATCAATAATATACACTTTATATTTTGCAGCACTCGGCGCATATTTCACTTTATCGCGTATGTCTCGGATTTCATCCACACCGTTATTGGAAGCGGCGTCTATTTCAATGACGTCCTGGATGGATCCGTCTGTTATCCCCCAGCACGAAGCGCATTCATTGCATGGTTCAACTGTTGGTGCCTGTTCACAGTTCACCGCTTTTGCTAAAATTTTTGCGGCGCTCGTTTTACCCGTTCCCCTCGGTCCGGAGAACAAGTACGCATGTGATATTTTTTGTTGAAGGAGGGCATTTTGCAATGTTTTAGTGATGTGTTCCTGGCCGACGACATCAATAAAATTTTGCGGCCGCCACACACGGTATAATGCCTGATAGCTCATGTTTTCCCCTCCTTTATTTCCGCGTTCTCTCTAAATTGTATTATACCTCATTAGAATTTGTTTTTTCAAAGTTCTAATAAAAAAACTCACCCTGAATGGATGAGTCGTTTCATTTCATATTTAACTGCCGTGCACCTTCCGTCGACTTCTAACCATAAGCGTTACTTAAGCAGTTAGCTCGGTTCAGGCTGCCCTGCGGCACATGAGAGAGTCCACTTAATGCTGCTTCCTTCCGGACCTGACATGGTTCATGGGTTCCCATTGCGCAGGACCCAAACGTCAACACCACTTACTTAAGGCAGACCCTACAGTATAGTAAGCCTCGGGAAGGGATTCAGTCCCGCTAGAGCGGATTGCGGGTACAGGGCACCGCTACCTCCCCACCTAGCACGGCAAAGTTGATACCATTAGTTAATGTGCCGAAAACGGTTCGTCCATTTTCGTTGACACAAAATATATTATACCCCTTTGGAAAGAAAAAAGCAATACCTACTCTTCTATCCTTCTTTTCGACTCCTTCTTTCGCCGGCGAACTTCTCGAAAAAAATCTGTCAGCATACTTCCGCACTTCTCCTCGAGTACACCTGCCACAACTTCACTCTGATGATTAAAGCGACTGTCTTCCAATAAATTCATTAGTGTGCCGGCACAGCCCGCTTTCGGGTCTCTTGCTCCATAAACGACCCGCTCGATCCGCGATAAAATAATGGCCCCGCTGCACATCGGACAAGGTTCAAGCGTAACATATAGCTCCGCTCTTTCAAGTCGCCATGATCCTACCTTTTTACACGCTTCTTCGATCGCTAAAAGCTCTGCGTGCGTGACCGCATTTTGTGTTGTTTCCCGCAAATTGTAGGCAGAAGCAATCACTTCTCCCTCCAAAACAATGATGGCTCCGATAGGCACTTCTCCGAGATCACCCGCTTTTTTTGCTTCTTCGATCGCAAGCTTCATATAAAATTCATCGTTTTTTTTCACCTATCAGGCTCCTTTCAATCAAATTGGGGTAAAAATAATGATAAAAGAAAAGGAGGAAATGCAAATGGCAAACCCCGAAAAAAAGTATGCCTTATTAATGATTGACCTACTTAACGATTTTAATTTTCCAAGAGGCAATCTACTCGCTGAATATACATTAGAAATGTGTCCTTCATTGTTAAAATTAAAGAATTTTTGCAAACAGCAGCAAATACCCGTTATTTATATTAATGATCATTATGGCCTTTGGAAAGCCGATTTGGACACGTTAATGGACCATGCAGTCAATGATCGCAGCGCCCCTATTATACAACAAATCAAGCCAGATTCTGACGATTATTTTTTAATTAAGCCGAAGCACTCCGGCTTTTATGGTACTGCCTTAAATACCTTGCTGCACCAGCTTGGCGTTGATTCTGTTATCGTTACAGGGGTTGCAGGCAATATTTGCGTCTTTTTTACAGCAAATGACGCTTACATGAGAGAATACAATATATACGTGCCTGAAAATGGTATTGCTTCTGAAACAAAAAAAGACAATCATTATGCGCTGGAAATGATGAGAACAGTGCTGAGTGCCGATACAACAAAAATTGAGCAATTTATACAAAGTCATCATTAATAACTTCTTCTGCTGCTGTGTCTGACAGCAGTTTTTTTCATTAAGCACATCTTTTTAAAGTGAGATATGCTACAATGTTTTCTGGCTAATTTCACAACAGGAGGAAGACATACATGAGCAACGTGCCATTTATTGCAGTTGAAGGTCCAATCGGTGCCGGCAAAACATCCCTTGCTCAAGCGGTATCCACACATTTTGGATTTCACTTATTAAAAGAAATCGTGGATGAAAACCCTTTTTTAAATAAATTTTACGAAAACATTGAGGAATGGAGCTTCCAAACGGAAATGTTCTTTCTCTGTAACCGCTACAAACAGCTCGAAGATATCCAGTCAAAAGTCTTAATGGCAAATCAGGCAGCTGTGGCAGATTACCACGCATTTAAAAATTTAATTTTTGCGCAGCGGACTTTGAAAGAAAGGCAATTGGACAAGTACCGGCAAATTTACGGGATTTTAACGAGCGACACGCCTTCTCCTAACCTTATTATTTACATACACGCGAGTCTTGACACGCTCATGAAGCGAATTGCCTTGCGCGGCCGTGAATTTGAAAAAAGCATGGATCCCGCTTACTTGCAGCAGTTATGTAATGATTATGAACAGTTCGTGGATGAATTTGAGAAAAAACATACCGATACGCAAGTGCTGCGGATCGATGGCGATCACATTGATTTTGTCCATAAAGAAAAGGACTTGGCCGTTGTGTTAACCGAGATATCGAAAAGGGTTTAAAAGGAGAAGAAACAAACATGAATTTAATAAATAAATACGAAATTCCAAAACAGGCAGTTTTTACAGTTGCTGGAACAGTCGGCGTTGGAAAATCAACGATGACAAAAGCACTTGCCGAAGCGTTGAACTTTCGCACGTCATTTGAAAAAGTCGAGGCCAATCCTTATTTAGATAAATTTTACGAAGATTTTAAGGCATGGAGCTTTCATTTGCAAATTTACTTCTTGGCCGAGCGGTTTAAAGAGCAGAAAAAGATGTTTGAATACGGCGGGGGCTTTATTCAAGACCGCTCTATTTATGAAGACACCGGTATCTTTGCCCGCATGCATTATGAGGAAGAAACGATGAGCAAAACCGATTATGAAACGTATACAAGTCTTTTTCAAGCGATGGTCATGACCCCTTACTTCCCTCATCCGGACTTGTTAATTTATTTAGAAGGCTCTTTAGACCACATTCTGACACGTATTAATGAACGCGGGCGGTCCATGGAAAAAAACACACCTATCTCATACTGGGAAAAAATGCATGCACGCTATGAAAACTGGATTGATTCTTTTAATGCCTGCCCAGTGCTTCGTTTAAACATTAAAGATTACGATGTGATTAACAACCCCGATTCCATTGAAGAAATCATTGAACGAATCAGCTATTTATTAAAGCAGACGAACCGCTTTACAAAATAATTGCACACAAAAAAATCCGCTGCTCTAGAGCAGCGGATTTTATAATCTCCAATTTGTATGCGCTTGTTATCAATAATGGCGGAGGAAGAGGGATTCGAACCCCCGCGCGGTTTAACCCGCCTGTCGGTTTTCAAGACCGATCCCTTCAGCCAGACTTGGGTATTCCTCCGTATCGACAAGAATTAATTTAGCACATATCTACCCATGCCGTCAACACATTTTTTTAAAAAACAGGAGAGACACAGCCTCCCCCGTTTTAATGATCAGTTTGAAATCTTTTCTCTTCCTCTCATATAAGGGCGCAGCACTTCTGGAATAACGATACTGCCATCTTCCCGCTGGTAATTTTCCAAAATAGCGGCAACCGTACGCCCAATCGCCAGCCCAGAACCATTTAACGTATGCACATGTTCCGGTTTGCTGTTTTTCTCGCGACGGAAACGAATGTTCGCCCGACGCGCCTGGAATGCTTCAAAGTTGCTGCAAGAAGAGATTTCCCGGTACGTGCCTTGAGTTGGAATCCAAACTTCAATATCGTATTTTTTCGCTGCTGTAAATCCAAGATCCCCCGTGCACATGCTCATCACCCGGTATGGAAGCTTTAACAGCTGCAGTACTTTTTCCGCATGGCCCGTCAATTTTTCAAGCTCTTCATAAGAATCTTCTGGCTTTACAAAGCGGACAAGCTCCACTTTATTAAACTGATGCTGACGAATCAACCCGCGCGTGTCCCGGCCGGCAGAACCCGCTTCAGAACGGAAGTTAGTGCTATAAGCAGTGTAAGCGATTGGGAGCTCGTCTCCGGCAAGAATTTCGTCACGGTGATAATTCGTCACCGGCACTTCTGATGTTGGAATGAGAAAATAATCTTCCTCTTCAATTAAAAACGCATCTTCTTCAAATTTCGGCAGCTGCCCGGTGCCTGTCATGCTCGTTCTGTTCACTAAATAAGGAGGAAGCATTTCTTCATATCCATGTTCTTCAGAATGGAGATCAAGCATAAAGCTGATCAGCGCCCGCTCAAGTTTTGCCCCCATTCCTTTGTAAAAGACGAAGCGGCTGCCTGTAACTTTTCCTGCCCGTTCGAAATCAAGAATGCCGAGTTCATCGGCGATTTCCCAGTGAGGCTTCGCTTCAAAATCAAATTGCGGCACTTCTCCCCACGTGCGGTGTTCAATGTTATCATCTTCTGTTTCGCCAACCGGCACGCTTTCATGCGGAATATTCGGCATGGTCAGAAGTAAATGATGCAGCTCTTCCTCCACTTGGTTTAACTCGCCATCAAGCTCTTTAATACGGTCGCCGACTTCACGCATTTCTGTAATTAAGTGATCGGCATTCTGTTTTTCACGTTTCAGCTGGGCTACTTGCTGAGATACACTGTTTCTTTTCCCTTTCAGCTCTTCTGTTTCCACGAGCAGTTCACGGCGCTTCTCGTCCAGCTGTTCAAAATTATCAAAAGCGGATAAGTCTTCTCCCCGATGCTGCAAACGATTTTTCACTTCTTCAAAATTATTGCGTAAAAATTTAATGTCTAACATGATAATTCCTCCTTTTCATTTTTTGCATACAAAAAACCCGTCCCTTAAAAAGGGACGGGTTGTACCCGCGTTGCCACCCTAGTTGAAAGCGTATCGCTTTCCACTCGAAAAAAAATAACGGCTTCTACCGTAAATGCCTACTGGAATCGTTCAGCATTTCTCTCAAGGACGGATTCACAAGCATCTTCCCCCGGTTCGCACCAACCACCGGTTCTCTGATCGAACGATCACCTGCTACTGCTTCCTCTCATCGATTTCTGTATGAAAATGATATAAATTAATGTACTACATTCTCTCCACCCGTGCAAGTGCGGAACAAAATTCAGCTATTCATCGACTTTTAGACGTGTGCCAGTTTCGCCTGTTCTGCCATCTGGACGAAATAACGAGTTATGCTGTGGTCATCTGTCAGTTCCGGGTGGAAGGAGCAGGCCAAGAGATTTTTATCTCTTGCCGCTACGATCCGGCCGTCATACTCAGCAAGAATTTCCGTTTCTTCTCCGACAGATACGATATGAGGGGCCCGGATGAAAACAGCTGTATATGAATCGGCAATCCCTTTAATCGGCAAATCAGCCTCAAAGCTTTCTTTTTGCCGGCCAAATGAGTTGCGCTCCACTGTAATATCCATTAAACCAATGTGTGGCTCATCATAGCCAACGATGTTATTTGCCAGCATAATTAGTCCAGCACACGTGCCAAACATCGGTTTTCCCTGGCGTCCAAATGCTCTGAGCGGTTCCATAAATCCGTATAAATCGACCAGCCTCCGCATCGTTGTACTTTCGCCGCCCGGAAGAATTAATCCATCAAGCTCTTCCAATTGCTCTGCTTTCTTTACAACGATGGCTTCTGCACCTGATTCTTCAATTGAGCGGATGTGTTCCCGGACGGCTCCTTGAAGTCCTAATACTCCGATTTTCACCATATGATCCGCTCCTTTTATTACCAGCCGCGTTCTTGCATGCGCTGTTCAGATGTCAGTGTAGAAATTTCAATGCCTTTCATTGCTGCACCAAGATCTTTTGAAAGCTCAGCAATAAGTTTGTAGTCTTGGTAATGAGTCGTTGCTTCGACAATTGCCTTGGCAAATTTCGCCGGGTTATCAGATTTGAAAATTCCTGATCCAACAAATACACCGTCTGCGCCAAGCTGCATCATGAGTGCAGCATCTGCTGGAGTAGCAACACCGCCGGCAGCAAAGTTAACGACCGGCAGGCGGCCTTCACGTTTAATTTGCTGAAGCAGTTCAAAAGAAGCTCCGAGTAATTTTGCTTCTGTCATCAGCTCATCTTCATTCATATTCACAACTTTGCGTACTTGCGCATTGACTTTACGAATATGGCGAACGGCTTCGACGATGTTGCCTGTACCCGGCTCTCCTTTTGTTCTCAGCATAGCAGCTCCTTCGCCGATGCGGCGGGCTGCTTCGCCTAAATCACGGCAACCGCATACGAACGGAACTGTATAATCGCTTTTTAATAAATGGTACTCTTCATCAGCTGGCGTCAATACTTCACTTTCATCAATGTAATCTACGCCCATTGCTTCTAACACACGCGCTTCAACGATATGACCGATGCGCGCTTTCGCCATAACTGGAATGGTAACGGCTTGCATGACTTCTTCAACGATACTTGGATCAGCCATACGGGCTACTCCGCCGGCTGCACGGATATCAGAAGGCACCCGCTCTAATGCCATAACAGCTACTGCACCGGCTTCTTCGGCAATCTTTGCTTGTTCTGCGTTAATAACGTCCATAATGACGCCGCCTTTTTGCATTTCTGCCATTCCACGTTTTACACGATCTGTACCTGTATTCATCTTCTTCTCCCCCTGTACCTTGTCGGTATGTATTTATTTACGCTTAAAACTTGGTCCAACTTGAATTTTCTAATTAATTTAAAAATTTTATGTTTTGCTTAAATATTAATAAACACGAAAAATCACCTTCTGTCAAGATCAGAAGGTGATTTTTATTAAAACCAACCAGTTACCGTATCGATTGCTGCTGTCCAAAGACCGGAGAAGAAGCCGCCTACTGCTCTCATTGATAAAACAAACCAATTCGCTTTTTCAACCGACTCAGCCGCTACCATTGGCACTTTTGCTTGTCCTTGTTCTTCAGCCGTAATATATTTTAATTCATCACCTTTTTGAGGTGTGACTGTTAAAAAACCAACCACTTTGTCTTTTTTTATAGGAGCTATTAACTTCTTATTTTCATCTATTTCCGAACCTTTTAAATTTAATTTCATTTTATAGTTCGTGTTTTCGCCTTTTTTCACATATATGACTAAAGGTTCTCCCGCCTGGATGGCTGCTTGTTTCTCTTTCCCTTTGCTTACAGCAGCAGTTTCAAACCCTTTTACTTTAGCACCTTTCTTAATTACCTCTTTTTGGTCAAACTGATTAAAGCCATAATCAAGAAGTTTTTTCGTTTCTGTAAAACGGGATTTGTAGTCTCCTTTTCCGCTTTCATTGGTTGCATCCATAACAACGGCAATTAACTTTTTGCCGCCGCGTTCAGCTGTACCTGTAAAACAGTAGCCGGCAAAGTCAGTCGTCCCTGTTTTCAGACCAGTCATTCCTTCATAACCATATACTAAAGAAGGCAGCATCCAATTCCAGTTTTCCATATTCGTTTCATCGTCGGTGCCTTCACGGAATTTTTTCTTTGTAATACTGGCTGTTTCCAGCACTTCTGGGTAATCCCTTATTAAATCAAAAGCCAATTTAGCTGTTGCTCTTGCGGACAGCACATTTTCATCTTTAGGCGTGCTTGGCTTGGGATGCATTCCTTTTAAATCGCTGTTGCTTAACCCTGAAGAGTTGACAAATTTATATTTTTTTAAACCAAGCTCTTTCGCTTTTTTATTCATTAATTCAACAAATTTTGCTTCAGAGCCGGCCATTGTTTCAGCAAGTGCAATGGTTGCCGCATTGGCTGAATAAATCGTCATCGCTTCATACAATTCCCGAACATTATATTTTTCTCCTAAACGGAGTGGTACATTAGATAAACTGCGATCCTGTGAAATTTTATATACATATTCACTTACTGTATATTCTTGATCCCACGATATTTTTTTCTCTTTAATCGCTTCCAACAGCAAATATTCCGTCATCATTTTCGCCATGCTGGCAATACCGAGCATTTCATCTGCATTTTTTTCGTATAAAATTTGTCCTGTGTTTGCATCAATTAACATCGCAGCAGCAGCATTTACTTTCAACGATTCTTCTGCTTGCACACTCGGCAACGGCTGCCAAAGACCGGCAATTAAAAGCAAACTGAGCATGAAAGCGGCACCTTTTTTGAACATTCGATTCCTCACTAATAAACCCTCCATCTTTTATTCACACATTCGTTATTGTATCACAAATATCTTTTAGAAATATAGACGAGAAATGGACTAGTTCGCCTTATAAAAACAAAAAAGCTGTATGAAAAGAGTACAATCTTTTCATACAGCCGATCAGCTTAAGATAAAGAATAGTTAGGTGCTTCTTTTGTAATTTGCACATCATGCGGATGGCTTTCTCTTAGACCTGCACCTGTCATTCGAATAAATTGGGCATTTTCGCGTAAATCCGTGATATCTTTAGATCCGCAATACCCCATGCCTGCGCGTAAACCACCAACTAATTGATAAAGCGTTTCGGAAACTGGACCTTTGTAAGGAATGCGGCCTTCAATGCCTTCTGGAACAAATTTTTTCGCATCTTCCTGGAAGTAGCGATCTTTTGATCCTTTTTCCATGGCGCCGACAGAACCCATACCGCGGTATACTTTAAATTGTCTTCCTTGGTAAATTTCCGTTTCACCCGGGCTTTCTTTCGTTCCTGCCAGCAAGCTGCCAAGCATAACCGCATGACCGCCTGCAGCGAGCGCTTTAACGATGTCACCTGAGTACTTGATACCGCCATCAGCGATGATCGCTTTCCCTTGTCTGCGGGCTTCTGTCGCACAATCATAAACAGCTGTAATTTGCGGAACACCTACACCCGCTACGACACGAGTTGTACAAATGGAGCCAGGACCGATTCCTACTTTAACAACATCCGCCCCTGCTTCAAACAATTCTCTTGTTGCTTCCGCAGTCGCTACATTCCCGGCGATAATATTCAATTCCGGATAAGTGGCGCGAATCTCTCTTACAGTGTCGATAACGCCTTTTGAATGACCATGGGCTGTATCTATTACAATGGCGTCCACGTTCGCTTTTACAAGCATTTCCGTGCGTTTCATCGTATCTTTCGTCACACCGACTGCTGCCCCGACTAACAGCCGTCCTTGACGGTCTTTTGCGGAATTAGGGAACTCAATTACTTTTTCAATGTCTTTAATCGTAATTAAGCCTTTTAATTCACCTTGCTGATTGACTAGTGGGAGTTTTTCAATTTTGTATTTCTGAAGAATTTTTTCTGCCTCTTCTAAAGTTGTACCTGTTGGAGCTGTGACGAGATTTTCTTTGGTCATAACATCGCTTATTAAAATCGAATAGTCTTGAATAAAACGCAAGTCGCGATTCGTTAAAATACCGACTAACTTTTGCTCTTCTTCATTGTTGACAATTGGCACACCGGAAATGCGGTATTTCCCCATTAAGTGTTCAGCATCAAATACTTGATGCTCAGGTGTTAAAAAGAACGGATCGCTGATTACACCGCTTTCCGAGCGCTTTACCTTGTCCACTTGCTCGGCTTGCTGCTCGATGCTCATATTTTTATGAATAATTCCCAAACCGCCTTGGCGAGCCATTCCAATAGCCATTTCCGCTTGTGTTACTGTATCCATACCGGCACTGATAAGAGGAATGTTTAATTTTAATGTATCTGTCAATGCTGTCTGCAAACTAACGTCTTTCGGTAACACATCTGATTTGGCAGGCACTAATAAGACATCATCAAACGTTAACCCTTCCTTTGAAAACTTATTTTCCCACATTTTATAAGCCTCCTGGTCGAAAATATTATTAGTAGGTTATCAATTGGACAAAATACTGTCAAGGCATGTTTGATATGTTAGATTCTTTAGAATATTCGGAGGACAATATGAATAAAAACTTTTCATGGCAAAAAGATGGGCTTCTTCCTTATCAAAACACAGAAAGTGCTAGAGCATTTTTGCTTAATAGCTACCGTTCTCTCGCTTTACCAAATGCAGAAGAAGCAGCCTACAATAATTGTACCCGTTTTATTTATAGTCTGGAACACGGGGATGTTTTTTTAAAACAAGCAGATCACTCTCCACTGGCGATTCAACCTGTTCTCGCTTTTTATGGGTTAAGCCACTATATAAAAGCTTGTTTGCTAACTGTGGATTTTGCCTACCCTGCAACTGTCCACGTACTGGCCCACGGACTTTCCGCTAGAAGAAAGAAAAAACAAAATTACTCTTTTTTGCACGATGAAGTCAAAACACAGCGTCACGGGTTATTTAGTCACTTCAGTGAAAAAATGTTCCACGTGAAACATTTGGAAGGCTCAAAATTAAACATGTACAATTTGCTGGTGCAAATTCCTGAACTGGCTCCTATATTTTCTTTTCAAGCAAAACATTCGCCCTTTCATCCGCTGCAAAAAAATGAAGACGGTCTTTATCTTTTATCGAAACAAGTATTAGATGATTATCAAATGACAGAAAACCGGCTCACTGATTTTCTAAAACAAAAAACAAACGGCAATGTTACCGTAGAAAAAGCTGAAAAAGATACATTGCTTATAAAGCTGTCCTCACTTTCACAGGCAGCACCGTGCCGGTTTAATTCACTGAACAGTCAATGGGTTTTTTCACGGTATAAAACGCACGAAGCTTTTTATCCTGAATTATTGATTTACTATTCACTACTTTACAATCTGAGCATGATCGCCAGATATGAAACAGAGTGGTGGTACGACTTGCTGAAACTTACTCCCGGGAAAGAGTTCTCTTTAATTAAACAATTTTTAAGCGTTTCCATGAGAAAGATTCCGCATCTAATTGAGAACTTTTTAAATATAAAGATGGATTAAAAAGCTGTTATTTCTACGGCTTTTTACTAAGTCAAAGCAAACTTTTAAGATCGTTTTCAATTTTCATGGGGGATGTTTTTGGTGCATAACGGTGAGTAACATCACCTTCACGGCTCACTAAAAACTTAGTGAAATTCCATTTGATTGTCCCTGTCAGCAAACCTGATTTCTGAGCAGTTAAATGATTGAACAAAGGGTGTATATCTTTCCCTTTTACGTTCGTTTTTCTAAACATTGGAAAAGTAACCCCATAATTAACCCGGCAAAATTCCATAATTTTTTCTTGTTCATCAAATTCTTGATTCATAAATTCATCGCTTGGAAAACCTAAAACAGTAAACCCTTGATCCTTATATTCTTCATATAAAGCCTGAAGTTCTGTAAACTGTGGAGTAAAACCGCACTTACTCGCTGTATTTACAATTAATAATACTTGTCCTTTAAAGTCAGCCATCGAAACGGACTCGTCCTTACTACTTTTCACATAAATTTCGTATATAGATTCCACTTGTCTGCCTCCTAATGTTGAAAAAAGTGATACCGTTAACTAATTGTATCTCGCTTTCAGCTTAAATAGCAAAAAAGAAGAGCACGCGGAGGAAATGGGTCTTTGTTTTTTAAAGGAAAATAAAGATTTTTCTTCTTCGGTGCCAGCAATCAATACCTTGTCTAGAATCTTTAATACATTGAAAAATTGAATAGTAACTTGTCGCTTTAGAAGGATTATTGGCTATTGTCAGGTAATGATTCGACAATTTAGGAGGTTATTCGTTTATTTAAGGATTTTTTTGACAAAGTAGGTACTTTGTTTACCGTTTCGGAGGATTGTCTAGCATTTTGGAGAGATTATTCATCAACTTCAAGGTGTTATTCATCCATTTGACATAGTTAATCAACGATTTAAGAAATTTATTTATAGTTTCCGATGAAAAATTTCACTCACAAAAAAAGAACAGCCTCCGCTGTTCTTTATCATTTGCCTGGCAGCGTCCTACTCTCACAGGGGGAAACCCCCAACTACCATCGGCGCTGAAGAGCTTAACTT
>NZ_WEIO01000023.1 GCF_009183655.1 Bacillus aerolatus
AAAAGCAGAGGCGACTGTTTAGACACGACAAGCAAATGTTCTGACGCTGAAAAGGCGCTAAGCCTTGTAAGCGGCAGGTTATTTGACCTCGAGTGTCTAGGAGCCGGAGCTGGACAAAATCGAAAAGCGGAAGCGCCTAACCGCGTGAAAGCAATAAACAATGGCATGGTATTGCCGGTTACTTATACAACATATTATCCAGTTTTGAAAGAGCAACTCTTTCAATTTTATACAGTCTGGTGGCGATAGCGAAGAGGCCACACCCGTTCCCATCCCGAACACGGAAGTTAAGCTCTTCAGCGCCGATGGTAGTTGGGGGTTTCCCCCTGTGAGAGTAGGACGCTGCCAGGCAAATGATAAAGAACAGCAGAGGCTGTTCTTTTTTGTGTTATATAAATGCACACTTACTAGTTAATAACCGATTAAACTAGTAAGTGTATCAAAAAGCGACGGCTCATACAGTGAGCCGTCGCAAACATATGTATTCTTTTAAAAGAAGTATAATCCGATACTAATAACGATTCCACTCAGCAAAAGAATAATCACGCAGTAACCCATAATGTCTTTTGCACGAAGTCCTGCAATCGCTAAAGCCGGCAGTGCCCAGAATGGTTGAATCATATTCGTCCATGCATCGCCCCATGCAATCGCCATTGCTGTTTTTGAATAACTAACATCAAGGACTTGTGCTGCGTCTAACATAATAGGTGCCTGCACTGCCCATTGTCCGCCGCCGGAAGGAACGAAGAAGTTCACGATTCCTGCTGCATAGAACGAAAATAAATGGAATGTGTTTTCGTTTGAAATGCTCACAAACGCTTCTGACATAACGCCAGCTAGTCCGGAAGCAACCATCATGCCCATAATTCCCGCATAAAATGGGAATTGAAAAATGATCCCTCCTGCTGTCTTAACAGCTTCTGAAACGGCTGCAAGGAAGCGTCTAGGCGTTCCGTGGAAAACAATTCCGAGTGTAACAAATATTAAGTTGACGATATTTAAGTTAAGGTCAAAACCTTTTGTTGAAAAGTGATAGCCTAAATAAACAAGACCTAAAGCACCGACAATAATTGATAAGAAAAAGCTATTTTCCATACGGGATGCAGGTGTATTATCCGTAATTGGCGCTAACTCTTCAGGCTCTTCAAGAAGAGCGGGATCGACGGTGAAAGTATCTTCTTTTTTCGGCATCATCCAACGATTTAATAATGGAACGGATATAAATAAAAGTGCCACAATCACTAAATTGTATGTAGAGAACATCGTTTCAGATGTAGGGATTACTCCCATCTTATCTGCGAAAGGATGACCTTCTGTTGCAATCGATAATGGAATCGAACCGGCAAGACCACCGTGCCAAATAATAAATCCAGAGTAAGCGCTTGCGATTAAGAGACGATAGTCAACATTCTTTACTTGTCTAGCAATCTCTTTTGCAAATAATGCTCCAATAACCAAGCCGAAACCCCAGTTAATCCAACATGCGATTAACGAAACAACTGAAACTAAAAGTATCGCTGAACCCGGAGATTTCGCTCCTCTTGCCATCCCGCTTAATAATTTTTTGAAAAATGGACTACTTGCAAGTACATGACCTGCGACAAGAACAATCACCATTTGCATCGTGAAGGACAGTAACCCCCAAAAGCCATCTCCCCAATAAATAGCCATATCGAGTGCGGTTGAATCCGTTAAACCAAGCCCGAGTAAAAACACGAGCAACGTTAAAATAACAACGAAAACATATGGATCTGGTAAATAACGCTCCATTATGGCGTTTGAGAGCCTTGTTAATGATTTCAAAATAATTTCCCCTTTGCTGTGAATTTTCCTCCCACTCTTTATTTTATAATACTCTGACAACTATGGCTATACTAGTAAGATAATAGCGATCTTTCAATCTGTACTAGGTCATTGAGCGTTTAATAGCTTGGAAAAGACTTGGACTATTTTGTAGCAATGAGGGATGACGTATTTAAACAAGGATCGCTGTTATTTTAATACGGCTTTTGAAGTGCTCCTATGGATAATGGTTATTCAGAAAGTATGAGCAATAAGCCCCCCTCGTCTCCCTTTGAAGGAACCGGATTTTTAATCCTGTAAAATCGACTAGTTAAGGGAAGAGGGAGCGGCCATACTTTCTAACGAGTGCTTTTCTCGATTTCCCGTTCTGTTGCGACAGTACTGTTTGTTTTGGTAAATTGCATGGCAGCTTTCGGTTGAGTTACCAACTTTTCTAAGTTCTCAGCTGGGATAGGGGGACTCAATAAATAACCCTGTATCTCATGGCATTGGAGGTTCTGTAAGAACAAAAGCTGTTCTTCATCTTCAACTCCTTCCGCAATGACATTGATATTTAAACTTTGTGCCATTGAAATAATAGCTTTCACTATAGCGGCATCTTCTAGATCATAATTGATGTTGCTCATGAACGATCTGTCGATTTTTATATAATCAATCGGCATTTTTTTTAAATAGCCAAGTGAACTGTACCCGGTTCCAAAATCATCCATGCTAATATTGATTCCAAGCTTTTTTAAATCCCGTAATACTTCAGTAGAGTGCTCTACATGCATAGCCATACTTTCGGTAATTTCAAGGTTTAGTAATGAAGGATCTAATTCTTCATTTTTTAGTATGTCTGAAATCATTTTAACAATATCAGGTTGTTTGAACTGCAAAGCGGACAAATTGACAGATAATTTTAATGGAAACAAATTATCTTGCCACTTTTTACACTGTGCAATCGCCGTTCGCAAAACCCAATTACCGATTGGGATAATTAATCCTGATTCTTCTGCTTGAGGAATAAAATCATTGGGTTGAATAATTCCCCGCTCCGGGTGAACCCACCGAACCAATGCCTCTACCCCAATAATTTGTTCGGTATGGATATTAAGCTGCGGTTGATAGTACACAACAAATTCGTTACGCTCTAATGCCATTCGTAATTCATTTTCTAACTGCAATCGCTGAGAAATTTTCATGTCATTTTCCGGCTTAAAAAATGAAAATCCATTTCTCCCTTGCTCTTTAGCATCATACATTGCTGTATCGGCATTTTTTATGAGTGTTTCTTCGTCTTTTCCATCCTTTGGATACATGGATAATCCAATACTAGTAGTGATGAATACTTCATGGTCTTCGAGATAAAAAGGTCGGGTTAAGGAATGAATGATTCGTTTAGCTGTATTCTCCGCCTCTTGTTCAGTAGTATCTTTAAGTATAATCGTAAACTCATCCCCGCCATTTCGAGAGACTACATTTTGAGTTCCTAAGCATGCTTGTAGTCTTTCAGCTACACTCTTTAATAATAAATCTCCAAAAGTATGCCCCATGGAGTCATTTATTAGCTTAAAACGATCCAAATCTAAAAATGCCACGGCTGCTAATGTCTTATTGTCTTCTGCTTCTTTTAGCGATTCGGTAAGATATTCATTAAACAACCTTCGATTCGGCAAACCTGTAAGTGTGTCTTGGTAAGCCATTTGCCTAATTGTTTCCTCAGTCTCTTTAAATTCCGTTATATCACGAGCATATACGGTAAATGCAGGCAATCCTTCTTTTTTTATTCTAGTAATTGTCATTTCTACTGGAAATTCTGTACCACTGCGCCGAATCCCGGTGACCTCCATGCGTGTATCGCATATTAACTTTCCATCATTTGAAGTAAGAGAAGGGGAGGAGTCCGTGTTATTCAAAGATGAACGTGAAAAAAGCTTCTTTTCCATGTTCTGGCCTAGTATATCTTCTCTAGAATAACCAAATGTTCTTATGACTGATGGATTACATTCCAAGATGTTTCCATTACGATCAATAATAATCACACAATCTAAAACAGACTCAAGAATGGCTCCTTTAAAGGCAATTTCTTCATTCAACCTTCGATCAAGAAGGAAAGAAATCACAAGCATAATACCGAGAATGACAACGGTGCTGATAGCCACAGAAATAACGATCGCATAGATATCAATATCGGAAGATGCCCCTACTCCTGTTCCTTGGTGGACAGGCGTAAAGATGGCGGAAACCATCCCTGTATAATGCATGCCAGCAATAGCAATTCCCATCACCATCCCGCTGATCAATTTTGCTCTACTGCTTATACCTTTTTCACTCTCACGAAATCGAAAGGCAAGCATCAGTGCAATGATAGAAGCACCTATGGCAATGAGAATCGAGATAGAAAAAAAGAAGGGGCGATAAGTAATATGTACGCCTCTCATTGCCGCCATTCCAATATAATGCATGCCGCTTATGCCTAATCCCATAAAAAGACCGCCAATGAATAATTTAGTATTGTTCATTTTTGATTGGCAAGTAAAATAAAGTCCGCACAAAGACGCCGCGACTGCCACAACAACGGAAAGAACGACAAGAAAAACATCATAGCTGATAGGGACAGGCAATTGATGAGCTAACATCGCAATGAAGTGCATTGCCCAAATTCCTATCCCCATAGCGAACGATCCGCTTAACAGCCAAAGTTTCCTTTGCCACCCTTTTGAAAAGTGGATTCTTCTTGCAATATCAAGAGCTGTAAGTGAGGCCATAAATGCAATAATAAATGAAAGAGCAACCAAAGGTAAATCATGGGTTCCGTGCATATGATGCATTTGTGTGTACCTCCTTGTTTGCATGCTTTTCTATCAGTAGTTTGATAGACTTTATTTATGGCTATTTACTTATTAAAAGCTGGTAATCTGTTTTCTGTGGCACAAGAGATTTTATAAACGAAATTTTTCCTTGCAACGTGGTAACTCGTATCATACCCATAGAAATTTTTCCGCATTTCGTGCAATTCCTCTTTACGATAGCTTTCTAAAGGTTTAATTGCTTCATCTTCTGCTCTATTTCGCCGTTTCTCCAATAGAAAATGAGAGAACTCTGAAGAATAGGATAAATCTTCAGCGATGGTTTCGATTCGTTTGCAGAAATCCACTCTCGTTTCACTAAACGTATCATCGATTAACCCGATAGATACAGCCGTAGTTGTACTGACAGGTAAGCATGAATCTGTTAGTTCTGCTGCTTTGATGTGACCAACACGTTTGGGCAGCAAATACGTCCAATACTCAGATCCGTATAGTCCACCCATTTTTTTATAATGTGGGTTGAGTACTATGCCTTGTCTTGCGTACACATAGTCTGCTGCCAAGGCAAGAATAACTCCTCCTGCTCCGGCATTTCCTTGCATAGCTGAAATGACTAACTTAGAATCAGCATTTATAATTTCCTGCACAAGATCATTCATTGCATTTATATTTTCCCAAGATTCATCGGCAGGACTATCCGCGTTTTCAATTGTATTTAGGTGGATTCCATTTGACCAAAAATCATGTCCCCCCATCAACACGATGACCTTAATTTCTCGCTTTTTAATTTCTGCTAACGTATTCTTTAAGCGAATACATTGATCTGTACTCATAGCACCGTTATAAAAATTAAAGTGTAGATACCCTACATTACCTTTTTCTTCATACGAGATTTCTCTAAAGGTTTGTCCCTCGTAATTCTCAAAGACGGAAAGTGGGGAGGGAGGTATGTTCCGCAGCCTATTTTTTAATACTAAGGCAGCAGGTAACTTAAACCCTCCTTTTTTCTTTAAATGAGTAATCCAAACTGCTCCATCGCCTGTAGCTCTGCACAGCGCTCCATTTCGATGCGCTAAAATTTCTCCTGGAGAACCTTTTAATACATCCTCTTCATGAACTCCAAAAAGGTGATATTCTTCCCCGAAGATGGAATCAAGAACTCCTGGAAAACTGTCTGCTGCACGAATTTTACGTGCGATTATCTCTGTAGATTCAGTCCAATCTATTTTTCTGTTAATCTGTTTCATGGTAGGGCGAAGTCTGCCTTTAACTTCTTTATTATTGTAATTAAGTGGCTCTGGAATAAAGTTTCCCTGCCCATATTTAACAATGGTATCAAGTAAACCTTTTATTGTAGCCTGAGTGACTTCGTGACGGTATATGCAGCTCTTGCTGACTTTTGGCATTGCGAAATTTTGGCTGGACCATATGTCGCCTGCATCCATTTCAGCATCCGCCTGAAGCAGTGTTACTCCCCACTCCATTTCGTCATTCAAAATGGCCCAATCCAAAGAAGAAGGACCCCTATCTCCTTTTATACCGGGATGAACAATGATGCAAATATGACTTCTCCAAATCAATTCTGGAATAGCGGTTTTCAAAAAAGGCGCAATAATCAATTGGGGCTTAACTCGAGCAACCGATTCGATCATTGCATCATCACTAGTGGCTAATTGAATTTCGACTTCATATCCTTTGTCGGTAAGTTCTACAAAAGCTCTTTGACTCAAACTATTGTGTGAAGTCGTAAGAAATAAAATACGCATGCTTATAACCTCTCCTTTGAATTAAATGAAACCTAACATAATTAGAGTGTTCTCATATTGTGAATTAAAGATGATGTTATTATTTTTAAGTTAAACCAGGTGATAGTTTTTCAAATTAACCTTATACAAATAAGACTGCCCTCGACATAGAGAAGTCTTTGATTCTTTCTAACTAATATTAAAGTCGAGTAATCTAGTATTGTTGAGTGTAGGGTTATTTTCGATGCAAACTGTCCAATCATATAGAAAAGCCTGTTATTTAATAACGGAAGTGCTTAAAAAGATTTTGGTAACCGAGCCGTCATACCAAACTGTGTCCTTATGCCTTTCAATAGTCTTATCTTCCTATCACTAGTTCTTTTATCCTTGTT
Source organism: Bacillus aerolatus (assembly GCF_009183655.1). GTDB lineage: Bacteria > Bacillota > Bacilli > Bacillales > Domibacillaceae > Pseudobacillus > Pseudobacillus aerolatus. Next base: position 6,733 of record NZ_WEIO01000023.1, read on the forward strand.
AGTTTACCATATAAGCACAGTAGTGTAAAAATATATAATAAAAATGAACTAGAAATAATGCTCATGGTCAGGCGATATAACCAAAAGTTGAGAATTAACAGAAAGGTTGACTACTTAATGGAGCATCCACACGAAGAGAACGCTTTGAAAGACTTGTTTAACAGAATGGCGGCAGCTTGGAATAAAGGGGGCGGAGGTGCTTACTCTGTGTGCTTCACCGAAGACGTCGCTCCGTTGCGGTCTGGCATCGGGGATCGATTTAGATTTCATGTATCTTTTAGAGGAAGGTATGTATTCTCTGAATAGCAGCCGGCCGGGCGTTGATAATTGCTAAATAATTATCACTACCTAAATAAAAGGGGATTTAAATTTTTGGTAAGTAATTCTTTCGTGAAATTTTATTGACTTTATTTCTTAGAAAATGTTATATTAGTTATCCGCCAATAATAACAGCGGATTTGAAAGAAAAGAATTTTAAAAACACTTGACTAATATAATCGATGGATGCTATTATATTATTCTACCGCTAAAAAACGGTTGAAATTGATCTTTGAAAACTGAACAAAATACATGCCAGTAAGTTAATTCTTATTTTTAAAACATGAGCTATGCAAACATCTTTTTGGAGAGTTTGATCCTGGCTCAGGACGAACGCTGGCGGCGTGCCTAATACATGCAAGTCGAGCGGACTTGACTGGAGCTTGCTCCAGTTCAAGTTAGCGGCGGACGGGTGAG
>NZ_WEIO01000025.1 GCF_009183655.1 Bacillus aerolatus
CAATAACCGAGTAATCGCCATTTTAGGTTAAGTTAATAAGGGCGCACGGTGGATGCCTTGGCACTAGGAGCCGAAGAAGGACGGGACTAACTCCGATATGCTCCGGGGAGCTGTAAGTAAGCGTTAATCCGGAGATTTCCGAATGGGGAAACCCACTGTCCGTAATGGGACAGTATCCCTGCCTGAATACATAGGGCAGGAGAAGGCAGACCCGGGGAACTGAAACATCTAAGTACCCGGAGGAAGAGAAAGCAATAGCGATTCCCTGAGTAGCGGCGAGCGAAACGGGAACAGCCCAAACCAGAAGGCTTGCCTTCTGGGGTTGTAGGACACTCTATACGGAGTTACAAAAGAACGAGGTAGGCGAAGAGGTCTGGAAAGGCCCATCAGAGAAGGTAACAATCCTGTAGCCGAAACTTCGTTCTCTCCAGAGTGGATCCTGAGTACGGCGGAACACGTGAAATTCCGTCGGAATCCGGGAGGACCATCTCCCAAGGCTAAATACTCCCTAGTGACCGATAGTGAACCAGTACCGTGAGGGAAAGGTGAAAAGCACCCCGGAAGGGGAGTGAAAGAGAACCTGAAACCGTGTGCCTACAAGTAGTCAGAGCCCGTTTATGGGTGATGGCGTGCCTTTTGTAGAATGAACCGGCGAGTTGCGATTTCATGCGAGGTTAAGCCGTAAAGGCGGAGCCGCAGCGAAAGCGAGTCTGAACAGGGCGAATGAGTATGAGGTCGCAGACCCGAAACCAGGTGATCTACCCATGTCCAGGTTGAAGGTAAGGTAACACTTACTGGAGGACCGAACCCACGTACGTTGAAAAGTGCGGGGATGAGGTGTGGGTAGCGGTGAAATTCCAATCGAACCTGGAGATAGCTGGTTCTCTCCGAAATAGCTTTAGGGCTAGCCTCAAGGGAAGAGTTTTGGAGGTAGAGCACTGTTTGGACTAGGGGCCCCCATCGGGTTACCGAATTCAGACAAACTCCGAATGCCAAAAACTTATCCTTGGGAGTCAGACTGCGAGTGATAAGATCCGTAGTCAAGAGGGAAACAGCCCAGACCACCAGCTAAGGTCCCCAAGTATACGTTAAGTGGAAAAGGATGTGGAGTTGCTTAGACAACCAGGATGTTGGCTTAGAAGCAGCCATCATTGAAAGAGTGCGTAATAGCTCACTGGTCGAGTGACTCTGCGCCGAAAATGTACCGGGGCTAAACGTATCACCGAAGCTGTGGATGGACACCTCTAGGTGTCCGTGGTAGGAGAGCGTTCTAAGGGCTGAGAAGCTGGACCGTAAGGACCAGTGGAGCGCTTAGAAGTGAGAATGCCGGTATGAGTAGCGAAAGAAGGGTGAGAATCCCTTCCACCGAATGCCTAAGGTTTCCTGAGGAAGGCTCGTCCTCTCAGGGTTAGTCGGGACCTAAGCCGAGGCCGAAAGGCGTAGGCGATGGACAACAGGTTGATATTCCTGTACCACCTCTTTACCATTTGAGCAATGGGGGGACGCAGGAGGATAGGGCAAGCGCACAGTTGGTTGTGCGTCCAAGCAGTTAGGCCGGTGACGAGGCAAATCCCGTCACCATCAAGGCGGAGCTGTGACGGCGAGGGAAATATAGTACCGAAGTTCCTGATTCCACACTGCCAAGAAAAGCCTCTAGCGAGGTAAAAGGTGCCCGTACCGCAAACCGACACAGGTAGGCGAGGAGAGAATCCTAAGGTGAGCGAGTGAACTCTCGTTAAGGAACTCGGCAAAATGACCCCGTAACTTCGGGAGAAGGGGTGCTCTTTGGGGTGCATAGCCCTGAGGAGCCGCAGTGAATAGGCCCAGGCGACTGTTTAGCAAAAACACAGGTCTCTGCGAAGCCGCAAGGCGAAGTATAGGGGCTGACGCCTGCCCGGTGCTGGAAGGTTAAGAGGAGGGGTTAGCTCACGCGAAGCTCTGAATTGAAGCCCCAGTAAACGGCGGCCGTAACTATAACGGTCCTAAGGTAGCGAAATTCCTTGTCGGGTAAGTTCCGACCCGCACGAAAGGCGTAACGATCTGGGCACTGTCTCAACGAGAGACTCGGTGAAATTATAGTACCTGTGAAGATGCAGGTTACCCGCGACAGGACGGAAAGACCCCGTGGAGCTTTACTGCAGCCTGATATTGAATTTCGGCACAGCTTGTACAGGATAGGTAGGAGCCTTTGAAACCGGAGCGCCAGCTTCGGTGGAGGCGTCGGTGGGATACTACCCTGGCTGTGTTGAACTTCTAACCCTCACCCGTGATCCGGGTGGGAGACAGTGTCAGGCGGGCAGTTTGACTGGGGCGGTCGCCTCCTAAAAAGTAACGGAGGCGCCCAAAGGTTCCCTCAGAATGGTTGGAAATCATTCGCAGAGTGTAAAGGCACAAGGGAGCTTGACTGCGAGACCTACAAGTCGAGCAGGGACGAAAGTCGGGCTTAGTGATCCGGTGGTTCCGCATGGAAGGGCCATCGCTCAACGGATAAAAGCTACCCCGGGGATAACAGGCTTATCTCCCCCAAGAGTCCACATCGACGGGGAGGTTTGGCACCTCGATGTCGGCTCATCGCATCCTGGGGCTGTAGTCGGTCCCAAGGGTTGGGCTGTTCGCCCATTAAAGCGGTACGCGAGCTGGGTTCAGAACGTCGTGAGACAGTTCGGTCCCTATCCGTCGCGGGCGCAGGAAATTTGAGAGGAGCTGTCCTTAGTACGAGAGGACCGGGATGGACGCACCGCTGGTGTACCAGTTGTCTTGCCAAAGGCATCGCTGGGTAGCTATGTGCGGACGGGATAAGTGCTGAAAGCATCTAAGCATGAAGCCCCCCTCAAGATGAGATTTCCCTTAGCGCAAGCTAGTAAGATCCCTGAAAGATGATCAGGTAGATAGGTTCGGGGTGGAAGCGTGGCGACACGTGGAGCTGACGAATACTAATCGATCGAGGACTTA
>NZ_WEIO01000026.1 GCF_009183655.1 Bacillus aerolatus
CTCAAGAACACGATCACTCTTACAGCGGGCCTTGGCGGTATGGGTGGTGCACAGCCGCTTGCGGTGACGATGAATGGCGGTGTCGTAATTGGTATTGACGTCGATGAAACGAGAATTGACCGCAGAATCGAAACTCGCTACACAGACGTGAAAACCCATTCACTAGATGAAGCGATTCGTTTAGCAGAAGAAGCGAAAAAAGAAGGCAAGGCATTATCCATCGGCCTAGTGGGCAATGCAGCGGACATTTTACCAGAGATGATTGCCCGCAACTTTATTCCAGATGTACTGACAGACCAAACATCCGCGCACGATCCACTAAATGGATATGTTCCATCTAACATGTCTATGGAAGAAGCAGACAAACTTCGTGCGTCTAATCCGGAAGAATACGTGAAACTTTCCAAAGCATCAATGGCGACTCACGTCAAAGCGATGCTTGAAATGATGGAAAAAGGATCCATTACATTTGACTATGGCAACAACATCCGTCAAGTAGCGAAAGACGAAGGGGTAGAAAATGCTTTTGATTTCCCTGGGTTCGTTCCGGCTTATATCCGCCCGCAGTTCTGTGAAGGAAAAGGACCTTTCCGCTGGGTCGCATTATCAGGAGATCCAGAAGATATTTACAAAACAGACCAGGCAATTTTACGTGAATTCGCCGATAATGAGCATTTATGTAACTGGATTCGCATGGCGCAGGAAAAAATCGAGTTCCAAGGACTTCCTTCCCGTATTTGCTGGCTCGGTTACGGTGAGCGTGCCCGCTTTGGTAAAATCTTGAACGACATGGTAGCAAGCGGCGAATTAAAAGCGCCGATCGTCATCGGCCGCGACCACTTAGACTCCGGATCCGTTTCTTCTCCTAACCGGGAAACAGAAGCAATGAAAGACGGATCAGACGTTGTATCTGACTGGCCGCTCCTCAATGCGATGGTCAATGCTGTCGGCGGCGCGACATGGGTATCCCTTCACCATGGCGGAGGCGTAGGCATGGGCTACTCCCAGCATTCCGGCGTTGTTATTGTGGCAGACGGTACGAAAGAAGCAGAAGCCCGTCTTGAACGTGTATTGACAACAGATCCAGGAATGGGCGTTGTTCGGCATGCCGATGCAGGCTATGAACTGGCAAAGCAAACAGCACGTGAAAAAGGAATCAAAATGCCAATGCTTGAGAAAGGAGATCAATAATGACAAAACCAATTTGGATCAAACATGCAGCCCAGCTGGCGACATTAGCTGCGGAGACAAAAGGGCCCCGTTCTAAAGAAGCGGCGTCTGAGCTTGGCTTGATTGAAGACGGCAGCTTGTGGAT
>NZ_WEIO01000027.1 GCF_009183655.1 Bacillus aerolatus
TGGGACTGACCCCCGTTTTTGAGACAGGGATCAAAACACCTTTTAAGCAGCCAGTTGCCGGTATTGTACCGGCGACTGGCTGTTTAGTTTCGTTTGAATACGGGTATTGTTATAATAATGGATATAGGCTTCGACAGTTTGCTCTACGATGGCCGTCGTAGTGTTTCTTAACTCGTCGAGGTAGAACGTTTCAGACTTTAGTGAGGCATGAAACGATTCGATGGAGGCATTATCAGCGGGCGTTCCTTTACGGGACATGCTCATGGTAATGCCTTTTCCTTTGACTTCCTGCTGGTAAGCATACGACGTGTAAACCGATCCTTGGTCACTATGCAGCGTACATCCCTCGGGCAGGCAGGGAAGCTGTGACAGGGTATCTAAAACAAAAGCTGTATCCTGACAATCACCGATCGAATAGGCAATGATTTCACCATTAAATAAATCTTGAATACTTGAAAGATACAGCTGTTTCTGGCCAAAAGGCAAGTACGTGATATCCGTTACGAGTTTTTGAAGGGGCTGATCTGCTTGAAAATCACGGTCTAACAGATTATCGGCAATATGATAAGGCTGCCCTGTTTGCTTGCGTTTCTTCACTTTTACACGACACTGCCAGCCGTATTTTTGCATTACACGCTGCACGGCTTTATGGTTGACATGGATTTCTTGATTCAGTAAGGCAGTGATTTTGCGATAGCCATATCGAAATTTGTGAGCCTCGCATAGTTCGCCAACTTTACGTTCTATCAATTGTTTGGACGTTTCTTTTTGATGATTCTTCTTCCAGCGATAATAAGTGGATCGCGGGATGCCAAGATGCTTGCAGATCTCACCGACAGGCATCGTTGTTTTTAATTCATTTACCAGTTCTACTGCTGTTTCCGGTACCACTTCCTCTCCAACTCCTTGTACTTTTTTAAGACCTCAATCTGTTGCCTTAAATAACGGTTTTCTGCTTGTAATTTCGCCGTTTCATTTTCATACTCCGGCCCTTTTCCGAAGGAATATTGCTTCCCCACTGGCTGTTTAAAACGATGCATTTCACCATTTTTGTACCAAATCATCCATGTTTTCAACTGTGTACGATTTCGAATGTTTAATTGTGACATGACTTCTTTGACAGGCACTCCTGCTAATCTCATTTCCACTGCCTTTATTTTTACTTCTGCCGGATAACTCACTCTTGTCCCCATAGAAAAAACACCTCCAAGTTGGTTTTAGGTATTCCATACCCGTTTTTCAACTTAAAGGTGTTTTTATTTGTCTCACTCTATGGGGTCAGTCCC
>NZ_WEIO01000028.1 GCF_009183655.1 Bacillus aerolatus
ATGAACGAATTAAAAGGAATACACCACGTAACAGCTATTACAAGTAGTGCAGAAAAGAACTATGAATTTTTCACTTATGTATTAGGTATGCGTTTAGTAAAGAAAACCGTTAATCAAGATGATATTCAAACGTATCATTTATTTTTTGCAGATGACAAAGGCAGCCCGGGTACAGACATGACTTTCTTCGACTTCCCTGGCATTCCGAAAGGCGTACACGGTACAAACGAGATTTCAAAAACATCTTTCCGTGTACCAAGTGATGAAGCATTAGATTATTGGGTAAAACGTTTTGATCGTCTAGAAGTTAAACATACTGGAATCAAAGAACTCTTTGGTAAAAAGACTCTTTCTTTCGTTGATTTCGATGATCAACAATATCAATTGATTTCTGATGAATTCAATAAAGGGGTTGCTTCAGGTACCCCTTGGCAAAAAGGGCCGATCCCACTAGAATATGCCATTACTGGTTTAGGACCAATTTTTATTCGTATTGCGAACTTTGATTACTTTAAAGAAATGTTGGAAAAAGTTCTATTATTTAAAGAAATAGAAAAGTCCGGATCATTACACTTATTTGAAGTTGGTGAAGGAGGAAATGGTGCACAAGTAGTTGTAGAACATAATGCCGTTCTTCCTGAAGCCCGACAAGGTTTTGGTACGGTTCACCATACGGCATTCCGAGTGGAAGACCGTTCTGTTTTAGAAGAGTGGATTAAACGTATGGAAAGTTTCGGCTTCCAAACATCTGGGTATGTAGATCGTCACTTTTTTGAGTCTTTGTACGCAAGAGTTGCGCCACAAATTTTATTTGAGTTTGCAACAGA
>NZ_WEIO01000029.1 GCF_009183655.1 Bacillus aerolatus
AACCACGCAGGAACAACGCCGATGGGCTATCGTAAGGATGCTGTCTATGCCGCTAGCCATATGATCTATGAAATAATCAGTTTAGCGAAGCAGCAAGGTGATCCGTTAGTTGCGACAGTAGGAAAAGTGGAAGTCGGACCAAATATCGTCAATGTTGTACCGGAAAAAGCCGTTTTCACCGTAGACGTGCGCCATACCGACAAAAATGCCATCGTGCAGTTTACTAAACTATTTACTAGAAAAATAAAAGAAATTTCGATAGAACATGAAGTAGAAACATCTATTGATATGTGGTTGGATGCTGATCCGGTTCCAATGGATTTTAAGATTGTAGAAATCATCGAAAAACAGTGCAAAGAAAATAACCTGAATTATAAGTTAATGTATAGCGGAGCAGGTCATGATGCGCAAATTTTCGCCCAAACGGTCCCGACAGCCATGCTGTTTGTTCCAAGCCGAAAGGGCATTAGCCATAACCCGGCAGAATACACAGAACCTGCTGATTTGGCTGAAGGGGTTAAAGCGTTGATTGGTACATTATACGAATTAGCCTACAAAGAATAACGATAAAAGGGGAGTTTATAAAAGATGGGTTATCCTACAGATTTATTATCAAGCAGATCAATCATTGAGCATGGTAAATATGCATTAATCGCACCTGAAGGATTGGTGAATAATGTTATCCCGGGGTTTGAAAATTGTATTATTTCTATTTTGGGTTCACCTAAGCTTGGAGCAAGCTTTGTCGATTACGTTGTGAC
>NZ_WEIO01000030.1 GCF_009183655.1 Bacillus aerolatus
TGAATTTGGTTAGGCTTGGCCAGGCATACCATTCCCTTTCTGATCGGGATTTCATTCTCTAAGTCTGGGAAGTACGTTCCCTCCCCTTCAATGCAAACCCAAATATCATCGACAGCCGAATGGGAGTGTATATATACTTCCTGCCCTGGTTCAAGACACCAAAGTGCCCCAACAGTTTTATCTGTTTCATAGAAATAGTTCTTTTGCGGTTCGTTTGGATCAAATTTGGCTATCTTATCAATTTCAAAAATTCTTTCTGCCGTTACCTCTTGGATGTTCGTCAAAGTCGCTCTCTCTTCCACTTCTAAACACCTCTTTTATATTTTAAATTTCAAATCCCAATTATTATGAAGAATGACTGCTTATAATTCTGCATCACGGTTACAGTCTTTAGAGTAGACATATGTTAAACTTTCTCTTCCTACCGCGTACGCTGCCTGATGTACATATGGACCCATGAAAATATAATCACCTTCCTTCACGGGAACCCACTTATTGTCCAAATTATACATCCCCTCTCCAGACAGTACATAGGCGCCATGTTCTTGCACATGTGTTTCGATAAACGGATGACATGCGGCAGGATCAAAGGAAAGAATATGAAAATTCATATCAAAATCTAGATCCATAGGCAAAAGATCTTTAATATTGACATTATGCATGTC
>NZ_WEIO01000031.1 GCF_009183655.1 Bacillus aerolatus
GATTGGGGTGAAGTCGTAACAAGGTAGCCGTATCGGAAGGTGCGGCTGGATCACCTCCTTTCTAAGGAAACTACGGAAAGCGACAGGCCTTGTGCCATCGCGAGGTACGTACAGAGAACATCGTTCTCAACTCGAATTAACGGCATCGTATTTTGTTCAGTTTTGAAGGTTTAATCCTTTTTTTCATTCCTAAAAATTGAGTAAGGGCCTGTAGCTCAGCTGGTTAGAGCGCACGCCTGATAAGCGTGAGGTCGATGGTTCGAGTCCATTCAGGCCCATCATCCTTACTCTTATAACCTTCATTATATGGGGCCTTAGCTCAGCTGGGAGAGCGCCTGCTTTGCACGCAGGAGGTCAGCGGTTCGATCCCGCTAGGCTCCACCAACTTGTTCTTTGAAAACTGGATAATATCGTATAAAAGTAACCAAGTAATAACCGAGTAATCGCCATTTTAGGTTAAGTTAATAAGGGCGCACGGTGGATGCCTTGGCACTAGGAGCCGAAGAAGGACGGGACTAACTCCGATATGCTCCGGGGAGCTGTAAGTAA
>NZ_WEIO01000032.1 GCF_009183655.1 Bacillus aerolatus
TATGCATTAATCGCACCTGAAGGATTGGTGAATAATGTTATCCCGGGGTTTGAAAATTGTATTATTTCTATTTTGGGTTCACCTAAGCTTGGAGCAAGCTTTGTCGATTACGTTGTGACCATGCAAAATGGCGGGAAAAATAGCGAGGGATTTGGCGGACAAGCAGATGTAGAAACATTCGTCTATGTGATTGAAGGAGCAATAAAAGCTGCGGCAGGTGAGCAAGAATTTGTTCTTGAAGAAAGTGGTTATTTATACTGTCCTCCAGGGACAAAAATGTATTTAGAAAACCTTGGAGACGGTGATTCCAGACTATTCCTTTATAAGCAAAAATATCGTCCCATTGAAGGACGGAAGCCGTGGGTTGTTTCAGACCACGCCAACAAGATTGAATTTAGAAATTATGACGACATGCATAATGTCAATATTAAAGATCTTTTGCCTATGGATCTAGATTTTGATATGAATTTTCATATTCTTTCCTTTGATCCTGCCGCATGTCATCCGTTTATCGAAACACATGTGCA
>NZ_WEIO01000033.1 GCF_009183655.1 Bacillus aerolatus
TATGCATTAATCGCACCTGAAGGATTGGTGAATAATGTTATCCCGGGGTTTGAAAATTGTATTATTTCTATTTTGGGTTCACCTAAGCTTGGAGCAAGCTTTGTCGATTACGTTGTGACAATGCAAAATGGGGGGGGAAATAGCGAAGGATTTGGCGGACAAGCAGACGTAGAAACATTCGTCTATGTGATTGAAGGAGCAATAAAAGCTGCGGCAGGTGAGCAAGAATTTGTTCTTGAAGAAAGTGGTTATTTATACTGTCCGCCAGGGACGAAAATGTATTTAGAAAACCTTGGGGATGGCGATTCCAGACTATTCCTTTATAAGCAAAAATATCGTCCGCTTGAAGGACGGAAGCCGTGGGTTGTTTCAGACCACGCCAACAAGATTGAATTTAGAAATTATGATGACATGCATAATGTCAATATTAAAGATCTTTTGCCTATGGATCTAGATTTTGATATGAATTTTCATATTCTTTCCTTTGATCCTGCCGCATGTCATCCGTTTATCGAAACACATGTGCA